>JASNZF010000004.1:0-522768 GCA_048499805.1 Gemmatimonadales bacterium | reverse complement strand
TTGTGTATGGACCCGCCCAACTCCACCCAACCCCGATCCCCTGCACCACCCGCCACCTAGTCGGGAAAGACTGCGGGGAAGCTCGCCCCCAGCAGGTCCGCCGGACTCCGCACCCCCAGCCCACCCCGGTTGAGGACATGCGTGTACAACATCGTCGTCGTCACGTCCCGGTGCCCCAGCAGCTCCTGCACCGTCCGGATGTCCGCCCCGGCCTCCAGCAGGTGAGTCGCAAAACTGTGCCGCAGGGTGTGACAACTCGCCCGCTTCCCGATCCCCGACTCCCGCACCGCCCGGGTCATCGCCCGCTGCACCACCGAGGGATGCAGGTGGTGCCGGCGCCGCTCCCCCGTCTCCCCGTCCCGGTAGTGCCGGCTTGCCGGGAAGACCCACTGCCACGGCCACGACTCCGCCGCCCGGGGATACTTCCGCGCCAACGCCCCCGGCAGCTCCACCCGCCCCGCCCCCTCCGCCAGGTCTCGGCCATGCTGCAACCGCACCCACTCGAGCTGCGCCCGGAGCCCCGCCACCGCCACCCGCGGCAAGACCGTCACCCGGTCCCTGGCCCCCTTCCCCCGCCGCAACCGCAGCTCCCCCCGCTCCAGGTCCACATCCTTGACCCGCAAGGTCAGCGCCTCCGTCAGCCGCAAGCCACCCCCATACAGCAGCACCGCCACCAGCCGAGGCACCCCCCGCAACCGCCCCAGCACCGCCGCCACCTCCCCCGGCGTCAACACCACCGGCAACCGGGTCGGCCGCCGACCCGCTGGCAGCCGGTCCAGCTCGGGCAACGGCACCTCCAGTACCCGCCGGTACAGGAAGAGCAGCCCCGCCCGCGCCTGCGCCACCGTGGCCGCCGCCAACCCCCGCTCCTCCGCCAGGTGCACCAGGAACGCCCGCAACTCGGCCACCCCCAGCTCGGCCGGATGCCGCATCCGGTGGAACCGGACATAGCGGCGGATCCACTGGAGATAGGCCTGCTCGGTGCGCGGGGAGGCCTGCAGGAGGCGCAGATTCTCCCGCACGCGCTGCAGCAGTCGCGGTTTCGCCGACATGCTGCCACGATAACATCGATCGGCGATCAAGCCGGTACCGGAAAAACGCGGCCCGCCAGCTCCACCTTACCACACCGCACACACCCGCGCCAGAGGACTCCAATCCTTCGCAGTCCCCCCCCCCGACCCGGACCGATCCAACGAAAGGATCGATGCCCGGGGACGGGCAGCGCGACTCGCCCGCGGGGGCTGGCATGACGCCGCGGCGCAGCGCTCCGGGCAGGGCCGGGAAGATCCCTCGCCCGCGGCTCAGGATGACACTCCGCTCGCGAACCGAGGGCCGCGCCAGCGCGGCCCCTGCTTCTCGCTTCTCCCTTCTCGCTTCTCGCTCCCCCTTACCGCACCACCTCGAAGTGCGCCATCATCCCCGCGGCATGGTGCTCCAGGATGTGACAGTGGTACATCCACTCGCCGGGCCGGTCGTCCGCCACCCAGGCGAGTCGCACCCGGCCA
The DNA here is from genome assembly GCA_048499805.1 of Gemmatimonadales bacterium. Taxonomy (GTDB): domain Bacteria; phylum Gemmatimonadota; class Gemmatimonadetes; order Gemmatimonadales; family GWC2-71-9; genus JAWXBA01. The sequence goes on along the minus strand of JASNZF010000004.1, from coordinate 521,263 downwards.
AAGGCCGGCACGTTGACGGTGTCCTCCCAGGTGACCTGGTCGACCGGCTTGCCATTCTCCTCCAGCACCTGGAAGAAGAAGCCGTGCAGGTGGAAGGGGTGGTGCACCGGCGAGCGGTTGACGACGTCCCAGACCTCGAGCTCCCCGACCCGCACCGGGTCGGCGCGGTGATGCTGCTCGCGGTTGACGTTGAACTCGACCCCGTGCTTCCACCCCAGGCCGAACCCGAGCCGCACCTCGCGGGTCGGCGCCACCGGCCCCGTCACCAGCGGCGCGATCTCGCGGAGCCGCTCGGGGAGCCGGGCCTGCGACGGCCGGGCGGCACCCACCCGCAGCGTGGCAAAGCGCTCCGCCTTGCGGTGCGACTTGAACGAGCCCCGGTTGAAGGGCAGCGTCTCGATGGCGAGCGTCTCCCCCTCTGCGAGCGGACCGACGACGATGTCGGCCCGCCCCGCCGCCGGGAGCAGCAGCTCGGTGACCCGGACCGGCGCGGGGACCAGCCCGCCACCGCTGCCAATGACCGTGAACGGCCGGCCACCCACCGAGAGACGCACGTAGCGCGCGCTGGCGGCGTTCACGACCCGCCACCGCTCGACCTGGCCTGCCGCCACCTGGATCTCGGGCTCCTGCCTGCCGTTCACCAGGCGCACCTCCCCCTCGCGGCCGTCATGCGACTCGACCCACCCGCCCGGCGGCTTGACCTGGCCATCCTCCTGCAGCGCGACATCGTCCAGCACCAGGACCCGGTCGGCATCGAGCACCGGCTCAGCGGGGCCCCGGACGATCAGGGCGCCATACAACCCGCGCTCCAGCTGCACCGTCTCGTTGTAGTGCGAGTGGTACCAGAAGGTGCCGGCATCGGGCACCCGGAACCGGTAGGTGAACCGCTCACCCGGACCGACGGGACGCTGGACCATTCCGGTCCCATCCATGGCAGCGGGAATCCGGAGCCCGTGCCAGTGCACCACGGTCGGTTCCGGGAGGTGGTTGACCAGGTGGATCTCGAGCACGTCGCCCACCCGCGCCTCGATCACGGGGCCCGGCACCTGGCGATTGAAGCCCCAGGCCCGGGTCTGCTGCCCCGGCACGAACTCCCAGTCGAACTCGCTGGCCTCCAGCTCCACCCGCACGACGGCGCGGCCCTCGTCCGGCTGTGCCGTTTCCCACGCCCGGGCATGGGCGTCATCCATCGCCAGGGTGGCACCGCTACCCTCGCTCCCACAATGGTGCTCCGACATGCGAACCTCGAACCGATCAGGGGTGGAGCTGCGCTCCCGGGCGGAGGCAGCGTGGATCGTGACCTGTCCTACAGACCCAGCGAAACCCGCACGCCGCTGAACGAGGAGTTGAACGCCGAGAGCCCGCCGCGGTCGGATTCGCCGAAGACCCGGACCGGCTTCACGAACACGCTGATCCGCGTCCGGCCGAACCGGCGACCGACGTCCAGGGACGCCGAGGCGAAGGCGCCGGTGCCCTTGTAGAACGACCCCTGGGTGGCGCCCTCCTCGGGCGCGGCGCCCTGGCGGGCCATCGCATTGACGATCACGCCACCGAAGTGGACGCCGCCGGAGATGAACCAGGTGTTGCCGGTCGAGAGCTCCACGATCGGGCCGGCGGCCTGGTAGTTCATCGTGGTGAGGGTGTCGGGATCGGAGCTGGAGACCAGCGTCTCCGCCCCGATGCGCAGCCAGGGCCGCACCCTATAGGTGAGGAAGAACCCGGACATGTGGGGTCCCTTGACCCCGTCGGGACCCAGGTCCTCGAAGGCGGGATCCAGCTCCGACAGCTTCATCGTGCCGAGGATCACCGCCGAGCGGATCCCCGCCTCGTACTTGCGGTCGCGGTCCTGCGCCGTTCCCGGTGTCGCCAGGGCTGCCATCAGGACCGCAGCCAGAATCAGGGACTTGTTCATGTGCCACCTCCGTGTTGTATGTGAGTGAGTCAATCCCGCGTCAAACCGCGCCTGCATCTTCCGGTCGCCCGGACTTCAGCAACCACCCCAGGTACCCCGCCGCGCCCGCGTCGTACGGCCCACAGAACGCCGGCCACCAGGCGGGAACCCCCGGGTTGTCCACCAGCGAGCCGTGGAAGAGGTCCATCCCCCCATGCGCCAGCAGGGCCGCCGCCACGATCCACAGCGAGCGCTTGAACCCGATCACGGCCGCGGCGATGAACGCCACCGCAATGGCCCCATCGACCAGCAGCGCCTCGCCGGACCCGCCGATCGCCGCAAAGAGCACATAGAGCAGGGCGATCACGATCATCACCACCGGATAGAACGCCCGGTCGCGGTCGAGTCCCGTGATGGTGGCGAACCCGCCAATCACGAAGGGCAGGACAATGCCGACGATCAGTGCCACGGGTGACTCCTTTCCGGTGTTCAGGGGCAAGTCGATGGGAGACAGGATACGCCAAACCGGCTGCGGGGCATTGAACGCAAGGGCTGACCTTGGCCGCCCCCCCCCTCCCCCCCCCGGCTATCGGAGCCGGCGCCCACTCCGGACTGCCTCCACCACCTCGCCGATCGCCCGGGCCGAGGCAGCCGCGCCCGCCTCGGTATCAACCAGGCCCATGTGGGTCGCCCCCTCCACCACCCGGTGCAGGCGGTTGGAGGAGAGCGCCGCCAGCTCCTGCTGGAGGGGCGTCCACCCCTCCATCGCCCCCTTCCCGGCGGTGACGACGATCAGCGGCCGCTCCCCCAGCGACCCCAGCTCGGCGGCCTGAGCCATCGCCGCCGGGGCCTGGGCCCACTCGTCCCGTTGGCTCCGGGCGTGCCGGGCCGTGGCCCAGAGCGCCCGCTGGACCGCTCGGGATTGGGGGGGGAGGCTGTCGAAGGCGGAGCGATTGACCAGCCGGGTGACGCCGAAACGCGCCAGCGCCGGGAAGAGGCCGAGGACCCGGCGATACACCCGGTAGAACGGCGGGTAGGAAGGGACCCGGGTGAACATCTGTGGGTGGGTCGCGTCCAGCAGGACCGCCCCCGCCACCCGCTCGGGGTGACGCGCCGCCAGGACCCGCAGGTAGAGCCCCCCGAACGAGTGCCCCACCAGGACCACCGGCCCCGCCACCCCACCGCGCTGCAGCAGGACATGGAGGTCCTCGGCCAGTGCGTTCCCGTCCTGGGGCGACGGGGCGGGGTCACTCCACCCCCGGCCGGCGCGGTCGAAGGCGCAGACCCGGGTGACCCGGGCGACTGCCGGCGCGATCCACCCCCAGGCCGCCGACGTCTCCCCTGCGCCGGGAATCAGGACCACCGCCGGGCTGCCACTACCACGGCACACGAGGTGCAGCCGGCGCCCCCCGACGTCTACCAGTGCCCCCGGCATGGAAAGGGCGCGGGCCTCGGCCCGCTCCCGCACCGTCTCCACCGCCGCAGCCACCGCTCCGACCACGAGCAACCCCACCGGGAGACGGACCAGGAGCCATGGGTGGCGGCGGGCACGGGCCCGCAACCACCCCATCACCGGACCGCCGCTCACAGGCCCATCCGGACACCCACGCGGACCACGAGCATGCTGGTGCGCGACTCCATCGGCGTGATGGCGATCCGGCCGTTCGGGAGGTCCTCGATGCTGCCCGGGGCGAGGTAGCTCGCCGTGCCGCCCCCGTGGTACTGGGTGCCGACATCGACGCTGACCAGGCGCGTCCCCCGGTACACCGGCACGCTGAAGCCCGCGCCGAGACTCCAGCCGAGGGTCAGGTCGGAGTGGTTGACGCTGGAGACCAGCGGCGACCCGCCGGCGGTCGGCTCGACGCGGCTGTCGGTGTAGAACGCCTGGGCGCCGAGACCACCGTTGAGGTAGAGGGCCACCGAGCCCACCGGAAACTCGCCCTGGAGGCCCAGGGTGATCGGCACGACCGCGTTGGTGGTCCGGACCATCACCTCCACCCGGTCGCCGACCGTCTCGCTGAACGCGGTCCGCTCTGACTCGTGGCCGTACTCCATCTCCCCGACCTCGGCCCGGACACTCAGCCAGCCCGACCGCACCAGCGGCAGCGTCAGGGCGCCGCTGATCCCGTACCCGAAGCTGATGTTGCGCCCGAGGGCGCCCAGGGGCCGGCTCTGGACCGCGGCCAGGGAGACCGTGCCCCGCCCTCTTGCCTGCGGGAACGCCGGGGACGACATTGGACCTGCTCCCATCGACAACACGAGTAGGACTCCGCCGAGATATCGCATGACCGTTCCTTGCATTGGAGTGGAGTGGGTGGCAGCACCTGCTGCGTGATCCAATGTCTCGGAAAGGGGCGAGAACGGATTGAACGGAACGGCTGATTTCTGGGGGGTCAGAGGGTCAGGGGGTCAGGGGGTCAGCGGGTCAGCGGGTCAGGGGGGCAGGGGGGCGGAGGGGCAGCGTGGCATCATCGCGGCGAGGTACGGGTGACGAAGCTGACCGGGGATACCGAGATGTTCCTGTGGGACGGGGGCTGTGCCTTCGTCGGCAACAGCTCGGCCCGGACCGCGGTGCACAGCCACCAGGCGATCCAGCTGACCTACGGCACCGATGCCGACCTCCAGATGGGGTGGTCGGCGGAGGGTCCCTGGGTCAGCGGCCGGCTCCTGCTGGTCGCCTCCCACCAATCCCACATCATGGACGCCACCGCGATCTCGCTGGGTGTGACGATGTTCGTCGAGCCGGAGACCATCGCCGGGCGGGCGCTCAGCGCCCTCTGCCCGCACGAGGGGATCACCGCCCTCGACCCGGCGCCCGCCGCCGAGGCGCTGGCCGAGCTGTTCGCGGGGTTCGTGGCGCGGCGCGGCGATGCGGTGATCAGTGCGTCCGCCCGCCGGGTGGTGACGCAGCTGACCGACGGTGTCGAACCGCGGCAGGCCACCAACGAGCGGATCGTCCGGGCGCTGGCGTGGCTCAACGAGCACATCCATGAGCAGGTGACCCTGGACCAGGTCGCGGCGGCGGTCTTCCTGTCACCGAGCCGGTTCCGTCACCTCTTCGTGGAGGAGATGGGGATGGGGCTCCGGCCCTGGCTCCTCTGGCGCCGGTTCATGCGGACCTGGGGGATGATCATGGAGGGCGCCACCATCTCGCGGGCGGCGCATGCGGCGGGGTTTGCGGACGCGGCCCATTTCACCCGGACCTCCAACCGGATGATCGGCGTGGCCCCGTCGGGGTTCCGGGTGTCGCACACCCCGGCGGCGCTGGCCGAGGCCCAGTCCCGGGCGGCGAAGCCGTAGGGCGCCGCGCCGCCGGGATCTGGCGGGGTCAGGTCGGGGTGTCCTCGCGCTGGCACTTCTCACAGTTGCAGTCGGCGGCGCAGCGGGTGGTCCCGCTGCAGCTGCAGGGCGTGCAGTCGCAACCGCCCCCGCAGGTGTCGCAGGCGCAGGCGCCGGCGAACTCGCCACAGATGCAGCGTCCGGCGCGGAACCGGCTGCTGCTGGTGTTGCCGTTCATGAACCACCTCAGGTTAAGGGTGGCTCCAAGGTAGGGGTCGCGGGGCCGGGGGTCTTGAACAGAGCGGCTGATATTCCGCTGGAGGCGGGGCGTCCAAGAGCCGGTGCCCGCTGGCCCGCCCCCTACACCCTCGGGATCCCCAGGTGGGTCCGCCAGTACTCGGTCACGAACACCTGGGCGGGATCCATCTGCGCCCGCAGCGCCATGAAGTCGTCCCACTTCGGGTACTGGCTCCGCACATATTCCATCCAGGCCGTTGGCGCCGCCGCCGAGTACGGCAGGTACTTGCCCCAGTGGGGCCGGAAGTTGAACTGCTTGAGCGCCTCCCAGAACTGCGGGTAGAAGTGCGCGATCGGGTCGCCCTTGTTCTTCCCGAACCAGAAGACGTCCACCTTGACCACGTCGCGGCCGTACGCGGCGCTCATCCAGTACTTGCTGGCGGGCGTGGGGTAGATCTCGCAGGAGTAGGTACCCGTGGCCCAGATGCCGTTCTTCTGGTACACCTCCCGCAGCGCCTGCATCACCTCGGGGCACTTCTCGATCGCGATCCACAGCTCGATGAACCGGGTCGGCATGAGCTGGTCGTAGGCCGAGTTGTCCATCGGCAACCCGTGCATCCAGGTGTCCCGGAACTTCATCGGGCCCTTCTTGCCGTCCAGCGGCTCGAACTTCCGCACGATCGCCGGGTAGACATGCTTGACGAACCACCGCGTGATCTTGCCGCGGAGCCCCGGCATCATCCAGTTCCGCAGCATCGTCAGCACCCCGCCCGCCACCCACTGGGGCAGGTACTGTGACCCCAGCACCCGCGGGAACTCCTCGTAGGGGTCCTCCTTGGTCCCCTTGGTCTGCGGCACGATCGTCGCCTTCCACACCTCCATCCGGTGCACCCCCTCCTGCGGCCACCACATCAGCCGGGTGTGCTCCGTCTTCCGGAAGAACTCCTCGAGACTCGGCTTGCCGTTGCCGCCCTGCCCGAAGAGGTCGATCTCGCAGTCGGGGAGCGTGGTGGTGCTCTGCTGGCCAACGATGTCGAACGCGTCCACCGCCTGGAAGGTGGCGCGGGTGATCACGCCGAGCAGCCCCAGCGAGACGCCGGCCGCGTAGAACCGCTCGTCGCTCGGGTCGAGGTCGATGGTGTTGCCGTTGCCGTCGATCAGGCGGAGCCCGACCAGGTGCTGGTTGAAGGCGTAGGTGAGTGACGAGCCCGACGACCCGGTCGCGAGGAACCCGCCGACCATCTGGTGGATGATCCCGCCCATGTCCGGGATCGCCCAGCCGCGCTGGTCCATCTGGTAGAAGAGGCTGTTCTCCAGCGTCGAGGTGTGGGTCGGGTCGGAGGGGTCGAGCCCCAGGTGGCACCCCGCCTCCACCGTCACCCGCTTCCGGGCATCGTCCCACTCCACGATCCGGTTCATCAGGTTGAGCATGACGTTGAGGTTGCCGTCGTCGGGCGGGCCCTCCATCTGGCACGGCGGCGGGGCATTGCAGGAGGTGTAGATCGCGGCGCTGGCGGAGTGGGCGGAGCCGCGGCACCGCAGCAGCTTCTTCTGGTCGCGGGCCTGGAGGATCAGCGCGCGCACCTCGTCCTCGGTGCGGGGGTGGTAGTAGCCGTCGGCGCTCCGGGGAATGGCAGACATGGCGTCCCTTTCCGGGGGGGAGGGGGGGGGCGGGCGGTGCGTGGGCGGGAGGAGGAATCCGGGGCTAGTATACAGTCCAATGTCCCCGAGCGTAACAGGAGCGCCCTGCAGGACCCCGGCCGGGTGACCGCTCCCCTGCCGCCGCGCGTGCGCGACCTGCTGGAGCAGTCGCAGTCGCTCCCGCCCGGTGAGCGCGAGGCGTTCCTGCGCGCCGCCAGCGCGGAGACCAACGCCACCGCCGCCGCGTGGCGGGCCCGGCATGCCGCACCGGTGGCGAACCGGATCGGCGAGCGCCTCGGCCACTATCGCATCCTCGACAAGCTCGGCGAGGGCGGCATGGGCGTCGTCTACCAGGCCCGCGACGAACGCCTCGACCGCCTGGTGGCGCTCAAGTTCCTGCCCGCCCCGCTCACCAGCGACGCCGAGGCCAACACCCGCTTCGTCAAGGAGGCGCGCGCCGCCTCCGCCCTCGACCATCCCAACATCTGCACCATCTACGAGATTGGCGACACCGCCGACGGGTCGCGCTTCATCGCGATGGCCCACTACCCCGGCCGCACCCTCAAGGCGCTCATCGCGGACGGCCCACTCGCCCCCGACCACGCCGCCGCCCTCGGGATCCAGCTGGCCGACGGGCTGGCGCGCGCCCACGAGGCGGGGATCGTCCACCGCGACATCAAGCCCGCCAACATCGTCGTCACCGACCGGGGCCTGGTGAAGATCCTCGACTTCGGCCTGGCCAAACTGGCCAGCGACACCGAGCGCACCGAGGCCGGGATGCTGATGGGGACGATGGGCTACATGAGCCCCGAGCAGATGAGCGGGGAGGACGTGGTCGACCACCGGTCCGACATCTGGGCCCTGGGGCTGGTCCTCTACGAGCTGCTGACGGGCGCCCGTCCCTACTCGGCGCGCCAGGACCTGGCCCTGCTCTACGCGGTGCTCCACACCGACCCTCGCCCGGTCACCGAGGCGCGCCCTGACACCCCGGAGCCGCTGGCCGCGATCGTCATGAAGTGCCTGGCCCGCGACCCCGCCGCCCGCTACCAGCACGCCGCCGAGGTGCTGGCCGACCTCCGCCGGTTCGCGGCGCGCCAGGAAGGGCTCTCCGGCCGGCTCTGGCCCGCCGGCGCCCCCGCCCCGGCGATCGCAACGGCACCCGCCGGGGCTGCCGTTCCCGTCCCCCACCCCGGCACCGGCGATCGTGCCAACCAGCTCATCCTGCTCCAGAAGGTCCGCCAGTTCTGGATCGAGGGGGTGCTGGAGCAGTCGGTGCACCGCCGGGCCCTGATGGAGGTGACCCGCGAGACCCGGCCCGACGCCGTGACCCATCCCTGGCAACAGGTCCTGGAGCTCCCCGACCAGTCGAGCCGTTCGCTGGCTCCCGGCCAAGGGATCGGCGCCCTCTTCGAGAGTGTCGGCCGCTCGCTCCTGATCCTCGGCGCGCCCGGCGCCGGCAAGACGATCACCCTGCTCGACCTGGCGCGCGAGCTGGTGCGCCAGGCCGAGGCGGATGCGGCCCAGCCGATCCCGCTGGTGCTCAACCTCTCCTCGTGGCAGCCGCGGCAGACCCTGGCCGCCTGGCTCCTCGAGGAGCTCAGCTCCAAGTACCAGATCCCCCGCCGCATCGGCCAGGCCTGGCTCGACGCCAGCCGCCTCACCCTGCTGCTCGATGGGCTCGACGAGGTGCAGATCGAGAACCGCGCCGCCTGTGTCGAGGCGATCAACCACTTCCTCGACGAGGTCGGCAGCCCGGGGATCGCCGTTGCCAGCCGGATCGAGGACTACACCGCGCTGCCGGTGCGGCTCAAGCTCTACGCGGCGGTTGCGCTGCGCCCGCTGAGCCCGGAGCAGGTGCAGGAGCGGGTGGCCAGCGGGGGGCCGGCGCTCGCGGCCCTCGGGCGCGCGCTCGAGGCCAACCCCGCCCTGCTCACCATGGCCCAGTCACCGCTGATGCTCGACATCATGACCATGGCCTGCGAGGAGATGTCGGCCGACTCGCTCCGCCGCCTCTCGACCGAGAACTGGCAGGAGCAGCAGCACCACCTGTTCGCGACCTACGTGGACCGGATGTTCGAGCGCCGGGGCCAGGGTGCCCAGCCCTACTCCCGAGAGGAGACGATCGGGTGGCTCTCCTGGCTGGCGCGGGGCATGCGACGACAGGGCCAGACCGTGTTCATGCTCGAGCAGCTCCAGCCGGGGTGGCTGGCCAGCCGCGCCGAGCGGTGGCGGTACGCGCTGGCGACGCGGTGGCTGGCGGCGGTGCTGGTGGCGGGGGGCTACGGGCTGGTGTCGGGGTCGGTCGTCTTCCTGATGCGGCTCTTCCGGACCGGCCCCGACGGTGTGGTGCAGATGGGCCCCGTCGTCTCCCTTTTCTTCGGTACCGGCCCAATGCTCGGTGTGATCCAGGCCACCCTCTCGGGGCTCGCCTTTGCCGCGGGAGCCGGCCTCTTCCTGGCCTGGATGGACGGGCGGCGCATCGCCCATCGCAACCCCGCCACGGCCCAGCCCCCGGGATCCCCGTGGCGCACCTTCGGCCACGCCATCCGGGTCGCGCTCGGTACGGCGCTGGCCGGCGGGATCGGGGTCGGGCTGTTCTGGGGGCCGCTCGAGGGACTGGAGGTCGGGCTCTTCTTCGGGATCATGTTCGCCGTGGTCTGGGGGACTCGACCCCGGGGGCGCGCCGCGACCGACGACATCCACCCGGTCGAGGCGCTCAAGTGGTCGGTGCACAAGGCGCGCTGGGGTGCGCTCGGCGGGATGGCGCTGGGGTTCGTCATCGGGCAGGCGCTCTGGGTGCTCTTCCACCTGGTGCGCGGCCTGGCGGTCCAGCCCGCCGAGGTGCTCTCGATCGGGGCGGTCTGGGCGCTGGCGTACAGCGGCATCGGCGCCTGCTTCGGCGGGCTGGACACCGACCTCGTCAAGGGGAAGACCGCCCCGAACCAGGGGATCGCCCTCTCCCGCCGCCACGCCCTGGGCCTTGGCTTCGGCTTCGGTGGCCTCATCCTGGTCTGCCAGATGGGCGCCACCTGGCCGTTCGAGGGAGGGTTCGCGGGGCTGGTCGTCGGGCTGCTGCTGGGGGGCACGCTGGGGATCACCGCAGGGATGTGGTACGGCGGGCTCGACGTGCTGCACCATTACACCCTGCGCTTCATGCTGAGCCGGCAGGGCCGGATGCCACTGCACTACAGCCGGTTCCTGGAGCATGCCCGGCACCTGATCTTCCTGCAGCAGGTCGGCGGCGGCGTGATCTTCATCCATCGATTGCTGCTGGAGCACTTTGCGTCGCGTGGGGAGCCGGTCGGGAGCTGAGCGGCCGACACGGAAGGGGGAACAGTCCCGACACCCGCAGGGAATGTCATCCCGAGCCGCAGGCGAAGCGAACAGGCCTGGACCGCTCACGGAATGTCATCCCGAGCCGCAGGCGAGGGATCTTGCCCGCCACGGCCGGAGCGCCACGTCCCGCCTCACCCCTCCGACCCACACCCGGCAAGATCCCTCGTTCTCGCTGCGCTCGCCCTCGGGATGACACTCCGCGCCAAGGCCCACTCCGAGGCCCCTGCCCCCCCCACCCCCGGAGCCCCCAGTCCCTTGCCCCTATTCCCTATTCCCTATTCCCCATTCCCTCTCACCTCTCACCTCCTACCTCTTACCTCTTACCTCTTACCTCTTACTTCTCCCTTCTCCCTTCTCCCTCCCCAACCACTCCCGCACCATCTCCCCCGCCGCCGCTCCCATTTCCTGTGGAAACAGGTGCCCCACGCCCGGCAGCACCCGCAGGTCGGCATGCGCCCACACCCGCCGCATCTCCGCCACCGACTCCGGCAGCACGGTGGTGCTCTCCCCGCCCACCATCACCAGCAGCGGGATCTCGCGCGGGAGCGCGGCCGCCGCCACCCAGCTCTCGGCGTAGAGGGTCTCGTAGTAGTACGCCTCCCACTCCCGGGTCCACGTCAGTTCCACCCCGTCCCCCTCCGCTGCGGGTCGCGTCATGCTCTCAGCGTAGAGCCGGAGCGTGGCATCGGGCCACCGGGCAAAGAGCGGCTTGCTTCGCCACGACTGGTACGCCTCCTCGACCGAGGCGAACCGGTTCCGGCGGCGGCGGGCCCCCTCCACCAGCGGCATCCTTGGCATCTCGCCCCGCGCCCGGAGCTGGCGCACCTGGTCCAGCACCGTCGGCGCGAGGATCGTCGGGTCGAGGAGCACGAGGGCCTTCACCCGCTCGGGGGCACGCACCGCCGCCAGCAGCGAGGCCACGCCGCCATAGGAGTGGCCCACCACCACCAGCTGGTCGATTCCCTGCGCCGTCCACCCCGCCAGCAGGTCGTCGGCCATCGTCTCCCAGCCGGTGGCTCCACCCGGTGGCGGGCCGATGCCGGGCCAGAGCGCGCGGGGTGGCAGCGAGAAGACGCGATATTGGGCCAGGAGTGGCGCCACGAACGGGGCGTAGCTGGCCGGCGGGAAGCCGTTGGCCACCGCCAGGTGGAGCGGCGGGCCGCTCCCGCCGAAGTCATGGAGGGGTTGGTGCATGGTCGATTCGGAGGGTAGTATAAGGACGCACCTCGCCGTTGTCCCCCAGCGCCCGACCGTCCCGACCGTCCAGCACCCGCATCGGAGGTCCCCGCACGTGCCGATCCGTTCCCCCAAGACCGCGGTTGACTACGACCTCATCGTCGTCGGCTCGGGAGCCGGCGGCGGCATGGCCGGCTACGTGGCTGCCATGGCGGGCCTCAAGGTCCTGATGCTCGAGGCGGGCCGCGACTATGACCCGACCACCGAAACCCCGATGTTCCAGACCAACGGCCAGGCGCCGCTCCGCGCGGCGGGCACCCCCGAGAAGCCGTTCGGGTTCTACGACGCCACGGTGGACGGCGGGTGGGAAGTCCCCGGCGAGCCGTACGCCAGCGTGGATGGCGCCAATTTCCGCTGGTGGCGCTCCCGGATGCTCGGCGGCCGCACCAACCACTGGGGTCGGATCTCGCTCCGGATGGGCCCCTACGACTTCAAGCCCCGCTCCCGCGACGGCCTGGGCCTCGACTGGCCGATCGACTATCCCGACCTAGAGCCCTACTACGACAAGGTCGAGGCGCTGATCGGTGTCTACGGCAACAACGACGGCCTGGAGAACACCCCCGACTCCCGCCGCAACACCCTGCTGGCGCCGCCCAAGCCGCGCGCCATGGAAATGCTGCTCCAGCGGGCTGGCCGCGACCTCAACATCCCGATTGTCGCCGCGCGGCTGGCGATCCTCAGCACCCGACAGGACGTGGACCGCGTGGTCCAGCTCTGCCACCCCGACAATCCACGGGCGCGCCAGCTCCTGGCCGAATCGCTGCGGGGCCGGCAGGCCTGCTTCCACGCCACCGACTGCGGTCGCGGCTGCTCGATCCGCGCCAACTTCCAGAGCACCACGGTGCTGCTGCCCCCGGCGGTGGCCTCCGGCAACCTCGACATCATCTGCGATGCGATGGTGCGCGAGGTGACGGTGGACGCCCAGGGCCGCGCCACCGGCGTCAACTACGTGGACAAGGTGACCCGGACCGACAAGCACGTCGCCGCCAAGGCGGTGGTGCTGGCGGCATCGGGCTGCGAGTCGGCCCGCATCCTCCTCAACTCGAAGAGCCCGATGTTTCCCGACGGGGTGGCCAACAGCAGCGGCAAGGTGGGCCGCTACCTGATGGACACCGTCGGCGCCGGGATCGGCGGGCAGATCCCCGCCCTCGAGAACATGCCGGCCTGGAACGACGACGGTGTGACCGCCATTCACGTCTACGCACCGTGGTGGGGGTACAAGCAGCAGGCGGCGGGGCAGCTCGACTTCCCCCGTGGCTACCACCTGGAGCCGTACGGCGGCAAGCGCAGCATGCCCGGCAACGGCACCTTCAACTTCATGGAGGGGATGACCCAGGGCAGCTACGGCCGCAAGTACAAGGAGGAGGCGCGCCGCTACTACGGCAGCTTCGTCTCGTTCGCCGGTCGCGGCGAGATGATCCCCAACGAGGACAGCTACTGCGAGATCGACCCCAACCAGGTGGACCAGTGGGGGATCCCCACCCTGCGCTTCCACTGGAAGTGGGCCGACTACGAGCTCAACCAGGCGCGCCACATGCAGAAGGCGTTCGCCGAGATGATCGAGGCGATGGGCGGCGTGGTGCGGGGGACGGTGCAGACCGACGGCCGACGGGCGATCGCCGCACCCGGCGAGATCATCCATGAGGTGGGCACCACCTGCATGGGCGCCGACCCGAAGAACTCGGTCGTGAACCAGTGGTGCCAGACCTGGGACGTCAAGAACCTGTTCGTCACCGACGGCGGGCCATTCGCCTCCAACGCCGACAAGAACCCGACCCTCTCGATCCTGGCGCTGGCCTGGCGCGCCACGGACTACCTCGTGGACCAGGCGAAGAAGGGGGCCCTGTGACCGACGACATCAACCGGCGCGACGCGCTCAAGCTGCTGGCGGTCGGTACCGCCGCCGCGGCTGCGGTTCCCGCCACCCCCAAGCCCGCTGCCGCCCGCACCCTGCCCGTACTGGACACCCCGGCCCAGCAGGCCCGGGCCACCGGGCCCCGCGGCACCCCGGCCGATCCCGACCTGCTCCGGCCGAAGATCTGGTGGGAGAAGGTCCTGACCGCCGACGAGTTGGCGACCCTCGCGGTGCTCTGCGACATCATCATTCCCGCCGACGAGCGCTCCCCCGCCGCCAGCACCGTTGGGGCGCACGACTACATCAACGAGCACGTCAGCGCCCCCTACGACGGACAGCGGCGCGACCTGGTCACCGTGCGCGGCGGGCTGGTCTGGCTCGACACCGAGAGCAACAAGCGGTTCAGCCGCCGGTTCCGCGAGGCGAGTGCCGCGCAGCAGCTCGCCATCTGCGAGGACATCCACTACGCCGCCGAGGCCGCGCCGGAGTTTCGCGCCGCCGCCCGGTTCTTCTCGACCGTCCGCAACCTGACGGCGACCGCCTTCTACACCACCCCGGAGGGGATGCGCGACATCGGCTTCATGGGCAACACCCCGTCGCCCACCTGGAACGGGCCGCCCCCCGAGGTGCTCCGGCACATCGGCCTCGCGGGAGGCGAGTGACCGTCCGCCGGGCCGCGGCGCTCGCGCTGCTGCTCGTCGTGGCCGCCCGACCCATGGACGCCCAGATCCTCAGCACCCGCGAGGCGATGGCGCTTCCCTCCCGTCCCGCCGATCACCGGATCGCCTGGGGCGCCGGCACCGAGCAGTTCGGCGATCTCCGGCTGCCCGCTGGACCCGGCCCGCACCCGGTGGTCGTGCTCGTCCATGGCGGCTGCTGGCTCTCCGCGTACGGACTGGACTACATGGGTGCCATGGCCGACGCACTGGCCGGGGCGGGGATCGCCAGCTGGTCGATCGAGTTCCGGCGGGTCGGGAGCCCGGGCGGTGGCTGGCCCGGGACCATGCAGGATGTCGGCGCCGCGATCGATCACCTGCGCGCCCTCTCGGCCTCGCACCCGCTCGACCTGGATCGCGTCGCGCTGAGCGGCCACTCCGCGGGCGGGCACCTGGTGCTGTGGGCGGCGGCACGGCGCAAGCAGCCTGCCTCGAGTCCCCTCCACACCGCCGATCCCCTTCCGGTGCGTGGTGTCGTGGCGCTGGCGCCGATCGCCGACCTGGCGGCATCGGTCACCGCGGAGCGCCCGCTCTGCAATGGCAGCGCCGCGCAGCTGCTGGGCGGCACACCGGCCGAAGTGGCCGACCGCTATGCCCTCGCCTCCCCCGCAGAGATGCTGCCGCTCGGCGTGCCGTATGTCATCGTCAACGGTGCGGAAGATCCGATCGTGCCGGCGGCGCATGTGACGGCGTTTGCGGAGCGGGCGCGGAAGGCGGGAGACCGGGTGCGGCTGGAGATCGTCCCGGCGTCGGGACATTTCGAGCCGGTGGCGCCGGGCAGGGCGGCGTTTGCGGTGACCTTGGCGGCTATCGTGGAGATGATCAGCCTGCCCTGACCAGCCTGCAGGGCCGGGCGATACCCGCCACGAATCGCGCGGATTGACACGGATTGTTCCCAAACAGCGGAACCATTCAGGTCCGGGAGGGGAATGAAGGGGGAAATTGTCGGAATCGCACGCCGTTGGAATGTCCCACTCACTGTGAATCTGTCACGGAACCAGCCCGGCCGGCATGCCACGAAGACGACCAGTTGCTGCAGTGTCAATGAGTGGTGCCGAGGGAGCGGAGCAATCCGTGTCAATCCGCGTAATCCGTGGCTCCGCAGTCACCTCCAGTCGAGTTCAGTCAGATCGCGCCGCACGCAGGAACCGGTTCGCCAGTGACTCCATCCGGTCGTCCTCCATCCGCTCCGCGTCATCGCGCAGCCGGGTCATGATCAGGACCAGCCGATTGTCTCCCCAGAGGTAGCCGGTCGCCTCCTCGGCGCCCATCGAGTCCCCGTCGTTGGCGCCAGCCAGCAGTGCCCGCGCCACCGCCTCCTCAAACCCCGGATCGTCGGGCGGGGGGAGCCGGTACCGGTCCTGGGGGCCGGGACCGTCGGCATCGTCCTTGACGAAGGCCCGCGACATCAGGGCGTTCCCCCATCGGGGCGGAGCCGGCGAATCGGGGCGGGTGGGAGCGGCGGCGGCATACCCGAACCCTACCCGATC
Source organism: Gemmatimonadales bacterium (assembly GCA_048499805.1). Taxonomy (GTDB): domain Bacteria; phylum Gemmatimonadota; class Gemmatimonadetes; order Gemmatimonadales; family GWC2-71-9; genus JAWXBA01. Next base: position 505,582 of record JASNZF010000004.1, on the reverse strand, counting down.
CCGGCCACAAAGCAAATCGGGGCAACATGTTCCGGTCCACCGTCGTACCATGTCATATTGCACCGTTGCCCGATCGCCGTGTCCCCGACCGAGTGGATGCCGTTTGCCCAGTCCCCGCAGCATGCCATTCCGCCCGACCCTGCGCCTCCCGACCCTCGGGCTGGGCCTGGCGATCCTGGCCTCGCCGGCGGCGGCCCAGGCCCGTCCCGATTCTGCCGCGGCCCGGCTCGACTCCGTGGTGGTCGTCGGCGTCCCGACCCCGACCGCCGTGGGCGGGGCCAGCGCGGTGGTCATCACCCCGGCGCGCTTGGCCTATCCCCCCACCCCGGCGCCCTCCCTCTCGGAGCTGCTGCGGAAGGTGCCGTTCGTCCTGATTCGCCAGAATTCCCGCGGCGAGAACGAGATCTCGGTCCGTGGCTCGGATTCCCGCCAGGCGGCGGTCCTGATCGAGGGGCTCCCGGTCACGCTCGGATGGGACAGCCGGATCGATCCGTCGCTGGTACCGTTGACCGGGGTGCAGCAGGTGACCGTCACCCGTGGCCTCTCGTCACTGGTCGGCGGACCCAACGTCCTGGGCGGGATGGTGGAATTCGGGATGACGCCATCAGCCAATGCGGGCGCGACCTCGCGCCGCGACCTGACCGTCGCCTCCGGGATCGATGGCTACGGTGCCTACGCCGTCAGCGCCGCCGGGGGTGTCCGGCACGCGACATCGCTGGGCATGCTGACCGCGCGGGTCGGCGCCAGCCAGCGCGCCCGCGACGGTGTTGCGCTGAGCCGCAACGGCGGATCCACCAACGATCCCGCCGCCGGCGCGGCCGACCCCGGCCAGGACGGCGAGGGAAGGCTCCGGACCAACAGCGACCTGCACGAGCTCGACGGCTTCGCGGCGGTGCGGCTCGAGGGCCCCCGGGGACGCCACCTCGGCGCCACGGTGACCGGCTTCGATGCCGACCGCGGGGTTCCCGCCGAGCTGCACGTGGCGTCTCCCCGGTTCTGGCGGTACCCGGACGTGTCGCGGCGCCTGGCGATCCTCTCCGCCGGCACCGGCACCGGCACCACCCCGCTGGGGGTGGGCAGCCTGAGCGCGAGTGCCGGGCTCTCCACCTCGGCGCTGCAGATCAACACCTACAGCGACGCGACCTACGCCACTGTCACCGCCCGCGAGTACGGGGACGAGCGCACCACCACCATCCGCCTGCTCGGCACCCACTCGTTCCTCTCGCGCGGCCAGCTGCGCGGCAGCTACACCCACTCCGAGGTCCGCTACGACGAGCGGTTCAATGACGCGGCCGCCGTCCGGTACCGCCAGCGGCTCGGCAGCGCAGCGCTCGAGGCGGAATGGGCGGTCGGCACCAGCACCGATCTCTCGGCGGGCATCGTCCATGATCGGGCCGACACGCCGGAATCGGGTGGCCGCACTCCCCTGGGCGAGATCGGCAAGCTGGGCTGGCGCCTCGGTGCGTCCACCCGCGGGGCGCACAACGCGGTCCGGTTCCATGCCTCGGTGAGCCAGCGGTCGCGCTTCCCTGCCCTGCGGGAGCTCTACAGCGGAGCGCTCAACCGCTTCGACCCGAACCCCGACCTCAAGCCCGAGACGCTGGTCGGCGCCGAGTTCGGCGCCACCCTGGTGAGCGGGCCCGTGTCCGACGCCGGAATGAGCCTGCAGGCGGTGCTCTTTACCCACCGCCTGGACGACGCCGTGGTGCGGGTGACGCTGCCGGACCGGAAGTTCCGCCGCATCAATCGCGACGAGATCAAGAGCCACGGCCTGGAGCTGGTGGCGGGATGGACCTCCACCCCGGGCCGCGACCACGGAGTCTCGGTCACCGGCGACCTCCTGCTCCAGAGCGTCCGGGTCCACGACCAGACCATTCCCACCGGGCAGGCCAACGCGGCGCGCGCCGAGCACCAGCCGGAGTTCCGGACCTCCTGGGACGTCGGGCTGCCGCTGCCGCTCGACCTCCGGGGCATCGGCTCGGTGCGACACACCGGCCGCCAGTTCTGCCAGCATCCCGACCTCCGCAAGCTGGTGGAACTCAACGCACAGACGGTGGCCTCGGTGGCCGTCACCCGCACCTGGTCGGCTGCCGGCGGCGACATGCGGGGGGTCCTGGCGGTGGACAACATCGGTGACACGACGGTCTACGATCAGTGCGGGCTGCCGCAACCGGGCCGGACGATCCGGGTGGGAGTGGAGTTGCGGTAGGCGGGCAGGGGGGCAGCGGGGCAGCGGGGCAGGAGGATATGTGAAACGGCAGGGGCCGGACGTGTCCGGCCCCCGAGTTCCGTGTCCCGCCCTGCGGCCTCCGGCTAGAACCCCAGCGTCCAGCTGACCGACGCATACCGCCCCGGTTCCGGCCGGAAGAACCCGGCGTTCGGGAACTCCGCATACAGCTTGTTGAACAGGTTTCCAACCATCAGGTCCACCCGGTGGGTGGTGCCGCGGGTCCGCAGGACTTCCACTCCACCCCGCAGGTTGCTGACGGTGTAGGCCGGCAGCCGGTCGCCGATCGGGCTGCTTCCCAGATCCACTTCCTTGCGCACGCCGTTGTGCCGGATCTCGTAGCCGGCGTAGAACCGGCCGGCAGGCTGCCGATAGGTCAGGGATCCCGTCGCCCGGCTGGAGAAGTTGTCGCCCACCGGGATCTCCGGTTCTGCCACGTTGGTGGACCGGATGTTGGTGAAGGTCCCGCCCAGGAACACCCCGGGCACCACGCGCACGTCGGCCAGCAGCTCGACTCCGACCTCGCGCAGCTTCTCGACATTGACATTCTGGAACACCGGCTGCCCCTGCTGGGTATCACCGGTACGGGCGATCCGCACCCCGTCGCGAATCTCGTTGCGGAAGACGAACCCCTCGGCGTAGAGCACGCCCCGCTGGTACTTGAGCCCGGCATCGAAGTTGAGGCTGGTCTCGGGCACCAGGTCGGGATTGGGCCGCTGATAGCCCGAGCCGTCGGAGGTCGGGCCGCTGAAGAACCGCTCGATCAGGTTGGGACTCCGGAAGGCGCGACCCGCTGCCAGCACCAGCTTGAGGTGCCGGGACACCCCGACGCCCAGGTTGGCGGAGCCGACCAGGGCGTCGTCACCGCTGGAGATCAGCGGATCGCTCAGCCCCGCCGTGGTCCGGGTCTCGGCCGCCACGTCCTGGTACCGCGCTCCCACCACCAGGTCGACCCGCTCGGCGAGCCGCAGCTCGCCCTGGGCAAAGACCCCGAGGCTGCGGTAGGTGGCGTTGGGCACGGAGGGGGTAGTGCTGACGTTGGTCATCGGCGGCCCGAAGCCGGTGATCACCGTGTGGCTGCTGTCGGTGTTGTCGGACCGCTCGTTGAAGAAGTCCACGCCGTAGGTCAGGATGTGCGCGCCCAGCGACTTCGCCGCCTCGACCCGCACGCCGTTGGTGCGGCTGTCGGTGAGGGTGCGGCTGTCGGAGGCCAGGCTGGCCGTCGGCCCCATCGGGACCAGGATGCTCCGGCTGAAGTTGCGCTGGTTGAGCAGGGTATAGCCGGTCAGGTCGAGCCGGTCGGCCAGGAAGGAGCTGACGCCGGTGTTGCTGTAGGCCAGGCTGAAGCGGTCCACCTCCTGCTGCGGATAATGGAGCCGGATCCGCGGGCCGCCGGTGTCGCCGAGGGCCTCCGGCTCCACGAAGCCGAAGCCGGCGTTCTTGGCGTCATAGCGTGTGTAGCGCAGGAAGAGCTGGGCCGAGGCGCCGGTGCCGTAGCCGATCTCGGCGTGATAGTTGGCGTCCTGGACCCCCGAGTCCTCCACCCGCACCGGGGCCTCCAGGGTCACGTTGCCGAAGCTGCCCTTGGGCGCCAGGTAGGGCGAGGCGTCCCGGTACTGCCCCCCGACGCTCAGGCCGAAGCGCCCCTCCTGGATGGCGATGGTGCCGTTGAGCTGCTGGAGGTCCCCCGTCCCAGCATAGCGATAACCAAACTCCCCGGCCACCGTGCTCCCGCCCTTCCCGGCCGGCGCCCGGGTCGTCACCATGTTCATCACGCCGCCGATGGCGTCGGAGCCGTACAGGACGGAGGCCGGCCCGCGGACCAGCTCAATGCGACGCAACTCGCTGGTGCCCACCAACGCGGGTACCTCACCGAAGTCCTGCTGGCGCCGGGAGTTGTTGAGCCGGATGCCGTCCTCCAGGATCAGGATCCGCTGGCCCCGCTGGCCCCGGATCGCCACCCGGTTCTGGTTCGGGCCCACCCCGATGATGTCAATGCCCGGGGTGTTGCGCAGGAGGTCGGCGGCGTTGTTGCCGAGGGAGCGCCGTATCGTGGTCGAGTCCACCACGGTCACGGGATGCGGGGTGCCAAAGACCGCCCGCGTGCTGCGCGTGGCGGTGACCGTCACCTCGGGCAGCCGAACGATCGTGTCGTTGGCGGTCCGGGGTCCCGCCTGGGCGGAGGCCGAAGCGGGGAACAGGAAGAAGAGGAGCAGCGCATTGGCGGCACGGGTGCGGCGGAGCATGGAACCAATCCCGGGTTGGAGTCGACGGGCGCGGAGACGTTCGAGATCATGAACCGATCCACACTAACGAGCCGGGTGGGAACCGGATAGCCGGGGGAGCTACGGGGTAGAGGATCCGGAAGACTACGGTGCTGGACCATCAACTGGTTGCGGGACAACGCTTTACGCAGGTGGACGAGTCCCTTGGAGTTGCCGGAGCTCACCAACCTCTCATCCGAGGTTCAAGAAGTCTTCATGGCCAACGGGGGGGGAGATCGTAGAGGCCGCGGGTACGCGGCCCGCGGTGCCGGAAGCCAACGATCGTGGGCACCATCGACGCACGCAGCGATCGTTGGGGCCGCGTGTACGCGGAACGGTGTGCCGGATGCCGATGATGGTGGGCGCCATCGACGCCCACACCAATCGTAGGGGCCGCGTGCACGCGGCCCGCTGTGCCGGATGCCAACGATGAGGGCCACCATCCAGGCGCACCGCGATCGCAGGGGCCGCGTGTACGCGGCCCGGTGTGCCGGATGCCGATGATGGTGGGCGCCATCGACGCACACACCAATCGTAGGGGCCGCGTGCACGCGGCCCGCCGTGCCGGATGCCAACGATGAGGGCCACCCTCCACGCGCACCGCGATCGTAGGGGCCGCGTGTACGCGGCCCGCTGTCTTGGATGCCCGCGGTGACAAACACCATCCATGCGTGCAGCGATCGTCGGGCGGGTGCGCAGGCCCAATCCGACCCGGCAAACCTTGCGACGCGATCTTGTGATACGGGGTCTGACATTCTGGGTGTCGCCAACACCATCCATGACGTTAGCGTATCGCATGCTGCCATCACGCAAACGCCTCCGATTGCGGGATCATCCCTATGGCCCCGGCGCGGTGTACCACCTCACCATCTGCACAGCTCGACGCGGTCCTGTGCTCGCCACGATCGCCGACGGCTCAGTCTCCTTGTCGCCAATGGGCCGGTGCATCCAGGAGGGATTGCACCAACTGCCGAACTGGTGGCCAGGTGTAGCCATCCTGGAAACGGCCATCATGCCGGACCACCTGCACCTGTTGCTCGAGCTGCGGGATGAGGCATCGGTGACTGTGCCAAGGCTGATGTGCCGATTCAAGGGAGTCGTGACACGACTCGTGCGAGAGCGTGGCCTGCTTCGGGGGGCCCGCCTGTGGCAGCGTGGCTACCACGATCGAGTGATCCGCACCCATGTGCATCTCCACCGGGTCCGTCGGTACATTCGCGACAATCCATTGGCGTGGGAGAATCGTTCACAATCTCGCTGACGGGTCCGCGGGCCGCGTACACGCGGCCCCTACGGTCGGCGCACCCGCGGGGTTGCCAGGCCGGCATGCGGGTCCGCGGGCCGCGTACACGCGGCCCCTACGGTCGGCGCACCCGCGGGATTGCCAGGCCGGCATGCGGGTCCGCGGGCCGCGTACACGCGGCCCCTACCATCGGCGCACCCGCGGGGTTGCCAGGCCGGCATGCGGGTCCGCGGGCCGCGTACACGCGGCCCCTACGGTCGGCGCACCCGCGGGCTACCCCCGCATCCGCGCCCGCACCTCCGCGTGCCGGGACCGCTGGTCGAATCGGCTCAACAACGCCTGCGCCTCGGGTGGCACGACCGATCGCTCGTGGTCCTCGCCGGCAAAGGCCTTCACCGCCTCGAGTGACTCGAACCACATGATGGTGGTGAACTCCACCTCGTCGTGGTCCACCGTTCGCCGCAGGACCTGGATCTCCCGGAACCCTGCGATCCCGCGCTTGATGATGCCGGGCCCGATCTCCGACAGCAGGAGTTGCTCGTAGGCGTCGGCATTGGCGGTGGTGGTCCAGCCGTTCCAGGTGCGTACGATCATCGGGCCTGCCTCAGTTGGGTTTGATCAACCGGCGCAGGGAAACGGACTCCACGCCGTCCTCGTCGCGCTGGACGCCGAGGATCCAGTCAGGGCCGATCTGCATGGGGCGAAAGCGTTCGGGCATGCCGAGGGTGGTCAACCAGGACCCGGTTGAGTCGAAGACATCCCACTCCGGAACAATGACCCTGCTCAGTTCATAGCCCCGCACCCATAGATTCCCCTGGGCATCGAGCAGCGCCTCGCTGAAGACCGGCAGAGTTGCAGGCCGTGCGGACGCTTCGGTTCGCTGTCTGGCCTGCCGGATCTGGTCTGGCGTTTGCCCCGCCGCACGAGAAGCGGCGGCCCGGGCTTCCATGTATCGGTCCCACAGCGCACCCCCCAACGCTACCGCGTTGTGTCGCTTGGTGATTCCCCCACGACTACGCCCGGTCGTGTCCACCCTATGAATGCGGTAGGCATCCCCGAATCCCCACAAGATGTCCGAGCCCCCCACCACTAGTAGCATCGGGGCTCCCAGGATCTTGCTGCCCAGCGGATCACCGGTGTCGAGTTTCGGGATGCGCGCAATCGTGACTGAGCGACCCGTAGTCGGGTCGTGAACGATCACATCGGTCGAGTCGAACCCCTTGGCTGGCCCACCCAACAGCCGAGTAGCGTTGATCAGGACAAATCGGCCATCGGCGAGGACCCCGACCGGACTCAGGCCACCAGGGACCTGAAATGCCTGGAGCGAAACGGTCCCCGCATTCCTCCCGGCGAGATCGAACAGGTTGAAGCGGCGATCCGACAGGTCGGCAGCCCAGATCTTGCCATCCGGCGTCAGGCCGATCTCCCCGAGATGGCCGAACTCTCCTGGCCCGCCTCCTCCCCGCCCCGCCCGAACCTGCTCACGACCATTCGCACTCAAGAAGATCAACTCGTTGGAGGACGAGTTGGCGACGACGATCCGCCCGTCCGCGAGACGGATGGCGCCCATCACCCTGGACAGCTCCAACCCGTTGGGATCTTCCGCGTGCCCGGCCTGCATCAGCACCGGACCCACGCGCCAGGCCCGGGCCGCCGGGAGGCGCGGCGCCTCATTGACCACATAGGCCGGCTGCTGGGCCAGCAGGGGAACGGGGATCCCAGCGATCCCCGCCAACAGCGTCACACAGACGAACAGGCGCATCGGATTCCCCTTGGTGTATGCGGGTCCTTCGTGAAGATGCCGTTCGCCGCGGCATCCCACAAGCGGTGGTCCGATGGAGGCACGGGCGCTATCCTTCCTCGTTCGCGATGCCGGACCTTCTCCTCCCAACCCGCTGGACGGAAGCCATGTCCCGACTCCGACTGACCGTTGCCGCTTCGCTGCTCCTGAGCCCCGCACTCGCCGCGCAGAGCGCGCCTGCCCTGGACCCCGTGATCCAGCGCCTCTGGACCCTGGGGATGGAGCAGTCCCAGACCGAGCAGCTCGCCCATGTGCTCCTCGACTCCCTGGGCCCCCGCCTGCCGGGATCGCCGAACATCAAGGCGGCCCAGGACTGGCTGGTGCGGACCTACCAGTCGTGGGGCATCGAGGCCCGCAACGAGCAGTACGGCACCTGGCGCGGCTGGCGGCGCGGCGTCTCCCACATCGACATGATCCGCCCGCGGGTCCGCTCGCTCGAGGGCACGATGCTCGGCTACTCGCCCGGCACCAACGGTCGCGACCTCGACGCCACCACGATCATCCTGCCGCGCTTTGCCGACAGCACCGAGTTCGTGCGCTGGCTCCCCGCGGTGCGCGGCAAGCTGGTGCTGATCTCCGCGGCGCAGCCCAGCTGCCGGCCCGCGGAGGACTGGCGCGCCAACGGGACGCCGCAGTCGGCCGAGGCGATGGCCGCCCTGCGGACCGAGATCCAGCGGGACTGGGCGGCCCGGATCGCCGCCACCGGCTACAGCGCGGCCCTCGGGGGCGGCTCCCTCGCGCTGCGGCTGGAGCAGGCCGGCGCGGCCGGCAGCATCTCCTCGCGTCCCAAGGTGAACGCCTGGGGCACCATGGAGATCTTCGAGACCTACAACCAGACCACCCCGACGATCGCACTGAGCTGCGAGGACTACGGCCTGGTCTACCGGCTGACCGACTCCGGCCGCGCCCCGACCCTCCGCCTCAACCTCGACGCCGAACTGCTCGGCGAGCAGCCGGTCTTCAACACCATCGGCGTGATGCGGGGCACCGAGAAGCCCGACGAGATCGTGCTGCTCTCCGCCCACTTCGACTCCTGGGATGGCTCGTCCGGCGCGACCGACAATGGCACCGGCACCCTCACCATGCTCGAGGCCTTCCGGATCCTCAAGCAGGCCTATCCCAACCCCAAGCGGACGATCATGGTGGGGCACTGGAGCAATGAGGAAGTGGGCCTGGTGGGCTCGCGGGCGTTTGCGGAGGATCATCCCGAGATCGTGGCCGGGCTCCAGGCGGTGTTCAACCAGGACAACGGCACCGGGCGGGTGGTGCGGCTGGGGGGCGGCGGCATGGTCAACGCGCCGACCCACGTCAACGCGTGGATGGCGAAGCTGCCGGCGCTGTTCCAGGAGCAGGTGAACTTCGCCGGTCCCGGGCGGCCCTCGGGCGGCGGGACCGACGAGGCGTCGTTTGCCTGCCATGGCGCCCCGGGCTTCGGGCTCGGTGCGGCGGGCTGGAACTACGGCAACTACACCTGGCACACCGACCGCGACACCTACGACAAGGTGGTCTTCGACGACCTCCGCGGCAACGCCACGCTCACGGCGATGCTCGCCTACCTCGCCTCCGAGGATCCGGTCAAGGTCTCGCGGGAGCGAGTCGAGATTCCGGCCGGCCCCAACGGCAGCGGCGGGTGGCCGACCTGTGCGCCGGCGCCGCGCTCGACAAACCCGCGGCTGCGCTAGGCAACCCGGAACGATGGAGCGCACGGCGCCCCCGGGACCTGCAGAGGTCCCGGGGGCGTCTTCCGTTTCTCAGCTCGCGGTCCGTCGCTGCCGGATCGCATCCAGGCTGAACGGACCCGCCCCCACTGCGGCGAAGTAGAGGAAGATGAAGGAGAAGAGCATCACCAGCTCGCCACGATTCTCCCACCACCAGATGGAGCCACTGGCGGAGTGCACCCAGAAGTAGGCCACCGCCATCTGGCCCGAGGCGATGAAAGCAGCCAGCCGCGTGAACAGCCCGGCCACCAGGAGGGTCCCGGCGACCAGTTCGATCACACCGGCGGCGCCAAAGCGGCTCATCAGCTCGACTGTCCCGCCATCGGGCCCCATCCCCCCGAACCACCCCAGGATCTTCTGGGCCCCGTGGGAGAAGAAGGCCAGCCCTGCGGCGACGCGAAGCACCGCAAGTGCTGATGCCCCATACCGTTCTGTGATGCCTTGACTCATTGTACCCCTCCGGAATTGGCGCCCAGCAGGGCGTCGAGTTGGATGCAATACTTCAATTTATTAAACAATTAATGATTAGTCAATAGTACTCATGTCCTGCGTCACCCAATCCAGCCCATAATCCGGTGCCCAGCTGGGAACCTGACCCGCCGACCCGCCGACCCGCGGACCCGCCGACCCGCCGACCCGCCGACCCGCTGACCCGCTGACCCGCTGACCCGCCGACCCGCGGACCCGCCGACCATCCGCCCCCTGCCCCCCTGCCCCACCGCCCCCCTACATTCCCAACATCATGCCCGAAACCACCACCCCCCGAATCGCCGACCGCTACACCGTGATCCGCACCCTGGGACAGGGGGCCTTCGGCCGCACCCTGCTGGCCCGGGACGAGCAGTCTGGTCGCGAGGTCGCGATCAAGATGCTGGACACCCAGAAGGTGGACAGCTTCAAGGGGTTCGAGCTCTTCGAGCGGGAGGCGTCGGTGATGCGCGCGGTGCGTCACCATGGCGTGCCCGAGATCTACGACTCGCTCAAGGCCCGGTGGGAGGGGCGTGAGGCGGCGTTCCTGGTGATGGAGTTCATCGAGGGGAAGTCGCTCGAGGCGCTGATCGCGGAGCGCCACCACCTCGACCCCACCGATGCGTCGCACATCCTGCTCGAGCTGCTCGGCGTGCTCGACTATCTCCACAGCCGGGTGCCGCCGATCCTCCACCGCGACATCAAGCCCGCCAACATCATCCTCCGGCCCGATGGCTACCCGACCCTGGTGGACTTCGGCGCAGTGCGGAGTGCCATCGCCCCGGCGGGGCAGGATGGCTCCACCATCGTGGGCACCTACGGCTACATGCCCTACGAGCAGCACATGGGCCAGGCCACGCCGGCCAGCGACCTCTACGCCCTGGCCGCGACCTTCCTGCACCTGCTGACCGGCAACGCGCCGCCCCAGTTCATGAACGCCGAGGGGCGGATCGAGGTGCCCAGTACCCTCCCGGGGGGCGAGCGGCAGCAGCAGGTGCTGTCGCGGATGCTGCGGCCCTCGCCGGCCCAGCGGTTCCAGTCTGCCCGCGAGGTGCGGCAGGCCCTGCTGGCGACCGAGGCGGTGGCGGTCGCGGCGTCTCCATCGACGCAGGCGTTGACCCATCGCGCGGTGCCCGCTCCCATGGCACTCCCACCGGCGCCGCGCCCGTTGCAGGGGGAGGCCAGGGAGCGGTTCGACAAACTCGCTCCCTCCATGTGGCGCTACATGAACTCGGACGGCAGCCTGACGGGCGGGGGGGGAGCCTGGGGGGCGATCGCCAGCATCTTCCTGGGGTTGGTGACCTTCGGGGTGCTGCCGGCGATCGTGGCGGCCAGGGCGGGCGGGCGGCGGCGGCGGTTGCGGCGCTTTCTCAGTCTCGGCACACCGGCCATCGCCGAGATCATCTCGATCGACAGCGAGAAGGACGAACTGGGCATTCGCCTCGGCCGGGTGCGATTCCAGTTTCAGGTGGATGGCGTGCTGCACCGGGACAGCGACACGGTCCTGCAATCGGTCGCGGATCGGTGGCGGCCGGGCGACCAGGTCGAGATCCTGTACATCCCCGAGGAGGATTACGACGGGATCATCATCAGTACGCGGTAGCGGGCAGCGGGGCAGCGGGGCAGCGGGGCAGCGGGGCAGCGGGACAGCGGGACAGCGGGACAGCGGGACAGCGGGACAGCGGGACAGCGGGACAGCGGGACAGCGGGACAGCGGGACAGCGGGACAGCGGGACAGCGGGACAGCGGGACAGCGGGACAGCGGGACAGCGGGACAGCGGGACAGCGGGACAGCGGGGCAGCGGACCGGAAGGTGTGCAGATTTGCGAGCGAGTCAACACCTCCCACGCAGGGATTCACCGACACCCGACACCCGACACCCCAGTCCCCAGTCCCCAGTCCCCATTCCCCATTCCCCATTCCCTATTCCCTATTCCCCGTTCCCTGCTCCCCCACCCCCGCCTCCAGCGCAAACCGCGTCAATTCCGCCACCGTGTAGATCTCCAGTTTCCGCATCAGGCTCTCGCGATAGCTCTCGACCGTCCGCGGGCTCAGGCCCAGGTCGGCGGCCACCTGCTTGTTGGTCTTTCCCGCGGTCACGCCCAGCAGGACATCGCGTTCGCGGCGGGTCAGCGACTCGAGGCGGGCCGCGTGATCGGTGGGCGGGTTCGCGGGCGCCTCGCCGCGGAGGGCGGCGTTGAGCTGGCGCGCCACGGTGGGGCTGTAGTAGGCGTCGCCGCGGGCCACCGCCCGGATGGCATCGCGCAGCTCGCGCGGCTCGGCATCCTTGCGCAGGTAGCCGTTGGCGCCGGCGCGGATGCTCTCCATCACGTACTCCGGGTGATCGTGCACCGAGAGGATCAGGATCCGGAGCTCGGGGTGGTCGCGCCGCAACACGGCCGCCGCCTCGAGGCCGCTCATTCCCGGCATCGAGATGTCGAGCACTGCCACATGGGGAGCGTGCTGGTGCACCAGGTCGATCGCCTGCTGGCCGTTGGCCGCCTCGCCGACCAGCTCGAACTCGGGCGAGGCGGCGAACACCCCGGTGATCCCGGCGCGGACCAGGGCGTGGTCGTCGGCCACGACGATGCGGATTGGCGTTTCACTCATCGGATATCCTCCCCAGTGGAACCAGCAACCGCAGCCGGAGGCCGCCACTCGCCCCCCGCTCCATGCGCACTTCCCCGCCGAGGGCGGCCAGCCGCTCGTGCATCCCGGCCAGGCCCATGTGCCCGACCCGGCTCAGGGCGTCCAGGGTAAAGCCCTCGGGCAACCCGCTGCCGTTGTCCTCCACCGTCAACGCGACCCGGTCCCCCTCCACCCCGACCGCCACGGCGATGGTGGTGGCGCCGGCGTGACGGACGGCATTGCTGAGCGCCTCCTGCAATCCCCGGAACAGTGCCAGCTCGGCCTCCTCGCCCGGGGGCCACGGGATCGGGGCATGGGTGAACGATACCGTCATCCCGGTCCGCGTCTCGCAGGCCTGGGCCAGGGCCCGGAGCGCCGGCACCAGCCCCAGGTCATCCAGGAGTGAGGGCCGCAGGTCCTCGGTGACGCGGCGAATGCTTCGCATCCCCTCGTCCACCAGGGCCACGACCTGTCCCAGCCGCTCGGCCTCGGCGGGGGAGGCGTTCTCGCGGATCATGCCCAGCTGGATCTTCACCGCGCTGAAGACCTGGGCGGTCTCATCGTGCAGCTCGAGCGAGAGCCGGCGGCGCTGTTCCTCGTGCTGCTGGATCATCCGCAGCGAGAGCTGCTCCAGCTCGAGGGTGCGCAGGGTCAGCCGCTGGTAGAGTTCCTCATTCTCGAGCGCCGCGCCCACCTGCTGGCCCAGCGCCACCAGGAATGACTCGTCGAGGGCGGTGAACGGGTCGCTGGTGCTGCCGACGATCACCAGGGCATCGCGCACCGCCGAGCCGCGGATGACCGGAAGCACGGCGGTGAAGGGATACACGGCCCCGCCCCCCGTCGGTGCCGCCGCGGTGGCGGTGAAGGCCGGCTTTCCCCCGGACACCACGGCCGCGATGACGCGGGCCATCTCGCCGGCGGGGGCATGGCCGGCCCAGCCGCTGGCCACCCCGGCCCCGCGCACGAACCGGCCGCTTCGCCCGCCCCCGGCGACCTGGTACATGGCGCTGCCGCGCACCCCGGCCAGCCCCAGCGGGCGGTCGAGCAGGGCATCGAGCGCCTCCTCGCGGGCGGCCCCGCGCTGCAACTCCCCCGACAGCGCGGCGAGGGTCCGGAGCCCGCGCGCCTGGTCCTCGAGGACGAGGAGCAGGACCCCGATGCCGGTCACCAGAATGAAGGCGATGTCGAGGTAGTAGCTCCAGGGCGTCAGCAGGCCACGGGCCCGGAGCAGGGGGTAGTCGAGGTGGTGCACGCCCCAGAGCAGGAACGCCACGCCGACCAACCGGGCAGCGCCGGATCCGGTCCGCCGCCGGTACCGCAGGAAGGTGAGGCCGGTCCATCCGGTGGCCAGCGCCATGAGGACGACGGTCGCGGTTGCGGCAAGGGTGAAGCTCTCGAGCTGATAGATCGCGACCCAGGCCCAGGCCACCGGGAAGAGGACCCCGGCCGCGAGCCAGCGCGGCTCGAGGCGCCGGGGCTGGGCAAAGCTCAGCGCGGCCCCCAGCAGGGCCAGCGCGGTCCACCCGGTGATGACCTGGTGGAGGTAGAGCCAGCGCCAGTTCTCGGTCTCGAGGAAGGTGATGATGGCGCCGATCCGCAGGGCGTACAGCCCCCACCCCACCGCCCACCAGACGAAGTAGGTCTTGCGGTAGCGCTGGTACAGGAACGCCGAGAGCGCGGTGAGGGCGAGGGTGATCAGGGCCAGGAGGAGCGCGGCGGCGATCTCGCTGGTGGCGCTGGCGATCTGCATCGGTCAGGCGCCCGAGCCGGGGCGACCGGCCAGGTCCATCTGCCAGAGGATGAAGGCGTAATCGAGCGCCACCTCGTGGAGGCGGTCATAGCGGCCCGACGCGCCGCCGTGCCCCGCGCCCATGTTGGTCTCGAGCAGGATCGGGGCGGCGTTGGCCTGCAGCGTCCGGATCCGGGCCACGTACTTGGCCGGCTCCCAGTACATCACCTGGCTGTCATGCAGCGCCGTGCGCACCAGCATCGCCGGGTAGTTGCCCGGCTTGAGGTTCGTGTAGGGACAGTAGGCCCGCATCCAGGCGTACTCCTCGGGCAGGGCCGGGTTGCCCCATTCCTCGTACTCCCCCACGGTGAGCGGCAGATCCGGATCGAGCATGGTGTTCAGCACGTCGACGAACGGCACGTGGCTCACCACCGCCCGCCAGCGCTCGGGCCGGAGGTTGGTGACCGCGCCCATCAGGAGCCCCCCGGCGCTCCCCCCCTCGGCCACCAGGCGGGCGGGATCGGCCCAGCCCTCCGCGACCAGGGCATCGGCACAGGCGATGAAGTCGGTGAAGGTGTTCATCTTGTGCTGCATCCGGCCGGCATCGTGCCAGGGGCGGCCCAGCTCCCCCCCGCCCCGGACATGCGCGATGGCGATGATCACCCCGCGATCGAGGAGCGAGAGCCGCTCCGAGCTGAAGCCCACCGGATAGGGGTAGGCGTAGGCGCCATACCCCTTGAGCAGCAGCGGGCCCGCCGCGTCGTGGCCGGGACCGCGGGCGTCGTCACGATAGACCAGGGAGATCGGCACCTGCACCCCGTCGGGCGCGCGGGCATGCAGGCGTCGGGTGTGGTAGCGGGAGGCGTCGTACCCGCCGGCCACTTCCTTCTGCTTGAGCATGACCCGGTCGCGGGTGCGCATGTCATAGTCGTACACCGTGGGAGGAGTGACCAGGGACTGGTACTCCAGCCGCAGCACGGTGGTGTCCCACGCCCGGTTCATCCCCGGGTAGATCTCGTACACCTCCTCGGGGAAGGCCAGGTGATGCGTCTCCCCGGTGTCGAGGTCGGTCACCCGGGCCTGCGGCAGTCCCTCCTCCCGCTCCCACAGCACCAGGTGATGGGCGAAGAGGTCCACGTCCTCGAGCAGGACGGTGTCACGATGCCCCTGCCACTCCACCCAGTGCTCCCGCCCCGGCGTGGCCACCGGGGCGGTGACCACCCGGAAGTTGCGCCCGGTGTCGTTGACCATGATGAAGAACCGGTCCCCGTGGTGGGCCGCCTGGTACTCCTGGTCGGCCACCCGCTCGGCGAGGAGGGTCCAGGGCCCCTCCGGCCGGTCGGCCGGGAGGAACCACATCTCGCTGGTGGTGTGGCTGCCGATGTGCAGCATGAGGTACCGGTCGCCGCGCATCCGTGCGACGCCGATCCCGAACCGCTCGTCGGTCTCCTCGTACACCAGCACGTCGTCCGGATCGCCGAGGCGGTGGCGGTAGAGCCGGTACTTCCGCTTGGCGTGGTCCTCCACGGTGTAGAAGAGGGTGCGGTTGTCGGCGGCCCATGCCGCCGAGCCGGTGGCGGCGAGGCGCTCGGGCAGCACCATCCCGGCGTGGAGGTCCTTGACCTGGAGGGTGTACTCGCGGAACCCGGTCTCGTCGGTGCTGAAGGCCAGGAATCGGCCGTCGTCGCTGGGGGCGAACTCGCCCAGCGCCAGGTACTGGCGGCCCTCCGCCATGACGTTGAGGTCGAGCAGGACCTCCTCGGGCGCCTCGGCACTGCCGGCCCGGCGGCAGTGAATCGGGTACTGCCGCCCGGTCTCGGTCCGGTGATAGTACCAGTACCCGTGGTGGGGATACGGAACGGAGCGGTCGGCATGCTTGATCCGGCCGTACATCTCGTCGTAGAGGGTCGCCCGGAGCGGGGCGAGCGGTGCCAGGACCGACTCGGTCCAGGCATTCTCCGCCGCGAGGTACTGGAGCACGGCGGGATCGGCCTTCTGCTTGAGCCAGGCGTAGTCGTCCGGTCGGCGGTCGCCGTGGTCGACCCGCTCGGTCGGAACACGGGGGGCCACCGGGGGTCCGGCGGCCCCGCTCACGCCCGTGATCCCCCGCGCCGCATCCCGAGCATCACGATTCGCTGGATCATCTCCGGATAGGTCATCCCCGCGGCCTCGGCCCCCCCGGCGAACTCCTCGCGGAAGGCGACGTCGGGATTGGGATTGGCCTCGAGGAAGTAGAGACCGCCATCGGGACTGAGGCGGAAGTCGATCCGGGCATAGCCGTCGAGCTCGAGGATCCGGTAGATCCGCTTGGTGACCTTGACGATGTGCTTGACGATCTCCGGGGGGAGGTCCTTCGCCTCCTCGGCGTAGATCCCCCGCTTCTCCTGGTACTCGGGGTCATGCTTGACCCGTGCCGTCGCGATCCGGGGGACGTTGGCCGGGAGGTCGCCGAACTTGAGCTCGAAGGTGGGCAGGACCTGGAGCCGCTCGTTGCCCAGCACCGCCGAATAGAGCTCGCGGCCGTCGATGTACTCCTCGGCGATGGCATCGGTGCCGATCCGGTCGTGGACCAGGGCCACCCGGTCGGCGAGCTTCTCGTCACTGTCCACCACCGAGGCCTGGGCGATCCCGATCGAGGCGTGCTCCACCAGGCTCTTGACGATCAGCGGGAAGCCGAGCTTGGCGGGCCGCCGGACCTTGCGGCCGCGGGGGAAGACGGCGAAGGCCGGGGTCCGGATCCGGCTGTAGGCCAGCAGCTTCTTGGAGAGCGCCTTGCCGCGGGCCAGCATCATCCCCATGGGGTTGCAGCCGGTGTACTTGAGCCGGAGCAGCTCGAGGAAGCTCACGACCGAGTGGTCGAACATCGTCTCGCCGTGGAACTCCTCGAGCAGGTTGAAGGCGATGTCCGGGTGCCACTCGTCCACGGCCTTCTTGATCGGCAGGAGGTCGTACTGCACGCCGAGGGAGAGCACCTCGTGGCCCAGGCCCCGCAGGGTCGAGGTCACGTCGTACTCGGTCTTCCAGGCAAAGGCCTCCTTGGCAGTCGCCTCGTCCAGCGTCTCGGGGGGCACCAGGTCGGGATGCATCAGGGCCAGCACGCGGAGCTTCTTCATAGCGGGATCCACTCCCTTCGCGCGGTGGAGTACAGCATGTGCATCGTCTTGACGGTGAGCAGCACGGTGAAGTCCAGCTTGAGCCGGCGCTCCGACCCCACCGCCCGGAGCTTGAGCTCGCGGCAGCGCCCGATCATGTCGGTGAGGACGGTGTCGAGGGTGAACTGGTACTCGCCGGTCCAGCGGGAGACCAGCTCGCGGATCTGGGCCCGGTTGCGGCGCAGGAACGCCGAGGCGGCCTCGCCCCGGCGCGGGTCCTCGGTGGGATCGCCGAAGAGGCGGCGGAGGTCCACGTCCCAGGTGTTGGGATAGGAGACCCCGTAGTGGCTGCGCTTGTTCTGGTAGTGCTCGCCGATGGTCATCTTGAACATCCGGAGCGGGTCGACCCGGCGGCGCGGCAGTGACGGCGGCTTGACCCCCGCGAGTTCGGCCATCAGTTCGTCGACGTACTCCAGCTTCTTGAGGGCTGGCCAACCGGCGTAGCGCTTCTTCCAGCCGCTCCGGGGCCGGAGCCAGACCGCAAAGGTCTCGGCGAAGTCCTCATCAGGATGGGCCTGGGCGTACCAGAGCCGCAGGTGCTGCACGTAGCGCTTGCTGCCGGGATCGGCGCGATAGTACTCGGGATATTTCCGGGTGCTGCTGCCGAACAGCTCCCGCCAGCGGCGGCGGCGCTGCAGCTGGTAGGCATGCTGGAAGGCATGGGCCGCCTCGTGGCGCAGGATCCGCATGCATTCCACCCGGCTGCCCCCCTCCACTTCCAGCATCTGCGACCGCTCGAGCCGCCGCAGCCGCTCATGCGCCAGGTAGAACGGGATGGCGATCCCGGCCACACCCGCCGGGGAGAACCACTCGTCGGACAGCCAGCAGTGGGGACGCAGCACCAGGCCCCGCGCCTCGAGCTCGGCATAGAGGTCGGTGACGCACTCCTCGAGCCAGGTCCCCTCGATGGTGACCCCCAGGTCACACATCCGGACCTGCATGAGCCGCTCGTTGGACCAATTGGCCCAGGGAAAGGTGCGGCGACGGGACTTGGGCATGCTGTAAGGTAAGGGGGCAGCGGGGCAGCGGGGCAGCGGGGCAGCGGGGCAGCGGGGCAGCGGGGCAGCGGAAGGTACGATCTCGACATGCCTCGGGAGTGTCATCCCGAGCGGAGCGAGGGATCTTGCCTACGCGCGGCTGGACCGGTGCGTCAGGAGCAGGCTCCGGCTACCCGAGGAGAAGATCCCTCGCCTCCGCTCGGGATGACACCTTGCGTATGGACCGACACCCGACACCCCCGAGCTCCCAGCCCCTAGCCCCTAGCCCCTAGCCCCTAGCCCCTAGCCCCTAGCCCCTAGCCCCTAGCCCCTAGCCCCTGGCCCCCAGTCCCTGTCCCCCCTGCCCCCTTACTCCACCCGCAGCGCCTCCATCGGGTCCAGCCGGGTCACCCGGCGGGCCGGCAACCAGCTGGCCAGGGCGGCGGCCAGGAACACCACTGCCGGCACGACCGCAAAGACAAGTGGATCAGGGCTGCCGCCGGGAAAGAGCCGCACCACCATGAAGGTCACGATCCAGCCGGCGCTGGCGCCGAATCCGACGACCAGCAGCGTCTCGCCCATCAGGTCGGCGGTGACCCGTCCAGTGGTTCCGCCCAACGCGAGGCGCACCCCGAGCTCGGTCGTGCGGCGGGCCACGGCATAGGAGACCACGGCGTAGATCCCGAACGCCGCCAGCAGGAGCAGGAGGGGGCCCACGACCCCGAAGACCTGGGCCGGCACCCGGCGGAGGAACAGGTTGCGGTCCACGTGGGCGGCGAGGGTGCGGGCGTCGAAGACGGGCAGCGTCGGCTCCAGCTCGCGGATCGCCCGCTGGGCCTCCGCGCCGACCTGCGCCTCGCTGCCGGGGCTGGTGCGCAGGAAGATCTCGCCCCGTCCCACCGGGCGATCGCGATAGGAGAAGTAGGTGATGGCCTTGGGGGGCTCGCCAAAGGACTCATAGAGGGAGTTGGCCACCACCCCGGTGATGATGAACGTCTGCCCGCGCGACTCCAGTCGGCGCCCCAGGGGCTCACCAGCACCCAGGAATCGGGCCACGAACTCCTCGTTGACGACCACCTGGGGCGGCGCAGTCGGATCGGCCAGCCCGGCGAAATCGGTCCCGGCCCGGAGTGGGATCCCCAAGGCCGCGAAATACCCGGGAGTCACCAGACCCACCAGTGCCTGGTCCGGGGTGGCATCGCCACGCGCCCGCCCCTCGAGCGTGAACGCCGCCGAGGGCATGCCGTGGATGTCGAGCGGTACCCCGGATGCCACCGCGGCCCCCTCGACCCCGGGCATGGTGCGGAGCCGATCGAGGAGCCGGGCGGTGAAGGCGCGGGTGTACCCCGAGTCGCGCGGCACGCCACCGATCGCGTACCCCACCAGCATCACGCCCTCGCGCTCGAACCCAGTCTCCGTCCCCTGGGTGTCGCGGAACCCGCGCAGGAAGATCCCGGCGGCCAGCAGGACGATCATGGCCAGCGCCACCTCGGTGGCCATCAGGACGCTGCGGCTCCAGTGGCGCCCCGATCCCTGGCTGCCAGCCCGGAGGGCCTCCTGCGGATCAACCCCCGCCAGCTGGGTGGCCGGGAAGAACCCGAATGCCACGCCGGATGCCACGCCCAGGAGCATGGCGACCCCGAGGCCGGCCAGGTCGACGCTGGCGTCGAACGACACCGCGAATCCGCCGACCATCACTTCGGGCCGGATCAACTCGGTGGCCCAGAAGGCGATCGGCGCCCCCACCAGGGCGCCGAGCAGGCCAAGGAGCAGGTTCTCAGTCAGCAGGAGTCCCATCACCCGGCCGCGGCCGGCGCCGAGGGCCAGGCGCACCCCGACCTCGCGGCGTCGCGCGCTGGCCCGGGCCAGCAACAGGCTGGCGGTGTTCCCGCACACCGCCAGCAGGAGCAGCAGCATCAGCGCCTGGACCACCCAGAGCCCGGTGATGAACAGCCGCATCGGACCGTTGGGCGCCTGTCCGAACGGCACCACCTCACCCTCCATCGTGGCGTGGGTGGCAGGCCGGGTCACCGCGAAGTCGGCCATGGCCCGCCGCAGTTCGTCCCGGATCGCCTCCTCCCCCGCCCCCGCCGCGGGGCGGCCCATCAGGGTCCACCCCCGCGACTCCCAGCGCTCCAGTTCCGTCGAGCCGGGCCGGAGCACGGTGGTGAGGGTGGCCGGCACCCAGAGGTCGGTCACCAACCCGATGGTCGTGCCCCGGAAACCCGGTGGAGCCACCCCGATGATCGTCAGGTCCACGTTGTTGACCCGGATCGATCGGCCGATCACCCCGGCGCTGCCCTGGAACCCCACCATCCAGTAGTCATGGGACAGGACCGCCACCGGCGCGCCACCCGCCGCCACCACCTCATCAGGGCCAAGGAACCTCCCCGCTGCCGGCTCCAGCCCCAGGGCAGAGAAGTAGTTCCCCGATACGAACAGCCCCGCCTTCCGCTCCGCCTGGCCCAGCTCCCCCACCTCGAGCGGCTCGGCGCGGAAGGCCAGCAGGGCCCGGACCGATGGGAGCCGCGCCGCGAGCTCCAGGTATTCCGGCCACGACGCGCCGGGATAGACCCCCGCCTCGGTTCGCGGCATCACCAGCCGAAAGTCGGAGGCGTCCTCGACACCGGGCAGGGGCCGGAACACGATCGCCCGCACCCAGGCAAAGACGGCGGTGTTGAGCCCGATCCCCACCCCGAGCGAAAGAATCACCACCGCCGACAGCGCCGGCATGCGCAGCAGGGAGCGCCCAGCGTGACGCAGGTCCCGGCCGAAGGACGCCAGCCACCGCATCGCCCCGGTCATCCGGTGCCGCCGTGGAGGTGCTGCGCCAGGCGCGCCATCAGGTCCCCGCCGGCGAGTTGGACCAGCGCGGCAAGGGCGGCGAGCACCACCGCGGCGATCACCAACTTGCGGCCCAGCGACATCCGCTTCATCACCGCTCCTGGTGATTGATCAAGTCATCCCTCACCCATGCACCCCATTCCCCATTCCCCGTTCCCCATTCCCCGCCGTCACGGCTCCACCCGCCACCACCACTGGGTCGGCAGTGGTCGCGCCCGCGGCCAGACCTCGTCAAGCGTCGCGGCATCGTAGAGCCGGCCGTTCTTCATGACGAACCGGATCGAGTTGGTGTATTCCAGCTGCTCGAGCGGGTTGCGGTCCAGGACCTGGAGGTCGGCCAGCTTGCCCACCTCGAGCGAGCCGATGTCCCCCGCGAGGCCGATCGCGTCGGCGCTGTGCAGGGTGGCTGCCCGCAGGGCATCGTGGGGGGCCATGCCACCGGAGCCCATCATCCAGAGTTCCCAGTGGGTGCCGAGGCCCTGCAGTTCCCCGTGTGATCCGAGCCCCACGCGCCCGCCGGCCTCCACCAGCTTGGTCAGCTGGCGGGCATGGAGGGGATGGACGTACTGGTCGTCGCGCTGGAACTCGCGGACCTTCCACTTGTCCAGCTCGTCGTGCGGGGTGAACCGGCGCAGCCGGGGCTCGAGGTCGACGTTGGTGCGGGTCAGGTAGTAGCCGAAGCCGGAGGGGCCGCCGTACGCCACGATCAGGGTCGGGGTGTAGGTGATGCCGCTGAATGCCGTGAGCTGCACGACATCGCGGTAGAACGGGCTGATCGGGAGCGAGTGCTCGAGGCCGGGGTAGCCGTCCTGCATCAGGGTCAGGTTCATGGTGAAGTTGCTGCCACCCTCGGTGGTGGTGGTCAGCCCCAGCTCCCGCGCCGCCATGATCACCCACTGCCGCACCTTCCGGTCGCCGGCCAGGTACTGCTTGATCGTCTGGGTGTTGAAGTGATCGGCGTAGCGGCGCAGCACGTCGCGCGCCTCGTCGAGGCTGCGAATGTTGTCGGCGCCGAACACCCCCGGGCCGGTGGAGTAGAGGCGCGGGCCGATCAGCTGGCCGGCCTCCATCCGGTCGGCGTAGGTGACGATGTCCTCGGCGGAGGTCTGGGGATCGCGCTGGGTGGTGACACCATAGGCCAGTTGCGCCATGAACTGGGAGACCTGGGTGCGATGGACCCCCCACGCCACCCAGGTGTGGGCGTGGATGTCCACGTATCCCGGCAGGATCGTCTTGCCGCTGACATCCACCACCCGGGCGCCCGACGGCACCGGAACCGACCCGGTGGCGCCGATCGCCGCGATCCGGTTGTCCCGCACCACGATGTCGCCGCTGGGGATGACCTCGTCCCCCCGCATCGTGACCAGCCGCGCCCCGCGCAACACCACGGTGCCGCTCGGCTTGTCCTTGGCCACCACGATCTCGACATCGATGCGCCGCGCCTCGTAGGCCGGTGCGGGCCGCGACGGCCGCGCCCCCTGGGCCGAATCGGGCCGGGCGGCGGAATCGGGCCGGGCCGCCGGCGTGGCGGCGGCCCGCGCGCGCACCAGCGAGTCGCGGACCATCGAGTCGGCCACCACCACGTCGTACTGGAAGAAGCTGCGGCCGATTGAGTAGTGGGCCATCCGGCCATCGGCGCTCCAGCCGATGAAGTCCCCGCCGACCCGGGTCAGTCGCCGGGTCGGGACCACCGAGGACGCACTGACCGAGACGGTCGGGACCTCGCCGCCCACCGGGGGCACCGTGATCAGGTAGACGTTGCGATTGGCATAGACCAGCGCGCGGTCGCCGGCGGGCGAGAGGAGCACCTCGTCAGGCGTGGGATTGCTCCCGGCCCCACCCGGCCCCGGCGGGCCGGAGACCCGGACCACGGTCCGGATGTCGGTGCCATCGAAGCGCATCGAGAGCAGCCCCTCGCCATCCCCCCAGACGTAGATCCGGTCGGGGTCGGGCCCGATGTGCGGGGCGTTGCGCCCCTGCTCGGTGGCCGAGGTCGCCACCCAGCCGATCCGCTGCACCTCCCCGCCCGCCGCCGGCAGCCAGACGTACTCCATTTCCGCCGTGGCGCTGTGTCCCCCGAAGTCCTCGAGCATCCGCATCCGGTGCATCTTCGAGCCGCGGATGCCGATCAGGCGGGAGCCGTCCCGGCTGTAGGCCAGCTTGTCGTAGAAGGCCGAGGTGCGGGTGAGCCGCTCCGGCTGGCCGCGACCGTCGCTCCGGACCCGGTAGATGTCACCCCCGACGCTGTCGCTCCAGGTGACATAGGCCAGGAACTGCCCGTCGGGCGACCAGACCGGGGCATGCTCCACCAGTTCCGCGGTGCCGGTCAGGCGGCGCGGGTTGCGGAGCTGCTGGCGGCCGGTGTCGCCCGGGGCGGCGGCGGGCAGGTCGCCCACCCAGAGCTGGTCGAGCGCGGTGAAGGCCAGCCGCCGGCCATCGGGCGAGGGGCGGGCCCCGCGAATCTGCGAGATGGTGAGGGTCGAGTCGTTGACGGGATAGTCGAACTTCGCCAGCGGCCCGAGCTGCTGGTCCACCTCGGCGGAGAACGGGATCTCGGTGGCGGCGCCGGTGGCCAGCTCCACCCGCTGGATCTTGCCCCCGTAGCTCGTGAAGAGGAAGCGCGAATCGGCGCTGAAGGCGGAGCCGGGATAGATGTCCCGGTCGTTGGTCCCACCCCCCTGGTTGGCATCGCGCTGCACACCCAGGACCAGCCAGCTGTCCTGGCCGGTGGCCAGGTCGAGCCGCTTGAGCGCCGTCACCGAGTCGCGGCGGGTGGCGTAGACCAGCCAGCGCCCGTCCGGGCTCGGCACGGGACGGTAGGCCCCCTCATGCTCGTGGGTCCGGAGCATCACCCGGCCGGTCTCGCGGTCGAGCAGGCCGATCTGCGAGGTCCCGATCTGGCGGGCGGAGCTCCGGGGAGAGTGCTCCGGGCCAAACTCCGGCGCCAGTGGGTCCTCGTCCCGCAGGGCGGGAAATCCCGAGGGGGTGCTGCCGCGGACATTGACCCAGAGGTACCGCGGGTCGCTGCCGAACGCCGCGCCGAGGTGGGCGGCCGTGCTGCCTGCCGCCGGTGTGGCCCCCGGCCGGGTGACCCCGGTGAACTGGACGCCGGAGCCGCCGTCAAGGTGGTACATCCACAACTGGCTCCCCTTGGTGGCGATGACATAGCTGCCGTCCGGGCTCCAGATGGGGGAGACGTAGTTGTCCCGCTCCCCGGTCGTCAGTGCCCGGGCGCCGGTGCCATCGGCCTGCATGACCCAGAGGTTCTCGGAGCCGTTGCGATCACTCACGAACACCACCTGGGACCCGTCGGGCGAGTAGCGCGGCTGCATGTCGTACCCCTGCCCGCTGGTCAGGCGGGTGGCGGTCCCCCCGGCCACCGGCAGGGTGTAGAGGTCGCCGAGGATCTCGAACAGCAGGGTCTGGCCATCGGGCGAGAGGTCGAGCGAGAGCCAGGTGGCCTCGGTCGTGGTGAACCGCAGGGTGCGGTTGGTGATCAGCGGGAGCGACTTGGCCGCCGTCGCGGCCTTGGCCGAACTATCGTTCTGGGCCGGGGTCTGGGCGACGAGAGGCGTGCCGATGACGAGCGAAAGCAGGACAATCCGGGCCAGCCGACGGCGGTGCACCATGACACACTCCGGGGACGGGGAAGTCCAGGCGACCCCGGAATGTCGGCGGCGGGAGCCAAGAGTCAAGCGTGACGGTGGCCCGGGTCACGGGCGGCCCAGCTGGGGGGTGGGTGGTGCTCAGACCGTGCCGGTCTCTGCCACGGTCGGGCTGCGGATCCGTCCGGGTGCCACCCGGGAGAGCAGCCCGCAGTCGGCGGCAAACTCCGCCGCGAAGACTCCCAGCGCATCCCAGTCGGTATACTCGTGGTCACGGCTCGTATCAGTGGATCCGCCAGCCTTGCCCGCGATCCATTTCATGACCATCCGCTTGAACCAGCCGTACCGGGTGTAGCGGAGTGCGCCGGCCACAAACCGGTGTCGGGCCGGGACCCAACCGGTCTGCTCCTGAAACCGCTGGAAGATGCGGGACAGGTCGCGCCGCACCGCACCGTCGTCCTGCAGGATCCCCAGGCAGACGGTCAGCATGGCCGCGGGACCGACGGACAACTGCTCGGCATGGGCGCGGACCCACTGCCGCAGCGACCGTTGGTATCCGCCGGCATGGATGGAGCCTGCAACGATTGTCCCGGCGAAATCGTAGGGATCCGCAGTCGCAACGGACGCTTCGACCACCTCGACGGAGGCACCGAGGTCCTCCAGTTCCTTCGCCACAAACCGGGCGATCTTGGCCGTCTGTCCATCGGTCGTGCCATACACGATCAGGAGTCGTACCATGGTGCCCTGCCTCCCTCGCCGCGCCTCGCTGCACGGCGACTGGGAAGATAGCGCCAACCCCCTGTCGGTTCCGGGAAATGCGGATGAGAAGAGCCTCATGGATCGACGGCCAATGGCATGCGTAACATCCTGCACCACAACGGCTTGACCTCTCGGTAATACTGGGTATTATTCATCGTGCCCGATTACAGCTACTCGCGGATCTCGATCACCCTGCCTCCGGAGGTGCTGGCAGCGGCGGACCGCCTGGCCCGCAGCCTTGACCGGCCCCGCAGCTGGGTCTTTGCCGAGGCATTGCGCCGCTTCGATGGCATGCAGGCCGAGTCCCCGGCCCGCATCCCACCGGCCCGTCCGACCTCCGTGGCGCCGGCGGCAGCGGGGGCCCCCGATCCGGAGCCGGACGCCGTGACTCGGCTGCCGATCGATCTCTCGCTCAGTGCCGAGGAGCGGGTGCGCAGCGGTGAGGCGATGGCGCGGGCCGACCAGCCGGCAGCCCGCCACCCCGGCGACCAGATCCTCTTCTTCAATCGGTTCGAGGAGTACCTGCGCTGGGACGCGCGCTCGCGGGGTGCGGGATGACGGCGGCGAGCACCCTCCTGGCCGCGGTCTGCCAGCAGCTCAACGAGGAGATGGCCCGCTACCTCCTGATCGGGAACCGGGCGCTGCAGCTCTGGGGCAGTGCCACGTCGGGACTGGACCTTGAGCTGCTGATCGAACCGACCCCGGCCAACGCCGAGCGGGTGCTGCGGGGATTGAAGCGCGCCGGCTTCGGGTTTGCCCGGGAATGGCTGGCGGCGGAGGTGGCGGAGCGGCAGGTCACGGTCTTTGGCACCGTTCCCCGGGTTGCCATCCTCACGGTGGCCTCCGGCGTCCGCTATCGGCATGCGGTGCTTGCGGCCCACCCCTTCGTGATCGAGGGCGTGACGATCCCGGCGGCATCGCTGGACGACCTGATTGCCACCAAGCACACCGGGCGACCGGAAGATGCCGCGCAGATCCGCCTGATCGAGGCGATCCGGCAGCTGAAGGCGGGCTAGCCCGGCTGCTCCGGCGACCGGGCCTTCTGGATGGCGGCCGCTAGTTCATTCAGGGTGATCCAGAGGTCGGCGAATTCGGGGTGGTCGGCGGTCATCAGTCCGAGCTTCAGGTCGGTGCTGAGCCGGGTGCAGATTTCCTGGCAGCGGCGGATCCGGAACCGTTCGGAGTAGGCTTGGGCGTCGTCCGAGCGCACCCCCTGCAACCGACCCCACAGCCCCAGGCGCATGTCATCCAGCCCCCGCTTCACCTCCTCCAGTTCCTCGAACTGCCCATCCTCCACCCCGGGAATGATGGGGATCTCGCCAACCGCGGCATTGAGCGCCGCCAACTGGGTGAGCAGGGGGGATTCGGGCATCTCGCATCCTCGAATGGCAGGGT
Source organism: Gemmatimonadales bacterium (assembly GCA_048499805.1). Lineage (GTDB taxonomy): Bacteria > Gemmatimonadota > Gemmatimonadetes > Gemmatimonadales > GWC2-71-9 > JAWXBA01. Next base: position 478,772 of record JASNZF010000004.1, on the reverse strand, counting down.
CCGGGCCCCCAATCCATCCGTGGGGCCCCAACGGGCGCTGCCATCAGGATACGCAAAAGCAGGGCCGGGGGAAGCCCCCAGCCCTGCAGTCGGCCCGCCAGAGAGGTTCAGGCGGGGGCGGGATGGTCCACCGGAGGATCGGAGGGGACGCAGCGGGCCCCCTCCGGCGCCAGGCGGGGTTCGGCGCCCAGCCAATAGAGGCCATTCGCCATGATGCAATACCCGGTGGCGGCAAACCAGACCATGGCACCACCGACAAATCCGGTGAAGGCCAGCCACCAGGGGCTGTGCACCAGGCTCAGCACGGAGGCGACGGAGATGTTGATCCCGACCGCGAGGTAGATGCGGCGTTCCAGGTACCACCGGTCCGTCTGCATGAAATACCACCCACCCGGTGCAGTTCCCGGGCGACCCAGCATGGGCGCAAAGCCAAGGTGATGGAGCAGGTTGCCCACCAGGCAGAAACCCGTGAGGGCGACCCCGATCGAGGCCACGCCGGTGGCGATGACGAGGAGCACGAAGCGGGGATCGACCCACCGGGCCAGGGCCGTGGCCGTGAGGAGCACCACTCCGGCGACCAGCCAGACGGTGCGTTCGATGTACCAACGGTGGGTCGGGACGATGTAGACGCCGGTGCGCAGTGGCATGGCCCTACGATACGGGCCGCCGAGACCATGCGCAATCACCGCCGGCAAACCAAGCCACGGCCTGACGATTGCATGAGGAAGTGCTCAGGGTGTGGAGGGTGGGGTCGGGGCCCGGTGGGTCGGTGCTGGCCCCACGCCAGGCGCCGGCACCCTACCCCTCCAGCTTCTTGAGCAGCAGCTCGTGCATCCGGCGCTCCAGTGCGCCGGTGGTGTAGCACGGGATCGTGGGCCGGGCGGCCTCGCCCACGTCGAGTGCGGTGCCGATCACCGCCATCCGCATGATCGAGGACTCGCGCCCCACCGCCGTGATGAACGCCACCATCCCCAGCTCGATCCGGTAGTTGTCGGCCCGGGGGCCGCTCATGTTGCTGCCGCAGTCCAGCCAGGCCGACATCCGGCGGCCGGCAAAGCTACCGCGCTTGACGTACTCCAGGTTGCCGACCTGGAGCACGGCGGGATCGCGAACCCCCGTGGGCACCTTGAGGTCGCCGAAGACGCTGTCCATCGCGGCAAAGGCGCGGGCGGCGGCGGCGGGCACCTCGAAGGTGGCCCCCATGGTGTCGGCCAGGACCCGGCCGGTGCGACCGACCAGGGCGCGGACCACGATGGGGGCCTGGGCGGGGGCGATCTCGGGCAGGGCGAGGACCAGGAGCAGGGTCAACGGCAGCAGGCGGGTGGCGGCGCGCATCGGTGATTCTCCTGGCGATGGTGAGCGGGCGGTGGAGCCCCGATACGCGATGGACGCCGCGACGGGGCCGGTGTTAGCTCCCCCCGGTGCCTGCAACCGGCCGCTTCGCAAACCTCAGGTAGAGGGTCGGCAGGCAGAAGAGGTTGAGAATGGTGCTCGAGACCAGCCCACCCAGGATGACCTGGGCCATCGGGTGCTCGATCTCCTGGCCCGGCTTCTCGCCAAACAGGGCGAGCGGAAGCAGTGCGAGCGCCGTGACGAGCGCGGTCATCAGGATCGGGGTGAGCCGTTCCCGGGCCCCGCGCAGCACGAGCTCCACCCCGAACGGCACGCCCTCCTGCTCCTCCAGGTGCCGGTAGTGGCTCACCAGCATGATCCCGTTCCGGGCGGCGATGCCGAGCACCGTGACCAGCCCCACCAGCGCGCCGAGGGACATGATCCCGCCGCCGGCCAGCACCGCCATGACTCCGCCGATGAGCGCGAACGGAAGTGTCAGCATCAGCAGGGCGGTGGTGCGCACGCTGTCGAAATCGCTGTAGAGGATGATCAGGATGCCGAGCAGGGCCAGCCCCGCCAGGGCCAGGATCTGCCGGCTCGCGGCCCGCTGCGCGGCGTACTCCCCCAGGAACTCCGGGTGATACCCCACCGGGAAGCTGACCGCGCCGACGGCGGCCTCCATGTCGCGTGCCACGCTGCCCAGGTCGCGGCCCGACACGTTGGCGGTGATGTCCAGCTTGCGCGAGGCGTGCTCGCGGGTGATCTCGTTGAGGGCGGGGGTGACCCGCACCTCGGCGACCTGGTCGAGGGGGACCGTCCCGCCGGAGGGCAGCTGGATTGCCAGACGCTGGATGGCGGCCGGGTCGCCACGGATCTCCGGGGCGCCCCAGACCACCACGTCAAACGCCCGCTCCCCCTCGTACACCTGGCCCACCGTGGTGCCCTTGACCAGGGTCGCCACCTGCCGCCGCACCTCGCCGGCCGTGAGGCCCAGCCGCGCCGCGGCAATGTCGCGCACGCGCACCTCCACCTGCGGCACCAGGACCTGCGCCTGCACCTTGAGGTCGATCAGCCCCGGGACGTCCTTCACCGCGGCCGCCACCTCGGCGGCCTTGCTGCGCAGCACCTCCAGGTCGGGGCCGTAGAGGCGCACCACCAGCGAGGCGCTGGCCCCGGTGAGGACCTCCTTGATCCGCTCCCGCAGGTAGGTGAGCACGTCGCGGTAGAGGCCGGGGTACCCGTCCACCGCGGCCTGCACCGCTCCCAGGGTCTGGTCGTAGTCCGCCTCCGGATCGATGCTGATCCAGAGCTCGGTGAAGTTCGGTCCGACCACCTCGTCGGCAACCTCGGCGCGGCCGATGTGCGCGCCGAAATTGCGCACGCCCGGAATGGCGCGCAGTTCCCGGCTGGCGCGCACCGTGAGCCGGGTCATCGCCTCGAGCGAGGTGCCGGGTTTCTCCACGAAGTGCATCAGGAAGTCATACTCGCGGAAGTGCGGCAGGAACTCCTCGCCCAGGAACGGCAGCACCAGGATCCCGGCCAGGAACGCCCCCGCCAGCCCCAGCAGGACCCGGCGCGGCGCGGCCACCAGCCGAGGCAGCACCCGCATGTACCGGTCGCCGAGCCAGCGGGCCAGCGGGGTCTGGTGCTCCAGCCCGGTGGCATGGCGCAGCAGCAGCAGGGAGAGCGCCGGGGTGACCACCAGGGCCACGAACAGCGAGGCCACGATGGCCGCCACGTAGGCCATGGCCAGCGGCCGGAAGAAGGTCCCCGCCAGGCCTCCGAGGAAGAAGACCGGCAGGAACACCAGCACCACGATCATGCTGGCGTAGACCACCGCACTGCGGACCTCGAGCGAGGCCTCGAGCACCACCCTGAAGGCCGGCAGGGGATTGGCTAGTGCCCGGTTCAGCCGCAGCCGGCGGAGGATGTTCTCGACGTCGATGATGGCGTCGTCCACCACCTCGCCGAGCGCAATCACCAGGCCGGCCAGCACCATCGTGTCGAGGGTGCCGCCGCGGTAGCGCATGACCAGCGCTCCCGCCAGCAGCGAGAGGGGGATGGCGGTCAGGCTGATCAGCGCGGTCCGCCAGTCCTGGAGGAACACCGCCAGCACCAGCACCACCAGCAGGCAGCCGATCAACAGTGCCTTGTTGAGGTTCTGGATCGAGTGCTCGATGAAGGTGGCCGGCCGGAAGATGGCGGCGTCCACGGCGACGTCACCGAGCGCGGGGGCGAGCCCCTCGAGCGCCGCCTCGACCCCGCGGGTGATGGTGAGGGTGTTGCCCCAGGGCTGCTTCTCGACGATCAGGAGCAAGCCGGGGCCGTCATTGATGACCGCATCGCCGATGGCCGGCGGGTTGCCAATCACCACGTCGGCCACCGCGCCGACCTGGACCGGGATCCCGTGGCGAATCGCCACCGGGGCCACGGCGAGCTGGTCCACCCCGGTGACCGTCGGGGGCTGTGACACCGGCAGCCGCTGGTTGGGCAGGTCCACGAACCCGCCAGCGCCCAGCTGCACCGCATCGCCGGCGGCGCGGACCACCTCGCCGAGGGAGACCTCGTGCACCCGGAGCCGGTCGGGGTCCACCATCACCTGGTACTGTTTGTCGCGCTGTCCCCAGATGGCAACGTTGGCCACCCCAGGCACCGCGATCAGCCGGGGACGGATCGTCCACCGGGCCAGGGTGGTCAGCTCGGTCTGGGACAGGGTGGGTGAGGTGAGCCCGATCTTGAGGACGCGGCTGGTGGAGGAGAGCGGCGAGAGGAGCACCGGGGGATGCGCCACCGGGGGCAGGGTGGCGGCGATCCGTGCCAGCCGCTCCTGCACCAGCTGGCGGGCCTGGAGGATGTCGGTCCCGGTCTCGAACAGCAGCACCACGCTGGACAGGCCCAGCACGCTCTTGGAGCGGATGGTGGTGACGAACGCGGTGCCGGTGAGGCCATACTCGAGCGGCACGGTGATGAGCCGCTCCACCTCCTCGGTGGAGAGCCCCGGTGCCTCTGTCTGGATCTCCACCAGGGGTGGCGCAAACTCGGGGAAGACGTCGAATGGCGCCCGGCTCACCACCACCGCCGCCACCGCCGCAAAGACGATGGTGAGGGCGGCCACCGCGACGCGCAGGCGGAGCGCGAGGGCTATCAGGGCGCGCATGGGGGCTACTTCCCGGCGCCGAATTCAGTGCCGAGGAGTTCCGCCGCGCCGGTGATGACGACGGGAGTACCAACGGCCGGCCCCTGGGCGAGGATGGCCCAGCCATCGGCGAATCCCTCGATCGAGACCCGGCGGCGGGCATACTGATGCTCCCCGGTTCGCGCGTAGACCCAGCTGCCCCCGTGCTGGTCATACACGATGGCCCCCAGCGGAACGGACAGGCGCGGCTGGCCGGAGCCGGTGAGCGGTACGGTGATGTCCACCCGCTGTCCCGGGCGCAGTCCCGCGGACCGATCCAGCTGGTAGAACACGTCGGCGGAGGCGGAGAGGGCGTCGGCGGTGGGGGGCGCCGTCACTCGGCGGGCACCGCGAGGCGGGTCGCCCGCCACCACGGCGCGACCCTGGGCGGCGAGGCGGGGCAGGTCGCCCGAATAGACCGCCACCTGGACCCAGAGCTGGTCCATCTGCGCCACCGACATCAGCGGCGTGCCGGCCGCCACCACCTGGCCGCCCGACACGTGCAGGTCCACGACGACCCCACCATCGGGCGCGGCGATGGTCAGGGCACTGAGCCCGGGACTGGCGCTGGCACCGGTGCGGAGCCGATCGGCCCGGGCCCGGGCCGCCTGGAGGATGGCGCGGGCCGCCTCGCGCTCGCCCTGTGCCCGCTCGAGTTCGCGGCGGGACACCAGGCTGTCGCGTGCCAACGCCTCGATGCGGGTGGCCTCGAGTTCGGCCTGCCGTGCCTGCACCTCGGCCAGCGCCAGGTCCTCGTCGCCTCGGGCCAGGTCGGTGCCAGCGGGAAGTGGGACCAGGCGCAGCAGCGGCTGGTCGCGCCGGACGGTGGTGCCGGGGGCGGGTATCCCACCGGCCTCGGGCTCCAGGATCGTGCCGGCGACGGGGGCGGTGAGTGCGAAGGTCCCGCCCGGCGGGGTCACGACCACCCCACTCAGCTGACGGGTGTCCGGAAGTTCCCGGCTTTCGATCGGGGCCACCTCGAGGCCCAGGCGCTGTTCCGCGTCCGCGGTCAGGGTCACGCTGGTCAGGCTGGCCTCGGTGACCGGATTGGCGATCTTGGCGGCCGCCACGGGCGTGGCCGGTGGGGGGGCGTCGCCACACGCGGCGAGGGTCGCCGCCAGGAGCGCGGACACTGCACGGAAGCGGATCATTCGGATCTCCCCAGCAGGAACAGCCAGTCTGCCAGCGCGCGCTGCCACGACAGCAAGTCGTCCACATGCCCCGCCGCCACCTCCCGCTCGGCACGCAGCGCGTCGAACAGCGGCAGCAGGCCGGTCTGGCCCGCGCGGTAGAGGCGGACGGCCCCGTCGCGTATCCGCCGGGCCCGGGGCACGAGCGAATCCCGACTGAAGACCGCGCGCTGCCTGGCGGCGGCCAGTCGCGCCTCGGCCTCGGCCACCTGCCGGCCCAGGTCCAGCCGTGTCTCCGCCAGGTTGGCCGCTGCCTGATCGGCGCGAGCCCGCGCCAGCGACGCGGGGCCGGTTCCGATGTTCCAGAGCGGCACGGGAATGGAGAAGCCAATCACCGCCCGCGAGCCATTGGCGAACGGCCCGTTGGCATCCCACTCCCGCCCCAGCATGAGGCTCGGCAGTGGCACGCGCCGCAGGGTCGCGGCATGGGCCAGCGCGTCCCCGGCGGCGGAGTCGGCCAGGGCCCGGCGGAGCACTGGCGGGTCAAGGCCTGCAGCGCCAGCGGCCCAGGGAGTGTCGAGGTCGCGGTCGAGCCGTCCGACTGGCACCCCGAGCGCCTCACTCCCACCCAGTGCCCGGCGCAGCGCGACCATGGCCACGACCCTGGCCTCCTCGGCGCGGCTATGGATTTGACGCACCCGACCAGCCTCGACCTCCATCTGCTCCCGCTCCAGCACGGAGATATCCCCGGCCCGTACGCGTTCGGCGGCAAAGCGGGCCAGCGAGTCGGTCGTTGCTGCCTGCGCAGCCGCCAGGTGCTCCAACTCAAGGGCCGCCAGCGCGGCATGGAACGCGACTCGGACCTCGTGGCCCACCCTGGCAGCGACCAGGGCCGAGTCGGCCTCGGCGCCGCGCACGCCGGCGCGGGCTGCGGCGCGACTCGCGCCGCGGCTCAGCAGCCAGTCGAGCGGCTGGCTGAGCGACGCCTCCTCAGTCGGCGAGGTCTCGGAGTGCTTGAAGGTGAGTGTGGGGTTGGGCACCGTACCGGCGATGCCCAGCTGGGCGCGAGCCCCGGCGGTGAGGGCCTGGGCGGCCTGCAGCTGTGGCCGGGTGGACCGGGCGCGCTCAAGGGCGCGCTCAAGCGTCAACGTGTCGGGGGCTTGGAGGATGATGAGTGCTGCGAATGCCAGCATGATCAATCATACTCCACGCTCGCCGCATCATACAAGCGGATGCCGGGTGGTCCCGCCCAGGGCGGGGCGGGACCGCCGTGCCGGCCCCCAGGGCTCAGCGCAGCACGCCGAGCCGCTGGACCTTCTCCGCATAGCGCCACAGCAGGAACGCGACCACCACGATCACGGCGCTGAACGCGGCGCCCCCGCTGCCCATCACCTCGAGCCCGTTGGACAGCGCGAAGTTCTGGATGCCCACCAGCACCGCGCACACCAGCGACACGAGGAAGACCGTGGTCGCCACCCGCTTCCGGGCCAGCAGCAGCAGCGAGCCCACCACACCGCCCCAGACCGCGGTGGCCCAGAGTGCCACCACCCAGGTCGGCAGGCCATAGAAGAAGTCCAGCTGGGGCTGGGTGAAGGACCCCATGTACGCGGCGTTCTGGGTCTGGGTCATGAGATAGTCCCAGGCCCCGACGGCGTTCCAGAGCAGGGAGAGGACACCAACAATCCAGAGATGCTTGGGGACGGCCGGGGCGGCGTCGGTCATGGTACCTCCAGGAGGGGGGCGGATCGGCCCGGGATCCAGCGGCAGGACAGCGCCTGGAGATTGTATCGCGGAATCGGGAAGTCCGCGAGTCCGGCCCGCCGAGTGCCCTGGGCGCTCCTGAAGGGCAGACCTGAAGTCGGGATCCCGCCGGAGGATCGCACCGCTGCCCCCGGGTCTTCCCCCCCGAGGTCAGCGCGGCCGGAGCAGGCGGGTCAGCACCCGGTCCAGCGCCGCGGCGAACGCCTGCTTGGCGCGCGCATCGAACGGGGGCGGGCCACCGGTCACCACCCCCGCCGTCCGCGCCTGCTCCATGAAGTCGCGGATCGAGAGCCGCTCCCGGATGGTCTCCGCCGTGTGCTCATCCCCGCGCGGATCGAGGACCGCCACCCCCTTGGGTACCAACAGCGCGGCCAGCGGAATGTCCTGAGTCACGACCAAGTCTCCCGCCTGCGCCTCGGCGGCGATGTGCTGGTCGGCGACGTCGGGCCCGCCGTCCACCCAGACCGCCGAGACCATCGGATTGCCCGGCGGGGGCTGCAACCGCTGGTTGGCCACCAGGATCGCCGGCACCTGGAGCCGCTTGGCGGCGCGAAACACGAGGTCCTTCACGTCGCGCGGGGCGGCGTCGGCGTCAATCCAGATCTGCATCGCCCCGCCGTGCTGCCCGCGACCCGTGGGTCACTTCCGCCACTCGATCCCCACCCGCCGGAGCGCCTGCGCCAGTTGCGCCTCGGCGGCGGCCCTCACCTCCACCAACGAGGAGCGATCCTGCATTTCGGCGGTGTCGGCGGGATAGGCAAACACCTCAAGCGCCCCCGCGGAGGTGCGGATGATGTGGCTCGTGTCGGTCACGAGGGACTTCCGGTCCACCATCATGTGCGGCGGGGAGCGCTCCGGGAGGCCCCGGCTGAGTTCCGAGAGGACCGGGCTCGCCTCGAACCCGGTGGTGTCACCGCGGAGCAGCGGGGCCAGGGACACGCCCGGCAATTCCGCGCCGATCGACGCCAGGTCCAGCAGGGTGGCAGGGAGGTCGCGGAGCGAGACCGGCCGGGCCACGCGGTGGCCAGCGGGGACACCCGGCGCATTGAGCAGCACGAGGGGCACGTGCAAGACCGGACGATAGAGGGAATTGCCGTGCAGTCGCAGGTCGTGTTCGCCAAACTGCTCGCCATGATCCGAGGTGACCACGACGATCGTCTGGTCGAGCTGGCCGGCCGCCTCGAGGGCGCGCAGCAGCGCCTCGATCGCATCATCCATGTAGCGAATCGCCCCGGCGTAGTGCCCCAGGCTGCTCTCGGCCGGGTCGAACATCGCCTGGTACGCCGGTGGCGGCGGCATCGGGCCGTGGGCGTCGAACAGGTTCAGGAAGGCGAAGAACGGGCGGCCCTCGACCGACGGAAGCCAGGCGAGGAAGTTGTCGGCAATCTCCTCCGCCCAGAGATCATCGTGGGCGGGATTGGTCGACATCGGCCGGAGCTCGAGAGGCAGGATCGCCGACACGGTTCCGCGAATCCACCGGGTTCGGGCCCAGGTCCGGAACGCCCGCCGGGCCGACTGGGACTGCAGGATGGTGGTGGAGAGGAGCGCCTCGAGGACCGAGAGCTGGGCATCCTCATAGCGGATGAAGCCGCGCCCCAGGCCGCTCCGGTAGCCGCCAATGTTGATGTTGGCCACGAAGCCGCCGGTGGCATACCCCCGCGCCTGGAACACCTCCGCCAGCGTCGGCGCCGAGTTGTCGAGGGGCGACTGCCAATCGGCCACGGTCTGGCTCGGGAAGTGGCCGGTGAAGATCGAGGCGTGTGATGGCAGGGTCCATGGCGCCGTGCTGTAGGCGGCACCGAAGACCACGCCATCGCGGGCGCGCCGGTCAAGTGCCGGGGTGGTGGGCCAGGGCGCACCATAGAGACTCATGCTCCCGGCCCGCACCGTATCCAGCAGCAGCAGGAGCACGTTCGGGGCCCCGGGTGCCGCATCCGGCAGCGCGGCCAGGCTGGCGCGCGCTTCGAGGGTCCGGAACGAACCGGTGCCGACCACCACGGCTGCACCAGCCAGGTGGCCCAGGACTGCGACCCGCCGGACCATCCGACGCGCGCGGTCCGGCGCGGCCGACGCCATCCGGTAGGCCTGGACACCGATCCCGATCGCGACGACCAGCCATGCCGGTGGGGCAACCTGCTCAAAGAGCAGGAGAACACTGAAGGCGCCCAGGGCCGTCATGGTTCCGAGGAGCGCCGCCCAGGGAAGGCGCCGCGGCGCGAGGAGGTGCGCCGCCACCGGCACCAGCCCGGCGATCGCGAACAGGAGCAGATAGCCGATCGTGGACAGGAGGAACTGGTCGCGCAGCCAGAAGTTCCACGAGAACTGGCCGAGCAGCTCCCGGCGTGCGAACACGATGATCGCCTGCGCCCAGACGGTGGCCGTCGCAACCGCGAGCACCACGACGAGGGCCTGGCCAAGTCGCCGGGCGGCGGTGAGGCGGGGTGGTGCGGGGCGTGAATCCACTGGTGTGGGATCTGGCACGGGTCCGGTGGTCTCCCGGGGCGAAGGTGGCGAGGTCGCAAGCGCGACCGGGCGCCTGCTGGAGCAAGCAGGAAACGGCCGCATCCGGACACGCTGCGGACGACCGTGTGGGCGCTTCCGATCGCGGGAGCCAGTGGGTATGATGGGAATCACGGCGCAGCTGGCCGCCCACCCCGGACCAACTCCTCGCAACTTAGGTGCAGCGATTCCGACAACCAAGCCGACCCGAGCAGACCGTCCCGTCCGCCCGGGCACACTGACGGACCTCTGCTGGCTGGCCATCAGCGGCGCGGTGCTCGTCACGCTGGTGTCCCTCGGCATCGTAACCGTGCAGTGGCACCTCCTTCGCACCCTGACGTGGACCAGCCGGGACTTCGCGGTGCTGGCCCTCGCCGGCAACCTTGCGGTGTTCCTGCTCCTCGGCGTGCCGATCGGGGGGCTCGCCGCCCTGACCCGCCTCCGGTTCGGGGTCGTCGTTCCGGCCACGGCCTTTGCGGGCGTGGCCGTCCTCGGCATCCTCCTGGCGCTGCCGGCCATCCACCCCCTTGCCAAACTGGTGCTGGCCGGCGGCGTCGCCATCCAGTTCGGGGCGCTGGTGCGTCGCGAACCCGAGGTTTGGATGCGCCGGGTGCGGGCGCTGGCGCTGGGAGGCGCCATCGGGCTGGTGCTGCTGGGGATCCTCACCCGCGCATCGCGCCACCTGAGCGAGCGGGGCGCGCTGGCCGCCCTGCCCTCGGCGGGCGGCGAGGCGCCGAACATCCTGCTCCTGATCCTCGACACGGTGCGCGCCGCCAACCTGAGTGCCTACGGCTACGCGCGTCCCACCACCCCCACCCTGGAGCGGCTGGCAGCCGAGGGCGCCCTCTTCTCCTGGGCCTTCTCCCCCGCCTCGTGGACGGGACCCTCGCATGCCAGCATGATGACGGGGCTCCACGCCGGCCCGACCGGGGCCGACTACCAGCGGCCCATGACCGACACCGTCCCCACCGTGGCCGAGGTGCTGGCGGGCCGTGGGTATGTCACGGGGGCGTTCATGGCGAACGCAGGCTTTGCCGGGCACCAGATGGGCCTCGACCGGGGATTCTCGCGCTTCGAGGACTATTCCTTCACCTGGCAACAGGCGCTGTGGAGCAGCGCCTATGCGCAGACCCAGGCCGGCCTGGATGCGCTCGAGGCGATCGAGGAGCGGAACTGGGGCCGGCTGGGCCGCACGCTGGTGACGCCCGACCTGCGCCGGGTGGTGGTCCGTCGCGGCCGCGAGCACACCGCGGCCGAGATCAGCGGGAACTTCCTTCGGTGGCGGGACCGGGGTGGGCCTGCGCGGCCGTACTTCGCCATGCTCAACATGATCGATGCCCACGCGCCGTATGCCCCCCCCGACGGATTCGCCGGCCGCTTCGGCGGCGGGAGACAACTGCTCGACCGGTACGATGGCAGCATCGCCTACGTGGACAGCATCGTCGGGCACCTGGTCAGCGAGCTGCGGGCCCGCGGGGAGCTGGACCGCACCGTGCTGATCATCACCAGCGACCATGGCGAGTTGTTCGGCGAACATGACCTCCGGGGTCACGGCAGCTCGCTCTTCCTGCCGGTCCTCCACGTACCGCTCCTGGTCCGCGCCCCGGGCACCGTTCCGGAAGGAATGCGGGTGCCTGGGATCGTCTCCCTGCGGGACCTGGCCGCGACCCTCGTGGAAATCGGTGGGGCACCCGCGGGCACCCTGCCGGGCGCCTCGCTCGCGGCCCATTGGCGGGGCACCCCTGACCTCACCGGGGGTATCGCGATTACCGAGGCATCCGCCGCCGTCAACCCGGCGCCCCGCAACCTGACGCGCTTCGGTCCGATTCGCGGGAGCGTGGATTCCGCGTGGCACTACATTCGCTACGGCAACGGGCACGAGGAGCTGTTCGCCTGGCGCACCGATCCGGACGAGCTCGAGAACCTGGCAGCGACCGCTGCGGGACGGCCAGTCGCGACGCGATACCGGAACCTGGTCACAGAAGCCCTTGGGCTTCCCCGCCTCCAGGAACCGCCAGGCCGCTGAGATGGGCTGCCGGGGCACGCATATTGCGCCTGAGCATCGGGCCACCACGACAGCGCATTGCGGGCCACGCGCGCGCCCCCCGGGCCCCGGGAGGCGCCAACGACTGGAGACCGGGTCGATCCCCCTGCCCACCGAGACATGACCAGACTCCCATCCCCGCCCGAATCGGCAGTCGACCACAGCCGCCTGGTGCTGGCCTTTGCGCTGGCGCTCCTCGGGGCACACACCATCCACGTCTGGGGCAGCACCTCCCTGATGTGGGCGGATATCGGGCGGTGGTCCCACGAGGTCGAGCGCCTCGCCCGGGGGGAACTGCCCTACCGCGACTTCCACTGGCATTACCCGCCCCTGGGCCTCTGGGTCGAGGGGCTCCTGGCCCGGGTGGTTGGCACCAGCCACGCCAACCTCACGGCGATCAACACCTCCCTCGCGGTCATCCTGGTCGTGGGCGCCGTGGCGTACAGCCGGCGCGTGCTCGAGCGGAGCGACGCCGCGCTGGTGGGCGTCGGACTCGTCCTGGCGTTCGCCTGTGCCCAGATGGTGGGCGCCGCGATTCCCCAGGGCCTCTACAGCCCCGCCGCCCTGGTCGGTGCGGTCTGCATGGTCCTCGCCGCCACCCACTTCGTTCGCCATTTGGCCGAGTCACGCCCCACTGACGCGCTGCTCCTCGCGCTCTGGGCCGGGCTGGCAGTGCTCTCCAAGCAGGATTTCTGGATTCCATCGGCCTACATCGTCACCGTCGCAATGCTCCGGAGCCGCAGCCTCGCACCACCGCTGGTCTCCGCGACGGTGGTGGGGCTGGGGGTGGCCATCGTGGTTGCCACGGCAGGCGCTGGCGTCCTCCTGCCGATGGTGGGCGGGTTCGGGCACGCCACCCTGGCTGGTGGACAGGGGTTCCCCTCCTGGGAGCGGATCACGCTCGACCTCTTCGTCCTCGCGGTGATCGGAACCGGCATCCTGGCACTGGTGGGGCTGGCGTCCGGACGCTGGTACTGGCGGCCGCTCCTGGCCCTGGCCACGTTCGCGGCGGCGACCGGCCTCTTCATGATCTGGATGACCACCCAGGTGACGATGCCAATCGAGGGTGAGGTGCTGACCCGGGCGCAGGACCGGCTGCTGCCCCACCTGACCAGCGGAGCCTCGCTCCTGCGTCCCTCCGTGGCCTACTTCGCCCGACGGCTGTCGTTCACTCCGCTGCCCGTGGCGCTGGCTCCGGTCCTCCTGCTCTGGATGGCGTTGCGCTGGCGCTCGCTGCCCCAACCCCGACGGAACACGGTGGCCCTCCTGCTCGGCCTCGCGGTGGCCCTCCGGGCCAGGAGGGCCTTCGAGGGGACGGAGTGGTTTGAGTTCCTGCTGAGCCTCCCGATCCTGGTCGCCGCCCTGGAACTGCTGCTGCCGCTCGAGGGAGCGGCGCGCCGGCGCTTCCGGGTCGGACTGGCCGGGGTGCTGGCCGTGCTGGCAGTGTGGGCCTACGTGGCGCAGGGACGCGGGTTCGGGACCCGGCGGTACTTCCCGACCGTGGTCCAGACCGGGCGAGGGGCAGTCCGCTGGCCCGAGAACCTCGCTCGGGACTACCGGACAATCCGCGCCACCCTCGACTCGCTGGACCCGTCGGGACAGCGCCCCTTCTATGCGTTCGCATTCTCCGGTGGATGGAACTACTGGCTCGAGCGACCCAACCCCTACCCGTTCACGCAGGACTTCTACTTCTCGGCGTTCGACGCCGACTCCGTGCTCGCCCTGCCGCGACCCTCGGGCCTGTTCCTGCTGGACTTCCCTCGGGGGATGATGGACCCCGGCGGGTTCGGGGCGGCACGCTTCGACCTGCGGCGCTGGGAGCAGCCGATGGTCCCGGCACCCTATGGCTTCTACGATCGGCCGCGCTTCGAGCGGTTGCGACAGGGGTGCCAGCCGGTGCCGTTGGAGGGGTTGATCTACACCCTCTACCAGTGTCCCTGATCCATGCCGCGACGATAGACGAGGCCCGGGTAGTACCTGCTGCCCTCGTCGGCCACCGATGGCCGCCCCACTTCACCCGGAGCCGGGGGGGCCAGCCCCAGCAACTCCACGCAGCGGGCGAAGACCTGCTCCGGCCCCAACCGCTTCATGCACTGGTTGTCGCCATTGCAGGGGGCCGGTTCCCAATGATGGACACAGGGTGAGCAGTACAGGCTGACCTGGGCCCCCGCCAGCCCGGGTCGGTCGGGCGGCAGGTAGGTCTCGGCGCGGGTCGGACCGAACAGCCCCACGGTGCGCACCCCACTGCTGACCGCCATGTGGAGCGGCGCCGTGTCGTTGGTGACGACCAGCTCGGCGTTGGCGATGGCCCGCATCGTCTCGACCAGGCTCAGCTGGCCACTCAGGTCCACGATGCGCGGTCCGCCCGCCAGCGGTGCGGTGTAGGCCACTTCCATCGGGCCATGGCCGATCAGGACCGCCACGGCGTCCGGACGGCGGGCCAGCAGCGCCTCGATCAGGATCCGAAACGACTCGCGCGGCCACCGGCGCTCGAGGGCGAGGTCACCGGCGTGGATGTTGAAGAGGAGGTAGGGCCGGGGGAGCGCCGGAAGCGGCTCGGCGGTGAAGCGCCATCCGCCAAAATCCCCGACATCCACCACCGTGCCGGAGGGCAGCAGCTGTCCGAAGAGGCGGGTGTAGGCCTCGCCGAGATGGGTGTAGCGATTGAAGTAGACGAGATGGGTGTGCACCCGCCGGGACCGCAGCTGTTCGAGCGCAAAGCCGGTGCGATTGCGCGCCACCGTCAGGGTGACCAGGACCGACGACAGCCGCGAGTAGGTCTCGAGGTCGAACGCCCAGTCCACCCGGGCACGCCAGAGCCGGGCCAGGGCGCGCACGACCGACCACGCCGCCCGCGGCATCGAGCGGTCCTCGAGCACCAGGACCTCGTCGATCTCGGGCATCTCCCGCGCCAGCGGGACCATGGCCGGGGTGCCCCAGAAGAGGATCCGGGCGTCGGGGTGATGGCGGCGGAGCGCGGCGATGGCCGGCTTGGCGATGATCAGCGAGCCGATCCCCTGGAACTTGGCCAGCAGCACCGTGCGCACCGGCAGGACGCGGTGATTGCGCCGCAGGATGGTCCCCAGCACCCAGGCCGCCGCCTGCAGCAGTGAGAGCAGGGGGCGGCCGACATAGAAGTCGAGCGCGCGCTTGGTGGCGAGTCGCATGGCGGCCTACCGTCCCGGGCCGCCGGTGTCGGCAGCGGCGCGAGACCGCGGCACGGCCACCGGCCACGCCAGCTGATGGCGGGCTATCGCCGCGTCCAGCACCGCCGCCAAGCCGGTGGTGTCCCCCCCCGCGGCAACCAGGTCGTCCAGCTCCGCCACATCGACGCGATACCGGTATACCTCCAAGGCGCCGGCGCCATCCCGGATCACGTGCAGCGAGTCGCCGACCAGGGCCTTCATCGGCCCGAGAGAATTCGGGAACCGCAGCTGGGGGCGCATGTTCTGGCTCACTTCCGCCAGCACGTCGCTGGGTCGGCTGGTCGAGTCGCGCCACAGGGCGCCGAGGGACCGCCCCCCGATCCGCGGGTCACCTGCAACGCCGGCCAGCTCCAGGATGGTCGCGGGGACGTCGCGCCCGGACACCTGGTGCGCGAGGCGCAGACCAGCCGGTACGCGTCCGGGCGCCACCACGACCAGCGGCACCTGCAGCACCTGGCGATAGAGGGAGTTGGCATGGGTCTCGAGCCCGTGCTCCCCGAACTGCTCCCCATGGTCGGAGGTGACGACTACGATGGTGTTCTCGAGCCGCCCGAGGCGTTCCAGGTCGGCCAGCAGGCCTGCCACCTCGTCATCGAGATACCGCAGCGCGCCCCGGTATCGGTCATGCGCCCGTCGTCCCTCATTGAACATGGTCAGGTAGGGACGCGGCGGCGTGTACGGCGCATGGGCATCGAACACGTTGAGGAAGGCGAAGAACGGGCGCTCCGCCGGCACGCCATCCAGCCAGCGGGTGAAGCTGGAGCGGACCTCCGCCGCCGTCTTGTTGTCGTGGGCGTCCTCTTCGAGGCGCGGGGTGAAATCGGTCCGCAGGAACGCCCGGACCGCCTGCCCCAGCCCGTTGCCATCGCGCAGCGTCGCCCAGAAGCGCAGCACATTGTGCGACTGGGTCAGGGTGGTGGACTTGAGGACCTCCTCCGCCGAGTTCTGGAGGTCCTCGTAACGGATGAAGCCCTGGGCCAGCCCGCTCTCGATGGGGGTGGCCATCAGGTTGGCGGTGAACCCGCCGGTGGCCCAGCCCTCCTCCTGCAGGTGCTCGGCCAGCGTGAGGAACTCCGGGGCGAGCGCCACGTCGAAGTCGGCGCCATGCACCCCGGGGTACTGCCCGGTGAAGAGCGAGGCGTGCGAGGGCGTGGTCCAGGAGGAGGTGCTGTAGGCCTGTTCGAAGAGCACCCCCTGCCGCGCCCAGGCCGCCAGCCTGGGGCTGGTGGAATCCGAGGCCCCGTAGGCTGTGAGGTCGTCGGCACGCACCGTATCGAGGATGAGCAGCAGGACGCTGGGGGCGCCCACCGGAGTCGCGGGCAGCCCGGCGATCGTCTCCCGCTCCCGCGATTCCCGCAGGCGCGGCACCAGCACCGCACCGGCAATCGCCAGCGTGGCACCGATCGTCCCCACCCAGCGGGCGCCCCGAAGCACGGCCCGTTCGTGCCGCACGACGAGCGGCAGCAGCTGGAGGGCCACCCCGGCAGCCAGCACCAGCCAGGCATAGCCGTGAATCTGCGGAAAGAGCAGCAGGACCGAAAAGAGCACCAAGGTGATCCAGGCCCAGGCCACAAACCGAAACCCGCGCGAGCCGCCAAGCCCGATTGCCACCGCACCCAGGACCAGGCCGAGGGGCAGGAACACGGCCAGATACCCCAGCGGGATGCGCCAGGTGAGGTCCCGCGATTCCCATCCCCATCGGAGGACACTGTACCCGAGGCCCAGGACGCGCGCGGTGAGCAGGTGAAGTGTTGCGGCCAGGACGGCGGCGGCGAGCCAGAGCGCCGCCTGGTCTCCCACCGTGCGCCAACGGGATCCCACCGGCCGGTGGGGCGCGTCAGCGTGCATGCGGCCAGCCGGTCCGGGGACCCCGATGCCAAGCGGGCAGGACGCCAGGGGGTGTCAGGGCGAGGCGGCCGCGCCCTGCGGCGGCGGCAAACGGGGCTCTGGGCAGATGGCTCTCCTGGTGCCGGGGCGGCTATGCGACGCCGCGGGGCCCGTGGTGTCGTGGGATGATGGGGATGGACCAGCAAGTCTGGTACCATCCCCCGCAAACTAACCCACGATCGGGCCGGCCGGAGGGGCCGTTCCCTGCACCACGGCGCCAGGGAAGGGGCTGGGACGCTACCGCTGCAGGTCGATCCGGAACTGGTTGTGACAGGACACGCAGTTGCTCATGATCTTGCCCAGGCGTTCCAGGGTCTGGTCGGCCGGCAGGCCCCGGCTCACATCGGTGGCCAGGGAGTCCCACGCGGCGTGGGTGCTCATGCCGAGGGCCAGGAACTCGGCGGGGAGCCGCTGCTCCATGGCCGGATCCATGTCCCGCGCCGCCGCCATGCCCGAGGCGCTGGCAGCCGCCCGCATCCCGGCGGTGTCGCCGCGCGCGGCCGCGGCGATGTACCCCTGCACCGATCCCAGCATCAGCCGCATCTCCGAGAGGACCATGTGGCGCCCCATCGGGGGGAGCACGACCGAGGTGCGCAGGTCGGGATCGGTGCTCATGCCATCACCGGCCCCGGAGGCCGGGCTCTCGCCGGCCTCGGGCCCGCCGGCACACGCCAACACGACGACGGACAGGACCAGGGCAACAGACAGGCGAATCCGCGCCGGGCGGGATGGATGGTGCAGCATGGGATCAGTCCTCGGGCTAGGGAAAGACGCGTGATCGCAGGGGCGACACTCCGGTGCGTGCCACCCGTTACTCCAGGTGGCTGCGCAGCATCCAGGCATTCTTCTCGTGGACATCCAGGCGGCGCGTGGCGAGGTCGGCCGTGGCCTGGTCCCGGTCCGCTTCCGCCGCCACGATCACCCGGCGGGCCGCCTCGGCGACCAGCTGCTGGTCCGCCACCAGGTTGCCGATCATGACCGTGGCCTCGGGGCGACCCGTCTCCTCCTTCACGTCGGAAAGGGCGGCGAACGCACTGTAGCTGCCGGGCGCAAACGCCCCGAGCGACCGGATCCGCTCGGCAATCTCGTCCACTGCCAGCGCGAGTTCGGTGTACTGGACCTCGAACATCGTGTGCAGCGTCGTGAACATCGGGCCGGTCACGTTCCAGTGATAGTTGTGGGTCTTGAGGTACAGGCTGTAACTGCTCGCGAGCAGGGTGCTCAGGGCGTCGACCGTTGCTGCGTTGGGCTTCGTTGTCATTGTGGCACTCCAAGGATGGATGAAAGGCTGTCTCCTCCGTCTCCCGCGACGGAGCCAGGTGCGGACCCCCGGGTGTCCCGGCCGGTGCGGACCAGCCAGCTGGTCGCCAGGAAGAGCGCCAGCCACACCCCGGTCCGGAACGACATGGCGCGCAGGCTGTCTACCGCGACCGCTCCCCCGCTCCGGTAGACCACGGCAATCCCCACCAGCACGAGGAGGTTCAGCAGGAAGATCGTTCCAGCAGCCACCCTGCCCCGCGAGAGGGCCCGCCAGATCAGGATGCCCGCAGCGATGTAGGCCGTCCCCATGGCCGTGTTGTACAGGAGCAGCGGACGAAAGACGACGTAGCCAGGGTCGGCGCCGAGCAGCACCTTCCCCCCCGCGAACACCGTGGCCAGGCCGAAGAGGACGGCCACGACGGCCGCCACCGCCGCCAGCGGATGGCGCCGGCCCCGGGGCCTCATGACCGCACCACCGTGCCGGGCACCAGCGCAGGCCCACCCCAGGCTACGGCGACCCCGAGCCAGGCGATCGCGGCAATCATCGCGATGCCGCCGGCCAGCACGAAGACCGGCGGTGCCCCGAGGACCAGCTCCGCCAGGATGCCGACCGGCATCAGCATGCCGACCAGGCCCAGGCGCGAGATCCAGCGGGCCGACCCGACCGCCACCGGCAGCTGGAGGAGCAGGTATCCGATCACCACATTGAGGAACGCGAACAGGTTGCCATGGACGTGGGCCAGCCGGGCCTCGAAGTGATCACCGATGGCATAGGCCGCAGCCCAGGCCTCCTTGTCCGCCGCGAAGTCGCGCAGGTAGATGAGGACGAACCCAAAGGCCATGAACGCTGCCAGGAACAGCAGCCCGGCGACGATGTTCGACTTGCCAGGACGCATCTCAATGCTCCGCGGATGGAGGTGGGGTCGGGGCGCCCGGTGCGACGGTGCGGCCGAGCAGGGCGAGCATGGCCCGGGCCCGGGCCCGCATCGGATAGGCGCGATCGGACATGATCCAGCGCAGCGCCGAGGACTGGATGATCGCGATGGTGAGGTCGGCCAGGTCCTCGGGGTCGGCCGCGACACCGGGCGGCGCGTCGGCCACGACCTCAGCAAACAGTCCCGTCAGCCGCTGGCGGAGGACCCCCATTCCCTTCCTGGCCTCGCGACGAAGCTCGGGAGTCGTTCCCGCGATCCGCCCGGTCAGGAGGATCAGGGGGCCTCCCCCCGTCTCCACGATGAAGTCGACCACGGCGGTGGCCACGCCGGAGGCGCGATCCCACGCCCGACCCGGTGCGTCGTATCCCTCGACCATCTGGTGAAGCGCCAGCACCTCCTGCCGGACCGCCGCGACGAGGATGGCATCCTTGTCGGGGAAGTGCCGGAACAGGGCTGCTTCCGACAATCCGACCCGGGCGGCGAGTTCGGCCGTCTTCCATTCATGGAGGCCGCGCTCGGCAATGATCGCGATCGTCGCGCCGACGATCTGCTGGCGACGCTCCACTCCGGGCTCGTAGGTGCGCTTGGCGCGAGTCGGCCCCTGTCGCCGCTCTGGACCCGCTGCCCGTCCTCCCGCCATCGATGCGACCCCTGATGTGAGTGTTCATTTACATTCGAGCTGTGGCAACGATACCCACCCCACCGTGAAGGAGGGGTGAAGGGAGGGCGAGAGAATCCTTACGAGGGAGGCGGCCGGCCCGCCACGCGTCAGGCGGAGGGCACCCGGGGACGCAGGCCAATCGCATAGCGCACGTGCGGCAGCCCGGCATGCACCCCCTCGCCCTCATGGACCATGCCGAGCTTTTCCATGACGCGCCGGGAGCGGACGTTGTCGGGACTGGTCACGGCAATGACGCGGGTGAGTTTCAGGGCATCCCGTCCGATTTCCAGGCAGCGACCTGCCGCTTCCGCGGCCAGGCCTTGCCCCCAGAACTCGGGCAGCAGACCGTACCCCACCTCGACCTCGGTGGTCCCGTTCAGCTCCAGGTACCGCAACAGGACCCGGCCGGCCACCCGGCCCGATTCCCGGTCGCGCAGCAGCCAGACCCCGAACCCATGGTCAGCCCAGTGCTGCAGGTTGCGCTGCATGTACTCGCCCGACTGCTCCGCCGTGCGCACCCCTCCCAGCGTGGCCATGTGCACCGGATCCTGGTGCATGGCATGGATGAGATCGGCATGCTCCGGGCGGAGCCGCTCGGCGCGCAGGCGGGCGGTCTCGAAGGCCTCCGGTATGGGGGGACGCGTCATCGGAGCTCGCGCAGCCAGATGTTGCGGAAGCTGATCGGTGGGCTGGGATCCCCGTGGGCCTGGAGCATGATCGGCGCGTCCTCGAACGCGTGGTACTCTGGCTGGCCGGTGTAGACCGTCGTTCCCCGGAGGACGAAGTCGTCCTGGACCAGGATGCCGTTGTGGAAGACCGTGACGCGCGCGGGAGCCTCCAGGGTTCCGTCGGGATGAAACCGGGGCGCCTTCCAGATCACGTCGTAGCTTTGCCACTCCCCGGGCGGGCGACTGGCGTTGACGAGCGGAATCGCCTGCTTGTAGATGCTGCCGGCCATCCCGTTGACATAGGTGGAGTTGTCCCACGAGTCGAGGACCTGCAGCTCGTAGCCACCCCGGGTCCCGCCAGGGAACGCCAGGAAGACCCCGCTGTTCCCCCGGGCCTGCCCCTCCCCGGTGATCCCGGTGGGGATCCGCCACTCGAGGTGCAGCTGATAGTCGCGGAACCGCTGGCGCGTCTCGATGTCGCCCACCCGCTTGACCACGGTGAACGCGCCATCCTGCACCTCCCACCCCGCCGGCCCACGACCCCGGCTGTTGACCCAGGCATCGAGGCTGCTGCCCCCGAACAGGACGATCGCATCCGATGGGGGAGCAAGCGGGCCGAGCGATGGTCCCGGATGCACCACCGGCGGCACCGGCTGCCAGACCTCGGTATCCTCTGGCCGGGGGCGGGTGCCCGGGGGCTGCTGGGCAGCGAGGGGCGCCGGCATGAGGGACAGCACCGCCAGGACCATCGGCCAGTTGCGTTGCATGGGCATCGCTCCGCGTTGGGGCGGCGGCATCCTCATGCCGCCGCCACGACATGCCGTTCCACGGCCCCGGACACCGTCCACCCGTCAACCGTGAGGTACAGGTGGGCATCGCTGACGGAGAGGCTGAACGCCATCCGTCGCGCGAGGTGCCCCACCAACTCGGCGAGCATCGCGCGGTCGAGGCTGTAGATCTCCAGCGCCTCGACCCGGTGAATCCGTTCACCCGCCAGCTGCGGCAGCCCCTGCCGGGGCTCCTTGTGGGTGTACACCACGACCCGCCGGCAGGCCTGGCTCGCCTTGTGGAGGCGAGCGGCATCGGGGGCTCCGATCTCGACCCAGACGAGGAGAGCACCACTCAAGTCGCGGACCGTGAGGGCCGGCTCCCCCGGCTCGGCGAGCCCCTTGCCGAAGCTGATCCCCTCCGTGAACTCAAGGCAATAGGCCAGCACCCGGGTCAGGAGATACTCGGGGGTTTCCGACGGCTGGCAAGCCACCCGGAGGCTCAGTTGCTCGTACACGCCTCGATCCACGTCGGAGAGATCGATGTCGAAGTTGTAGATGGTTGCGGTCTGGGCCATGGGGGCTGGGGCTGGGGGCTGGGGACTGGGCGCTGGGGACTGGGTGTCGGGTGTCGGGTGACAGGGATCAGGGGATGGCAGAGCAGTGCTGGCCGGGGAAGAGTGCTTACTGCATCCACCGCACCAGAGTATAGCCGATCCCAAGCAAATAGAGCGTGCCGAAGACCTCCTTGTTGTGCTCGGCGAGCCAGCGTGGCAGGTAGATGTCGAAGTTCGGGGCGCGATCCTCGGTATATCGTGCCGCCACGCCGGTGAGCGGGCACTTGAGCTGGTTCAGCGCCAGGACGAGGACCTCCCCCATGACGACCCCGATGAGCACCGCGGCCAGACCCAACCGTCCGGCGTACGCCGCGACGAAGACACCCAGGATGCAGGCCACGAAGATGGCCCAGACGACGGTGTGGACCAGCTTGATGGCGGCAAGCCTCGTCATTGGACCACCCGGAGGACACGGTCGAGATTGCCATGGCCCACCAGCGCGCGCGCGGCAGGGGAGAGCTGGGCCAGGAAGGCATGCACGCTGGCGACCCGGTCTCGGTCGCCCTCGCGGGAACGCTGGGCGGCATCGGTGCCCACCAGGAACCGGTCCGGCATCCGCTCCACCAGCTCCAACCATTGCGGCCAGACGGCGTGGCCGTCTCGCAGAATGGTGTAGTCGGGCGACCGGGGGTGCTCCGGCCAGGTCCGGGCGCTTACCTCATACATGAGGTTGGGAAATCGCGTCAGCATCCGCTCGGCCAGGAACGCTGGCGTGTAGCCGCCGTGGGCCCAGATCACCGTCACGTCGGGAAACGCCTCGAGCAGCGACTCGAACTCACGGAGGCGCGTGACCTCCACATGCATGGTGACCGGCACCCGGTGCCGGCGCGCCACCTCGAGCAGGCCACGCATGACCGAGCCGTTGGGGTCGAAGTCCGCCTCCGGAAAGCCGGCGCCCGGAAAGTGCGAGACCGAGATCTCGCCGATGCCGCGGAAGCCGCCAGCGGCGAGCAGGGAGTCGGCCAGGGCCACCAGCGACATGTCACCGGATGCCCAGCGGGCGCGGTACTCCTGGTGCTCGGGACTCACGGAGAGAAACGGAATGAGCCGTCCCGGGTGCTGCCTGGCGGCCGCGAGGAGCCCGGCGTTGTCGATGTCGCGGCCGCGAAAGACGACGGCACGGTCGATGCCGGAGGCGTCCATCAGCGCGATCCACGCGGCAGGATCGTTGAGGTGGACGTGGGCGTCGGCGAAACTGCCCCCACCCTGGGCGGAGACAGCGCCAGCCAACGCCACCTGCACCAGCAGGACTCCGGCGATTCGGCGAGCCCACATTCAACGACCCTCGCGGATGCCGGGGTCGGCAACGGACCCAGGGCGCACGATCTCGGAACTGGCGGGGCCCTCCAGCTCGGGTCGCGCCACCGGGGGCTGTGACTGGGGCCATTCCTCGACCTGGGCCCGTTTTGAGGCACGGACGATCAGGACCCCGGCAACCACGAAGAGCGTGATGGACACGTACAGTTCGATTGACAGAATCGCGCGGGCGGTCCCGATCCACTCGGGGTGAATGCCGGCGTTGCTGCGATCGACCTGATGGGCCGCGGCGAGCCCGATCGAGGTGGTGATCACGCCAAGCCCCAGCAGCCACTTGGCCGCACGGGGAACGACGAGGTCCCTCATCGATTGCCACTCGTGCTGCTCCCGCACCGATCGCCAGGCGAAGTAGAGGCTGAGCCCGGTGCCGAGGAGCGCGATTGCCGACGCCGGGTCCATCCCGCCTCCGTACTCACCAGCCACACGCCCCCGTGGTCTTGCGCCACCACGAACACCAGGTCGCCAAGCGCTACCCCTCCACCACGGCCTTGAGGTTGGCCAGCCCGGCCTCGAAGTCCTTGCCGATCATCTGGTCCATGTTCATGAACAGTCCCATGACCCGCATCATCAAGGCACTCGGCCCGACCATGTCCCAGGTCACCGTGGTGGCGCTGCCGGTGGGCGCCAGCGAGAACTCGGTGATGTTGTGCCCCTCGAACGGCCTGATGAAGTCCAGCTTGATCTTGAGCCGGAGCGGTGGCGTCGACTCGAGGATCTCCATGCTCCCCTCCCCCACCTTCTTGTTGCCGAGCCAGTGGTACTTGGCCCCGACACCCCTGGCGGTGCCGCTGTGGGTGCGCTGCATGCCCGGGTCCAGCTTTTCCCACGGCGACCACGCCGGCCAGTTGTGGAAGTCGTCCAGGAGCCCGAAGATCTTCTCGGGCGGGGCCTCGATCGTGGCGGTGCGCACCACCCGGAAGGTGGCCGGCTTCATGGCGGCCAGCACGAGGATGATGGCGACGATGCCCGCAAGGATGAGGAGGATGGTCGTCAGCATGGGGGCCCCCGCAGAGGTGAGGAGAGGGTTGGTGCCGGTCGGTCCCCCGGGCCGGAGCGGGGCCCGGGGAATCGGCTACCGCTACCGCTGCCGTGGACGCTGTTCCGGGGCCGGGACCCGCGCGGCCGTCCACGCCGCCTCGGCCTGCCCACCGAAGCTGATGTTGCCACGCATCGTATTGCCGGTCACCAGCGCCACGACCGCCATCCCGAAGGCGTTGCCGTTGTACTCGATGGTGTACGCAAAGCGTAGGGTGTCCCCGACGATGGTCCCGGTCAGCGGGGAATCCCCGGCGGCGCGCTTGACGGTGCCGGTCACCTTCTGGCCGTCGACCTTGAAGGTCACCTTGGAGACCGACATCGTGCCACCCGGCGTTTCCATCGAGGCCTCCCACTCGCCCGCAATCGATTGGGCGGCGGCGGGGGCGGGGGCGGCGAGCAGGACGGACAGGACGGACAGCGCGGAGAGCAAGCGAGGAACGGAGATCATGGCGGACAGGCTCCGGGCAGAATTGGCAGAGTGGCAGCGCGACAACGACTCGGGAAAGATACCGCCCCCACCAGGGATTGGAGACCGAGCACCGGTGACGCTTACGGCATCCGATACCGCTGCAGGTACTCCAGGTCATCTGCGTCGATCCGCACGAGGTAGATCGTGCCGGCGCCGAAGCCCACCAGCCGAGTCCGGGCGGGGAGCACCAACCGGGAGGTCACCGTGCCCGCGGGCCCGATCAAGTCGTACGTCGGAGGCGCGCTGGCATCGGCGGTGGTGCGCTGCACCCACAGGGTGCCGTCACTGGCGAAGCGCGCGGCGTCCTGCAGAAATGCTGGCAAGCGGGACGGCCACTCGGTGGGCTCTTGAA
This sequence comes from Gemmatimonadales bacterium, assembly GCA_048499805.1. Classification (GTDB taxonomy): domain Bacteria; phylum Gemmatimonadota; class Gemmatimonadetes; order Gemmatimonadales; family GWC2-71-9; genus JAWXBA01. Next base: position 453,654 of record JASNZF010000004.1, on the reverse strand, counting down.
CCGGCATCGTGCGATAGCTCGTCGTGGTCTGGCCATCGCGAGTCGAGGCAATTGTGGCGACGGGTTGCCGCAACTTGTGGAGATATGCCTGCTTGTGTTCCTCGGTGAGGCGGACGGGAGCGACAGAGAGAATCGGGCCCACGCGTCGCGTGCCGTCGGAACTGATCATGGTGACGCGATAGGGGTTGGCGGCGACCAGCGCAATGCGGCCGTCGAGCGCCACGGCCCATTGATCGCCGGTGGCAAAGGGCACGGGGCCACCGCTCATGCGCACCGGCCCGGCGGATACCGGCGCCATTCCCCGTCCACATCCCCAATCCGGTCGCAGTTCGGAGACTGCCTTGTTGCACACTTTCGCCACCGCCTCCCAGCGCCCATTCCGCGAGTTGAGGCGGACGATTTCGACCGAATCACCGGTGGTCCGGCCGATGTTGGCCTTCCCGTACAGGCGGCCCATCCCATCGGCGGCGTCCACGTTGACCCGGGTTACAAGGCCGCCCTCGGCCCCCTCGATGGAACGAGCACCCGACGGCTTCCCATCCGGGGTGATCACCAGCATCGAGTACGGCCGGACCATGTCGTAGACCACCGACGTGTCGCCGGCCATCCCAAAGATCCTGAGCGGCAACCGGAACTCCCCTGGCCCATCGCCCTGCCGACCGATCGGAGTGGCAGTTCCCGCCGCGAGGTTGACGAGATGGATGCTCTGGTCCTGGGCATCCAGCACGATCACCCGGCCGTCGCGCAGCTCACGGACCCCTGCCACCCGGGTGAATGGCTCCGCATGCTCCACCTCCACCCGTGGCAATGTCCGGAGCGCCTGCGCCTCGGCCAGGGTGCTCACCGCCACGAAGGCACCCGCTAGCAGCAATACTCGCATGTCCGACTCGCTCCAAGGGGGAACCTGCACCTCAGGATAGGACGCGCTCCAGCAGCCGACGGATTGCCGCCACAATCCCACGTGGCCGAGCCGCTCGCCGCCTGACCGGCTCCTCGGGAGGCAGGGTCGCTGCCCCAACGGCAGCTGGTGGCAGCCGTCCCGGAGGTTGCCGGGCACCAGACGGTTCGGGTTGGGGGCGGGAATGGGGCATTGGAGAGCCTCGCTGAAGCGCGGCAAGCGCCTGATCCTGCAAGCTACCGCCTCCCACACTCCGCGCCAGTATGGGATATCACCACCCCCTTGACAGCTGGCGCGATAATTGCTATACTTGTCCCTCATAACCCGAGAGGGTCCCGCGGCAGTCTGGCAGCGCGGGTGATTTCTCTGCCTAGATCCTTCGTCCCGGTCCGGTGCGCATATAGCCCCGACCGGGCGTCGTGTTTCTGGGAGGGCAGCGGGGCAGCGGGGCAGCGGGGCAGCGGGGCCGAAGGTACCGGACCTGCCATTGAACTGCCAACACCCGGCACCCGAAACCCGACAGCCCCCATTCCCCATTCCCCCCCGACCACTAAACTCTCCCCAGAACCAGCCGATAACTACGCTCCGGACCCCATCTTCGCGTCAGGAGCGCTCCCGTGGTTGCAATCGCCGGCGTCGTCATTGTCCTCGTGGCCGTCCTGGGCGGGTTCGCCATGGCCAACGGGCCGTTCGGGGTCCTCCTGGCCTGGTCCGAGTGGGTCATCATCTGCGGCACCTCGCTCGGCACGATGCTGATCAGCACCCCGGGACCGGTGCTCAAGACGATGCTCCAGCGGATTCCCGCGGTCTTCAAGCCCGGGGGACGCGGCAAGGAGTTCTACCTCGAGCTGCTCAAGCTCCTGTTCGAGCTCTTCCAGCTGGCCCGTCGCGATGGCCTGATCGCCATCGAGGCGCACATCGAGTCCCCCGAGAAGAGCGCCATCTTCCAGCGCTACCCCGTCATCCTGGCCCACCACCACGCCGTCGAGTTCCTGTGCGATGCCCTCCGGACCGTGATGGTCGGGTCGGTGTCGGCGTTCGACCTCGAGGCGCTGCTCGAGGCCGAGATCGAGGTGCACCACGACACCGCCGCGCGCCCGGTGGCGGCCCTCAACCGGGTGGCCGAGGGGCTGCCGGGCATCGGGATCGTCGCCGCGGTGCTGGGCATCGTGGTCACCATGCAGAGCCTGGGTGGCCCGATCGAGGAGATCGGCCACCACGTCGGTGCGGCGCTGGTCGGGACCTTCCTGGGGATCCTGCTCTCCTACGGCTTCGTGGCGCCGATGGCCTCCAACATGGAGGCGATCAACAGCGACGAGCACGGGATCTACATGGCATTGAAGGCCGGGATCGTGGCATTTGCCAAGAACCTGCCGCCGATGCTCGCCGCCGAGTTCGCCCGGAAGTCGGTGGATGCCGATTCCCGGCCGTCGTTCCTGGAGATGGAAGCCGCCTGCAAGAGCACCCGCCAGCCCACCCCGGGAGCGGGGGCGCAGGAGAAGGCGGCGTGAAGACCGAGCGCGAGCAGGTCATTCGGGTCGTCAAGAAGAAGCGCCGCGCCCACGCCCACCACGGTGGGGCGTGGAAGGTGGCCTTTGCCGACTTCATGACCTCGATGATGGCCCTGTTCCTCGTGCTCTGGCTGGTGACGCAGAGCTCGGAGGTCCGCACCGCCATTGCCGGATACTTCCAGGATCCGATGGGGCGCGCCGGGGAGTTTGGCTCCTCGGTCATTCCGGGGGATGGCCAGCCCCTCCTGCCCGGCAAGCCCTCGGTGGACATCAAGATGGCCGATGGTCGCCGCGACCGGATGATCGCGCTGAGCCAGCGGATCAAGGACGTGATCCCCGACTCGCTCGACGCCCTGGGCCTTGGCAGCCACATCGAGGTGACGATCACCGACGAGGGGTTGCGGATCTCCCTGCTGGAGGACTCGACCGACGTCTTCTTCGCCAGCGGCGTGTCGCAACCCCTCCCGCGGGCCGACGAGATCTTCCGGTCGATCGGGGCGGTGCTGGGCCTGGCCGGCTACGCCCTGGTGGTCGAGGGGCACACCGACGCGCTCCCCTACACCGGTCGGGCCAACTATGACAACTGGGAACTGAGCGCCGACCGGGCCAACGCCGTCCGCCGGTCGCTCCTCATGGGCGGGCTGCATGCCGACCAGGTCCGGGCCGTGCGCGGCCTGGCCGACCGCGACCCGCGCACCCCCGAGAACCCCACCGCGCCCCAGAACCGCCGGGTGACCATCTTGGTGACGGTCCCGGACGAGCTGCCGGCCCCGGCGGTGCGCAACACCGCCATGATCGGCGGGACCCGCCCATGACCAGTCCCCGCCTCCTGCTGGTGGATGGGCACGCGTCCCGCCGCGGCGACCTCGCCTTCGCGCTGGAGTCGAGCCACGGGTTCATCGTCTCCCAGGCGGAGACCCAGCGGGAGGCGATCGAGCGACTGGGGGGCGCTCCGGTCGACGCCCTGCTGGCGGTGGCGTCGCTGCCCGACGGCGATGCCATCCCCGTGTTGCAGCATGTCTCCCACAGCGCCCCCGGCGCCCCGGTGACGGTGATGGTGGCCGAGCCGGATGAACGGGGACTGCGTCGGCTGGCCTGGGCGGAGGGGGCCTCTGCGGTGCTGACGGCCCCGGTGGACTCGAGTGAGATTGCGACGGCGCTGCACGCGCTCCTCAAGGCCCGGGGCGACCGTATCGTGGCGGCGGCGGCCCGCGACCGGCTGGCCGCCTCGATGGATCGCCTGACCGACCTCCTGGTCCTGATCCTCGACGCGGCGGTTCCGGGGGCCGCGCGGCGCGGCGCCGAGGTGGCCAACCTGGCCTCGCTGCTGGCCCGCGGCTTTGACCTGAGCCCGGCCCTGCTGGACGAGCTCCGCCAGGCGGCCCGGCTGCACGAGGTGGGCCGCTTCGCGATGGGCCGGCGCGTCTCGGGGGCCCCGGCGGCCCGCCTCGTTCCGGTGGCTTCGGCCCGGTTGCTCTCCGAAGTGCCGTACCTGCAGGAGATTGCCGACGTGGTGGAGGGGATCGGGGCCAACTGGGATGGCAGCGGGGTGCCGGCAGGGCGGCAACGGGGACAGATCCCCCTGCGGTCCCGCCTGCTGCGGGTGGCCGCGGACCTCCTGGCAGAGATGGAGCGGCCGGGGCGTCCCGCGGCACCGTCACTGGCCTTTGCCGCCGCGAGCCTGATCCCGGAGAGCGGCCGCTGGTATGACCCCGCGGTGATTGCGGTGCTGGAGGCGATGGTGGCGGACGAGGAGACGCCGTCGTGGCAGGAACCGATCTCGTGGGTGTACTACGACGGGCTGTGCGAGGGGATGGAACTGGCGACCGACCTGCACACGGTCTCGGGGGTCAAGCTCCTCTCGGCCGGCTCGGTGCTGAACGCCACCACCCTGGAGCTGGTGCGCAACCGCCACCAGATCGACCCGCTGGCGCTTCCCATCTCGGTGCAGCGGCAGCGGACCCGGACCCTGCGCGGCCCCTGGACCCACGAGGCCGCGACCGCCTAGCGGCCGGCCCGCGACTGCCGATCAGCCCGGCGGGTCGTTGGCGTCGGTGGGCTGCAGCGGTACCGGCAGGAGGTGCCCCGCCAGGTCGTCGGGAAACCGGGTGGCCGCGGCACGCAGGTTCTCCTCCGCCACCTCGATCACCAGTTCCTCGCGCAGGACCGGCCGGTCGCCCGGCGCCTCGATCCCCAGGCGCACCCCACGGCGATCCACCGAGAGCACCACCACCCGCACGTCGTGATCAATGACGAGGGCCTCGCCGACCTTGCGGCTCAGGACCAGCACCGGCTCACACCATCCTCAGGACATCCTGCATCAGCTCGTCGGCCACCGTGACCAGTCGCGCCGCGGCCGAGAAGGCCTGCTGCTGGACGATCAGGTTGACCATCTCCTCGTCGGTCGAGACGCCGCGGACCGATTCGCGGCGGGCCGAGATGCCGGCCACGATCTGGTCCCCGATCCGGGCGCTCTGGTCGGCGTCGCGAACGATCGCGGCAACGTTGCCGACCAGCCCGGCGAAGAACTCGCCCGGGGTGCTGCCATTGAGGCTGGCGAGGGCGGTACCGCGCAGGCCGGAGAGCTGCAGGGCCACGAGGTTGTCGCCGGGGAGGCTGGATGCGCCGGCGACGATGTCCTGGGGGTTGGCTGTGATCGCGGCCGAGAGGGCGATCGACCGGGCGGTGAGTCCGGCGGGATCGAAGAGGTCCACCCCGGTGGCGCCCCCCAGCGTGAATCCCGCGGCGTGCAGTCCGTTCATCGTCCCGACCAGGGCCGCGGCCAGGCGATCGAGCTCGCTCCGCACGCCGGGAATGCCGCCGGTGGAGAGTTCGGTCAGCGCCGCCAGGACCCCGCCGCCCGGCAGGATGTTGCGGGTCGACCCGACGATCCCGGCGGCAAAGCCACCGCCCGGCACCGTGCGGACATCCAGCGCCTGGGGGAAGGCTCCCTCCACCAGCAGGGCGTCGCCGACGATCACCGCGACGGAGCCATCGTCCCGCGGCAGGACCCGGGTGGCGACCAGCCCGGCGAGCTCATCGAGGAGGAGGTCCCGGGCATCCTGGAGGTCGGGGGCGCTGCCCCCGCCGGCGCTGGCGGCCACGATGTCGAGGTTGAGCGCGGCCACCTGCTGGCCGATCTGGTTGATCCGGTCGACGGTGACGGTGATCTGCCCGCTGATTTCCGCCTGCTGCGCCGAGAGGCGGCCGTCGGCATCGTGGAGGCGGTTGACCAGCTGTTGCACCGCATCGCGGACCGTGACCCTGGCCGCGGCGCTGCCGGGCGACTGGGAGAGGTCGCTGAAGGCGTTGAACATCGCGTCGATCGCCGCGCTGATCCCGACACTCGAGGGCTCGGCGAAGACCTCCTCGACCCGGCCCATCAGGCTGCGGAGGGTGTCGGAATGCGCGAAGGCACTCTGCTCCCGGCGGTAGGCGGCATCCAGGAGCACGTCCCGGTAGGACATGATCCCGGCCACACTGACCCCGCGGCCAAGCGTGCCGATCGGGGTCCGCAGGGGCACCGCCGCCGCCAGCTCGAGCCGTTGGCGGCTGTAACCGGGGGTGTTCGCATTGGCGATGTTGTGGCCGGTGAGGTCGATCGCCTTCTGGTGGGTCATCAAGGCGGTGCGGGCGATGTTCAGCAGGGTGTTGGACATCGCTCAGGCGCTCCGGTTGAGGAGGAGTCCGGCCGTGGGGCGCGCGGGCGCCTGGGCATGGACCGCCTGCGGATACGGCCGCGCGGCCTCGGTCACCGACGCGAAGAGCGACTGGAGGTAGGCGTCGCCTGCCCGGATCGCCGCCTGGAGCAGTTCCTGGGTCTCACCGAGCTCGCGAACCGCCGCTTCCGCCTCCGCGCGCAGGGCCTGCCGCGCGTCGGCCAGTCCCGGCACCGGGCCCGCCACCGACTCGAGGTGCTCGAGCCGCACCGGGCGGCCGTTGCTGGCCAGCTGGACCATCTGCTCCCGCCGCCGTCGGGCCTCGTCAAGGGTCAGGAGGGCGCGCGACACCGCCTGGGAGGCGGCCTCGAGGGTGGCGGGGTCGCCGGTCGCGACGCCACTCCGCTGCTGGGCCAGGGCGCGCCGCAACCCTGACAGCAGTTGCAGCTCGTTCATGATGGCCACGACCAGGGGCTCCTGCCATCCTGCCGGTCGCGGGTCAGCGCGCAACTCCATTGCGATGCTCCAACGTCCCGAGGGGAGGTGCTTCGGCCGCCTCCTCGGGAGGAAGGTGACCACTCATCTGCCGGAACATCGCCATGCCCGGCCCACGTTCACTCTGTCCCGCCGCGAGCCGCGCCACCGTCTCGTCCAGCAACCCGCGAAAGAGCTTCTCGCCCTCCGAGGTCTCGATCAGGCCCCCCTCGGAGGGTGCCGCATCGCGCATCGCCTGGAGCATCTGCTGGTAGAACACCGCCTCGAGCTGGCGGGTCGACTCCAGCAACCGCTCGCGGGGGTCCGGTGGCGGGCCGGCGGCGAGCCCCGGACCGAGCGGGCCGATCATCGCACCTGCACCGCGGCGGTCACGGCTCCGGCGGCACGCAGCCCGTCGAAGATGGCTGCCACGTCGCTCCCGCCCACCCCCAGCGCTCGCAACCCCTCGGCCAGGTCCTGCACGGTGGCGCCGGCCCCCAGGGCCAGCACCCCGGGTGCGACCGCCGTGGTGTCGGTCCGGGCCGGGCCACCGATCCGGACGGTGATCCCCTGGAGCGAGACGACCGCGTTGCCAAGGGGGACAGTGCCCCCGGCCACCACCGCGCCGGTCCGGGCATCGATGACGATGCGGGCCGCCACGGGCACCCGGATGCTGAGGGTGTCCAGGCTCGCCATGAAGACTGCCAAGTTATCGGTCGCAGTGGCCGGGGGGCTGAGCGTCACCCGCCCCGGATCGTCCACCCGGGCGGTCCCGGCCCCCACCGCGGAGTCGATCGCCTCGGCGATCCGGGCCGCTACGGTCAGGTCCGGCGACTTCAGGTGAAGGCGAGGGGTCGTCGCTGCCGCGATGACGGGGAGGGGCATCTCGAGCAACCCGCCATCGGCGATCCGGCCGCTGGAGGCGCCGCGGGACCGGAATCGGGAGCGGTCATCGACGGCGATCGGGATCGGTCCCTGTGCCGTGGCGACCGGGGCCTCGTTCGGCCCGGTCATCAGCGGGGTCATCCAGAGGACGCCTCCCCGGAGGGAGGTGGCATCGCCGATCGAGGCGACCTGGACCTCGAACTGCGCCCCGGGGCGGAGAAACGCCGAGATCTCGGCCGTCACCAGCACCGCCGCGACGTTGCGAAGCCGTAGGCGATCGGGCGGGACCTCGATGTTGAAGCGCCGCAGGAGGTTGGTCACCGACCGGACGGTCTGGACGCTGCCGACGCTGCTGCCGAACGATCGGTCCCCGGTGCCGTCGAGGCCGACGACGAGGCCGTAGCCGACGATCCGGACCGGCACCTCGCCCTCGCGAACGGTGAGGTCGCCGATGGTCTGGCCCGGGACCGGGGCCGCCGCTCCGAGCAGGAGCACCGCGGCCAGCGCCAGGCGCCTCACGGCCACAGGAGCCCCACGATCTTGCCGAGGATCCCGGTGGAGGGACCGATCTTCTTGCCCTTGTAGGTCAGCACCGCATCGGCCACCCGGGAGGAGTAGATGGTGTTCCCGGCGGTGACATCCTCGGACCGCACCACGCCGGTGATCAGCAGTTCCTGGGTCCGGCCATCAAGGGTCACGGCCTTGCGGCCCTCGATGCGGGCCAGGCCGTTGGGCTCGAGACCCACGACCCGGACCGACAGGACGCCGGAGAGCTGTCCCGACCGGTTGACGGTGCCGGTGTTGTCGGAGCGGGCGCCATAGCCGATGCCGATGTCGGCGTCGGTGATATCGCCCGCGATGGTGGCCTCCTGGGAGCGGGTCGAGCGGGCCACGTTGCTCGAGCGCTCGCGGGAGTCGGTGCTCTCGTCGACCACGATGGTGATCAGGTCGCCCACCCGCAGGGGGAGGCGATCGGACAACCACGACTGCCTGGGCGTGGCGACGGCCACCGCGGGCGCGCGGGCCGCCGAGTCGGGCGGGGTGCCCCCCTGGGCTTCGAGTCGGCCGGGAGCGAGCAGGACCGCCACCCCCAGGGCCAGCTGCATCCTTCTCATGGCTGCCTCTCCTGCGCAATCAGGGCGGTGCGTGGACCGGTGACGACTCCGGCGAGCCGGACGGTGCCCACCTGGGCGTGGACCAGTTCGCCCAGCCGGGCGCTGCCCTGGGCAATGGCAACCCGTTCCATCCGGATCGCGCCGCGCGTCCACACGAAGGTGACCGGGTCGCCGGAAACCACCAGGCGCGGCGCCTGCACCAGCGGCGGCACGAGGACGGTGCCCTGGGCGATGGCTCGCCGCACCTCCCAGCCCTCACCGACCGGGAGGGGGTTTGCCTCCGGCGCCGGTGGCGGTGGCCCCCACGCCACCTGCTCCGCGAGCACGATGTCCTCGGCGGCCAGGCGGGTCCCGGCCGAAAGGGCGCGCGCTGCCACGGGCTGCAGGGCGAGGGTGCCGGCCCGGACGGTCACCGCGGCGGGCGGCGCGTCGGGCGGCTCCACCGTCACCACGAACCAGCCGTTCCGGCCGGACCCGCCGACCCGGAGGGGTGCCGTGGCTACGGTCTCATCGAGGCCAACGTGCCGTCCCCACTCGAGCTGGACCGACTCGGCGGGCACGCCCCACTCCCGGCCGATCCAGGCGCGCACCTGCGACACCAGCGCGGCGGGCAGGCTGTCGGGCCCGACCGCCACGGTGGCCAGCAGGAGCAGGCTAGCGGATGAGATCATCGATCGAGCGCATCATGTCCTCGGCCGCACGAATGGCGCGGGCGTTGATCTCATAGGCGCGCTGGGCCGCGATCATGTCGGTCATCTCCTGGACGATCTCGACATTGCTCGACTCGAGGGTGCCCTGGAGCACGCGCCCGAAGCCCTCCTCAAGGGGAAAACCGGTCGCCGGGGGACCCGAGGCCACCGTCTCGGCCATGAGGTTGCCACCGAGCGCGAGGAGTCCCGCCGAGTTGGCAAACCGCACCAGCTCCAGGCGCCCGATCTCCACCGTCTGGCCCTCGGTGCCGGTGCCGACCGAGACCACGCCGGTTTCGGTGATCGTGACGCTGCTGGCATCCGGCGGCAGGACGATGCCCGGGATCACCGTGTGGCCGGAGCCGGTGACCAGCTGCCCGGACTCGGAGAGGGTAAAGGCCCCGTCGCGGGTGTAGGCGATCGTGCCATCGGGCAGCTCGACCTGGAAGAAGCCCTCGCCCTCGATGCCGAGGTCGAGCGGGCGACCGGTGATCTCCATCCCCCCCTGCCCCTCGACCCGGGCGATCGAGGCCAGCCGCACCCCGTGCCCGATCTGGACCGGACCCAGGATGGCGTCGCCCGCCACCCGGCGGGGACCCTGGATGGTGTTGTAGAGCAGGTCCTCGAAGTTGGTGCGGCTCCGCTTGAAGCCGGTGGTGTTCACGTTGGCCAGGTTGTTGGCGATGACGTCGACCCGCTTCTGCTGGGCGATCATGCCACTGGCGGAGGTGCGCAGGGAACTGGTCACGGGTGCTCTCCGGGATCGGCGTGGGGCGGGCTAGACTCGCCCGATGTCGGTGGTGAGCGTGCCCAGCACGCTGTCGAGCACGCGCAGAACCTCGGCATTGGTGCTGTAGGCGCGCTGGATCTGGATCATGTCCACGGTGCCCGCCATCGGGTCGACGTTGGCATCCTCGAGCGCTCCCTGCCGGATGCGCACCTCGCTCGCGGCCAGGCTGCCCTCGGTGGCAATGAAGCGGCCGGCGCCCTCCTTCACGAGGGTGGCCGGGTGTGCCACCTGGTCGACCCGGAGCCGCCCGGCGCGGGCACCATCGACCACGACGGTGCCGTCCGGCCCGATCTCGATCAGGTCCCCGCGCACATGGAGGGCGCCCTCGAGCCCCAGGACCGGATTGCCATCCCGATCCACCAGCAGCCCGGCCGCATCCATCGCGAACTGGCCGCCGCGGGTGAGCCGCTCCCCCTGCGGCGTGCTCACGACCAGGAAGCCGTCGGTCTCGAGCGCCAGGTCGAGGACCCGGCCGGTGTCCCGGACCGTCCCCTGCTGGAGGTCCAGGCTCGCCCGCGCCTCGGGAAAGAGGTCGTCAAAGCTCCGGCCGGTGATGCGGTCGGCCTTGAAGCCATCGGTGTTGGCGTTGGCCAGGTTGTTGGCGATGACCTCCTGGCGCTGGTTCAGGTAGGCCATCGTCCGCGCGGCAACCACAAAGGCAGGTACGGTCATGCCGGCTCCAGAACGGGTGATGCGGGCGTGAATGGCAAGCCACGTGCCGCCTGGCTCATGGCGGGCAACCCCATGTCAACACACACCTTACCGCTTCTCGCCGCGAGGCCTCCGGGTTCCCCTCGAGCCGGATCGGCAATTCATGCCGGTCGCACCGGGGAACCGGTCTGCCGGGCGAGCAGTGCCCGGACCGCATCCTGGGAGAGGCGGGTTGCCCGGGCGATTTCGGGGACCGGGTGTCCCGCCAGGGCGAGCTCCGCCACATGGCGCTTGCGAGGCCGGGCCCCGGGCGCGTCCGCTCGCTCTGCCGCTGCGCCCGAGGGACCGGCCATCGCCTGCTCGAGCGCGGCACTGAACGGTGGCATCGCGACCTTGGGGACCCGCGGACGCCGGATCCGACGGACCACGAGCCCGGCGAGGAGCAGGCCCGCGGCCGCGACGGCGCCCCCGGCCCAGGCGGGATGGGCACCGACCCATTCCTGAGTCCGGGCCAGGTTGGCGGCGTACCACGTCTCCCAGGGGTAGGCGGCGATCGGTGCCCACAGCTCCTTCCAGGGGTAGGCGGCGATCGACGCCCAGGTCGATTGCCAGGCGGCGGGGGTGGCCAGCGCGGAGACCCCGACCAGGACGGCGGCCACGATGGCGAGGGTGATCCAGACCAGGCGGGTGCTCATGCGGCGTCCTCCAGCCTCGCCCGCAGGTTGCGGATCGCGGCGGTGCGGATTTGGGAGATGCGGCTCTCGGTGACGTGCAGGACTTCGGCCACCTGCCGGAGGCTGAGGCCCTCGTAGTAGCAGAGCGACAGCACGGTGCGCTGTTGCTCGGACAGTTCCTTGATGGCGGCCAGCACCGCGTCGGCCCGCTCGGCCGCCTCGATGGCGTGGTCGGGCGCCTCGGCATCGGGGTCGGCCAGGCGCTCGGCGAGCGGAATCCGGTCCCCCTCGGTCGACGGGCTCCTCTCATCGAGCGGCACGACAGCCCCGGTCTCTGCATCGCTGCGCCACTTCCAGTAGGTGGCGGGATCAATCTCGAGCGCGGCCGCCACCTCGGTGTGTCGCGGCGCGCGTCCCAGCTGCGCGTGCAGTTCCGTCGCCGCTGCCTCCAGCTCGCGGGCCCGGGTCCGCACCGACCGCGGACGCCAGTCGGCCGCGCGCAGCTCGTCGAGCACTGCCCCGCGAATCCGGGTCGTGGCGTAGGTCACGAAGGAGACGCCGCGATCGGGATCGAACCCGCCGAACGCCTGCACGAGCCCCAGGGAACCGGCACCGACCAAGTCGTCGTAGGCCACCGCGTCACCGACCCGCCGGGCGATCTGGCGCGCGGTGTGGTGCACCAGCCCCATGAGCTCGCCGAGGATCGCGGCCCGCGCGGCGGGGTCGCCGGTCTCGCGGTACCGGGCCCAGAGCGCATCGGTGGCGGGACCACTCACGACGCGGCGGCCTCCGCAGCCGAAGCCGGCCGGGCGGTCAGGTCCGGGAAGGCCTCGCGGACGATCGCATGGACCCGCGCCTGGGCGGGCCCGGCGGTGGCCGCATCGACCAGTCCCGCGGGGTTGGCCAGGGAGGCGCGCATGCCGGCATCCTCCGGGATGGCGCCGAGGTAGCGCAGCTGGCGGCCGAGGAACTGCACCGCGGCCTGTTGCAGGCGGTCGGCCGCCAGCTGGCCCTCCTCGGGACTCAGGGTGCGATTGACCATCAGGTCCACCGGCAGCCTGGGGAGTCGCGCGTGCACCATCTTGACGAGGGCGTAGGCGCTGGTGAGCGCGGTCGGTTCGGGAGTCGTGATGAGGACCAGGCGGGTGGCGCGCAGGGCGGCACAGCGCAGCGCGCTGTCGAGCCCGGCGGCGGCATCGACGACCACCACATCGTATTCGGGGTAGAGGGTGGTCACCCGGCGATGCAGGCGGGCCCGGTCGGTTCCATTGAGGCGCTGGATCGCCTCGTCCCCACTGGCCGCGGGCATGAGCCAGAGCCCCGGGGCCACCGGAACGACGACATCGGCCGGATCAACGGTCCCGTCGAGCAGCGCGGAGGGCTGGACCGCCGGCCGCACGCCGAGCAGGACGTGCAGGTTGCCCAGGTTCTGGTCCCCGTCGACCAGGAGGACACGGTACCCCTGGTCGGCGAGGGCGGCGGCCACCGTCAGCGAGACGAGCGACTTGCCGGCCCCACCCTTCCCGCTGCCGATGACGATCGCCTCCGTCTCGGTGGATGGCGTGAGCGGGTCCGGCATCAGGACCGGCGCGATCCGCGCCTGCCGGAGCACCTTGGCCTGGTCACTCATGCGAACGCCTCCTGGGCGCGTTCACGCGCCGCATGTCGGGATGCGGCGCGCTCGAGCCGGTCGGTGGCGGCGTGGAGGTCCGCGGGCACCTCCTGGCCATCGGTGTACCAGCGCATCGGCTTGCCCTGGCGCGCCACGACATCAAAGACCCGGGAGTCGAGGGGGCACTCGTCGAGCTTCGTCGCCAGCAGGTGGGTCACCCGGAAGGTGGAGAAGCTGGCGATGGTGCGGCGCATCACCTGCGGCATCATGCTGGCCGGCAGCACCAGGTGGGTCTCATCCGGCTCGAGCCGCGCCAGCCACTGGCGAATGGTGGCAAGGTCCTCCGATTGCCGGGGACCCCGGCCGGGGGTGTCCACCAGGATCACGTCGCACTCCGCCAACCGGCCGAGGGCGCGCGGCAGGTCGGCAAGCTCGTAGGCCACCTCGCAGGGCATGCCGGCGAGCTCGGCGTAGGTCTCCAGTTGCTCCACCGCACCGATCCGGTAGGTGTCGAGACCCAGCACGCCGACCGACCGGCCGCCAAAGGCAAGCGGGTTGGTGGCCAGCTTGGCGAGGGTCGTGGTCTTGCCGGCGCCGGTTGGCCCGATCAGCGCCAGGATCGTGGGCCGGATCGGGGAGGGGGTGTCCCACGCCCGGTCGGTGCGCGGGCGGGTGCGAGGCGGCTCCGGCCGGGCCGGACGCTCCGGCACCACTGGCGGGTCGCGCAGGACGGCGCCGAACTGCTCCGGGCCAGGCGACTGGGGCGCCTGCGCGGGCGCCGGCGCCTCGCGGGGTGGGCGTCGCACGGGGTGCACGGTGAGCGCCACTTCGGAGGCCAGCACCTCGACCCGGCCATCGGTGGTGGTGACGTCCACCACGCAGGCATCGGGACCGAGGGCACGGCGGACCTCGCTCAGGACGGTCGGCAGGTGGTCGCCAACGAAGACTTCAAGCACGAGGAACCTCCCACAGGGCGGTACTCTGGACCGGGGTCTGCGGGGGCAGTTCCCGCAGCGAGACAACGGACAGGTCGGGCAGGATCGGCTCCACCAGGCGGCGGATGCCCACCCGCAGCCCGGCCGGGGTGATCAGGGGACGGCTGCGGCCCTCGCGGCGGGCGGCGGCCACCATGCCATCGAGCTGCCGGAGCAGCGCGGTGAGCTGGTCGGGCTCGAGCGGGCGGGCGGTGTCGCCACCGCCGCGCGGGGAGAAGAGCTGCATCAGGGCCGCCTCGAGGCGGGGACCCACGGTGATGCCGCGCACGGTGCCGTCATCGTCGGCAAAGCGCTGGGCCACGAGGTGCGAGAGCGCCCGGCGCACATGCTCGGTGAGGACCTCGGGGTCCTTGCTCGACTCGGCCACGTCGGAGAGCGCCTCGAGGATGGTGACGAGGTCGCGGACCGGGAGCCCCTCCTGGAGGAGTCGCTGGAGCACGCGGTGCAGGGTGCCGAGCGAGAGCCGCGCGGGGATCAGGTCCTCGACCAGGGCCGGGTGCGTTTCGCGCAGGGCATCGACCAGCTGGCGCACGTCCTGCCGACTGAGGAGGCTGCCGGCGTGGCGCCGGATCGTCTCCATGAGGTGCGTGGCCAGGACCGTCGCCGCCTCGACCACGTTGTAGCCCATCGCCTCGGCGTCGAGCCGCCGATCGGCAGTGATCCAGGTCGCCGGCATGCCGAACGACGGGTCGGTGGTGCGGATCCCGTCGATCGCGGGCGCGCCGCCGCCGGGATCGAGTGCCAGGAGGTAGCGGGGCATCACCTCGCCGCCGGCCACCTTCACGCCCCGGATCCGGAACAGGTACTCGGTGGGGGTGAGCCGGATGTTGTCCCGGATCCGGGCGGGTGGGACCAGCACCCCGATCTCGAGGGCCGCCTGGCGGCGCATGATGGCCACCCGGTGGAGCAGGTCTCCCTGCTGGGTCTCGTCCACCAGCGACACCAGCGCGTACCCCAGCTCCACCTCCAGGGTGTCCACTTGCATCAACTCGGCGATCGGTGGCGCGGTCGGGGTGGCCTCGGCGACGGGCGCCTCCCCGCCGGTCGCGGGGACGGCGAGACTCTGCTGCCGGCGCCAGCCCATGAGACCGGTCGCGCCGGCCAGGAGCAGGAAGGGCAGCGCGGGCAGGCCGGGCAGCAGCCCGAAGACGCCAATCACGCCGGAGGCCAGCCAGAGCGGTCGGGGTGAGCTGGTGAGCTGTCCCACCAGCGCCGAGCCGACCCCCTCGCTCGAGGCGCCGTAGGTGACCAGGATGCCGGCGGCGGTGCTGACGATCAGGGCCGGGATCTGGGTGATCAGGCCGTCGCCCACGGTGAGGGTGCTGTAGGTCGTCGCCGCTTCGGCGGCCGACAGGCCCTGCTGGAACATCCCGATGGCGAAGCCGCCGACCAGGTTGATGGCGGTGATGATCAGGCCGGCGACGGCATCGCCGCGCACGAACTTCGCGGCGCCGTCCATGGCCCCGTAGAAGTCCGACGCCCGCGCGATCTCGCGGCGGCGGCGGCGCGCCTCGTGCTCGTCGATCAGCCCGGCGCCGAGGTCGGCGTCGATGGCCATCTGCTTGCCGGGCATGGCATCGAGGGTGAAGCGGGCCGCCACCTCGGCGATCCGGCCGGCGCCCTTGGTGATCACCATGAAGTTGATGACCACCAGGATCAGGAAGATCACCAGGCCGACGACGAGGTT
Source organism: Gemmatimonadales bacterium (assembly GCA_048499805.1). GTDB lineage: Bacteria > Gemmatimonadota > Gemmatimonadetes > Gemmatimonadales > GWC2-71-9 > JAWXBA01. Next base: position 438,014 of record JASNZF010000004.1, on the reverse strand, counting down.
GCCGCCGATCAGGAAGTTGCCGAAGGCGTCGATCACCTCGCCGGCGTAGCCGCCGCCAAGGATCAGGCGGGTGGTGCCGACGTTCAGGCCGAGCCGCAGCAGGGTCAGCAGCAGCAGCAGGCTGGGGAAGGCGCTGAACTCGAGCGGGTCGCTGGCGCCCAGGGTCACCAGCAGGACGATGATGGAGAGCGCGAGGCTGAGCGCGAGGAGCCCGTCGAGCACCGGTGGCGGGAGCGGCACGATCAACAGGCCGATGATCACGACCACGCCGAGGGCCAGCCAGGTCTCGGCCCCGCCCCGGAACCGCATCATGGTGCTGATCCGGGGGGCCGACCCGCCGGCCCGCCCGGTGGGGGACGGCGTCGCCTCGGACCGGAGGTGCGGCTGGACGCCGCCAAGCGGCGCGGGCGGAATGGCGCCGACGGTGCTCACGAGCGCTGCCGCACGGTCAGGCCGGCCGGGCCGCGGCCGCGCTGGCGGTAGACGAAGGCGAGGATCTCGGCAATCGCGGCGTACAGCGCCGGCGGGATCGGCTGGCCCACCTTGGCGGTGGCGAGCAGCGCCCGGGCCACGGGGACGTTCTGGACCACCGGAATCCGGGCCGAGACCGCGATGGCCTTGATTCGCTCGGCAAGCTTGCGCTGGCCCATCGCCAGGACCATCGGGGCGGCGCCCTCGCCAGCGTTGTAGCGGAGGGCCACGGCGATGTGGGTCGGGTTGACGATCACCACATCGGCGTCCTTGACCCGGCCCAGCATCCGCTTGCGCACCAATTGCTGCGCCAGCGAGCGGATCCGGCTCTTGAGCAGCGGATCACCCTCGGTCTCCCGGTGTTCCTGCACCACTTCCTGCCTGGTCATCCGAAGCTGCTTGTGGTGCTTCCAGTGCATGAACAGGAAGTCCACCAGCGCCACGCCCAGGAAGGCCCCGCCGGCCAGCAGGCCGATCCGCATCGCGGTGGACCGCGTCACGGCGAGGACGGTCATGGCGCTGGCACCGGTGAGCGATGCGATCGCCGGCCAGGTGGCGGTCAGCACCCCCCAGGTGACGAACCCGAGCACCAGCAGCTTGACGATCGCCTTGCCCAGGGTGAAGAGCCCCTCGGTGCCGAGCAGCCGCTTGAGGCCGGCCCCCGGATTGATCCGCGACCACTGCGGGGTCACCGGCTTGAGCGAGAGCACGCCCCGGGCCTGCAATCCTCCCACCAACAGCACCGGAAGGGACACGGCAACCAGCAGTGGGGCCAGCGTGCCCAGCGTCGTCACGGCCAGCTCCCGCAGGAGCGCGGTCGCCTCGACGGTCGAGATCGGGCCGGCCGCCAGCCAGGTGCGGGTCTGGTCGAGGACCCCACCGATGTTGCGGCCCAGGGTGGCGCCACCCATGCCGAGGGCAACGGTGCCGGACAGCAGGACGGTGACCGCGAGCAGCTCCTGGCTCTTGGCAACCTGTCCCTCCTCCCGGGCCTTGGCGAGTTTCCGGGCCGATGGCTGCTCGGTGCGTTCCTGGGCGGGCTGGTCGGCCATCGGCTACCGCGCCCCCGCGATCGGCGCCACCCGGCCAAGCAGCTCGGCGACCCCGCCCTCGAGCCCGCCGACCCAGCGCGTCACCAGGCCGGCGGTGAGCGGCAGGGTGGCGCCGATCACCACGAACCCCACGGCGACGGTGAGCGGCACCGCCACCATCAGGGTGTGGAGCTGCGGCACGGCACGATTGAGCACCGCCAGCGCCAGGTTGGTGATCAGCAGCGCGACCATCACGGGTGCCGCCACCTGGATGGCCACCGAGAAGACCGTCCCCAGGACGGGAATCATGTGGAGCACCCCGCCCTCGAGGTTCATGCCGACGCCTGGCGGGACGATCCGGAACGACATGCCGAGGGCGGTCACCAGCATCAGGTGCCCGCCGAGTACCGCGTAGATCGCCAGGGTGAACTGGTGGTACAGCTGGCCGATGCCGGGGGTGCCGGTGTCGGCCGGGCCGCCGAAGGCGGCGCCGAACGAGAGGCCCATCTGGAGCGACACCACCTCGGCCGCCACCGACAGGGCGTAGAGGAACACCGCCGCAGTGAGCCCGATGGCGAGGCCCAGGAGCAGCTCGGCCAGCACCGCCAGCACCGCCACCTCGCCGGTGGCGGGGGGCACGGCCGTCGCGGGGACCAGCGGCAGCATCAGGAGGCTCAGCAGCAGGGCGATCCCGGCGCGCACCTGGGTGGGGATGAACCGCAGCGACCACAGCGGCGCCGTCATCACCAGGCCGGCCACCCGGCTCATCACCAGGGCCAGCAGCGGCCAGTTGACCGGGCGCAGCGCCTCGAGGACGGCGTCGCTCACGGCACCATCCCCGGCAGCCCGCGCAGGAGCTGCACCGTGAAGCTCACCATGCTGCGCATCATCCAGGGCAGGGTCACCATGAACACCAGCGCCACCACCACCAGCTTCGGGATGAACGTCAGGCTCTGCTCCTGCACCTGGGTCACCGCCTGGAGGAGCGACACCACCACGCCCACGACCAGGGCGGCCAGGAGCAGCGGCCCCCCGACGGTCAGCACCGTGGTGAGGGCGCGCTGCAGCAGCTCCACCACCACGGAGGAGTTCACGCCGCCACCTTGAACGATGCCACCAGCCCCTGCATGACGAGCGACCAGCCGTCCGCGAGGACGAACAGCAGCAACTTGAACGGCAGTGCCACCGTCACCGGCGGGAGCATGAACATCCCCATGCTCATCAGGACCGAGGCCACGATCAGGTCGATCACCAGGAAGGGCAGGAAGACCGCGAAGCCCATCTGGAACGCTGCCCGGAGCTCGCTGGTCACGAAGGCGGTGACGATGGTGGTGGTCCCCACCGAGTCCATCGTGGCCGCCTCGGCCTCGCCGGCCAGCTCCACGAAGGTGCGGACATCCTCGGTGCGGGTGTTGGCCAGCATGAACCGACGCATCGGGATCACCGCGGCACGGTAGGCATCCATCTGGCCGATCTCGCCGCGCAGGTAGGGCTGCAGCGCGCTGTCATTGGCGTCGTTCAGGACCGGGCGCATGACCAGCACGGTGAGCAGGAGCGCCACCGCGACCAGCAGCTGGGTGGGAGGCGCCGACTGGGTCCCGATGGCGGAGCGCAGGAAGGCCAGCACGATCAGGATCCGGGTGAAGCCCGTCATCAGCAGGATGACCGCCGGGATCAGTGCCAGCACCCCCATCAGGACCACCACACCCACCGCGCCCGAAAGCTCGATCGCCTGGTCGCCCGACCCGACCCGGAGATCCACCGTGGGCGGTGCCGGGGGACGCACCACCGGCGCCTGCGGCCCACCGGGCGCCGGCGCGACAACGGTCGGCGGTGGCGCGGTGACCACCTGGGCACCGGCCACGGCGGGAGCGAGCGTCAGCAATGCCGCCAGGCCGAAGCGGGCCAGCAGGCTCGGCCGGGCCGCCGTCCGCTCCTCGGCCTTGCCCAGCACGGCGTCGCGCGCCGCGCCCTCGAGCTCCCCGAGGAAGGTGTGCTCCTGGGCCACGCCCACGATCAGGACCCGGTCGGCAACCCGCACCAGCACCACGCCAGAGCGCGGACCGGTGCCGACCCGGTCCAGCACCTCGAGCGTACCCGCCCGCCGGTCGCCGACCGGCATGCCCTGCAACCGGCCGAGCAGCCGGAGCGCCACCAGCATCACGCCCACCGTCACCAGCAGTGCCGCCACCGCGGTCAGCATGCGTCAGCGATCCCCTCGGCCGGCGCCGGACTCGTGCTGGCGCGGCAGCACCCGGGTGATCCGGATCCCGAACCGCTCGCCGATCACCACCACCTCGCCCTCCGCCATCCGGCGGTCGCTCACGAAGATGTCCACCGGCTCGCCCACCAGGCGATCCAGCTGGATCACCGAGCCGGGCCCCAGGTCGAGGACCTCCTGCATGCTCAGCGTCGTCCGGCCGAACTCGATCGTCACCGGCAGCATCATGTCCAGGAGGGAGTCCAGCCGCGCCCCGCCAGCCGTGGGCCGCTCGGGCGTGGGGAGGTCGAGGGACTCGAGATCGGGGGTGCGGGCCGGCCGGGTGCCGGACACGGGATTGCTCATGGGGCCTCTGTCCTCCGCATCACGCGGGAGGGAGTCGGGGTGGTGGGGTCCACCGGGGCGAGGACGCGCAGGCCGACGTGGCCCTGCTGGCGTCCCAGCGCCCCGACGAAGAGCCGGCGGCCATTGACGTGGAGTTCGACATTGCCGTGAAAGGAGTGGTTGGTCTCGAACACCTGGCCGGGGGCGAGGGTGGCGCCGTCCCGGGCCGCCAGGCGGAACCCCGGCAGCCGGACCACCACCGGGACCTGGGCGGCGCGCAGGTGCGTCTCGACCAGGGCGCGGGCCGGCTCCGGCGAGGGCGCCGCGACCAGGGCTGCGGGCCCCTGGACGAAGCCGGCCAGGAGCTCCGCCGGCACCACCACCGAGAGCGGCCCGGCCGTGTTCCCGACCTGAAGGTCGAGCGCGAGGAGAAAGACCCGCTCGTGGGGCGGGGCCACCTCGATCCGCTCGACGATCTCCTCGAAGCGGACCGCCCCCGGGGTGAATGCCGCCACCTCCTGGTACCCGTTGCGGAGCGCGGCCAGGAACCCCTGGACCAGCTGCCCGAGCACCGCCTGCTCCAGCGGCGTCAGCGTGGCCGGCCGTTCCCCCGCTTCGCCCTGCCCCCCGAACAGCCGGTCCACCAGCGACAGGGCGAGGGCGGGCTCGACGACCACCAGTCCCGTCCCATCGCGCTCTCCCAGCGGCACCAGGAACGCGACGCAGGGCGTGGCCAACTCGCCCCGGACCTCGCCGAAGCTCACCATCACCGCCTCGCGCAGCGTGAGGGTCGCCGTCTGGCGGACATGGTTGGTGATCACCTGGCCCAGCGCCGGCAGCAGCCGGGCGTGGATGCCGTCCAGCACCGCGCGCCGATCGCGGCCGATCCACGGGGGCCGCCGGAAATCGTACCGGACGGCCTCCGGGGCGGGAGAGGCGGGTGCGGTCACCACTACTGGACGATGTACTGGGGAACGAAGACGCGGACCGGGACCTTGCCGACGTGGACGGCGGCGAGCGGTGCCAGCTCACCCTTGAGCTGCTCCCGGATCCCGGCGGCCGTCAGCTGGTCCAGGGTCTTGCGCTCCAGCAAGGAGGAGATCGCATCCCTGAGCGGCACCTCCGCCGCCCGCAGCTTGGCCTGGGCGGCCGGGTCGTTGACCTCGAAGGCGACCGTGATGATCAGGTGGTGCTGCCCCCGCGACCCTGCGGGATTGACGATCAGGCCATCCACCGTGAAGAGCGCCGACGCCGCGGGGGCGGCCGGCCCGTGGCCCCCCCCCGCGTCCCCCGCCTCGGCCTCGGCCCCCGGCGCGGCGCTGGCCATCCTGGGACCGACGACCATCATCCCGACGCCGAACCCGGCGCCGAGAGCGACGAGGGCCACGCCGAGGGTCGGCACCAGACCGGGCGCCGGGCGAGCGTCTGCTTCGGGAGCTGCAGCTTCCATGGGATCTGTACTCCGGGTTGTGGACGGCAAACGTGTCGTCCAAAAGCAACCCGCGTACCACGCCGGAGCCGGGACGCAAGGTCATGTGGGATGGGCACTTGCGATGGAGCGATGGAGCGGGGGAGTCGATGGGGCGGCAGTCGCTGCCGCCCGGCGGCGAAGGTTGCCGCCGGGCGGTGGAAGGCGCGAGTCCCAGGCGGGCCCGCGCCTCCCCTCGGTCTTGCGGCTCAGCGCTTCAGGTTGACCAGCTCGGTCAGCATCTCGTCGGAGGTGGTGATGACCCGGGCGCTGGCCTGGAAGCCGCGCTGGGTCACGATCATCGAGGTGAACTCCTGGGAGAGGTCCACGTTCGAGTTCTCAAGCGCACCGGCGGTGATCCGGGACGAGCTGGTGGTGCCGGCGAACCCGAGGACCGGCAGGCCAGAGTTTGCCGACTCGCTGAACATGTTGTCGCCGCGGCGGATCAGGCCGCCGGGGTTGTTGAACCGGGCCAGGGCCACCTGGGCGAGCGCCTGGCTCACCCCGTTGGAGAAGACCCCGGTGATCGTCCCGCTGGTGTCCACCTCGATCGAGAGGAGGTCGCCGGACTGGAAGCCGTCCTGGTGCGAGACGACGGCGTTCGAGGCGCCCGCAAAGCCGGCGAGGCCGTTGAAGTCGCCCACCGTGCCCGGCAGGACCGTGACATCGAACGGCCCGGCACCGCTGGTCGGGGTGATCGTCAGCGCCCCACCGCCCGGGGTCGTGAAGGTGGCGAGGGTGCCGTCCGGGTTGAAGGTCGCGGTACCGGTGCCCGCGGTGACGGTGCCATCGGGCGACGTCGCCTCCCAGTCCCAGGTGCCGACGCCCGTGTTGGTGAAGAGCAGGTCCAGGCTGTAGGGGGTACCGGTCTGGTCCAGCACCGTGACACCCATCGAGTGGGTGTCACCCACCGCGGCGTTGGCGCTGAGATTGCCGGTCAGGGTGATGAACTCGGTGGCCTTGGCGGCGGTGCGCTTGCCGAAGGGCAGCACGATGTCGCCAATCCGGGACGAGGAGCTGAACGCGCCCGCACTGTCGGCGATGAGGCCCTGCACCACGAAGCCGTTGTTGGCGGCGATGAGCCGACCGTCGGCGTCGAGCTGGAAGTTGCCGGCCCGGGTGTAGAACCGGCGCGAGCCGCTGTTGACGACGAAGAAGGCGTCGCCCTGGATCGCGAGGTCGGTGTTCAGCCCGGTCGCCTCGAGGGCGCCCTGGGTGAAGAGCTGGTCGATGCTGCCGATGCTCATGCCCGACCCGATCTGCATCGGGTTGACGCCGCCGAGGTCGCCGGGCGGACGGGTGGCACCCTGCAGGAGCTGGGCAAACGCCTCCTTGAAGGTGACCCGCGAGGCCTTGAAGCCGAGGGTGTTCACGTTGGCGATGTTGTTGCCGATCACGTCCAGGCGCGTCTGGTGATTGCGCAGGCCGGACACCGCGGCGAAGAGGGAACGCATCATGCTAGAGGGACTCCTCAATGGGGGAAGTGGGGACCGGCGTGGCGGCGGTCAGGATCTCGACGATGTCCAGCATCGGCACCAGCGTCCCGTGGATCCGCAGGGCCACCTGGCCGTTCACGAATGACATGCCCTCGACCAGGCCGACGGTGAACGCCTCGTGGGCGACATCCTTCCCGGCGGTGTCGAGGGCGGTGACCTTGTAACTGTAGGTTCCCTGCGGGAGCGAGAGCGCGTCGAGGGTGAGCACCGCGCGCCCTTCCGCCTGGGTGCCGAACGACTGCGCGCCCACCTTGGCGCCCGAGGCGTCGAACACCTCGATCCCGACGCGATTGGCGCCGTCCGGCAGCTCCAGTACCACCCGCGCGGGCTCCTGGCCGTCGCTGGCGAGGGACGCCCCGCGGATCGTCACCTCCCGGCCGACCAGCGACGAGCCCAGCTGGCTCTGGCCGACCAGGACGCTCTGGGCGATGTCGGCCGACTGGCCGTCGATCTTCGCGCCGATCTGGATCAGCTGCTCGACGGTGGAGAACTGCGCCAGCTGGGCCGCGTACTCGGCGCCGTCCATCGGGTTGAGCGGATCCTGGTTGCGCAGCTGGGCCACCAGCATCGCCAGGAAATCCTCCTTGCCGAGGATCGGCCCTTCCTTGACCGCGGGCGCCGTGGCGGCGGCGGCCTGGGCCGCGGTGGTGGTGGGGATCACGGGAGCGGTCACGCAAACTCCTCTGGTTCGGGATCTCGGGATGGCTGGCGCTGGCGGCCATCGGGGTCGGCGCGCCGCTGGCCGGCGCGTGGATCCGCCTCACTTCGCGAATCGCCCGTGTTCGCGGTGGTCGGGGCCGGCTCCGGCCGCACCCCGGCAGGGGCCCCGACCGATTCCGCCCCCAGCACCCGGACCGACAGCTGCGCATCGCTGAAGCCCCGGTCGCGCAGGGAGCGTTGCAGCTCCGGGAGCCGCTGGGTGAGCGCCGCCGCCGCCGCGACATCCGCAACGATCGTGGCGTGGACCACGTCGCCACGGAGCGCCACCCGGATGCGGTTCGCACCGGCCAGGGCTTCGTCGAGCACCACGGTCACCTGGGAACTCGATCCCATCGGTTGGGGCAGCGGCTCGGGCGGGGCCGCGGGTGCCGCGGGCATCACCGGCGCGCCAGAGGCAGGCGCACCGGGGCGCGGCTGCACCATCGCGGCAGGGGCGAACGCGGATCCCTGGCTGGACAGGTCCGGGGGTTCGGATGCCGTCGGTCCGGTCGTCGGCGGATCCCGGTGCGGATCGACACCCCGCGCGGCAACCGGAACCGCGACCGGTGGGGCGCCTGCCGGTACGTGCATCGGTGCCTTCGCCATGGCTTCGGGCGCCAGCACCTCCACCGGTGCTGCGCGCGGCGGGGCAGCATCCCGCTGCCATCCGGCCCGATCCCCACCCGTCGCGTTGGTGCGTTCCGCGGGCACGGCGTCGTCCACCGCCCCGCGATCCGCCTCCAGCTGTGTCTGTCCCGCGACAGGAGCCTCGGCGATCGCCCGGGACACCCGTCCCGCGATGGCGCCGGGCAGCGGATCCACTGGGAGTGGGCCGGGTCCGTCACCCCCACCGGTACCCGTGCCATCGAGAAGCTCCCGAAGAACGCCGACCACGGCCTGCGCACGGGGATCGGCCACCCGAGGAAGGGCGTGCTCGAAGTCCACCGGCGCCGGGCCGCCATGGGCCTCCCGCCCGGCAAGTGGCTCCCGGGGAGACCGCACATCAGCGTCGGTACCGGCACGTGGCGGCGTGGGTCCCGATGGCGACGTCGCTCCCCCAGTCATCGTCGATGCGGTCATCAGGACCGCGGCCGCCGTCATCACCGGCGTCTCGGTCCGAACCGTCCGGGCCTCCGGGGCCCGTGGCGCCGCCTCCCCATCGCCCGGCGCAGGGGGTTCCGGGTCGGCTGTCTCCATCACCGGTGCCGCCTCATCGGCTACGGTCGCCCGGTCGGAATTGGTACGCGATGGCACACCATCGCCACGGGGGGGCGGCGTCCGTTCCGGGCCCGCCGCGATCCTCGCCACGTCCTCCCCGGATGCTCCCGCGGCCGCTTCCGCCACGAACACGGCATCCGGCTCGGCACCGTCGGCTTCGGCGTGCCGTCCCTCCGGCTCGCCGTCGAGGCCGACGACCGGCACTGGCGGCGGGGGGGGAGGCGCCGGAGGGGTCAGGGCGGCCACCAACTGGGCGAGGACTTCCCCGAACGCCTGTGCCCGGGGCTCCTCGCCCGCGGCACCACTGGCCGCGGCCGCGGCCGGGGCCGGCAGGATCGGGGCAACGAACACCGTCACCGCCCGCCGAGCAGCATCTGGCGGGTGAGCCGTGCGCCTCGATCGGCCGGCATCATCTCGATCAGCGCGACGGCCCGCGAGATGTCCATGCGGCGGAGCACCGCCAGGACCTCTGCTTCGGGGAGGCGATCCAGCATCGCCACCGCCGTGGCGGCCGGAAGGCTGTCGATTGCCTGCGCCAGCGCCGCTCCACTATCGGCCGGGGCCTGAGGAGCCGCACCCTCGGCCTCCGGGACCGGCGGCGGGTCGTGGCTCACCCCCTCCACAGTGTGCCCTGCCGCCCCCGAGTCCGCGGCGGCGGTCGAGTCGGCGACCTCGCCATGGGCAGCGGTCCGGGCCGGGGACTTCCAGGTCCCCCCCGCCACCCCGACCCCGAACGCCAGGACGCCCACGATCACGAGTCGATTCATGCGACCTCTCCATTCCCGGTGACCTGCCTGGCCACCTCGTCAGTGTCCGCCTGTTCGGCGCGGGCCGCGGCGATCGACCACTCGGCCACCTGCTTTTCGCGCAGCCGCTCGAGCGCACGGCGGGCCTGCCGGGCATCGGTGAACTTCTCCTGCTGCTCCAGCCGGCTTGCCTCGGCATCACGCAGGGCGTCGGTATCCTGTTCCAGCCGGGCCCGCGCCGCCTCGGTGCTCAACTCGTAGGCGTGCCAGAGCCCGGCCGGGGCCACCGCCATCTCGCTGGTCTGCTGGTGGACCCGGTCGAGGTCGGCGGCACTCTGCTCCGAGGCTTGCCGGCGGGCACCTTCCGCCGCAGCCGCCCGCTGCATGATGGCGGCCTGCAGCCGCTCGGCACTGGCCCGCAGCTCCAGGATGCGCTGGAGGGAGAACTTGAACCCGCTCACGTGGTGGTCCCCGCTTCGAGGGCGCTCGCCCGCGCCGCCAGGCTCACCACGGCGTGGCGCGTGTCGGCGAACGCCGAGTGCACTTCCGGCCGCTGGTTCAGGAACTCCAGGAAGGCCGGACGAATGGCGATCGCCGCGTCCACCGCACGGTTGGCGCCGGGCTGGTAGGCACCGACGGCGATCAGGTCTTCGTGGGCCTTGTAGGCCGCCTCCAGCCGGATCAGGAGGTTCGCCGCGTCGCGGTGCGCGGGAGAGACAACCGCATCGCGCACCCGGCTCACGCTCTCCAGCACGTCGACCGCGGGAAAGTGCTTCGCAGCGGCGAGCCGGCGGGCCAGGACCACGTGGCCGTCGAGGATCGAACGGGTGGCGTCCGCCACCGGCTCGTTGAAGTCGTCCCCCTCCACCAGCACGGTGTACAGCCCGGTGATCGTGCCCGTCCGCGACGCGCCGGCGCGCTCCAGCAACCGTGGCAGCGTGGCGAAGACCGACGGCGGATACCCCTTCGTGGTGGGCGGCTCGCCAACGGCCAGCCCGATCTCGCGCCAGGCCATTGCCACGCGGGTCACCGAGTCCATCAGCAGGAGGACATTCTGCCCCTGGTCCCGGAAGTACTCCGCGATGGTGGTGGCCACCAGCGCACCGGCGGACCGGACCACCGCCGACTGGTCGCTGGTCGAGACGACGAGGACTGACCGGGCGAGGCCCTTGGGGCCGAGGTCGCGCTCGATGAACTCGCGCACCTCGCGGCCGCGCTCACCGAGCAGGGCAATCACGTTGACATCCGACGAGGAGCCGCGGGCAATCATCCCGAGGAGCATGCTCTTCCCCACCCCGCTGCCGGCCATGATGCCGACCCGCTGGCCCAGCCCGAGCGACTCCAGTCCGTCGATCGCGCGGACCCCGGTCGCGAACGGCGAGACCAGCGGTGGACGGTCGAGCGGCGAGGGCGGGTCGGCGTGGAGCGACCGGGTGGTCACCGGGCCGAGCGGCCCGCGGCCATCGATCGGGTTGCCGAGGCCGTCCAGCACCCGACCCACCAGCCCGGGCCCCACCCGGACCCGGAGCGGGCGCCCCAGCGGCGCCACGATCGCTCCCGGTTGGATCCCCTCCAGGTCCCCGATCGGGAGCAGCATGACACCCCGCTCCTGGAATCCCGCCACCATCGCCAATCCGGTGCGCGCCCCGGTGGTGAGGCGACAGATCTCGCCCACGGCCACCGGTACCGCCGACGCCTCCACGACCTGCCCGATCACCCGTGTCACCCGCCCGTACTGGGCCAGGCGATCCACGCTGCGGATCCGGTCCATCGCCGGCAGTGCCGTCAGGTCAGCCATGCGAGAGCCGTTCGTAGGTGTCCAGGAGGGCGCGGTCCAGTCGTCCGTCGATCACCGTCGCCGGCCCCTCCACGAGACACCCACCGCGCTGCACGGCGTCGTCCCCGACCCAGCTCATCTCGATCGTGGCCGGGACCGGAGGCGCCAGCGCACCAGGGACCTGCCGCAGGACCTTGAGGTCCTCGGGGTGCAACCGGATCACGACCGGTCCGGACAGCGGCGCCAGCGTCAGGGCCCGGGAGACCAGCTGCTGCAGGTGCCCGGGCTCGACGGCGAACTCCCGCCCCATCAGGTGCCAGGCGATCGCCACCGACATCAGGTTCACCGTCTCCGCGAAGCGCCCCTGGAGGACCTCGCCGGTCTGGTGCATGGCCGTGGCCGCGGCCTGGCAGGCTGCGGCCGCGAGTTCGAGGGCCTCCTCGCCCGCGGTCGCCATGGCGGCCCGCCCCTCCTCCCAGCCCAGGGCGTACGCCGCTTCCTCGCGGGTCGGTCCGGCGGCGGGCCGCTCGGTGCTGCTGGGCGCCGCAACGGTGCGGAGGTCGGGGGGCTGCCAGGCCGCGAATCGCTCCGGGGCCTCGGTCGGCCGACCCTCAGGCAATGGTGTCCTCGGAACCGCCCCGGTCCACCGTGATCTCCCCCGCCTCCTGGAGTTCCCGGGCGGTCGCGATGATGGTGGCATGGGCCGCCTGCACATCCTTCACCTTCACCGCGCCGAGGATCTCCATCTCCTCCTGGAGTGCCTCGACCGCGCGCTCCGACATGTTCTTGAAGACGTGGGCCTTGAGCGGTTCGCTGGCAGCCTTGAGCCCCAGGGCCAGCTCCCGGCTGGGCACGTCCCGCAGGAGCCGCTGCATCGAACGGTCGTCGAGCAGCTGGAGGTCCTCGAAGACGAACATCAGGTCCCGGATCTGCGAGGCGAGGTCGGCGCCCCGGGTCGCCACCGCCTCCAGCAGCGTGTTCCCGGTCGCGCTCTGGACCATCGTCAGGACCCGGGCCACCGCCGCCGGCCCACCGGTGGCCGCCGGCCCGCCGCCGAACGCGAGATCGGTCCGGGAGCTGAGCGACCGCTCCACCTCGGCCAGTACCTCCGGAGTCACCGGCCCGAGGCGGGCCATCCGGTAGACCACCTCGGTGCCGAACGCCGGCGGCAGCGCCTCGACCACGCCGGCCGCCAGCCGGGGCTCGAGGTGCGCCAGGACCAGGGCCACCGTCTGCGGCTGCTCGCCGCGCAGGATCCCGATCAGCGCCTCCGGGGTCACCCGGGCCAGCTTGGCCAGCCCCGAGGGAGGCGGCGGCGACTTGATCCGCTCCACCACGCCACGGGCTCGCTCGGTGCCGATGGTCGCCTCGAGCAGCGCCCGGGCGGCGTTGATCCCGCCATCGGCCACCTGCTCCGTGGAGGCACGGGCGGCCTGGTACTCGTCGAGCACGCTCTGCAGCACCTCCACCGGGACCGACGGCATCCGGGCGATCTCCTCGGACACCCGCTCCACCTGGTCGGGCGTGAGCTGCTGGAGGACCCGGGCAGAGGCCTCGGTGCCCAGTGCCAGGCAGAGGATGGCCGCCTTGCGGGCGCCCGTCATGCGTTCCATGCCCGCGGTGGCGCTCATGCCGGGTCAGTCAGCCAGGCACGGAGCACCCGGGCCGCCGACTGCGGTTCCGCGAGCGACTCGCGCTGGGCCTGCTCCCGCAGCGGCTGGCCGTTCGCCCCACCACCCACCTGCCCCCCCCGGGCCTCGCCGGCCGCCAGCTGCGGCACGGCGGCGCGACCGGGCGCCAGCGCCTTCCATCCCAGCACGAACGCCACGATCAACGCCAGCAGACTCATCACCGGGAAGGCGAGCTGCGACACCAGCTGGAGCACCCCCGGGCCGGCGGGAGCCGCGTCGGGCGGCAGCTGGGTCGCCGCCGGAACCGCGACCACACCGCGGAACGGCAGCGCCACCACCGTCACCCGGTCGCCGCGCGCCTCGTCGAACCCGATCGCGTCGCGGATCAGCGCGGTGTACCGCTCCCGCTCCGCGTCGCTCAACCCATCCTCCGACCCGGTCGCCCTGGTGTCCACCATGGCCGACACCGTCAGGCGCGTCACCGTCCCGACGCCACCGATGATCCGCTCCACCGTCCGTGAGTTGAGGTACTCGTTGACCATCACGGCGGTGCCGGAAGCACCATCGATGCCGCCCGAGACCGGGTCGCTCCGCTGCTCGCTCTTGAGCACCTGGCCCGCGGTGTCGTACGCCTCGATGGTCCGGTCCACCTGGTCGAAGTTCAGGTCGGCCGCCACCTGGACCCGGACCGCATCCGGACCGAGGGCCGCCGCCAGCATCCCCTGGACCTTCTCGCTCATCGCCCGTTCCACCCCGGCCTGCATCTCATGCTGCCGGTTGGAGAGGCCCGCAGCCACCGACTCGCCCCCGCCCCCGGAGAGCGGGCGCCCCGAGTCGTCGATCACCGCGACATGCTCGGGGGTGAGCTGGTCCACGCTGCTGCTGACCAGCTGCGCAATGCCGCGGACCTGCTCGGGACTGAGGACCGCGTCGGCCCGCAACGCCACCACCACCGCCGCCTCGGCGGGACGGTCCTGGCTGCGCAGCGGGCTGGCGGCGGGCAGCGTCAGGTGGACCTGGGCCTTCTGGACGCCGCGCAGGGTCCCGATCGTCCGGGCGAGCTCCCCCTCGAGCGCGCGGCGATAGGTCACCTGCTCGGTGAAGTCGGTCATCCCCCAGGCGGGGCGATCGAAGAGCTCCAGCCCGGGCCGGGATCCCGCCGGCACCCCCTCCTGGGCCAGGAGCACCCGCGCCCGTGCGGCGTCCTCCTCGGCCACCAGGACCTCGGTGCCACCCCCACCCAGCTCGAAGGCGATCCCGCCCCGGCCGAGGGCCGCCGAGACGCTCGCCGATTCCTCGAGCGCCATGCCACGCTGCAGCGGCACCATCCGGGGGGCGCTGGCAGTGCGCGCCGCGAAGACGGCCCCGACCAGGAGCACCGCGGCCAGGCCGAGGACCACCATCCGGCCGTTCGAGTTGAGCTGGCGCAGCACGAGGGGGCGGTCCTCAGACCTGGAGGTTCATGAGGGTGCGGTAGGCGTCGATCATCTTGTTGCGGGTCTCCACCAGCAGCTCGAGCGAGAGGCTCGCCTCCTCGGCGGCCGCCATCACCTCGTGCAGCTCGACCGGATCACCCCGCAGGAAGGCGGTGATCAGGTCGGCCTTGGTGTCCTGCATCTGGTTGACGTCCCCCAGGGCCCGGGCCAGCAGGTCTCCGAAGGGGGATTCGCCGTGCGGAATGCCCAGCGGCTGGCCCAAGCCGCGCTCCAACGGGCTCACGATCGGCGGGGCGGTCGGACGGATTGGCATCGTCATCGTCAGGCCCTCACGTCCAGCTGTTGACCCACGACCGGCGCGACCTCGGTCGGCGCTCCTCCCGGTCCATACCCCAGGACACCCGTCCCCTCGGGCACCTCGAAGAACATCCGCTCCGCCCGGGAAAGGATCGACCAGAGCCCGGGCTGCCGGGCAGCTGGTTGCGCCGCTGCCGCGGGCGCGGCTGGCGCTGCGGGCGCGGTGGGAGGGGTCGTCCCCGGGAACCGCACCAGCGCGTTGGCGCCCGGCACACTCGAAATGCTCACGCCATCACCCCGGTCAGATGTCGAGGGCCCGGCGCAGCATCGCCTTGGCCGCCTGGAACACGCTGGCGTTCGCCTCGTGGAGGCGGCGCGCCATCATCAGGTCCACCGTCTCGGCCGCAAGGTCGACATTGGGCAGCTCGACGTAGCCGGTGTCGGAGGCATCGGGGTGGCCGGGGTCGTACACCATGCGACCTGGACGCACATCGTCCACGATGGTGGTGGTCGGCGCCCCGGTCCTCGGATCCACCCCCGCCACCGCCACCTGCCGACGATAGGCGCCCCCTTCGGCGGTCCGGGTGGTCTCGGCGTTGGCGATGTTCCGCGCGATGACATCCATGAACTGCTGCTGGCGCGACATGCCGGCGGCGCTGATGCCCAGCGGACCGAGCAGGGTGCGGATCGGCCGGCCGGCCGGCGGCAAACCGGTCGGCTCAGCCACGGTCGCGGATCGCGGTGCGCAGGTCGGCGTAGGAGCGCTGCAGCAGCCGCGCCGCGGCCTCGTACCGGAGCTGGGTGTCGGCCAGCGCAGCCATGTCCTGGGTCAGCTCCTGGTCGGCCGAACTCATCGAGGCCTCCAGCTGCCCCTCGAAATCCGTCACCGTGCTCCGGCCCAGGCCGCGCGCCACCCGGTCGGCGATCGTCCGGTGCGTCGCGACGTTCTCGTCCAGTCCCGCGCGCAGCGCCTGGGTCATCGTCCCGGCGCCAAACAGCCCCTTGATCATGCGCCCTCCGACGTGAAGTTGGGGACGCGATGTGCAAGTGCCATACCGCTTCACGAGGCATCGTGCAACACGTTGCAGTTACTGATGTTACGTGGTTTGGTCGGGCGGCGAACGGGAGGGTGCGGCAGGTCCGGCGGAGGGTCAGGCGGAAAGAATTTCCCCACTGCGGTCAATTCGGCCGCTTACGATCCCGGTGGTGCCGGGGGAGTTGAGCCGATTCCGGAGGGTGCGCTCGCTGATGCCCAGCAGCCGGGCGGCGTTGGCGCGATGCCCGTCCGATTCGTCCAGCGCCCGCGAAATGGCCAGTGCCTCGAGCTCGGCGAGGTTGAGGGGCAGCTCGGCGGAGACAGCGGGTGCCGCGACCGCCGCCGGGACCGCAGTGGGGAGCCGGAAGTGCTCGGGTCGCAGCGCCGCCCCAGCCGAGAGGATCACCGCCCGGTGCATTGCGTTGAGGAGCTCCCGCACGTTGCCGGGCCAGGGATACTCCTGCAGTACGTCCATCGTGGCCGGCGGCACGTCGGGGATCGCCACGCCCAGGGCGCTGCAGGTCACCGGCAGCTGGTGGTCCAGGAGGTCGGGGATGTCCTCGGGCCGTTCCCGCAGCGGCGGGGTCCGGACCGGCATGACGTGCAGCCGGTAGTACAAGTCCGAGCGAAACCGGCCGGCAATCACCTCGGCGTGCAAGTCCCGATTGGTGCTGACCACCACCCGCACGTCGGTCCGCAGCAGCTCGCGTCCACCGACCCGTTCGTACTCCGACTCCTGCAGCACCCGGAGCAGCTTCGACTGGAGGTCCAGCCGCATCTCCGAGATCTCGTCGAGGAAGAGGGTCCCCCCGTTGGCCCGCTCAAAGACGCCGGCGGCACGCGCGGTGGCGCCAGTGAAGGCGCCCTTCTCGTGACCGAACAGGGTACTCTCGACCAGCCCCTCGGGCATGGCGGCACAGTTGATCGTGACCAGGGGCTCGGTGCTGCGCCGGCTCTGCGCGTGGATGGAGCGCGCCACCAGTTCCTTGCCCGTCCCCGACTCCCCTTCGATCATGACCGCCGCATCGGTCGGCGCCACGAGGCCGATCAGCTGGCGCAGTTCCCGGATCGCCTTGCTGCGCCCGGCAATCAACCGCTCATCCTCCACCCGTCGAACCGCCCGGCTCAGGCCTGCCCGGTCCGAGGCGAGGACCCGCTGCGCCTGGGCGTGTTCCAGCGCCACGGCGAGGGTGTCGGGCCGGACCGGCTTCGGGAGATAGTCCGCCGCCCCCGCCCGCATGCAACAGACGGCGTGCTCCACGCTGGCGTCCCCGGCCAGGATCAGGACCGGCGGGCGAACCCGGCGGTCCTCGAACCGGGAGAGGAACTTGAGACCGAGATGATCTGGACGCTGGCAGACCACCACGATCGCGGCGATCGAGGCGTCGGCACCGGGATCAAAGTCCGCGCCGTCACCCGAGGCGAGGACGGCCGTGTATCCCTGGTGCTCCAGAAGCCCTTCGAGCGCTGCGGCGTCGGCGGGGTCGTCGGCGAAGCAGAGGATTCGGGTCAAAGCACTCGTTATCGAGAAGTGTGAGCAACAGACATCGGGCAGGGCTTGTTATCCACAATGTACACACCGGTTCAAGACTTATCAACAGGGTCTCCGTGGGCCCTGTGGAAAAACACGGTTAAGGTTTTGGAATCGTTGCCGATAACAGGACGACCCCGGTACCGCGAAGCGGTCCGAGCGGGTTTCCCGACCGGCCCGCACGATCACAAACGGGCGCGAGTCAGTTCGTTGCCCCTGTCGAACAGGTTCCCGATGCGTGTATCCGACAGTCACCGGCAGCTCACCCTGCTCCGCCAACTCAGCGCTGGCAGCGCGGCAGTTGCTCGCGCCAATGAGCAGGCCGTGACCGGCCTCCGGGTCAACCGGTTCTCCGATGACCCGGTCGTGGGCCGGCAGGTCGTGGACTTCGACAGCACCCTCCGCGCCCTGGGGCAGTATCAACGCAACGCCGGCGCAGCCCGGCACCGGCTGGAGACTGAGGAAGGTGTCCTCCAACAGGTCACCGACCTGCTGACGCGCGCCAAGCAGCTGGCCACGAGTGAGTCCGGCAGCACGGCCAGTGCGGCCACCCGCGCCATTGCGGCCGCCGAGATCCGGCAGATCCAGCAGCAGGTCATCGCGCTGGGGAACACGAGCCTGGGCGGCGAGTTCATTTTCGGGGGCCAGGCGACCGGGGCACCGCCGTTCCAGGCCAACGGGACCTATGTGGGATCGGGACCGAGCCGCCAGAGCGAGCTGGGAGCCGGACAATTGATGGACACCGTCCACAACGGCGATCAACTGCTGGTGACCTCCGGGGTGATCGGCGCCCTGGCCGCGCTGGAAACGGCCCTGATGGCCGACAATGTGGTGGACATCCGGACCAGCATGGGCCTCCTCGACGGGGCGGTCCACACGACCCAGGCGCTGCTGGCCGAGGTGGGGGGGCGCGACAGTGCGCTGGAGTTGACGGTCACGATGCTCACCGCCCGTTCGGACAGCCTGATCGCGCGACGGTCCGCGGTGGCCGAGATTCCGCTCGAGGAGGCGGTCATCAACCTGACCTCCGCCCAGACCGCGCTGGAGGCGGCTTACCTGGCCACCTCGCGCACCCTCTCCCTCTCGCTGGCAGGATACCTCCGGTGACCGCAACCGCCCGCATTTCCGCCACGATCCGGGTGGCCACCCTGCGCTTTGGCGCGATCGAGATCCCGTCCACGGCCGTCTACACCTTCCCGCGGGGATTGCCGGGATTTGACGGACTGGATCGCTTCGCCCTGCTGCCGGTTCGCGAGGGGCTGGGCTGGCTCCAGTCGCTGGAGGTGGCCTCGCTGGCCTTCCTGGTGGCGGAACCGCACCGGATCGTGCCGGGGGCGTGGGAGGGGACCCGGGGGGCCTGGGCGATCATCACCCTGGGCGAGACGCCGGAGCATTGCACCGCCAACCTGCGGGCCCCGCTGATCCTGAACCCGGTCAACCGCCTGGGCCTCCAGTGGATTGCGGCCGATTCGAGCCTCTCCACCGTGGAACCGGTCAACCTCCTGGCGCTCTGACCCCGCCCCCCCCCCCGACCCGGGACGCCGGGCGGCTCCCCCTGCTCAGACTTTTCCTGGCCTTTCCGATAACAACGATCCGGCGGTTACATCGAACCGCTGGATCCTCCACGGAGCACGGACGCTCCGTCACCAACTGTTAAGGGAGTAACAGGCCATGGCCAGCATTGTCACGAACATCGCAGCAAACTCCGCCTTCCGGAACGTGCAGGTGTCGAGCGCCGGGCTCGACAAGCAGATTGCCAAGCTCTCGTCCGGCTTCCGGATCAACCGGTCCGGCGATGACGCCGCGGGCCTGGCGATCGCCAACAAGCTGCGCGCCGAGGTTCGCTCGCTGCAGCAGGCCTCCCGGAACGCGGCCCAGGGCATCTCGATGCTCCAGATCGCGGACGGCGCGGTCAACACGATCAGCGGCATCCTGGACCGGATGAAGGAGCTCGCCTCGGCAGCCAACAGCGCGTCGATCGGCACGGAGCGCAGCAAGCTGGACGCCGAGTTCCAGGCGCTGAAGGCGGAGATCGGCCGGATCGCCGCCACCACGCAGTACCAGGGCTCGGCGCTGGTGGATGGCAGCCTCGGCCTGACCCAGACCGGCGGTACCATGGCGGTCGGGTCCAACAACGTCACCTCGATCCAGCTGAGCGGCGCCAAGGCGGCCACCTACACCATGGCGCATGTGGCAGGCGTGGCGACGCTCTCCACCCCGGCCGGCGCGGGCAGCGTCAGCCAGTCGCTGGCCATCCCGGCCGGCGTCGCGGGCAGCTACAACTTCGACAAGCTCGGCATCACCGTCGGCGTCAACAGCGGCGTCACCGCGACCGGGCTGAACGGCCTCACGGTCATCGTCGGCGGCACCGCCTCGGCCGACTTCATGGTCAGCTCCTCGGGCAACTACGGCGGCAGCGACCTGGTGTCGCTCAGCGCGGTGAACCTGAGCACCGGCGGCACCGGGCTCAACATCGCGACGCTGGACGTGCTCAGCGCCGCCAACGCCCAGACGGCGCTGGCCGGGCTGGACTCCGCGATCAACCTGGCCAACACGGCGATCGGCACGATC
Source organism: Gemmatimonadales bacterium (assembly GCA_048499805.1). Classification (GTDB taxonomy): domain Bacteria; phylum Gemmatimonadota; class Gemmatimonadetes; order Gemmatimonadales; family GWC2-71-9; genus JAWXBA01. Next base: position 418,061 of record JASNZF010000004.1, on the reverse strand, counting down.
GGCGCCGCGCAGAGCCGGATGGAGTTCGCCTCCGCGAACGTCGCCACCGTCACCCAGAACGTGCTCGCGGCCGAGTCCACGATCCGTGACGCCGACATGGCGATGGAGAGCACCATGTTCACGAAGTTCCAGATCCTGCAGCAGGCGGGCATGGCGATGCTGGCCCAGGCCAATTCGTCGGCCGCCAGCGTGTTGTCGCTGCTCCGCTAGTTCGTGACCCGGTGACGGGGCCGTCACGGTGACGGCCCCCACCCGCTCCTCCGAGGAGGATCGCTCGATGACCGCACCGCTTTCTTCCGTCCAGGGCCTGATCACGGGATTCAACTCCCGCGAACTGGTGGACGCCATCATTGCGCAGGCCCGCGTTCCCGCGGACCGGATGGAAGCGAACATCGTGGCACTGCAGCAGAAGACCACCGCCCTCACGACCTACCGGGGGCTGCTCGACACCGTCCGCACCGCCGCCCGCACCCTGCGCACCGGCGCCGCCTTCGACGCCACCACCGCCACCACCACCGTCCTCTCGGGCAGCCGCGCCCTGGCCAACGTGACCACCACGCCGTCGGCCGCACCGGGCAGCTTCACCCTGACGGTGAACACCCTCGCGCGCGCGGAGAAGCTGGCCGGGACCGGCCAGGCCGACTTCGCCACCGCGCTGGGGGTCGCAGGCACGTTCAGCGTCAACGGGCAGGACGTCGTGGTGACCACCGCCGACTCCCTGGTGGCGATCCGGGACCGGATCAACGCCCTCAACAGCGGGGCCACCCCCACCGGCGTCAGTGCCACGATCCTTTCGGTCTCGGGCACCGACCACCGGTTGATCCTGACCAGCGACGCCACCGGCGCCGCCGGCATTGCCCTGGCGGAGTCCAGCGGCACCGCGCTCCAGGCACTGGGATTCCTCGACGGCGGCGGCGCCAAGCTTGCCGGCGCCATCCTGACCAGCGGCGCCGACGCCAGCTTCAGCATCGACGGCATCGCGATGACCCGGACCTCCAACGTGATCACGGATGCCATCACCGGGGTCACCCTCTCGCTGGTCAGCGAGGAGGCCGGTGCCAGCACCGCCATCGCGGTCGGGCGGTTCGGCAACGCGGCCGAAGCCGCCATGCAGCAGTTCGTGGACGCCTACAACGCCCTGGTGACCTTCATCCAGGAGCAGGGCACCGTCACCAGCTCGCGGCCAGCCCTCTACGGCGACTCGGTGCTCCGCACCGCGCGAGCCGCGCTCCCCGCCGTCCTGCTGGAGGCGGTCGGCGGCGCCGCCGCCGACCTGGCGACCGTGGCCCGGGCCGGGCTCTCCCTGGACCGCAACGGCAAGCTGAGCCTGGATGCGGCGGCGTTCAACGCCAGCTTCACCACCCGCTACAGCGACCTGCGGACCCTGTTCACCGAGCAGTTCGGCACCTCGAGCGTCGACCTCACGGTGGTCTCGAGTGGTGCCAATGCGGTGGGGGGCACCTTCGGGGTGGAGATCACCGTCCCCGCAACCCGGGCCAGCATCGCCTCCACGGTGTTCAACGGGGTCTATGACGATGGCGGGACGCCCGACACCCTGACCGTGACCGACACCCGATCCGGCCAGTCGGTGGACGTGATCCTGGTGACGGGCATGACCTCGGCCCAGGTCGCCGCGGCAGTCCAGGCGGCCTTCGACGCCGCCGGCCTCGGCGTCACCGCCGTGACCAACGGCAACCAGGTGGAGCTGATGGCCACCGAGTACGGCGCCCTCGCGGGGATCCAGGTCGCCGTGGCCGGCACCGGCGACGGGGCCAGCGAGCTGTTCAGCGCGCCGGCATCCGCCTTCGGCACCGACGTGGCGGGGACGATCGGGGGCGAGGCCGCCACCGGCAACGGCCGCGTGCTGGTGGGGAACCCCGGCACCGCCGCCGCGGGCATCTCCGTCCTGCACACCGGCACGATCGCGGGCATGATCGGCGACGTCACCGTCACCGTCGGCGCCGGCGCCCGCATCGAGCGATTGCTGGATCCGTACCTGAGCGTCGGCGATGGCATGCTGGCCACCAAGCAGGCCCAGATGGAGGCCCAGGCCAACCGCCTCCAGTCCCGGATCCTGACCATCGACGCCCAGCTCGAGCGGCGCCGGGAAGTCCTGCTCCGCAACTTCCTCCAGATGGAAGCCGCCGTCGCGCGCCTGCAACGGCAGTCCAACTCGCTCCTTGGCCTGACCGCCCAGAACCAGGACCAGTAATCCCATGAGCTACGGATCGATGGACCGGTACCGCGAGATGGAAGTCATGGCCATGCCGCCGGCCCGCCGGCTGCTGGTGCTCTACTCCCAGCTCCTGACCGCGCTGCGCCAGGCCCGTCACCTGATCGAGACCGGCCAGATCGAGGCACGCACCGAACGGCTTCTCCACGCCGAGGAGATCATCCGCGAACTCGCCGTCTCGCTCGATCGCGAACGCGGCGGTGACCTGGCGGGACGGTTGGCGGAACTCTATGCCTGGATGCTGACCCAGACCGCCGCGATCCATGCCCGGCCGGAGCTGGGGCGGGTGGACCAGGTCATCCGGATCGTGGCCGAGCTCCATGAGGCCTGGGGGGTCGCCGCCAACCAGGTCGCCACCACCCCGAGCGCGGCGTGAGGGATGCCGGGGTGGAGGACGCGGAGGCGCTGCTCCGGGCCCAGCTCGCCGACCTGGCGCGGTTCCGCCACGTCATCGAGGCCCAGCGTGCGGTCCTCCGGATGGAGGATGCCGGCCTGCTGGGGGCCTTTGCCCGCGAGACCACGGACATTGCCGATGCCGTCGCGGCCCGGGACATGATCCTGATGGCCCTGCGCTCCGCCGCGCAGCGCGACCCGGCCACACCCCGTCCCCGGTGGAACCCGGCCCTTGAAACCGAGGTCCAGCGGGCCCGCAAGGTCGCCAGCGAGGACTCGCTCTCGCTGGCGCGCCAGATGGAGGCCTCCGCCCACGACATCTCCAAGGACCTCGAGGGGGTGGGACGCCGGCTGGAGTCGATGGTGGGCCAGCAGTTCCGTCGCGACGTCCCGGGACAGCCGATGATCGTCGATCGTCGCGGGTAGGGACTCAGGATTCCGGCCGCCGGACCGATAACCGGAGGGATGGCAAACCGTCCGGATCCGGGATATCGTTCGCGGACCGGAGGTGGTCTCCACGGAGGGTGTGATGGCAATCGATCCACTGGCGAGTTCCGGGGTCCCCGACCCATCGATGCGGCGTGCCGACCCCTCGGTCCGCCCCGATGCGCCGGTGCCGGCGCGCGGCGGATCCGCCGAGGCCGCGCCCGAAACCCCCGCCGACAGCGTGGAGCTCTCCGCCGAGGCAAGGCGCCTTGCGGCCGGGTCCGACATCCCGGTCGGGACCCTCTCGCCCGAGCGACTGGCGGCCATCACCCGGACCCTGGCCGAAGGCGGATTCGACACCCACGCGGCGCATGACGCCATCGCCCGGGCCCTGCGCGGAGAGCTCAGCACCCAGGACTGATGGTCAGCCCGGGCCATCCGGCCCCTGGCACTCCCACTGCGCCCTTCTCCCTTCTTACTTCTTACTTCTTACTTCTCACTTCTCACTTCTCCCCCCCCCTCACCCGTTGTACACCGTCCCACCCAGCGCCACATACCGCTCCATGACCGCTCGCGCGGTCTCCCGATGGAGCCCCCTCACGAACTGGATCTCGCGCGCCTCCAGGTAGCGGATCGATTCCGGAAAGACCGGCCCCTCGTCGAACCCGAGTGCGATCGCGTCCTCCCGGGTGGCCGCGGAGAGCACCCGGCGCACCCCGCTCCACAGCACGGCGCCCAGGCACATCGCGCACGGTTCGCAGCTCGTCGCCAGGTCATGGGAAGCCCCCCCCGGCAGATGGAGGGTGTGCGACCCCACCCGGCCCTGCGCCACCATGAACGCCACCATCTCGGCATGCAGCGCGCAATTGCGCCGGGTGGTGACAAGGTTGATCCCCAATCCCACCAGCGCCCCCGTGGCGGCATTGAAGATCGCGGCGCCGAACGGACCACCGGTCCCGTGCCGGACATTCTCGGACGCGAGATGGACGGCGAGGGCGACCCGCTCCTCCTCGGTGGGGTACGCGCGGTCCACGTCGACCGCCTGTCCCACCCACGCGGGCAGGGCAATGTGGATGCTCTCGGGCCAGGGTTTCATGTGAGAAGTGTAGGGAGCCCGGCGGGGGGATTGTAGGGGGCCCCCTCGGCGGTGCTATCATTGCCTGATGCGCTTCCCGGCCCGGTGGCTGACCCTCGCTCTCGTACTGTCCAGCTGCGGCGGATCCCCGGCAGCACCAACCCCACCCGCCCCACCGCCTCCGCCTCCACCGGCACCGGTGCCGGCCACCCTTACCATCGCGGCCGGCGACCAGCAGTCGGCCGTGGTCGCGAATGCCGTCGCGCTCGAGCCCACCGTCCTGGTGCGGGACGCCAGCGGACAGCCGATCCAGGGGGTGGTGGTCCAGTTCACAGTCACGGCGGGTGGGGGGTGGGTTGCGGCGGAGGCCGTCCTGACCGGTGCCGATGGCAGGGCGGGGACCGCCTGGCATCTCGGGCCGGTCCCGGGATCACCCCAGGGACTCAGCGCCCAACTCGGGAGCCTGGGAGCGGCCTTCTCGGCCGTGGCAACCCCGCTCGTCCCGGGGACCACCTATTTCGGGCGCAACGACTACATCGAGTTCGTCGCCGGGGACAGCCCCTTCATCCTCAGTGCCCCGCATGGCGGCGCGCTGACCCCCGCCGAGATTCCTGACCGCACGGTGGGCACGACGGTGACCGACTCCAACACCGACCCGATGGCGCGCGCCATGGCAGACGCCCTCCTGGTCGAGAGCGGGCGACGGCCGCACCTGGTGGTCTCCCGCCTGCGGCGCACCAAGCTCGACCCCAATCGCGAGGTGATCGAGGCCGCCAACGGCAATCCCGCCGCCGTCCGGGCCTGGCGCGAGTACCATGGGTTCATCGAGGCCGCCCGCATTGCGGCCGCCGCCGCTCATCCACGGGCGTTCTACATCGATGTCCATGGCCACGCCCACGCCATCCCCAGGCTGGAGTGGGGGTACCTGCTCGGCGCGAGCACCCTCGACCGCTCCGACCTGGAGCTCAACAGCGGTGGGTTCGCAGCCCTGAGCAGCATCCGGGACCTCGCCGAGACGGCGGTGGTCCCCTTTGCCGACCTCCTGCGCGGCCCGGCCAGCCTGGGCGCCCGCTTCGAGGCCGAGGGCTACCCGTCGGTGCCGAGCCCCAGCAGCCCCTCGCCGGGCACGGCGTCCTACTTCAACGGTGGGTACAGTACCGCCCGGCACGGATCCTCCGCGGGCGGCCGGGTGAGCGGGGTCCAGCTCGAGATGCACTTCGCGGGGGTCCGGGACACCGGGCCGAACCGGCTCGCCTTCGCCGCCGCATCGGCCCGGGTGCTGGTGGGGTGGCTGGGGATGTTTCCGTAAGGCTGGGGACTGGGGGCTGGGGGCTGGGAGATTGGGAAATCACTGATCACGGTATTGCCAGCGCAACTTCCGATGGAGTTCCTCGACTCCCAAGCCCCAACATTGGAAACCCACCCCTGGTCCCTTGTCCCAAGTCCCCAGTCCCTACTCCCCGGTCAGATACCGCTCCCGCACGATCATCATGTGGTGCAGCATGTGGCCGGTCATGATCCAGGCGACGGCGCGGGCGCTGACCGGATGGCCACTGGCCGTGCCCATGCGCGCTCCCACCTCCGGGGTGAAGGTCTTGAGCAGGGCCAGGTTGCTGCGCCGGACCAGTCCGAGCTCCTCGGCCAAGTCTACCAGCTTGCGTCCGGAGGCGAGGGACTCGGGCGCATACAGGTTTTCGTCGAAGCCAGGCAGGGGCGTCTGGTCACCCCTGGCAATTCGCAGGGCCCGATAGGCAAAGATCCGCTCGGTGTCGATCACGTGGCCGAGCACCTCACGGATGGTCCACTTGCCCGGCGCGTAGGCGTGATTCCCTTTGGTCTCGGGGAGGGTGGAGAAGAACTGCCACGCATCGTCCAGCTGGTGCCGCATGGTGTCGAGCAGGTCTCCCCCCGGGACCAGGTCCACGTACCTCGCGTAGTAGGGCGCGTGCTCGTCCGCGGAAGGACGGGGAAAGGCGTCGCTGCTCACACTGCCTCCGTTCTCATTGGGGGGGAATGGACTCGGGGTACAACGTCACCTGCAGGTAGCGTGTGCGGTCCAGGTACTGCCGGGCAGCCTGGCGGATCAGGTCCGGGGCGAGGCCCCGGATCAGCCGTTCCTGCTCCGCGAGGGCGGCGGCGAGCGTCTCGCCCTCGCGGGCGGTCACCTCGATCAGCGAGAGCCAGAAGCTGTTCTCGCGCAGGGCCACCTCGCGCTCACGCAGGCGGGTCTCGGTGATCCGCGCCACTTCCTCCGCGGTGGCCCCCGAGGTCGCGAGGCGATCCAGCTCCGCAAAGACCACCGTGGTCAGGCTGTCGATCCGGTCCGGATCGGCGCTGAACTGGATGGTGAAGGTGTATTCCGGCACCGGGATCCGCTGGGTGCTGGCCGACACCCCGACACCGTAGGTACCGCCCAGGGACTCGCGTAGCGCCTCCCGCAGCCGGACATCGAGGATCTCCCGGGTGGCGTCGAGGGCGAACCGCTCGGGGCGCGACCAGGTCATCGGCCCGTGGAAGAGGATGGCCGTCCGGCTGACTGGTTCGATGCCGCGCCGCACCTCCCGCCGCACCACCCCGGCGGGACGGCGCATGCCAAGGTCGCGCCAGGCGTCCTCCCGTCCGGCGGCGGGGAGGGCGCCCAGCCATTGGGCCGCCAGCGGCTTGAGCACCGCCGGATCGACATTGCCCACGAAGGTGAAGGTGAAATCCCCCGCATCCGCAAACCGGTCGCGATAGAATGCCAGCGCACGGCCCAGGTCGAGCTCGCCGATCCGGTCCGGGGTGAACGGCGCCGACAGGGGGTGGTGCTGCCACATCGCCGCCTGGAGGGTGTCCTGGAACACCACCTCCGGGCTGGCGCCCCGGTTCTGCATGAAGGCACGCACCTGCTGGCCAAAGGCCTGGAACGCGGCGGAGTCCTCCCGCGGGGCGGTGAAGTGCAGCCAGACAAGCTCGAGCAGCGTCTCCAGCTCCCGGGGGGCGGCCTGACCGCTCAACCCCTCCTCGGTGAGCCCGATCGAGGGGAAGAGCTCCACCGACTTCCCGGCGAGTGCCTTGTCCAGGTCGATGACGCTGAACCGGCCCACCCCGCCCTGCATCGCGACCGCCGAGGCGAACTGGCTGCTGAGCGATGCCGGATCCGCGCTGCGGGACAGCCCGCCCGGGCTGGTGGCGCTCATCAGGATCTGCTCATCCTTGAAGTCGGTCGGCTTCACCAGGACCCGGACCCCGTTGGACAGCGTCCAATCATGGAGGTTGAGGGTGGTGTCCACGCGTTCCGACACCACGCGCCCCGCGGGCGGTCTCGTGGGCACCAGGGGTTCCGGGTCCACCGTCTCCGCGTACGCGACCAGTTCGCGATCCCCCATCTGCCCGAACAGCGCCAGCAGGGCGGTGCCGTCGGGGACGGCCGGACCGGACGCCTCGGGAGCCCCGACCAGGATGATCGGGGTGCCGGGCAGGGTCTCCTCCCGGGCAATCGCATTGGCCTCGTCGAGCGTGATCGACGGCAGCAGGGCCTGCGCCGAGGCATGGCGCCACTCGATCGAGGGAACCGGCTGCCCGAAGAGGTAGTGGTTCACGAGCGAGCCGGCGATGCCGCTCGACTGCTGCTGCTCGCGTTCGGCGTGGAGCCGCTCGAGCCCCCGCAGCATGTCGGCCCGGGCCCGGTCCAGCTCCCCGGCCGTGATCCCGAAGCAACGAAGGCGTTCCACCTCCGTCAGCGCCGCGGACAGCCCCGCCTCACTCCCCCCATCCGGCACCAGGACGCTCAGCGACCAGGCGTCGGCCGAGGCCACCAGGGAGCCACGTCCCCCGCCGGCACCAAGAAAGGGAGCGTCCGCCTGCTGGCTCAGCTCGGCGAGCCGGGTGTTGAGGGCGCGGGCCAGGATCTGCTCGATCAGCTGGCGGCGCCAGACGGCGACCGTGCGGTCATCGCGAGGTGGCAGGATCGTCAGGACGCCGATGCTGGTCTCGAGCGCCTCGGGATCGGTCACGATCGCGGTGCGTGGCGCTTCCGGTGCAGGCACCGGAAAGATGGGGCGCGGGCGCGGGGCGTCGGGCATCGCCAAGCCGCGGAAGTGCTGGTGCACCAGCCGCTCGATCGCCTCGGGATCGAAGTCGCCCACCGCGACGACCGCCATCAGGTCGGGGCGATACCAGTCGCGGTAGAACCGGACCAGCCGGGCAGAGTCCGCCGCCTGCAGCGAGGCGACCGTGCCGATCGGCAACCGCTCGGCGTACCGGGACGTCCCGAAGATCGCGGGCCACTGGGCGTCCTGGATCCGGGCGTCGGCGCCGCGGCGCCCGCGCCACTCCTCGATCACCACCCCGCGCTCCCGCTCCACCTCCACCGCCTCGAAGGTGATCCCGTGGGCCCAGTCCTCGAGGATCTGGAAGCCCGTGGCCAGCATGGCCGCGCTGTCGGTGGGGACCTGCAGCTGGTAGACGGTCTGGTCGAAGGAGGTCGAGGCGTTGAGGTCGGCGCCGAAGCGCATCCCGATCGACTCGAGGTAGTGGATCAGCTCCTGCTTGGCGAAGTGGCGGGTGCCATTGAACGCCATGTGCTCCACGAAATGCGCCAGCCCGAGCTGGTCATCGTCCTCCAGCAGCGAGCCGGCATTGACCACGAGGCGGAGTTCGGCGCGCGCGGCCGGCCGGGCGTTGCGCCGGATGAAGTACTGCAGGCCGTTGGGGAGCACCCCGGAGCGAATCGCGGGGTCGGTCGGGATCGGGGCACCGAGGTCCTGGGCTGCGAGCGGTCCCGCCAGTGCGACCGCCCCGACCAGGCAGGACAGGAACCAGCGCCCAGCGGGGCAGCCCGGCATTCAGTGGACCCCTCGGAGCTGCGCCTCGCGCGCGGCATCCTCCCGCCAGATCGTCCAGGCCAGGAGGACCGCACCCGTCGTCACCCCCACATCGGCCAGGTTGAAGGTCCAGAAACGCAGCGTGCCGATGCCGATGTCGATGAAATCGACGACCCCGAGGGTGGAAGTCAGGCGATCCAGCAGGTTGCCCACCGCGCCCCCCATGACCAGCGCCAGCGCCACGATCCGCAGCCGGCCCTCGGGGGCCGACCGCACCAGCATGTGACCGAGCACCGCGAGAATCCCGAGGGTCAGGACGATGAACCCCGGGCGGGACCACGATCCCAGGGACAGGCTGAACGCCGCCCCCGGGTTGTAGGCCAGGGTCAGGCGGACGACGTCGCCCACCACCTCATGGGGCACGTACGGTGCCCCGAGGTGAGTCTCGGCCAGCTCCTTCGTGGTGCAGTCCGCCAGAAGCAGCACCAGGAAGAGCGGCAGGAAGAGGCGAAGCTTGGCGCGCATCACGGGGTCGGTGGGTAGGCAATCCCCAGCTGTTCCAGGTAGGTCCGGTACTTCGACGGATCGTAGTAGTTGGCCTTCAGGGCCTCCTTGTAGCGCGCCATCCGGTCGGCGTTCAGCTCGATCGGCGGGAGGTCGCTGTCCTTCAGGAAGGAGACGTACTTCTGGTCCCGGGTCTGCACGTCGGTGAAGTAGGTCCGGGCGGCCTGGAGGAGCGGGGGGCTTGCGAGCATGTCGAGGACGGTCATCGCCACCACCTTGGCACCCGCGACGGCGCCCTTGTGCGCCACCGGGGTGGCGCTGGCCACCCCGGCCGACCAGTGGTGACCCGGGCCGGCGCCAACATTGCTCGGGTAGCGCAGCGTCACCGTCGGCACCACCCAGGAGATGTCGCCGATGTCGTCGGAGCCACCGCCGCGGTTCTCGCTGTCGGGCACGCTCGGCTGGAGTTCACTGACCCGGGTGGAGAGCCCGCGCGGATTGCTGGACCCCATGTCCCGCTGCAGGGCACGGGCGAACGCCTGATCCTTCTCGTCCCAGGCCGGCATCCCGACGCGATCGATGTTCTTCTGCATCGCCTCGGCGATCGGCCGGTTGAAGTGCTGGGGCCAGGCGGAGCCCAGGATCCGGATCCGGGACAGCTCGGTGCCGGTCATCGCCGCGGCCGCCTTGGCGATGGTCTCGCCGATGTCGTACAGCTCCTTGATGTTCTGGTAGGTGGTCTCGCGCAGGTAGTACCAGACCGAGGCGGTGCGGGGCACCACGTTCGGCTGGTCGCCGCCGTCGCGGATCACGTAGTGGATGCGCGCCTGCTGGCGGGTGTGCTCGCGGCGGAAGTTCCAGGCGGTGTTCATCAGCTCCACCGCGTCGAGCGCGCTGCGGCCCGACCAGGGGCTCCCGGCGGCGTGGGCGGTCTCGCCGGTGAACTCGTATTCCACGCTCACCAGCCCGGTGCCGCCGCGGGTGCCCCACGAGGTGGACATTCCGCTCGAGACGTGGGTGAAGATCACCGCGTCCACGTCGGCGAAGACGCCGGCCCGCACGAAGAACGCCTTGCCGCTCACCAGCTCCTCCGCCACGCCGGGCCAGACCTTCAGGGTGCCGGGGATCCGGTCCCGCTGCATCAGCTCCTTCATGACGATCGCCGAGGCCACCACCAGCGGCATCCCGGTGTTGTGACCCTCGCCGTGCCCGGGACCGCCCTCGACCATCGGCCGGTGGGTGGTGACGCCGGGGGTCTGGGAGGACTGTGGGATCCCGTCGATGTCGCTGCCCAGGGCGATCACCGGCTTGCCGGCGCCCCAGGTGGCCACCCACCCGGTCGGGATACCGCCGATGTTCTCCTGGATGCTGAACCCGGCCTGCCGGAGGATCCCGGTCAGGTAGCGCTTGGTCTCGAACTCCTGGAAGCCGAGTTCGCTGAAGGAGAACAACATGTCGATGCCCTCCTGGATCATCTTGGCGCGGGCATCGATCATCGTGGCGGCCTCGGTCTTGAGGCGCTCGAGGCGGGCGGCGTCGATGGTCTGGGCCGGGGAGATGGACGGAACGGCCAGCAGGGCCAGGGGAAGGAGGCGGGAGACGAAACGGGCCAGGCGCATGACGGGGCTCCGGGACGTGGGGTGACGCAGTGGGTAACCCGGGGAAGCTAGGAGGGGAATGGGGAATGGGGAATGGGGGGAGGCAATGGCTGGGGGCGACTTGCGCGCCCAGGTTCGGTGAATCTCCGCTCCGAGCAGGTTTGGGCGCTGGTCTCGCGGATCGAGCACCCACGAGGTAGCTTTGCTTGCCGCTGCCCAAATCGTCTTCCAAGAACCGACTGGATACTTCCTGGTCTTTCTGGCTCCCTCGGGGTAATTGTGACTCAGCCTACTTTCGATCTGTTTCGATTGCGCCCGAGCGCTTCTGTTACCGACCTCGCTGCACTGTGCGACGTCGACCGGCTTTCAGACGGCGATGTCGAGATGCTGCGCAGTGCGGCTTCGGTGTCAAAGTTTGCCCTTGTCGAGCACGATTACATCGACAAGGATTACCGAAACGTGTACTCCGGATATTACTCCCGGAAGTTCAGCAGACTATCCAGCCGTACCAGCCGAATTCATTTCTTCGACGTCGAAATATCCATCGCGGACCTGTGTGGTCCTGATCGAGCTCTCAATCTTTCCCAGTTGCTGGAGACGCGTCTTTCACCAAGCCAGGCTGTGGCGAGGGCGAGCACGACTCCCGGGTATGTGGGGTATGTGATTGTCCGGCCGACCGAGTATTCGCGTATCGGGCGCTGTTTACTCGACCCGCTCAAGGTCCAGCCCACTCTCTCCAGGTTTCACTATGGCGTCAACCTCGCGAAGTACTCAGTCAACATCCTCGGTCACAACCTCATCGTGGCCGCCTTTCCGCATCAAAGCCAGGATGCAGAAGCTCACATATGTGCCCATACGGCGGTATGGAGCGTGTTCCGGTATCTCTCGCAACGGTATCACCTTTACCCCGAAATCTATCCGTACGACATCACTACGTTGAACCCGGATCTCTCGCGTGGACGTCCCTACCCTGCACGAGGCCTGTACATGGATCAGGTCACCAGTCTGTTTGGACACTACGGGGTAGGTGCGGAGCAGTACGACTTGAGAATGCTTCACCTTCTCGACAATGGAATGGATGGATGGGCCTCAGTAGGACCTGCTGCTCGTGACACGAAGATGATCCGAATGGACGGGAGCTCATTCTCCAAGCGAGATCTCCGCACCATGCTTCACCTCCTGTCCCTCTATGTGGAATCGGGAATGCCACCGGTCGTAGGGCTGCCAGGGCATGCCGCGGTGGCCGTCGGCGTGGCATACAGTGACACCCCTCTAGTGAAGCGGACGAAAGGCATGTATCGAAGTTCGGATTTCGCCGCGGGGGTCGTGGTGAACGATGACAATTTTCCACCGTATCAATTGGCGTTGCGTTCCGAACTTTCCCTCGAAGGTGTCTACCCGCGACTTGCGGATGAAATTGACTCGATCGTCGTGCCGTTTCCCGACAAGATCTTTCTGACCGCCGAGAAAGCGGATTTCCTCACGACCGACATTCTCGATCCGCTCGCCTCATTGCGCCCAAGCGGCCCTAGCGTACGGCGAATGGTTTGCACCTCATCGAAAAACTATCGCGAGGCCCGTCTCCGTGAGAATGATGGTTTTACAGACATGGTACTACGAGAACCGATGCCTCACTTTCTCTGGGTGACTGAGATCTGTGACCTGGACGGTTGGCAGCAGGATGGATCGGTCAAAGTGGAAGTAGTATTGGATGCTACTGCTGGACAATCCGACGAGGCCCCGTTCCTTTGGATCCGTTTCCCGCGCAGGTTGCTCCTCAACGAGAACCGTCTTCGTGACGTCGCGAACCCCAGGGCAATCCCACGCATGGTTAAGTCCAGCAAGGACTTGCATATTTCTCCCCTGCGGAGTAATTTACAGTATTCCCGGTAACTGTCACCTTTTTCCTTGGTCCCAGGAGAGAATGTGAAACAAATCACAAAGGTAGGCTCAGTCTCTGGCCTTCGTGATGGGATCAGCGAAGTCAAGAGCCCACCCACCGTGCGAATCTCCGAGAAGGCTCGTGAACAGATACGGAAGGTCGATGATGCGAAGGCAGACCTCTATCAGAGGGCGTCGACAATTCGAATGGACGGCTCAAGGAAGGCGCACAAGTAGTTCAGTCACCGGGCAAGAGCACCTGAGGGCTATCAAGCGGGCACCCTGACAACAGGGTGCCCGCTTACGTTCTAGCCTCGTCAGACCATCACACCTCCACCCTCCCCAACCGCTCCCGCCACCGCTCCCAGTCCGGCATGCACGCCTCCAGAAGCCGCCAGAACTGACGGCCGTGGTGGGGCACTCGGTGATGACACAGCTCGTGCATCAGCAAATAGTCCACGCAGCCGATCGGGAGCTTCACCGCGTCCACGTTGAGGACCAGTGTCCCGCTCGGGGTGCAACTCCCCCAGCGCTTGGCCAGGCGTTGGACCCGGATCGGCGGGACTTCCTTGAGCCGAAGCCGCGGAGTCGAGGCGATCAGCCCCGCCGCCCGCCGCTGAAACAGGGACGCGGCGTGATTCCGGTACCACAGCTCCATCGCTGCCCGGATCCGGGCCGGTGTCCGGTCGGGGCTTGAGACCACAAAGTACCCACCCTGCAGTGAAACCCCCGTTGCCCCCTTCACAATCTTCAACCGGTACTGCCGCCCCAGGTACCGATGCGTCTCCCCACCCACCCACTGGCGAGGGGGCGCCGGTCGCGGCTGATCGAATGCTCTCTCCCGCTGGCGGCGGATCCATTGCCGTCGCCTGCGCAGGACCGCATCGATGCGGTCGGACTCCACCCCCTCCGGCGCGGTGACGAACAACTCCCCGCCAGGCTCGACGGTGATGCCCAGCGTACGACGCTCCGACCGGAAGAGCCGGTATGGTACCCGCTCCTCACCCAGCAGGCACGAATCGGTCCCGACGAACCTCGGCGCCACTATCAGCCCCGGCTGGCGCGCTTCCGCGCCGCGCCGATGCACTGGTCCATGACCTCGTCGAGCTTCTCGAAGCCAAGCTCCAGCCCGGTCCGGTCACGAATCCGGAAGAAGGCGTCCTCGATATCGGTCCGCATCCGGTTCTGGATGTCGAGGTTGTTCTCCCAGTGGACGATCTTGAGCCGCTCGATGATCCCGTCCACTTCGAGTGCCAGCGCAGCCAGCTGGTCTGCGGGCGGTTCGGTGCCCGCCTGCCGGAATGCCTCTCCTGCGATCTCGAACCAGGTCCGCGCCGAGCCCCGCCCTTCCAGGGATGCGGGGACGGGGTCAAACCGTTCCTGGTTCTGGGCCCGGGTCAACAGTTCCTGCACCTGATTCAGCAGGTCCAGCTGACTGAGCCGCGCCTGCTTGTACCGTTCGTACACCTCCTTCAGCATCTCCCCCAGCTTCCGGTAGAAGACTGGATCCTCATCCATCCGCTCGTGAATCGTCTTGTCAAGTCGGTACGCAATCACCTCAGCCTTGGCCTCCGCACTCGCGAACTGCTCCACCTCCTGCTTGAACGCGTCCCGGTCGAAGATGCTGACCGGCCGGACGATGGTCTCGACTTCTCCGGCCCCCACATACGTATCCAGCAGCTTCTGGATCGGTCCCTCATACTGCCGGAAGTCCACCGACTCGGCGTACCGCCGCGCCACCGAGGCCCGCAGCCGGGCGAAGTACTTGAGGTCCCGCCGGTACCGCTCCACCAGCTCCGGTGGCGTGTCGGTATGAAAGGAGACACTGCCGACAGCCAGCTTGAGCACCCGGGCAAAGGCCGCCAGGGCGTCGTAGAACCGAGCCCGCTGGTCTTCGTCTCCCAGGAACTGCTCCATCGCCTCCTGGTCGTGCTTGTTTCCCACCGTCTTGAACACATCCCAGAGCTCAGCATGCCGCTGTGGCAGGTGGGCGATGGCTTTCCGGATGTCGGTGAGGACCCCCTCCAGATCCTCGGCGTCGTAGCTGTCCCCCAGCGCGGTGTAGAGGTCGAGCGCCTCGTCCAAGTTCCCAAGCACCCCGTAGTAGTCCACGATCAGGCCGTGATCCTTCCCCTCGTAAACCCGGTTGACGCGGGCGATCGCCTGGAGGAGGGTGTGCTCCTTGAGCGACCGGGTCAGGTAGAGCACCGCGTTCCGGGGGGCGTCGAACCCGGTGAGCAGCATGTCCACGACGACGATGATCTCCGGCTCGTCGTTGTTCTTGAAGCGGTTGATGATGTTCTTCCGGTAGGTCTCCTCCGACCCGAACCGCTTCATCATCTTGTTCCAGAACTCGATCACGCTGGGGCGGTTGGCGGTGTGGTCCACCTCGTCCACATCGGTGTGGCCCTCGCGGGTGTCGGGAGCCGAGATCAGTACCTCCGAGGACACCATGTCGAACTCGTCCAGGAACCGCTTGTAGAGGAGGGCGTCGGCCTTGGAAGGGGCCACCAGCTGCCCCTTGAACGGGGTCCTGCCCTGCAAGGTGGTGCGGAAGTGGACACTGATGTCCCACGCCTCCGCCCGGATCTTCTGTTCGACGCGGTTGAGCTGGTCGGCGGTGGAATATTTCCGCTTGAGATCGGCCTTCTGCTCGTCGGTGAGTGCCGCGGTGTACTTCTCGAACCAGGCGTCGATCGGCTGCTCATCGATGTGCTGCGGCACGTGCCGCCCCTCGTACACCAGCGGCACCACGGCGCCGTCCTCGACCGCCTGGGCGATGGTGTAGGGCTGGCCGATGATCCCGCCGAACCGCTCCACCGTCGGCTTGTCTCCCTTGAGGATCGGGGTGCCGGTGAAGCCGATGTAGCTGGCCCTGGGCAACGCGATCCGCATGGCAACATGGAGGGTGCCAGTGTGGGTTCGGTGGCTCTCGTCTACCAGCACGAAGACGTTCGGATCGTCGGCCAGCGCCTCGCGGTTGTTCAGCGCCCGGATGAACTTGTGCACCAGGGTGGTGACGATCTTGGCCCGCGGGTCCCCCAGCCGCTTGCGGAGGTCCCCGCCGCTCTCCGCCTGCGCCAGTTCCACCCCGGCGCCACGGAACGCATCGTAGAGCTGGTCGTCCAGGTCCACCCGGTCGGTCACCAGCACGATCCGGGGCTCCTGGGATCCAAATTCCCGCAGAATGGCGTCGGCCAGCATCACCATCGTCAGGCTCTTGCCGCTCCCCTGCGTATGCCACACCACCCCACCGGCTCGGCTCCCGTCGGGGCCCACCTGCCGGAGTCGGGCAATGGCGTCGCCGACGCAGAAGTACTGCTGGTACCGCGCCACCTTCCGCTCACCACCGTCGAAGACGGTGAAGTGCCGGACGATCTCGAGCAGCCGCTCGGGCCGGCAGAGTGCCGCCAGCAGCCTGTCTTGAGCAGTGACCTCCCGCCCCGCCACCAGCGACTCGCAGTACAGCCGAGCCGCGGCCTCCCGCATCAGCGTGAGGCTGCCTCGGGTGACGCCATCCTGGAACGATCGGATCTGATCCGGCGGACGCGGGCCCCGGAGCGGCTGGAGCAGTTGGTCCAGTTCGGGTTCCCGCCAGGTACTCCAGAACCGCATCGGGGTGCCGGTGGCGGCGTAGCGCGCCTCGTTCACGGCCAGTGCCAGCAGCAGCTGGGCGTAGTGGTAGAGCCGGGGAATCTCCTCGTTGCCCTGGTTGCGGAGGTGTTGGCTCATCGCCTCGTCCACCGGCACCTTGCCGCCGGGGAGGGAGGCGGGCTTGCATTCGATCACCAGGAACGGGATCCCGTTCACGAACCCCACCAGGTCGGGGCGCCGGGTGGCGGTGGTGCCCGACGCCTCCACCTCGAGCTCCTCGGTGATGTGGAAGCGGTTGTTCTCGGGGTGCTCCCAGTCCACGTACCGCAGGGTGTGGCTCAGCTGGGTACCGTCGGCCAGCTGCGGCACCGACTTGCCCAGCCGGAGGAGGTTCCAGACCTTCTCGTTGGTGCGGACCAGGCCATCGTCCACCACCGTGGCCAGGTCGGAAATGGCGTCCTGGATGGCCCCTTCGGTAAAGGGGTAGCTCCGCCCCCGCACCTCATAGCGGTTGAGCCGCGCGAGCGACTCCGCCAGCACCTCGCGGAGCAGCACCTCCGAGCGGCGGCCGCCACGCAGCCGGTCCGCCTCGCTGGGGGGGAGCCAGGTCCAGCCGAGCTGCTGGAGCAGGTCGAGCGCGGGGAGCTGGCTGGTGGCGTCCTCGCTGGTCGGGGGCGAATGGTCAGGTATGGTCATGGTGTCGGTGACCCACGGGGTCCGGGCCTCAGTCAGGGGTTCCGATTCGGTCGGGGATGGTGATCTCTCCGGCAAGGAGCGTTTGCATCAGGCCACGCTTGAGGATCGAGTACTGCTCAAGCTGCCTCTCCAGAGAGGCCAGCTCGTGTTCCATTGCACGAGCGGCCGCCACGATGCGCAACTGTTCCTCAATCGGTGGAAGGGTTACTTGGATTTGCTTGAACGCGGGCCACCGCAACGAGCCCCTTCGGTTCACAGATCCCGAGGTCGCTCGCCGAAACAGCTTGATATATGGTGTGCTCTTGAGGAGAGCGAAGAGATAGCGAGGATCCACATTGGGATCTGTCACCTCGAACACAGTGTACATCGGACTCACAAGGCCTGCGTCGTGGTCCTCAAGGAGGCCAATGGATCCCTCCTCGAGGTGATTGGTGGCGTACGCAAACTGCCCGTGACGGACGACGCGATACGTAGACAGGTTACGGCTGAAAACCTGCTTCCCGAAGAAGGTTGAGGACAGCACAAGGCCTGAATGCTTCGTACACGAGAGCACGGGCAGTACCTGCGACCCGGCTCTAGCCCGGCACGCAGTCGCAATGCTTGATATCCGGACGGTTCTCCACCCCGTAGGGTGGTGGCCAGTCGCTTGGTGAGTGGTAGTGGCCTCGTTTCCCCCAAACCGCCGCCGCCCGGTCAGCAGGTCCTGCATCAGGGCGCGCTTGAAGGTGCGCTTGGCGGTGATGAGCTTGCCGAGAAGGGCTATTCCCGTATCACAGGTGTACAGGGTCGCGCCCACGCTCTCCTGAACTGGGCCAGGCGGCAATAACACTCTGAAATTCTCCAGTTGTCCCTTCGTTACAAGTGGCACGGCAGTATTACCGGCCATTGCACTGATTCGCTCACTTGCGTGTTCGAGAGCGTAATGCAGACAGAGGGGATCTGTACCGGCTCGGGCGGTCGCTGCATTAATTTGTTGATTGGTTGTGCACTCGGAAACTGTGAACGCCACCTTTCCGACTGAACTACCAATACAGGTGACCAGACTGCTGCGCTTGGGTACCAGCCGTGCGACTGCCTTGCCACCGTCTGTGAGCGTGCGCGCCGCCTGGCCGTGGAAGATGCTTTCGGAGAGATCTCCTGGAGTCACGAACGGGAACGCCCCTCCCCAGTACCGAGAGATGGCTGGAGATGGTGTCTTGCCCGTAACAATGCGCGCCACATCCGCAAGCCTGACGCGGACCCAGCCGCGTTCGGACGGACAGGTCACAATCCCAGCTCCTTGATCGCAGCAGCCAGCTCCTGCTTGCTGGCCGCGAGCTCCGCCTCCAGCCGAGCGATCTCGGCCTGCACCGCCGGGAGGTCCACCGCCCCCTCCTCCTCGAAGGTGTCCACGTAGAGGGGAATGTTCAGGTTGAAGTCGTTGGCGGCCACCTCCTGGGCAGTGGCGAGGTGGGCGTACTTCGGCACCGCCTGCCGCGCCTGCCAGGTGGAGACGATCCGGTCCATGTCCTCAGGCCGGAGCCGGTTCTGGTTCTTCCCCTTCTCGAAGTCGCGGCTGGCATCGATGAAGAAGACCGAGTCGTCGGTTTTGCCACGACGGAAGAAGAGCAGCGCCGCCGGAATCCCCACCCCGAAGAAGAGGTTGGCGGGAAGCCCCACGACGCCGTCGAGCAGGTTCTCCTCGATCAGCCGGCGGCGGATCACCGCCTCGGTTCCGCCGCGGAAGAGCACCCCATGCGGCACCACCACCCCCACCCGGCCGTGCACCGGATTCATGGTCTCGATCATGTGACTGATGAAGGCGTAGTCCCCCCGGCTCCTGGGCGGGGTGCCCCGGAAGAAGCGCTGGTACCGGTCTGCCCCCGCCCCCTCGGCGCCCCACTTGTCCAGCGAGAAGGGGGGATTCGCCACCACCACGTCGAACTTCATCAGCTTGTCGCCCTCGACCAGCTTGGGGCTACGGATCGTGTCGCCCCGCTCGATCCGGGCCTGGTCAAAGCCATGCAGGTACATGTTCATCTTGGCCAGCGCCCAGGTGGCGCCGTTCAACTCCTGCCCGAAGAGCGCCACGTTGCGAACACCGTGGCTGTCGGCGGGGATCATCTCGCCGGTGCGGATCAGCAGCGATCCGGAACCGCAGCAGGGGTCGCAGATCCGGGCGCCGGGCTGGGGATCGAGGATCCGGGCCAACAGCCGGGAGACCTCGGGGGGGGTGTAGAACTCCCCCCCCTTCTTGCCGGAGTCGCTGGCGAAGTTCTTGACCAGGAACTCGTAGGCATCGCCCAGCACGTCCTGGCTCTCCAGGTGGTCGGGGCGGAGGTCCAATTTCGGATCGGCGAAGTCCTCCAGCATGTGCTTGAGCTTGGCGTTGCGGTCCCTGGTTTCGCCGAGGGCGGACTCGCTGTTGAAGTCCACGGTGCGGAAGACCCCTTCGAGCTTGGCCTTGTTGGCGTCTTCCAGCGCCACCAGCGCCTTGCCGATCCGATCGCCGATGTCGGGCTGGCTCCGGGCGGCGTAGAGCGTGTCGAAGTCGGCGCCTTCGGGAATCACGAACCGCTCCCGCTCCATGGCGCGGCGGACCCGCTCCGCGTCGCCCTGGAAGCGGGTCTCGTACTCGGCGCGCTTCTGCCTGGTCAGGTCGGAGATGTACTTCAGGAACAGCATCACCAGGATGTAGTCCTTGTACTGGCTCGGGTCGATCGTGCCGCGGAAGGTGTCGCAGGCACGCCAGACGATGTCGTTGATGTCCTGCTTGGTAGTCAGCTTGCTCATGATGGGCGGCTCAGCGGTTGGTGATGGCCGCCCCATCGAGGGCAGCACGGGTCAAGGCATCGAGGAACTGGCTGCGCCTGGTGGCGAGCTGGGTCTCTAGCCGGGTGATGGTGGCGTGCAGTTCCCGCACGCGGGCAATGCGTTCCTGCAGGGCAAGGGGCGGCACCTCCACCTCGAGGTCGCGCACCGCCGAAAGAGGCAGGAATGAGATGTTGGTCCCGACCACCATGCCGGCCAGCGCGCGGGTGGTGGTGGGGTGACCGAGGTACCAGGCCAGATAATCGGGCAGGAGGTGGGGGCCGGTGGTGATGACCGCCCAGTGCCCCACGGCGATGGTCCGGTCCGGGACCCCGCGGGCCACCAGGGCGGCCACCCGAGTGGACCGGAGCGGGACCAGCACGTCCTCCTCGCGGATTTCCTTCGGGGTGCTGCCAGACTTGATGGTCACCCACCGGAGCCCCGACCACTCCACCGAGCCGTCGGGCTGGAGGTCGCCGGCCTGGAGGGCGCGCCAGGCGCCGGGGGTGTCCCGGTCGGCGGGGTCCGAGGTGGCCACGTGGCCGCCGCGGATTTCGCTGAGGTCGCGGAGGCGGGCGCGGTTCAGGGAGGTCATGGAAGCTACCGCCCTCTTCCTACGCCTGCGCAGGGTGGGCAAGCGGCTATCCATCCATGCCGGGAGCGGGGCCCGCTCGCGCGTGGGCTGGGCGATGACGCCGCAGTCCGGGGAGTCCATCTCCCACGTGTCGGCGCGGACCGCGACCACTTGGAGCCACTGAGTACCGTGATTGGCGTGGCTGCAATCGACGGCTGGTGGCTAAGCGCCGCCCTAGTCGCGCCAATAGTATTCATAGCCAGGTGGCGCCGGTGGCTTGGGAGACCGCGGTGGCTTTGGTGCCTTCGGCGGCTTCGGTGGTTGCGGCGGCTTTGGTGGTCTCGGCACCTTGGGCCCGGTTGGCTTCCTTCTCTTGTGCCACGGCATATCTCCTCCAACGAAAAGGCCTAACCCCAGACGTTCGCGGACTCAGCATCGTAGAAAATCAGATCTCTACCCTTGCCGTATGCAGCCATCTCCTCCGCCCGAGCGACTACGGCCCTATTGCTGGCTGACCTTGGATCGCCGAAAAGGCTGACATACAGCTGCCTCGTCTTGCCACGCTCAATCAAGCGAAGGATGTGCTCATCGTTTGGGGCGAGGCTGTGCCCGAAGATGAACAGGGCCCCGGTCACCTTTGGCAATGATCGAAACGACCGCGACAAATAGTTGCTGTGTGTGATCTTGGCCTTCTTCTGGTGACTCTCGCCTTCAGCCACGATCAAGGGGTACATGTCGCTCTCGAGGGCTTGCCGAACCTGTTCGATCAAGCGCATGCCCGTGTTGATCCACGTGAACTTCTTGAGTTCGGCTCCGGCGTCGAATATGTGGAGAGCGCCATGAAGGTAGTGGACCGACTGTTGGTCAGACTTTTCGACCTCCCAGGTGACGTAGGCCGTCGGCCCATTCTCTGGTGTCCTAAAGCCGTCGTCAAAGTCCGCGCCAGGACCAAGCTCCTTTTGCATGATGGCCCAGTATAGGAGCAGGTCATAGTTCAGTGAGTAGATGCTGTCGAAGTTGCCCAGAAACGACCGGCAACTCCGATAGGCCGCTTGTGGAATGTCTGCTGGAGCCTCGGGATGTTGGTTCGAAATGGTCCTGACCAAGATCTCGCGCAGGGCGGTCGCCGCGTTTCGAAATTGGGCGGCGAGCGGGCGGTTCTCTGGCGAAAGGGCGGCAATCAGCTTCGCTCCGTCGCGCAGCGCCCTCATGACCTCCTCAAAGTCCCGCGTTGCCAAGATTTCAAACGCAGCGCGTGCAACTGCATCGCCTTCCGGGAACTCCGCACGGTCAAACAAGGCGTTGTAGGCAAAGATGTCCGGTCGGCAGGCAATGCTGAAGCCATTGCCAAGCAGGACATGTACCTTTTGTTGCTTCTGCTTCGCTTGCGCCATGGCTTCGGCGAAGGTCAAGACCGGTGTCTGTGGCACTTCCGCTTCCTCCATTGTACCATGAACAGTAGAACGGCTACTGGCTGACGGTACAAATTAGCGCGAACTCCGTTTCTGTCAAGGGGCGAGTTTTTGCGCTACTGAATGCCGTGGCTGTTACAATTGCGTAAGACACGCCAGCGCGGCAGTCTTAGTATGATTTACACGATAAACCATACTATTGACAATTCTATAGTACGATTTAATCATTATTCCCTACTATAAGACGGGATTGGTTTGAGATGCCTGGAAATACCATTTCGAAGATCTGGGCGTCGGATCCGACTATTCATGCCCCGGCCAGGTACAAGCGAGCTTGCCGATACGACGCATTTGTGCCCGATCTCCTCGGATCCATCGAGCTGAACCTGCCGATTGAGATGGCCGGAGTGGTGGCAGAGGCCGAGGCAGCGGTGCGGGATCTGAACGCCTCGGCGCGGCCAGCGCTGGCGCCGCTGGCCCGACTCCTCCTCCGTACCGAGGCGATTGCCTCGTCAAAGGTCGAAGGGTTGCAGATGGGGGTGCGTGATCTCGCCCGGGCGGAGGCTCGGATGGAGACCGGCGGACGGAGGAGCCAGACGGCGGCCGAGGTCCTGGCCAACATGTCGGCGATGGAGACGGCCATCTCCGAGGCGGCGGCCGCCGCGGCGTTCGGAACGGACGAGATCCTGGAGATCCACCGTCGCCTGATGGAGCATGACCCCAGGTCTCGAATCGGCGGGAAGCTTCGCGACAGCCAGAACTGGATCGGTGGAAACGACTACAACCCCTGTGGCGCGGACTTCGTCCCGCCACCGGTCGAGGAATTGCCTCGGCTCCTGAAGGACCTGTGGGCCGCGGTGAACGACGACCTGCTGCCGCCGGTGGTGCAGGCCGCGCTGGTGCACGCCCAGTTCGAGACGATCCACCCGTTCGATGACGGCAACGGCCGCACCGGCCGAGCGCTGATCCATGTTGTCCTCAAGCGGCGCGGGGTGGCGCCGGACTATGTGCCGCCGATCAGCGTGGTGCTGGCGGCGTCTCGGGACCGCTACATCGCCGGGTTGACCCGGTTCCGGGGGGACGGCGTGGTCGAGTGGATCGAGCAGTTCGCAGCGGCCACCGTACGCTCAGCCAGGCTGGCGAGCCGGTACCTGGAGCGGGTCGAAGCGCTCATGGAGGAGTGGCGCGCCCGTCTGCGTGCCGCGGCCGCCCCGCGCGAGGGCGCAACCGCCTGGTCCGTCATCGATGTCCTGCCGGCCCATCCCATCGTCACGGGGTCGGTGGCCACCGCGGCCACCGGAAGATCGAAGGGTCCGGTCTATGAGGCGCTGGCGCAGCTGCAGGAGGCCGGGGTGCTGATTCCGCTCTCGCAGTCGTCGCGGAACCAGTCGTGGGAGGCGGCGGGGTTGATGGAGCTGCTGGAGGAGCTGGAAGCGGGGTGATGGGTGTACGTACTCTCGGGAACGGGGAACAGGGAATGGGCTTAGGGGCGCAGAGGAGTGCGCCGGCGGGCCCCTGGGCGCGCAGGAGTGCGCCCCTACGGCCGCTCGGGCTGGACCTATCCGACCCTCTCCTCGCGCAGGGCCGCTCGACGGAACAGCCAGATCGCGATGCCGATCATGACGGCCAGAAAGACCACCTTGACCGCCAGAATGAGGAAGCCGGCAGCGATCCCCAATAGCGGAAGCAGGAGACCCAGCAGCACTTTCCACAGCAGGACAGCGACGACACCAGTAGTGGCAACGGCGAGTGTGGGCTTCACGTGGGTCAGGCTCCGTTGGAGGTTGCCACCCTACGGCAGCGCCTGGTCAAAGGTGTCAACAACGCCCTGCCAGGGGCGCGGCGCGGGCCGATACGATCATTTCCGACCGACTTCGGTCTCGCGGCTGAAGCCGCGGCTCGGCCAGGTGTGCCGGTAAACCGGCGTGGGGCACTCGGCTGCGGGTGGTCTTCGGGGCGCTTCCCCATTCCCTATTCCCTGTCCTTCACCACCACCGATCCCCGCACCCGCAGCTCCTTCGCCGACGACCCGACCATGATCCGGTACTCCCCCGGCTCCACCACCCACTGCATCCCGGAATCGAGAAACTGCAGCTCCCCCACCGGCAGCCGTAACTCCACCTCTCGCGACTCCCCCGCCGCCAGCCGCACCCGCTGGAACCCCTTGAGCTCCAGGATCGGCCGGGCCACCGTGGCCAGCACATCCTGGACGTAGAGCTGCACCACCTCGTCGCCGGCCCGCGGCCCGATGTTGCGCACCGTGACCCGCACCATCAGGGTGTCCGCCGCGCCCACGGTGTCGGCGGAGAGGCGCAGGTTTGAGTAGGCAAAGCTCGTGTAGCTCAGCCCATGTCCGAACGGGAACAGCGGCTCGCCGGTCCCATCGAGGTAATCGTCGCCGCGCCCGGTGGGCTTGTGGTTGTACACCAGGGGCAGCTGCCCCTCGCGCACCGGCCAGGTCATCGGCAGCCGGCCGGCGGGGTTCACGTCGCCGAAGAGCGTCGCGGCCACCGCTGCCCCGCCCTCATCACCGGGGTACCAGGCCGCCACCACGGCGCCGACCTCCTCCAGCCAGTCGGTCATCACTACCGGTGACCCGCCGACCAGCACCACCACAACGGGCGTCCCGGTGGCCGCCACGGCCCGGATCATCGCCTCCTGGTGCCCCGGCAGCCGGAGCGACGACCGGTCCCGGAACTCCCCCTCCTCGATACCCGCCACGACCACCGCCAGATCCGCGCCCCGCGCCACCGCCACCGCGCTGTCGATCGCGGCCACGTACGCCGGAACTGCCTGGGTATCCCACACCAGCGCGATCCGACCATTGCCGGTGTTCTCGTAGAACTCGACCCGGAAATGGTGCCAGCTGTGGGGGGCAAGCTCGACCTCGACCATTCGCGTCCCCGCCGACGCCTTGCGCCAGTTGTCGATCAGCAGCTGGCCGTCGAGCCAGAGCCGGTAGCCGTCCTTCCCCTGGATCCCGATCCGATGGACACCGCTCTCGGGGGCTCGCAGGATCCCTGTCCAACGCGCGGAGTACCAGTCGCGGGGAATGCCGCGTCCAGGGCCGCTCAGTGTCCAGGCGAAATCGAGGTGCGAGTCGATGCGGACCAGGGTCGGTTCGCCTTCGAGGTCGATGTTGCTGAAATACTCGCCCCGGATACCGCCGGTCGAGAAGTCTGATGAGGCGGCATGTTCCAACCGATCCGCCGGTACCACCTCGGGCCCCCCCTCGAACCTCCCCGGCCCCGGTGCGTACGCGACCGTCCTGCGCTCGCGCTCCGCGCGTCCCCGGATTCCCTCCAAGATCGTGGTCCGCAGCCGGGTGGTCCCGCTGTATCCGCCCGGCCGTGCCTCGACGGCGTCCACGCCGAGCACCGCGATCCGCCGCACCGTCCCCGCCAATGGGAGCGCGCCGTCGTCGTTCTTGAGCAGCACCAGCGACGCCTCGGCCGCCTCACGGGCCAGCGCCCGGTGCGCGACGTTGGCGGCAGACCAGTGCGCCGCGCTGTCGGAGTCCACGTACGGCCGCTCGAAGAGGCCCAGCTCAAACTTGGCCCGGAGCACCCGCGACACCGCCGCGTCGAGAATCGTCGGCGCCACCAACCCCTGGGTCACCGCCGCCAGGTACGGCCGGTGCTGCTCCCATGTGGACTGGAACACCACATCCAGCCCCGCCTCCCAGGCGTGCTGGGCCGCGACCGGCGTGCTCGGCTCGGTCATGTGCAGCACGGTGGCGCCGCCGGTCGCGGCGGCATCGGAGATCACAAACCCCGTGAACCCCCATTCGCGCCGAAGCTGTTCCCGGAGCAGCCAGGGGTTCTGGGTGGCCGGCAGCCCGTGGACGGAGTTGTACGCGGTCATGACCGACCGCGCCCCGGCCTCGCGGAACGCCGCCCGGAATGGTGGAAAGTGATACTCGGCCAGGTGCCGGGCGCTCAGCTCAATGGGGTAGCTGTCGCGTCCCCCATCGCCCACGTTGGCCACCAGGTGCTTGGGGGTGGTCACCACGCCGATCCGTTCGAACGGCTGCATGAACGCCACCCCGATGCGGCCGGTCAGGAACGGGTCCTCCCCATAGGTCTCCTCGACCCGGCCCCAGCGGGCGTCACTGGCCAGGTTGATGACCGGCGACAGCGCCTGCCGCACCCCGCGATGCCGCGTCTCCCGCGCGATCGCCGTGGCCACCTGCCCCACCAGCGCCGTGTCCCAGGTCGCGGCGAGCCCGATGGCCTGCGAAAAGACGGTTGCCCCCGCACGCATCAGCCCGTGCAGCACTTCGTCGAAGGGGATGATCGGAATACCAAGCCTGGTCTGTTCGACAAAGTACCGTTGGATGGCATTGATCCGCTCGGCGTGCGCGCGGGCGATCGCGGCAGGGTCGCTCAGGCGTGCGGTAGCCGAGTCCACTTCGATCTGGAGCCCGAAGGCGCCGTGGGAATAGTCGTGGGCGGGGTTGTCGAGGCTGCCGGGCGACATGTAGAGCTGCCAGAACTTCTCCTCCAGCGTCATCCGTCCGAGGAGGTCCCGGACCCGGAAGTCCACGGGGAGCGCGGCATCGCGGTATGGCTCCTGAGCCTCCACCGACCCCGGGAGAGCCAGGAGCACCACAAGGGCGACGGCGCGACGAGAACGGGCCACATGAACCCCCACAGACGGGTCGGAAAGACCGGGCCCGGTCCTCCGCCGGAATGGTCGGTAACCCGGTCGTAATACTACGGACTGGCGCCCCCCCGGATTCCTGCGTTTCTTTCCGGGATGCGGTATCTCTGGCTGGGGCTGGGCCACCTGGCGGTGGCGGTCGGGTTCATCGGGGCATTCCTCCCGGTGCTCCCCACCGTGCCATTCCTGATCCTGGCGGCCTGGGCCTATTCCAAGGGCTCCCAGCGGTTCGAGGACTGGCTGCTCAACCACCCCGTGGCCGGCGGCCCGATCCGGGCCTGGCGGGAGCATGGCGTCATCCCGGCCCGGGCCAAGGTGATTTCCTGCTTCATGATGGCCATCAGCCTGGTGGTGGCCTGGTCGTTCCCCACCATCCCCTGGTGGGGCAAGGTCGGCAGCGCGGCGACCATCCTGGGTGCGGCCGTCTTCGTGGTGAGCCGGCCGTCCGCGCCGGCGGTGAGACATCCTCCGGTTCAGGAGAAGCTCCCTGAGTGGTAAGAAGTAAGAAGTAAGAAGTAAGAAGTAAGAAGTAAGAGGATCTGCTCCGCTCGGGCACCACTCCAAACCCTGCTCGTACCCCCCACCTTCACCTCTTACCTCTTACCTCTTACCTCTTACCTCTTACCTCTTACCTCTTACCTCTCACCTCTCACCAGTTCAGCTGCACCCCCGTCGTCAGGATCCGGTCGGTCTTCTTGAACCCCGGCTCCGGCAGGTTGTCGAGCCGCACCACGTAGGCCACCTTGAGCGCGATCGCGCTGGAGAGCGGGGCCACCAGCATCGACTCGCTGAAGACGCGGTAGTCGTCCGACACATCGAAGTTCGGGATGAACTCCAGCGCCTGCTGCACGAACGCCTTCTCCTTCAGGGTGTGTCGGTAGAGTGCCGCCGCGCGACCGGCGAGGTAGTTGCTGCTCTCGTCGCTGGTGTTGAGCTGCTGGGTGGCGCCCAATCCCGCCTCGATGCTGAGTTCATCCCGCTCCATCGCCACCAGCTTCACCGCCAGGCCGACCCCCTCCTCGAACCGCCGGTTGATGCCGGCGAACTGGTTGCGGTCCCAACCGGCCCGGCCGTACAGCGCCACCCGTGGCGACAGGCTGTAGTCGGCACGCACCCCGGCCTGGAACTGCTCGGCCGACTTCTCGCCCTCGGTCTTGCCATAGAGCGCCGCCACCGACTGCCGCAGCTTCCAGGCGCCACTCACATGAGTGAGCACCTCTCCGAGGTTGAAGGTGGTCACCGAGGTATTGCCGGCGGCATTGACGAAGCCGAGGTCGGTGGTGAAGGTGGTGGGCTTGTCCTGGGCCAGGAGCGGGCTGGTCAGGAGGAGCAGGGCGGCGGCTCCGGTCAGCAGGGCACGCATGGGGACCTCGGGTCGAAGAAACGGGGGGCGCCGTGGCGCCCCCCGTGACAGTGGCTTCGCCCCGACGGGGCGGCGCAGGCGAGCCCCTGCAATCTACTTGAAGAAGACCCCCAGCCCGAAATAGCACGGGTCCTGGCTGCACTGGTACATCGTCACCTTGACGGTGTAGACCCCCGTGGTCCGGATGGCATAGCTCATCACCGGGACGTCGTCGGCCGACGTGTCGTTCACCAGTTCCTTGCGGTTGGCGTCGAGCAGCGCCAGGTCGATGTCCTTGCAGTCCCCGTCGCACACCCCGGTGATCTGGTAGGTGTTGCCCGCATAGAGGGTGATGTTCCAGCTCTCCGTCTCGCTGTTCTTGAGCCGGCCGATGATGTACTTGCTCGAGGAATAGCCATCGGTGTTGAGCCGGTTGTACTGGGCGTTGAGCTGGTTCCAGACGGTGACGGCATAGGACTGGGCCGCCGCTGGGGCGGGGGCGACGAAGCCGAGACCGACGAGCACGACGAACTTCGACACGACCGCGGCGGGCGAGCGCGACATACAGGGGCTCCGGAACACGAGTGGGCCTGAGAGATTGGTGCGGGGGACGGCTCCAAGATAGGATCCACCGGCGGGGCGCAACAGAGGGTCAGGCGGCGGGGCGCTCCCGCCACGACCGCCGCCAATCCAGGTACCCCTTGGCGGCCAGGAAGAACAACACCACGTACAGCGCCGAGTAGACCAGGAGACCCTGGACGTAGAACATCCCGACGTAGAGCACGTTGACCGTCACCCAGACCAGCCAGTTCTCCAGCACCTTTCGGCTCAACAGCCACTGCGCCAGCAGCGAGGCCACCGAGAGCCCGGCATCGAGCCAGGGGAGCGAGGGCTCGGAGGTGTAGGTCACGATCAACCAGCCGTAGCCCAGCGTGCCCACCACCCAGGCCAGTGCCGTCCCCAGGGCCAGCTTGGCAGTGGTGCGGGAGACCCGCAGTTCGGAATGCTGCGCACCCCCGTACAACCAGTGGTACCAGCCGTACGCGGAGATGACCAGGAAGCAGGCCTGGAGCCCGACGCCCGCGAAGAGCCGCTGCTCCCACAGCACCGCTCCGAATAGCGCCACCGCCACGATCGCGGTCGGCCAGGCCCAGATGCTCTCCCGGGTGCTCAGGTACACGCTCACCAGCACCAGCACGGCGGAGACGATTTCCATCCAGTTCACGGGGCGGCTCGGTGTCGGGGGATCGGGAAAGGGGGAATGGGGAACAGGGAATGGGGAATGGAAAAAGGCGGCAGCGTGGTGAGAAGCAAGGTCAAAAACGTGCCTCCAGATTGGACTTCGGGGCCTCCGGCACTCCCCTCTCCGGCCCGCCGAGTATAATACCCCCACCATGGCCACCCACCGCCTCTATTACGACGACCCCACCCTGGCCCGGTTCGCCGCCCATGTCGTCGCCCGCGACGGCAGCCGCGTGGCGCTGGACCGCAGCGCCTTCTACCCCGAGGGCGGCGGCCAGCCTGCCGACCACGGCACCCTGGCCGGGGTGCCGGTCACCGACGTGCAGGTGGATGAGGCCGGCACCGTCTGGCACACCCTGGCGGGCCCGCTCGACACCGACGAGGTCATGGGCGTCCTCGACTGGCCCCGCCGGCTCGACCACATGCAGCAGCACCACGGCCAGCACCTGCTCTCGGCGGCCTTCGAGGAGCTGTTCGGCCTCAAGACCGTCTCCTTCCACCTCGGCCCCGAGGGCAGCACCATCGACCTCGCCACCGCTGCCGTAACCGAGGGCCAGGCGGACGCCGCCGAGGCACGGGTCAACCAGGTGATCTGGGAGAACCGCCCGGTGCATGCCCGGTTCGTGAGCCCGGAGGAGCTGGCCACGATCCCACTGCGAAAGCCGCCGGCCGTGTCGGGCACCATCCGCGTTGTATCCGTCCCCGATTTCGACCACTCGGCATGTGGCGGCACTCATCCTCGGGCCACCGGCACGGTGGGGCTGCTCCAGATCCGCCGGATCGAGCGGCGCGGCGGCGAGACCCGGGTGGAGTTCGTCTGTGGCGGCCGTGCGTTGCGCGACCTCCGGCGCAAGGACCAGATCGTGACCCGGCTGGCCGGGGCGGCCAGCGTGGGCCTGGACGAACTGGAGGAGTCCATCGCCCGTCTCCGGGCCGACCACGCCGCCACGCGGAAGCAACTGGCCGTGACCCAGGAGCGGCTGCACGAGTTTGAGGCGGACTGGCTGATGGAGGAGTTTGGTGAGCGGATCGGGGAATCGGTGGTGGTGGCAACGGTGTTCGACGACCGCGAGGTGGAGGAGGTGAAGGCACTGGCACGCACGCTGGCCAGCCGGGGCGGGCACGCCCTCTTCGCGGCGCGGATCGCGGGCCGGGCGACGCTGATCTTCGTCGCGTCGGTCCACCCGTCCGGGTTCGACGCGGGGAAGTTGCTCAAGGAGACGCTGGCGCAATTCGGGGGCAAGGGAGGCGGGCAGCCGGCGATGGCGCAGGGCGCGCTGACCGATCCCGCCCAGGCAGAGGCGGCGGTACGGTGGGCAGCTGAGCAGGTGGTCGGACGGTGGAGGAACCCCGCGGGAGAGACGAGTTCGTAGAGGCCGAATCCATTCGGCCTCGGAGGGACGGCGGATTCACGCGGAGGCGCGGAGACTCAACGGTGTCGGGCGCACGAGCGCATATCACTGCATTGATCCAGCTCCATACTGTTGGGGTGAACAACACTCCCTGGGGAGAGCCGCTCCCAACGGCTGAGTGCGGTTGACCAAGAACAAGCGGAGCTATCCCCTGCGCTCCCGGTTGCACGACGGCTGGCACCCTCCGCGCCTCCGCGTCCGCCGTTCAACAGTTGTCGGCAATCACCTGCCGACCGGCCCCACCCGCCAGATCCGGAGGTGCACCACATCGTCCGGATCCCGCCACATCCCGATCATCTCGTCCGGACCCACCTGAAGCGGCCGGACCCGGTCCGGGAACACCGCCCGCGCCACCGCACGCCCATCGGCCCCGTACACCACGTATCGCCGCCCCTCATCGTCGAACCGGCGCTTGGCCTCCACCCAGATCGAGCCGTCAGTGCCGAAGAGCAGGCGTTCATAGTATGGCATCGTCTCGGCAAAGCGCTCGCTCCGTGCCGCGTTCTCGCGCCACTGGGCCTTGACTGCCTCTGACACCGGGCTGCGGGCAAAATTGGCCTCCTGGTCCCTGCGGTACTGGACCTTGTGTTCCTCGAGCACCGGCTGGGCGGGCGTACCGTCACGCAGGATGCGCCGGAGGATGCCACCCTGGTAGACGCGAACCTCATTCGCCTCGTTGGTACCCAGCAGCAACTGCCCGTCGGCGGAGACCGCGGTGTAGGAACTGCGCCCGAAGGCCGGCGAGTTCCGGCCAATCCCCTCGTACTCGCCCTCCTTGAACTGCACCGGATAGAGCTCGGGTCCCGGCACCAGCGCCACCGTGTCCAGCCTGGCGGCATCCGCGCCGGCCCGCACGATGGCAAAGGTGTCCCTCGTGATCGGTCCGCCAAGGCTCGTGGGGTCGCTGCCGAAGCGACTCGACTGGAGCAGCATCCCCCCATCGGGCAAGTGCGCCATCACACCCAGGAAGGTCCGTTCGTCGAGCGACCTCGGATGCTCCACCTGGCGAACGAACCGGCCGCCGGGATCGAAGACCGCCGTCCGGCGGAGCGAGCCATCCGCAACAAGAATGGAATCCCCGGGCCCCAGCACTGGGAGTGAGATGCTGGTGAACTCTCCGGGGCCCTGCCCCTTCCGGGCCCAGGTGGTGAGGTACGTCCCCTGGCCGTCGAACAGGCGCAGCTCATTGGAGCCTCCCTCGGAGAGGAGGATCCGGCCGTCCCCCAACCGGACCGCCCCACGAATGCTGGTGAATTCCTCGGCGGGCTGGTCGCCGCTGCCAAGCTCGACGATCGGATCCCCCACCACCCCCCACTCGGGCAGCGCCGCAATCAGCCCGGCCGAGTGCTCCACGATCTCGATGCCCGCACTGTCGCGGACCACCGGGGCAAGGTCGGCGGAGGTCGCAGCATCCGTGCAGGCGTTGAGGAGGATGGGAACACAGGAGAGGAGGTACCGCAGGTGGTTCGGGGCGAAGGCGGACGGCATGACGACCTCGTCGCAAATGGTCTGCTTACCGGGGGACGTCTTGAACCGAATTCCTTGGGAGAACAACCACGCGGAGCCGCGGAGGGCGCGGAGCCGCAGAGGGATCCGGGAACGAGCAGCCATCCTGACAGTTCCTGACCCCTGAGGCTTCTTGGTGAACAGCACTCCCGGGGGAGAACTGCTTCAAACAGCTAAGTGCAGTTGACCAGGAACATACCGGGAAATCCCCGGCGCTCGTGCCTGCACGACGGCTGGCACCCTCTGCGGCTCCGCGCCCTCCGCGCCTCCGCGTCCGCCGTTTCTCCCCATCCTCAGCCCCCCACCAACCTATCGCGCGGGTGTGGGCCGAGCCAGCATGTCCAGCGCGATCCGGCCCGGCAGGATCAGCACCCGCCCCTCGGGCGGTACCTGGAGGTACAGGTCCCGGCCCGACTCGGTCAGCGCCGGGTACTCCCGTCCCACCGAGTTGAGCACGCTGATCATCACGAACTCCGGCACGGAGACCCCGTTGATCAGCACCCGGTCGAGCCGAAACCGCGCCAGACCCGGCCCGGCCGGGGCGGTCCGCACCTCCGCCGCGAGCGTGGTGGTGGAGTCCACGAAGAGCAGCAGGTTGCCGAACAGCCCCCGCGACTCCTCGGGAATGTCCTTGAACCGGCCCCGAAGGTAGAGGACACCGCTGTCTGCGGTGACCCGCCAGGCCAGGTCCTCGGGGAACGGCTCCACGCCGAGTCGGGCCAGCAGGTAGGCGCCGAAATCCCCGGGGGCAATCTGTCCCGACGGGGAGATCCGGTCGACGAATACCGAATCCACCACCGCCGCAGCCCGGACCACCCCCTCGACGGAGACACTGTCCACCGGGGCCGGCGCGCCGTTGGGCGCCTGCGCCTCCAGGGGAGCGGCAAGGCCAAGAAGGGCAAGCACGAGCAGGGAGGAATGGGGCATGGATCTCACCAGCAGGGGGAACGCAGGAACAAGCAATGGCCAGCGCTGGGAGACGCGCCGGCCTCGGCGAGGTGCACAGGCCGGGGGGGCTGCGGGGCCCTCACGCGCCAGTCGGCGCGACCAGGCTCCGCCTCGCCTGGAGCGAACAGCGAATGGGCAGCCCCTCGGCCTGGCGGGACACCCGCACCCATTCCACCGGGCCACAGTCGCCGAGGAGCCGGACATTGCGAATCGTGTAGACGACCCCCGCATCCTGGATCGCCGGGTCATAGGAGATGTTGAGGTAGATGGGAAACCCGTGCGTCGGATCGTACCGCGCCTCGACGCGGCGGACCCCCTCCGCCCGGCGAGCGGTGAGGGCCCGGGCAAAGAGTTCCTCGAGCGTGGGCCAATAGGAGAGCAGGCCCACCGGGTGGGGGCTGGCGGACCCGAGCGCCTGGGCCTCCGTGACCCGGCCACCCACCACCTGCACGCGGGTCCACTGGTTCACCTCGGTCGCGCAGAAGCACGAGATGGCGATTTCGAACTGGTAGTTGGGGAGGGGGCGGCGGTCCCAGCGCGCCCTGGCCGCGGCCCAGTCCTGGAGGTCGCCGGGGGAGAGCGGATTGCCGCACCCCACCAGCAGCAGCGCCACGAGGAGGCCCGACCGGAGCCCCATGGCAATGGCTACTGCAGCGTGAAGGTGTTCGAGTACTGCCGGCCGTCGTTCACCAGGGTGCCGACTCCCGTGGCGAAGTTGATGTTCTCGAACAACCCGAACCGGAGGCGATAGGTGCCGGCGACCGGGCGATGCGAGATCCGCGGCGCGCCACCCTCGGCGATGAAGTCGGTGATGGTGATGCTCGAGGCGTAGTTCCCCCCGGCCGCAACCGCCTTGCCCTCCGCGTCATTCGCCGTGCAGACCGGGTAGACCTCCTGCCAGGCATTCCCGACCTGCTTTTCGAGGAACCACCGCACCGCGCCCCCGGTGCACCCCTGAATCGCGGTGATCCCGCCGGACTGGTCCTGATAGACGAAGCCGACCTGGACGGTCTGGATGTCGCCCGAGACCTGGAGGGTGTAGCTGGTGGCGCTGGTGGTGAAGGCGGGATCGGGATCGGGCGGCGTGATCTCGGACAGGCAGCCGAGCGAAACGATGCCGGCCGCCAGCACGGCGGCGGTCCGGGATGGGACACGCATGGAGGGCCTCCGGTTCAGTCGGTCAGGACAAATGTATTCGATCGCGCCCGCCCATCAACGACTGGCCGAGTCCCATCGGGCGTCACTTCGAGTACGCCGAAGACCAGGCGGTAGGTGCCGGGCTCCACGGCGCTGGCCAGTTCGACCACTCCATGGTAGTCGGTTCCCGGCGAAACCGTCACCAGTGCCCACGAGACCAGCAGGCAGGAACTGGTGGCCACTGCCTCCCAGCGCTCCCCCTGGAGCCGCTCCAGGGTCCACTCGGGGGCCTGATAGGTGCAGGGTACCGGCACCAGCGCGGTCCCGAACCGGTTTTCCAGGCTGATCCCGATCGAGGCGACCACCCCGCTGGCATTGCTCGATTGCCGATAGCTGGCGGCATTGGTCCGAAACCCGGCCTCGACCTCGATCCCGTCACGACTATTGGTCAGGTCGGAAGCCTGGCAGGCCGTGACGGCCAGCGCCAGGCCAACGGCCAGGATCCTAAATGGTGTGCCCACGCCTGAACGCATTGTGACCTCCCGATGGTTTCCCTCGCTCCAGAGGTGACGTGTGCACGACTCGCGCCACGAGACGCCAAGACCCAACGCATTGCAGGACAACGACATGGCGATCGTCGCGACAGCGGACGATGTCGCAGTTCGACACAATCCGCGTCGGAGCGACACGCCCGGGCCACCGCCGCGGGCTGGTCAGGCGTCGAAGAACCTAGAGGTCGCCCCGCTCCATCATCCGGAGCACCCGGAACAGGGCGGTGAACAGGGTGCCGCCGTTCCCCGCGAACAGCCCTGCCACCACAAGGCGGCCACCCTGCTCCGGGCTGGGGCTCGCAAAGCCGAACCCGACCAGGATCAGGCCGAGGAGGTTCCAGCCGACGATCAGCAGCAGCAGGACCAGCCACTCCCGGCGGATCCGCCGATCCAGCGCCTCGCTCTGCTCGGCCCGGGCAACTTCCAGCCGGCGCCGTTCCTCCGAGATGAACAGAGTCGCCATGGTGGTCCTCGCTGCTGGAGACCCACACCCCGTTCCACCGTGTCTGCCGTACGGCCGCTCAGCCTCCCCGCGGCCTCCACTGGTACCGCGCCATCACGACCCGACCCCGGGAATCAAACCCCACGCCCTCCGCCTCCAGCAGCGCCCGCTGGCGACTCGGCGCCAGCGTGGGGACGGCTCCGGCATCGCGCACCACGACCTCGCCACGGGCATTCAGCACCCGATGCCAGGGGAGTCGCATGTCGTCGGGCGCGGCATGCAGCGCGTACCCCACCTGACGGGCGTGCCCTGGCAGCCCGGCCAGCGCGGCGACCTGCCCGTACGACGCCACCCGACCCCGGGGAATGCGGCGAATCACCGCGTAGATGCGGGGGTAGGACACGGGAGGGGAATGGGGAATGGGGAATGGGGGTCACCTCCGGAAGGCTGGGGGTGCGGGTCGTGACTCCCTGGAAGAGCGATGACCGAGCTCACCCGCGCTCCCGATTCCCCATTCCCCATTCCCTGTTCCCTGTCCTCAGTTCACCGGTCGCCGGAACCACTCCGGCCGCGAGAGCCCACGGGGCACGTCCTCGGTCAGTCCCGCCCCGAAGCGGCACGCCGCCTGTCCGTCAGAAACCACCGTGTTGCAGAAGTCGGCGCGATCCTTCATCCAGGTTTCGAGGACCGAGACCTGCTCGCCCACCGCGACGTAGCAGGCCACGCGATTGGCCTCGTGGCCGATCCGGCCACAGAACTCCAGTCCGTCGGCGGGCCTGGCGGTGACATCGATGAAGTTCTTCACCACCCCGATGTAGCACCACGGCTGGTACTCAAGCCGGCCCTTGTTGCACTCCGCAATGGCACCCTCGGGATCCTGGACGGTGGCCCCGCTGACGTAGGTCCCGATTCCCTGGTAGCAGGTCGGGATCCACAGCTCCGGGGCCTGGTCGCAGCCCTGGGCGACACGTGCAAAGTCGAGCCCCACCGACTCCACCATGATGCCCGCCTGCATGGCGTAGCAGGCCCGCTGGTACTTCTCCCCGAGGGCGTTGCACGGATAGAGGAGGTCGCCAGGGCGGCGGATCGCAAAGGTATCGGCGGCCATCTCGTGGCCGGCGTGCTCATCGGCCGCCGGCTCATGGGCATGGGTCGTCCCGCCCCCACCCCCCGCGGCGCTGTCCGTGGCAGCCAGCTCCTCGACGACGTGGGCGGCATGCTCGCCGTGCGACTGGCCCCTGCCGGTCAGGATGAACTCCATGAATGCCCCGCCGTAGCAGCTGTCCCGGTCCCACGCACTCGGCAGGAGGTCACAGCCGGCCAGCGCCTTCGGCAGGTGGGCCTTGTTGAGCATGACCATGCCATGTCCCAGGCCGTGGACACACTGGAACCGAAGGAAGAGGATGTCCCGGGTCGAGGGGATGCTGTTGCAGAGTTCCGGGACCGATTCGGCGGTGGCGCCCTTGGCCGTCAGGTAGACCTGGATGACCCCGTGGTAGCAGCCCGACTGATAGAGCTCGGTGCACTGCTCGTAGGCGCTGGCGAGGTCCTCGCCGGGACGCCACGCATTGATGCCGATGACATGGGAATAGTCGTGGCCGATCCGGCGGACGTCGGCGTCCAGCTCCCCGAGCCGCGCCAGGGTGCCGATCGCCACCCGGATCTTCCGCTCCTTGACCAGGGCCAGGAGCACCTCCTCGTAGCATCCGCTCTTGGCCTTGCCCCGCAGGAGCCGGCAGCGGGTGTGCGCCTTCTGGGCGAGTTCCAGCGAGTCGCCCGCCTCGGCAGCCTGGGCAAAGGCGGGGGAAAGCCCCGGAGTCCCCAGCCCGGGAATGATGGTACCGTTGGCGCGCATGACCACCGCGACAGCGGCGGGGACGATGACG
This sequence comes from Gemmatimonadales bacterium, assembly GCA_048499805.1. GTDB lineage: Bacteria > Gemmatimonadota > Gemmatimonadetes > Gemmatimonadales > GWC2-71-9 > JAWXBA01. The sequence goes on along the minus strand of JASNZF010000004.1, from coordinate 380,952 downwards.
AGGGCGGCAAGTACCCAGAGCAGTTTGCGCATCATGATGGAAGATACCTCACTCGGAAAAGCTCCAGATCCGGAGCCGGCCATCGGCCCCGGCATTGGCCAACCACTGGCCATCAGGACTGAACGCCACTCCGTAGAGTCCCTTGATGCCGACCTCGAGACGTTGGACCACCCCTTCGGCATGCACCGGGACGACCTGGATGACGTGGTCGCAGCTGACCGCCACCCGGTTGCCGGCGGGGGCCCAGGAGAGCTGGAGCACGCCGCCGGCATGAAGTGGCACCTCGCGCACCCCCTGCCAGGACGCCGTGTCCCAGAACCGCAGCTCGCCTTCCGCCCCGGTGCTGGCCAGCAGGCTGCCGTCGGGGGAGAGAGCCATCGCGGTCACCGCCACGCCGTGGCCCAGCAGCTGGCCCAGGGGATGCCCGTCATGGAGCCGGACCCGGTGGATCGGCCCGGTGCCCCCAACCAGCAACTCCGCCTCGGTCGGGGGGAAGGCCAGGCAGAGCAGTCGCCGATCGGCGACCTTGAACCCGCCGATCGGTTCGCAGGAGTGGCCGTCCCAATGGGACACCCGGCCAGGGGCGCCCAGGGTGGTGAGCAGTCGGCCGTCCGGCGACCACCGGGGCATCCGCTGCCCCGCGAGAATGTGCAGCGGACGCCCGGTCGCAAACGACCAGACCCGGGCGGTGCCGTCGGTGGAACAGGTCGCGATCCGGTCGCCATCGGGGGAGAAGACCACCGAATTGACGGACTTCTGATGCCCGGGCAGGGTGGCCACCGGTTGGAATGCCGGGGTCTCCCAGACCCGGATCATGGCGTCCATCCCCACCGAGACCATGCGGGTGCCGTCGGGACTCCAGGCCACGGCCTGGGCATGCCGACCGTGCGCATCGAGGACCTTGAATTCGCGCACCATCCCGCCTCCACCCGTGGGGGTCGTCCTACTGGAACAGCTTGGGAAGCTCCGTCACCAGGGTGGTGGCGCCCATGGCGGCCATTGCCAGCACCACCACCACCCCGACCCCCAGCATCCAGGCGGGGTGTCGGTACTCCCCCACGAGCGCCGGCCGGCGGGTCACCAGGAGCATCGCTCCGAGGGACACCGGCAGGATCAGGCCGTTCAGGGCCCCCGCCGCCACCAGCACGCTGACCGGCCGACCAATGGTCAGGAAGACCAGCGTGGAGACCCCGATGAACCCCACCGTCCACCGGGTGGCGTGGCGGTCGGCGGATGGCACCAAACCGCGGAGGAACGACACCGAAGTATAGGCCGACCCCACGACCGACGTCAGCGCGGCGGCCCACATGACCAGGCCGAACAGCTTGTACCCGGCCTCGCCGACCGCGAGGCGGAAGACGGACGCCGCCGGGTTGCCGGGGTCGAGGACCCCGCCGCGCGAGACCACGCCGAGGGCCGCCAGGAAGAGGAGGACCCGCATCAACGACGCCACGCCGATCGCGGTGGCGGCCGCCCGGTCCACCTGGGGCAGTGATTCCTGCCCGGCCACCCCGGCATCGAGCAGCCGGTGCGCACCGGCGAAGCTGATGTATCCCCCCACCGTTCCCCCGACGAGCGTGACGATCGCCAGCACGTCGACCCGCACCGGCACCACGGCTCGCAACGCCGCCTCGGCGATCGGTGGACCCGAGGCCACCGCGACGAAGAGGGTCAGCGCCACCATCACGAACCCCATCACCAGGGCAAAGCGGTCCACCGCGCGGCCTGCCTCGCGGACCAGGAAGATGGTGATGGCCACGGCCGCACTGAGGGCGGCGCCGACCTTGACCGGCAGGCCGGTGAGCACCTCGAGGCCAAGGCCGGCGCCGGCCACATTGCCGATGTTGAACGCGAACCCGCCGAGGCCGATCAGCCCGGCGAGGAGGACGCCCAGCCCGGGGACCACGGCGTTGGCCAGCTCCTGCGCCCGCCGACGGGTCACGGCGATCACCCGCCAGATCGACAACTGGGCGCCAAGGTCCACCAGGATCGAGACCAGGATCGCGAACCCGAAGCTGGCGGCCAGTTGCGAAGTGAACAGGGAGGTCTGGGTCAGGAACCCCGGCCCGACCGCCGAGGTGGCCATCAGGAACGCGGCGCCCGCGAGGGCGCCGCGTCGCGGGGACGCCGGGGCGCTCATGCCCGGGCGGCCTGGAGGAGGAGCACCCCGCCGATGATCATCGCGACGGCAATCACCCGGAGGGGGGCCACGGGCTGCACGGGGAAGCCGAACCAGCCGTAGTGGTCCAGCAGCAGCGAGGCGAGCATCTGCCCGGCCACGATCGTGGCCAGCAGCGCCGCCGCGCCGAGCTTGGGCGCCAGCACGATCGCGGCCGCGACATAGGTGGCGCCGAGGAGCCCGCCGGTCCACTGCCACCAGGGGACCCGGGCCAGCTGGTTCGTGGTGGGGACTCCGGTGCGCATCGCCACGAGGACCAGCACGAGCCCGATCGTCCCCACGATGAACGATGCCGCGGCGGCCACCACCGGATGCCCGAGGGTGCTGCGGAGTTCTGCGTTGATCCCGACCTGGACGGAGAGGGCTGCGCCGAGGCCCAGCGCGGCCAGCAGGTAGAGCCAGATCATGCCGGGACCCGGCCCGCCCGGATCGACAGGGGCCAAGACACGACCCGGCGCTCGCCCGGGTCGCCCCACACGGGGGCCAGCTCCTCCTCCAGGGCCTGCACGGGATCGGCCTCCCCCGCCGCCCGACAGCGCACCACCGCCGACCATGACCGGCAATACCCCATGAGCGAGGGGAGCGGCCACCGCACCATCATCTGGAGGAGCGGCGGCTGGAGTTGTTCGTCGAACGGGAACGGAATCGTGCGATATCCTTCCTCGACGTGACGGCGTTCGGGCGGCCACCAGGAGGCAATCCGCCGGTAGAACTCCTGGAAGATCCGGTTGACCTCGGGCCCCTGGAGTTGGAGCCGGCCATACGACCAGGCCGCCAAGACTCCTCCCGGCACCAGGACGCGGCGGACCTCCGCATGGAAGCGATCGTGGTCGAACCAGTGGAGGGCCTGCGCCACTGCCACCAGGTCCACCGAGTGATCCGGCAGTCCGCTGTCCTCCGCCACCCCGACTGAGTAGGACACCCGGGGATGGGGCTCCGCCTGCTCCAGCATTTCCGCGCTGAGTTCGGTGGCCACCACGTGGTCGAACCGGCCGGCGAGCCCGACCGAAGCCTGCCCACTGCCCGCTCCGGGCTCCCAGACCAGGTCGTGGCCCGGCGCGATCTCGGCCAGCCAGGCGAACAGGGCCTCGGGGTAGCGTGGCCGGTACGCAGAATAGCCCTCGGCCACCCCGGCGAAATGGCTCTCAGGCATGGTTCCTTCCCGGGGCGGCGGGTTGCTGGCTGCCCGCGGGGTGCGGCGATACCTTCCGCCCCATGACCATCAGCCCTCCCCATCCCATCCGGCCCCACCCCGACGGTGCCCAGGAGCGACTGGAACGCCTGCGGGGGCTGGTCACCTTCCTCGAGACCGCACTCCGGATCCCCGGCACCCGGATCCGCTTCGGGGCGGATGCCGTGATCGGCCTGGTGCCGGGACTCGGGGATGTGGTGGGTGGCGTGCTCTCGGCATTGGTCGTCACCGAGGCGATCCGGTCCGGGGTACCCGGGCCCGTGATCCTGCGCATGGCCTGGAATGTCGGGGTGGACCTGGTCGTGGGCGCGGTCCCCGTGGCCGGGGACCTGTTCGACCTCTTCTGGAAGTCGGGGGTGCGCAACCTGGCGCTGCTCGAGCGGTACCACGACCAGCCCGCGCGGGTCACGGCAGCGACCCGTCGGGCCCTGCTCGGGATTGCCGTGGCCTTCGGACTGCTCGCCACGGGAACGATGCTGCTGGGCGTGGCGCTGGCCCTGGCCCTGTTCCGCTGGCTCACGGGAGCGGGCTGACCGGCGCTACCCCTTGAGCTTGCGCAGGAGCCAGAGAAGCACGATTCCGCCGCCGGTCGCGATGGCGATGCTGCCGAGGTTGAAGCCATCCACCCGTCCAATTCCCAGGAAGGTTCCCAGCCATCCGCCGATCATGGCCCCGACGATGCCAACGATGATCGTCCCCACCAGCCCGCCGCCATCCTTCCCCGGCATGATCCACTTGGCGAGCATGCCCACGATCAATCCCATGACGAGCCAGCTCAGCAGTCCATTCACAGTGCCTCCCGCGTCAGGGTGGTCCGGCGGTCAGGGCCGGATGGAGTCGAGCCGGTCGTTGCGCGCGGCAGCGCTGTCGACCGCCCGCAGCGCCCCGCGCACCCCGCCGGCGCCCGGCAGGCGGGACGCGCCGATGACGGAGTCCCGCTGCCGGCGGGTCAGGGTGTCCCGGGCGGCAGCGTCGCCGGCGGGGTCGCCGCCGCAACCGGCCAGCAGCAGCCCGACGAGCACGAGGGCACGGCCCGCCGGGCGGATCACTCAGTCGTCCAGGACAAAGGTGACCTTCATGAGCACGCGATACTCCACGATCTTGCCCTTGGAGACCACGACGCGCTGATCCTTGATCCAGGCGCCCGAGACATTGCGCAGGGTCTTGCTGGCGCGCTTGATCCCCTGCTCGAGGGCATCCTCGAAGCTCTTCTTCGACGTGGACTGGATCTCGGAGATGCGGGCAATGGACATGGAACCTCCTGGCTGGAATCCCGGGCCTGCCGGGCGGTTGCGCCGGCGCGTTGCCGCCGCCAGCCGCCCATCGGGTAGGTGTAGCCTACGGGCCGCCACAAGGTGGCGCAAGAGCGCCCCCGGGCGGCCTGGACGAATCGAGTGCCCCCCTCAGCGCTCCTGCGCCTGCCGTCCGCGCTTCCGCCCGCGGTAGTGCACCCACCACATGTACGCTCCGGTCACCCACAGCCCGAGCACGATGAGCCCCACCGGCACGCCCAGCCAGAGCTTCGCGGAGCTGTGGATCCAGGACATGTCATGGAGGGTCTCGATGAAGTCGCTGCGACGGTACGCCACCTGGAGCACCGCACCGGTGGCGATGTCCATCTGGATTTCCCACTGGTTCGTGCCGATCAGCTTGAGGATCCCCTTGCCGGGGCGGACGTCGATCCGATCCACGTCGTCCCAGGAGGAGATCCCCGCTTCGGGCACCTCCCGGGCCAGGGCGAGCAACCGGTCATAGGGAACCGAGGGGGCGCGCACCTCGGTCCGGAGCTCCGGGGGCTGCACCCAGGCAACCTGCTTCTTGACCTGGAGCAGGAGGCCGGTCCCGATGATGAGCAGGAACGGCACCCCGATCGCCACGGCGCCCCATCGGTGGAGGCGGCGGTTCCAGACGCGGGGGTTGGGTCGTGAAGGACCGGCAGGGGGCACGGACGCCCTCGGGGTAGGGAGAAGGCCAAGCCCGGCGACCGACCAGAGATCGGCCCCGGGGAGCGCAAAGGGGCGCGTGCGCGCCCCTGCAAGCATACGGTCGCGGCAGCCAGATCGTTGGCCGCCGGCGCCGCCGGTCAGTCGTCGATCACCACCGCGGTACCACAGGCGCTCACCATCAGCATCCCACCCCCGCTGCCCTTGCTGATCGTCTCATAGTCCAGGTCCACCCCGACGACGGCGTTCCCGCCCAGACGGTGCGCCTCCTCGAGCATCTCGTCGATCGCCATCTGCTTGGCCTTCTGCAGCTCATTCTCATAGGCGGAGGACCGTCCGCCGACGATGTCGCGCACCCCCGCCATGAAGTCCTTGAAGATGTTGGCGCCGAGGATGGCGTCGCCCGAGACCAGGCCGAGGTAGCGCTTGATCGGTCGGCCTTCGAGGGTGGGCGTGGTCACGACGAGCATGGTGGCTCCAGGTCAGGGATCGAGTGAGGCCGTCCCTACGTCGCCAGTGGCCGGGGAAGTTTCGAAGCCCAGCAGCGTGGCGGCGGCCATCGAGCCGGTCACGTTGGCGGTGGTGCGGAACATGTCGGGCACCGTGTCCACGGCCAGGAGCAGCCCGATCCCCTCGACGGGGGCCCCGACACTCAGCAGCACCGGCGCCATGATCAGGATCGAGCCGCCGGGGATGCCGGGCACGCTGAAGGACATCAGCACCGAGGTGACCCCGATCGTCACCAGCTGGGCCGCATCGAGCGGAACCCCGTACACCCGGGCGATGAAGAGCACGCCGGCCGGAAGGGCCACCGCCGCCCCGAGGCGGAACAGCGAGGTGGAGAACGGCAGGAAGAACCCGCGGACCGGGGCCGGCAGCCCCAGCGCCGCGGCGCCATCGATCAGGGCGGGCAGCGCCGCGAGCGACGAGCGGGCCGACACGGCAATCCCCTGGGCCGGCAGCACCGCCCGGGCAAAGGCCCGGACGCCGACCCCGCGGCTGGCCACCACCGGATACAGGGCGGCGATCACCACCAGCGAGAGCGCCACCGTGATCAGCACGTACGCCGCCATCGCGCCGAGCGCCGCCAACCCCAGCCGGGTGGCCAGCGCGAAGGCCAGCGCGAAGACCCCGATCGGCGCCACCGCCAGCAGCCACCGGACCACCACCAGCGTCAGCTCCGAGACCACCCGGGCGCCGCGCTCCAGCAGCTCCTGCTGGACCGGGGGAAGCCGGGTGGCGGCGGCGCCGAAGAGGAGCGCGGCCACGATCAGCGGCAGCATCGCCCCCGATGCACCGGCGGCCACCAGGTTGGAGGGAACCAAACCGACGAGCCAATCCCGGAACCCCGGCAGCTCCCCGGGGGGCGCGGTGCTGGCGGCACGCAGCGCCTCCGCGGCGGTCGGATCGATCGCCACCTGGGCCATCACCAGCGGCACAACCAGCAGCGTGACGGTGGCCAGGACGCTGAGCATCACCACAAAGAGGGCCAGGCCTCGCACCCCCAGGCGCCCGATCCCCGTCCCACCGGTGGCCACCCCGATGAACAGCAGCGACAGGACGAGCGGAATGACCGTCATCATCAGCCCGCGCGTCCAGATCGTGCCGACCGGTTCCACCCAGGCACCGATCGCGGCACTGGCCCCCGGCGCAAACTGGCTGGTGAGGAGGCCCAAGCCGAGACCCGCAAGCAGGCCAAGGAGGACACGGGTGGTGAGGGTCATGGTGGGGGGAATGGGGAATGGGGAATGGGGTGTCGGGTGTCGGGTATCGGGTATCGGGTGTGGGGAAGGCCGGAAGGTCGGTCGGGGACCGGGGAGTGTCAAGAAGATACCGCCTGCCGGGCCCCGACCTTGACGCTGCGCCGCCATGCGGCGACCATCCTGATCGGCACGACCCCCTACTCCAATAGGACCAAATTGCGATGCTGCACTCCCTGCTTCTGCTCGCCGCGCTGGCCGACTCCACCGGCCCCGTCTTTGATGGGAGCCGCGGCCAGCTGGCGGTCGCCATGCTCCGGCTGGAGCAGACCATCGTGGTCGACGGTCGGCTCGACGAGCCGGTCTGGCAGGAGGCCCCGGTCCTGACCGGCTTTTCGCGCTACGCCCCCAACGACGGTTCCCCGGCGGAAAACCGCACCGAGGTGCTGGTCTGGTACTCACCGAGTGCCATCCACTTCGGCATTCGCGCATACGCTCGCCCGGGGACGGTCCGTGCCACCCTGGCCGACCGCGACAAGATGTATTCCGACGACTACGTCATGATCTACCTGGGCACCTTCAATGACGGCCGCCAGGCGCTGGCGTTCGGCGCCAATCCCCTGGGTGTGCAGGGCGACGGGGCCCTGGTCGAGACCGGCGGCGGTGCCAGCAGTGGCGGCTTTGGCGGCCAGTCGATCGGCCGCGGCCACATCGACATCAGCCAGGACTTTGTCTACCAGTCCCGGGGGCGGCTGACCGACTACGGGTACGAAATCGAGATCCGGATCCCGTTCAAGAGCCTGCGCTACCAGCCCGCCGAGAGGCAGGATTGGGGAATCAGCGTCACCCGGCAGGTGCAGAGCATCGGCCATGAAGACAGCTGGTCGCCGGCCCGTCGGGCCGCGCCCTCGTTCCTGGGCCAGGGCGGTGTGCTCCAGGGGCTGCACGGCCTCTCACGCGGCCTGGTACTGGACCTCTCCCCGGTGGTGACCGCGAAGACCACCGGGGCGCCGACCGCGGCCGGCTGGGAGTACGGTGGCGGCTCCCCGGAACTCGGCGGCAACCTGCGGTGGGGGATCACCCCAAACTGGACCCTCAACGGCACGGTGCGCCCCGACTTTGCCGAGGTGGAGTCGGACGCCGGCCAGGTGGTGTACGATCCGCGCTCGGCGCTGTTCTTTGCGGAGCGGCGGCCCTTCTTCCTGGACGGGATCGAGAACTTCACGACCCCCAACGGGCTGATCTACACGCGCCGCCTCGGGGAGCCGGTGGGCGCAGCCAAGCTCACCGGCAAGAGTGGCGGCACCACCTTCGGCTTCATCACCGGCGTGGACGACGACGCCCTCTCCCGGAGCGGCAGCGACCACATCCTCCACAACATGCTCCGGGTCCAGCAGGACATGGGGCGGCAGTCGCGAGTGGGAATGGTGGCCACCCACCGGCTCGAGGGCGACCTCTCCAACTTCGTGGCCGGCCTCGACGGGAACCTGATCCTGAGCCCCACCTACTCGGTGCAATGGCAGGCCGCCAACAGCTGGACCGGCAACGGCACCAGCACCGTCTCGGCGCCGCTCTGGCAGGGGGTCCTGGTCCGGGCCGGCCGCCACTGGGCTGGGCGATTCACCGTGCGCGGCATCCATGAGGACTTCGAGGCCCAGAGTGGCTTCATCAGCCGGGCCGACATCGCCTCGGCGCGGCTGACCAACCAGCTCACCACCTACGGCAAGCCGGGCGGGCTCTTCGAGCGCGGCTCGGTGGAGGTGGCGGTCGACGCCAACTGGATCTACGAGCATCTCTTCGACCCCAACGCGACCCTGGACCGGAAGCTGCACTTCAACCAGAACGTGGCGCTGCGCGGCGGGTGGAGCCTGGGTGCCTCGGTGCTGGTCGAGTCGTTCGGGTACGACCCGCGGCTCTACCGGAACCTGGCCGTCGAGCGCACCATCGGCACGGTGGTGGATACCATCCCATACAACGACTGGGTGCCGGAGCGGACCGGTCGGCTCCCGAACCTGGACTACGTGCTCAGCGTGAACTCGCCGCGGATCGGCGGCGTGTCCTTCAATGCCCGGGCGATCTGGGGACAGGACGAGAACTTCGCGGAGTGGTCGTCAGCCGACATCTGGGTGGTCAACGGCGGCTTCCAGTGGCGGCCCACCGACCAGGCGCGGATCGACGGGACCTACGTGCTCCAGTCCTACCAGCGGAAGACCGACGGCTCCACGGTGAGCGTGAGCCACATCCCCCGGCTCAAGCTGGAGTACCAGGTGTCGCGCAGTGTCTTCGTGCGGGCGGTGGGCGAGTACCGCTACAGCCGGCAGGACGACCTGCGCGACGACTCCCGCTCCGGGGATCCGCTGCTGGTCCTCAACCCCGCCACCGGGATCTATCGGCGCGGCCCCGCGCTGGGCTTTACCCGCGAGACCTTCCGCGGCGACCTGCTGCTCTCGGTGCGGCCCAACCCCGGGACGGTGCTCTTCCTCGGCTACGGCAACACCCTGCGGAATCCCGACGCCGACGGCAATACCGACCGGCTCGGACGAATCAACGACGCCTTCTTCCTCAAGGTGAGCTACCTGCTGCAGACCAGGTAGTCAGGGCGCGGGCGGGCTGCCCTCGAGCGCCGCCATCCGCCCCGCCACCTCGGGTCCCGTCCAGCAGTGCGGCCCGCACTGCTGGAAACCAGCCTCGTGGAACAGCCGTCGGTAGACCGCCGGGGATCGCCGCTGAAACCCATGAATGTCCCCGGCCACCCCGTCGGCGGTCGTGAGCGCCTCGAGGAACGCCACCCCCCCGGTCAGGGCAAAGAGGGTGGCGAGGCCGCGCCTGAGTTCCTTGATCGGCACATAGTGGAGCATGTCGGCGCACACCACCAGGTCGAACGGCTCGCCGAGTCCCACCTCGGAAAGGGTACCCAGGCTCCCCAGCCGGATCCCGCGGGATCGGCCGTAGCGCGCCACGACATAGGGACTGGAATCGACGCCAACGTACTCCACCCCCGGAGCCTGCCGCCGCAACGGCGCCTGCCAGCGTCCCTCGCCACACCCCACATCGAGCACGCTCCGCAGCCGCCGCCCCAAGTGGTACTCGGCCACAGCCACCACCATGCGCACCCGGCGCCCCAGCTCGGCCGCCCCTCCAATCCGGTGCCGGGGGTTCCGGTACCAGCGGTCGAAGTAGGCCCGGTCGTACACCTTGCCGGTCATGGTGGTGCGGGTGGCCCCGCCCGGCGGGTGGCCCGGTAGACCAGGACCCCCTCGACGACCATGCCGAAGCCCACGAGCAGGATGCCGAAGAGGAGGGTGCTGAGGTTCCGCTGGCCGATCCCCGCGAGGGCGGAGGTGGCGGAAGGCGGCGGGACCAGGGCGAACCCGATGAACACGATCACCCCGGGGAGGGCGCCCCTACCCCGCCGCAGGAACGGAACGAGCCGCCGCAGCACCATCCACGCGAGCGTCACCAGGGCGCTCACGATCATCGCCATCACCAGGATCTCCCAGGTGCCGCCCCAGCTCCAGCGGGGCGACTGCCCGGCCGCGAGCGCGATCAGGCTCATCACGCCCCGGCCGAGCACCCCGAGCCAGGCGCCTCCCGCCAGGGACGCCACCAGCCAGTCGCCACCGAGCGGCCGCCAGTTCATCCCGGCGCCGTCAGCTTGAGCCCCGCGATCCCGGCCACGATCAGGCCAATGCAGGCCAGCCGGACGGCATCCCGCGGCTCGTTGAACAGGATGATGCCGAGGATGGCGGTGCCGGTCGCGCCGATCCCGGTCCAGACCGCGTACCCGGTCCCCACGGGAATCTGCCGGATGGCTCGCTCCAGCAGCACGAAGCTCGCCACCAGGGCGAGGACGGTGAGCACGGTGGGACCGGTGCGCGAGAACCCGTCCGAATACTTGAGCCCGATCGCCCAGCCGATTTCGAGCAGGCCCGCCAGCAGGAGCAGCGCCCAGGGGTTCATAGGAGTGAGAAGTGGGAAGCGAGAAGTGAGGAGAGCGGGAGAGATCGCGACCCACGCACTCCTCGCTTCTCCCTTCTCGCTTCTCCCTTCTCAGGGTACCAGGTCACAGACGATCTCCGCCTCGCCGCCACGGTTCTGGTCGAACTGGGTGACGGGACGGCGCTCCGGACGCACCATGCCGACCCAGATGACGCAGCTCTTCCCGGCGAGCGCCGCGTGGCGGGCGACGGCAGCCCAGCCGAGGCGGGAGGCGTGCTCGAGGGTGACGGAGACCCCGGCACGCGGGGCCAGGGTGACGGCGCCCTCCCCGGCGCCGAAACTGGCGGCGTACTGCCCAGTGCGGGCATGGACCGAGTCCTGCACCTCCACCAGCAGCTGCAACTGCGCCCGGAGCAGCCGGTAGACCGACTCCTCATCGACGCGGTGTTCGCGGGACACGGCGGGCCCCGCGACAGTCTGCCGGACAGGGCGCTGGGCCCTGGCGTCCGGCGCCGTCGCCCCCAGGGCCAGGAATGCACCGAGGACAACCGGGCCGAAGGCAGCGAAGGAAAAGCGGGCCAGGGACATGCTGGAGGATAGGCAGGAAGGCCGTGGCGGAGAAGCGTCCCGCCCCCGTCGCCGGCTAGCCGCGGCGATCCAGCAGCCGGCGCAACCGGATCGCGTCCTCGCGCTCCCGCTCCTCCAGCACCGCGCGGATCCGGGCCTCGCTGGCCACCAGGGCGGGGGCGACGCGGCGTTCGAGCGTATTGACCTGCCGGGAGGTGCGCCCCAACGCCTCGGCCAGCCGCCGCAACCGCAACTCCGCGGTCGCGGCATCGAGCAACTGCTCCAGGAGCGCCTCGAAGCGCTCGCTCGCCACCGCTGCCTCGGCGCCGGTCAGGCCCGGCGCCTGGGCCCGGCCCGCCAGGCTGCGGCGAACCGCCGAGATGCGCTCGACCGCCACGGCACGCACCCCCCACGACTCGGTCGCGGAGAGCTGCACCTCGAGCTGCCGGCGGGGCCACCCGAGGCGTTCGAGGGCATCGCCGCCCTCGGCGGCCAGGGCCGCCAGCAGCGCGGGCCACGCCTCGGCGGCCTCGGCCTCGACCTGCTGGCGGGCCGCGATCGCCGGGGTGGCGACCCGGAACAGCTCCCGGACCAGCGCCTGACGCTTCCGCGTGAGGAGGTCCACCCCCTTCCGCACCCGGTCCAAGCGGCGACGCAGTCGCAGCAGCTGCGAGCGGGTGGGCGGTGGCCCCCGGCTGGCGCTCACCTGCCGGCCCCGGGGCGCTCGGCCCAGGCCGCGTCCGGCATGCGCAACAGGTCGGTCCGTGGCAGCGACTCCAGCAACCGCCAGCCGGCGGCCATCGTCTCGGCCATGCTGCGGGGTCCGGCGGCCTGGTGGATGAACTCCCGCTCGAACCGCTCCGCAAAGGCGAGCGCGCGCCGGTCGGCGGGGGCCAGCCCCGCCTCCCCGACGATGGCCACCGTCAGGCGCGCCTCCCGGCCCTGGGCATACGAGGCGTAGAGCTGATCGGCCCAGGCGCGATGCCCTGGGGCGGTGCCCGCCCGGATGGCCGCGCCCATCAGGCGCGACAGCGAGGGCAGCACATCGATCGGCGGCTGGATCCCCCGGCGGTCGAGGTCCCGGCTCAGGACGATCTGGCCCTCGGTGATGTACCCGGTCAGGTCGGGAATCGGGTGGGTGATGTCGTCATCGGGCATCGAGAGGATCGGGATCTGGGTGATCGACCCCTCGACCCCATGCAGCACGCCCGCGCGCTCGAAGAGGGTGGCGAGATCGGTATAGAGGTAGCCGGGATACCCGCGCCGGCCCGGCACCTCCTCGCGCGCGGCGCCGATCTCCCGCAACGCCTCGCAGTACTGGGCAAAGTCGGCCAGCACCACCAGTACATGCATCCCGCACTCGAAGGCCAGGAACTCTGCCTGGGCCAGCGCCAAGCGCGGAGCCAGCAGGCGCTCGATCGTCGGGTCGCCGGCGCGATTCAGGAAGAAGGTGCTGCGGTCCATCGCGGCGCTGCCCACGAAGCGGGCCAGGAAGCTGTCCGCCTCGCGCTGGGTGATCCCGGTACCGACGAAGATCACCGCGAATGGCGCATCGCCGGGCATCCGGGCCCCGGCCACGATCTGGGCGGCCAGCTCCAACCCAGGCAACCCCGCACCGGAGAAGATCGGCAGCTTCTGGCCGCGCACCAGGGTGTTCATGCCGTCGATCGCCGAGATCCCGGTCTCGATGAACTCCGAGGGCGGGCGTCGGCAGGCCGGGTTCATCGGCGCCGACCAGACTGGCCGCCGCGCCGACCCCAGTGGTGCGGGGAGATTGTCGAGCGGCTGCCCGAGTCCCGAGAGCACCCGTCCCAGCAGTCCCTCGCCCACTTCGGCACGGGCGACATCCCCGGTCAGGGTGACGCGGGTCCCGGCTGGGGCGAGCCCGATCGTCTCGTCCAGGACCTGCACCACGGTCAGCTGTCGGCCAACCTCGATGACCTGGCCCCGCCGGACGTGGCCGTCGGCCGAGGCGAGGTGCACCCACTCGCCCAGCGCGGCGCGCTCGGTCCCCTCGAGCAGGACGAGCGGACCCGATGCCCCCGCCGCGCCGGCGTACTCGCGATGCACCGACCTCATGGCTGTCCCCCTGCCACCGGCCGGGGAAGCTGCTCCAGGACGCCCCGCGCCGCCGCCGCCGCCGTCTCGACCGACTCCCCGGCGCTGTCGCGCACCGCGGCGATGGCCCGGCGGATCCGTCCCAGGTCCAGCGCGCCGAAGGACACGCCACTCGCCAGCGCCGCAAGTGCATCCTCGTGCGCCTGGTGGAGCAGCCGGGCCAGCGTCCAGGTCTTGCGCGGGAGGGAGTTCGCGTCGGCGGGATCGTACGCACTCTGGCCGATGAGCAGCTCGCGCACCCAGCGCGCCACCTCGAGCACCAGCCGGTCCGGATCCTCGAGGGCATCGGGACCGACCAGGCTGGCCACGTCCCGCAGTTCCCGGTCCCGCTGCAGCAGCGCGAGCGCCCAGCCGCGGAGCATCCCCCATCCCGGACCGCCGGTGCGCTCGAACCAGGGTCCCACCGTCTCGGCCTGGACCGAGTAGCTCGCCTCCCAGTCCACGGCGGGGAACTGGCGCTGCTGGGCGAGCGAGGGATCCAGCGCCCACAGCGCGCCGGCCACCCGGACGGCGGCCTGGGTCACCGGTTCGGCGAAATCCCCACCCGGCGGCGAGAGCGCCGTGATCAGGGTGACGGCGCCATCCCGCCCCGGTGTCCCGAGCGCCGCAGCGCATCCGGCCCGCTCGACCAGCTTGCCGAGCCGGTTGCCGAGCGAGGTGGGATAGCCCTCCTCGCCGGGCATCTCGCGCAGGAGCGACCCGATCTCGCGCAGGGCTTCGGCCCATCGGGAGAGCGAGTCGGCCATCACCGCCACCCGGTAGCCGAGATCGCGATAGTACTCGGCGATCGTCATGCCGAGGAAGACCGAGGCCTCTCGGGCCGCCACCGGCATGTTGGAAGTGTTCACGACCAGGACGGTGCGGTCCATGAGGGGGCGCCCCGAGCGGGGGTCGAGCAGGGCCGGGAACTCCTGGAGCACCTCGGCCATCTCGTTGCCCCGCTCTCCGCAACCGACATAGACCACCACATCGGCCTCGGCATGCCTGGCGAGGGACTGCTCGATCACCGTCTTCCCGGTCCCGAACCCGCCGGGGATTGCCACCGCCCCACCCTCCGCCACCGGAAACAGGAAGTCGAAGACCCGCTGGCCAGTCACGAAGGGACGCGCCGCCGCCTGCCAGCCCTGAACGGGGCGGGGAACGCGAACCGGCCACGCGTGGGCCAGCCGGAGCGGCGTCCCATCCTCCAGGCGACCGATCGGCTCGGTCACATTGTAGGCGCCCCGCCGGAGCTCGGCCAGGGTCCCCCGCACCTTCGGGGGAACCAGGATCGGATGGACGAACCCTGCTCGCTCCTGGAGATGTCCCAGCACATCCCCGCCCGAAACCGGGTCACCCGCCGCGCGGGTGGGCTCGAACTCCCACCGTCGTTCCGGGTCGAGCATCGTGGCACTGGCGCCAGGGGGGAGGAAGTTGCCAAGGGTGGCGGCCAGGACCGGAAGCGGCCGCCCGATGCCATCGAGCACCGTGCCGAGAAGTCCCGGACCGAGGGTCGCGTGCAGCGGCGCGCCGGTGGGTTCCACCGGTTCCTCGAGCGCCAGGCCAGCGGTGTCTTCAAAGACCTGGATCGTGGCCAACTCCCCCCGGACCCGGATCACTTCGCCGAGGAGGCGGCGTTCACCCACGTGCACAACCTCATGCAGCCCTACACCGGCCAGCGGGGAGGCCTCGACGAGCGAGCCGGTCACCCGGCAGATCCGCCCGGTCGTCATCCCAGTCGCACCCGGTAGCCGATCGCCCGGCGGAGCAGTTCCACCACATACTGCTCGGCCGGCGGGACCGGTTCCCAGGACGGGGAGGGAAAGGGAACCACCACGGGCGCAATGGAGCGATCGGCCTGGTGTCGCGCATCCTCAGGCAGCGCCTGGTACAAGTGGTCCTCCACCAGCAGCACGCCGAGGTCGCGCCGTGCGAGCAGGCCGGCCAGTTGCAGCGCCACGTCCGCGTCGTCGGTGGCCGTCTCGGCCGAGACCCCGGCAAGCCCGAAGCCCACCGCGACTTCCGGTCGACTGAGGATCCGGACGCCGGTGCTCATGCCGCCGCCAGGACGCCGGCGGCAATCACGGCTGCCGGCGCCTCGAGGCCGATGCCACGCACCACGCGCCGGAGGCCCTCGGCCTCGGCCTCGATCCGCAGCAGGACCTCGGCGGTCGGCGCGGGACCCAGCGGAGCGAGCCGGGCCGCCCGGCGCAGCTCACGGATCGCGGCGGCGCGCAACGCCCCTGGCAGCTCGATCAACCCCAGGCCCTGATCCGCCAGCACCCGGCCGGCCGGCGTACCATGCAGGCGTTCCGCCACCGCGGAACGCCTGGCGGCCTCGTCGCCAGTCCGCCACAGCTCGATCAGCAGCGACTGCTCCAACCGACCCCCGCCCGGGAGGAAGACCCGTTCGGGCGCCACCTCCACTCCCCAGGCCGGCGAAAGCAGCAGGGCGACCAGGTTCTCCTCATCAATGATCCGGCCGGCGATCTCCCCGGCGGCACGACCCGCCCGGCGGACCCCCTCGTGGACCCGCTGCGCCCACCACCTCCGCGCGGCCAGCTCGAGCTCGAGCAGGTCGTGGCGCCGTTCGGCCGGCCCAGCACCCTCGAAGACCGCCGCCGCCGGGTGCCGCGCCGCATGCAACCGTTGCCGCACCGACTCCAGGGAGGCGGCGTGGGAGAGCGGCGACAGCAGCGAGGCGGGCCAGAGGGACGAAGGGTGGATCCCGCGCATCCGGGCTCCCGGCGCGGCACCCGCGGCGGCCCCGCGCAGGACGGCGCGCAGGGTGGCCAGCTCCCGCCGCTCCAGGATCGCCCGGAGCGCCGCGGCACGCGGCCCGAGCCAGCACACCAGCAGGTGCACACGACCGGCGGCGACCGCTCCGATCACGCGGTCGAGTTCAGCCGGATCTCCGGCCACTCCCCGCGCCGGGGGATAGCCGGCGCGCACCAGCTCCGCCGCCAGGGCCCCGACGGACCGGTACTGCGCGAGCTCCACCAGGCGGGCCCGGGAGAGGAGGTGACCCCGGAGTCCCCGCGCGCGCGCGTTGACGTCACCGAAGGCAGCCATCAGGCCGCGCTCCCAACCTGGGCCAGCACGACCAGCTGGAGGTCGGGCCAGCGCACGTCGAGGCGATCGTGCAGCGAGAGCGGGACGGCGAGCGTGCCATCGTCGCGGCGCAGCACCAGTCCGGGTGGCATGCCATCCACCCCCCGCACCGTGGTGTCCAGGCGTCCCCCTGCGACGGCCCAGACGTCGTCCTCGGCCACGGCGGGACAGGTCAGTGTCACCGGCCCGGGTCCCGCATACTGCAACGCGGTGCCCACAAGGACCGGAACCGCGGCCCGCCACTCCGCGTAGCCGAGCGCCCCCAGGCGCTGCTCGACCTCCTCGCGCATGCCCGCCAACCAGGCCCGCTCCGCCTCCAGGACCTGCAGTCGCGCGGCACGCGTGGCCACCGCCACCCGCTCGCCAGCGCTGACGGTGTGGGCGGCGGCGACCTCCTGCCGGCGCTGTGCGCGATCCGCCTCCGCGTCCGCCTCGCCCTCCCGAAGCAGCCGCGCGACCTCCCGCTCCGTCTCGGCCCGGCGGGCGGCCAGCGCTTCGGCGGCGTCCCGCTCGAGCGCCCGGACCAGCGCCTCGAGTCCCATCGTCCCTCACCCGCCCGCGCGCAGCATGATCAGCACCGCGACCACGAAACCCAGGATCGCCATCGTCTCGGGAATCGCCACCAGGAGGATCGCCGTGGTGCTGAGCTCCGGCTTCTCGGCGAGGCTGGCGGCGACGGCTGGGCCGATGCGCGATTGCGCCCAGGCGGTCGCCAGCGCCGGAATGCCGACCGCGAGGGCCGCCGCAAAGGTGATCCAGACCATGTCCATGTGCATCTCCTCGTCAGGTTGCCGCCGGCCGACCTGGCCGCCAGTGCGCAAAGGGAGCGTAGCGCTGCCCCCCAGGGCTGTAGAACTTCCCGAAGAACTCGACGTAGTGCAGGCGGAGTCCGTGAATCGTGGGGGCAAAGACCCCGAGGGCGAAGTTGACCATGTGGAAGAGCAGGCCGAACAGGACCCCGATCACCGCTCCCCCGAACGCCCCCACCAGCTGGTTGGCCACCACCGCCATCATGACCGATGCCGTGCCGAGCGCCATGATGCGGGCGTAGGACAGGATGTTGCTCACCGTGGAGAGGAACTCGATCGGGGCGATGATCCCCTCGACCACCACCACGAGGGGAAACAGGAGGAGCAGCGCCACCACCGCGGGGGTGAAGAAGGCTCCAGGCAGGACCCGGGCGGCCGCGAGCAGGGCCACCCCCACCCCGACCAGCATCAGCAGCGCCAGCCCCCGGCCCAGGGCCTGGCGCGGATGGCCCCGCACGGCGTTGACGATGCCGAGCACCAGGCCCAGGACCACGTGCACCGCCCCGATCGCGACCGTCAGTGCCAGGAACGGGAGCAGCGACTCCTCGCGGTCCAGCAGCAGGTGCGGCATGCCGAACCAGCGCCGTCCCAGGTCGCCGAAGAACTCACCAAACAGGACCCCGAACCCGATCGCGAACGCCGCGCAGGCGCCACCGACCCGGGCAACGGCCCGACGTGTCGAGTCCGGGGTGCTGCGCCAGTGGAGCAGCGCCGCGAGCAGGGCGAGCACCAGGCCGTACCCGACGTCGCCCAGCACCAGGCCAAAGAACATCGGGAAGAAGACCGCCACGAACGGCGTGGGGTCGATGCTGCCGTAGCGGGGCAGCGGCATCATGCCGGTCAGCAGCTCGAACGGCCGAAAGAGCCGGGGATTCTGGAGCACCACGGGGGCGTCCTCGGCGGACCACTCCTCGCGCCCCACCACCTCGAGGACCACCGTCTCGCCCTGCCGCTGCCGCAGCGCACCCCGCACCTCCTCCACCAACCGGGCCGGTACCCACCCCTCCAGCATGAAGCTCCGCCGCGATTCGACCGCCTGCTGCCGTGCCTCCAGCTGCAGTCGCTGGTCGGCGACCGCCTGCCGCGCCTGCTCCAGCGGGGGGGCTTCATCCCTGCGGATCTCGGCCAGGCGCGCCTCGAGCGCCGCGAGCTCGGCATCCACCGCGTCCCTCCTGCGCGCCAGGGCAGCGGCGACGTCCGCCGTCCCCGCGGGGCCCAGGGTGGCCGGCAGGGGCAGTTCCTGGATTCCCACCTTGGCAAGGAGCTGCTCCACCCGGCCCTCGTCCGTCGGGGGGACCAGCAGCAGGGCGGCCGTTTCCCCGGTCTCGAGCACGGCAGTCTCCAGCACGAACGACTCCCCGATCACCGCCGCGAGCCCGCTGCGCAGGGCGTCGGCGATGCGGCGATCCCCGGCCCGCAGGACCAGCTGGTGGGCGTGGAGCTGCGCCGAGGCCGGGGCCCCCGCCCGCAGCGCCTGAAAGGCCTGGCGGAATCGCTCGAACCGCTCCAGCTCGGCCCGCTCCTCCTCCAGCCGATGGCGGGCCAGACGGATCCGGTTCAGCTCGCGCTGCAGGTGTCGGGCGGTGCGGGCCCACCGTGCGAGGTCTGCCCCGGATGCCGGCGGTGGGGAGGCGGCAGGGGAGGAGGGCGGCGGTGTGCTGGCAGCGAGGACCGCCTCGAGGTCGGCATGGATCGATCCGAGGTGGACGAGCCGGCGGGTTTCGCGGGGATCGAGGCGGACGGGCTGCAGGGTGGCGACCGCTGCCGAGGGGGTCAGGTGGACCAGGCCGACGTCCTGGAGGGTCTGGAGGGTGTCGACCAGGCGGTCGCGCGGCCCCATCACCCGAATCCTCGCCATGGGCGCGATCACGGTGTCCTCCCGGGCACCAGCTCACCGAGGAGGGTGGCGACGACCCCCTCCACCATCCGCGTGCGGCCCTCGGGAGGGATACGGCCCAGGGCATCGACCCGGTCGCGGGCCGCCCGCCCGATGGCATCCAACCGCCGGGTGGTCTCCCGCTCGAGATCCTCCCGCAGGCTCGCCGCGAGCATCTCCAGCTCGCGGGCCAGCTGCGCATGCCGATCCGCCACCGCGCGCCGCGTGGCAGCGATCCGCCCGGCGGCTTCCGCCTGCTGGGCGGCGACGGCAGCCTCCAGCCGGGCCTCCACCTCCAGGAGATGCGAGAGCCCCCCACCCCCTCCGGGACCGGGTGTCCGTACCTTTCGTCCTGCCATCGGTGGATCCTCCCACCCTGCGGCGCGGAACCGGTGCGCCAACGGTCATCGCAAGATGCGCGGCGCGTCGTGAAGGAGCGCCACATTCGCCGTGAAGCGACCTTCAAGCCCCGGGCCCGCCCCGGCCCTTGCGCCCCCCAGCTGGAGGCGGTTGCTTCCTTCTGACACCCGATGCATGCACGGTTCCTGCCGGGGATCGGGTCAACGCCCCCCCCGGCCAGGACGTATTTTTCCGATGCTCGGCCTCGGCCCACCAGGCCGGGGTGCCCTTCCATTCATCTTCCCCCGAGGTCTGCGCATGTCGATTCGCCCCTCCCTGGCGGCCCTGGTCCTTTCTGCGGTGGTCACCCTTCCCCTCGCCGCCCAGGGCGGAGGTGGCGGCGGCGGATTCGGCGGACAGTTCACGCCGCCCACCCCTGGCAAGGACCGGGTCTGGGTGGTGCCGGGGCTGCGCGATGGCCCCAGCGCCTTCCCGCTGGCCAACTACGACGCCGTCAAGCCCAAGGTGCCGGGCCAGATGGACTTCGAGCACTACCACACCTCGGAGGAGATCGAGTGGTGGATGCGGAAGTGGGCGGCCGAGCACCCGAACCTCGTGGAGCTGTACCAGGTGGGCGAGAGCTTCGGCGGCCGCCCGGTCTGGCAGATGACCCTCACCAACAAGCAGACCGGCAAGGACACCGACAAGCCGGCGGCCTTCTTCGACGGCGGCCGCCACTCGGGGGAGATCACCTCCACCGAGTCGGTGCTCTACCTGATGTGGCACCTGATCACCAACTACGGCACGGACGCTGCGATCACCTCGCTGCTGGACGAGAAGGCGATCTACCTCCGGCCGCTCAACAACCCCGACGGCTCCGACCTGTACCGGCTCACCGCCCAGACCAACCGCAGCAGCGTGCGCCCGATGGACAACGACGGCGACGGGCTGTTCGACGAGGATCCCGCCGAGGACCTCGACGGTGACGGCTACATCACCTCGATCCGGAAGTTCGTCGGCGCCGGCAAGGGCACCCACGTCATCGACTCGCTCGACCCGAAGGGCCGGCTGATGCGGGCGGTGGGCCAGGGCAACGGCGACTACCTCGTGCAGCAGGAGGGGATCGACAACGACGGCGATGGCCGGGTCAACGAGGACGGCATCGGCGGGCTGGACCTGCACCGCAACTACCCCTACAACTGGCGCCCGGAGCCGGGCGGCGACCTGACCGGCCGCGGCAACACCCAGGGCGGCGCGGGGCAGTACCCGTTGTCGGAGCCGGAGACGCGCTCGATGGTGACCTTTACCCTGTCGCACCCCAACATCGGGGTGGTCAACTCGATGGACACCTCGGTGCCGATGCACCTGCGCGGGCCGTCCACCTGCGAGGAGACCGAGTGCATGTACAAGTCCGACCTGGCCCTCTACAAGCACATGGACTCGGTCGGCATCTCGCTCACCGGGTACCCCTGGGCCGGCGACGTCTACCGCACCTACGCGACCCGCGGCCGCCCCAACGCCCAGCCCCAGTCGCTCTATGGCCACGGCCCGGACTGGGGCTACTTCCAGTTCGGCGCCATCTGGTACGGCGACGAGCTCTGGAACGGTGGCCGCGAGCGGGACTATGACGGCGACGGCAACATCACCCAGTACGAGGTCCTCCGGTACTGCGACGAGGAATACGCCGGCAAGTGCTTCCTCGGCTGGAACACAGCGATCCACCCCGAGCTTGGCGAGGTCGAGGTCGGCGGCATGAACCCGAAGTTCTGGAGCCAGAACGGGCCGCCGGAGTGGGTGGAGAAGTGGGCCCGGAACCAGGCGATGTTCAATCTCTACATGGCGCAGTCGCTGCCGAAGCTCGAGATCGTCGGCGCCCAGGCGGTGGCGCTCCGGGCCCAGCGCGACAGCGCCACCCACGAGGTGCGGGTCACCATCCGCAACCATGGGCGGCTGCCCACCGCGCTCGAGCAGGCCAAGCAGGTGAAGATCGTCCGGCCCGACCAGCTGATCGCGCGGCCCGGGGCCGGGACCCGGATCGTGGCCCAGGCGACGCCGTTCTGGATGGGCGGCAACGAGACCAAGGTCGTCACCCTGCGGGTCATCGCCGGATCGACCGACGCCGCCCGGAGACTGGCCCTGCGCCTGGCCAGCACCCGTGGCGGCGTGGTGGAAAAGGACGTCACGTTCTAACCGTGCCACGGCACACGAGGGACCAGCCATGAACCGGAACTTTTCGGCCACCGCAGCGACCGTGGGAGCGGCCATGATCGCGGGCTGCGGCGGCAATCCATCCCCCGCGGGCACGGCCGCCGCCGACCCCGGGCTGCTGGCACGGGCGACGGCGATCCACGAGCGGGCGATCACGATGGACACCCACGTGGACATCAACGCCGCCAACTTCACCCCGGAGCGCAGCTACGCCACCCGGCTGATGACCCAGGTCGACCTCGTCAAGATGGAGGAGGGTGGGCTCGACGCCGCCTTCCTCGTCGTCTACGTCGGCCAGCAGCAGGACTTCAGCGCGGCCGGCTTTGCCCGGGCCCAGGGCCAGGCGATGCAGAAGTTCGAGGCGATTCACCGCCTCGTCCGGGAACTGGCCCCCGACCGCGCCGAACTGGCGCTGACCGCCGCCGACGTCCGGCGGATCGCCGCCAGCGGCAAGCGCGCCATCCTGATCGGGGTGGAGAACGCCTACTCGCTCGGCGAGGACCTCGCCAACGTCAAGCGGTTCTACGACCTCGGCGCCCGCTACATGTCGCTGGCCCACAACGGGCACAACCACCTCTCCGACTCCAACACCGGGGAGCGCGACAACGTCTGGCGCCACAATGGCCTCTCCCCGCTGGGGCGCCAGGTGATCGCGGAGATGAACCGGTACGGCATCATGGTGGACATCTCCCACCCGTCCAAGGAGGCCAATCGGCAGGCAATGGAGCTCTCGCGGGCCCCGGTCATCGCCTCGCACAGCGCGGCGCGGGCGCTGGCCAACTCGAGCCGCAACCTCGAGGACGATGAGCTGAAGATGCTGGCGCGGAATGGGGGCGTCGTGCAGACGGTGGCCTTCAACAGCTACGTCAAGATCCCGCCGCCGGACTCGCCCGAGCGCGTCAAGGCGATGGCCGAGCTCCGCAAGGAGTTCAACGTCCAGCCGGAGGGCACCAGCTCCGTCCAGGCGCTGCCGGCCGAGCGGCGCACCGAGTACATGGGCCTGATGCAGGAGCTCAACCAGAAGTTCCCGCCGCCCCCTCGCGCCACGGTGAGCGACTTCGTGGACCACATCGACCATATCGTCCAGCTGATCGGCATCGACCACGTCGGGATCAGCTCCGACTTCGACGGCGGCGGGGGCGTCACCGGCTGGAACAATGCCAGCGAGACACTCAACGTCACCGTGGAACTGGTCAAGCGCGGCTACACCGAGGAGCAGATCGCCAAGCTCTGGGGCGGCAACCTGCTGCGGGTCATGGAGCGGGTGGAACAGGTGGCGCGGGAGATCCAGGCGGGGAGGTAGGGGGGGCGAGGGGGAAGGGACTGGGGACTGGGAAATGGGAAATGGGAAATGGGGGGAGCCGGGGGAGCGGCTCCCTTCGTCGTTATCGGACCTTCCCAACCTGCCGACGGGTCCGGCGGCAGCGCATCGCCGCCCGGGTGGCCCTGCCTCTACTTCGCGCGCACGGCGGAAACGGTGCTGCCATTCTGGTCGTTGGTGCCGTGCAGCCGGTTCCCATCCTCGGACAGCCGCAGCTTGTCGGAGAACCCGGTATTCCACCGCATCGCGATCTCGCCCGATCCGGCATCGCAGTCCCAGGTACCGGTGAACATGGGAACCGGGGTGAGGTCATTGGGATGGTATCTGAGCGTGCCACCCTCTGCCACCGAGACGATGCCTCCGACCGTCAACCAGTTCCACCGGCCAACCACCGCGACACACGGGTCGCTCGCGGCGGACTCGTCGCTTCCCAGCGCGACGTAGGCCAGCGCCAGGCCGGCCACCGTTGCCACCACGGTGAAGATGACGAAGAGCGGATGGTCGCCCCAGTTGCGCCACCCGACGATGGTGACCCGCTGGCCCGACGACTTCGCGGTGCCCTCTGATTCCGGATTCCGCTCACCCTCGAGCATGGTGCCCCCCCTGATCTGGAACGCCCTCGACGCCTCATCGGGGCACGACGGCCCCCGAGCCACATCGTGCCATGCCCGGCGCGGATCGCCAAGCAGGCACACTGGTTCCGCCCGCCCCGCCCCCTACTTCACCTTCGGCGCCACCTGCTGCCCCCCGTTCTGGCGCAGCACCAGGGACGTCACCCGCCCGGTGGGGTCCTTCAGGAAGGTGATCTCGGCCGCCACCCCGCGCACATGGAACCGGTCCTCCGATTCGGCGCCGAGCACCAGCTGCTGCTGGCCGGTGGGCGCGATCCGCAGCAGCCCCGCCTCAAGGGTGACGAGCAGTGTCACGCCCGGGGCCAGCGCGTACTCCCCGACGTACCGCTCAAGGATCTCCACCGCGACGGGCACCTCCGGCCGCTCTGCCGGAGGCCGATAGCCGCGCGGTGCCGGCTCCGCGAGTGCATCCCAGCCGTAGGCCACCTGGATCCGGCGCGTCAGCTCGGCCATGACGGCGCCACCCTGGTCGCCGTTGGTCATGATGGCGAGCCCGTACCCGTTCGCGAAGTGTGCCAGCAGCGTCGCCCGGAAGCCCCAGTTGGACCCGCCATGCGCGAAGTACCACCCCTGCCCGATCTTCTGGATGCCGAATCCCACCGCGTAGTCGCCCACGCCAACCGGTGTCAGCATCTCGCGGACCATGCCACGATTCAGCACTCGCTCCGACCGCCCGGCCGAGGCGAGCTGCACCTCGATGGCGAACCGCGCCAGGTCGCTCGGCGTGGTCCACAGCCCCGCGGCGGCCAGCTCGGGATAGACGTGCCACTTGGGCCCCATCGCCTTCCCCTCGCGTGAATGGGCGCGGGCGGCATTGCGGTCGTGTTCGGGGGCGATCGGCTGCCGGTAGGAACTGCGGGTCATGCCCAGCGGCCGCAGCACGTCGTCGTGGAGGATGTCGGCAAAGGGCCGCCGTCGGGCATCACTGAGCGCTTGCTGCATCAGCGTCACGCCTCCCCCCGAGTACTCCATCAGGGTCATCGGGGCGCGCTCCATGAACAGCTTGCGGACATTGGAGGGGCTCTCGCCCTCGAAGATCTGGATGACCGTCGGGATGGGACTGGCGGGATCGTACCCCGGGAAACCGAACCCATCGCCGAGCCCGGAGGTATGGCTGGTGAGCATGCGCGGGGTGACGGGGCGCAGGTCCGTGAACCCCTCCCCATCCAGGTGCCAGGAGGTCAGGATGGTGTTGATGTCCTGGTCCAGGCCGAAGACCCCGTCCTGCACCGCCCGCAGCACACCCATGGCGGCCACCGGCTTGCTGATCGACGCCGCCTGGAACATCGTCTCCGTGTCGACCGGCGCGCCCGTCTCGACGTCCGCAATCCCATACCCCCTGGCCCAATGGATCCTGAAGTCATGGATGACCGCTACGCTGACCCCTGGCACATGGAACCGCTGCATCAACTCCACCAGGGTCAGGGCGCCCGGGCCGGTGCTGTCCGCTCCCGGCTGCGCGCCCTCGATGGCGGCGATGTAGTCCGCCACGCTCCGCTCCTGGCCCAGGGACGGGCGCGGATGGAGCAGCAGGCCAAGGCAGAGCACGGTGAGCGATCCACGATGCATGGCGGGTCTCCGGCGATCAGGGGGGGCGGGGTTCCCCAAGAGCATGGCGCTGATTCGGCCAGACCGCAACCTCCCGGACCCGGCACCCGAGAACCACGTGGAGACCCGCTTCGCGCCTGATGGCGCGGGTACCCTGGTGACGATGCCGAGGACGCTCCCGGATGCCGCCAGTCGCGCCGCGATGCTCGCAACCGACAGGGCGGATGGCATGGAGGCCGGCTGTGCGCGAATGGAGTCACTCATCGGCTCGCGGGGGCGGTTGGGGCAGCGGGCTTGGCGCCCGGGCGTCAGGGACTCACGGGCTGAGGGATGCGCCCGCCCGGCGCCGCCGCCAGCCCCACGCCGCGGCGGCAATCAGGAGCAGGTTGGCGGTGATGATCGGTGCCGCCGAGAGCAGCACACCGTATGCCACCCAGACCAGGGCGCCGAGGACCTGCAGGCGCAGGAGGCGGGCGGGACGCACCAGGTAGGAGGAGACGAACAGCGCGGTGGCCAGCCAGCCGACGAGATCAGTCACGGGATGCTCGGTAGGGGGGAACGGGCTAAGGCTTCTTCGGCTTCTTCGGCCTGGGCGCCGGCAGTTCCCGGGTGGTGATCCGCACCAGGTCGCTCAGCCATTCCCGATCCTCCAGGCGTTCCTCGATCAGGAAGCACGGCTTCGCGCCGGGATACGGCTCGGCCTCCACCACCCGGCCCAGGTGGGCCCGGCCACCCTCGGTCGCCTTGATCAGCAGGCGATCGTCGCACACCATGCCGAACATCTTCCCGGCACTGTAGAGGCCGTATTCCCCGAACATCTTCTTCGCGGTCACGGCGCAGTGCCGGTCGAACTGCTGCAGCACATGGTCGAGGAACCCCTGGGTGGAACCCATCCCTGCTCCCCTCTCAGTGGCGACCGGTTCAGCGAGGCAACGGATCCAGCGGCAGGAAGGTGCCGTCGTCCACGCGCCCGTTGCTCACCCGGTGCAGCGTGATCCCGGACACCGGGCCATAGCTGGCGCCGGGGCCCGGCGCGGGACCGACCACCGCGGCGGCGGTGATCAATCGCTGGACCCCGCCCTGGGTCTGGTACTGGAGCACCTCGCGCATGTGGATGTGACCCTGGAGCGCCACCTCCAGCCGCGCCTGGATCGGGCCCAGCACCTGCTGGTGGTTGGAGACCGTGTGCCGAAAGCGGGGCACTCCACCCACCGTGATGATCGACGGCGCCGCCCCCCCGACCTGGAGCCCACTGCGCGGCTCGCCGGCGCCAATGAACGGAATGTGACTGAACGTCACCAGCGGCATGTCGGGCGGCAGGGCCGCGACATCCGCGGCCATCCACTCGAGTTGGAGATCGTCCACGTGGCCGTAGTACCAGAGGTCGTCGTAATCGACCGTGTCGAGGCCCAGGAAGTGGACACCGCCATAGCTGAAGCTGAAGTAGTTGGGTCCCCGGTAGTGCCGGTACATCCGATTGCCGTACAACGGGTGGGAGGGGCTCACCAGGGAGAGATGCCGCTCGATGCCGAACTTCTCGTGGTTGCCGGGAACGGTGAACACCGGCACCGTGAAGAGGGCCAGTTCACGTGCCAGCAGCTCGTAGTAGCTTCGGGCCTCCTCCTCCGGCACCCGGAGGGCGTCACGGATCAGGTCGCCGGTGATGAGGACGAACGCGGGACCCAGGGAATCGACCATCGCCCGGACGCGACGGACCCGGGAGACGCTTCCCTCGCTGATGTGCAGGTCCGAGGCGTGCACGAAGGTGAACGACGAGACCTTCGGCACCGGCCGGAGTCCGAACGCGATGGCCAGCCCATCAACGGCCCGCCACGACAACCCGCCCACCAGGTAGCCATCGGGTGGTGACACGAACACCAATCCATAGCCGCGGGCATCCATGACGAATCGGCCCGAGGCGTCGGTGCGCACGACCTGGACCTGGTCGGAGATCGTGACCCCTGGGATGCCCGGCTCCCCGGCCTGTCGCTGCCCGTCGCCATTGCGGTCCTCGAACACGACCCCTTCGACCCGCGTCGCCTCGGTCAACCGCTCACCGGTGGCCTGGGCCGAGGCGGTCACCGGAATGGACCCCACAACGGCCAGCACCACCCTCAGCGCGGTCCTCATGGTGCGCTGGCCTTGCGGAGGTTGCACCCCGCCACGCTCACCGAACCCGCGCGCTGCACTTGATCTCCACCAGCGCCGCCGGCCGCGGAAACGCGGAAACGGCCAGGGTGGCCCGTGCCGGGGGATCGATCGGGAAGAACTCGAGGTACACCCGGTTCATCGCGGCGTAATCCGCCATGTCCTTGAGGTAGACGGTGCATTCGCCCACCTGGGCCATCGTCGCTCCGGCGGCCTCGAGCGTGGTCCGGATGTTCGTGAGCGTCTGGCGGGTCTGGGCGGCGATCCCGCCGCCGATGATCTCCTGCGACCCGGGAATGAACCCCGTCATTCCTGACACGAACACCATGTCACCGTCCTGGATCGCCACGGAATAGGCCGGCACCAGCGGCGAGATTCCCGGCGGATTGATGACCCGTCGATCAGCTCGGGCCCCGGCGCTCCCTGCCGCGCGAGCCGGCACCACGATCGGCTCGAACCAGACCGGCGCATGGAACCGGCTGGTCGGCGAGGCGGTGAGCACCTCCTGGCGGAACAAGGCACGGTCGGCCAGGACGTCGGCCGGCGGATTCGGGTCGCCGTAGGAATCCGCGTGGGTCGGGATCACGAGCGCCGGGTACCCCAGAGCCCGCATCAACCGCCCGGTGAAGTCGTAGATCTCGTGGCGCTGGCTGTTGGAACCCACCAGGGCGATGTCCGGCCGGAGCCCTTCCATCTCGCGCTCGAGAAAGTTCATCGACCCCATGATCAGCACCTCGTGCCCGCCGATGCGCAGCAGGTAGGCCAGGCTGCCACCCTCCTGGTACTCCACCCTCCTGAGCGGTGCCCGGAGGCCCCGGGGCGCCGTGCCCGCAATGCCGCGGCCGTTGCTGAAGTACCGCTTGTCGTCCAGCGCGCTGTGGATGCTCGGAATGACCCGCACCGAGAAGGTCTCGAAGTCGTAGTCCTCACCGCCGATCGCGGTGATCAGCGACTGCTCGGGCACATCGGACGCCCGGGCCAGGTTTGCGATCGTCTCGGTGCCGATGATCACGGCCCCCGTCCTCCGCGCGATGTAGGGGGCATCCAGGGCGTGATCGGAGTGCCCGTGGGTGACCAGGATGTAGTCGGCGCGCTGGATGTGCCGGTCGATGCGCGCGGTATCGGGGTGGTACAGGGACTCCATCCCCACCACGGGGGCCGCAGGACGGCCCGGCTCGGGCCAGCGGGCAAACTGGGTCAGGAACGGGTCGACCAGGACGACGGTGCGGCCATCGGTGATCTCCCAGCCGGCATTCCCCAGGTAGGTGAGTCGCACCTCCCCGCTCCGGAGCGCAGCGGTCGACTGGCCGGAGAGGGTGGTGCCTGCCGTGCCGGCGAACAGGAGGGTCAGCGCCACGAGGAATGGGCGGATCATGTCAACTCCAACTCGGGGATCACGATGGGAGGGGAGGACAAAGTATACCGCATTCGCCAGGGGGCCACCGGTGGCCACCCCGGTCGTCGTGCATCGCGGCCCGCACTATTCCTCGCGATCAAAGCTCAGGTCGGGCACCTGGCCCAGGAACTCCACCCAGGCCTTCTTGGCGCAAGGATAGTGCTTGTCGGCCTCGACCAGGTCCATGAATCCCGCGACCGTCTTCCGGAAGCGGCCGGCCAGCTGGTCGTTGGCGATCTCCCCCTGATCGGTGAAGGCCTCGTGGGCACGGGCCAGGGAGAACATGTCGGGATACACCCGGGAACCCAGGTGCTCCAGCGGTACCCGGAGCGACCAGAGGCCGCGGTTGCCCCCGACCATTGAGGGCGACGCCGAAAGCAGCAGGCCATGGCGTCCGTTGAAGGGCTGGGGCCGGAACCGTGACACCCAGTCGATGGCGTTCTTGAGCAGGCCGGGCATGCTGCCGTTGTACTCGGGCGAAGCGATCACGTAGGCGTCGGTCGCCTCGAGTGCCTCCAGGAATGCCGTGGCGCCGGAGGGGAAGCCCGGGCCATCCTGGACCTCCTGGTTGTAGGAGGGACAGTCGAAGTCGGCCATTCGCGCCTCCTGGACCAGGCCCCCCTGTGCCCGAATGACGGAGGCGGCCAGCTGCGCCAGGCGGGTGTTGTGGGACTCGGCGCGGAGCGAGGCGGAAAAGACCAGAAAGCGCACCGGTTCACGATCGGTGACCGGAATTGGCGCAGGGTCGGGTGACATCGGCGGTCCTCCTTTGGTCATGCGGTTCGGGCGCGCGCCCAACAGCCGCGTCGGGGCGGCCAGCCGGAAGTCATGCGGTCGGGTGCGAAGGGGCGCAACTCCGGCCGATGGCGACCCCGTCCCCGGAAGGTCACCCCTGGGGCACGGTGCGGGAGCTCTGCACTGGATCGCCCACCCGGACGACCTTCCCGAATTCGGTGGGCTCAAGCCGGGTGTTGACACCCAGGTGATAGTAGTGCCGGATCCGAACCGGTTGACGCGCCCACGCGGGATAGTGGGTGCGTCGCAGCTCGGTGAACCGCTTCTGGAAGCCGCTCAGGTCCGCGCCGGTCTGCGAGTCGCGCCCAGGCACCGGGCAGCGCGGGCACGGGTTGATTCCCTCGAGTCGCACGGCACCCACACGGAAGGCGACGGGGTTGCTCTCCAACGCGTCGTACAACTGGTCCTCCCAGAACGGCACCACCCCGCCGATCTCCAGTGGCGCGCGGAACCGCCGGCGCGCCTCGGGGAGGTCGATGCCGGGAAACCACTCCGCCACGGCCTCGAGCGTGCCCGTGGAAATCACCAGGGGGCCGTTGCGCTCGGCATCGTCGGGAAAGCCCCCCGCGGCATATCGCACCGTGACCGGCTCGCCGAAGTACCGACTGAACCACGCTGCGGCCCCGGCGGTATCGCCGGGGAAGGCGAAGCTGGCCGGGTCGAGGTGGTGCCCACCACCCGCAACGGCCAGGGAAACGACCTGCAGGTCGGGCGCATAGGTGGCGCGGATCCGGTGAATGGCAGGGGTGCGCTTGCCGTTGATCCAGGTGCCGTCCTCCGCGAAGAGCGCCCAGACGCGATCGGCCTCCAGGCCGCCCGCCGGACCGATGCGGCATTCCGGCACCGTGATGCCACCCAGCGACTTGATCGGGTGCAGGTGGATCCCGGCGAGGTGAGGGGACTCCGGCATGCGAGCTCTCGGAACAGAGGGGGTGGATCGACAACATCACGACCGGGTCAGCGCGGGCCCTAGGGATCCTCGCCAAGCCCCGCATAATACTGTACGACCCGCTCCCGGGACCCACGCCGGGTGTAGACATCCCGACGCCGGGACTCCACCAGGTCGGCGATCACCCGGGCGACCTCCTCGGGCGCCTGCGCATCGGCCAACTCGGTGGAGAGTGGCCCACCATGCCGGGCATTGGCCCCGAAGTCGGTCCGTACCGCACCCGGCGAGACCAGGGAGAAGGCGATCCCCGGGTGGGTCACTGCCACCTCGTCCCGGTAGTTCGCCACCAGCGCGTTGAGGAAGTGCTTCGCACCGTTGTACGCCACCCGGAACACCCGGTGCGGGATGCGCCCGAGGGTGGACGAGACGGTGATGACCTGGCCGGCCCCGCGCGCCTGGAAGTAGGGCACGATCGCCTGCATCCCGTAGAGGGCCGACTTGACGTTGACGCGGACCATGGCGTCGATGTCCGCATCGGTGAGCTCCGAGGGGTTCCGGGTGATCCCCTGCCCCACGTTGTTGACCCAGACGTCGATTCGGCCGCACCGCGCGAGGGCCGCTTCCACCACCCGGCGCACCTCGTCCCGGCGGGTCATGTCGGCCACGATCACCTCGGCCCGGGGTCCACACCCCTCCGCCACGCGGGCCAGCGCCTCCGGGCGCCGAGCCACCAGCACCACGGTGGCGTGCCGCCGGCCGAGTTCGGTGGCCAGGGCCGCCCCGATCCCGCCGCTGGCCCCGGTGATCACCACCACCGGTTCGGCATCGGTCACGCTCACGCCTCGTACCGCTCCCGCAGCGCCACCGGTGGCTGGGGTGTCTGGCGGACCCGGAGGTTGAGCATCTCCACGCCCACGGCGAAGGCCATGGCGAAGTAGACGTATCCCTTCGGGATGTGCTGGTCGAACCCTTCGGCCACCAGCAGGACCCCGATCAGCAGCAGGAAACTGAGCGCCAGCATCTTGACGGTCGGGTGCCGCTCCACGAACCCGCTGATCGCCTCGGCGAAGACGACCATGAAGCCCACGGCGATGATCACCGCCGCCACCATCACCCCGATCTCGTCCACCATCCCGACCGCGGTGATGACCGAGTCCAGCGAGAAGACGACGTCGAGCAGCATGATCTGGACCAGGACGCTGCCGAACGACGGTCGCACCCGCGCCGAGGCGTGGCCCGCCTCGCCCTCGAGTTTCTGGTGGATCTCATGGGTGCTCTTGGCCAGCAGGAAGAGGCCACCCACGATCAGGATCAGGTCGCGGCCGGAGATCTCCTGCTGGAGCACGGCGAAGAGCGGGGCGGTCAGCCCGATCACCCAGGAGAGCGCCAGCAGCAGCACCACCCGCGAGACCAGCGCGAGGAGCAATCCGATCCGGCGGGCGGGCCGCTGCTGCTCGACCGGCAGCCGACTGGCGAGGATGGAGATGAAGACGACGTTGTCGATCCCCAGCACGACCTCGAGCGTGGTCAGGGTCGCCAGCGCGATCCAGATCTGTGGGTCCGTGATCCATTCCATGCAGTACTCCATGTGCGTGAGTGCGACCCGCCGAGACCCGGTGTGTTTCCCTGTGCCGTGCCTGCCCCGCCTGCCCCGCCCGCTGCCCTCTTCTCGCTTCTCCCTTCACGCTTCTCGCTCCCTACTTGGGCACCACCCGCGCCCGGATGATCCGGTCGAGCAGCGGAAACTCGGCGGCCAGGTAGGGCTCGCCCTCCCGGATGATCCGCCCCTGGTCCGGGCCCTGGCCCCGCGGCGGCATCTCGCCGTACCCGGCATGCAGCCGGTCCACGGCATCCATGCCGCCAATGACCTCGCCAATCGGGGCAAAGCCCTGGGCGTCCAACCGGGCGTTGTTCGCCAGGTTGATGAAGTACTGGTTGCCCCGGGTGTTCGGGCCCGCGGTGGCAAAGGTCAGGGTGCCCCGGCGGTTGCTGGTCCGCACCGAGTCGTCCGCCAACGAGGCAGAGCGCCATGCCCGCGAGACGGCGGTATCGGGATGCAGCCCGAACTGCACCACGAAGCCGGGGACCACCCGGAAGAAGCGCACCCCCTCGAAATAGCCAAGGCGGGTCATGTGGTAGAAGCGGTCCGCGCCGAGCGGGGCCCACTCCCGCACGACCTGGACCACGAAGTCACCGGCGGTGGTCTCGAACAGCACCTTGAAGGTATCGGGCGCCTGCTGCTGCAGGGCCGGGCTCATGGGGTTGAGGAGCGCCGGCGGCTCGGGCTTGGGCTGGGGTACCGGGCCCGGTGTGGCGCAGCCCGCGAGACTCAGCGCAGCGAGCCAGGGCAGGACGGCCGAGAAGGAAAGGCGGAGCGTCATGGGGTCACGGGAAGGGAGACGGGGGCATCGGTCCATGCTCCAAGTATTGTGCGACCCCACCGACTTCGCCAGCGGACGCCTCTGGCGGGCTGACCGGCGCGGCCGTATCCTGACCGTATCTTCTCCCCGCGGTTCCGGAGGTCCCGTGCCTCGCCCCCCCCTGCGATTCGCCACGCTGCCCGGCCTGGCCCTGCTGGCCGCCTGCGGCTCCACCGTCCACCTCACCCGGCCGATCCCCGAGAGCCAGCACGGCACGTTCCGGTTCACCGACCGGGTCAGCGCCGCGAGCCCCACGATCGTGGTGGAGGGCGAGTTCACGATCCGGGCCGACACGATCCTGGCCCAGGTCACCAGCGGCAACTGCCGACCGACGATCCCGCCATCCACGCAGTCCTTTCGGTTCGACTGCGGGCAGGTGTCGCTCGCCTTCGACCGCTACAGCCCGCTGCAGCGGGGCAGCTACTCGGTCCAGGGCACGGCGATGGAAATGCGCCGGGTCTGTGTGCGCTTCGTCCCGAACTCCTCCGGGCAGCAGGTCTGCGTGCAGTACGGCCAGGAGAGCGTCCAGGTGGTGCGGAACTTCGGGGGGCGGATCCGGCCGATTCCCGTGCCCTGACCCACCGGGCGCGCCACCTCAGTCGCGGCGAGGGATGACCGGCAGGATGGCGTGCGAGGGCCGCGCGCGGTCCAGGTAGACCCGGTTCCGGGCCACCCGCATCCCGGTGGCCCGGGCCTCGGGCTCGCCGGTGTTGGGGTTCACGTCAAAGTGCGGGAAGTTGCTGCTGGCAATGTCGATCCGGATCCGGTGCCCGGGCATGAACCGATTGCTGGTCGGGAACGCCTCGATCGCGATCTCGTACACCTGCCCCGGCACCATCATCGCTGGCGCCTCCCACGAATCCCGGTACCGCACCCGCAGGATCCCGTCCGTCAGGTTCATGGCGTACCCGTCGGGATAGTCGGCGCTTGGCGGATACACGTCCACCAGCTTGGCGGTAAAATCGGTATCGGGACAGTCGGAGCTGATCCAGAGCTTGACAGTGAGCGGCCCCGTCAACTCCATCGCCTCCGCCAGCAGCTCCGACTGGAATGCCAGCACGTCGTCGCGATCGGCCAGGGCCCGTCCCGGCACGGTGGAGCCGAAGAACTCGGGGGCCTCGCGCTGGTCATACGCCCCCCCCTCCATCACCGGACGCCCCGAGGTGATCGTCCCCCCGATGCTCGGCACCGGGTTCCGGGGGTCGTGCGCATATTCGAGGAAGGCCGACTCGGCCACCGGTGCGGTGGGCGAGAGCTGTCCGTCGGCATGCAGGTACCACGGCTCCCAGCGGGTGTCGGGAATCGGCCATGCGGTCTCCGAGCGCCAGACTCCGCCGTGCTCCAGCCTGCCCGCGGCGTTCTTCCGGCCGCTGCCACCGCCCATCACGAACAGCCGGACGGCCGGCTCCTGCTCCACCCCGTTCCGGATGCCGCGCAGCCAGCGGTCGAACCAGCGCAGCCTGAGCGTCAGGTAGTCGTCGGCCAGGTTGCCATCGAGGGTGGCGGCAGGGCCAAAATCCACGTTGCCGGCCCAGGTGAGCTGGCGATCGCCGTGGGTCCACGGCCCGAGGATCAAACGCACCGGCCCCCTCTTGCGGTCCTTGAGGCCGAGGTAGTTGTCGGTGGCGGTGCGTGGATAGGGGTCGTACCATGACGACATGTGCATCATGGCGGCCTCGGGGAACTGGTCGTAAAACCCCGCGGCGTAGATGCCGACCTGCTTCCAGTAGTCGTCGAAGGTGCCGTGCTCCCACTGCTCGAAGAGGTAATCCTCGTACTCCGGGGCCAGCGACACCGGCGAGTTGCCGCGCTGCCAGGGGAGCCGCCCGAACCACTCCCTGATGTCCACCGCCTGCAGCGCGGCGAGGCGTGCCGGGTCCGAGGTCACCTCGGGGCTCTGGAGCGCGTTGGTGTACGCCCAGGTAGCCTGCTTGAGCTCGAACGCCCCGCCCTGACGGATGCCGCCCTGGTAGGAGTTCGAGAAGCCGCCGGAGTCGAGCCACATCGCCACGACGCCCGGCGCCCCGGCGCTGCCCAGGGCACCCTGGGTGTGGGCAGCGTAGGACAGCCCCTTGGTACCGATCCGGCCACTGCACCACGGCTGCTCCAGGATCCAGGCGCAGGTGTCGTAGCCGTCGTCGCCATCGCTCAGGTACTTCACGAACTCGCCCTCGGACTGGTACCGTCCGCGGCAGTCCTGGTAGATGACCACGTACCCCCGCTGCACGTAGAACGCCGCGACCTCGGCCCGGCCCAGCGGGGTGGCGTTTGCGGGGGTACGCTCCGAGCGACTCGGCGCCGTCTTGTTGTACGGCGTCCGCTCGAGGATCACCGGGAAGCGTCCCGGAGCGGCGCTCCCGTCGCGGGCCGGCAGGTAGATGTCGGTGGCGAGCCGGACCCCGTCGCGCATCGGGATCATCACGTCCGTGAGGGTGACGACGTCGAACCCCGGGTCGGGGTCAATCTCGGTGCGGCAGCTCGCCAACGCAGTGAGACCTGCCGCGGCCGTGGCGGAGACCGCGAGAAATTCGCGGCGGGGAATGGCGGGGGACCCTATCAGGTCGGTCATGACGAAGCCTGCCGGGGTGATGGTCTGCGGCCGCTCGGTCGGGTTGCAGGCCTCTGCACGCTGCGGTTCGCGTGTTGGCCCGTATCACAAGCAAGGCCACCGCTCACCGACGCGTGCGACGGCCGCAACCCCGCCCTCGCGGCCAACCCCCAGCAGGTCATCGGAGGGCCACCATGAACGACACCGCCGCGCCGGCCAGCAGCGCTGGCACGAGGTGCTTCACCACCGCCAGCGGCTGGCGACCCACCAGCCCGGAGCCGTAGACCACCACCGCCGAGACCGGCGACATCGTCCGCCCGAAGGCCCCACCGAGGCAGGCCATGGCGCCGAGCGTGACCGGGGCGCCCTCGGGGCCGATCTGCACCAGGAAGGTCTGGGCAAAGGCCAGGATCGGGCCCGAGCCCGAGCCCGACAGCAGCGACAGCGCCCATGGGAAGCCCGCGGAGAGCGGCACCAGGGCATTGCTCGCCGTGGCGGCTTCGAGCAGGGCATTGGCCAGGCCGATGGCGCCGATTCCGGCGCCGAAGCACTGGGCGGTGATGGTAAGCGAGATGATGCTGGCGTAGGCGGCGCCCATCCCGTCGAAGAACGACCGGGTCAGCCGCGCCACCTCGCGCCAGCCCACCACCAGGCCGAGCACGGCGCCGATCAGCATGGCGCGCACCACCGGGAGGGCGCCCGCCAGTGGGCGCCACTCATCCCCCGGCGGAGGGGTGATCAGCCAGGCCAGCGGGTTCCAGCCCCCGTAGGCCGCCAGCAGCAGGGCGATCGGCACGATCGGGATGGTCGCCTTGAACCAGTTGACCCGAAGGTCGGCCTCGTCGCTGGCCACCGGAATCAGCACGTCGTCGGTCCGGCCCGGCTCCTCCTCGCGGCGGCGCCAGTGCAGCAGGGTGAAGACCACGGTCGCCACCACCACCCCCGCCAGCGAGGCGGGAATGACCCGGGCGCTGAGCGCCGCGGCATCGAGGTTGGCAGTACCCGCCACCGCCTGGATGTCCTGGGCACCCGGGTTGAGGAGGTCGCCGCCGAACGAGGCGCCCAGGACCAGTGCGGCACCGGCCACCGCGGGGGTCCGGCCGCTGGCAATGAAGAGGGGAACGAGGATCGGGCCCATCGCCGCGGCAGTGCTGGCCTGGCTGGGCACCGCCATGTTGACGAGGTAGGCCGCCAGGATGCCGCCCGGGGTTACCAGCCACCGGAACTTCCGCACCGGGGCGAGCAGGGCGTGGACCAGGTGGCGGTCGCACCCCGTGGCGTTCATCAGTGCCGCAAACCCCATGGAGGCACAGATCGGGGCCACCATCGCCGTCACCATGCCACGGGTGAAGGTGTCGGCGATGAGCAGCGGGGTTCCGGCCAGGATCGCCATCGCCAGCCCAGCACCGAGCAGGACGATGCGCACGTCCACCCGGCGCACCATCAGGACGATGGCGCCGGCGATGATCAGGCCGGCGAGGATCAGCATGCGGGCTCGGGGATCGGGAACGGGGGAGGCGGCTGGCGCGCCGCCGACGAGGGACGGCGCACCACCCGAGGTGGCCTGCGACCGTCCTACTTGCGCGGAGGAGGGACCGCGCTGGTGTCCGGCGGGGTGACGATCCGGAACCGGCTCAGGTCGGCCAGCACGATGAACGGGGTCCGCGGATTGCCGCCCGCGAGCCGGGGGGTGACCGTGGCATCGGTGGTGGTCCCCCCCGCCTCCCCGGTGAAGATCCGGCCGTTCACGTGGACGATCGCACCCTCATAGGCCCGGGGGCTGTCGAAGGAGCGGGCAAACTCCGCGGGCACCACGATCACGATGGTGGCACTCGGGTGCGGCTTGCCGAGGCTGATCCAGAGCATTCCGCCCCCGGCGGGGGTCACCCGTGCCACGGGGCCCTCGACCGTGACCACTTCCCCGGAGTAGCGGCGCACCCTGGTGTGATCAACCACGCGATCCTGGGCCGATCCCGGCGCCGGGACCAGGGTCATCACCAATACAGCGAGCAGGCTTCGCATCGACGTCCCTCCCTCGGGAGCGGCAGACCAACGGGGCCGACCATCGGGCCCGACCCCGGAACTTATGTCCCGGGGGCCCCAAGCGCGAGGTGTCAGGCGGTCCGGCGGAACAGCATCAGCCGGTATGCCTTGTACTTCCTGAAGTTGGCGCCATTGCGGCGGCCGCTGAAGTGCTTCGCCTCGTACCGCTCCATCGACCGGCGGAACTTCCACTTCACGAACCGCATCACCCACGGGTACTGCGCCGAGAGTCGCCCGAGCAGGAGCCCATAGGCGGGCTGGATCATCTCGCGGTAGGCGCGGTCGAGCAGGTCGAAGGTGGGTGCAATCCCGGCGGTCATGTCCACGTCGGCCACGGGGGCGAACGGGTGGCGCGCCATCGTCTCGCGAAAGACCTCCAGCAGGTGTCCGCCGCCGATCGGGCTCTTCCCCTCCGCGGGGACCTTGAAGATGTCGGTGATCAGGACGTGTCCACCGGGGTTGAGCAGCCCCAGCGCCTTGGTGAACGCCACGTCGAGTGGCTTGATGAAGAGCAGGCTCTCGCTGAAGAGGACCAGGTCGTAGCGGCGATCGGTCTCGAGCTGCTGGAAGCGGGTCTCGAAGACTGTCGCCCGCCCTGCCAGGACCCCCTTCGCCACCTCGGTCAGGAACCCGTTCGGCGACACGCAGTCCACCTGGTACCCGGCCTCCAGCAGCTTGCGGGCATTGTTCCCCGCCCCGCAGCCGACGTCCAGGATCGTCCGCACCCCCTCGGGAATGTTGGCGATGATCAGGTCGGTGTAGCGCGCCTGCGCCTCGGCCAGGTTGCGCATCGCCACCGGAAGCTCCGCGGGCCAGTAGCCGTAGTGGAGGTCCTGCATGTCGAGGAGGTGGTGGCCGACGATGTAGCCCAGCGCCAGCCCGAACTCGTGCGAGGGCATGGTGGCGGCAGCAGGGATGACGGGTGACGCGGGAGCGGTCACGGCAGCGGTCCTTGGCTCGGGTTACCAGTCGGTCGGCGCATAGTCCTTGAGGAACTGGCCCCAGACATGCTCGCCCGTCCGGATGCCGTGGATGATCGGGTCCACGATCCGCGCCGCCCCGTCCACGATGTCGAGCGGGGGATGGAACCGGTGCTGGGCGGTCTTGAGGGCGGCGAGCACCTCGGGATCCTCGTCGGTGACCCACCCGGTGTCCACGGCATTCATGTGGATCCCGTCCTGGTGGTAGTCCCGGGCCGCGGTGCGCGTCATCATGTTGAGCGACGCCTTGGCCATGTTGGTGTGCGGGTGGCGGGTGGTCTTGAACCGGCGATAGAACTGGCCCTCGACCGCCGACACGTTCACCACGTGCTTCTCGCGGCCGGGCGTTTGCACCATCAGCGGCTTGAGCCGGGCGTTGAGGAGGAACGGTGCCACGGCGTTGACCAGGTGCACCTCGAGCAGTTCCACCGTCGGCACCTCCGCCATCAGCATCCGCCAGGAGTTGTGCTCCCGCAGGTCCACCTGCTGCTCGTCCTGGTCGAGGCGGCCCGCCGGAAAGTGCTCGGCACGCGGGGTCTCCTCCTCGGGCAGCAGCGGCACCTGCGACAGCGCCGCGGAGTGGGTCAGGCCGGCCAGGTCGGCCAGGAGGCGCTCCGGCGCGGCCGGGAGCGGCTCCCCCGCGGCCGGCCGCGACAGAAGGTTGTAGCCGCGCATCCCCTCGAACCGTCCCACCAGGCGGCGGGCCGGCTCCGGCAGGTTGCTGAGCGGCCCCGTCTCGCCCTCCATCATGTGGGCGTAGAACTCGGGGGGGCGCCGCACCGTCTGGCAGGCGTTGTTGATGATGAAGTCGAGCCGCTCATGGGTGGCCAACAGCTCGTGACAGAACGCCTCGACACTCGGCGAGTGGCGCAGGTCCAGCCCGAAGATCTCGAGCCGGTGGCCCCACTCCGAGAAGTCCGGCTCGCGGGCGTACCGCTGGGCCGAGTCGCGCGGGAAGCGGGTGGTGACGATCAGGTGGGCGCCGCAGCGCAGCAGCTTGAGCCCCGCCTGGTAGCCGATCTTGACCCGCCCGCCGGTCAGCAGCGCCACCCGACCGGTCAGGTCGGCCAGCTCGGTCCGCTTGGCGAAGTTGAACTCGGCGCAGCGGGGGCAGAGCTGGTCGTAGAAGTGATGGAGCGTGGTGAAGTGCTCCTTGCAGACGTAGCAATGCCGCTCGGGGATCGTCTCCGGTTCCGCCGCGCCGCCGTCCATGTCGGCGGGATCGAAGTCCGGGGGCGGGAAGAAGTTCGGGGTCGTGAACACCGTCTGGCGGCGAAGGGTCCGGATGCCGGTTCCCGCCAGCACCTCCTCCTCGCCAGCGATGGTGGCGCGCTTGCGCTGCTTGGTGGTCTCCTTGACCAGACGGCGGCGGGCCTTCACATCGGGATGGTAGACCTCACCCGCCACCTTGAGGAGCCGGTGGCGAGCCTCCGCCTCCATCCGGGCCAGGATCCCGCGATCGCGGGCGACGCGCTCCAGAACCTCCGTGGCGGCAAGGAGTTGCGCACGGAGCTCGGCATCGGTCAGGGGGGCCGGATCGGGCGGTTCGGGACCAGTCATGGCGGGAAAGGCTAACCTATCCGGCGTCAGGGTCAACGCAGGAGACGGCCTACTGGTGCCCGGGAAGCGCTCCGCCTAGCGGATCGTCCCCGGCGGATGCCAGGCGCAGCGCCCGGTCGCCCAGGGCCATCTGCAGGTCGGCAGCGAAATGCAGTCCCGCAGCGCGGTCCTTCCGGTGGAGTCGAAGCTCCAGTTGGGCCGGGTGCGGCAGTGTCAGCCCATCCGCCCCGGCGAGCGCACTGAACGCCTCGAGCGACGCGGCCGTTATCACCATCCTCGTCCCTCCCCGCAGGGACCACCAGGGCCGCCGCACCTCCACTCCCGTGAGTTGCGCGAGCGGGATCGCCACCTGCCGCACCGGCTCCACCTCCCGGTCGGTGCGCGTCTCGGCGCCATAGCGATCGGTGGATCGGTGCAGGCGCCACTCCACGTGGAGGGTGTCGCCGGAGAGCCGGAGGAGGCCATGGATCGTCTCGGTGATCGAGACGATCCCCTCGCTGCCGAAGGCATCGTCGGAGCGCTTGATGGTGAAGGGGAGGGCCGCCACGGTCACCCTGCCCCACCCGGCTCACGAAAGAGCGCCGGAATGCTGCCCAGCGCCGCCCCGGCCGCGGCGGCGAGGAGGCCGGGCACCAGGCCGAACAGCACCTCGACCGGCGCAAGGTTGTGGGCGGTGGAATCGCGCGAGAGATCGAGCACGATCTTCACGATGACCGCTGCCGGCACCGCGAGTCCGGTCCACAGGACCGATCGGACGAAGGGGGCCTTGCCCAGCCGCCGGACCAGGAAGGCTGCCCCGACCACCACCAGGAGCGCCAGGCGGAGGGAGGAGGACGCGACCAGGTCCAGGTCCTCGTACGGCACCGGCCAGAGGATGAAGCCGAAGGTGAGGAAGCCCACCAGGAATCCCACCCGAAGCGCGTTTTCTCCGGACATCGCCATGCCCCCCCTGGACAGGAAAAAATCCAACCCGCTCGCCGCGAAGTATCGGGCCACCGGCCGGTTCACGCCAGAATGCGCCGAGGGCCCCATCCTCCAGCGGCTGGCGGAAATCCGTTGAAACCCCTTCCTTTAGGGCATCCATGACCGATCCGATGCCCGA
The DNA here is from genome assembly GCA_048499805.1 of Gemmatimonadales bacterium. GTDB lineage: Bacteria > Gemmatimonadota > Gemmatimonadetes > Gemmatimonadales > GWC2-71-9 > JAWXBA01. The sequence goes on along the minus strand of JASNZF010000004.1, from coordinate 339,610 downwards.
ACACGTTTCGCCGTTGGCCCAGGCCGACCCACGCCCGATCCCGACGTCCGGGGTCGCCCGGCAATGGGAGCTGTTCACCTCGGGACTGGAGGTCCTGCGGGACACCCTCCGCCGGGAGCTGCTGGAATCCTGGCGGGAAATGTCCCAGCTGATCCTCGACCAGGCGGCTGCTTCAGCGCGCCTCGGGGATGCGTCGGTGGGCGGTGGACTGACGGCATACGCCGAGTACCGCAATGCTGCCAGCCGGGCCACCCTGCTCGATACCCTGGATCGCTGGGAGCGGGTCCGTCCCCTCCAGCGCGCTGACCTCGCCATCGAGGCGTTTCACCACGGCGCCGACGAGCTCGCCCGGCGGATGCCGGCGAGCCTGCTCGCCACCGGGCCCGAGGTGCTGGAGGTCCTGCCTGGCGGGGGGGGGCTCAGTCGGCGCCGGGCGAGCCGCCGGACCGATGGCTGGGCACTCCCATTTCAGGGGGTCGTAGCGGCCACCCTGGCGTCGGAAGAGGACGAGCAGCTGTACGCCGAGGGGCGCTACCTCCTGGCGATCGCCCATGGGATCCAGGAGCTGCGCCGCGGCTGGGACCGCACCCGCCAGGCGATCGATGCCGTCGTGGCGCCATCGGAGGCCTCCCCACCACCCGCCGCCGTCGATAGCGGCGAGATCGTCGCGGGACTCGAGGCGGAAGTGTCCGCCGCTGTGGCCGCGCTCGATGCCTCGATCGAGGGCATCCCGGCGCGGGCGGCCCACCGGCTGGTGCGGGCGGCCGCCTGGAGACGGCGTCCCCCGCGGCCGGGTGGCTCCGCCCGGCGAACCCGCCAGTTCGAGCACTGGGCCAGCCAGCTGGGTTCGCTGCAGAGCGAGCTCCGGTTCGAGCGCGCCCAGGACGGAGTCGAGCGACGCCTGCTGGCGCTGGCCGAGCGTACCTGCGCGACCCTCGAGGCCGAGCGGCAGGAGCTGCTCGAGGCCATTGACCAGCTCGTCTCCTGGCTGGACGGCCAACTCGCCGGCCAGTCGGATGCCCCGCCGATGCCCCCGCCGAGAGGCGCGGTGGTGCCGGCGGCGCGGCGGGCGAGCGACCTGGCCGCCGCCGTCCGCCGGATCTTCGACTCCCTGCCCGACGAGGTGGAGCTGGTGCGCCGGCTCGAACCGGCCCCGAAGCGGCGGGCCCTGCGCAAGGAGATCGCTCCCGATCGGATGGCCACCGCCGCCTTCGAGCGGGTGGGAGAGAGCCGGTTCGGCGCCATCTTCGCCGACACGCAGGCGGCGCACGTGGGCCTGCTGCAGCAGATCGAGCGGGCGCGCCAGGTCGTGGAATTCGCCTCCGAAGGGGAGGGAGAGGCTGACGACGCGTCGGTGGCCCGCGAGGCGCTCCAGAATGCCCGCACGCTGCTGGAGGTCGATCGCGGTGCAACCGTGGCCACCCTTGCCGTCGAGCGCGAGATGGCGGCCCGCACCCTGGCGGAGATGTTCCTCCAGAACCGGCTGCTGCTCACCCGGAGCCGGCTCGGCGCGCTGGCCCACATCGGGCGGCTGGGGGCCCGGCAGGGGGTCGGCGCCGTGGCGGCCGCGGCGCTCCCGGCGGTACTGCTGGCCCTCAAGTCGGCGGGCCGAGCGGCAGGCCGCCTCTGGCGCCGGTTCCTGGTGGCGATCCAGTGGATCCCCGCCGGCGAGGCGAAGCGCCACGACGTGGTGCGCCGCCCCTTCCTCCCCCAGGAGTTCATCGGCGATCCGCGGGCCCGCGAGCTCCCCGCGATCTATCGACGCCTCTTCCGGTTCGAGGCCGTGGACGACCCCCGCTTCCTGGTGGGACGCGACCGCGAGATGCAGGCCCTGGTCGAGGCGCGCGAGTTCTGGGAGGCCGGCCGACCGGTGGCGACCTTGGTTGTGGGCGAGCGCGGCAGCGGCAAGACCAGCCTGATCAACTGCGTGCTCGAGGGACCGCTGGCGGGATTGCCGGTGATCCGCGGCGAGTTCATCGACCGGGTGGCCACCGCGGCAGGGGTCCGCCAGTTCCTGGCGACCCTCTGCGACACGACGCCCGACCAGCTGGAGGCGACCCTCCTCGCCGAACGGCGCGTGGTCGTGCTGGAGGAGACCGAGCGGACCTTCCTGCGCGAGATGAACGGCTTCGGCGGCATCCGCGAGCTGCAGCGCCTGATCGCCTCGACCTGCGGCACCACCCTGTGGGTGGTCGTGCTCAACCAGCACGCCTTCCGCTTCCTGCACGCGTCGGTCAAGCTCGGCGACAGCTTCTCCCATCGCCTCAATGCCGCCAGTGCCACGCCCGAGGCGGTGCGCGATGCGATCCTGGTGCGCCACCACCTCTCCGGGCTCCGGCTCCGGTTCGTGCCGCCCCCGTCCCAGCGGACCGTCTGGGCCCGGTTCCGCCGCCGCATCCGGGGCAATGGCGACCCGGAGCAGCTCTTCTTTGCCGGCCTCGCCCGCGAGTCGGCCGGGGTCTTCCGCACCGCCTTCGAACTCTGGCTCGGCCAGATCGACTCCGTCCAGGCCGGCACCCTGGTGATGCGCCCGATGGCGGCGCCTGACGTGGACGCCGTGATCGAGGCCCTCGACACCGACGACCTCTTCACCCTGGCCGCCATCGCCCAGCATGGCAGCCTGACGCCCGAGGAGCACGCCGCGGTCTTCCGCCGGAACCCCGCTGCCAGCCGCGCCGAGCTCGACGACCTGCTCGCCCGGGAGATCATCGAGCCGGAGCCGACCCGGCCCGGCTTCCGGGTCCGGCCGGTGGCGCTGCGCGTGGCCCGCGAGGCGCTCCACCGCCGGAACCTGGGTTGAGGGAGGCACGGCCATGGCCCTGATGCAGCTGCAACTGCCCACCGTCGGCGAGAACCCGCTCGAGATCCTGTCGTCCCTGAGCGTCGTGAACATCGTCGAGGCGATCCTGGTGCTCGCCGCCGCCTGGCTGGTGGTGCGCGGCAGCGACCGGCTCCTCAACCGGCTCGGCGACGAGGCCCCGCGGGCCCGCTTCTTCTTCAAGATGCTGACCCCGGTGATCCGGTTCGCCATCTGGGCGCTGGCCACGTTCATGGTGATCAGCATCTTTGCGCCCTCGCGCGACACCCTCCTGGCCCTGCTCGCCTCGATGGGCATTGCCCTGGGCCTCGGCGCCCAGGACCTGGTCAAGAACATCATCGGCGGGCTGGTCATCCTGGTCGACCGCCCCTACCAGCTCGGCGACCGGGTCAAGATCGGCGACGCCTACGGCGAGATCGACCACATCGGGCTCCGCAGCACCAAGCTCACCACCCCCGACGACACCCGCGTCACGATCCCCAACAGCGAGATCCTGACCGGCAAGGCCTGGAACGCCAACTCCGGGGTCCCCGACTGCCAGGTCGTGACCGACCTGTTCCTTCCCACCCACACCGATCCGCGGGTGGCAATGGAGATCGGCTACGAGGCAGCGTTCACCTCCCCCTACCTCTTGCTGGCCAAGCCGGTGGTGGTGCTGGTGCAGGATCGGTTCGAGCACAATCCGCACCTGATGGTGCGGGTCAAGGCGTACGTGTATGACCATCGCTTCGAGCCCCGGCTCCAGAGCGACATCACCCTGCGGGCCAAGAGCGAGTTCCAGCGCCGTGGCCTGCTGTCGGGGTGGAGTGGGACCCTGTCCGCCGGGTCCGGCCCATCCACCGCCGTCACTCCCGCCACCGGGTCCTGAGCCGCCCCATGGAAGCCCTGACCGGCACCCTCCAGTCCTGGCTCGCCGACCCCACCATCGGCAAGCTGCTGACGCTGGTCCTCGGCATCCTGCTCACCGTCACCGCAGTGCGGCTCGTCAACCGCTCGCTGGCCCGGATGATCCAGGACTCGGAGGCCCGCTACCGCGCCCGCAAGCTCGCGACGTTTGCAGGGTATGGCATCGTCATCATCCTGGTCCTGACGATCTACAGCGGCCGCTTCGGCGGCCTGACCGTGGTGCTCGGCGTGGCCGGCGCGGGCATCGCCTTTGCCCTCCAGGAAGTGATCGCCAGCTTCGCCGGCTGGTTCGCCATCGCGCTCTCGGGATTCTACCGCACCGGCGACCGGGTCCAGCTCGGCGGCATCAAGGGCGACGTGATCGACATCGGGGTCCTCCGCACCACGCTCATGGAGGTCGGCGAGTGGGTCAAGGGCGACCTGTACAGCGGGCGCGTGGTCCGGATCGCCAACAGCTTCGTCTTCAAGGAACCGGTCTTCAACTACTCCGGCGAGTTCCCGTTCCTCTGGGACGAGATCACCCTGCCGGTCAAGTATGGCACCGACTGGAAGCTGGCCAGCTCCATCCTGGACCGGGTCGCCCGCGAGGTCGTGGGGGAGTACACCGATGGCGCCGCGCGCGCCTGGCGGGAGATCACCCGGACCTTCCTGGTGGAGGATGCCATCGTCGAGCCGATGGTCAGCATGGTGGCCAACGACAACTGGATCGAGTTCACCCTGCGCTATGTGGTGGACTACAAGAGCCGGCGCCGTACCAAGACCCGGCTCTTCTCCCGGCTCCTCGAGGAGATCGAGGCCTCGGAGGGACGGGTCGCCATCGCCTCGGCCACCTTCCACCTGGTCGAGACCCCGGTCTTCGATGTCCGGCTGCGCGGGGGAACGGACGGCGGTGCCCCACCCAGCTGACCACGCCGGGCGGCTCCCCGCCGCCCGGTCCTGACCGTCCGGCCCCGGTATTGACGCAATGCGTGGACACGGCCCGAAGCTCCGGGCCCCTCTCCGCTGCGGAGGACCAACCGTGCCGATCCCAGCCCGCGCCACCACCCTCGTCGCGCTGACCCTGGGGCTCCTGCCCCCCTCCTCGACAGCCCAGGCCCCTGCCGCAGGGGAGCGCCAGGTGGCCAACCTGGTCCGAAGCTGGCTGGCGGTTGGCCAGCCGGCGGGGTGGGATGCCCTCGACCAGCTCCCCGGCGTCCGGTGGGCGGCGCTGCCACCCGCGTCGCTCCAGAACTGCCTGCCCGACGGCGGGTGCTTCGCGCGCCAGGGAGCCGCGACCATCGCCGGCCGGAACCTGGCGCTGGTGGCCAGTGGCGCCCGCACGATGGTCCTGAACCTCTACATCCGGAACACCACCACACCGTTCGGCGAGCCGGCAGTCCTGGCGGCGCTTGGCCAGGCCGGGTTCACCACCGAGCTGGCACGCTGCCCGGTCCGCGGCGGCACGGGAAGCACCCACTGGTACCGGCTGCGCGGACCGGGGATGGCCCCGGCCACCCTGGCGGTGCAGATGACGCGCGCCGCCACACCAACCGAGGGATTCGTCCTGACCTCCGGCGAGGAACTGCCGGCACTCCAGCCGAATCAGCTGGCGCTCTACAGCGAGTCGTGCGCGGCGGGCGCCGAGCAGGCACCGGTGTCCACCGCGCTGCCGCACCAGCGCCTCGCGGAGGTGGTGGTGGCGGCACTGCTGCCAACGGCCCGGCCCTCGCTGGACTGGGCGGGACTGGCCGCCCTGCCCCTCGGGATCACTTGGAACGGCGTTGAGCCCCGGGCGATGGATCGTGCCATGCTCGGCGACCCGAACCCGGTTGCGATCACCGGCTCCGTCACCCTCGCCGAACGACGCTTTTCGGTGGTGGCCAGCGGCACCCCGGCCCAAGTGAAGGCGCTCTTCCTGGAGGAGCTGGGCCAGCACGCCCGGGGCGAGCACATGCTGGGCGTGGTGTACGAGAAGGGAATCGCGGTGCGGCTGGTGCGCTGCGGACCGGTGTACACGACCTCCACCAACAACTGGTACAACCTGACCAGCGCCCGGACCCGTCCGGCCATGATCCGGCAGTCGATCCGGTACGACGGCAACCAGGTGAATGACAGCTACGAGTTGCGCCTGGACGGGACGCTCCCCCCCCGCGACCCGCGCGATCGCGATCCGGGCGTCAACGGGTGCGCGTGACCGGGTCGACGATGGAGGGGCTCACGCGGAGCCGCGGAGGGGAACAGCGAGTCGCGGAGACGTGAAATGGCTCACGCGGAGGCGCGGAGACGCAGAGAGGTCGGGGACATGGCAACGATACTCCTCATTCCCCGTCCTCCTGGTCTTTCTTGGTGAACAGCATGTCCTTCTATGCTCCGCTCCCTGGTCATGCATGCAGTTTACCACAAACTCACGGAGCGCTTCGGGACAGGGATGGCGGCCATTGCCTGCTTCTCTCTGCGCCTCCGCGCCTCCGCGTGAGCCCTTGTAGTTCTCCGCGTCTCTTCGTTCTTCTCCGCGCCTCCGCGTGAACCACACCGCATCCTACCCCCGCCCCACCCTCCGCACCACCAGGTATACCGGCCCGCTGAGCGCCACCAGCCCCAGCGCCCAGAGGCTGTTGGTCCGGTCGCCGAGGACCGCCGCCACCAGGAAGGCGATCGAGCCGAGCAGCGCCGCGCCGGGAATCCACGGGTAGAGCGGCACGCGAAACGGCCGCGGCGTGGCGGGCTCGCGGCGGCGCAGCACGAAGAGCGAGGTGAAGCTCAGCGCGTAGCTGGCGACGAAGAAGAAGGCGAGCAGCGCCAGCACGGTGTTGAAGGTGTTGGTCGCGATGAACCCCAGGGCCAGGATCGTTCCGGCCAGGAGCGCCGGAGTCGGCGTCCCGCCGCGGTTGACCCGCTGCAGACCGGCGGGGAGCAGCCCGTCGCGGCTCAGGGCGAATGGGACCCGGGACGCCATGAGCACCAGCGCATTCACGCTGGCCAGCAGCGAGATGATCATCAGCACCCGCAGTACCGTGTCCCCGGTGGGCCCGAACAACCGTGACGCGACCGTTGCGGCGACGAACGGGTCGCCGGCCATCTCCGCCACCGGCACCACGCTGAGGAATGCGACGTTGAGCGCCAGGTAGATCCCCAGCACCAGCAGCACCCCGCCAATCATCGACCGCGGAATGTCCCGCCCGGGATTCCGCACCTCCTCGCCGAAGTAGATCGGTCCGGTCCAGCCATCAAAGGTGAAGATCGCCGACTGCAGGGCCACCACGACGGCCCCGGCCAGCGCCAGGCCCACCGGTACCGGTGACGTGAGCGGCACCGGGGTCGGGACCGCGTCCACGGCGCCGCTCATGACCAGCGCGACGCCGGCCAGCACCACCAGCGCCACCGCCTTGATCAGGCTGGTGACCTGCTGGGTCACGTCCCCGATCCTGACGCCGCCCCACTGCAACAGGGCAAACCCGATCACGACCGCCGACGCGGTGAACGCCTCGCGCCCGGCCAGGGCAGGCACCAGCGGGCCCACGTACTCGCCCAGCACGATCGCGACCGCGGCAAAGCTGCCGACCGTGGAGATCCAGTCCGTCCACCCCACGACGAACCCGGGAAACGGCCCCAGGGCATGGTGCACGAAGGTGTACTGGCCGCCGGAGCGTGGCCGCATGGCGCCAAGCTCGGCCATCGTCATGGCGCCGAGCAGCGCGTAGCCGGCCCCGGCCACCCAGATCATCATGAACAGGGGGACGGACGGAAGGAGGGCCGCCACCTCACCGGGGGTCCGGAGGATCCCCATGCCGATGGTGTTCCCGACCAGCACGGCGAGGCCAAAGGCAAGGCCCAGGACCTGGAGGAGCTTGCCGGGCGCGGGGGTGCCCATCGCGGGCCTTTCTAGGGGAGTTGGGGAGGATCGTTCGGGGAAGGCAGGGTCAGGCGGGCGGCGATGCCCTTCATCTGGTCGAGGCGCAGGCGGGACCAGCCCGACAGCCGCATCGCACCCGCCACAAAGAGACCGACGCCCATGATCGCGAGGAAGCCGATCCCCACCAGTGACCGCATGGTGAGGGCTCCGGCCAGGCTGGACATCGCCGTGACCACGGTGGTGGCGGCAAGCGCCCCCGCACCACCCGTCAGGAGCGCGCGGGCCATCTCGTTGTAGGTGCGCATCCGGATCCGATGGCCGTTCACCCCCGGCTCCAGCAGCACCGTGAGGTTGCCGTTGGTCCATTGCCGGAGCGACCCGTCCGCCCGCACCACCCCTCGGGCGTCGAAGGTGTCCCGCAGGTCCACCACCAGCCGCTCCCACTCGTCCTCGGACAGCCAGCGATCCAGCTCCACCGTGCGCCCCACGCCGAGCGGCAGCCCCAGGAACCGCCGGGTCACGGGGGGACCCTCGGCGTCGAGCGAACGGGCAGCTCGCGCCACCAGCTCGGCGGGCACCCCGACCTCCTGCCCGATCGCCTGGAGGTCGGCCAGGGTCATCCCCTCGCCGGCGGGCAGGTGGCGCCGTGCGTGCTGCTGCACCTCGGTGGCCTGCTTGAAGATCTCGGCCACTTCCGCTTCGGAGTATCGGCGTTCGGGCATGGTGGGAAGATGGCGCGAGGCAGGAGCGAGGGCAATTGACCCACCCACGCGGGAGGCCGATTGCATTCAGGAGCTGAAAGGCTCACGCGGAGCCGCGGAGACACGGAACCAGCGCCGGAGTGGGCCAGGTGCCACGCGGAGGCGCGGAGAGATCCAGCCTCAATGCCCCCGTCCTTGTCCCGAGGCACTCCGCGAGCTTGTGGTGAACTGCATGCATGCCCAGGAAGCGGAGCCTAGGAGGACATGCTGTTCACTACAAAGTCCTGGGGAACTGGGAATGAGGAGTATCGTTGCCATGTGTCCAACCTCTCTGCGTCTCCGCGCCTCCGCGTGAGCTAGGGCGGAGTCCCGTCCCGCGGCGCGTCCCGCTTCAGCTCCGCCAGCTTCGCCTCGACCACTTCAGGCACCAGCAGCCGGTCGGCGATGCTCGCGATCGCCTCCGCCTCCTCCCATGCCGCCTTGAGCACCCCCAGTTCGCCCTGGATCGCGCGGCGTTCCGCTTCCTCGTGCAGTGCCATCTCCAGGGCCAGGCGGTCCGGAGCGGGGAGCGCGGAAACCGGCTTGAACTTGCCCGTCTTGCCAGTCGCTGGAGATCCGGCAAAGAACTCCTCGAGGTACCCCGCCGAGCCCCGGCTGGCATCGAGCGACTGCACCGCGGCCTGAACGGCCTTCCTCCCGCCGCCAGAGACGTTGATGGCCGGCAGGAGCCTCCCAGCCAGTCGGAGCGCCTCATCGCCCGCAAAGCGCTCCTGCTTCCCCTTGACCTTGAGCTCCAGCGATGGGAGACCGGTATCTTGATCCCCGCGGAACTTGGCCGCCTGGAACGCGGTCCCCCGGACCACAAGCAGCCGACCATCGTCGGTGCGCAGCTTCACCTTGCGGGCGGCGTTGATCATGTTGGGGATGTTGCCCCAGACCCCGCCAAAGCTCCCGATCCCCACCCCTGCGGCCGTTCCCGCCACCACCACCGCCCCGATCCCGACTGCAATCCCACCGCCGATCAGGAAGGCCCGCCGTCGCCGCCGCCCGAACTGGTCGCCATAGCGCCAAGCCGCAAACTCGGGACGCTGGGGCGCGCCGATGCGCACCAGCTCCAGCCCCTCCGGAAGTCGGGCCAACCCGATGTTGTCGGTGGAGACTCGCATCCGGGTCATCGAGAAGGCGCGCTCGCACTCCTCGATCGCTTCCCACCGGGTCTCGATCGGCGAGAGGTTCCAGCGTTCGCAGTTGCGGCACACGACCCATAGCCGCCCCACGGCACTGTCGAATGCCAGGCGGCGGCCGACCGGGAACTCCTCGATCGCCTCGTTCTGGCCGAGCGGCTGGTGGCAGTAGATGCAGGTGGTGAACATGGCACCGCCTACGGGTCGGTGGGGGGAATCGTTTCCCTGAAGATATCCCGGGGGCCCCGGGGGACGGCGGCGATTCACGGTCGGGACACCGGCACACAAAAGGCGCTCCCCAGGGGGAAGCGCCTTTCGCGTGTTCTGTCCTGCGGCGTCAGCAGCGATCCTCCGCCGCTGACACGGGTTCCCTTACGGCGTGTGCGTGGCCGTCAGCAGCAGGCCGGTCACGGTTCCGCCACCTGCCCAAGCGTGTGTGTAGACGCGCCACACACCCGGAAGATTCGCGGTTTCGGTTCTATTCTCGCTATTACCGCTATTGCCCGAGAGGCCGGTGTAGTTGGCCCATGCCGGGAAGGCGTTGCCGTTGAACGTGGCCGGAACCAGGCCTGGCCGGAAGAGGTAAACGTCCGCGTCCCCGGTCCCACCAGTCGTGGTGACATTAAACGAGGTGGCACCGGCCGGAACATTGTAGGCGTAGAGTGCAAACCCGGACCCGGCAGCCAGGGTCGGCACCGCGACCTGCACGCCTTTGGCCAGCAGCGGGGCGGCCTCAAGCTCGGTGCTGCCCGTGACGTTGGCGCCCAGGCCGTTGTCGACGACGGCACTGATCGTGGTCTTGCCCGCTCCAACTACGGTCACGAACCCGGTCGCGGGGTTGACCGTCGCCACAGCCGCGTTGCTGCTGGACCACACGGGAACGGTGCCCGTGATGATCGTGCCGGATCCGGCGCGTGGAGTCTGCGTGAACTGCTGCGTCATGCCGACGCCGAGGAATGGCGTGCCTGGTGTGACCGTCACGTTGTTCACGACCGGCTCGCCCTGCACCGTCACGATCACGCTGCCACTGACACCTTCACTGGTCGCGGTGATCGTCGTGGTGCCGTTGGTCAGGCCGGCCACGAAGCCGGTCTGGCTCACCGTCGCCACCGCCTGGTTGGACGAGCTCCAGGAGACGCTCCGCCCGATCGCCGGCTGGCCATCGGTCCCGTTAACGTTGGCGGTGAGCTGCACCGCGCCTTCCTTGCGGATGCTGGCCACGTTGCCGGTGATCGTGACGGTGCCGACCGGATACTGGATGTTGAGGTCAAAGGAGCCGGTCTTGCCACCCGAGGACGCGCTGATGGTGACATCACCACCGCCGCGCGTGGTCACGAGGCCGGTCTGGTCCACGGTGGCCTTGCCGTCGTCCGAGGAAGACCAGGTCACCGCCTGCTGGACCCAGTTCTCGTCGGCGTTGACGGGAACAGCGCGCAACTGCACCGTGATCCCGCGGGGGAGGTTGGTCGTCACCGTGCCGATCACCAGCGGACGGACGTCGACATACTCGATCGGACCGGTAAAGCTCTCCGAATCGCTGCTGCAGGCCGCAGCACCCAGCGAGACAACTGCCAGGGCCGTCAGGTTCAGCGCGACGCGCCGACCCGTCGATGTTGGCCAGAGACGCATAATCGTGGCTCCTCTATTCGAGAGTGGTGTATTGCAATCGCTGTTGCATTTTGCCGGGTGGTATTATTCGATATTCTGAACTTAGCGCTTCCTGCTCCACTTGACAACCCCCCGACGATTTCTCCCAACCTCCGATGGGATTGGCGTTTGCAGCCGGGGGCACCACTACTTGTCGAGCGACAAGCGCGGTCGGCTCGCCATCCAGGCACCCCATTCCCGGTACCCGCGACCGCGAAGATCCGAGCGTGATCCTTGACCGGTGATAGGTTTCGTGGCAGGGGCTGCCCACCGGAGACTCGCGAGAGGAGGAACTGACGTGGCGACATCACACTGCCTGCGGTGCCGCACGCCGCTCGTCGAGGGCGCCCACTACTGCCACAGCTGCGGCGTCAGCATCATCGCCGCCGCCACCGGCGAGTACCCGATCTATGATTTCGAGCGGCTGTTCAATTACGCCATCGACCTGATGTGCATCGCCGGCACCGATGGCTATTTCAAGATTGTCAATCCCGCCTTTGAACGCGTCCTGGGATACACACCCCAGGAGCTCCTCGCCGCACCGTTCGTGGAGCTCATCCATCCCGACGATCGCGACGCCACCGTCGCCGAGGTCCGGCGGCTCTCCGATGGCAGCCCCACCCTCGCCTTCGTCAACCGATACCGCACCAAGGCCGGCGCGTGGGTTACCCTGGACTGGAAGGCGTTCCCCGAACCTGCCGCCAGGCTGATCTACGCCACGGCCCGGGTTGTGGAGCCGACGACCTAGGGAACCCACGCTCAGGTGCGGCACCACGACAGCCGTTGCGCGCGTTCTACGCTTCGTGTGGCACACAACCAACACCCACCCCATTTCGTCGGCATCGGAGCTCCACCGCCATCGGTGTCGTGTTTCTGACTGCGCGCCGCCTACCTCATTGTCAACGAACAAGTTGATCGGGTGTCTGGTGTCAGGGGGGGCACAATCACCCCCACAGCACGAGGACCAAGTGGGACATCGTCCATCGGCATTGTTTGTGCGGCCCACCTCCCTGCTCCTTCGAAAAGGCAAGGTGGCCGTGCGGCCGCTGCGCAAAGCGAAAGTCCAACCAAGGCCGTTTCGCTGCCGAAGAGGAGAACCTGAACCGCTGGGTTCGCTGGACCCCACTTCTTCCGATGGAGAGAGTTTTCATGACCCCTACCCGACTCGGGCGCATCGCCGCCCTGGGAACCGCCCTGGCCCTGGTGGCGGCGTGCGCCGACCAGTCCGACCCCATGGCCCCCACTCCAGCCTCGCTCGCGGTCTTCTCGGCTGGAGAGGCCGAGCTGGTCATCTGCAAGACTTCCGCGACCGCAGGGAACTTTGACTACAGTTGGTCGATCGTGTCCATCCCGGGGAGTTCGGTGTCGCTCTCCGTCAACGGCACGGTGACCGGCCTGGCGTCGGGCGACTGCGCGCTGGCCTACACGGTGCCAACCACCAACGGCGGCCGCTATCGGGCGACGGTGACCGAGGGCCCGTTGGCGGCCAACTGGAGCCTGACCGGGATCGGTGCCACCTTCAGCCTGGCGGGCGTCTCCGTGGTTCCCGTCGTGGACCTGGGGGCGCGATCGATCTCCAACGTCTTCATGGCGAATGACGTGGGCGCCACCACCACCTTCACCAACACGTACACTCCGCCGCCACCCCCACCGCCACCGGGCTGCACCCTGACCCAGGGGTACTGGAAGACGCACTCCGAGTTCGGACCGGCCCCCTATGACAACACCTGGGCCCAGCTCGCCAACGGCGCCAGCACCGCGTTCTTCCTGAGCGGCAAGACCTGGATCCAGGTCTTCGGGACCAGCCCCGCCGGCAACGCCTACTACAACCTGGCCCACCAGTACATGGCGGCGGTGTTGAACGGGCTCAATGGCGCAAGTCAGAGTGCGGTCCAAGCGGCACTCGCCTCGTCGGTGTCGCTGTTCAACACCTACACGCCGGCGCAGATCGGCGCCCTGAAGGGGAACAACGCGGTTCGCCGCCAGTTCCTGAGCCTGGCGGAGACGCTGGACGACTACAACAACGGCCTGATCGGCCCCGGGCACTGCAACTGATCGACGCTCCTCCCGCTCGGGAGGTTGCTGGCATCCTGACACGACAAGGGGGCACCACCTGGTGCCCCCTTGTTGCGTCCTGCCAGCGCGTTCAGCGCTTCACAGCCTCCACCCGCCGCAGAAACCCGCGCACGATCTCCAACAGCGCCTCGGGATTGTCATTCTCCGTCCCGTGTCCGCTGTTCGGCACCACCGCAAATTCTGCCCCGGGCACCATCCGCGCGAACAGCTCGGTGGAGGCCGGCGTGGCCTCGTCGAACTCACCGGTCACGAACAGCGTCGGTACCCGGATCCCCCGGATCCATTCGCGGGCGTCGAACGTCTTGAGCGTGCCGGTGGCGGTGAACTCGCTCGGACCCCACATGTAGCCATAGACGAGGGCTCCGCTGGTGGCGCGGGCGCTGTCGGCGTCGGCGGGGGAGCGCGGCGGCATCCGGCGCAGGTGCCGGGCATAGTACTCGGTCATGGCCGCCTGGTACTCGGCGTGGTCGGTGGTCCCGGCGGCCTCGTGCCGGGCAATCGCCTGCTGCATGGAGTCGGGGAGGAGCAGGATGAGCGAGTCGGCGTCGGCCTCCCACTGCGCGGTGGTCACCAGCGGACTGGAGAGGATCACGCTCCGCACCCCGACGGGCTCGGTCGCCATGTAGGCTTCCACCAGCATCGCCCCCCAGGAACGGCCGTAGAGGTGGACCTCGTCGAGTCCGAGCGAGTCACGGACCGCCTGCAGCTCCCGGACGTAGCGCTCCACCGTGAAAAGGGTGGTGTCGGTCGGGTGATCAGACTTGCCGGCGCCGAGCTGGTCATAGCGATAGACGGGGCGCTCGTCGCCCAGCTCGGCCCACACCTTGAGCCCCCAGCTGCCGCTGCCCGGGCCGCCGTGGATGACCAGAAGCGGCGTGCCGGGGCCGTCGCCCATCCGGGCCCAGTAGACCTGTCCGCCGGGCACGGCAAGGAACCCCTCGGTAGGGGCGGGGGCCGGCGGTGCGGCACAGGCGGCAAGGAGGAGGGCGAGGCCGAGGGTGGTGCGCATGCGCGGGCTCCGGCGGGCAGGGGTGGAGATCATTGGGATGCGGAATCAAAGGTATCACGCGGAGGCGCACGGGAAGAGGAGGCGCGGGGAGTCGGGCGCCGGACGAGCTCCGAGCAGGCGCCCGCATCACTGGCCGGGGGGGGACAGCATCTCCCGCCTGGACCCGGCGATCGGCGGTCGGGGTCAGCCTGGGACGGCCCCGGGGAACCAGTTCACGAGGGAGGTGCAGTTCACAACACCGCATCTGACTGTTCCGCTCCGCGGCTCCGCGTGCCTGCTGCGGGGCTTCGCACCCTGCGGAACCTGTGCCCAGGATCATTCCCGACCACAGCCGCCGCGCGCCCGGATATACACCATGCGACTATACACCTTGCGCATATAGACAGGTGGGGTATAATGCCAGCATGCCTGAACCCTCGCTCCCCGCCGAATTCCTGCCGCTCCCGCCCGTGACCTTTCACATCCTGGTGGCCCTCGCCGGCGCCGACCGGCATGGCTACGCCGTCATCCAGGAGGTGGCGGAACGAACCGGGGGCGCCGTGGTGCTCAGCGCCGGCACCCTCTACCGCTCGATTCACCGGATGCTGGAGCAGGGGCTGATCAGCGAACCGAAAGCCCGGCCCACCCAGGATGATGATGAGCGGCGGCGCTACTACCGGCTCACTCCGCTCGGGCTCAAGGTGCTCCGGGCCGAGACCCTCCGGCTGGACGATCAGGTCCGCATGGCCCGGGCGACGGGCCTGATCCCCCGGCGCACCTGATGGGAGCGTATCAGCGGCTGCTGGGACTCTATCCGGCCAGCTTCCGCCGGGAGTACGGATCGGAGATGGCAGCGGTCCACGCGGCGCGACGGGCCGCCGTCCACGGTCCGATGGCCGTCATGGGATTCTGGGTCGCCACGGTGGCCGAAGTCGCCGGCAACGCCGGCCTGGCCCACCTCGACATCCTCCGTCAGGACCTCCGGTATGTGGCGCGATCGCTGGCGCGCGCCAAGGGCTTTGCCCTGACCGCGGTCCTGGTGACCGCGCTGGGGGTCGGCGCCAACTCGGCGGCGTTTTCGGTTGCCGAGTATGCCCTGCTCCGCCCCCTGCCCTTCCCGGAACCGGATCGGCTGGTCAAGCTCTGGCAGCATCCCCCCGGCTACAGCCAGATGGAGTTGTCGCCCGCCAATCTTCGCGATTGGCAGGCCATGAGTTCCTCGTTCGAGGCGATCGGGTCGTTCTGGAATACGGCGGCCAACCTCGTGGACACCGGCGAGCCGGAGCGCCTCGAGGGTGCCAGGATGAGCCCGTCCGTCTTCCAGATCCTGCGGGTTCCTCCCCTGATCGGACGCGCCCTGCGCGCGGAGGACGACCTGCCCGGCGCACCCGCAACGGTGGTCCTCAGCTACGCCCTCTGGCGCGGCCGGTTCGGTGGGGACCCCGAGATCCTCGCGCGCACGATCCAGCTGGATGGCATCGCGCATCAGGTGGTCGGGGTGATGCCCGCGACCTTCCAGTTCCCGACCCCGGCCAGCCGGTTCTGGGTTGGGCAACGGCTCGGTGAGGAGGCCTTCCTCGACCGGGGAGACAATTGGCTCGAAGTCCTTGCCAGCCTCCGCCCCGGTGTGTCGATCGACCAGGCGCGTGCCGACCTCGACATCGTGGCGGCGCGATTGGCGGAGCAGTACCCGGAGACCAATCGCGAGACCGGCGCCACGGTCAGCCCCCTGCGGGGAGAGTACTCTGAACGGAGCCGGCTGCTGATCCTTGCCCTCGCCGGCGCCTCCCTCTGCATCCTGGTCATAGCCTGTGCCAATCTCGGCAGCCTCCTGTTGGCCCGCGGCCTGGCGCGGGAACGTGAGTTGGCGGTGCGCACCGCCCTCGGCGCCGGCCGGGACCGACTCGTTCGACAATTGGCCACCGAGAGCCTGGTCCTGGCCGTCGCCGGGAGCCTGGCCGGCATCGCCGCGGCGCTGGCGGTGATGCCGCTGATGCAGCGGCTGGCACCGGCCACCCTCCCCGCCGCGGGCGGGCCGTCCCTCCAACTCAGCATCCTGGCGGGGTCCGCCGCACTGACGGCCCTGACCTGCATCGTCTTTGCGGTCCTGCCCGCCAGGTCGGCCGGGGGTGCCGCCGGGTTCGAGGCCCTCCGCGACGGCAGCCGCGCTGGCGGGGGGCGCCGGGAGCGGGTGCGCGGGGCGCTGATCGCGGTGGAGATCGCCGCGTCGGTGGTCCTGTTGATCTCCTCCGGCCTGCTGATGCGGGCCATCCAGCAGATCAGCCAGGTGGACCCGGGGTTCCAGACCGAGGGGATCCTCACCGTCCGGACCGCGTTGCCCTCGCCCCGCTATGGCCCGGTATCCGCGCGGCAGCAATTCTACGGCGTCGTGCTTGCCTCGGTTCGCTCGCTCCCGGGGGTGACGGCCGCCGCCTACGTCTCGGCGGCGCCGCTAGTCTGGGGCGGCGGCATCTGGCCGGTCGGGGTCGGCGGAGTGTCGGGCACACGGGTGGCCACCAACACCGCCAGCCTCCGCTACGTGACGCGAGGCTATTTCGCGACCATGGGGATCCCCCTCCGTGCCGGCCGGGACGTCGAGGAAGGAGACGGGCAGGACGCCGCCTTCGTTGCCGTGGTGAGCGAGTCATTTGCCGAGCGCTACTGGCCGGGCCAGGACCCCCTCGGCCGGACCTTCACGATGGGGTTCAGTGAGCGGCGGGTGGTCGGGGTGGTGGCGGACATCCGGATGCGCGGGCTGGAACGGGAGGCGGAGCCGCAGGCGTACATGCCGGCGCCGCAGGTGGACGACGGTTCCCTCATCGGCTACGCGCCCAAGGACCTGGTCGTCCGCGCCACCGGAGACCTGGCCTCGCTGGTCCCGGCGGTTCGCCGCGCGATCCATGCGGCCGACCCCGACCAGCCGGTCTCCGATGTGCGGACGATGGAGGAGATCCTCGGTGACCAGACCGCGGCCCGTGCCATCCAGCTCCGGGTCCTGGCCACCCTCGCCGTGATCGCGCTCCTCCTGACAGCGGTCGGGATCCATGGCCTGCTGTCCTACATGGTTTCCCAGCGGAACCGAGAGATCGGCTTGCGGATGGCGCTCGGCGCCGGCGGACCCGCCGTGATCCGGATGGTGCTCGGCCGCGGCCTCCGGCTGGCACTGGCCGGGATCCTCCCGGGGATCCTCCTGGCGTTCCTGGCCGGACGGGGGATGCAGGCCGTGCTCTTCGGGGTCCCGCCTGCCGACCCCACCACCTTCGGCATCGTGGTGGGGCTCTGCCTCCTGATGGCACTGGCGGGTTCGCTGGCCCCCGTGATGCGAGCGGTCCGAGTCGATCCGATGCGGGCGCTGAAGGCAGAGTAACCCCGGGTGGGGATGGCGGGTGCAGGACCGATCAATGGGGTCGCGTGGAGCCGCGGTAGCGGGGCGTGCCCCTGTGCGCCCCACGAGACAGGCCTGCAGGATGGATCGATGGGGTCACGCGGAGCCGCGGAGGGAGCGGGGGCGCGGAGGGGTCGAGTGCTGGAGCAGCTCCCAGCAGGCGCCCAGATCATTGTCTATGGGGTAAACAGCATGTCCCTCCTGGACCCAGGAACTTGCGGCCAGAGTGAGAGAGGGACAGCCCGGGGAAGCAGTCCTCGAGGGAAGTGCCGTTCACCACAACCCCGATTCAAACCCAGGCACCCATCCACTCCGGCCCCCAAGTGCCGCTGCGCCTCCGCGTGAGCCCGCTGTTCTCCGCGCCTTGCTGTCCCCCTCCGCGTCTCCGCGTGAACCGCCACCCCCCGCCCTACCGCGGGGCCAGGATCGGGTCCCGCCGCACCTCGATCGATGCACCCGCGACGCTGCCTGCCGCACTCACCTCGATCCGATAGCTCCCCGCCACGGCATCCACGAGCCGGCCCCCGTCCCGTTCCAGTTGCAGGTCCCACCGGAGCGTGTTGACGCCGGCCACCAGAGCCGCGGTCCAGCGCCGCACCACGTCGCCGTCGGCCTCGCGCACCGTGATGGTGGCGGGGCCGGCCCGGACCGCCGCGACCTGGAACGGCGCGACGTTGCGCCCCCGCCGGCTGCCGGGCACCGTTTCCCAGGGGAACCAGTCGGCGACGGCGTCACGGATCGGAAAGAGGTGCAGCGCGCGGTCGGCGGGGAGCGCGGCGAGCCCGCGGACCGGCGCCAGGTCCAGCACCCATGCGCCGCGTCCATGGGAACCGAGCACCAGATCCCCTACGCGCGCCTGCACGGCAAGGTCGTGGACCGGGGTGGTGGGCAGCGTGGCGCTGAGCGATTCCCACGACCGACCCCGGTCCCGCGAGACGTAGGCCCCCATGTCGGTGCCGAGGTAGAGGATGTGCGCGTGGGCCGGGTCCTCCTTGATCACGTTCACCGCCTCCATCGGCAGGTTGGCGGCGATCGACCGCCAGGTCCGCCCGGTATCGCTCGAGACATACACGTACGGGCGGGTGTCATCCTCGCGATACCCGGTCATGCTGAGGTAGATCACGGCGGCGTCGTGCGCCGACGGGGTGACCCGGCTCACCCACTTCCGGGGCAGACCGGCATCGATCCGGCTCCAGTTCGCACCGTCATCGAGCGTTCGCCAGACCTGCCCGCCCTCGGTGCCGCCCACGATCATGCCGCGCCGGCGCGGCGACTCGGCCAGCATCGTCATCGCGCCGGTGGTCACCCGGCCGCGATCGGTGCCCACCGGATCGCCGAGGTCGGGACTGATCGCCGTCCACTGGTCGCCCCGGTTGGTGCTCTTGAGCACCCGGTTCCCGCCGACGTAGAGGGTGCGCGGATCGTGCGGCGAGATGAAGAACGGCGTGTACCAGCTGAACCGCAGCGGCGGCTCGCCCGGCGCCGCACGCGGGCGGATGCTCGTGGCCGAGGGCCCGCCCGTCAGCACCGAGGCGCCGGTGATGTCCATCCGCATCATCCCGCCGTTCTGGTGCTCGTAGTACACGTACCGCTCGTCGGTCGGGTCGGGCAGCGTCACGTAGCTGTCGCCACCGGTCCACCGATCGAGGTACACGCTGCGCCAGGGATCGGACACCCCATCGTCGAGCGACGCGGTGTGTGGTCCGTAGAGCGCGGCGTTGTCCTGGGTGCCACCGTAGATCCGGTAGGGATCGCGGTCGTCGGTGGCCACGAAGTAGAACTGCACCACCGGGATGTTGTTGAGGTGGAGCCAGCTCTCGCCGGCGTCGTGGGAGACGAACAGCCCGCCGTCGTTGCCGAGGAGGAGGCGGTCCGGGTTGGCCGGGTCGATCACCAGCTCATGGTGGTCCAGGTGGAGGGAGTTGCCCTGGGTGTCGTGCAGGCGATGGATGATGTCGCCCACCTGCCGCCAGGTGCGGCCGCCGTCGAAGGAGTGGTAGGCGCGGTTGCCCAGGATGTAGAGGTGATCGGCATCGCGGGGGTCCACGCGCACATCGGCGAACTTCCAGCCGAAGAGGCCGAACACCGGGTAGATATCGTCGGTGTTCACCTGCCGCCACGTCTCCCCGGCATCGTCCGAGCGGTAGACCTCGCCGCCGCGAAACGGGCGCCCCGCCGCCGGGCCGGGGTTCCGGTTGTCCAGGAAGAGGTAGGCCACCCCCGGCTGGCTGGTGGCGAAGTCGAGCCCGGCCCGGCCGAGCCATCCGCCGGGCAGGCCCCGCGAGACGCGCCGCCAGCTGCGCCCACCGTCGGTGGACTTGTGCAGCCCGCCCGTGGTGCCCTGGTCGATCGTCCACGACCAGGCCAGCAGCACCTCGGGATTTGCCGGGTCCATCACGAGGTCCACCACGCCGGTGGAATCGTCCACGAACAGCACCTGCTCCCAGCTCCGGCCCCCGTCCGTGGTCCGGAACACCCCGCGCTCCCGGTTGGGCGACCACTGGTGCCCCATCGCCGCCACCAGGACGATGTCGGGGTTGGTGGGATGGATCAGGACCTTGGCGATGTGGTGGGTCTCCTCGAGCCCCATGCCCGCCCAGGTCGCACCGCCATCGGTGGACTTGAACACCCCCGCCCCCGGATAGGCGTAGCCGGCATAGCGCGGCTGGGCCTCGCCCGTCCCCACCCACACCACGCCCGGAGCGCTCGGTGCCACCGCCACGTCGCCGATGGCGAAGGCCGACTGGTCGTCGAAGATCGGGCGCCAGGTCATCCCGCCGTTGGTCGTCTTCCAGAGGTTGCCGGTGCCCACACCGACGTACATCGTCCCGGTGTTTCCCGACGGGATGGCGATCGCCTCGATCCGGGCGCCGATCTTGACCGGCCCCGCGGCGCGCCAGGCCAGCGCGCGGAACGGCGACTCCGCCTCGAGGACCTGGTGCCGCCGCCACGCCTCGGCGCGCTGCGGCGCGGTGGTGACCTGGGCCGCCAGGCCGGCGGGCAGGATGAGCGGCAGGAGGACGGCAAGGGCGGGCAGGATTCGCATCGGGCGCACCTGGAAAAAATGAAGAGGGTTTGGAACCGCCCGGCGCGGACCGGTCAGAGCGGGCGGGTCAACAACCAGAGAAACGACACGAACCCGATCGCGACCACCGTCCGCCGGACCGCCACCTGGCTGACCCGCTGGGCAAGGCGGGACCCCCCGTAGCCACCCACGACACCACCGACCGCCAGCGCCAGGGCGATCGGCCAGTGCACGATCCCGCTGGCGATGAACAGCAGTGCCGCCACCACGTTGATGCACATCCCGCCCCAGTTCTTGAGGCCATTCATCCGGTGGATGTTCCGGTGGCCCATCATCTCGAGGACGGCCAGCATCAGGATGCCGATCCCCGCCCCGAAGTATCCACCATAGATCCCGACCGCGAACTGTGCCACCACGAAGCGTCCCCGGAACCGCGGCTCCTCGCCCGCCTCCTCGGGGGTCCGCCCGAGGGCACGGAGGATCGGCTTCTGGAGCATGAAGAGCAGCGTCCCCGCCAGGACCAGGAACGGCACGATCCGGGCAAAGCGATCTTCCCCGGTACCGAGCAGGAGCAGCGCACCGACCGTCCCGCCCAGGAGACTCGGCCAGGTGAGCAGGCGGAGCCACGGCCGGGCGCCGTGGAGATGGCGGCGATACCCCCAGAGACTCCCGGCGGCGCCCGGCCAGAGACCCACCGTGCTGGTGGCGTTGGCCGTCAGCGGGGAAAGGCCCAGCACCACGATGGCCGGGAAGGTGACCAGCGTCCCGCCGCCGGCGATGGCGTTCATGGCGCCACCCAGGGTGGCCGCGAGGAAGGCAAGGAAGAGCGTCATGGGCGGGAATGATCCCGGCAGGAGAGAGTCACGGCGGTAAGCTGCGGACTTCCGGGCCCAAACGGAAGGAGAGGGCTGGCCCGACCGTCAGGTCGTCCGCACGATCCGCAGGTATTCCCGCCACGGGCCCACGGCATCGGTGTACTGCACCGCCATGACCCGAGCCACCTGGTAGAGGTGGTCCAGGTCATGCACGACCCAGGTGGCCAGCAGCTGGCCCAGGGTCACGGGGCCGAGGGCCGGGTGCAGCCCCGGGCGCGCCAGGTCCGCCTCGGTCAGCTTGAGGGCCTGCAGGCGTCCTAGGCTGTCGACGCGGAGCACGGCGAAGGTGGCGAGCAACTGGGGCAGGGTCTGGCCGCGGGAGGCCTCCGCCTGGGCGAAGCGGTCGAATGGCGGGAATGGCACCCGGTCGCCATGCGCGAGGATGTGCTCCACCCGGGGCAGCCAGTCCGTCCGTTCCCCATGGATCAGGTGACCGACGACGTCGAACGGGTTCCAGGTATCGGCACCCTCATCCGCGGCCAGCCACCGCTCCGGCAGCCCCAGGAGCAGCGCCCGCAGCGCGCGCGGCGTGCGGTCGAGCACGGGGATCGCGTCCGCCAGGCGGAAGCCCGGCCCATTGGTGGCACTCAGCGCAGTATCCCCGGGTTGAGCACGTAGGTGGCGGGCATGAGGACTCGATGCGAGGAACCTGAGAGCTATCGTCGGGAAGGGGAGGCGTCAAGGCGCTTCGATGCCACCGCACCTGGCGTGGACCGATCACCCCGCATGCAGGTGGAGTCCGATCTGGCAATGCTTGCAGTTGGTGCGGATCGGAAGGCGCAGCCCCCGGGACCCGAAGCCCACGAAGAAGCGCCCCTCCTGGCCGCAGGCAGGGCAGGTGCCCGAGGCGCCCCGGAGCACGCGACGGGTCAACAGCCGCTTGGTGGCCAACCCGGTCATGGCCAGGAAGAAGAAGATCCCGAAGAGGTGGATCAGCGGCACCGGCAGGAGGAGGGCGCCGACCACCACGCCCACCAGAAACAGCAGCACCGCCTGGCCCATCCGGTGCCCCAGCGACGGTTGGGCGAACTCGATGGTCCCTGTGCCCCCGCTTCGCCCCGAGACGGACACGATGCGGATGGCCGCGTGGTGAATGGCGGCAGGACTCATGGCGACAGGACCTCGGCAACCCGCTGGCGCAGGGCGGGGAGCAATGCCCGCTCGAACCAGGGGTTTCGGCGGAGCCACAACTGGTTGCGGGGGCTTGGGTGGGGCAGCGGGACCTGCGCCGGCCAATGGGCGCGCCACCCCTCCACCAGCGCCGTCAGCGTGCCGCCCGCCTCGGGAAAGTGCCACGCCTGGGCATACCGGCCAAGGACCAGGGTCAGCTCGAGGTGACGAAGCTGGTCCAGCAACGCCTGCCGCCACGCCGGCGCACATTCGGGCCGGGGAGGCAGGTCGCCGGACCGACCGGTTCCCGGGTAGCAGAACCCCATCGGCAGGATTGCGACCTTCCTGGGATCGTAGAAGGTCTCCCGGGACAGCCCGAGCCACTCCCGCAGGCGGTCCCCGCTCGCGTCATCGAAGGGCACGCCGGAGGCGTGCACCTTTCGACCGGGCGCCTGTCCCGCAATCAGGATCCGCGCCTCGGGGTGGAATTGCAGCACCGGCCTCGGGCCGAGCGGCAGGTGGGGTGCGCAGAGAGTACAGGCACGCACTTCGGCAAGCAGCCTGCGAGCATTCGTCATTGCCGGCCTGGCCTCCCGCTCACAGCATCACCGCCGTCCCCGAGACCACGATCCCCCCGGTGGTGGGAATGTCGACGGTGATGACGCTGGGCCGACCCATCGCCTCGCCCTGCCGGATGACGATCGTGGCAGGCACCTCGATCAGGCGCGCCGCCCGCAGGTAGCCACCGAGCGCAGCGGCGGCGGCACCGGTGGCGGGGTCCTCGACCACTCCACCAACGGGAAAGGGGTTCCGGGCGTGGAAGTGGGCCAGGTTCTCCCGCCAGATCAACTGCACGGTGGTCAACCCCTCCCGCAACATCACGGCCTTGAGCGCCTCGAAGCGATAATCGAGTCGACCCAGCCGCTCGGCGCTGCTGGCCGCCACGATCACGTGCCATGCTCCGGCAAAGGCACGCACCGGAGGGATACCAAGGTCGAGATCCTCGACGCCCCACCCCAGGGTTTCCAGGACCTCCCGGAGCAGGTCGGCGCCAGCAGGCTCCAGTCGTGGCTCTACCGAGGTGAGGGAGGCCTCCCACCGCCCATCCTGACCTCGCACCACCACCGGTACCATCCCCGCGGCGGTGCTCAGCCGATAGGTGCCCTGGCCCTCGGCCTGTCCCAGCACCACCCCGGCGGCGATGGTGGCATGGCCGCAGAACGGGACTTCGGCCTCGGGGCTGAAATACCGGACTTCACGCTCGGCCCCGCGGGTTGGCGTCACGAAGGCCGTCTCGGAGTAGCCGACCTCCCTGGCAATCCGTTGCATCGTCTCCGGATCGGGGAGGACCTCCCCGACCCACACGCCGGCGGGGTTTCCGCCCTCCGGGGTATCGGTAAACGCTGCAAGCCGGAACAGGGCACCGGATTCCATGTGCATCCTCCTCCCTCAGGCCGTCGTGGCGACAAAGCTGAGCTCGAGGGTCTCCCCAGGCGGCACCTGCGTCCACTGCGCCGACACCGCGGCACACAGGGACCGGATCTGGAGGAGTTCCGCTTCCGTGACACGTCGGAAAGCGTCGCGGCCCTGCCCCGCCAGCGCGTGCGACAGGGCCTCTGTGAACTCCGGACCGGACATCCGGTGGCCGGTGGCACGCTCCAGGTCGAGCAGCCCCACGGCGCATTCCGCCACGATCGCCTCGGGCGGCAGCCGCCCGGCGGCCCCGGAAGCGGCGAAGTCCTCGATCTCCCAGCCGGAGGCGATCAGGCCAAAGAACGCCTCGGTGAATCCGAGGACACTCTCCACGGCGTAGTGGGTCAGGTCGTGGATCGGGAAGAACGGGTGGAGCTGACTCCAGGTCCTGCTGCCATCAGCCCGCACACAGGTCAGGGACGGTCTGCCATCTCGGATCTTCTTCAGCTGAACCTGCACGATGACCTCCCCTGCCCTCTGAACTCCAACACCCGACACCCGGAACCCCATCCCCCATTCCCTATTCCCTATTCCCTATTCCCTAGCCCCTAGCCCCTAGCTCCCAGCCCCTACCCCTCCAGCTCCACCCCCAGTCCATCCGCCACCCGGTTCACGAACGCAAAATAGGCAATGATGCAGCAGGCGTCGTGAATGGCGCGATCATCCAGCCCCTGGTCCCGCAACCGCGCGATGTCCGTGGCGGTGGTCGTGGCAGGCGCCAGCGTCACCTGGTCGGCATAGGCCAGGAGCGCACGCTCCCGGACGCTCAGGTCCAGGTCGCGGGAAATGTCGCGGACCAGCAGCCCGTCGATCAATGCGTCCTGCTCATCGGCGGCCATCATCCCGGCCGTGAGGATCCGACGGAGACCCGCTCCGTGATGGGCGATTCAATAGGGGCAGTCATTGAGGCCCGACACCCGGACCGCGATGATCTCGCGCTCGCGGCGGGAGAGCGGCCCGGGACGGTGCATCAGCTCGAGGTAGAGCTCGTGGTGCTGCCGCATGACGGCGGGGTGCACCGAGTGGATCTGGAGGATGTTGTCGGGGTCGTCGACCCGCTGATGCGGAGCCAGGTCGGCGGGGGGGATGTAGGGGATGAAGGCCATGGGTGCGGGACTGGGGGCTAGGGGCTGGAGTCTGGGGGCTGGGGGCTGGGGGTGTTGGGTGTGGGGTGTCGGGTGTCGGGTGTCGGGTGTCGGGTGTCGGGTGTCGGGTGTCGGGTGTCGGGTGTCGGTGAATGTATGATCGGGGTAGTGATCGGCGGTGTTTCGCGGCTGCGGACTTCGCTTCGGTGACCCCGGCCACCGGACGGGCTGGTTACCGCCTCGACGCCATGGGCAACAGCGCCGACCCGTGGCGCGGGGTCCTGATGGTCCAGCTGGTCACTGCCACCACCACCGTAGACCTGCAGTTCTTCCCGGGAAGTGCCAACCTGAACGAGGCCTTTACCTCCGCCAGGACCCGATGCGTACGGTCGCCAGGAACGTCCGTCGCTATACCCCGAACTGCCGCAGGTGGTGGTCGAGGTGCCGGTAGGCCCACCGGTGCCAATCGGCGAGGGACATGGGCCCGAACACCATGTGATCCCGCGCCAGGTCGGGACCGGTGGCGGCAGCCAGGGCCCGGAGCCCGTCGGCCACCCGGGCGCGGTCGGCCTCGAACTGCGCCGGCTTGGTGCCATCCCTCTGCGGATCCATGGAGGACCGCGTGGGGTAGCCGTGCGGCCACCGCATCGGGGCCCGGAGCGCCAGCCATTTCATGACCGGGCGCCTCCGTCCGGAGGGCTGGATCCCGGGGGGGATCCGTCTGCCGAGCACAAAGTCGCCGGCATCACCCAGGTGGCAGAGCATTTCGGCGGGGCTCATCTTCCCCCACTGCCTCGGACTCTCCGGGGTGACCCGGGCCAACCGGGCCAGCAGATCGTCGAGCACGTTCGGATCAGCGATCGTCTTCATGGCAGCGGTCCGTGGTGCATGGTCAGGGTCGCGGAGGCCTGGGGTGTTCCACCCGGCGGTCCTCCACCCGGCGCAGCGAATCGAGCCGCGCGGCGATGCGCGGCTCCCGCGCGGAAAGGTCCAGGAGCTCCCCGGGATCGTCGGCCAGGTGGAAGACTCGCATCGTGTCCCGCTGCCAGACTGCCTTCCAGCGCCCCTCCAGCACCGCCGCCTGCCGCCGGTCGGGGCTGTACCAGACCTGGTACGGCCGCAGGGCAAAGCTCCCCCTCCCCGTCAGCGCCGGCAGGAACGACCGGCCGCTGATCTCCGGCGGAGGCCGCTGGCCCGACGCCTCCACCAGCGTGGCGTGCAGGTCGGCAAAGTCCACCTGGATGTGGGTCGCGCTCCCCGCCCGGATCTTCCCGGGCCAGTAGGCGATCCCCGGGACCCTCAAGCCGCCGTCGTAGAGGTCGCCCTTGAAGCCGCGGTAGCCCTGGGTGCCGTCGAACCACCGGCCGACGATGTCGCTGGTGCCGTCGTCGCCGCGGCGCAGGAAGGTGGCCCCGTTGTCGGAGAGGAACACGATCAAGGTGCGGTTGGCCACGCCCAGCGAGTCGAGCAGTCGCCGCAGGGCGCCGAGATCCTGGTCGAGCAGGTGGACCTGGGCGGCGTAGGCCTTCTTGGCCTCGTGCCACGGCTTGCCGGCATAGGGACCGAGGTCGGGCACCTCATACCCGCCGTCGGCCTCGCCGGCCCGACTCCCCTCGTTGTTGATGTGGGGCAGGTTGGTGGCCCAGTACAGGAAGAACGGCCGGTCGCGATTGGTGCGCACGAACGCGAAGGCCCGCTCGCGCATCAGCGTGGGGGCGTAGTCCAGCCGGACCGTCGCGCGACCGGCGCCCTTGGCGTTCGCGTTGGGCACCACGTTGCGGGTGCGGACCGAGTCGGTCCCGTCGAGCAGCCACTCGGGATAGAAGTTGTGGGCGTGGACCTGGTCGCGGTACCCGAAGAACTGGTCGAACCCCTGGGCATTGGGCCAGCTCTCCGGCTCGCTGTCCCAGCTCAGGCCCCACTTGCCGAACAGCCCGGTCGCGTACCCGGCCGCCCGCAGCCGCTCGGCCAGGGTGACGTCGTCGGTGCGCAGGTAGTCGTTGTCGTTGTCGTCGAGCCGGCAGGTGCCGTTGTGGTACCCGGTCATCAGCGAGCAGCGGGCCGGGCCGCAGACCGCCGCACTCGAGCGGAACTCGGTGAAGCGCATCCCCTCGCGCGCCAGCCGGTCGATATGGGGCGTGGCGATCTCGCGCTGGCCCCAGGCGCCAACCTCGCCAATGCCGAGATCGTCGGCCAGGAAGACCACGATGTTGGGCGGGGCGAGAGGCGTGGGGCTTGGCACCGCGCAGGCGGCCAGGAACAGGAGGGTGGCAGCAATGGGGCGCATGCCGGGAACTTACTGCGCCCCGATGCGGAAGTCAGGGGAGCGGCCGCTCAGGGCGACCGGTGCTCCCGCCAGCCCTTGAGCGTCAGCGCCCCGGCCTCGCGGTGCTGCTGGGTGGTCACCACCGGGTCGGCGGTGACGCCATCCCGACGGTGCATCAACCGCTCCCCGCGCTGCGAGGTGAACACCGTCCCGGAATCGCCGTGCACCGCCAGCCCGTCCACCACGACGGCGATCGCCAGGGTGCGATCGATGATGGCCCAGTCCCGCAGCCCGTTGGCGGGCTGCTGCTCCCGCGAGATGACGCGGCCGTCCTCGTCACGGATCACCAGCCCGTCGGTGAGCTGGTCCATGGAGGCGTCAAGGTGTCCGGTCCGGGTGGCCTCGGTCCCCTTGGCCAGCTCGGCCGCAGGAACTCCCGGAGCTCGGCGTTGAAGCGACCCGGCAGGTCGAGGTTGACCAGGTGCCCGGCACCCTCCAGCCGCACCCGGCGCGCCCCGGGAATCCCCGCCACCAGCAACTGACCCACGTCCAGGATGTGCGGCAGGTCAGCGGTACCCACCGCCACCAGGGTGGGGGCGCGGATCTCCCCCAATCGCCCGATGGCGGGGGGCGCCAGGGGCTGTTCGGTGCGCTGGTAGGTCCAGAGTGCCGCGTTGTCCACCACCATGGCCCGGACCTGGGCGGCCGCGGCGGCATTGACCTTGAGCGCCATGATCGGGGTGGCGGCCCAGCGCTCTGCGGCGAGCTGGACGTTTCCGGCGCCGAGCGCCTGGCCCACCGGCCCGAACCAGTCGAGCGGGGGCACCGCATAGCCGCCGAGCCCGGGCGAGGCGAGCACCAGCCGGTCCACACGGTCGGGGTGGGCGATGGCGAAATTGATGGCAAGTTCAGCTCCAGCGCTCAACCCGACCAGGCTGGCGCGCTGGATCCCCAGGTGGTCGAGGAGTTCGAGGAGGTCGCCGTAGCCGGTGTACGGACCGCTGGGCGGCGCCGACTGGCCGTGGCCGCGCAGGTCATAGCGGATCACGCGGAACTCGTCCCGGAGCGCCGCCACCTGGTCGTCCCACATCCGGCGGTCCATGCTGAAGGCGTGGATCAGCACCACGGGCGGGCCGGCCCCGCGGACCTCGTAGGAGAGGCCGGCGGAGGTGGTCCCGGTGGTGACCTGGGCCCCCAGCGGCGTGGCCAGCAGGAGCACGAACCAGGCCGCCACCGAGCCCGGTGCCACACGTGATCGTTCAGGCCCAGACATCATTCGCTGCCGTGCGCTCGCCCCCGGCATCGCCGGTGTTCACCACCCCACGCGGCTCGATCAGCAGGATGTGGCACTCCGAGGCGGCCACGGGCCGATGCTCCACCCCCTTCGGCACCACGTACAGCTCACCCTCCGCCAGCCGGACCGACCCGTCCCGGAACTCGAGGGTCAGCTCTCCCTCGAGCACCAGGAAGGCCTCGTCGGTGGCGGCGTGGCGGTGCCAGACGAACTCGCCCTGCACCTTGGCCACCTTGAACTGGTAGTCGTTGAGTTCCGCGACCACCCGCGGCGACCAGTGGTCGCCGAAGGCGGCCAGCTTGGCGCGCAGGTTGATGGCCGTGTGGGTCATGGTGAAGCCGGCCCGGTCAGCCCTTCGCGTCGGCCACGATCTTCTTGGCCAGCGCGCCCGACTCCCGGTCATCCATCACGGGCACCACGTTGATGTCCATGTACGGGGCCCACTGGCCGATGTACCGGTTGAGGGCCCCTAGGTCCTTTGTCTCGGCGATCAGCACGCCATTCCCGGCGGCCATGTCGTGCCAGCGGCCGATGAATTTGACTCCCTTGCCCAGGTCGCTGCGCTTGGCGTTGGGAATCGCACCCCAGACGCTGAGCACATCAAGCCGATACTCCGGGTAGAGCTGCCAGGTCACCATGAACTTCACGGGATCCTCCTGAGAAGGGCTGCCGACGGGCACGTTCCCGGCGGGGGAGCGGGGGCGACGGCAGCGGACACCCCCTGCCGGAACCTACCCCCGCGGGCGGGATGCGCCAGCCACGCTGCCTCCGACCCGCGCCCCGCGCTAGGTGTTCCCGTTGTCCATGTCGGACACGATCCGCCAGCGTCCGTCGGGAGCCCGGCGCAGCACCAGGGTGAACTTGCCGATGTCGCGGTCGCTGGGCGAGACGGCATACCCGCCGATGATGTACCCGACGCTGCCATCGGTGGCGAAGGCCAGCGCCCGGAGCGCCAGCGGACCCCCGGAGCCCCGGTAGGCCTCGGCGATGCCCGCCTGGCCGCGGACCGGCGGCCGGCCCGGCTGGAGCACGAACCCGTCTTCGGTGAACAGGGACGCGAGCCCCTCGGGATCGCGGGCCGACCAGTGGCGTTCGTAGTCGCGGAGGACGCGGTCGAGCTCGGCGGGCAGGGTGACGGAGGGCAGCTGCGGGGGCGGGGATTGCGCACCTGCCGGAGCACCGAGCCCGAGGGCCAGCGCCACGACCAGGAACCAGGGACGAGGCATGCGCTGCTCCGTGTGGGGGGCGCCCTGGCCCGGGCGCCGGTCAGCGATCAGATTCGCCTGGAATCATACCCCCATTGGAGCAGCGCCTGCCGCTGGCGTCGGCGGCAATCGAGGTCGCCTGGCATGCACCCCTGTTCCACCTGGGCCACGTGGCGTCGCATCGCCCGCCACCGCTTGATCTGGCGCTCGTCATCCAGGCAGCGTCGCCCCAGGTAGTAGCGGCAGTACCACTGGAACCAGCCCCGCGGATCCTCGTGGTAGATCCATCCCTTCTTCTGCCAGACCGAAAGCGGTTGCGAGGCGCTCACGCCGAAATGGTTGAGGGCGGGGTCGTGGCCCCCGGGCGAGAGCTTCGCCCGGGTGAACCAGCTGCGCGGGAACTCGTCCTGGCAGTCGGTGAGGTACTTGCCCCCGAACACCCCCAGTTCCAGCATCGCCTTCGGCGTGAGCTCGGGGGCGAACCCCGGATCGAACTGGCGGCCCGTCGGGGCGATCAGCCGGTAGCTGTACCCCTGCTGCATCCGGTCGTGCACCACGATCCGTCTCATGCCGGCCGGACCGCCTCCCGCGCAATGCCCGAAAGCATGTCGCGGAATACCAGCTGGTGCAGGCCCCACGCAGCGTACCAGTAGACCAGCCCGGACAGCCCGACCGGGTCGAAGATCGCGGTCTGCCGGATCCGCGACCCCTCCCCCTCGGCCTCGACTGCGAACTCGAGCCAGGCCCGGCCCGGCAACTTCATCTCTGCCGCCAGTAGCAGCCGCGCGGGCCGCTCCGCGACCTCCACGCGCCAGCAATCGACGACATCCCCAGCCCCCAGGCGGTCGGCACGCTGCCGGCCCCGGCGCATGCCGACCCCTCCCAGGAGGAGATCGATCCACCCCCGGACCCGCCAAAGGCCGTTCCAGGCATACCACCCGCGACCGCCACCGATCTGCTCCACCGGCGCGAAGGCCCGCGCAGGCGCCGCCGCCACCCAGACCGACCGGGAATCCACCAGGCGATTGCCGAACCGCACGCCGCCCCACTCCCGGGGAGTGCTCGCGGCGGAAACGGCCCCGGACCACGCCGTGCCGGCCCGCTCCCGGTCCTCGTTCCGGAGCGCCAGCGCGATCGCCTCGGCGGTACTGCGGGGCGCGATATCAAACGCCAGACGGGCCGCGTTGTCCCGGACCACCGTTGGGTGCCGCATGCTGTCGATCAGCCGACGACCCACCCGGGCGTACAGGGGGGTGACCAGCCCGAGCCAGAGACTCGAGAGCCGGGGCGTGAGCACCGGCACCGGAATCATCAGCCGCCGCAACCCGCGCTGGCTGGCGTACTCCATCATGATCTCACGGTACGACACCTGGTCCCGGCCACCGATGTCGT
This sequence comes from Gemmatimonadales bacterium, assembly GCA_048499805.1. Classification (GTDB taxonomy): domain Bacteria; phylum Gemmatimonadota; class Gemmatimonadetes; order Gemmatimonadales; family GWC2-71-9; genus JAWXBA01. Next base: position 308,348 of record JASNZF010000004.1, on the reverse strand, counting down.
AGACCTGGGGGCCGGGCAGTTCCAGATCAAGTGCCGCCACGAGGTACGCCAGGACGTCGTCGATCGCGATCGGTTGCGCCATCACTGACACCCAGCGCGGCGTGACCATTGCCGGCAGCCGTTCCACCAGGGCCCGGATCATCTCGAACGACGCGCTGCCGGAGCCGATGATGATCGAGGCCCGGAACTCGATCACCTGGGTCTGGCCGGAATGCGCCCGCAACACCTTGCCCACCTCCTGCCGGCTCTCCAGATGGGCGGAGAGGTCGGCGTCGCTCTCGCCCAGGCCGCCCAGGTAGATGATCCGGCGCACGCCGGCCTCGGACGCGGCCCGGGCAAAATGTTCCGCCGCCAGCCGATCCTGGTCCTCGAAGTCTCCCCCGCTCCCCATCGAGTGGACGAGGTAGTAGGCGGTATCGATCCCCGCCATCGCGCCGTCGAGGCTGGTGCGATCGAGCACGTCACCCCGCACGACCTCGGTACCCTCCGGCACCTGGTCCCGCAGGAACTCGGGGCGGCGCGCCAGGCAGCGCACGGGATGCCCGCGTTTCCGCAGCAGCGGCAGCAGGCGCCCACCGACGTAGCCGGTCGCACCAGTCAGGAGGATGCCGGGCCGCACCGTCATCGGGAATCCGGCGCCGGCTCGGACCACAGCAGCCGTTCCACGGGGAATCCCTGAGCCCGGGCGACTTGCACCAGGCGATTCCTGGTCGGCGCGTCCAGCGTGGGGGTGCGGGACAGGAGCCAGAGATACTCCCGCCCCGGCTCCCCGACGAGGGCCGCGGAGTAGTCCTCGGTCAGGTCCAGGATCCAGTACTCCCCCCAGACCATCGGCAGGAAGGAGAGGAACCTCGGGGCAAAGCGGACCTCGAGCCGGGAGGCGGGGCCATCGCGGTCGGCCCGGCGGGCCCTCCCCTCCGCCTGCATCAGGCTGCCGTCGGCCCGGCGGCACCGGTTCACGACCTGCACCTGCCCGTTGGCCAGGAGCGCATACTCCGCAGTGGTTTCGCTGGCACAACGGTCCTGGAATCGATTGGGGAGCCGGGCCACCTCATGCCACCGGCCGCTGTAGCGCTGCAGGTCCACGTCGGCCACCGGCTGCACCAGGACACCGGACGTGTCCTGGGCAGCCGCATAGGCCATGGTGGCGGTCAGCAGGGCAACATAGACCCACATGCGGACCTAGAACTGCACCCGGAACCCGGCAGTGAACGGCCAGACCCAGGCATTGGAGGTCCCGAGCTCGGACGTCTTGGTGAAGGCGATGTCACCCTGCGGGCTGAGGACGAAGCTGGTGTTGCCGCCCAGGCCGTAGATGAACTTCGCCCCGACGTTGATGGCGGGATAGGTAAACGACGGGCCCCCATCGATCGCAAAGCGCATGGCGCCTGCTCCGGCGTTGAGCACCACCGTCATCTTGCCGCCAGTGCCCGAGGACAGCTGGTACCCCAGCTTGGCCATGAAGTGGGAGACGTCCACATCGGCGCCGCTGCCCCCTCCGGCCAGGTCAGCACCGGGGTGGAAGCCGAAGTCGGCCTCGCCCATCAACCAGAGCCGGTCGCTCGCCTTGAGGTGGAGGCTCGCCCCGAACCCCGGGCCCGCCTTGGCCGCATCGGTGATGTCAAAGGTCGGCACCATCAGCCCTCCACGGGCCTCCAGGGCCACCTGCGCGTCGGCGGGCATCGCGACAAGGCCGAAGCCCAGCGCCAGCATGGCGGTAAGTGCACGAATCTGCGTCTGCATGGGGAACATCCTCGCTTCAAGTGGTTTGTGGTCGTCGCCGTCCTGTCCATGCGGCGTCCAACAAACCTATGGGTGAGGCGCCATTTTGTCAATAGTCTGTCCAAGTAATTAGCTTGACAATACTTGGACATTGGGTAGATTAGGTCCTGCCCGGCGGTTGGCTGCTCCACCCCGGAACCGGATCCATTCGCGCAACTCGTTCACCCGCACGCCCTTGGAGCACGGAATGAGCTATCGCCTCCACCGCACCCAGATGGTCGGAGGAACCCTCGAGGAGGTCTTCGCCTTCTTCAAGGACCACCGCAATCTCGAAGCGATCACCCCGCCCTGGATGGGATTCCAGATCCTGGCGTCCACCGACGAGGTGGTTCGGCTCGGCACCCGGATCCGCTACCGGATCCGCGTCAACGGCATCCCGATGCGGTGGGAATCGCTGATCGCCGAGTACGAGGAGGGGAGGATGTTCGCCGACGAGATGCTGGCTGGACCATACCGGAGCTGGTATCACCGGCACCAGTTCCGGGAGGTGGAGGGCGGCGTCGAGATCACCGACCAGGTCGACTATGCGCTTCCGCTGGGCCCGTTGGGCCGGCTGGCGCACTGGCTCTTCGTCCGCCGCCAACTCGAGGCCATCTTTGCCCACCGGCAGGTCGCCATGGCTCGCCGCTTTCCCCTGCAGCGGGCCCTCCCCCAACCCGAGGCGGTTCCCGCATGACCGCGATCGCATTCCTCAAGGTGTACGCCGTGGCCCTCGCCGTCTTCCTGGCGATGGACCTGGCCTGGCTGGGTTGGATCGCCAAGGGGTTCTACCAGGAGCAACTCGGCCACCTGATGCGTCCCGACGTCCGGGTGGGCGCTGCCGTGCTCTTCTACCTGATTTATGTCGTGGCGGTGGTGGTGCTGGTCGTGGCCCCCGCCATCGAGCAGCAGTCGGTGGGGCGTGCCGTCGCGCTGGGCGCGCTGTTCGGGCTGGCGGCCTACGCCGCCTTCGACCTGACCAGCCTGGCGCTGCTGCGCGACTTCCCCGTCAAGGTGGTGGTCGTGGACCTGGCCTGGGGCGTGGTGCTCACCGCCACCGTCGGCGCGGCGGCGGCCTGGGCAGGGATGCGCTGGGCGTAGCCGGGTCCGGGATCTGGCGCGGTCAGCCCGATGATGCCTCCCGTGCCGCCGCGACCAGCGCATCGGCCACTCGCTCCGCCTCCGCGGCGCTGCGCCGGGCGAGGACGGTCCAGATCGACCGCCCGATCCCAACCCCCACCGCCGCAAGCCCCAGCCCCAGACCCACCCCGGTAGCGGTGGAGATGCCCCCGGCGGACGCGGCCAGCGCCCCGCCGATCATCGCCCCCCACATCCCCGGCAGGGCATGGAGCACCGTGCGCAGTCCCGACGGATAGCGTTGTACCACCTGGATCTGGGTCTCGTCGGCCTTCGAGTGGATCGAGACCTGGGTGGTCCGGTCGAACTTGTGGCCACGTCCGACGCTGGTCCACCGCACCGTACCCAACGCCTCCGTCACGGTGCCCGTCGCCTCCACCCGGTCCTCGATGGCATGCACCAACCCTTGGATCGCCGCCTCGCTCAACTGACCCGGCACCCCCCGAGCCACCTTGGTCGAGAGCGGCGCGCCGAGGACCGACACCGCCCGGGAACGGGGACCGGACTGCATCGTGCGCACCGCCTCGTCGATCACGTCCGGACTCAACCCGACCTCCCGGGCGATCTCCCGAAGCTCACCCAGGGAGAGCCCGCGCGCCGGCGAGACGGTGGCCCGGCGCTCCTCGATCTCGGCGGCGCGCTGGAGCACCAGCGCCACCTCCTGGTCGGTGAAGCGGCGATCGGATCCCGGTTCGGGCTGGCTGGGGTCTGGCAGGGGAAGTTCTCCGAGGAAGGGGGCGCAAGAAGGTCACCCGCAATCTTGGCACGGTGGGCGTCCGGCGCAAAGGACCGCGCGGGCATGCCGGCCGCGGGTCACCCGTTGCCTCACCCGGTCAGGGAAGGACCCTCGGCATGAGCAGGCGTGGCACGGCACAGATCGGACAGGGACCCAGTTCGGGTTCCCGCCCGAGTTCCACCGTCACCGGCCCCTTGGTCACCACCTCGTGGCGCACCGTGTCCTGGACCACCACGACCAGGGTAAGCTCGCGGCCCCGCAGCCGACCACTGAAGGTGGCGGGCATCGGAATCCCGACCCCCGCCACCGGATGGACCACGGGATCATACTCCCCGTTCACACTGAATCGGCCATCGACGTCCACAAACAGCCGGCCGGGGATGTCTCCCGAGGTGCAGCCCACATGCACGTGGACCTGCGCCTCGGACACGACCACCCCTGCCCCCTTGCCGCCCCAGCTGCCGAGGGGCAGCAGCCCGTCGGTGGGCACGTGGGGATCGGCGGCGCAGGCCGCCACCACGAGGAGCCCGGGCCAGGAGCGCCGCCCCCTCACGGCGCCTCAGGCCCCCGGGCCGCCAGCCGTTCCAGCAACGCCATCTGCGCGGCCTGCTGCTCCTCCAGCAGTCGCAGTCGGTCGGCGATCATGGCATCGAACTTGGCGTGCAGGCTCAGGATCTGCATTTCGGCATTGAGGTTCACTTGGTAGTCGTTCTGGGCGTCGATCCGGTCGCGCAGGGATTGCCGGTTCTGGCTCATCATGATCACCGGGGCCTGCAGCGCGGCCATGCACGAGAGCACCAGGTTGAGCAGGATGAACGGGTACGGGTCAAACGGCGTGGTGTCGTTGACATTGAACAGCATCCAGGTGGCCATCATCAGGCAGAAGATCCCGATGAAGGTCCAGCTGCCGCCGAACGCTGCCACCTGGTCGGCCACCCGCTGGCCGAACGTGGCCTGGGCCTCGAACTCGGCATTGGGGTCGGTGACGGCACTCTGCCGGGAAAGCAGCCGGTGGAGCACCCGACGCTCCAGGGCACCCAGCCGATGGATGGCCGACTCCAGATCCAACCCCTCCTTGGGGTGGATGCGGGTCGGGCCTACCGCCACCCGCGCCGCCCGGTCCAGGACCCGCACCGCGACGACAAACACCAGGCCGCCCACCAGGGAGGTCAGGAAGTCCGTGAACAGGCTGCCGTCGCTGGTCATGCCGAGCACCCGCTGGAAGAGCCAGCCACCCACGATGCCCCCGGCACTGCCGATCAGCAGGCTGCCGGTCACGCCGTAGCCCTCGCCCCGCAGGACCCGGCCGGTGAGAGCGCCGGCCAAGAGGCCACTCAGGATCCAGGTAAGTTCATTCATGATCCGCTCCGAGGGAAGTGGGACCCGGTGGTGGCTGGTGGACGCCACGGCCGGCGGAAGGTCGGGATGGTCGGCCTAGCCCCAGGCGCCAAGGATTGCCCCCATGGCGAGGAGATGGGTGAGCTGGTACCCGGTGTCGATCAGGAAGGTGGCGATCCGCTTGTCAGAGTAAAGGTAGGCGATGAACCCCAGCGGCAGCGCCAGCCCCACCCAGGCATGGACCCCCCAGGCCACACCGGTGGCCAGGGTGTCGGCGCCGAGCTGCGAGAAGAAGAGGTGGAGCACGTAGGCCATTGCCACGAACGCCGCCAGCGACCCCGCATGTGCCTTCCCGGCCGACTTCTGCATCTCGACAAGCTTCTCGCGCGGGTAGCCGTGCGCCGCCGCCCACGCCTTGGCAAAGAGCAGGGGCGAGTACCAGACGGAGCCGATCAGCCAGGCCGCCACTGCGGCGCCGATGACCACGGGCCAGTGACCGAGGGACATGGGAATGCTCCTGGGTGGAAGAGGGAGGAAACACCAAGACCGGTTCCTCCTGGCGGCGCCCTGGAACCCGAAGTCGACTCCCACTGTCCACATCACCGACGGGTGGAGTGTGCCACGCTGGATCGGCACCCGCATGCCGCCGATCAGGACCGGCCCGTGGTCCGAGGTCCGGAACTTGGCGCCGAAGGAACCAAGAACCCGGTGATCGCGCGTGTCCTCCATGTTGGTCGGGTCGACGCTCCGGGCGAACGGAAACGCAATCGCGGGGGACATCACCTTGATGGCCACGCGCCGGTCGAGGGCAGGTCGCGGGCCAGAGAGACGCTGGCCATCCTGCCAAACCCGAGCCGCCCGAGCACCGCATACTCCCCGACCGTCGCCTGGCGCAGGCGCTCCTGGATCTCCACCCGCGGATCAGCGCCCGGGGCGGTCAACGGCCTCAGGGTGGGATCGATGGGGGGCGGTTCGGACATCGTGGCGCTCCAATCGGAAGGCGCACAGTGCGGAGAGCCTCGTTTGTTACCCGCTGCTCCGGGGGGTACACCAGTCGCCCGCGCCCAGGCCCCGGAAACGCGAGGGTGGGCCGCGGGCGTCGGACTTACCGGCGGCCTTCGACCGCAGTGCCCTCCGCCACGAACCGTCCTGCCTGCCAGGCCCGGATCCCACCGATGATGCCATCCGCCTGGGAGGAAATGCCCTCCGGCGACCGGAGCCACGCCTCGCCCGCCGGCGTGACGATCGCGGTCACCTCGATCAGCACCGCCGGGAACCAGGTGGAGCGGAGCACCGAGAGGTCGGAGTGTACCGTGCCCATTCGCAGTTGGCCGGTGGCCCTCGCGACCGAATCCCGGAGCGCCTTTGCGAGTGGCAGCGCCTGCGGATACCACCAGAAGATGCGCGTTCCCGCGACCGATTCCGGTGGGCGTCCATCGCCGGGGGAATTGGCGTGGATGGACACGAACAGCTCCGCATCGGCGGCCTCGGCGAGCACCGGGCGCGCGTCGAGGGACACCGGGTCCGGCGTGCTGCGTGTCAGGAAGGGACGGGCGCCGAGTGCCCGAAGGCGGGTCGCGGTCTCCAGCGCCACGGCGAGGTTCACGGAATCCTCGGTGAGGCCGGTGGGACCGGTCGCCCCTCCCGGAGGGTGTCCCGGATCCAGGGCGATCACGAGTCCCTCGAGCCCCGGCCTCGCCGTCCTGAGCGGACGCAGTTCCAGCGTCGCCTTGCCCTCGCGCCAGGTCGTCCGCCAACCGAGGGGGGCGGCGGCCAGGGTCACCTCGACCTGGACCCGCCCGTCTCCCCTGTCCCGTACCACCAGCTTCCGCACCAACCCATCAGCCGATTCCACGGGACGCATCTTTCCGGCCTGCGCGCCGAACAGGGTCCACCGCAGGTGGTTGCCCACCACATCGACGGTACTTGGCAACAGATCGGGCAGATTGACCCCGATGACCGACCGGATCCCGTCCTGCACCAGGGTGGGCCCATCGAGGGGCGTCGGGACAATCCGGGGCGGTCGGGTCGGCTCGGTGTCGATTCGGTTGATCCAGGGCGCGACCCCGCGTGCCAGGCGCACCCGCACCGCGCCGTCGGTCTCGCGATCAATGGGCACCACCGCCCCAAGGGGCAGCGGAAGCGCGAGCGCCCCTCCGGGGGTCCAGCGGGCATAGACCGGCCGGGCCAGGGTGGGCGCATCGAGCGTGTCGTCCGGAAGGCGCCGCAGCCGCACCCACCCGATGGCGGGGCGGGGGGTCTGGGTCGGTGCCACGACAGACCGGGTGCGGGTGATTGTGAGTGCGCGACGCAGGGTGTCGCCACCCTTGCTCGCCTCCAGGTCAAGAACCGGCGGGTCTCCTGACGGGAGTGGGAGAAAGGTCGCGAAGCCGCCATTGGCCTCGACCGGCACCGGACGACCATTGATCCGGAGACGGGCCTGGCCGCTCCCCACGGTCCCCCACACCGAAATCGAGTCGGCCACGGCGACCGCCTGCTCCGTCGGATAGCGGACCTCGAGGACGAGTGGTCCGTCCACAGGCGGGATGATATACTTGGACTCTCCGCATCCTCCCAGGAGCGCCATGACAAAGGCGGACGTGGCCCAACCCGCTGGGGCCCGCACGCGACGGATGGTGCGCCGCACCTTCTGGTTGGCGCTTGCCGTGACCCTGCTGGCGGGCATGATGCTCCTTGCGGACATCGCACTGACGTGGATTCGCTATGGCCCACGAATCGACGCGCTGGCCGATTCGGTGCCGGAGACGACCGCCTACATGGCGCGCCGGGCCCGGGACGGGCAGCCCCCGCTGCACCACCGCTGGGTCCCGCTCGACTCCATGCCGATGCCCGTGGTCTGTGCCGCGCTCGCGGCGGAGAACATCCGGTTCTTCGACCAGGGGACCCTGGACTGGGCAGCGCAGCGGGGGTTGTTGAATCGGATGCTCCACGGCGACTTCTCCCGCGGCAGCAGCGGAATCGCCCAGCAGCTTGCCCGCAATCTCTTTCTTTCGCCGGACCGCACGCTGCGGCGGAAGCTACGGGAATACATACTGGCCTACAAGATCTCGCACACGCTCACCAAGGAGCGGCAACTCGAGCTCTACCTCAACCTGATCGAGTGGGGAGACCAAGTGTGGGGTGTGGCTGCCGGCAGCGAGCAGGTCATGCAGCGCCCGCTCCACCAGCTCCGACCGAGCGAAATCGTGCTGCTGGTAAGCGTGCTGCCGGCCCCGTCGCGGGGGCTCGAATACGCCAGCTCCCACCCCCGGCGCTTCAAGCCCGCCGTGGTGGCGGAGATGCTCTGGCGGGAGGGCATCCTGGACTACCTGGATTGGGGCGCCACCACGGCCCGATTCCGGCGCACCACCGACTTCATCGACCTCGGCATGACGCCGCACGAAGCCGCCCGCGCGGTGACGGAGGAAATGGGCGAGGAACTGGTCCTCGAGGCGGACGGCGCACATCCCGCATCGGTGCGGGAAAGCTGTGATCCGAAACGCCGAGGGGTGAGCTGAGCGCGGCCCCCAGAGCCCCGCCGCCCCGTGACCAGTGGATCCTGCCCGTTGTCGATCCGGGCAACCCTTGCCCGGCCCCCGGTGCCGCGCCACCTTCAACACGGCCCTTCCAGCGAGACCGTCATTCGCCATCCGGATGCCCGCAACTTCCTGAACGGGGCGCTTGTCCCCGACACGCTGCCGCGCCTGGATGTCTTCCGGCCGGCCGACGGCGCAGTGATCTCCAAGGTTCCGCTCTCCACCGCTCGCGAGGTAGATGCGGCGGTGGCCGCCGCCCGCTCGGCCTTTCCCGGCTGGTCGGCGCTGCCGATCAAGGAGCGGGTGCAGGTGTTCTACCGGTATCGCGCCCTGCTGGAGCGCGACATCGACTCGCTCACGGCGCTGATCAGCGAGGAGAACGGCAAGGTGGACTCCGAGGCCCGGGCCGAGGTCCTGAAGGCGATGGAGCTGACCGAGTTCGCCTGTTCCCTGCCACAGCTGGCCGCCGGCGAGGTGATGGAGGTGAGCCGGGGCGTTGAGTGCCGGATGGAGCGCTTCCCCCTGGGCGTGGTGGCGTCGATCACCCCGTTCAACTTCCCCAGCATGGTGCCCCACTGGACCATCCCCAACGCGATGGCGCTGGGCAACTGCCTGATCCTCAAGCCGTCCGAGCTGGTGCCGCTGAGCAGCCTGCGGATTGCCGCCCTGCTCCAGGAGGCGGGGCTGCCCGCTGGCGTGTTCCAGGTGGTGCATGGCGGCCAGCCGGTGGTCGAGGCCCTGTGCGACCACCCGGAGGTCGCCGCCCTCAGCTTCGTCGGTTCCACCCGGGTGGCGAAGGCGGTCTACCGGCGCGGCACCGCCGCGCTCAAGCGGGTGCTGGCGCTGGGCAGCGCCAAGAACCACCTCATCGTGATGCCCGACGCCGACCTCGAGATGACCGCCAGCAACGTGGTGGCCTCGATGTCGGGCTGCGCCGGCCAGCGCTGCATGGCCGCCTCGGTCATGGTGGCGGTCGCGGAGACGGATCACGTCATTGCCAGGCTGCTGGAGCATGCCCGGGCGCTGGTACCGGGCCGGACCCTCGGCCCGGTAATCTCGGCGGACGCGAAGGCGCGGATCGAGGGATACATCACGGAGGCGGAGGCGGCCGGCGCCACGGTGCTCCTCGATGGACGCGGCACCGTCGTGCCCGGCCGGGAGGGCGGGTACTACATTGGCCCCACCATCCTCGACCACGTCACCCCGGCCATGCGGATCGCGCAGGAGGAGGTCTTCGGCCCGGTGCTGGCGATCATCCGGGCCCGGGACCTGGACCAGGCGCTCCGGGTGGAACAGGCCTCCCCCTACGGCAACGCCGCGTCGGTCTATACCGAGCACGGCGGCACCGCCCGCCAGGTCATGGAGCGCGCCAGCGCCGGGATGGTCGGTGTCAACGTCGGCGTGCCGGTCCCGCGCGAGCCGTTCGGCTTTGGCGGCTGGAACGAGTCCCGTTTCGGGGTGGGCGACATCACCGGCCGCGGCTCGATCGAGTTCTGGACCCAGTCCAAGAAGATGACCATCAAGTGGAACCAGGCCCACGGCACGACCTGGATGAGTTGAGCCCCGTCCACCACCGCCCCCGCTCCCCGTCCACCCTACCGCATTTTACCGGATAAGCCCCCATGCAGCTCCCCCCCTGCGATCACCAGCCTCGCCCCTACCGCGGCCCCGCGCACGCCGACCTCCTGGCCATGCGCCGCGAATTCTGCAACCCGGCGCTCTCGATGTTCTACCGTGAGCCGTTGCTGGTGGTGGAAGGGCACATGCAGTACCTCTTCGACCACGAGGGCACCCGCTACCTCGACCTGCTGGCCGGGATTGCCACCGTCTCCTGCGGCCACGGCCACCCCAGGGTGGTGGCCGCAATCAAGGACCAGGTGGACACCCTGCAGCACGCCACCACGATGTATCTGCACCCCAACCTGCCCCGTTTTGCCCGGGCCCTGGCCGGGCGAATGCCGGCGGGGCTCGACACCACGTACTTCGTCAACAGCGGCAGCGAGGCCAATGACCTCGCCGTCCTCATCGCCCGGCTCTACACGGGCCACGCTGACATCATCGCGGTGCGCAACGCCTACCATGGCGCCTCGCCGGTTACCAACACGCTCACCTCGCACCACACCTGGAAGTACCCGGCCAACGTGGCGAGCGGAGTGCACCACACCGTCTGTCCCGACCCCTACCGGAGCCGGTTCCAGGGCACCTCCGAGGCGATTGCCACCCAGAGCGTGGCCGACCTCCGGGAGCTGATTCGCTTCGGCACCCCGGGCACCATCGCCGGCTTCATCATGGAACCGATCCAGGGCGTGGGCGGCGTCACCCATGGGGCACCCAATTACCTCCAGGAGGCCTACGCCGTGGTCCGGGAACATGGCGGGCTCTGCATCGCGGACGAGGTCCAGACCGGGTTTGCCCGCACCGGGGACCACTACTGGGGGTTCCAGCGCTCGGACGTGGTGCCCGACATCGTGGTCATGGCCAAGGGCATCGGCAACGGGGTGCCGCTGGCCGCCGTCACCACGCGGCGCGAGATCGCCGAGTCGCTGACGCAGCGGATCCACTTCAACACCTTCGGTGGCAATCCCGTCTGCATGGCGGCGGGGTTGGCGGTGCTGGAGGTGATCGACGAGGACCGGCTGCAGGAGAATGCCAGGGTGGTGGGCGGGCGGCTCAAGGCAGGGCTGGAGACCCTGAAGGCGCGGTACCCGCTGATCGGTGATGTGCGCGGGATGGGGCTGATGCTCGGCGTGGAGCTGGTCGTGGACCGGGCCACCAAGGCACCGGCCAAGGCGGAGGCGCTCCAGCTGATGGAGGAGCTCCGGGCGCGGCGGGTGCTGGTGGGCAAGGGCGGCATCGATGGCAACGTCATCCGGATCAAGCCGCCGCTCTGCCTGACCGCCGCGGACGCCGACTATGCGCTCAACGCCATGGAGGATGCGCTGGGGGCGGTGGCGTAGCGGGACGGAACGGCATCTCCCATGGCACCGAAGTATCCTTCACCTCCCCCCACCCGGAAGGGCTCATGCAGAACCGGCGCGAATTCATTGGCAGCGGGATGGCAGCACTCGGTGCGGCCACGGCGTTCAATCCCGCGGCGCTGCTCGCGGCGCCGGCCCCGAAGCGGATCCTCATCCTCGGCGGGACCGGATTCGTCGGTCCGCACCAGGTGCGCCACGCACTCGAGCGAGGACACCAGGTCACGATCTTCAATCGCGGCCGGACGGCGCCGGGGATGTTCGGGAAGGAGGTCGAGGAACTCGCGGGGGACCGCGCCAGCGACCTCACCGCGCTGCGGGGGCGCCGGTGGGACGCCGTCATCGATGAGTCGGCCTCGCTGAGCAGCGCCCCCGAATGGGTCCGGCTTTCCGCCGACCTGCTGAAGGATGCGACCGACCAGTACCTCTTCATCTCGACCCGGTCGGTCTACTTGAACACCAGCCGCGTCCCGATGACCGCCGACGCCCCCGTCCTCACCCGCGAGAACGCGCCGATCCCCGAGGGGCGCCCGCTGACGTACGGGCACGCCAAGGCCTACGCCGAAAAGGAAGCGCACGCCCTCATGCCCGGCCGCGTCACGGTGGTCCGGCCGGGACTGATCATCGGACCCGGCGACGACACCGATCGCTTCACCTACTGGCCGGTGCGGATCGCGCGGGGCGGTGAAGTGCTCGTGCCGGGCGACGGATCCGATCACGTCCAGATCATCGATGTCCGGGACCTGGTCGCCTTCTGCGTGAAGCTGGTGGAAGACCGGACCTACGGCGTGTTCAATGCCGTCGGGCCGCACCTGGGACAGCCGTTCCGGGAGTTCGTGGAGCGGATCCACCGGGGGGTGGCTTCCACCGCGACATATACCTGGGTCGACGCGGACTTCCTCCGCGCCAACGGCGCGGCGCCCTATGGCAGGGAGCTCCCGGTGTTCCAGGTGATGCGGGGCGCCACCGCGGGGTTCGCTCGATTCGACCTCACTCCCGAGATCGCGGCCGGCCTCACCGTGCGGCCCATGGAAGTCTCGGCCCGCGACACGCTGGAGTGGTTCCGTTCCCAGCCCGCCGAGCGGCAGGCGGCGCTGCGCACCGGCTTCACCCCCGAGCGGGAGCGCGACTTGCTGGCGCTGTGGCGAGCCCGAGGGGCATCGCCGGCCTGAATGCCCCGCCGCGCGGCCTCGCCGACTCGATGTCCGCGAACGGGATCGGCCGGACGGGGGGTGGCGCCGCGAGGATCGGGCGGCGCTCCAGGAGGTGACGGGAGCGGGGACACCATCTCCCCTGTTCTCCCCCGTGGAGCGCAGTCCCGCCGGATGGGGTGCCGGGCTGGTCGCTGAGCCGATTTGCCGCCGGATCTCGCTTGAGCTCCAGACCCGATCCGGAGCGACCCCATGCGAGTGCCCCTGCTGCTCAGTGCTCTTGGCCTCCTTGCCGCCTGTGGCGGGGACGGGGGCACTTCCCCGGTGCCGCCGAACCCCCCGCCGCCACCGCCGCCGACACCAGTAGCGTCGGTCACCGTGGATCCCACCACCGCCACCCTGGTCCCGGCACAGGCACAGCAATTCGTCGCCGTCGTCCGTGACGGTGGGGGTCAACCCCTGTCGGGACGTGCGGTGTCCTGGAGTAGTGGCGCCCCCGCGGTCGCCGCCGTCAGCTCCAGCGGCCTGGTGACGGCAATGGCCCCGGGCACGGCCACGATCACGGCCACGAGCGAAGGACGAAGCGGGGTGGCGCAACTCACCGTTCAGGACGGCGTCCAAGTGGGCCCGGCAGGCGGCACCCTCACGCTGGCCGGGGGAAAGATCCGGATCGTGGTCCCCCCCGGCGCCCTGACGGCGCCGGTCACGCTGACGGCATCGCTGCGCAACGGGGCGCTTCCGCAGACGCCGGCAGGGTGGCGCCTCGCCGGCCCGGTCTACGACCTCGGACCGGACGGTACGACCTTCGCCCAACCCGTGGCGATCACGATGACCTACGACCCCGCGGCCCTGCCCATCTGGGCCATGACGGGCGACCTCGGAATCCTCCGCCTCCACGGGCAACAATGGAACGGGCTCGCGAACATTGCCGTCGACGTCCAGGCCAACACCATCTCAGGGACAACCACCGGATTCAGCGGCTTCGGGATCGGGGTCAACGATCCCGGGATTGCGCTGACTCCCGGGACGGCCAGCGTGAACTCCACCCACCGGGCCCAGGGATTCGCCGTGGTGGTCGTGCCCCGGGGACAGGGGGTTCCGAGGCCAGCGGGAGCGAGTCCGCTGCAGTACCGCTGGCGGACCACCGGACAGAACGGGGTGCTCACCGGGGTAACCGCCAACCAGTGGACGCCGGTGGATCAGGCGGGATACCTGGCCACCAATCCCGCCCTGGCGCAGATGACCGGCCAGGTGGACACCGTATTCGTGGACGTGCTCCTCAACCCGCAGTCGCTTGCCGATCCCGTCGCGCATCCTCCCCAGATCCTCACGCTCGAGGCCCCGGTGGATGCCGACCTCCAGCTCACCTTCGACGTCACCCCATCGTCCCCGGTCATCGACGCGGGCCAGGTCCTGCCGCTTCGGGTGCTGGTGCGCGACAAGCAGGGGACCGAGCTGCCCTGGCCGTCAGGTCACACCGCTTCGTGGGCCACCGCAGGGCTGGTTGGCACACTCCTGCCCGGGCCAGACCCCGGCGTCACCTCGACCTTCACCGCGCGAACCAGTTTCCCCAGCGCCACTCCGTGGGTGGATGACATCACCGCCACGGTCACGGAGACCAGGACGCACCGTGCCCGGGTGTACAACACCGCCTCCGCCTTCGCCTCCTATCAGGAGGAGGACCGCACCACCACGTCCATCCGGGCCGAGCCACGCATCTTCATCGAGGTCCGCCCCAGCTACACCGTGAGCCTGAGCCCCGCCAACCCGGTGGTGGCGCCGGGCAGCCAGGTCGCGCTCTCGGCCCAGGTGACGCCGGGCTACCACGGACCAGTGTCCGCCCTTCGCTATCGGTACACCATCACCGGGACCGGAGGTACGCTCAACGTTCCGACCGGGGTGCTGACCACCAGTCCGCAGGTCACCTTCACGGCGGACGTGAACGCCCAGGGCAGCACGACCGTCCAGGTCGAGGTCGTCACCGTGGTCGCGGGAGTGGAGATTCGGTCGCTCGGCACCGGCCAGGCCCAGCTGTCCACTCCCACGCCCTACGTGGCCTGGAGGTTGACGAGCTGGTCGCAGGTGAACACCGGGAACGCCTGCACCACCATCGGGGACCAGGCCCAGAACCCCGCCCTCTGGATCATCTTCGCCTTCCCCACCGCCTCCCCAGGGGCCGCCGGGGCCTGGCCCACTCCCGGGGTGTACCTGGCGCGTCCGGTGCCGAATGGCTCGGTCACCTGGGGTACCGTCCCGGTACCGCTGGCCCACACCCTGAACACGGCTCCCAACATCGCGGGCACCATGTCGTGGACCGGAAACGCCCAGACTGGCACGGTATCGGGCAGCGCGACGACCATCCAGGCGAGCCCCAACCAGAACATCTGCCTGTTCACCATCAACGCGACCAAGACGGGTGGCCAGCTGGCGGGAACCATCACGGGTACCTACCGGCCGGGAAACGTGCAGGCCTTCACCGCCACCTTCACGGCGGCCTTGGTGCCGTGACCCGCCCCGGTACCTTGGGCATGACCAGAACCCGATCATTCCCCGGTGACGGAATGGGCGATAGAATTTGGTCGGGACTCCCATGCCCGACCCTGCCCCGCCCGACCTCACCGCCCTTTTGCACCAGGTGGGCGACGACCCGGGTGCCTTCGAGGCACTCCTCCCGCTCGTGTATGCCGAGCTCCGCCAGCTGGCCGCGGGGCGGCTCCGCCACGAGCGGCCCGACCACACCCTCCAGCCCACCGCGCTGGTCCATGAGGCCTACCTCAAGCTGGCGGGCGGGACGGCCCGGCCCTACGCCGACCGCGGCCATTTCTTCCGGGTGGCGGCCCGCGCCATGCGCCAGGTGCTGGTGGACCACGCCCGGGCCCGGTGCACCGCCAAGCGCCAGGCGATCCCCGCCCCCGTGCTCACCGCGCCCGACGGCGACGGGCTCGACGACCTGCTGGCCGTGGACGCCGCGCTCGAGAAGCTCGCCGCCCTCGACCCCCGTCAGGCCCGGGTGATCGAGCTCCGCTTCTTCGCCGGCCTCGGCGTCGAGGAGACCGCCTCGGCACTCGACGTCTCCCCCGCCACCGTCAAGCGCGACTGGCTGGTGGCCCGCGCCTGGCTGCAGCGCGAACTCGGCGCCGGATGACCGCCTCCGCTGCCGCCGCCGACTGGGCGCGGGTCAGCGACCTGTTTGACCAGCTCCTGGCCCTCTCCCCGGCCGAGCGAGAGAGTCGCCTGGCGGCCGAGCCCCCGGCCATCCGGGCGCAGGTCGAGGCCCTGCTGAACGCCTTCGCCCGGGAGCAGGGCCGGTTTGCCGGCACCGCCTTCGACCTGCTCCACGACGCCGGCGAGGGCGACCTGCTGGCCGAGGCGGCACCGGGCGCCCGGATCGGACCGTACCGGGTGCTCCGCGAGGTGGGCCGGGGGGGGATGGGAGTGGTCTACGAGGCCGAGCGGGCCGACGGCGACTTCCGCAAGCGGGTGGCGATCAAGCTGGTGGGCCTGGGTGCCCGCTCCGGCGCCGTGATGCGGCGCTTCCAGCGCGAGCGACGGATCCTGGCCGGCCTGGAGCACCGCAACATCGCGGCCCTGGTGGATGGCGGGGTAACCGCCGACGGGGTGCCCTACTTCGCCTTGGAGTATGTCGAGGGAACACCGATTGATCAGTACGTCGCGGCCCGGGCCCTGCCCCTCGCGGCCAGGGTGGCGCTGCTGCGCCAGGTCTGCGGCGCCCTCCAGTATGCCCATCAGCGCCTCGTGATGCACCGCGACCTCAAACCCGGCAACATCCTGGTCACCGGCGACGGCACCGTGAAGCTGCTCGATTTCGGGGTGGCCAAGCTCCTGGGCCCCGACGACACTCCGGTGGAGGGTGACCACACCGAAGTCGGCGCCCAGCCCTTCACTCCGGCCTACGCCAGCCCCGAGCAGCTCCTCGGCGACCCGCTCACCACCGCCTGTGACATTCACGGACTCGGCGTGGTGCTGTTCGAGGTGCTGACGGGCCGCCACCCGTTCCGCGAGCCCGGTCTGGCGGCGGCGGAGGTTCGTCGCCGGATCCTCGATGAGTCACCGCCGCCATCCGGCCTGGGCCGGGATGCCGACGCCATCCTCCAGCTGGCCCTGCGCAAGGCGCCGGCGGAGCGCTACCCCTCCGCCGAGGCCCTCGGCGAGGACCTGCGCCGGCTGGTGACCGGCGAGCCGCTCCTGGCTCGCCCGGGAAGCCGCGCCGAGCGGCTCCGCAAGTTCGTGCGGCGCAACCGCGCCGCCGTCTTCGCTGGCGCGCTCGCGGTGGCGGCAGCGGTGACCGGTATCAGCGCCACCCTCTGGCAGGCCCGGCGCACCCTGGTCCAGCGCGAGCGGGCCGAAGTGTTCGGCGGGTTCCTGCGCCAGATGCTCTCGGCACCCGATCCCACCCGGGTCGGCCGGGAGGCCCGGCTGCTGGACCTCCTCGGCGCCACGGTGGCCCGGCTGGAGTCCGGCGCGGTGGCCGACCCGGCCGCCCGGGCCGACTTGGAGCGCACCCTCGGCCTCACCTACACCGCGCTGGGCGTCTACGACACCGCCGCTGTCCTCCTCGAGGGGGCGCTGGCCCGCAACGAGGCCGAACTCGGCCCGGACCATCCGGAGTCCGCCCGGAGCCGGCTGGCGCTGGCGCAGCTCGAGGCGGTGCGAAACCAGGGCAGCCGGGCCGACTCCCTGTTCTCGGCCGCGCTCGCGGCGCTGCGTCGCCATCGTCCGGCCGAGGAAGCCACGCTCGCCACCGGTCTCCAGCAGTACGGCAACTACCTGTTCAACGTCGGCCGGCTGGAGGAGGCCGAGCCGCTGCTGCAGGAGGGGCTGGCCCTGGCGGACCGGGCTGGGCTGCCCGTCGCGGAACTGATTCCCGCGCTCAACTCCCTCGGGCTGGTTCGGGAGCACCACGGCGACGCGCGTGGGGCCAAGGCGCGCTACCGCGAGGCGGTCGCCGCGGGCGCCGGAATCGGCGGCACTGCCGCCGCATCGCTTCTCGGTCCGCTCGCCAACCTCGCCAACATCCTGAAGCTGGAGGACTCCCTGCCGATGGCCGACTCGCTCCAGGGGCTGGCCGTGGAACAGGCCCGGAGCGCCTACGGCGAGCGGCACGAGGTCGTCGGGGCCACGCTCACCGGCCGGGCCGACATCCGCCGCCGCCGGGGAGACCTGCCCGGTGCAGAGGTGGACCTCCGCGACGCCGTGCAGATCCTGGCGGCGGCCCTGCCCCCCGATCACCTCCAGCAGGCCCCCGCGCTCTCGCTTCTCGGCCTGCTCCTCTGCGAACAGGGGCGCCACGCCGAGGGAGAGCCGCTGCTGCAACGCGCCCTCGCCATCCGCCGGGCCGGGCTTCCCCCGGGGCACTGGTTCATCCACAACCTCGAGAGCGCCCTCTCCACCTGCCTCGCCGGACTGGGGCGGCTCACTGAGGCGCGCGCCCTGGCCCGCGCCGGGCATGATGGCCTGGCCCGGGCGCTGGGAGTGGACCATCCTCGTACCCGCGAGGCGGCCGCACGCTTCGCGCGGCTTACCGACCCCTCCGCCGTGCCGGACTGAGCCCGGCAGGGGTCTCGTCCCCGGCCTCCGGTACCTGGCCCGCGTCGTGGGGGGGCCACCTCAAGGCCGTACTGGAGATCCTCATGGAACGGCACCCCATGATCGGCGACGTCCGCGGGATGGGGCTGACGCGCGGCGGGGGCGCCCGTCACAGGTTGTGTGGCAGCACGCGGCGAATCGCCCTGGCCAGGGCCTCCGGCTCGTCGGTGCCGATCCGGAACCGGCGGCCGTCTCGGAACTCCAGTTCCACGGCGTCGAGTCCCGAGACGTTCCACATCCACCCCCCGGGCACCAGCCGAATCCCCCAGCCGTAGTACCAGGGATTGCGGACGGGGTGGGCATCGCGAATGTCGGACAGCGCAATGGTGCGATGGACCCAGCCGGGCCCGAAGCCGAGCCAGATGCGCCGCGCGTCCACCTCGACCGTGAACGATGCGAACAGCCCGAGACATACGAGCAGGATCAGCGCGACGCCGCTGAGAACGACGCGGAAGGGCGTCGGTGCCTCAGGCCGCAGCCACACCCCGGCCGCGGCCAGGAGCGCCCCAGCCACGAGCAGGGTGGGGATGACCCGGCTGGTCTGGCGGTGACGGTAGGGCGGCCCGATCCCCTCGCTCGCGTGCGCCGTCACGGTTACTCGAGATGACTCCGGAGCATCCAGGCGTTCTTCTCGTGCACGTCCACCCGCCGGGTGGCCAGGTCCACCGTGGCCTGGTCGCCGGCCGCTTCACCGGCCCGGATCACGGCCCGGGCGGCATCGGCGATGGCCACCTGGTCGGCCACCAGGTTCTTGATCATCTGGACCGCGGCGGGCCGGCCCGACTCCTCCTTGACCGTGCTCAGCTTCTGAAAGGCGGTGTAGCTCCCTGGCGCAAAGGCGCCGACCGAGCGGATCCGCTCCGCGATCTCGTCAATCGCGGCTGCCAGTTCGGTGTACTGGGCCTCGAACAGGGTGTGCAGGGTCGTGAACATCGGCCCGGTCACGTTCCAGTGATAGTTGTGGGTCTTGAGGTACAGCGTGTAGCTGCTCGCCAGGAGGGTGGACAGGCTGGCGACGACGGCCTTCTGGTCCTTCGGGGGCATCACCATCTCCTTGCTTCGAGGCGACCGCCTCACCGGGGATCCGGGTCGGCAGGGCATCGTCGCAAGATAGCCCCGGCCTGAAGGCCAGCGCAGCCGGCAGGGCTGGCTGTCGGACTCGGGCAGGACCAGTGTCACCGACCCGGAAGGGCACCGGTGCAGATCCTGCCCGACCGCTCCGTCCCGCGCCCCGGGGGAGATGCCGGCATGGAGATCGTTGGCCGCATTGGCCGGGCCAGGGAAGACTGGACAGGAGGTGCTGCGCGCCCGGGCCACTGCGGCGCCCCCCGGGGGGACGGTCGCTCGCCGCTGGTTCGGTCAGGCCCCAGCCCGATCCGTGCCGATCAAGCCAGCGAACATGTCCAGGTCGATGTTCCCCCCCGAGACGATCGCCACGATCGGCCCCGCCCCCACTTGACCGGTCATCGCCGCGGCCAGGGCCAGCGCCCCGGCCCCCTCGGCGATCACTCGTGCCTTCTCCGCCATCACGCGCATGGCATCGCGCACCTCCCGCAACGACACCACGAGGGAGCCGTCGAGCACCGGCAGCATCCGGTCCCACATCCGGGGAAAGACGCTCTGCCCCCCCGCACCATCCACAAAGGAGGCTTGCCACTCCGGAAATGCCTGCGGCGAGCCCGCCGCCAGCGAGCGCGCCAGCGGCGAGGCGGTCTCCGGCTCGACCCCCACGATGCGAACCCCGGGCTGCAGGGCCTTGATCGCGCTTCCCACTCCCACGATGAGGCCCCCACCCCCAACCCCCGCCAGGACCACCTGTACCCCGGGAAGGTCCTCGAGAATTTCCAACCCCATCGTGCCGTGACCGGCGATGAAGGCATCGTCGTCGAAGGGGTGGATGAAGACGCCGTCGACCCCCGGGTGGGCCCGATCCTCCAGTGCCTTCCAGGCCCCGGAATAGGAAACCAGCACGAGCCGGGCGCCCAGCGCCCGCATCCGCTCGAGCTTGGAAACCGGCGCGGTCTCGATTGCCACGACCGTGCAGGGCACCCCGGCCTTCCGCGCGGCGTAGGCCACTCCCTGCCCCGCATTGCCAGCGCTGATCGTCCACACCCCACGCGCCCGATCCTCCGCCGACAGCCGGGCCACGGCGTTTGCTGCCCCCCGCAGCTTGTAGGCGTTGATCGGCTGGAGGTTCTCGAGCTTGAGGTGGATCTCGGGGTACCCGGGTCCCAGCTCCAGCCGCACCAGCGGGGTGCGCACGATCGTATCCGCAATGCGGGGGCGGGCCGCGCGAATGTCGTCCAGGGTGATCGGGCGGACTGGCGCGAGCGTCATCACGAATCCTCGTGGAGGGACAGTCGGAGGAGGCACGATTGAGGCGTCGCGCGTCCGCTCGAGGGACCGCCGGCCGGCTGGCCGGGGATGGTCGGGGCCCCTCGGCAGGTCCAGGGCCCTCCCCGCCGGAACATAGCCGACCGCGGACCTGGCACCCATCGCCCCGGAACATGAAGGAACCCTGACTCCCGTGCGGTTGACCTCCATCCGGCAGCCCCCCAGATTGCCGGTCCATGACTGGATCGTCCCCCCCGACTCGCCGGCAGTTCCTGACCGCGGCGGCCATTGCAGGCGCCGCGGTCCTGCTGCCCAGGCCGCTTCAGGCCCGGGGCGCCCCCCGTTCCCTCGATTTCCTCAATACCCACACCGGCGAGACCCTCCTCGACCTGGAGTACTTCACGGGTGCGGGCTACGTCCCCAGCGCGCTCGACGAAGTCAATCACTGCCTCCGGGACTGGCGCACCGACGAGGTCCACCCGATCGACCCCGCCCTGCTCGACTACCTGCATGGCCTGGTCCAGACGACCGGCAGCCGCCGGCCCTTCGAGATCATCTCCGGCTACCGGTCGCCCGCCACCAACGCGATGCTGCGCAGCCAGAGTTCCAAGGTCTCCGCCAACAGTCTCCACATGCAGGGACGGGCCATCGACATCCGGCTCCCGGACGTTCCGCTCGACCGGCTGCGGCGCGCCGCCCTCAGTCTCCGCAAGGGTGGCGTCGGATACTATCCGAGCTCCAATTTCGTCCACGTCGATACCGGCCGCGTCCGCACCTGGTGAGCGTCTCCCCTCCCGACCGGGGAACACGGATGGTTGTGCTGCCCCGACTCACGCCCAGTGCCGCCACGCTGCTCCTGCTGCTCGCGGCGGCCTGCATCCCGACCGGCGAGGCCCCCTCCCTCACCGATGAAGCCCTGGGGCTCGCCGCCGTCTTCGAGACCGCCGAGCCCTACAGCCGGCGCAGCGTGGATCCTGCCGAGATCGCCGGCTTCTTCGAGCAATACCCCGAGTACCGCCAGGATTCCGCCCTGGTGCTGGCCTTCTACCAGCGACGCGACTGGCAGTACGCCTGGTTCGTGGAGAACACGCTCTCCGCCAGCGCCGAGGCGTTCGTGACGCTCGCCGGCTTGACCGACTCGACCGCCCCGGGCGCGAGCCTGCTCGGCCCGCACCTGCGGGCTCTGCTGGCGGCCAGCCGGGACGCCGGGCGGCCCGCCGTGCCGACCGACACCGTCTCCGCGCACCTCGAGCTGCACCTCACGGCGGAATTCTTCCGCTTCGCGGCCCGGCAGTACGGGGGGCATTTCACGCGGGACCTGGGCGAGCTGGGCTGGTTCATCCCGCGCGCCAAGAAGGACCTGTCGCGGCTGGCGGACTCGCTCGCCGCCGGCACGATGGACCTGGCGGCGTACGAACCGCTCCACCCGCAGTATCAGCGGCTGAAGGCCCAGCTGCCGCGCCTGCACGACCTGGCCGCCGTGCCCTGGCCAGCCCTGGCGCTCCCGGTGCTCCCCGCGCGCCGGCTCGGCCTGGCGCCTGGTGACAGTGCGGACGTCATCATCGACATCCGCCACCGGCTGCATCAACTCGGCGACCTGGCCCAGGACGATGCATCTCCCCGCCATGACAGCACCCTCGTGGCAGCAGTCCGCCAGTTCCAGGCGCGTCACGGCCTCTCGGACGACGGAATCATCGGCCCCCGGTTCCTCCAGGCGATCAACGTGACCCCGACGGACCGCCTGCGCACCATCCTGGTCAACATGGAGCGGCTCCGCTGGGTCCCCGACAGGCAGCCGGCCAACCTGCTCCTGGTGAACATCCCGGAGTTCCGGCTGCACGTCTTCGAGGCGGACACGGTGGTCCTGAGCATGCGCGTGGTGGTGGGCACGACCGTGAACAGTACCGTCGTCTTCAGCGACACGGTGTCCACGGTGGTCTTCAGCCCCAGCTGGACGGTCCCGACCGGGATCACGCAGAACGAGATCCTGCCCGCGATGCGGCGTGATCCCGATTACCTCCGGAAGGAGAACATGGAGATCATCGGCGGCACGGCGACCCGCCCGTTGATCCGCCAGCGCCCGGGGCCCAACAACGCCCTGGGCAGGGTCAAGTTCCTGTTTCCCAACAGCTACAGCATCTACATGCACGACACGCCGGCACGGCAGTTCTTTGCCCGCGACCAGCGGGCGTTCAGCCACGGGTGCATCCGCCTGGAGGAACCGCGGGCCCTGGCGGAGTACCTGCTGCGGGACGACCCGGCCTGGACCCGCCAGCGGATCACCGAGGCAATGCTCAGCGGCAGGGAGACGTTTGTGCAGCTCAGGGAGGGCCCGCCGGTCATGATCGTGTACTTCACGGCGTGGGTCACCAGTGACGGCCTGCTCAACTTCCGCGAGGACCTGTACGGACACGACCGGCAGCTGGCGGCGGAGTTGTTTCGCTAGGCGAGGAGAACAACCGAGTCGGGATCGCCGCTGGGCTCGAGGATCCCTGGCCGCCGCTGCTGGCCCGGGGCGCCACACCGTCCGCACGCGGCAGGAACAGCCCGAGGGAAGTGGAGGGTGGATCGGCGGTCGATACTCCCGTGCCTCCCTACGGCCGCACGACCCGCGCTTCCTCAACGAGCACGGGATACTGGTAGCCCATCCCGAAATCCACGTCGGTGCGCACCGTGCCCCGGATGGTGATCGTCTCGCCCTTCCGGGCCACATCCAGGGTGACCACCGTGAGGTCGTTCGTCCCGGCGGCGGCATCCCCACTGCCATCCTGGAGGTGAATCCAGTTCTTCCCCATCACACCCTCGATGTACTTCACCACCACCCCGCGCACCGCCACCGGCTTCCCCGCCAGCGCGGCGTGCTGTGCCCAGGTCTCGGCGACGGTACGCGCATCGGCCCCGGTCGCCCTGGCCACCACGCCGACCTCCACCGGCGCGGCGGGTGCGGGCACCCCGATATCCGGGTGGCCGGAGGGGAGCTCCCCATCGGCCCCTGCGGCGCCCAGCGTGCCGAAGTAGATCGCATCGAAGGTGCGCTGGAGTGCGCTGGACTCGAAGTTGACCATCAGCATCGGGTTCGACACCGTGACCACCGCCCCGTCCTCGACCTCCCCCTCGGGCACCGCGGCCCAGACCTCGCCCTGGGGGGTCGAGAGGCGCAGGTACAGGTAGGGCGATGCGGCAACCTGCTCGAGGACCGGCCCGCTCAGGTTCGCACCCACGGGAGACTCGGCCTCACCGAGGGCCGGGTCGTCTGCGGGACCCTTGGGGGCGCATCCCACGAGGGCGGTGGAGAACAGCAGGAGGGAGGAGAGGATGCGCATGACGAGGACTCCGGGTAGGCCCAGGTGGGCGGCGTGTGGTGACGCTCGAATATAGGACGGCGGCATCCGGAAACCTCCAAGCCGGAAGGAAACTTCACCGTCGGCTTCATGGACCCGATGTCGCCCTCCCTCCAGGGACGGGCCGGATGCCACTTGACCCGTCCAATCGACGATCCGGGAGCCATCACCCACAATGGGCGGACAGCCGAGACGTCCGCTGCTCCCCCTCGCGACATCGAGTCCTTGATCATGCGCGCACCAGGCCTCTCCGCCTGACCATCGTCGACGCCGGGACACCGATAGCCAGACCCGGTCGTTGACGGTCACGGCGTCGACACCGTCGGCAGCAGCCGGAAGCTGGTGCGCGGATCACCTTCCCCTGGGCGCGGGACCTCCCGCAGGCCCGGCACGTACGAGGCCCCCGGCATCCTTGCCGGGGGCCTCGTGTCGTGTAAGCCGCGGCGCTGGCCCCTGCCCCTACCGCGGCCACCCCTCCTGCGGCAGCCGTGGCGCGATGGTCAGTGCATTCCGGAAGTACACCTTCTTGAGGACCTCGTCCGGCAGGTCGATGCCATACAGCTTCCAGAAGGCGTGGTAGTCCCGGTAGTAGTCGAAGTAGTCGTCCCGGGTCTCGAACACCCGCCAGTAATATGGGTACTCCTCCGGCTGGTACGAGTCCTTGCCGAAGAGGATCCGGTCCTGGTACTTGATGAAGAAGTCGCGGGCGGCGCGCGGCTGCCGGCCGATGTCATACAGGACCGCGCCCATCTCGGCGTACAGGTTCGGCATCGCGTCGAACATCCGGCCCAGCCGGCCCAGGTCATGGGTGTGCCACCCCATGTGGGCCGCCACGAAGGTCGTGCGCGGGTTGCTGCGGAAGAGGTTGTCCCGCTCCGCCATCAGCTCCTCGAAGTTCGGGTGCTGGTCCGGCGAAATCTTCCGCCCCGGGAAGAGCGCCAGCTCGAGCCACCGCTCGTTGTTGTAATCCAGCGGCTGGTAGAACTCCGGCGGATCGGCGGTGTGGATGAAGACCGGCAGGCGAAGGCGTGCCGCCGCCTCCCACACCGGCTTGAGATCGGGATCGTCCATCGCCAGGCGGCTGCCGTCGGCCTTGCGGATGGTCTGGCCGAAGCCCTTCCCGATCTCGCCGATGCCCACCGCGCCGGCCGCGGCGTCGGCCTCGAGCTGCGCCACCGCCCGCTCCGCCCAGCCCGGCCCAACGTTGCGGAAGTCGATCCCGGTCAGCGCCCGGACCCGGTCCTTCATGGCCGGGGTCGCCTGGACGGTGGCCATGGTGCGGGTCAGGGCATCGCCAGAGATGTTGTTGGCCGCGATCATCAGCCGCACGTTGAGGGCATCGAGCTCCGCGCCCATCCCCAGGAGCCCCTCGCTCGAACCGAGCTGGCTGGTCGGGTGCCCGTGGAAGTCGATGACCGGGAACTTGGCCTTCGGCACCGGGTGGACCGGCACCACCAGGGTATTCCGCGGGCGATAGTCCAGGATGCTGGGCACCGGAAGCTCGGGTGCCTGGCAGCTCCGGGGCCGGACCTCGGTCATGCCCGGGGGACACTGCTCCCCGGGCTGGATCTGGGTACGGCCGGCACCGCCCGGCCCCTGGGCCGCTGCGGGAAGGGCCAGCACCAGGGCGGTGCCGAAGCTGGACAGGATGAGGCGGATGCGCATGCGTGTTCCCCACAACAAGAGTGCCAGGTGACCAGCCACGATGGACCGGGGCCTTCCTCCAGACCGTGCGGGAAGGTATCGCGAATCGGTGGGTGAGTCGACCCACCCGGGCCGGCAGGACGCGACAGCGCCCCGAGCGCTCGTCGGGGCGCCGGGGGCAACCTGTCCTGCCGGGTGCTGGGAAAGGGACGAACGAGCGGGTCAGGCCCCCACAGGCTCGCGGGCGAGGAGATGCGCGAGGACGTCGCCGGCAGAGTAGCTGCTTCGGCCCGCCAGGAAGGTGCCGATGTCGCGCAGGTCGTCCCCGCTCGTCACCAGGGGTGGCTCCACCATGCCTCCCTCGCGCACCTGTCCCGCCCCGATGTCCGCCATCAGGGCGTTGCAGAGGCAGCGCCGCCCCACCGTGTCCTCCTCGGCTCCCCCCTTCGCCACGAACGCCGCCACCGGCTCGGCGGGACAGCGGTAGCCGATCTTCCCCTCCGGTGTCCAATAGGGCACCCGGAGGCCGGCCAGGTCACAGATCCGCTCGCGCTCCACCCCCTCCGAGGGGTCGCCCGGCCACTGGACCACCTTGAAGGGGTAGCCCGTCGGCGAGGCTCGCGGATCGGTCCGCAGCTCCACCTCGCCCCGGAGGGCATGCTCAAGCACCGATCGCTTGAGCGCGTCGGCCATGCCCGATTCCTCGCAGTAGGCGAACAGCGTCCCAACCTGGATCCCGGCGGCGCCGGCAGCCTGCGCCGTCCCCACCGCCCCGGGTCGACCCACCCCACCGGCGACCCAGAAGGGGAGCCCGAGTGCCGCGAGGGCGTCCAGGTCGACCACATCCCGCTCTCCGTAGACCGGTTCCCCACCTGCGGTGTACTGGGTGGCGCCCCGTGGCGGCGCGTTGTGCCCCCCGGCCGTGGGCCCCTCGACCACGAAGCCGTCGATCCGGCTCGTGGCCTTCCGCGCCAACATGGTGGCCAGGGAGTTGCTGGCGATGATCGCCAGGAACTGCGGTCGCTGGAGCGGTTCCGGGGTCCAGGCCCAGTGCCGAGACGGATCGAACTCGAGCCGCTCCTCGACACCACTCGGCAGGCCCTCCACCTCGAAGCGCAACGAGGCCTTGCAGTGTCCTGCCAGGTGGTCCAGGGCAAGGGGAATCTCCCTGGGAATGCCGGCACCCATCAGGACGACATCCACCCCGGCCAGCATCGCGCCATACAGGGTGGCAAGATTGGGGATCTGGACCTTGGTGAGCAGGTTCATCCCGACCAGGCCGTCGTGGCCCTCCCGGGCCAGGAACACCTCGACGAAGGCCGCCAGCATGATCACCTGCTCACGCCGGGCGGACATCCCCTTCCGGCAGACCGACAGCAGTTTGTAGGGGGCGCCGGGGGGGCGCCCCCCGGGAAGGAAGTAGCGCCGGAGGAGGTCCTCCGCCACGCCGGGCACCGGAAACGCCGCCATCGCGCGTCGCATCTGCCCACCCGCATCGCCGTCCTGGAGTCGTCGCACCAGGACGGTGTCGATGGCGGTCCCGGAGACGACACCCAGCTGGCCCTGCATCGCGACCGACCGGGCCAGTCGCCAGTCGGAGATCCCCACCCCCATGCCGCCCTGGATGATCGGCGGCAGGCGGGTGGTTGGGGTGCCTTCCTGCATGGAACCGGCCTGCCTCTCGTTGGGGCGGCCCTCGCCTGCGCCGCCAGATCTGATATAATCATAACAATATCCGAATTGGGCTCCTGCCACAACATCCTCTTGCCTCTCCCCTCCCCTCCTACCTCTTACCTCTTGCTTCTTGCTTCTCACTTCTCGCCTCTCCCCTCAGGTCCACCATTGCCGCGATCGCGGCCAGCGCCAGGCAGCCCACCAGCGCGACCGTCAGGATCCGGAAGAGGAGCGGCTCCTCCACTTCCCGGGGGAGGATGATCCGGTAGGAGATGTTGCTCATCGGGTTGAAGCCGAAGCCATCGGCATCGGCCGCCTCCACGAAGCTGGGCGAGAGCTCCACCTTGCTGTGGTCGGCGGCGGCGATCTGGGCCTCGAACTCGGCGCCCTGGGTGTAGGCATGCCGGCGGGTGTCGAGCCACCGGATCATCCGGGCGGAGACCGTGGTGCCGGGCCGGAGATCGAGCGGCATGTCGCGCAGGATCGTCGGCGGGGTGGTCCGGTACGGCCACAGGTAGCGCACCCGGTGCACCCGGGAGCGGAGCACCTCCGCGACCCGGGCCATCAGCCCGTCGGTGTCCCGGAAGCTGATCGGGAACTCCTGGTCGAACGCATCGGCGCCGACGATCCGGGTGCGCAGGATGACCGAGCCGTCATGCGATGGTGCCAGGGTCAGCACATAGTCCTGCTGCCGGTGGTAGTCCCGGTCGAAGTTGACGAACTCCATCCCGGTCAGGCGGACCGCCTGCCGCACGGCCAGGAGGTAGGCGTCGGGAATCGCCGTCCGATCGGGACCGGCACGCTGGACATCCACGGTCACGGGAGCCGGGGCGGCGCGCGCCAGCCACCGGAGGTTCGCCAGCGCGGTGCGCGCCTCCGGGGCATCGTTGATGTGCTTCCAGGTCCGGAAGTCCCCGGTGCGGATCGTCCCGTCCGGCATCGCCGTCAGCGCGGCCCGGATCCGGGCCCCGACCGTGGAATCCAGCGCGCCGGCCGCCACCAGCAGGTCATTGGGCAGCATCTCCGGAAGGGGAACGAAGTAGACCCGGGCGGCGATCGCCGCGAGCTCCGGGGTCTGCTGGAAACCCGCCACCGTGCCGCTCCACACCGCCGCGAGGTCCAGGTCGCCGGCGGCCACCGCCCGCACCAGGTCGCTGCTCCCCCCGGGCACTTGCCGCGCACGGATGGCGATCGCCTCCTCGGAGCCGGACGCCATGTCGAAGATGTCGTTCTCCCGGAAGAACAGCGCCGGCAGGAAGTAGCTCGAGGTGCTGAATTCGCTGTGGTACCCGAAGCGCATCGCCGCGGGCGCCGTGCGCAGCATCCGCACCAGGTCCTGGAGCTCCGGTGGTCGCGGGAACCGGTCGCGCGCCACCACGAAGTAGGACTGGTAGGTCGTGCGAGTGGTGGCCTCGCTGACATAGGTCCCGAGCACCTGCACGTTGGCGCCCAGGAGCTCGGCGGCCACCAGTGCGTAGGGGGTGACCCGGGCGAGGTACGAGCCATCCCCCGGGCGCCGGGTGGCCAGGTAGTTGATCACCTGGCTGTACTCCGCCGCATCCTCCGCCACCAGCGCCACCCCGGCCGTCTCCTCCAGGTAGCGCCGCAGGCGGTCGTCGGCCAGCCGGGTCTCGGCGTCGAGCGCCACCGCCGAGAAGGTGAGGGAGTTCTGCCCGGCCAGGGGTCCCGGCAGCACCAGCAGCGCCAGGATCGCCAGGGAGCGCACCGGGTTACCCTGCCGCGGCGTCGAGGGGGCCGCCGTCGCGAGCCGGCGCTCGAACCGCGCCGCCACCGCCACGCTGATCACGCCGACGGCGAGGCCGGCGAGGATGTCTGCGATCCAGTGGATGCCGAGCAGGTAGGTCGACAGGATCACCGCCAGGCCGCCGAAGGCCGCCACCCAGCGATGCCGCAGCCCGAACAGGAAGCAGAGCAGGACCCCGACCACCATCAGCGAGACGTGGAAGCTGGGAAAGCTGTTGTCCAGCCCGCTCATCGGCCGCACCCACTCGATCAGCCGGACACTCCAGCGGTTCGAGAGCAGGGTGGCGCCCGACTCGGGAACCGACCATCGCTCCGCCACCGGGAAGAAGAGGAAGAACAGGAGGCTGATCCCGTAGTTGCAGGCGACGGCCACCACCAGGGTGCGAAGCGCCGACACGGCGGGGCGCCGGGCCAGCGCCACGCCGATCGCCACGAGCAGCGCGGGAAAGAGGAAGAAGTACGCCACGGTCGCGCTGTAGGCGCCGAGCGTGCTGGTCATGTCCTGGCCCGCGAATGGCACCCCCGACTCGAGCACCAGCATCGCCCGGGACACCGCGTCGCGCCGGGCGAGCACCCCGGTCAGCCTGGCGAGTGGTTCGTCGAGGGTGGTCTGCACCAGGTTGGCGAGCGCCACCAGCAGCAGCACGACCCACAGTCCGGCCCGGGTGGACAGGATCCGGGGCAGCGCCACCGGGGCACCCGATCCCACCGGGATGGCCCTTCCCCGCCCGGGCGTGGCGGGGGCCGCCAGCGCGAGCTCCCCCCCGCTGGTGAGCATCTCGATCCGGTCCAGGAGGACATGGGCCGACGGCGGACGCTCGGCCGGCTGCTTTGCCAGGCACTGCATCACCAGCGCCGCGAACGACCCCGGCACCCCGGGCGCCACGGCCTCCAGCTCATCAGGGACTGCGGACAGGTGCGCCGCGAACATCTGGTGCATCGACGCCTCGACGAACGGGGGCCGTCCCGTCAGCACCTCGTAGGCCAGGCAGCCGAAGGCATAGATGTCGGCCCGGTGATCCAGCGACGGATCGCCGGCCACCTGCTCCGGGGCCATGTAGGCCGGCGTGCCCATCACCGTCCCGATCTGGGTCAGGGTGTGGCCACCGGAGACGTCGCGCGACAGGCTGATCGCCTTCGCGATGCCGAAGTCGGTGACCACCGCACTGCCCCCGGACAGCATGATGTTGTCCGGCTTGATGTCCCGGTGGATGATCTGCCGGTCGTGGGCGTAGGCCAGTGCCCGGGCCACGTCGCGGAGGATGCCGATCGCCTCCCGCGGGGCCAGCGGCCCCGTCCGGTGGAGCCGCTCCCCGAGCGTCTCTCCCTCCACGAACGGCATGGTGTAGTAGGGCATGCCCTCCATCTCGCCGGTGCTGAGGACCGGGACGATGTGGGGATGCTGGAGGCCGGCCGCCACCCGGATCTCGCGCTTGAAGCGCTCGACGTTCATCACGCCGCACAACTCCGGCGGGAGCACCTTGATGACGATCCGCCGGTCGAGAGTCAGGTCCTGCGCCGTATAGACCCGGGACATCCCCCCGCCCGTCAGTTCCGCGCCGACCCGGTACGAGTCGCCGAGGGTGCCGCGGATGACGTCGCAGAGATCGGCGGACATGGGCGAGTTCCCTGGGGCAGGTGCGCGGAACGATGGCGGGGCGGCGACTGGGAGCCGGCCGAATCGCACGAGGAGGCTACCGCCCGGCCCGACCCCCCGCAAGGCCAGCCGAACCACGCCACGCCCCCCCCCCGCGCCAGGCCTACGGCAGACTTCTCCCTTCTCCCTTCTTACCTCTTACCTCTTACCTCTTACCTCTCACCCCTCACCTCTCACCTCTCACCTCCCCACCCAGCACCCACCGATACCGATGCCCCGACTCCCGCATTCCCCGGGGCCTGGGCCGCCGCGCCGGCAGGCGGGCGGGCACCTTTCCCCCGGTCAGGTCGGCATAGGGTAGCACGCTCAGGAGGTGGCCAATGCAATCGATCCGGGCCCGGCGCTTGTCGTCGCTCGGGATCACGTACCAGGGCGCGACCTCGGTGTCGGTGGCCGCGAACATCGCCTCTCGGGCCGCGGTGTACTCCCACCACCGGCGGTGGGCCTCGAGGTCGATCGGACCGAGCTTCCAGATCTTGCGCGGATCGGTCATCCGCTCGCGAAACCGCCGGGTCTGTTCCTCGGGGCTGACATCCAGCCAGTACTTCACCAGGTGGATCCCCGACTCGATCATCTCCGCCTCGTGCCAGGGGCAGTCGTGCAGGAACGCCCGGTACTCCTGGTCGGTGCAGAACCCCATCACCTTCTCCACCCCCAGCCGGTTGTACCAGCTGCGATCGAAGATCACCACCTCACCGCCGGCAGGGAGACGGGAGATGTACCGCTGCATGTACATCTGGCTGCGCTCACGCTCATCGGGCGCCGGCAGTGCCTCCACCCGGAACACCCGTGGGCTGACCCGCTCCAGGATCCGCTTGATGACCCCACCTTTCCCCGCCCCGTCCCGGCCCTCGAACACCACCACAACCTTGGCCCGGGTCTCCTTGACCCAGTACTGCAGCTTGACGAGCTCCCCCTGCAGCCGCTCCAGCTCCTGCTCGTACGCCTTGCGCTTGAGCTTCGGACGAGGCGGCGGCGGCTCGGCCGAGCGCCGGACCCGGGGGGAACGGTGGGTGGGGGTGGGGGACGCGGCCTTCCGGGATGATCGTGCCACCTCAGGGCCACGCTTCCAGTTCAGTGAACAGCTCCCGGGCGGGAATGATGCCCGACGGGAACTGGACCAGGAACGCCTCGCGGAACCGGGCGAAGTGCTCGGCGATGTAGCGGTCGAAATCGGCCCGGGTCGCTGCCACGTAGGTGGTGCGGAACACCCCCGATTCCGCCCGGTCGAAGTGGGCCCGCTGGAAGCAGCCGGTGGCCATGATCTCGGGAATGTGGGTGCCACGCATGTAGGCCTCGATGGCGGGTGCCATCGAGGGATCGGCCTCGAGCCGGACTTCGTATCGCATCAGAAACCCTCCTCGGCCAGGTCGCTCAGCGCATTGCCCGTCAACCGGAAGACCGTCCAGTCATCCATCGCAACCGCGCCGAGCTTCCGGTAGAAGCCGATGGCGTCGGCGTTCCAGTCGAGCACCGACCATTCCAGCCGTCCACAGTCGCGCTCGACCGCAAGGCGGGCCAGGGCGCGAAGCAGGACCTTGCCGATGCCCCGTCCCCGGTACTCCGGCAGGACAAAGAGGTCCTCGAGGTAGATCCCGGGGCGGGCCAGGAAGGTCGAGTAGTTCTGGAAGAACAGCGCGAAGCCCGCCGGCTCGGCGCCCAGGTACGCCAGGAGCACCTCGGCCGCCGGGGTGGGCCCGAAGAGGGTGGCACGCAGCCGGGCCTCGGTGGCCACGACCTGGTCCGGGAGCCGCTCGTATTCGGCGAGCCCCCGGATGAAGGCCAGGATCTGGGGAACGTCCGCGACCGTAGCGGGACGAACGGTGACGGGAGCTGCGGTGTCGCTCAGGGCGGTCCTACAGCTCGACCGCGCGCCGGGGCTCGAACGATTCCGGGCGCAGCTGGACATTGATGATCCGGTCGATGTCGACCGTGCGAAACCCGCCGCGGTAATATGAATAGGCCACCAGCTGGCCGTTTTCGATCTTGTAGGGTTCCATCTCCCGCTCGTACTCCACATTGCCATCCGAGGCCCCGGGATACGAGAAACGAATCCGGACCCTCCGGTTCTGCCGACCTGCGTCCCGCAGCACATCTGACCAATCCATGCCAAGCCTCCTTCGGTTACGGTACCCTGACCTGCGTCTCCCTCACAACATGGGAGTTTAGCGGAGCGCGGGGAGCGACACCACCCCTGCCGGGTAAACACCGTGTAACCGTTTGGGCTGCAGGGACTTGGCCGACTGGGTGCGGCCCGTCACGCCCGCCAGGCGCTATCGCACGGTGTCGCTGGCCTCCAGCCCCTCCTGGGCATGCACGATCCGGCCTCCAACCACCGTCAGGAGCACCCGGACATCCTTGATCGCCTCGGGCGGGATCTCGAAGAGATTGCGGTCCAGCATCACGAAATCGGCCAGCATCCCCGTCCGCAGCCGCCCCTTGTCCGCTTCGGCCCCCTCGGCCCAGGCATTGTTGGCGGTGTAGGCCCGGAGGGCCACCTCGAGGTCGAGCCGTTCCTCGGGATACCATCCCCCGGCCGGCTCGCCGTCCAGGGTCTGGCGCGTCAGGGCGGCGTAGAGGATCTGCATCGGGTTGGCCGTGTACCAGGAGGCGTTGGTCCCCGGCCAATCGGATCCAAAGGTCAGCAGGACGCCCGCGTCATGGAGGGTCCGGAAGGCATACGCCCAGCGCGAGCGCTCCCCGATCCGCTCCTCCATCCAGCGCATGTCATCGATCGCATGGTACGGCTGCACCTCCGCGATGATGCCGTTCCGCGCGTATCGCCGGGCCACCTCGGGGCCGCGCAGGACCTGGGAGTGGATGATGCGATAGCGACGCTCCCGGGCCGGGTTCTCCTCCATCACCTGCTCGTAGAGGGTGAGCAGGGTGTCGATGGCCTCGTCCCCGATCGCATGGACTTGCGGCCAGAGGCCGGCCCGGTCCGCGCCGAGGAGGTTGCGTTGCATGTTCCCGGCCGGCTCCATCCCCGACCCGGGACCCGAACTGGCGCCGGTATTGGTCGAATCACGCCAGCTGCCCCGCAGCCCGGAGTGGAGCTGCGGTTCGTAGAACCGGGCCGTCGAGTTGCCCTGAATGCCGTCCACGAACCCCTTGAGCCCGCCGATGCGCAGCCAGGCGTCGCCGAATCCGTGCGGAATTCCCACCGCCGTGAGCTCGTCCCATTTGTCGAGGGTGGGCCGCGCATATACCCGGACGGTGAGTTCGCCCCTTTCCTTCAGGGCATGGTAGACCGGCAGCTGATCCGGGCCGGTGATGTCATTGATGCCGGTGACACCGAGTTCGGCCAGGTGTGCCAGCGCCACCCGGGCCTCACGCAGCCGCTGTTCAACGTGCTTGGCCGGCATGGCCTGCCGCACCCGGGCCAGCGCCACACCTGCCACCCGTCCGGTGGGCACCCCGTCCACACACTCGAGCCCCTCGACCGAGGCGCCACAGTCCAATCCCGCCGCCGCCAGCGCCACCCCATTTGCCAGGAACGCCGACCGGTCCCAGCGCTGCAGCAGGACCCCGGTGGCCGGGGTGATCGAATCGATCAGGCTGCGCTCCGGGCTGAACCGCTCCCCGGAAGCAGTCGTCGACACGCTCCCGCTGCTCCCGGCCTCCCAATCCTCATAGGCGCCCCAGTCGCCGCCGGTCACCCAGGCGCCATCGGGAAGCCGGTCCCGCGCTCCACGGACCCTGGCCACAAGGGAGTCGGCGGTGGCCACGTCCAGCAGGTTCACCCCCAGGAGCAGCGCGCCAGCCTGTCCGAAGTGGGTGTGGTTGTCGATGAAACCCGGCGTGATCAATCGCCCAGCGGCATCGATGACCCGGGTCTGGCCCCCGCGGTGCCGGTTGGCGGCCGCCCGGTCCCCCACCGCGAGGAGCCGGTCCCCACGCACGGCAAGTGCCTGGGCCCACGGCGCTGCCGAATCGCCGGTCCAGATCCGGGCGTTGACGATGAGGAGGTCGGCATCGGGACCGGCAGGAGTGCATCCCGCGAGCAGGCCGAGGACCACCAGGGTCAGGGATCGGGAACCAGGCATGGGGGCTTCCTTGGCGGGCGCGTTCAAGGCTGGGACCAGCCCCTAGTCTACGGCCTCCCCTGCGCTTCAGCCAGCGCCAGCGAGGGCCACGATGCACCACGCCCCCGGCGGTGCGAGGAGCACCGCCGGGGGCGTTGCGGAGCGGAGGCGCGGGTTACTGGCGGACCAGCTTGAGGTCGTACTCGAGCTTGATGGTGTCCTCCACGCTCATCACCCGGGCCACCCGCGGCTTGGTGAGTCCGAACTCCTCGAAGGTAAAGCTCGTACTGGCGCTCCCCGACAGGGTGTTCCCCGCCACCGTGAGGGTCACGTCCCAGGTGGTGGAGCGGGTGACATCCTTAACCGTGAGGTTCCCGACCAGCTGGAAGGTGACCGAACCCGCGGCGGGCAGGGGCCACGGCAGCCCGCGAAGCTCGGTGGGCCTGAGGACCACGCTGGGATAGGTCTCGGTCACGAGGGTGTTGCGGCGTACGTACCCGTCACGCATGTCCCGGTCGCTCGCCATCGATACCAGGTCCACCGTGATCACCGAACCACCGGGAACCACCCGGCCGGCGGGATCGACGGTGATCATCCCGGTGATCGCCTTGGTCACACCCACGGCATCGTTGGGGAAGCTCACCCCGACCAGTTGCTCCCGCACCCGGTAGCGGGCCTCGTTGCCATCTGGAGCCACGACGTAGCGCGTGGTGTCGGCCTGCCCCCCCAGCGCGGGGCCCGAGGGCACTGCGGCTCCCGCACTCGCGGGCAGGGAAAGGAGGGCGACCAGGGCGAGGCTCTGGGAGGGCAGGTGGGCAAGCAACTTCATGTCGACTCTCGTTGGCGCGGGTCAGTGAACGGTGCCGGCTGCGAACCAACCGGATGTTTCAGATACGGCAATGGAGGTTCAGGTGTTAAACGATCCGGGCGTCGCGAGGTGCACAGGGCGGCAGGTCCATTGCCGAATAGTAAACATGAATGAGCCGGTCATATATATAAAACAAGAAAGACACGGCTCGACAATAATGAACGAGAAATGCCAAGTTGTTCTAATGGAATGGGTTGGCGACTAAAACTCTCGCTTCTTCATTTCCTTGAAGAAGCGCCGATTCTCTGGATCCTGCTCCTGTGGCCGGATCCGTAGCGTATCGTCGTATTGGGTGGTGCGGTCCTTCGTGGGGGCCTTGGACTTGGCGGCATTCTTCCGGGCCAATGCCGCGATCCGCTGGTCTTCCTTCTTGGACATCCTGCCTCCTCGGGTGGTCGGAACCCTCCATCTCAATACTCCACTCCCTGGGGGCTGCTGTCAACCGAGCCGATCCACGGCTTGCCACCGGTTCATGCCTATCTTGCTTAGGCTTCAACAACTATCTACGTTAGGAACCAGTTAAACAGATTGGCAACAGCAACTTAGCCTACCACCGGAATCCCTACCCATGGCGCGCAAGATCGGGCTCACCCCCCAACGGGTACTGGCGGCCGCTGCCGAAATCGCGGATCGGGACGGCTTCGCCGGTGTCAGCCTGGCGGGGGTCGCCGCGGCCCTCGGGGTACGGTCCCCCTCCCTGTACGCCCACTTCGACGGGCTGGGAGCCCTCCAGAGAGCCCTTTGCCTCGAGGCGGCAGCGGAACTGGCGCGGCAGCTCCGGGAAGGGCGCGGCGGGCTCTACGGGCCTGCCGCCCTCGAGGGGCTCTGCCGGGCCTACCTGCGCTACGCCCGCCAGCACCCCGGGGGGTACGAGGCGGTCCACGCTGTCACCCCTGAGGAAGGGGACACGACGCTCTATCTGGGGCTGGCCGAGATCGCCATGCCGGTGGTGGCGTGCCTGAGCGAGATGGGAGTCCCGCCGGGGGAGATGATTCACCAGACCCGTATCGTCCGGAGCGCCCTGCATGGATTTGCCAGCCTCGAGCAGGGCAATGGCTTCGGGCGCCCGGTGGACTTCGACCTGAGCTTCGAGCGGTTGCTCGAGGTGCTGGCCTCAGGGATCCCCGCCGCCTCCAGGGAGGAGGGAGTCCGCCGGAACCCGCCGCATCCGTGAGAAGGGGTGGCCGCCGCACCCGGTCCGCAGGGTGGTCCGGTCCGGCGTGGGCGCCGCGGCGGCCCCCGCAGCGCTGTTGGCATCCCAGGTCGTGAGGCAGAACGCCCATTCCCACGGCGGGGATTCCGGCAGTGCAACCCAGTCGATCCGGGTGTACAGGCCCCCATTGGCGGTGTTTTCCGGCCGGTTGCGTGCCACGAGGAATGTCCCGGCGGTGTCCTTGTCCCACCGGAGAATCTGGTACCCCGACCGGGGGTGCTGGAACCAGAGCGAGTCGGAGATGGTGTAGCGAATGTCGTAATCGTCGACCCAGTCGCCGACCAGGCCCGCCGGTGCCCGGCTCGGCGGCGGCGGCGCGCCGCAGCCGGCGAGCGCCAGTAGTGCCAGCAGGGCCAGCGCGGCGGGGCAGCGGATGCTCAAGTCCGCCGCGCCCGGTGGACCGACAGTGCCAGGCAATCAGGGCGGCTGTAGTGCCCGCTCACGTCCAGGGTCATCGCCTCCTGGCGCACCCGGTCGAGGTCCAGCGCGGCGTAGAGAATCGTCGGCTCGTCGTACACGGGCCCTGCCAGGTAGTTCCCGTCCGGGCCGATGATGGCACTCCCCCCGCGCAGTACCCTCGCATCCGGGCCAGCCACCCTGACAGGATCCGGCTGGAGCTGGGCCGGCAGGTCGCTCCCGTGGGAAATGCTCCCGGCGGCCAGCACGAAGCAACGCCCCTCGAAGGCGTACTGCCGGCTGGCCACCTGGTGCATCTCGTGCGCGGTGGGCCAGACTGCCACGTGGATGTCCTCCCCCGAGTCATGCATCGCCTGCCGAGCCAGCGGCATCCAGTGCTCCCAGCAGATCAGCCCCCCGACCCTCCCGACCGGTGTGTCCACCGCCCGGAGACCCTCGGCATCGCCAATGCCCCAGACCATCCGCTCCGTGTAGGTGGGAACCAGCTTGCGATGGTGATTGAGCAGGCGGCCGTCCGGACCATAGGTCAGCAGGGAGTTGTAGAGGGTACTACGCCCGGGTCCGGCCTCCAGTCGCTCGATCACCCCCACCACCAGGGTCACCCCGGCATCGCTCGCCACTCGTCCCAGCGCTGCCCCTGAGGCACCAGCCACCACCACGCTCTGGCTCGCCATCGCGGCAAAGACCTGCTTGACCGGTCCATGATCCCAGAGCGCGACGTCTCGACAGACATCGAGCCAGGCGGGATAGCCCGGGAGCCAGGTCTCCGGAAACACCACCAGGGTGGCCCCGGCACCGGCAGCCTCGGCAGTCAGCTCGGCGGTGCGTGTCAGTCCGGTGGCCAGGTCCGGCGCTACCCTGGCCTGCACAACGGCCACCTGCGTCATTGGCATCGGGCCTTCCTCCTCAGCTCAACAGGGCCACGAGAATCCCCCCAATCCCCACCAGGGTCAGCAGCAGCCACCCACCCGCCGCGAAGCGAACCCAGCGCTGGTATGGCACCTTGGCAGCCAGGAGGACCGCCATCAATACCCCGTTCGTGGGAGCCAGCATGTCCATCAGCCCGGCGCCGGTCTGGTAGGCCAGCACCGTAACCTGGCGGGAGAGGCCGAGCAGGTCGGAGAGTGGGACCAGGACGGGCATGGTCAGCACCGCATGACCACTGACACTGGGCACCGGGATGTGCAGGATGGAGTGGAACGGCACCATCAGTACAGCAGCGACCCCGGCGGGCACTGCCCCAAGGGGAACCGCCAGGCCGTGCAGGATGGTGTCGATGATCCGGCCGTCCTCGAGCACCAGGGAGATGCTCCGCGCCACCCCGACCATCACCGCCGCCGGGAGCATGGCTTGCATCCCCTCCAGGAAGGTCTCGGTCGTGCCGGCGACCCCCAGCCGCGCCAGCAGGCCGATGGCGACGCCCGAGATCAGGAACACCCCGCTCAGCTCGTTGAAGCCCCAGTCGAGCTTCAGGGCGCCGTAGACATAGAACAGCATCGGGGCAATCGCCAGGGTCAGGATGAGGGCATCCCGTCCGGTCACCCCTCCCTGGCCCTGAACCGGCGGATCCACCGGGGTGACCCGGTTCCGGGCGGCGTAGCGGACCGTCCACAGCACCCAGACCCCGAAGCCCACCACCAGCATGCCGAGCCGGAGGGCGCCACCCGAGAGCGGGGGGAGTTCGGCGAGCTTGAGGGCAATGCCGGCCTGGAAGGGGTTGGTGGGGCCGAACGCGCTGCCGACCGCGGCCGCCCCGACGCTGATGGCCACCACCACCACCGCATCGACGCCGATCCCGGCGCCCAGAAGGAGGAGGACGGGGACCAGGGGGATGATCTCCTCCCCCATGTTCTCCAACGCTCCCATCAGGGCGAACAGGAAGGCAATGACCGGGATCGCCAGGAGTCCCCGGTTCCGGAACCGCCGCACCAGCGCCGTGACCGCCCGTCCCAGGGTACCCGCCCGCTCCACCACCACCCACGCCCCTCCCACCAGGAGGACCACGGCAATCACCTCGGCAGCCGCCACGAGGCCACGCGGCACCGACACGGCTGCGCCCATGAGACCGACCGGGGCGGCCTCCACCGCATGGTAGGTACCGGCCACCACGACCCGCCGTCCGGTGGCGGGGTCTACCTGGCGATCGAACTCGCCAGCGGGCAGGACCCAGGTCAGGGCGGCGGCGACCGCCACCCCCGCCAGCATCAGGACCACAGGATGGGGAAGTCGCATCGTGCACCCCTCGGTGAGAACTCGTGCCTGCCCGCTTGCCGCGCCCCGGTCCCAGTCGTATACTCGGGCGCGTCACCCCTCGCCCGCCCCTGCGTCCCCATCCCGGGAAGCCGCCTGCCCCATGGACCTGCTGCTCCGATTCGCCCGTGGCGTTGATCGCCTGAACGACACTGTCTACGCGGGGATTCGCTGGCTCACACTGGCGATGATTGCCGTGGGCGCCTTCAATGCCGTGGCCCGCTACCTGACCCGCTACACCGGCTTCGCCATCTCGTCCAACGCACTGTTCGACATCCAGTGGTACATGTTCAGCGTGATCTTCCTGCTCGGGGCGGCCTACGGGCTGCGCCGCGAGGTCCATGTCCGGGTGGACGTGGCGTACGCGCGCTTCGGGCCGCGCGGCCGCGCCTGGGTGGACCTGGTCGGCACCGCGCTGTTCGTGGTGCCGTTCTGTCTCATGATGCTCTGGACGTCGTGGCCGGCGGTCCGCAACTCGTGGGCGGTCCGCGAGGGGTCGCCCGATCCTGGCGGGCTGGCGCGCTACCCGATCAAGACCCTCCTGCTGGTCTGCTTTGCGCTGTTGCTGCTGCAGGCCGTGTCCCAGCTGATCACCAAGGTAGCGGTGCTGACGGGCCGCGTCACGGCGGACAGCGACGAGCCGATCGCCACCCCGGCCCAGGTGTCCTGATGGACGGCCTCTGGGGTCCCGCGATGTTCCTGGTGGCGCTGGTGCTGATCT
Organism: Gemmatimonadales bacterium; assembly: GCA_048499805.1. Taxonomy (GTDB): domain Bacteria; phylum Gemmatimonadota; class Gemmatimonadetes; order Gemmatimonadales; family GWC2-71-9; genus JAWXBA01. The sequence goes on along the minus strand of JASNZF010000004.1, from coordinate 268,199 downwards.
TCAGCGGCTTCCCGGTGGCGTTCGTCCTGGGCGGCACGGCGCTGCTCTTCGCCGGGATCGGCTCCCTGGCCGGCCACTTCGACCTGGTCCTGCTGATGGCGATGCCCGAGCGGGCCTTCGGCACGATGTCGAACTATACCCTGCTGGCGGTGCCGTTCTTCATCTACATGGGCGCCACCCTCGAGAAGTCGAAGCTGGCCGAGCAGCTGCTCGAGTCGATCGGGATCGTCTTCGGGCGGTTCCGCGGCGGCCTCGGCCTCGGGGTGGTGTTCGTCGGAGCGCTGCTGGCCGCCGCCACCGGGGTGGTCGGGGCCTCGGTGACCGCCATGGGGATGATCTCGCTGCCGGTGATGCTCCGGTACGGCTACCAGCGCAAGCTCTCCCTCGGGGTGATTGCCGCCGCCGGCACCCTGGGGCAGATCATCCCGCCGAGCATCGTGCTGATCGTCCTGGGCGACCAGCTGGGGGTCTCGGTGGGCTCACTGTTCCAGGCCGCGGTCATTCCCGGGCTGGCGCTGACCGGGATGTACGCGCTCTACATGGCGGGCATCGCCCTCTTCCGACCCAGGCGCGCCCCGGCGCTCCCCCGCGAGACCTACGACATCGGCACCGGCAACGTGGTCCGGCTGGTCTTCCGGTCGCTGCTGCCACCGCTCCTGCTGATCGTGGTCGTCCTGGGCAGCATCTTCGCCGGGGTGGCGACCCCGACCGAGGCGGGCGCGCTCGGGGCCGTCGGGGCGATGATCCTGGCGGCGCTCAACCGGCAGCTCAAGCGGGCCGGCATTGCCGCGGCCATGAACGAGACCGCCCGACTCACGATCATGGTGGTGTTCCTGCTGATCGGCTCCATGGCGTTTGCACTGGTCTTCCGCGGACTGGACGGCGACCTCTGGCTCCACGACCTGCTGACCAACCTCCCGGGCGGCGCCATCGGCTTCCTGCTCACCGTGAACGTGATCGTCTTCCTGCTCGGATTCTTCATCGACTTCTTCGAGATCTGCTTCATCATCGTGCCGCTGGTGGCCCCCCCCGCCGCGGCCCTCGGCATCGACCTGACCTGGCTGGGCGTGCTGCTCGCGATGAACATGCAGACGTCGTTCCTGACGCCTCCGTTCGGCTTCTCCCTGTTCTACCTGCGCGGCGTCACCCCGCCGGACATCCCGACCACGGCGATCTACCGGGGTGCGGTGCCGTTCATCCTGATCCAGGTGGCGGTGGTGGCGGCGATGGTGCTGCTCAAGTTCTGAGCGGCGGGAACGGTCGGGCTCCGAAGCGGGGAAGACCCCGAGCAGGGCAAGCGGGAACTGGACAACCCCGTGGCGAGATGGCTTCCCAGCATGGTGAGCGGGAACCGCCTGGAGTCCCGCTGTTCCTGCTCACCATGGGGGGATGGCTCCCCTACTCGGAACCGTACAGTTCCCGCTCACCATGGGGGGATGGCTCCCCTACCCGGAACCGTACAGTTCCCGCTTACCACGCTGGGAGCCATCCCCCACACGGCGCTATACAGTTCCCGCCTCCTACCCCACCTTGGGAAACGCGAAGTTCGCGTAGGCCTGCTCGACGCCGCTGAAATACCGGAAGGACTCCTGCCGGTAGGTCTTCCACGGCTCGTAGATCGCCTTGAACTGGGCGCTTTGGGCGGCATACCCGTCCAGGAGCGCCTGGCTCTCCCGCCACACCGCCTCGAGGACCTCCTCGGGGAAGGGGCGGACCTCGACCCCGGCGGCGCGGAGCCGTGCCAGGGCCGGTGGATTCGACGCGTCGTAGCGCTCCAGCATCTCGTGATTCTGCTCAGCCGCGGCCACCTCCACCACATGGCGATACACCTCGGGCAGCGCGTCAAGCGCCTCCTGGTTGACCATCAGGGTCAGGGAGACCCCCGGCTCGTGCCAACCCGGGTAGTAGTAGTTCTTGGCGATCTGGTGGAAGCCGAGCTTCTCGTCGTCGTGCGGGCCGATCCACTCGGTGGCGTCGATCGCCCCGCGCTCGAGCGCGGGATAGATCTCGCCACCCGCCAGGGTCTGCACCGAGACGCCGAGCTTGGACATCACCTCCCCACCCAGCCCCGGCATCCGCATCCGGAGCCCCCGGAGGTCGGCCACCGAGGTGATCGGCTGGCGGAACCACCCCCCGAACTGGGTGCCGGTATTGCCGCAGGCGAACTGGACGATCCCGAACTCGGCGAAGATCGGCCGCAGGGCGTCACGGCCCCCGCCCTGGCCGAGCCAGGCATTCTGCTGCCGGGCGGTGAGACCGAAGGGGACGCCGGTGTCAAAGGCGAGGGCGGGGTTCTTGCCGAGGTAGTAGTAGGTCGCCGAGTGCCCGGCGTGCACCGTGCCCTGCTGGACGGCATCCATCACCTGCAGGCCTGGCACCAGTTCGCCGGCGGGGTAGGTCCGGATGGTAAAACGGCCGCCGGTGAGCTGGCCAACCCGCGCGGCGAACCGCTCGACCGATCCGTAGATGATGTCGAGGCTCCGCGGAAAGCTGGACGCCAGGCGCCAGGTGACCTCCGGGCCCGTGACCACCTCCCCGGCGGATGCCGGGCCGTTGGCCGCGCCGCCGCAGGCGGCCACCGCGCTGGTGCCTGCGACGCCGAGCGCCGCGCTCTTGAGGAACGCACGCCGTTCCATGGTCATGGCGTTGTCATCCTTGGATCAGGGGAAAACAGTGGCAGGGTGTGCCATTGCTGCAGCGAACGATATCGCCGGCGACGGGGTCGGGCAATGCGCCGGGGACGGCTGCGGACCCTAGAAGGTCTGGCAGGCGTCGATCCGGCCCGACTCGAGGCCGCGCCGAAACCACTCCACCCGCTGCGCCGACGATCCGTGGGTGAAGCTCTCGGGCCGCACCGAGCCGCCGGCCTGGCGCTGCAGCCGGTCGTCCCCGATGGCGGCGGCGGCTCGCAGGCCTTCCTCCATGTCGCCGCGCTCGAGCAGGTTGCGCTGGGCGGCGTAGTAGCCCCAGACGCCGGCCAGGCAGTCGGCCTGAAGTTCGAGGCGCACCGAGAGCGCGTTGGCCTGGCCGGGATCGCGTTGCTGGGCCCGGCGCATCTGCTCATCGGTTCCCACGACGGCCTGGACGTGATGGCCGATCTCATGGGCCAGCACATACGCCTGGGCAAAGTCTCCCGGTGCGCCGAACTGACGGTCGAGGTCGTCGAAGAACCCCAGGTCGATGTAGACCTTGTTGTCGCCCGGGCAGTAGAAGGGGCCGGTGGCCGAGCTGGCCGTTCCACACGCCGAGTTGACGCCCTCCCGGAAGAGCACCAGCTGCGCCGGAGGATATTGGCTGCCGGATTCCGCAAAGAGCTGGGCCCAGACCTGCTGGGCGTCGTCGAGCACGAAGGAGACGAACTCGACCATCTCCTCCTCGGCCGGATCGTTGAGCGGCGTGGCCGGTCCGGATTCCACCCCTCCACCCAGGGCACCCGCACCCCCCACCAGGGCCGTGAAGTCCTGCTTGAAGACCACGCTGAGCAGGAGGAGGATCACGACCCCGCCCAGGCCCAGCTTCCCACCGCCGCGAAAGCCACCGCCCGACTGGCCCCGACGATCCTCGAGGTTGCTGCTGCGTCCGCCGCGGGTCCAGCGCATGGGAGCTCCAGGGTCAGCTGATCAGATGGCGAGGGGACGTGGTCGGACTCACGGGTCCGGAGCGGAGTCACCCGACGGCGCCTGGAACTCCGCACCCGAGGTGGAGCCGGATTGATCCAGGATACTGGCGGCTTTCCTGGCCTCGGACAAGTACCCCGGCTTGAGCTCCAGCAGGTGCGCCATCTTCCGCACCAGGTGTGCCTCGTGGTCCCCCAGCTTCCCGTCCGCCAGGATCACCCCCCACATCAGCTCGGCGAGCACCATCTTCTGGCCCAGGTCGTACTGTTCGGCGATCAGGCGGGTGAACTGGAAATGGTCGACCGACTGGCCTCGCTCCGCCTCGGCCAGCTCGAGGAGTTCCCCGGCGGTCGCTTCATCGAGCCCGAAGTGGCGGATCAGCGCCCCCTCGATGTGGCGCTGCTCCTCGGCGGTGAATTCGCCATCGGCGTGGGCCAGCTCGAGCAGCAGGGCACATGCGGCCAGCTGGACGGTCGGCGCGGTCCGTTCCACCGCCGGGGCGGCGGGTGGGGTGATGCGACCGGTCACGAACCGTCGGATGGCTTCCAGCATCTCGTGCTCCGCAATGGGGGACCCGGTAGCCTACCGCGACAGCGCGCCTGGCGCCAGCGTGCCCGGGCGGCGAGCTATCTTGGGACCATGCCGTCCCACGCGCGCTCCCCCCAGACCCTGGCCACCGGGCTCGTCGTTCGACCCGCCGGGGAAGCCGATGCGGAACTGATCGCGTCCCTCGGAGCCCGGCTCTTCGCGCAGGCGTACGGTCCAACCCACCCGGAGCCCGAGCTCGGCGCCTACCTCGCCACGGCGTTCCGCCCCACGGACCTGGCGGACCGCATTCGCCTGGGAATCGTCGCGGTGTTGCTGGTGGAGGCGGACGGAGCCGGTCCGATCGGCTACGCCCAGCTCCGCCCGGATGCCCCCCTCGACATCCCGGAATGGCGGGGTCGCCCCGCCATCGAGATCCAGCGCTTCTACCTGGACCGCGCCTGGCATGGCCGGGGCATCGCGGACGCCCTGATGGCCAGCTGCGTCGCGCTGGCTGGCCGGGCCGGCGCGGCGCTGGCCTGGCTCCAGGTGTGGCAGGAGGCCCACTGGGCCATCCGCTTCTACGAGCGAGCCGGGTTCGTGATCGTCGGGAGCACACCGTTCACCTGGGGGTCGCGGGTGGAAACCGACTGGCTGATGGCACGCACCCTTTCACCGGAGCGCCCGACATGATGGATGGCCCCCCTGACGCGACCCGGCTGGCGCAGTGGCGCGCCGACACCCCGGGCACCGAGCACCGGAACCACCTGAACAACGCCGGTGCCGCGCTGATGCCGCACAGCGTGTACCGCGTCATGCGCGAGCACCTGGAGCTGGAGCTCGAGACCGGCGGGTACGAAGCTTCCGATGGACGGGCCGACCAGATCCAGGCCAGCTACACCCACCTGGGGGGGATGGTCGGCGCACCAGCACGGAACATCGCCGTGGCGGCGAATGCCACCGACGCGTTTGCGCGGGCGCTGAGCAGCTTCGACTTCGCCTCCGGCGACGTGATCGTCACCTCGCGCTGCGACTACATCTCCAACCAGCTGCAGTACCTGGCGCTGCGCCAGCGCCTCGGCGTCCGGATCCTCCATGCCCCGGACCTTCCCGAGGGTGGTGTCGACCCGGAAGGGGTGCGTGCAGCGGTGGGCGCAGCGGGCGGGCGGTGCCGGCTGGTGGCGATCACCTGGATCCCGACCAACTCCGGGCTGGTGCAGGATGTGGCGGCGGTGGGCGCCGCCTGTCGCGAACTCGAGGTGCCCTACCTGGTCGACGCCTGCCAGGCAGTGGGCCAGATCCCGATTGATGTCACCGCGCTGCAGTGCGACTACCTCTCGGCGACGGGACGGAAGTTCCTGCGCGGTCCCCGGGGCATCGGCTTCCTGTATGTCTCGGATCATGCCCTGGCTCGCGGCGCCTACCCCCTGATGGTCGACATGCGCGGGGCGCGCTGGGTGGCGGACGACCGATTCGCCCTGGCCGAGGGTGCCCAGCGATTCGAGGACTGGGAGTTTCCCTACGCGCTGGTCCTGGGCCAGGGCGAAGCGGCGCGCTACGCGCGGGAGGTGGGGATCGACACCGCCAGTGCCCGGGCCTGGGGCCTGGCGGCGCGCTTGCGGGAAGCACTGGGGAACATCGAAGGGGTCCGGGTTTTGGATCGCGGGGCCACCCGATGCGCCATCGTCACCATGTCGGCGCCGCGAGGCACCGCCCAGGAGCTGGTGCAGTTCCTGATGGCCCGGCGGATCAACACCGTCGCGTCCTTGCGCGAGTACGGCCGGTATGATTTCGCCGAGAAGGGGGTGGAAGGGGCGGTGCGGCTGTCCCCGCACTACTACAACACCGAGGCGGAGGTGGATGCGGCGGCGGACGCGGTGGCGGAGTTCGTGGCCGACGCCAGCTAGGACCGCTGGGCACGCAAACGCGATGACGGGACGGCTGTCCCAACCACCTACCTCCCTGGGCCCACCACCCGCGCCAGCGTTCCCTCGTCGTCGGGGCCGAGATGCCCCTCGGCCTGGAGTTCGCGCAGCGCCGCCACGGCGGCGGCGGCCCACGGCGCCGGCCGGCCCGCCTCTCGGGCGAAGAGGGTGTGGCGTGCCAGCGTCCGTGCCAGGAGCAGCCGGTTGGGCACATTGGCGGGCTCCCGGGCCAGGGCATCCCGCAGGAAGTCGGCACCCTTCTCCAGCGCCTCCAGCGCGCCCGCCCTGTCGCCGGTGGCGCGGCGCGCTCCCGAAAGCGAAAAGGCCCCGATCGCCACGTCGCGCACCGCCTGGGCGTTGCTCGGGTCGGCCCGATGCAGGGCCCCGTAGACGGCATCCGCATCCTGGCAGAGCACCAGCGCGGGTTCGACACGATCCAGTGCCAGGTTGACCTCGCAGAGGTTCTGCTGGGTGACACCCACATCCCGGCGGGCGTCGTTGTTGGCGGGATCCTCGGTCGCCAGGACCGTGCGCACCGCCAGGGATCGCTCAAATGCCGCCCGGGCCTCGGCATACCGCTCGGCGGCCCGATGCAGGGTGCCGATCCGCTCGTCGACCAGCGCCCCGTACCGCCGCGTGCCCCAGGTCGGGGCCTCGACCAGGGCGGGTGAACCGAGCATCGCGCGTGCCTCCTCATACCGGGCGATCGAGGAATCCCGCTGCCCCAGGTTGGGAAAGTTGGGGTTGCCGGAAAGGTCGCCCAGCTTGACGAGACTGATCGCGACGGAGAGTTGGTGGCGCCCGCTGTCAGGGAAGGTAGCGGCAATCGCGCGGTAGCCATCCAGGGCCTCGCGCGAATGCCGCACGCCCTCGTCCACTTCACCGGCCCAGGCCAGCGCATCGCCGAGCTTCTCGTGGGCAAGCGCCAGGGTGCGGCGCGCGCGCATGTCGCGCGGAGCGGCCGCCACCAGCCGATCCGCGATCTCGATCGCCCGCCGGAAGCTGGTGGCGGCTCCACCGAGGTCGCCCAGGCTCGCCCGCGTCGGATCCCCCTGCACCAGGCCGGTGCGCAGGTAGGCCTCGGCCAGTTCCCACTCGAGGTCCGGGTCTCCCGCCACCTGGGCGGAAAGCGTCTCCAAGCTCTGGATCCCCTGGGCCACGATCATCCGGCGGGCCTCGGTGGCCCCCGGCAGCTCGGCCACGGCGTCATGAACCTCAAACAGCAGCGCCGCCGCGGTGGCCCGGACATCCGCCATCTGCTGCAGCACCCGGCCGCGCTCCACCGCCGCGCGCTGGGCTTGGCTCACCGTGCCGGCCACGCCCAGGACCAGCGCCAGCAGGCCAGCCCCCGCCACGATCACCGGCGTCCGGTTGCGGGCCATGAACTTCCGGAACCGGTAGCGGAGGGTGGCCGGCCGAGCCAGCACCGGTCGATGATTGAGGAACCGCTCCAGGTCGTCTGCCAACTCGCTCACCGTGCCGTACCGCTGGGTCGGATCCTTGCGCATCGCCTTGAGCACGATGTTGTCGAGGTCCCCCACCAGCCGCCGCTGCCACTCCCGCCGGTCCACCGGCGTGCCGACGGCTTCGTCCGTGATCACCGCGCTGGGCCTCGGCGGCTCCTCCGTGGTCGCCTTGCTGATCGCCTCGGCGATCGACATGCCGTCGAGTTCGAGGGGTTGCCGGCCCGTCAGCAGCTCGAAGAGGATGACGCCGAGGGAGAAGACGTCGCTGCTGGTGGTGACCGGTTCGCCGCGGATCTGTTCGGGGCTGGCATACGAGGGCGTCATCGCGCGGCCGCTCAAGGTGGTGGCCTCGCCGGCTTCCTCCAGCGGGCGCACCAGCTTGGCGATGCCGAAGTCCAGCAGCTTGACCCCACCGGACTCGGTCACCAGGATGTTCGCGGGCTTGAGGTCGCGATGGATCACCAGGTTGCGGTGGGCGAACTGGACCGCGGCGCAGACCTCCCGGAACAGCTGGATGCGGGCGTCCATGGGCAGCGACGCCGCGGCGCACCAGGTCGTGATCGGCTGGCCGTCCACGTATTCCATGACCAGGAAGGGGCGGCCCGCGGGCGTCACCCCGGCATCGAGCAGGGTGGCGATGCCCGGATGATTGAGGGCGGCCAGGATCTGGCGCTCCTGCTGGAACCGCCGCAGGAGGACCATGGAGTCCATTCCCGGGCGGATCAACTTCACCGCGACGCGCCGGGAGAACTGGCCATCGCTGCGCGAGGCAAGGTAGACCTCACCCATGCCGCCCCGGCCGATCCGCCGCTCGAGCAGGTAGGCCCCCAGGACCGCGCCCGACAGGTCGTTGGCCACGCCAAGCAGGATACCGTCGGGTTCCACCTCGTCGCGCAGGCCGCGGGTGTCGGCGGCCTGATCGGCCAGCAGCGCCTGGAGCTCCCCCCGCAGGGCGGGGTCGCCGCTCGTCAGCGCGTCCAGCACCACCTCGCGCTGGGACGGCGGCGCATCGAGGACCTGGTCGAAGAGGCGCCGCAACTGGCGCAGGTGCTCAGAGGTCATGGCGGATCAAACCGGTTTCCGGCAAGGGGGGAGTGCCCGCGATGTCACTGGGGGCGCGAGCATCGGGCCGGGGCGGGTCGGCTGCGCACGCCCATCGAAGGGTACCGTCCGGGCCGGACCCGGTCAACGCGGCTCCTTGCCCCCACCCGGCCGGGGCGCCATGATTGGGACGCATTCCCCCTCTGGAGCGCGCATGGCCACCACCGGCATGTCGGGCGGAGACGACGCCCTGGCCCCCGACCTCCTGCTCACCCAGGTCTACGACGAGCTGCGCACCATCGCCCGGCACCACATGCGGGGGGAGCGCCACGACCACACCCTGGTGCCCACCGCCCTGGTGCACGAGGCCTACCTCAGCCTCTACTCCCGCGACGCGGCGACCTACGCCGATCGGAGCCACTTCCTCAGCGCCGCCTCGCGGGCGATGCGCCACATCCTGGTGGATCATGCCCGGTCCCGTCGCGCCGGCAAGCGCGATGGCGGGGTGCGGATCACGCTGGACGAGGCCATGGCGGTGGGAACACCGCCGGAGCTCGACCTCCTGGAGCTGGACGACGCCCTGGTCCAGTTGGAGGCGGCCGAGCCGCGCTGGGCTCGGGTGGTGGAGCTGCGATTCTTCGCGGGACTGGAGCTGCCGGAGATCGCGGCACTCCTCGAGGTCTCGACCGCTACCGTCAAGCGCGACTGGCAGTTTGCCAAGGCCTGGCTGGCCCGGACGCTCGAGCTGCACGCGAACGGATAGCCGCCGGGGCCGGGGGGGGGAGCGTGGCACCGGTCACGTCAGGGCACCTCCCCCCACCCCTCCCTCCCCGATCGACCGGCTACGGCAGCTTTCGGATCACCACCCGCCGATTCTGCTGCCGCCCCTCCGCTGTGGCGTTGTCCCCGACCGGCGTCGACTCGCCCTTGCCGTCGCTGCGCAGCCAGTCCGCCGCGATGCCGTTGGCGGTCAGGTACGCGACCACGGCCGCCGCCCGTCGGCGGGAGAGGTCCAGGTTGTGGTCCTCCTCGCCCTGGCCATCGGTGTGGCCCTCCACGAGGACCTTGAGGTCGGCATGGTCGTGCAGCGCCGTCCGCAGCGCCTCGAGGGTCGGGGTGGACTCGGGGCGCAACGTGTCGCTGTCGCTGTCGAAGAAGATGCCCCGGGTGGTGAACTCACCGGTGGTGCTCAGCACCTCGTACAGCTCATCGAGGCCCACCGCCACGACGATGTCGGAGACATACGCGGGAAAGCGGGCATTCGCCGCCACGTGAAATTCCACCGCATCGGTGCGCCCGAAGTTGGCCGTCGGCACCTGCGACACCCGCTCCGAACCGATTTCCATGATGGCCGAGGTGTCGTTCACCTGCAGCTTGACGGGCACCAGGTTGGCCACGATGCCCCGCGACTGGGTACCGGAGATTTCGGTGTCGCCGCGGTAGATGCCGGGGGTGTGGAAGAGGTAGCCGTAGTCGTGGGGATGCCGGGCGATCGAGGTCGGGCGCGGGCTGGTGAAGAGGTACGTGCCCATGTTGCCGGCGGGAATCCGAAGGTAGAACTCGATCGTGAACGCCTGTGGCAGCGCCTCCGGCAGCTTCACACGGAACACGCTGCTGCTGGTGGCCTCGAGGACCTTGGCCCCCTCGAACTCCACGACCTGCATGTTGCCGCTGACGAACTCCAGCTGCCTGGCCGGGAACCGGCCCACCGGCTCGGCCGTGAACTCCGTGGCCGCCCAGACGGTCCTGCCCGGCACGAAGTCGTGGTTGCGCCCCACGCCTTCGCCGGGCTTCCGGGCCCCGTTGGCCGCCTCGGCCGGGTCGGAGATCGGGCGGCCGTTCTCGTCGGTGATGGCCTGACCGCCAAAACGCGGGAGGCGCCACCCCCTGAGGGGAAGTACCAGCCGATGACTAGGCCGCGGGTCCCGCTTCCCGCCGGACCGAACGCCCGACGATGATGGTGACGTTGTCGCTCCCGCCCCCGTCCAGGGCGTCCTGCAGCAGCGCCTCGCACACCTGCTTGGCGGAGGTCATGGTGCGGAGTCGCTCGGCGATGCGCTCGTCGGACACGTGCTTGGTCAGGCCATCGCTGCACATCAAGTGGACGTTGTCCAGCTCCTGCTGCAGCCGCGTCACCACGGGCGCGTTCTGCTGGCCACCGATGGAGCTGGAGAGGACGTTGGCCCAGCGCGAGTTGAACGCATCGGTGCGCTTCATGACCCCCTGGTCCACCAGTTCCTGGGCCATCGTCTGGTCCCGGGAGATCTGGGTCAGGGTGTCATCGTGGAAGATGTAGTAGCGGGAGTCGCCCACCTGGAGCAGGTAGATCCAGGGCCACACCCCCAGGTACAGCGTCATGGTCGTCGCCATCCCGCGGCGCTCCGGGTTCTCGGCGGCCAGCGCCTGGACCCGTTCGTGCACCCGGATGGCGGCGTCCTGCAGGATCTGGGCAAAGTCCTCGCTGCGGGCATCGGCCAGGTAGAAGGCGCGGGTGCTGTCCGCGATATAGGCGGTGATCGCCTCGAGGGCGGTGCGGCTCGCCTCCTCCCCCTTCCGTCCCCCGCCCACACCATCGGCCACCACCGCCAGCATCGCCAGGCGATCCCCGTTGAGGGGAAGGCGCTCCGGTTCCGTCAGGGAGGTCGAGATGACATTCAGCCGCTGGTGCAGGGAGCCGAGGATGAAATGGTCCTCGTTGTGCTTCCGGACCAGCCCCGGATGGGTCAACCCGTAGACATCGAGGTCGGTATCCCGGGGCTTGGGGGGGTACGGGCCGCCGGGGCTCTCAGGGGAGGACATGGCACTCCTGGGGGACTGGGAGGGGACGCCCGGCGCGCCGTCCAGGCGGCGGCCGGGCCCCATTCCTCGAATCTGGACGGCCACGGGGCTGCGCGCAACCGGCCGGATGGGCTCCGGGCTACCCCTCCGTCACGGCGGGCGCCGCCTCGGCGCCGCTCCGTCCAAGCCGGCTCAGGATGTTGATGCCCGTCGCCGCCTCGATCTGCTCGGTGAGCTGGATGATGGCGGTCGGCAGCTGGCCGGCGGCATTCGCCACGCCTTTGCCGCCGCCGGAGTCGATCACCGTCACCTTGTCGATCGACATCCCGTCCACCGCCCCGGTGATCTCCTTGATGATGTCGGGCAGCATGTTGAGGATGAAGATCCGCTCCGCCTGCGAACCGGCGTTGAGGTAGAGCTTGATCGTCTCCTCCAGCACGAAAAGCCGGGCCCGGCCGTCCTCGGTGATCTTGGCGGCGGAGCCCTTGGCGCGCTGCTCGGCGGCCTCGCGGTCGGCATTGGCCGGCAGGAGGACGTCGGCCTCGAGCCGCCGCTGCTCCAGCCCGATCCGCTCCTGCTGCAGCGACTGTTCCGCCACCACCCGGGCCTTCTCGCCGGACACCTTGGCCTCGGCCTCCCGCGCCAGCGCCTCCGCCTCGAGCTCGGCCCGGCGCACCCGCAGCCGGTTGTTCTCCTCCGCGATCTTCAGGTCGGCCTGGATGGCGGCCACCTGGGCGGCCTGGCGGGCCGCCGCCTCGATCTGCTCCGCCTCGGAACTGCGCTGCGCCTCGGCGGCCCGCGCCACCTTGAGGATGTGGGCGGTCTTCTCACGGCCGATCGAGTCGAGGTAGTTCACCTCGTCGGTCACGTTCTGGATCTTGAGGGTGTCCAGCTCCAGTCCGAGCTTCTTGAGGTCCTCGTCGGCCTCCTCGATCAGCTGCTGCGCGAACTTGAGCCGGTCCTCGTTGACCTCCTCGGGGGTGAGCGTCGCCAGGACACCGCGCAGGTTGCCCTCGAGGGTGTCCTTGGCGATCTGCATCACCTCGCCAAACGGCTTGTCCAGCAACCGCTCCACCGCGTTGTCGGCCACCGGGTCGCGGCCGCTCACCTTCACGTTGGCGATGCCCTGCACCAGCAGCGGGATGCCGCCCTTGGAATAGGCGTTCTTGATCGACACCTCGATCGGAATGGTGGTCAGGTCCAGTCGTGAGACCCGCTCGATGATCGGGATCCGGAGGGTGCGGCCGCCATGCAGCACCCGGTAACCCACCTCGCGGCCGTCCTTGGTGATCCGCTTCCGGCCGGTCACGACGACCATCTCGTTGGGCAGGCAGATCACGATCAGCGACTTCACGACCAGCGTCAGCGCGCCCACCACCAGGAGGGCCATGCCCGCGGCGATCGCCATCACGATGGGATCCATGTGTGCCTCAATCAGAGGAAGAGGAAAGCTCCAGGCTCGGGGCGGGCGCCACCTCGGCCACGCCACCCCGCATCCGCAGGATCACCACCGGGGTGCCGACCTCGAGTCGTTCCCCGCCCCCCGCGTCCAGCTGTGCCGTCAGGTAGAGCTGCCGGCCAGACGCGACACAGGACACCCGGCCCCGCGTCGTGGTCGTCATCGGCACGACCACCCGGGCGAAGGTTCCCTCGAGGTCCTGGTCGCTGAAGACATCCGTGCCGCTGTCGGTCCACCGAAGCCAGGTGAAGACCCCGTGCACCAGGAGCATGCTCGTGACGCCGACTGCCCCGGCCAGCAGCGCCGTCGCCCACTTGCCTGCGCCAAGCCAGGTGCCAAGAACGCCCGTGATGCCGAATCCCGCCAGCAGGAAGGTCAGGTTTCGGATCCGGAACAGGCCGAGCAGCAGGTCCCCACCCAGGTGGCCATGACCACCCGGGCCCTCGGCGCCATCCACTTCGAGGTCGCCACCGGCCCCATCATCCCCACCGGTCAGCAGGGAAAAGAGCACCATCCCCCCGCCGAGGACCGCGCTGAACAGGTAGACGCCGTACATGGACCCTCCCACGGATCGCCCGGCTGTTGGGTGCCCCAGGCTGCGCGAATCTGCCGCCCGGCGAGGCTCGGCGCAACCAGCCACCGTGCCGCGCCCCCCGGACGAGAGGGGTGTGCAGCACGGTTTCAGACGGTTCGGGGTGGAACGCCACGCAAACCGTCGCCAGAGCACCAGGGCACCCCTTGACCCTGACGCAACGTCAGGGTGTAAGATGGGTTCACGGCGGGATTCACCCTCCGGCGGAGCCACCCATGCGGACCTGGAAAATCGGCGCACTGGCCAAGGAAACAGGGATCACGGTGCGCACCCTGCACCACTACGACCAGATCGGCCTCCTCTCCCCGTCGGCACGCACCAGCGCGGGGTACCGGCTCTACGGTGAGGCCGACATTCGCCGGCTCCACCAGGTCTTCTCGTTGCGCCAGCTCGGATTCACCCTGGAGCAGATCCGGGAATGCCTGTCCATGCCCGAGTTCACGCCGGGAGCCATCCTCGAGCTGCACCTGGCCCGGCTGAAGGACCAGATCGAGGCACAGGAGCGTCTCCATGCCCGGTTGACGGCGCTTGCCGGGCAGTTGAAGGCGGCAGGACCGATTTCGATGGAGCAGTTCACCCAGACGATGGAGATGATGACCATGATCGAGAAGTACTACACCCCCGACCAGCTCAAGCAGCTGGACGCGCGCCGCGAGGCGGTCGGCGAGGCACGCATCAAGGAGGTCGAGGCGGAGTGGCCGGGGCTGATCGCCAAGGTCCAGGCGGCGATGGCCAGGGGCACCCCCGCAACCGACCCCGGCGTGCAGCGGTTGGCCCGCCGCTGGATGGAGCTGGTCGACGAGATGACGAACGGGGATCCAGCGATCAACCGGGCGATCATGACGATGTATCGCGAGGAGCCGACGGTCCGCGAGCAGAGCGGCATCGACCCGAAGCTGTTCGAGTACATCGGCGCCGCGACGAAGGCTGCCAAGGCGGCGGAGTAGGGCGCCGCGGCACCCCTCCCGCTACACCGCCAGTCGGTGCTCGTAGGGAACCTGGAGCCCCTGCTCAACGCCGAGCTTCATGATCCGCAGGTACATCGCCCAGCAGAACGCCGAGGTCCGGAAGTGATCCCCGGCCTCGGCCCAGCCGGCATGGTGGAATTGTACGCGGGTGCCACCGGACGCGGTGGCCGCCAGCCGGAATCCCACTCTCGTGCCAGCCCAGTCGGGCATCGCGTCCACCAACTCCAGCTCGAACTCCCGGTCGGCCACGCACCGCGTCACCCGCGCCGTCCACTGGTACTCGGGGCCGAACCCGAGGGTCATGACCGCGCCCGGCTCAGCGGTTCCCGCTGAGGTCAGGGTCCACCACTGGTCGAGCCCGGCCGGAGTCGTGATGGCTGCAAAGACCGTGGCAGGCGGAGCCGACACGGGGAAGTCCATCAGAATGTCTGGCACACCGTGCTCCTTTCTGGCCCCAACAACGGGCCCGACCTACCGGCCCGTCAGGACACCGGGGCGGTACATGACCAGGATGCCGATGCCCACCGCCGCCACCACCATCGCGGAAATGTTGCCGCTGAACAACCAGCCGACGAGCGCCAGGAAGGTCCCCCCTTCCGCGACCGCCCACAGCATCGTTGCCCGCCCGAACCGTTCCCTGTCCGACCAATAGTCGGCCTCGGACATGGTGGCCGGGCGTGGGGCCACCCTCGGGCGGAGAAGCATCCAGGCCACAAGGTGGACGATGACGGACACTCCCACCAGCGCATGGCCGACCACCTCAAGGTCCTCGATCATGGGACCCGCCAGGAAGAGCACCAGGGCGACCACCGTGCTTCCGCCGAGCAGCATCGTGTGGGCGATGACCGCGTTCTTCTGGCTTGGCTCGGCTTGCTGTGGCGGCATGGGCGCTCCATCGGGCGGGACGGTCATTGCGGGGGACCACTCCAGATTAGTGCCCGACCGGCATGCTCGCCATCCCTGCCGGATGGTTGCGGGCTCCCGTCCCCGGGCGCATCCTTCCCTCTCGATCGCACGCCACTCGCCAGGAGGGCCCAATGTCCCGACGGCACCACTTCAGCCGACGCGAGTTCCTGGCCGTTGGGGCACTTGCCGCGCTCGGACCCCGCCTGGGTCGTCTGCCGCTCTCCCGACGGCCGGTGCCCTCCGCAGCCCAGTTGCTCTGGCAGCAGGACGAACTGGCGCTCTTTGCCCACTTCGGGGTCAACACCTTCACCAACCGGGAATGGGGTGATGGCAATGAATCGCCCGCCATCTTCAATCCCACCGCCTTCGACGCCCGCCAGTGGACCCGCGCCGCCCGTGCCGCCGGCTTCCGGGCGGTGGTGCTGACCGCCAAGCATCACGATGGGTTCTGCCTCTGGCCCACCGCCACCACCCGGCACTCCGTGGCCTCCTCGCCCTTCCGCGGCGGCAACGGCGACGTGGTGCGGGAGCTGGCCGACGCCTGCCGAGCCGACGGCCTCCGGCTTGGGCTCTACCTCTCGCCCTGGGATCGCAATGCCCCGGTCTACGGCTCCGACCAGTACTCCGACTTCTACTGCGATCAACTCACCGAGCTGCTGACCCGTTACGGGCCGGTGCACGAGGTCTGGTTCGATGGCGCCAACGGCGAGGGTCCCTCGGGCCGCCGCCAGGTGTACGACTGGCCCCGATACTGGGGGCTCGTGAAGCAGCTCCAGCCCGACTCGGTGATCTTCTCCGACGCCGGCCCCGACCTTCGCTGGATCGGCAACGAGCGTGGGGTGGCTGGTGAGACCAACTGGAGCACCGTGGATCCCGCCGTGGTCCCCTTCCCCGGGGCCACGGGACCGCAAGTCGAGCGCATGCTGCAAGAGGGAGATCCGTTCGGCACCGTCTGGCGCCCCGGCGAGACGGACACTTCGATCCGGCCCGGGTGGTTCTGGCACCCCGAGCAGGACGCACGCGTCCGGAGCGTGGACGACCTGGTCCGGCTCTACGACACCTCGGTGGGCCGCAACTCCAAGCTGCTGCTCAATGTTCCCCCGACCACGGCAGGGTTGCTCCACGAAACCGACGTGGCCCGCCTGGCAGGCATGCGTCAGGCGCTGACCGAACGCTTTGCGCAGGACCTGGCGGACGGCGCTACCGTGACCTGGGTCGCGGAAGGCCAGCCGAGCGGGACCATTGCGCTGGCGAGACCGGAGCAGGTGGGGACAGCGATTCTGATGGAAGATGTGCGATCCGGCCAGGTCGTGTCCCGCTGGCACCTGGAAGGAGAGAGCACCTATGGATGGGAGGCGCTCGCTTCGGGCACGACGATCGGGTACAAGCGGGTGACGACATTCAGCCCGCGTCCGTGCCGGCGCATCCGCCTCACGATCGCGGCGTCTCTTGCCCCGCCCACCCCAGTGGCCGTCCGCCTCTTTGCCAGGTGATCCGGCCAACCGCATCGAGGGTGTCATGACGCCGTCCCCGCTCGACCTGACCGAGGCCATGGTCCGGATCAACTCCGTGGCCCCCCACGAGGGGGAATTGGCAGACGTCATCGGTGACCAGATCCGCACCCTGGGCATCGAACCCGTCTGGCAGGTGGTGGCACCCGGCCGGCCCAACGTCCACTGCGCCGTCCGGGTCGGACCCGCCAACAGCTTCCTCACCTTCACCGGACACCTCGACACCGTCGCGGCCGCCACCGGCTGGACCTCGGATCCGTGGACCCCCACCCGGCGAGACGGGCGCCTGTACGGCCTCGGTGCCCTCGACATGAAGTCCGGCGTGGCCTGCGCCCTGGCGGCCTTTGGCCGGCTCCTGGCTGACACTACGCTCCACCCCCGGCTCGGGCGGATCGGCTTTGCCGCCACCGTGGACGAGGAGGGCCTCGGCACCGGCGCCCGGGCCCTGCTGGGCACCGAGCTCGGCGCCAGCACCCTGATGCTGCTGCCGGAACCGTTCTCGGGCCGGAGCGCTGAAGACCCCGTGCCGCTGGCCCAGCCCGGCAAGATCCTGTACCGCATCCTCGTGCAGGGCCGCAGCACCCACGCCTTGCTCCACCCGGAGAAGGGGATCAATGCGGTGGACGACGCCGCCAGGATCGTGGCGGCCCTGCCCCGACTGCCGCTCGCCAGCCACCCCCTCCTTGGTCGCGCGGGTTGCAGCACCCTCAAGATCGACGGGGGCTACCGGGAGTACGCCGTGGTGGTGCCCGAACGGTGCGAGGTGATCGTGACCCGGATGCTCGTGCCCGGTGAAACCCGGGACCTGGCGGTGGCCCAGCTGGAAGAGCTGGTCGAATCACTGGGCCTGGAGTCCACCGTCACCATCGAGACCCCGCCGCCAGCCTATCTCCCCTTCGTGATGCAGCGAACCGACCCGGCCGTGGCGGCCTTCCAGGCCGCCTACGCCCGCGTCCACGGGCGGCCTCCCGTCCTGGCCGGCCTGATGGGAATCGCGGACAACAACATCTACGTGGCGGAGGGGGGCATCCCCACCATCGCGCATGGCCCTTCCGGCAAGGGGCTGCACGAAGCCGATGAGTACGTGGAGATCGACTCCCTGGAACCCTGCGTGAACGTGCTCGTGGCCACCGCCGTAGAGTTCGCCCACCAGTCTCCCAAGCCCACTGACCCACTGACCCACTGACCCGCTGACCCGCTGACCCGCCGACCCACCGTCCCCCCGCCCCGGGACTGGCCTCCCCGCCGAAACGGGGCCAGATTAGGAATCTCGGTGGGGTGAACCGTTCCCGCCTCGCCGCTCCGCCACAATATGAGGATCTGCCATGCGGCTGCGTCTCCGCCTGTTCGGGCCGGGTCTCCTGGGCATGTTGACAATGACCGGGGCCCTGAAAGCCCAGATGACGGCTCCCAACCCATATGAGGGCGCCCCTTGGGGCACCCTCCCAGCCGGCCGGACCTGGGGCGCCACCAGCGCCATCTGGACCGCCCCGGACGGTCGCCAGGTCTGGGTGGCGGAACGGTGCGGGGCCAATCTCTGCGCCGGGAGTCCGGTCGACCCGATCCTGCTCCTCGACCCGGCCGGGCAGGTGGTGCGGAGCTTCGGCGCGGGCCTGTTTGCCTGGCCGCACGGGCTCCATGTGGACCGGTCGGGCAACGTCTGGGTGACCGACGCGGTGGGCTATGGCGCCCCGCAACCCGGGCTGGGACATGTCATCTACAAGTTCAGCCCCGCCGGGACCCTCCTCATGACCCTGGGCGAGAAGGGAGTGCCGGGGAGCGGGCCGCGGCACTTTAACAAGCCCTCCGCGGTGCTGGTGGCCCCCGATGGCTCCATCTTCGTGGCCGACGGCCACGAGCCCGACGGCAACAGCCGGATCGTCAAGCTGGCTGCCGATGGGACCTTCCTGAAGGAATGGGGCACCCCGGGCTATGGACCGGGGCAGTTCCGCGACCCGCACGCCTTGGCCATGGACTCCCAGGGCCGGCTCTTCGTGGCCGACCGCGGCAACAGCCGGATCCAGATCTTCGACCAGGAGGGCACCCATCTGGCCACCTGGACCCAGTTTGGGCGGCCGAGCGGGATTTTCATCGATGCCAACGACGTGCTCTACGCCGCGGACTCCGAGTCCAATACCCGGAGGAACCCGGGATGGAGGCGGGGCATGTACATCGGCAGCGCCCGCACCGGCTGGGTCACGGCGTTCATTCCCGACCCGGAGCCCAACCCCGATGCGGCGGGCACCAGTTTCGCCGAGGGGGTCGCGGTGGACGCACAGGGCAACATCTACGGGGCCGAGGTCGGTTCCAGATCACTTCGCCGCTACGTCAGGAGGAATCCGTGAACCGAATGAGGAACCGACTGGCCGGGGGTGGCGTGGCCCTCCTGGCGGCGGTGGGTGCCGCCACCCTCGCGCAGGCCCAGGCCACCCCGCCCGCTCAATGGACCGCCTGGGGCGCCGACGCCGCCAGCACCCGGTACTCCCCGCTGAACCAGATCACCGCCGAGAACTTCAAGGACCTCGAGGTGGCCTGGCTCTGGCGGGCGGACAACTACAGTCCGGACCAGGAGTCGCTCCTGCGCGCCACGCCGATCTACGCCGAGGGCAAGCTCTTCAGCGTGGCCGGGAGCCGGCGGACGGTGGTGGCGATCGACCCGGCCACCGGCGAGACATTGTGGATGTTTCGGGAGCCGGAGACCAAGCGCTGGCACGACTCGATGCGCAAGGACTATGGCAAGGGGGTGGCCTACGACGTCGTGGACGGCCGTGGCCGGATCTATGTCGTCTCCCCCGCCTTCTTCCTGCATGCGCTCGATGCCGAGACCGGACGACCGATTGCCAGTTTTGGCACCAACGGGACGGTGGACCTGCTCGACAACCTCGGGCCCTGGCCGCACGACCGCGAGAAGGGCTATCCACCCGAAGTTGGCTACATCACCAACTCCTCCCCGCCCATCGTGGTCAATGGCGTGGTCGTCATCGGCAACTCGCATGAGCAGGGGTACTACCAGACCCGCCAGGAGAACGTCCCCGGCAACGTGCTGGCCTACGACGGCCGCACCGGCAAGCACCTCTGGACCTTCAACGTGATCCCCAAGCCCGGGGAGTTCGGCCACGACACCTGGAAGACCGACGCCTGGAAGCACACCGGCAACATCTCGGCCTGGGCCCCGCTCTCTGCCGATCTCGAGCGCGGCATCGTCTACGTCCCCACCGACCCGCCCACGATCGACTACTTCGGCGGCTTCCGGGCCGGTGACAACCTCTTCGCCACCAGCATCCTGGCCCTCGACGCGAAGACCGGCCGGCGGATCTGGCACTTCCAGACGGTTCACCATGACATCTGGAACTACGACAACCCCCACGCCCCCCAGCTGGTCGACCTCACGGTGGCCGGCCGGCGAGTCCCGGCGCTGGTGCAGGTGACCAAGCAGGGCTGGGCCTTCGTGTTCAACCGGGTCACCGGCGAGCCGGTCTGGCCGATCGAGGAGCGCCCGGTGCCGCAGTCCGACGTCCCGGGCGAGCACACCTCCCCGACCCAGCCGTTCCCCACCCGCCCGGCCCCGTTCGAGCTGCAGGGTATCACGACCGACGACCTGATCGACTACACCCCGGAGCTCCGGCAGCGTGCCCTCGAGGTGGTCTCCCGCTTCCGGCTCGGCCCGCTCTTCAACCCGCCAGCGGTGCAGGGCGCCAACGGCAAGGAAGCCGCGATCCACTGTCCCGGGGCCAATGGCGGGGCCAACATCCCCGGCGGGTCGGCGATCGACCCGGTCTCGGGCATCCTCTACGTGGCCTCCACCAAGGCGTGCAGCGCCCCGCGACTGGTGCCCGGCACCAGCATCGACTCGCTCTCCAACGTGGAGTGGGTGTCGGTGGGACCCGGCGGAGTCGGCGGCGTGGATGGCCTGCCGCTCCTCAAGCCGCCGTATGGCCGCATCACGGCGATCGACTTGAACACCGGGGAGCACCTCTGGTGGATTCCGAATGGCGACACCCCGGAGTCGATCAAGAACAACCCGCGCCTGGCGGGGGTGGAGCTGCCGCGGACCGGCGCCGGGGCGCATGCCACGGCAATGGTCACCAGCACCCTCCTGATCTACGGCGAGGGCCGTGGCGGCCGGCCGCTGCTCCACGCGGTGGACAAGCGGACCGGGGCGGAACTCGCGACCGTGGAACTCCCGGGCCAGACGATGACGGCCCCGATGACCTTCTTCCACGAGGGCTCGCAGTACATCGTCAGCGCCATCGGCGGGGCGAGCAGCGGCCCCGCCCTCGTCGCCCTCCGGCTGCCGAAGTGACGACGGCATGAGGCTGGCCCCCGTGCTGCTCCTTGCCGCCCTGGCCGTGCTGGCGCACCCCGCCGCCGCCCAGGACGGCGATCCCGACAGCGCCACCGCGGCGCCGGCGGCATTGTACAGCGCCCGCCAGGCCAGCCGTGGCCAGGCCACCTACCAGCGCAACTGCGTCAATTGCCACACCGCCGCCGCCTATTCGGGAGCGGCGTTCCGCCGGGTCTGGGCCGGCAAGAGTCCGTTTGACCTGTGGGAGCAGATCCGGACCTCGATGCCGCAGGACAATCCTGGCCGGCTCAAGCCGGGGGAGTATGCCGATATCGTGGCGTACCTGCTGCGGCTCAACGGCTATCCCGCCGGCGAGGTCGAGCTTCCCGCCGAGGCGGAGAAGCTCCAGGCCCTTCGCATCCCCCCAACCCCAGGGCCGGGAGACCGCTGATGGATCGTCGGAGCTTTGTCACCCTCACCGCCGCGGAACTCGCCGCGCTCGCCGCCACCGGATGCGGCCCCTCCACCCCCGTCCGCGTCCCGCTCGTCTTTCCGCCGCCGAGCCCAGCCCCGCCACCTTCGGGCCGGAGCGAGCATTTTGACATCGCCGTCATCGGGGCGGGGGCGTTCGGCGGCTGGACGGCGCTGCACCTGCGTCAGCAGGGCGCCCGGGTGGTCATGGTCGACCAGTACGGCCCCGGGAATTCGCGCGCCACTTCCGGCGACGAAACCCGGGGCGTGCGCAGCTCCTACGGTGACCGCGCCCACGGCCAGCAATGGATGCGCTGGGCCCGCACCGCGATGACCCGGTGGCAGGAGTTCGACGAGGAGTGGAAGGACACGATCGGCGGCCAGCTGTTCTTCCGCACGGGCGACCTGATCATGCGGGAGGAGCCCCAGCAGTTCACCACCCGGACCCTCGAGTGGTGGCAGGCCGAGGGGATTCCCCACGAAGTGGTGGACGTCGACGAGGCCCGGCGCCGGTACCCGGTCATCAACTTTGACAAGATCACCCTGGTGCTGTACGAACCCGACGCCGGAGTGGTCCGGGCGCGCCGGGCCTGCGAGGCGGTCGGGGTGGTGTTCCGCAAGCTCGGCGGTGAGGTCCGGATCGGGCACGCCCTCCTGGCCGAGCGGCAGGGGCGGCGCCTGGAGGCGATCGCACTGGCCAACGGCGACCGGATCACCGCGGACAGCTTCTGCTTTGCCTGCGGCCCCTGGATGCCCAAGGTCTTCCCCGACGTGATCGGCCCGCTCATGAACCTGCCCGTGGGCCACGTCTGCTACTTCGGCACCCCTCCCGGCGATCAGCGCTTCACCATTCCCAACCTGCCGAGCTGGAACTTTCCCGGGGTGACCGGCTGGCCGGCGCTGTTGCCGGACAATCGTGGTTTCCGGGTCCGGACCAGCGGGGAACAGGCCTTCGATCCGGACCTGAGCCAGCGGATCGTGCCGGAGTCGAGCATCCTGCGAAACCGCGCGGTGCTGGAAGCGCGATTCCCCGAAATGGCCCGCGCACCGCTGAGCGAGACGCGCGCCTGTCACTACGAGTCGAGCGCCACCCGCAACTTCCTGATCGACCATCACCCGGCCTACGACAACGTCTGGATCGCCGGTGGCGGATCGGCCGAGGGGTTCAAGTTCGGGCCCGTCGTGGGCGACTACATCGCGGGGCGGGTGCTGGGCCGTGCCGGCGACCCGGAGCTGGACGAGTCGTTCAGCATCCCGGTCGAGGAGCCGGCCCCTGATGACGACGGCATGTACACCGACTGATCCGACCCGCCCTTACCTGGAGATTGCCGCCAATGATTCGCCGACTTCCCACCCGTGTCGCCACCCTGACCGTGGCGCTCCTCATGGGCGCAGGCCCCCTTGCCGCCCAGGCCACCCGGGAGATCCTGCCGCAGGCGCCGCGGCCCGGGGCCAACCTCAGCTCCATCGTCAAGGTGGGCGACATGCTCTACCTCTCCGGCCAGCTGGGCTTTGCGCCGGGCCAGGGGCTGGTGCCGGGTGGGGTCGGCCCGGAAACCCGGCAGACGATGACAAACATCAAGACGCTGCTCGAGTCGGTCGGGAGCGGGATGGATCGGGTCGTGAAGTGCACGGTGTACCTGGCGGACATCGCCGATTTTCAGGCGATGAACACCGAGTATCGGACCTTCTTCCCGTCCGAACCACCCGCACGCACCACCGTCGCCGTCTCGGGGCTGGTGTCGAACGCGCGCATCGAGGTCACCTGCATGGCCCTGGCAGGTCGCTGAAAAGAAAGGCGGGGGGCCACCCGGCCCCCCGCCCCTGTTCCGCGACAACCTGTTGGACCCCTACTTGCGGCGCTTCTTGGCCACCATGCCGGCGACCACTGCTGCGCCCGCCACCGCCGCCACCGCCGCACCCACGCGCACCTTCTTGTTCTTGCTGGCCTTCTTGGCGGCGCTGGCGGTCTTCGCACCGGCCTTCTTGATCGCGCTGCCGGCCTTGGAGGCCGCCGCCTTGATCCGCTTTGCCGCGGTGCTCGACTTCTTTGCAACGGCCTTCTTGACCGCCTTGGACGCCTTCGCTGCCTTCTTCTTGGCCGTGGCCATTGGTATGCTCCCGATATTGGTTGTCGAGGTGATGGAACTCCTTGAAAGTTAACAGGTTCACGGCCCTCAGTCGAGCCGCGATCACCCTTCGTCGGGGTCCCGCTTCTCGACCACCAGGGTGTAGCTGCCCGCCAAGGCGGCAATCGCCCCCAAGGCCACCATCACCGGCAGCAGCACGGCACCCACCACGCCGACGGTCAGGGGAATCTCGAGGAGCGAACGGCCCTCCTCGTTCTTGACGATGATCCGCCGCACATTGCCCTGGTGGATCAGTTCCTTCACCTTGGCTACGAGTCCCTCGCCAGAAACCCGGAGCTCCTCGGTACCGCCCTGCGCCTCGGTCATGATCAATCTCCTCGGATGGATGTCGTCCGCCCCCCCGACCTCTCACCTCACACCTCTTACCCCTTACCCCTTACCTCTCACCTCTTACCTCTTACCTCGTACCCCCCACTTCCCACTTCTCGCTTCTCACCCCTCCGGCCTGACCACGTTGATCCGGATTGCCCCGGCGGGAACGTTGCCGCGCAACGCCGTATTGGCCAGCGCGCGCAGATCCTCGAACACCTCCACCGAAAAGCCGCGGGCCAGGGCCGCCTCGGCCTCCTGCAGGGCCGCCGGGTACTCACCCAGATTGAGCAGCCCGAGGATCAGGTAGTTCCATGTTTCCTGGATCGCCGGGGCCTCCTGCCGGCTGGCCAGAAGCTGCTGCACCGCCAGGGCGCTTGCCCCCTCCTCGAAGTGTCGCCGGGCAAGGTCGTTCCGTACCCGCCAGGCCTCGGCGGGCGGGGCATACTGCAGCGCCAGACCATACGCAGCCATCCCCTCCGCCCGCTTCCCCTGCAGGAAGAGCACCTCCCCATGGGCCCGCTGCGTCCGGAAGCTCCGGGGAGCGTCCTCGACGGTGCGGAGGACATAGGTCGTCTCGTCCTGCCAGACGGGCCACCGCTGGAGGCTCCGCGCGGCACCCAGGACCATCAACGTCGCTCCCCCGACCTGGAGCGCCACGCGCACCCACGCCACCTCGGCCCGCCACGCCCGGGAGGCCAGCCCGCCAACCACCAGAACCACCCCGGCGCTTGCCAGGAACAGGGTCCGCTCCGCCAGCAGCACGCCCGTCGGTACGACGACATTGCTGACCGGAAAGATTCCCACCGCGATCCAGAGCAGCCCAAAGCTCACGACCGGCAGCGACCGCCGACTGGCCCAGGCGCCCACCACTCCTGCCAGGATCATCACGAGCCCGAGCGCCTCACTGGTCCCGAAGCCGGTGGAGGCGACCAGCTCCTGCGGCGAGTAGTCGGCGCTCAGTCGGGCCGGCCACAACAGCAGACGGGCCCACTGCGTGGCGACCGCCAGCATCGTCAGGGCGCGCCCGCCGATCGAGAGCCCGTCCAGCGCCTCGGCGGTGAAGCTGCCGACCAGGTCTCCTCCAAGGACCAGGGAGCGGACCATGACCACCAGCACCCCGAGCAGCGCCAGGATCCCGAACCCGGGCCCCACCCGGCCGAGCCGGGGACGCAGGGCCCCGGAAACCAGGGTCAGCTCCGCGGCCACCAGCAGGCCCGGCAGGACCAGGCCATGCTCCTTCGTGAGCGCGGCCAGGAGGTAGAGGACCCCGAGGAGGCACCAGTCGCGCACCCGGACCGCCCCATCCGGCGACCAGCGCCGGTGCAGGTACCAGGCGACCATGACCAGGGCCAGGAGCGTGACCAGCAGTTCGGGCTGGCCCACCGCCAGGGCCATCGCCTCGACGTGCACCGGGTGGACGGCAAAGAGGAGGGCCGTCCCCACCGCGACGCCGAGCGGGAGCAGCAGGCGCCCGAGCAGCAGGACCCCGACCGCGGTCAGGGCGTGCAGGGCCAGGCTCACCACCCGGAACAGGCCGGGATCCCCGCCCCCAAGCTGGTACTGGGCTGCCAGCGCCAGCGAGGTGACCGGTCGCCAGAGGTCCTCGATCCATGGCGGCGGCCAGTAGGGCGCGGACAGCAGGATGCGCCAGTTGGCGAGCGAGTGCATTCGCTCGTTGCGGACGATGATGGAGAGGTCGTCCT
This sequence comes from Gemmatimonadales bacterium, assembly GCA_048499805.1. Classification (GTDB taxonomy): domain Bacteria; phylum Gemmatimonadota; class Gemmatimonadetes; order Gemmatimonadales; family GWC2-71-9; genus JAWXBA01. Next base: position 242,490 of record JASNZF010000004.1, on the reverse strand, counting down.
GCACGAAGCTGTTGTCGAGGCTGGCCAGCCCGACCGCGATGGCCACGGCGGCCACCGCTGCCACCCAGCCCCGGGGGATGGGGGCATCCCGTTCGGGGGCCGGGAACACGCGCACGAGGCCGGGTCCTAGAACGCCAGTGGCACGAGCTTGAGTTGGTTGTCGCTGAAGAGGGGGATCAGCAGCCGGTGCTGAAAGGCGTCATGCCCGATGTCGGCGGGCGATGGCACGCCGGTCAGGATCTCGTGGATCGGTCCGCCCAGCGTGCCCCGGAAGATCGACGACCCCTCCCAGCTGGAGATGAAGACCATCCGCCCGAAGATCACGAGACCATCGAGGCTGCCCTTGGACAGGGTGGTCACATCCACCTTGGCCCCGTTCTCCAGCCGGTAGAGCTCGTTCGAGCCGAACGTGACCACCCAGAGGCTGTCCCCCGAGAGGGCCAGCCCGTTCGGGTGGCCGAGCTGCTCGCCGCGGGCGAGCGTGTCGAGGCTCATGTCGGGGTTGAGGCGATAGATGGCATCGGTCCCGGCCGGCTCAAACCCGTTGGCTCCTGCCCGCATCCCGGTGTCGGAGAAGTAGACCCCGCCTTCCGGGTGGGCCACCACGTCGTTCAGGAAGGTGGCCCCCGGCACTTCGAGCGCGCCCCGGGGCTCCCCGGTGTTCCGGTCGAACCAGCGCAGGGTGTTGATGTCGGCCACGTAGAGATAGTCCCCGAGGGTTGCCATGCCCTTGGGCGCATTCAGGGTGACACCTGGTGTGGCGCCGTCGATCCACCTGAGCTGCACGTCGCCGATCGGCGACACCCGGGAGATGAACCCGTTGCCATCGGCCTCGAGCGGGTTGCCGTTGATGTTGGAGACGAGGTAGAGGTCGGCGTAGTTGTCGTGCAGGATCGACTCCGGGGTGGCGAATCCCGGGTCGGCGATGGTGATGGTGTTGGCCGGCAGGGGCTCGGGAGTCGGCGCGTCCTGGTCGGCGGGGGTGCACCCGATGGCCAGGACGGCGACGGTACTGACACGAAGCGTGGCACGATGAAGGCGATGCATGGGGCAGCTCGGGAACAGGGGGATGACCGGGGTGGCGGCCGGACCTTCCGGCAAGGACGCCAGGACCGGGGAACCCCTTAATCTATCAGGGTCGCACCACCACCTCGACCGCCCCCGGGGGAACCGGCGTGCGGGTCTCGGCCCCCCCGGGCCAGCGTACCCAGACCGTCGACGGGGGTGTCGGCACCCCGAAGACCTGCACCGCGCCATTCTGCGACCAGTACCCCGAACCCGCCTGCACCTCGCGCACCGGCCCCATGACGTCCCCAAAGACCAGCCGCACCTGGGCACCAATGCCGTCCGGGTTTCCGGCCGGACCCACCAGCCGGACCCGCAGCCCGGGAATCGCGGCCTGGTTCCGGAACAGCCGCGTCTCGGCCGCATTCTGCGTCACGACGAGGTCCAGCCGGCCGTCCCCATCGAAGTCGGCGTGGGCGGCGCCGCGCTGGTCCCCGAGGACCGCGATGCCGGAGCGGCCCGCGGAGAGCGCCACCAGGCCGCCCTGTCCGTCACCCAGCAGCAGGAGGCCGCGCCCGGCATCGTACCGGGGCGCCCCAACCTGGGTGGGAAAGAAGTTCTGGCTCAGGAACACGTCCTCCCTGCCGTCGCCGTCGAAATCGGCGACGCTGGCGTGGGAGGCAGGCGCGAACTGGGCTTCCCTGGGCATCGCCAGCGCCACGAAATGGTCGCCCCGGTTCAGGAAGACCATCTGGTCCATGGTGTTGGCCTCGAGCTGCTGGACACTCGCCGCGACGGGGCCGAGCACCTCGGCCAGCGTGGCATCGGCGTAGGCGCCAAAACTCCGGATGCGATTGGCCAGGTCGGGGAACCCGACCCGGACGCGGGCGTAGCTGGAGAGGGGCGCGAGCCCACCCACCCGGGGGTCGTCTCGCGCGGGGATCATCTCGATCTGTCCGGTGCGCCCGAAGCGGCCATAGGCCAGGACCAGCGGAGCGATGGAGTCGGCGGCCAGGAGCACGTTGCGGCCCCAACTGGTGGCCACCAGGTCCAGGCGGCCATCACCATCCAGGTCCCCCGTGGCCACGCCATTCCAGCGACTCGACCACCGGGCCAGTCCCCAGGTTTCGGGAGCCCGGACATACCGGCCACCCTCGTTGAGGAGCAGCACCAGGGTGCCCCACTCGCGCGCCAGGATGAGATCGGCATCGCCATCGCCATCGATGTCGGCAAAACTCGCCGCCGTCACCAGCCCGATTTCCGCCAGGTCGGGCGCGGCCGCGGAGTCGGGGACGAAGCCGCCGGCCGCGCCACGGAAGAGCATCGAGGAGGCCGGGGCGGGATACCGACCGGGCAGCGCTCGGCCGCCAACAAAGAGGTCGAGGACCCCGTCGCCGGAATAATCCCCCAGCGCCATCGGCCCGGTGGCCGAGGATCGTGGCGGGATGAGCGGGCTCGCGGAGGCGGCCATCCGGCCACTGGTGAACGAGACACTGAGGGCAGCCGGTGACTCCATGACCAGCTCGGGTGCACGCGCCTCCCAGTTGGAGAGCCCGAGCAGCAGCCGCGTTCCACCGCCGGTGGCCTGGCCCAGGACCGTCGTCAGGTCTGCCGGCGCGGTGGGGCCGGCCTGGAGGATGAACCGCCCGTTCTGGTTCAGGAAAGTCGTGAGGCGTCCACCCTGCCCTGCCCCAACCACCAGGTCCTCATCGCCGTCCCGGTCCAAATCGAACCATGCCACCCCGGGCCCACCCTGCGAGAGGGCGTTGGGCAGCAGGAACTGGCGCGCCCAGTCGTCATACGGCTGCTCGGAGTGCTGATGGCCACCCAGCAGCGCGCTCGCATCGGCGAAGAGCGCCGGAGGAGGCGCCGAGTCCGGGTTGGTCGGCAGCGTGGCGGTGGCGGTGGTGATCTCATACAGGCGGTTCGGCCGTGCGTCGGTGATTACCGTGCGGCGGCCATCGCGCCAGTCCACGGTGATCGTCACGCTGTCGGCGGCACCGGTCGCGAAGCTGGCCAGGTAGTCGCTGTGCGAGAGGTACAGGCCCCCAGCCGTCACTTCGTGCCGCTGGATCGGGCTGGCGCCTCCCCGCACCGTGATCCGCGCACCGACCGCGCGGGTGTTCGGGGCATCGCCGACCAGGCGGACCGCCACGCGGGGCGCCGGAGCGTTGTTGCGGAGGACCAGCGCTGGGGCCCCGAGCCGATTGATCACGACATCCAGGTCGCCATCGCCATCGAGGTCCCCAACGGCCATCCCGTGGGAAATGTCCGCCTCCGTGCCGAATCCCCAGTCCCCTCCGGCATCCTCGAAGGTCAGGTCGCCGCGGTTGCGGAAGGCCCGGTTGGGGAGCGGGAGCGCGGGATACTCCCATCGCTGGCGCTGCCAGGGGACATCGGTGAGGCGGTTCTGGAGCCGCTCCTGGGTGTCGGCGTCCATCACGTCCCACGGGTGCCCCGTGGCAACCAGCAGGTCCTGCCAGCCGTCGAGGTCCACGTCCAGGAACATCGTGCCCCATGACCAGCCACTCGCCGCGACACCTGCCAGGGTGGAGATCTCGGTGAAGCTGCCGTCTCCCTGGTTGAGGAAGAGCGTGTTGCGCTGCAACTGGAGCTGGGTCGTCGCGTCGCCGGGGCGCTTGGGCTGGGGCGAATGGGTGGGCATCTGGGTCTTGACCCGGCGGCTGTCGTCGCCGAGCATGTCCGTCATGAACAGGTCGGGCAGGCCGTCGGCGTTGATGTCCCCCACGTCGGTGCCCATCGTGGAGTTGCTCATCTGCCGCTGCACCCGCCAGTCCGCCAGCCGGAAGTTCCCCTGGCCATCGTTGAGCCAGAAGAGGTCGGGATCCTCGAAGTCGTTGGCGACGTACAGATCCGGGGCGCCATCGCCATTGAGGTCCGCAAACCGGGCGCCCAGGGCAAAGGACTCGGGAGCGGGGTCAAGGGGTCGCCCGTCGGCGGCGCGGAACCGGTCGGTGGGCATCGGCACCGCCGTGAAGCGCCCCCCCGAGTTCAGGTAGAAGGCATCGGGCTCGGCCCGCATGGTCAGGTTGAGCCCGCCCATGTCCGGCCGCATCACCAGCTTGAAGTCCTGCCGGTGCTCCGGAACCACCTCGTAGGTGGTGGGACCGGTCTGCTGGACAATCTGGTTCGGCGCGCGCTGTTGCGGCGAGATGATGTCGACCGGGCTGTACGGCTTGTAGTTGGCGGTGTACAGGTCGAGGGTGCCGTTGCCGTCCACGTCGGCCAGGGCGATTGTGGTGCCCCCACGGCCGGTCACGTCCAGGCCAAGATCGGCGCCGTGCTCGGTGAACCGCCCCGTGCCATCGTTGAGGAAGATGGCGTTGGGACCGAGGGTCGCGAGGAGCACCAGGTCCAGGTCGCCATCACCCTCGACGTCGGCCAGGGCACACCCGGTCGAGAATCGGTCAGCGGCCTGGACCCCGGCGGAGGCGGCCACCTCCTCGAAACGCCAGTCACCGAGGTTGCGGTAGAGCGCGTTGGCGCCCTCGGTCCGGGCCAGGAAGAGGTCCACCAGCCCGTCACCGTCCACGTCGCCCAGGCAGGTACCGGCCCCCTGGGCCAGCATCCGGTTCCCCACCAGCACGCTGTCGCTGACGGTGTTCTGGAAGTCGATGCCCAGCCGGGATCCCGACATCGCGGTGAACCCTGCGGTCCCCTTTGGCACCCGCAGCTCACTCCACCGGTATCCCGGCGCCTCGTGCCACTCGGCGGGACCGGCCTGGGTGGTGCACGCGCCCGCCCAAACAAGGACCAGCCCGAACCCCAGCCGCCGACCACCCCGCCCGAGGGCCCTCACTGCGTCGTGGAGGGCAGACGTTCCATGACGCGCTCGGCGATGCAGCGGCCAAGGACCCGGCCCGCCTCGTTGCCGGCCCGGAAGTGGATGCCCCCATATAGCCGGGACATCCCCGCCTCATCGGCGGCGGCACTGAACGAGGGAAACTCCCGGACGGCGTGGCCGATGCTGACACTCGTGCTGTCGGCAAACGGGGTGTCGCCGAGGAGGGCCGCTGCGACCCCGGCGGCGGCGGTGGACTGGGTGGAATGCCCGGCCGGATACTCGGGAAACGGCGGGGTCGGGATGTCGGGCTCCCAGGTGGGGTCGATCACGCGGCGAATGTAGGCGCGGGGCCGGATCAGGTTGTACTCGAACTTGTATCCCCAGGCGGCCACGAAGGCATCGGACTGCGCGGTCGCCGTCGCCACGAAGAGCCGGGCCGCCTCGGGGGCCGAGAGCCGCCGCTCGCTGATCATCTGGCTGGCGATGGCGATCCAGTGCCCCGCGGGCGTCCCCGTCTCCCCCGGATTGTCCGCCCAGTAGAGCGCGATGGTGTGCTGCTCCGGGGTCAGCGCCGCCTTGATGTCGTACACCTCGCGGGCGTCGCGGTACATCGCCGACGCGGTGTCGGTGGAGTAGGCCGGCGGGTCGGCGATGGTGCATTCATTCCAGGTGCGCAGGAAGAAGGGGCGGATCTCGCGCCAGAAGGGCTCCGTGACGCCGGCGATGTTCAGGGCCGGGAGTGTGGCATTGGGATCCTTGGGGCGGTCCAGCACCAGGCCACGATCACTCGCGGCGCCGGCCCGCATCGTGTTGGCGGGATTGTCGAGCCCGACGAAATCGGTCACCCCCGAGACGCTCTGGGCTGAGTAGAGCGCGCCCGGCGCATCGTTGTACCAGAGCCCCGGACCGGCCGGCGGCGCGTAGGGACGCCCTCGTGTCTCCGCGAAGCCGTCGCTCCGCGAGGCCGCCACGACGGCGGCGCCGATCTGCCGCCCGAGCGCGAGGGAGCGCTCCACCACGGCCGGGTCGATCCCCAGGTCGGTACGAGCGGCGATGAGCGAGTCGGCCAACCGGCCCAGCGTGGCCCGAGTCGAGGGCAGCGCGGCCACCATGAACGAGTCCAGCGCGGCGCGCTCCGCCTCGACCGCCACCAGGGTGGCATCATACCGCTGCGCGGGGTCGGCGGCGGGAAGGGCGGAGATGCCGTTGACTGCCCCCGCCAGCGTGGGCATCCCCGGGGTGGCACTGGCCATGCCCTCGTACAAGGCGATCGAGAGATAGCCCAGCAGGCGCGAGGCCACGGGAGGGCCGATGCGCTCGCTGCGCACCACGCCGTACAGGGTGTGCATCCACTCGGATACCATGCGGGGATCGGTGTCTGGCGTGCGGGCACATCCGCCGAGCAGCAGCGCGACCTGCACCACGAGCAATGACCGGAAGCGGGGGGACATCGGGCACCTCACGTCTGGTGAAAATGGAGGGACCACCTCGGCAATCTAGTCTCTTCTCCGCCACTCAGCAGCAGGAGGCCCCGGGCATTCCCTGGGTCGTCATGGCTCCGTCATCGGGCCGCGGCGGGGGTTCGTCTACCACCGCTACCGGCGCTTCGGGATCCTCGCGACCCCGGGCCCCGGGGGGGCTGGGACGAGGTGCGCAAAGAGCTCGCGCCGCACCTCCGGGTTGCTGATCTTCCAGACCACACCGTCGGTGAAGTAGTGGTGGATGTTGATGATGTACATCACCAGGACCGGCACCAGGGTCTCCCGGCCGGCGCCAAGGAGGTCGGCCACGACGCTCATCGCGGGGCCGGGCACCACAAGCATGGCGGCAATGGCGGCCAGGAGCAGCACCACGGTGTACGCGGTCATCCTTCCCACGGTGCGTCCGGGCGCATCTCGCATCGCCCGGTTGAGCTCCACCCGCACCGGGAACTCCAGGTACTGGAGCGCATGGAACGCCTGCACCAGGAAGAGGGCCGGGAGCCCCCACCGAGCCAGCGCCGCGTACCAGACGAAGATCGCGAGCCACGGCACCAGCACCCGTCCAGGGGGCACCCGGCCCGTCCGCATCCGCAGCTTCCAGAGGCCCACGGCACCCAGCGCCAGTGCCAGGACCGCCCCGGCGCTGACCACCGGAAAGAGGGCCGCCACGGGGCCCGGGTCCTGCAGCGCGGTCTTCAGGAACCAGAGGACGTGCCACGCCAGCAGGATCCGCAGCCCGGTCCGGACCAGCAGCCGTTCACCACGATCGAACGGGACCCCTTCGAGATGGGCATAGGAGGCCATCATTCCCCACACCTGGCCGGTGTAGTGCCAGGCCAGGTAGCCGCTCGCCACGGCGAAGAACACCGTGAGCAGGATCCTCCCGCCGGCCTGCGCCTCGAGCAGGGCGGCGACCATGGCGCCGCCCAGGATGGCGGGAATGCCGATCGAGGCCCACTTGTGGCGCAGGATCATCTCCCGGCTGCGGTAGACGATCCGGTACGAGGCCATGAAGTGGGTGTAGTTCAGCAGCGCCTGCGCCCAGGCCAGCACGCCAATCGTAATGAAGCCAAGATGGTCGATCCCGCTCACGAGGAGGGGGACGAGGACCAGGAGGGACAGTCCGCCCACGCACAGCAGGTCGACGGCGGGGGTCAGGATGGCCGGCGTGGACCGCACGGCCGCGGGGGCGCTCATCCTGCGGAATTAACAACTCAGGCGGGGGCACGGCAATGTCGGTGCACCCCCGCTTGCGTCCCCTCCACCTGTCACGGCGGGGTGGGCTTGGGCCCCTTGTACAGCTTGACCTGGATCGCGCCGCCGTTGTGGGTGATGCCGTAGAGATCCTGGGCCTTCCCCGGATCGAGATAGCGGACTTCCTCTGCGTCGATGGTCTGGATCAGCACCAGCGACTCGACTTCCGCCTGCCGGATGCCATCCACGTAGAGCTGGATCGGGGCGACCCGATTCCCCGTCATGCTCCGGACCCCGGGAGGGGGCCGAAGAAAGTGCGAACGGAGACTCTTGACCGCCTTGAGCAGGTCCTGGTTCTTCTGGGCCGACTCCACCAGCTCCGCCCGGCTGATCACGTCCCGGTCGCGGGCCTGTCGCCGCGGCTCCTCCTGGGCCGCCAGTGTCGGTCCAAGGGTGACAACCAGTACCGCCGTCGTCCACAACCATCGGGTCTGCATTCGGATCCCTCCCTGGGCGTTCTCAGGTCATCCCGGCATCGAGTCCCTTCCCGCCCCGACCGTCCCCACTAAGGGATGGACGCCCGGCTTGGACAAATCGTTTCACCGGGGTACCTGCTGACCCCACCGGGACGCCCCCTGTGCGGTCGTCTCGGCTAGGGTGCGGATGGTCGATGCATCTTGACCATGATGGCCCCACCCTCGTGTCCCAGGCCCAGCTCCCCTGCCGCGCGGTTCGGGTTGAGGTATTTCACCTCCTCCACCTCTGCCGTCAGGATGTCCTGCATCAGGGTCAGGTGCCCGATGCGCTTCCCGTCCACGTACAGGATCGGGGTCGGGGCCGGGGTGTTGCGGGTGGCCCCCACCCCGCCCGAGGCCCCGGTGGCCGTCCTGCCCGGGGCCTCAACGTCCATCGAGCGCACCCCCCGACTGGACCCCCGGGTCGTGTCCACCATGTGCGACCGGAGGCTGCGCACCGCCCGGAGCAGGTCCGGCGACCGGGCGGCCACCTTCACCAGCTCGGCACGAACGATCAGGTCACGGCTGGGCTCCGGAGCCGCGGGCGAGTCCTGGGCGGTCGCCTGGAGCGCCCCGAGGGTGATGATGCCCAGCGCCAGGGGAACCGACTTCGCCAGTTTGCGAAGCAGGGACATGGACGACTCCTTTGTCGCCGCCGTGGGGAGTCCGGTCGTTCCAGCTCGCGGCGTGGAGCGCGGGACGGCCGGCACTGCGCCTGCAGGGGCCTGAGCGCCAATCGGGCCGCCGGGCGAGTGCCCGGCGGCCCGACTGGTGCTGCGGCTGATCGCCGACCCGCCTAGCAGAGCGCGCAGGTCCGCGGCGGACGCCGATCCCACACCCAGAACATCCCCGGCGTGGTGAAGTTCGTCGCCCGGCTGCCCGCCACCGACCGCGGGAAGACGAACCCCGACATCCCCGTCCCCGCCCGCGTGCTGCCCGGCGCGCCGTCGATGTCGATCGTCTCCGCAATCCCGGCCGGCAGCGTCGGGTCGGTGAACAGCGCCGTCGTCCCGCCCGCCAGCCGCACGTTCGCCTTGATCGCGCCCGGCGCCGTGTTCACGTACGCCGACGCCGTCAGGGCCGCCACGTTCGCCCAGTTCGGCGAGGCCGGCGCCGTGCCCGTGCTCGGGTAGAACCGGCCGTCCACCGCGCCCAGGTCCGCGGCCGCGTTGACGATCCGCAGCGCCACCTGGCTCCCCGGATCCGCCGGATTGTCCTCCAGCACCGTCACCCGCTTCGCCGGCGTCGAGCCCGGCCGCATGTAGCCCCAGATGATGACCGTGTAGTTCTTCCCCGCTTCCAGCGTCAGGTTCAGCTCGTCCACCACCGTGCTCGCGATGGCCTGCTGTTCCGCCGCCGGCGCCGTCAGGCTCGGGTTGGCCAGGAAGATCTTGAACTGCCGCTGCCCGGCCCGCGCATTCTTGTAGTACAGCAGCGTCGTGCTGCGGAACCCCACCGAGTAGAAGTGGGTGTTCTCCACGATGTCCACCGGACGGAAGTCCAGCGCGAAGGTGTCGGGCACCGCATTGACGAACCGGATGCCCGCCGTCGGGATGTCTTCAGTCTCGATGATCGTCTCGGGCCGGCAGGCGGTCGAAGCGCCCAGGGCCAGAGCCAATGCCGAGAGTCGAAAAAGGCGTCGCATTACGCACTCCATGAAAGTGGAAGGGCCAGGACCGTCTGCACGGCCGGCCGGGTGGCGCCGACCCGCCGGTCGCGACCGGCGGGCGGCGTCGGCGGTGATCACCAGCCGTACGTCCCCTTGGCGGCGCTGCCGGGCAGGCCACCCCCGAGGCTGTAGACGGCCTCCTTGGCATACCCGCGCGCCAGGAGGTCCTCGTACGGCGGGGCCCAGTGGGTCGGGGTCCCCTCGGGCAGGTCACCCCACCCGCGGTGGTCAAAGAACCACCCGCCGAAGTGCGTATAGGCGGTTTCCATCCGCTTTTCCCACTTCATCGCTTCCATCATGTTGCCGCAGGCCACCGCCGTGCCCGATGAATTGGGCACCCGGGGCACGCAGTTGGCCCCGCCCGGCACCGGCGAGGTGTTGTCGAACGCCGTGATCGCCGGCAGGCCACCGCGCCCGACGCGGGTGTTGTTGATCAGCGCCGCCGCGGCCGCGAAGCTCCCGGTCCGGATCAGGCCCTCGGCCTGGAGCATGTCGATCTCGGCCTTCTTCATGAACGGGAACGGGCCGGTGTTGTTGGTCGCACCGGGCTCCGAGCCACTCTTGTCCCAGGCGTAGTACCGGGTGTGGTCGTAGTTCGAGTAGCCCCAGGTCGGGCCCGAGGCCTGGTCGTTCGCCGTCGGCCGGTTGCGGAAGTCCCGCTTGCAGATGGAACCGGCGGCGGTGCAGGAAGTGACCGAGAAGTCGGCCTGCTGGGCGGCGCGGGTGGCCCCCTGCGGCCAGCGCAGGTCGGGCGTCACCATGAAGAACGCGCCGTCCTTGCCCTTGTCGTTCAGGGGGGCCGCGATGTACGCCTCGTAGTTGCCCGAGACGTCGCCCATCCCGATGATGAACGGCACCATCTGGTGCCAGGTCGTGTAGCTGTACCAGGTGGACACCCAGCTGTTGCTCAGGGTGCCGGCGGTGGTGGCGGTCCGGAGGTTCATGTCCTGCGTGATCCCGTTCTGGGCATCGGCGATCACCGCCGCCCAGTTGACCGCCGCCCGCTCGGCCGGGGTCCGCGCCACGCCGGCCCGGAACCGGGCCTTGTAGCTGCGGACGATCTTGATGAACTCCGCCGCCGTGGTCGCGCCATTGGTGTTGGCGAACCACTCGTTCGGGATCGGGAAGCCCCCGGTCCCGGTGCCCGGCGCCTGGGCCGCCGCGATGGCGGCGTCCAGCGAGGCCAGCGCCGCGGTCATCACGTCCTGGTAGCCGGAGAGTTGGCCCGGATCCTCGGTGCTGCTCTCGGGGGTGATGATCGCCGCCGAGTCGTAGACCATCGCCAGGTAGCCCAGGGCCACGCCCCGGGTGAAGTTGGCGAAGGCCCGCGCCCGCTGGTCCTGGGCCGTGGAGCCCAGGGTGAAGCCCGCGGTGTTGAGCTTGGCCAGGATGTTCGAGCTCACCCGGACCACTTCGCCGTCGATGTAGTACACCCGGCGCTGCTCGCTGGCGCAGCCGTTGCCGACTGCGTTGTCATTGCTGGCGCGCGGGATGCCCACGCGCTGGCCCTGGCAGTTGTTCGACAGGCTGCTGAAGTTCTCGTGCGACATGACGTTCATCATGCCCCACACGTTCGCCGTGCTGCCGTACAGTGACGAGTTGTGGCGGAGGAACTGCCCGCCCAGGAGCGCCTCGACGTCCGCTGGCGTCGCCAGCACCTTCGACGTGTCCGGCGCGGTTCGGTTCTCGACCGCGAGGTCGCAGGCCCCGAGCAACACCGCTCCGGCCAGCGCCCCGCATCGGATCATGGATCGCATCATTCTGGATGGCTCCTAGAAGCGCGTGGAAATGGAGAAGGTGAACGACCGCAGCGGCGGCATGTCGAAGTTGTCGGTCTGGTTGATCAGGCCCGAGCCCGTGTTGCCACCACTGACACCCACCTCCGGATCCATGCCCGAGTAGTTGGTGAACTTGAGGATGTTCCGGCCGACCAGGCCCAGGGTCCAGTCGCCGACACCCGCGATCTTGCCGAACTTGTAGGTCAGGCTCACCTCGCGGAGCTTGGCGTACGACCCGCTCTCCACGACGTAGTTGTTCGGGCCGAGCACGTCGTAGAAGCCGCCGATGCCGGAGCTCTCCGGGCTGCCCGCGCGCCAGCCGTAGCCCACCGGCTTGGCCGTCTGGACCGTCTGGTCGGCCTGGTCGAAGTAGGCGGAGCTCAGGTCCAGCAGGCCCCAGCCCTCACCCTGGTTGTTGATCTCGTGCCCGATGGTGGCATCGAGCAGGGTGTACAGCGTCAGCTTCTTGTACTGGATGTCGTTCGTGAACGTGAACCGGAAGTCCGGGAACACGTTGCCGATGATCTGGTTCTTGCCCACCCGCTCGCCCGGCTCGCCCGCCAGCGGACGGTCGACGATCGGGTGGCCCCAGGTCAGGGCGTAGTTCCACGGCGACTCGCTCGCCGGCAGCGTGGTGCTCCACAGGTTCTTGGTGATGCCGTCGCCGATGCTGTTCCCCGCCCCGGTCCAGACCACCCACCCGTTGCTGTCCCGCTGGTACGCCTTGCCCGGGCCGCAGTCCGGCTGGACCGAGACCGGCAGGTCGCCGCAGGTCTTGTAGAAGGCGCGGCCGTAGATGTTGCCGTACCGGTTGAGCGGGAAGCCGTTCTGCACTTCGGTGTTGGCCGTCATGTAGAAGAAGCTGCCGGTGCCCTGGCCGGTGCCGCCCGAGTAGATGAAGTCGGGGACGAACAGCTCGGTGATGTGGGTCCGGGTGCGGTCCCAGGTCCCGCGCATCTGCCAGAACAGGGTGCTGCTGTTGACGATCGGCAGGTTCACGCCCAGCTCGATCGTCTTGTTGTCCAGCGTCCCCGCGTTCTGCCACTGGGTCGAGAAGCCCAGCGACGCCGCCGTCGAGACCGGCAGGATCTGGTCCCGGGTCACGGCGTGCGCGTAGGTCACCTCGAAGCCGACCTTCCCGAACAGCGTGAAGTCGGTGCCGACCTCCACCTCGGTCGTGGTCTCCGGCTTGATCAGCCGGTTGCCCGCCTGGCCCAGCGTCACCGAGGTGCCGCTGACCGAGTAGGTCTCGTACTGCGCCGAGAACGGCGGCGTGGTGCCGGCGGTGCCGCGGCTGGCGCGGAGCCGGAACTCATCCATGAACCCGACGTTCCAGAACGGCTCGCGCGCCACGTTCCAGACCGCCGAGATCCGCCCGAACGGCGACCAGCGGTTGCCGGCGCCGAACAGCGAGGAACCGTCGTACCGGAACGAGCCCTCGACGATGTAGCGGTCCTTGTAGTCCAGCGACGCGCCGGCGAACAGGCCCACGTTCTTGATCGTGGTGATGCTGGAGCTGTTCGACTTGTTGGTCGTGGTGTTGCCCAGCGTGTTGATGTCCTTGACCGTGAACACCTGGCCCGCGGTGTTGACGCTGTTGAAGTTGTTCTCGTCGTACAGGCCGCGGAAGCTCAGCTTGCCGCTCAACTCCTCGCCGAGCTGGCTCCGGAACGTGGCCGACAGCGCCGCGTTCACCGACTCGTCGTGGAAGTTGTTGATCGACATGTTGCCCTTGTTCGTCGCCGCCGAGATCGACGTCGACCGCGTGCCGGACGGGGTGATGTCCACGTCCTGGCGGGCCCGGGTGTCATAGCCGGCCGTGGCCTCGAAGGTGGCCCAGTCGGTCGGGAAGTACCGGGCGGTGATGCTGCCCAGGAACCGGGTCGACTCGCGGTAGGCGATGTTGTTCTCCGGGCCGTACACCAGGTTGCCGCCGCCGTTGCCGGTCGGCCGGTAGCCCGAGCCGCCGGTCACCAGCGGGGCGCGGCCCAGCGAGTCCCGCATCAGCTGGTCGACGCCCGGGAGCATGCCCCGGAGCAGGCCGCCGAAGTTGAACCCGTCGTTGTCGTCGTTGAGCTTGTCGGCGAAGGTGCTCACCGAGATCTTGAGGTCGGAGCGGGCGTCGTAGTCCAGGTTGACGCGGGCCCGCTTGTTCTGCACCCCGTTGAGGACCGTGAGGGCGCCGGCCTCGTCGGTGTAGTTGCCGCTGACGTAGAAGGAGACGTTGCCCACCCGGCCCGTCGCGTCGACGTTGGTCAGGATGCTGGGCGAACGGGTCATCAGCTGGGCGACCTGGTTGTAGTACTGGCCCGGCCAGATGTTGGCCTGGTAGACGTTCCGCAGCTCGGTCCCGGTCGGGGCCGCGTAGAGGACGCTCTGGCCGGTCCGGATCGTGTCCGCGGCCACCGCGTTGCGGCGCATGATCTCGCGGTTGATGTCCAGGGTGCGCGAGCACGGCTGGGTCCCGGAGACGATCACGCAGAACCGCTTGCCCGTCTCGTCGAGACCGAGCGGGTGGTTGACCGGGATGCCGTAGTCGATGTTCATGTCGTTGAAGCCGTACTCGGTCCGCACGTTGAACCGGACCCCGTCATTCCCGCCCGTCAGCCCGCGCTTGGTCCGGATCGTGATGACCCCGTTCGCCGCCCGGGTCCCGTACAGCGACGCGCCCGCGGCGCCCTTCACCACCTCGATCGACTCGATGTCCATGCCGCCCAGCTCGGTCAGCACCCCGACGTTCATGATCACATCGTCGATGATGATCAGCGGGCCCTGGCCACGCCCCGACGCGTTGATCGACGTCGGGCCGCGCAGCAGGATCTCCGGCGTCGAGCCCGGATAGCCCGTCGTCTGGGCGATCCGGACACCGGCCACCTTGCCCTGCAGGGCGCGCACCGGGTCCACCGCCGCCACCGGGATGTCCTCCGCGGTGACACGGCCCACGGCGAACGGCACCTTGGAGCGCTCCACGCCCTCCATCACGCCGGTGACGATCACCTCTTCCAGCTTGTTGATGTCCTGGATGAGGGTGAAGTCGATGGTCCGCTCGCCGGCCGCCAGCGCGATCGACGTGGACCGGGCCCGGTATCCGATCGCCCGGGCCGCCAGGGTCACCTGCTGCCCCGAGACGCGTGCCGCCGGGACAATCAGGGTATAGACCCCCTGGGCGTTGGACTGGGTCGTGATGCCGAGCTCGGCAATGCCAACCGCCGCGGCCGCAATCGGCTCGCCACGCTCGGTCAGCACCCTGCCGCGGAACGTCGCCTGGGAGTGCGCTTCGGCCGCGAAGCCGAACAGCGCGAGCACCGGCAGCAACACGCGGAGGATGGCGCGAGGACGCTCAAAAGTCGTCATAGTCGCCTGTGTTCCTCTTTCGTGGGTGAACGATGTCGCCCCGGCGACATGCCGGGACGAACGAAACCTGGTAGTGACGCTGGAACCTATGGAGAACTCGCCAATTGGCGGGAAACGTGTGGCTCGAGGTGAGCTTCACAATGAAACGAAACCTGCCGCCTCAGCGCCCGTCACCCGGCGCGGAGACAATACGGTGACCTGCAACACAGCAGGGAGCATGCCCCGGATGGGGGCGTTGCAAGTCCCTGTACAGCAACAACTTGTGCTCGCGAAGGATTCTGGTTGTGACGAACGGACACGCGGCCCGGTACACGGCTGTGTCAAAAGGACGCTTGCCACACACAACAGGGCCGGCATGGGCGGCCGCGTGGACCGGCCCAGCAATACCACCCCACTCGGATCCCGACGATCGTCCACCAGCGCGGCGACGACCCGCAGAACCCTCTGTCTCAGCCGAACCTTGATCCTACAGCCCCAGCGAGGTTTCGTCCAGCCCCCCGGTCGCGCTGCCTGGCCACGAGCCAACTGGAACGGAGGACCAGCAAGGGGGGCGTCGGCGGCCCGCTCCGGAGCCCCCGAATGCCAATCGGGCCGCCGGGCGAGTGCCCGGCGGCCCGACTGGTGCTGCGGCTGATCGCCGACCCGCCTAGCAGAGCGCGCAGGTCCGCGGCGGACGCCGATCCCACACCCAGAACATCCCCGGCGTGGTGAAGTTCGTCGCCCGGCTGCCCGCCACCGACCGCGGGAAGACGAACCCCGACATCCCCGTCCCCGCCCGCGTGCTGCCCGGCGCGCCGTCGATGTCGATCGTCTCCGCAATCCCGGCCGGCAGCGTCGGGTCGGTGAACAGCGCCGTCGTCCCGCCCGCCAGCCGCACGTTCGCCTTGATCGCGCCCGGCGCCGTGTTCACGTACGCCGACGCCGTCAGGGCCGCCACGTTCGCCCAGTTCGGCGAGGCCGGCGCCGTGCCCGTGCTCGGGTAGAACCGGCCGTCCACCGCGCCCAGGTCCGCGGCCGCGTTGACGATCCGCAGCGCCACCTGGCTCCCCGGATCCGCCGGATTGTCCTCCAGCACCGTCACCCGCTTCGCCGGCGTCGAGCCCGGCCGCATGTAGCCCCAGATGATGACCGTGTAGTTCTTCCCCGCTTCCAGCGTCAGGTTCAGCTCGTCCACCACCGTGCTCGCGATGGCCTGCTGTTCCGCCGCCGGCGCCGTCAGGCTCGGGTTGGCCAGGAAGATCTTGAACTGCCGCTGCCCGGCCCGCGCATTCTTGTAGTACAGCAGCGTCGTGCTGCGGAACCCCACCGAGTAGAAGTGGGTGTTCTCCACGATGTCCACCGGACGGAAGTCCAGCGCGAAGGTGTCGGGCACCGCATTGACGAACCGGATGCCCGCCGTCGGGATGTCTTCAGTCTCGATGATCGTCTCGGGCCGGCAGGCGGTCGAAGCGCCCAGGGCCAGAGCCAATGCCGAGAGTCGAAAAAGGCGTCGCATTACGCACTCCATGAAAGTGGAAGGGCCAGGACCGTCTGCACGGCCGGCCGGGTGGCGCCGACCCGCCGGTCGCGACCGGCGGGCGGCGTCGGCGGTGATCACCAGCCGTACGTCCCCTTGGCGGCGCTGCCGGGCAGGCCACCCCCGAGGCTGTAGACGGCCTCCTTGGCATACCCGCGCGCCAGGAGGTCCTCGTACGGCGGGGCCCAGTGGGTCGGGGTCCCCTCGGGCAGGTCACCCCACCCGCGGTGGTCAAAGAACCACCCGCCGAAGTGCGTATAGGCGGTTTCCATCCGCTTTTCCCACTTCATCGCTTCCATCATGTTGCCGCAGGCCACCGCCGTGCCCGATGAATTGGGCACCCGGGGCACGCAGTTGGCCCCGCCCGGCACCGGCGAGGTGTTGTCGAACGCCGTGATCGCCGGCAGGCCACCGCGCCCGACGCGGGTGTTGTTGATCAGCGCCGCCGCGGCCGCGAAGCTCCCGGTCCGGATCAGGCCCTCGGCCTGGAGCATGTCGATCTCGGCCTTCTTCATGAACGGGAACGGGCCGGTGTTGTTGGTCGCACCGGGCTCCGAGCCACTCTTGTCCCAGGCGTAGTACCGGGTGTGGTCGTAGTTCGAGTAGCCCCAGGTCGGGCCCGAGGCCTGGTCGTTCGCCGTCGGCCGGTTGCGGAAGTCCCGCTTGCAGATGGAACCGGCGGCGGTGCAGGAAGTGACCGAGAAGTCGGCCTGCTGGGCGGCGCGGGTGGCCCCCTGCGGCCAGCGCAGGTCGGGCGTCACCATGAAGAACGCGCCGTCCTTGCCCTTGTCGTTCAGGGGGGCCGCGATGTACGCCTCGTAGTTGCCCGAGACGTCGCCCATCCCGATGATGAACGGCACCATCTGGTGCCAGGTCGTGTAGCTGTACCAGGTGGACACCCAGCTGTTGCTCAGGGTGCCGGCGGTGGTGGCGGTCCGGAGGTTCATGTCCTGCGTGATCCCGTTCTGGGCATCGGCGATCACCGCCGCCCAGTTGACCGCCGCCCGCTCGGCCGGGGTCCGCGCCACGCCGGCCCGGAACCGGGCCTTGTAGCTGCGGACGATCTTGATGAACTCCGCCGCCGTGGTCGCGCCATTGGTGTTGGCGAACCACTCGTTCGGGATCGGGAAGCCCCCGGTCCCGGTGCCCGGCGCCTGGGCCGCCGCGATGGCGGCGTCCAGCGAGGCCAGCGCCGCGGTCATCACGTCCTGGTAGCCGGAGAGTTGGCCCGGATCCTCGGTGCTGCTCTCGGGGGTGATGATCGCCGCCGAGTCGTAGACCATCGCCAGGTAGCCCAGGGCCACGCCCCGGGTGAAGTTGGCGAAGGCCCGCGCCCGCTGGTCCTGGGCCGTGGAGCCCAGGGTGAAGCCCGCGGTGTTGAGCTTGGCCAGGATGTTCGAGCTCACCCGGACCACTTCGCCGTCGATGTAGTACACCCGGCGCTGCTCGCTGGCGCAGCCGTTGCCGACTGCGTTGTCATTGCTGGCGCGCGGGATGCCCACGCGCTGGCCCTGGCAGTTGTTCGACAGGCTGCTGAAGTTCTCGTGCGACATGACGTTCATCATGCCCCACACGTTCGCCGTGCTGCCGTACAGTGACGAGTTGTGGCGGAGGAACTGCCCGCCCAGGAGCGCCTCGACGTCCGCTGGCGTCGCCAGCACCTTCGACGTGTCCGGCGCGGTTCGGTTCTCGACCGCGAGGTCGCAGGCCCCGAGCAACACCGCTCCGGCCAGCGCCCCGCATCGGATCATGGATCGCATCATTCTGGATGGCTCCTAGAAGCGCGTGGAAATGGAGAAGGTGAACGACCGCAGCGGCGGCATGTCGAAGTTGTCGGTCTGGTTGATCAGGCCCGAGCCCGTGTTGCCACCACTGACACCCACCTCCGGATCCATGCCCGAGTAGTTGGTGAACTTGAGGATGTTCCGGCCGACCAGGCCCAGGGTCCAGTCGCCGACACCCGCGATCTTGCCGAACTTGTAGGTCAGGCTCACCTCGCGGAGCTTGGCGTACGACCCGCTCTCCACGACGTAGTTGTTCGGGCCGAGCACGTCGTAGAAGCCGCCGATGCCGGAGCTCTCCGGGCTGCCCGCGCGCCAGCCGTAGCCCACCGGCTTGGCCGTCTGGACCGTCTGGTCGGCCTGGTCGAAGTAGGCGGAGCTCAGGTCCAGCAGGCCCCAGCCCTCACCCTGGTTGTTGATCTCGTGCCCGATGGTGGCATCGAGCAGGGTGTACAGCGTCAGCTTCTTGTACTGGATGTCGTTCGTGAACGTGAACCGGAAGTCCGGGAACACGTTGCCGATGATCTGGTTCTTGCCCACCCGCTCGCCCGGCTCGCCCGCCAGCGGACGGTCGACGATCGGGTGGCCCCAGGTCAGGGCGTAGTTCCACGGCGACTCGCTCGCCGGCAGCGTGGTGCTCCACAGGTTCTTGGTGATGCCGTCGCCGATGCTGTTCCCCGCCCCGGTCCAGACCACCCACCCGTTGCTGTCCCGCTGGTACGCCTTGCCCGGGCCGCAGTCCGGCTGGACCGAGACCGGCAGGTCGCCGCAGGTCTTGTAGAAGGCGCGGCCGTAGATGTTGCCGTACCGGTTGAGCGGGAAGCCGTTCTGCACTTCGGTGTTGGCCGTCATGTAGAAGAAGCTGCCGGTGCCCTGGCCGGTGCCGCCCGAGTAGATGAAGTCGGGGACGAACAGCTCGGTGATGTGGGTCCGGGTGCGGTCCCAGGTCCCGCGCATCTGCCAGAACAGGGTGCTGCTGTTGACGATCGGCAGGTTCACGCCCAGCTCGATCGTCTTGTTGTCCAGCGTCCCCGCGTTCTGCCACTGGGTCGAGAAGCCCAGCGACGCCGCCGTCGAGACCGGCAGGATCTGGTCCCGGGTCACGGCGTGCGCGTAGGTCACCTCGAAGCCGACCTTCCCGAACAGCGTGAAGTCGGTGCCGACCTCCACCTCGGTCGTGGTCTCCGGCTTGATCAGCCGGTTGCCCGCCTGGCCCAGCGTCACCGAGGTGCCGCTGACCGAGTAGGTCTCGTACTGCGCCGAGAACGGCGGCGTGGTGCCGGCGGTGCCGCGGCTGGCGCGGAGCCGGAACTCATCCATGAACCCGACGTTCCAGAACGGCTCGCGCGCCACGTTCCAGACCGCCGAGATCCGCCCGAACGGCGACCAGCGGTTGCCGGCGCCGAACAGCGAGGAACCGTCGTACCGGAACGAGCCCTCGACGATGTAGCGGTCCTTGTAGTCCAGCGACGCGCCGGCGAACAGGCCCACGTTCTTGATCGTGGTGATGCTGGAGCTGTTCGACTTGTTGGTCGTGGTGTTGCCCAGCGTGTTGATGTCCTTGACCGTGAACACCTGGCCCGCGGTGTTGACGCTGTTGAAGTTGTTCTCGTCGTACAGGCCGCGGAAGCTCAGCTTGCCGCTCAACTCCTCGCCGAGCTGGCTCCGGAACGTGGCCGACAGCGCCGCGTTCACCGACTCGTCGTGGAAGTTGTTGATCGACATGTTGCCCTTGTTCGTCGCCGCCGAGATCGACGTCGACCGGCTGCCGGACGGGGTGATGCTGACATCCTGGCGGGCCCGGGTGTCATAGCCGGCCGTGGCCTCGAAGGTGGCCCAGTCGGTCGGGAAGTACCGGGCGGTGATGCTGCCCAGGAACCGGGTCGACTCGCGGTAGCCGATGTGGTTCTCCGGGCCGTACACCAGGTTGCCGCCGCCGTTGCCGGTCGGCCGGTAGCCCGAGCCGCCGGTCACCAGCGGGGCGCGGCCCAGCGAGTCCCGCATCAGCTGGTCGACGCCCGGGAGCATGCCCCGGAGCAGGCCGCCGAAGTTGAACCCGTCGTTGTCGTCGTTGAGCTTGTCGGCGAAGGTGCTCACCGAGATCTTGAGGTCGGAGCGGGCGTCGTAGTCCAGGTTGACGCGGGCCCGCTTGTTCTGGGTGCCGTTGAGGACCGTGATCGCGCCGGCCTCGTCGGTGTAGTTGCCGCTGACGTAGAAGGAGACGTTGCCCACCCGGCCCGTCGCGTCCACGTTGGTCATGATCGTCGGCGTCCGGCTGAGCAGCTGGGCGATCTGGTTGTAGTACTGGCCCGGCCAGATCTGCGCCTGGTAGACGTTCCGCAGCTCGGTCCCGGTCGGGGCCGAGTAGAGGGCCCGCTGTCCGGACCGGATCGTGTCCGCGGCCACCGCGTTGCGGCGCATGATCTCGCGGTTGATGTCAAAGGTGCGCGAGCACGGCTGGGTCCCCGAGACCACGGCGCAGATGCGCTTCCCCGTCTCGTCCAGCTGGAGCGGGTGGTTGACCGGGATGCCGTAGTCGATGTTCATGTCGTTGAAGCCGTACTCGGTCCGCACGTTGAACCGGACCCCGTCATTCCCGCCCGTCAGCCCGCGCTTGGTCCGGATCGTGATGACCCCGTTCGCCGCCCGCGTCCCGTACAGCGACGCCCCCGCGGCGCCCTTCACCACCTCGATCGACTCGATGTCCATGCCACCCAGCTCGGTCAGCACCCCGACGTTCATGATCACGTCGTCGATGATGATCAGCGGGCCCTGGCCACGCCCCGACGCGTTGATCGACGTCGGGCCGCGCAGCAGGATCTCCGGCGTCGAGCCCGGATAGCCCGTCGTCTGGGCGATCCGCACCCCCGACACCTTGCCCTGCAGGGCGCGCACCGGGTCCACCGCCGCCACCGGGATGTCCTCCGCGGTGACACGGCCCACGGCGAACGGCACCTTGGAGCGCTCCACGCCCTCCATCACGCCGGTGACGATCACCTCTTCCAGCTTGTTGATGTCCTGGATGAGGGTGAAGTCGATGGTCCGCTCGCCGGCCGCCAGTGCGATCGACGTGGACCGGGCCCGGTACCCGATCGCCCGGGCCGCCAGGGTCACCTGCTGCCCCGAGACGCGTGCCGCCGGGACAATCAGGGTGTAGACCCCCTGGGCATTGGATTGGGTGGAGATGCCGAGCTCAGAGATGCCAACCGCCGCAGCCGCAATCGGCTCGCCACGCTCGGTCAGCACCCTGCCGCGGAACGTTGCCTGGGAGTGCGCTTCGGCCGCGAAGCCGAACAGCGCGAGCACCGGCAGCAACACGCGGAGGATGGCAGGTGGACGCACACAAGTCGTCATGTCGCCTGTACCTCTTCGATGGGGTGGATGGGCCGCACCAGCCAAGTACGGGCGCTGGAGCGAGTTGCAGGGTTTCCTCAGACGGATTGTTGCTGGCCCGATCCGGCATTTGCCGGAACCGGGGGACTACGGGAGAACCCAACGGAACTGCGACTGCGCGAACAAGAAAGGCACGCCCGAAGGCGGTAAGACACGCGGGGGAAGGCGGGACAGTGTGGGTCGCCCGGGGGCTTGGAGGGGCGGGAAGATCAAGCCCCGAGGTTGCTCAGCGACCGACAGACCAGGTTCCGCACGGAACGTACCGGAACCCAGATTTCACACTTAACACCTTGTGAAGCAATGACATGCAGCAGAGGAACGGATCGCCCCAACCGTGTTGATCGGAGACACCCTGTGTAGCTGCCGTGTGTCACAACGACACGAAATGCTGGACTTGGTTCGATCCAGTCGGATCGGGGGTCGACCAGGCAAGGGCTGCAACAGCCCTCCCAACCCAGCGGCGATGCCACCCCCGCTGGGCAGGGTCCCTCACATGCGACCTCACACATTACCGCCCGATCCCGGATTCGTCCACCCCTGGATTCCGGGAGGGGTGAGGGGAGCCCCCGGGGACCCACCACAATCGATGGGTCTTCTCCTAGCGCCCCCCACCGTCGAGCGTCGTCTCGATGCGAGCAAGGACATCGGCCAGATGCGCCCGGGTGACCGGGTCGCCCCCTCGCGCCTGGCGGGCCCGCACCTGGCCTTGCAGCGCGGTCAGGTCGGCCCGAACCAGGGCCCGGATGTCCGACGAGACGACCTCCGCCAGCGCCTGCGCTGCCGCGGGGGTGGAGGGTGGGGTCGCCGGATCGGTCAGGAGCGCCCCCAGCCGCGCGAGGTGCTCGCGCTGCAGGGTCCGACGCCAGGCATCGATCGCGCCACTACCGGTGAGTTCGCCCCAGATCCCCGCCCGGAGCTCACCGAGGAGGTCCACGATCCGGTACGATTCGGCCGGCCGGAAGGCTTCCTGCTCGGCCAGGCGCAACAGCCGCCCGGTGTTGAGCACCTGGCCGATGGCGGACGCCTGGGCCTGCCGCACCCGGTTCACGGCGCCGGTGGGTTCAATCCGCCGGAGCAGGTCCTCGGGCACCAGCCAGGTCGGGGTGGTGAAGACCTGTTCGCCTAGGAACCGCATCGTGGCCCGCTGGCGTGCGGCGGGAACCGCCTCGAAGACGGGGCCCGCCTCATCGCTCGCCCTGGTCGTCTCGAAGACCCCCCCGATGTTCGCCATGGTGTGCCCGACATACCGGCTCCACGACGAGACCAGCTCGCCATACAGCTCGGCCAGGTCGGTGTAGTCCTGGCCCGGCGTGGCGGTCCAGGTCACCAGGTTCGGGATCACCCGCTTCAGGTTGGCGATCCCGAACTCGCTGGCCCGCACCGGGTCGTCGCCGATGTCCTCGGTCTGGGTGCGCGGATCGGCCCGGGGGGAGCCGAACCGGTAGACCGGGTCGCCGTTCTTCTCGCGGATCCAGCGGTTGAGGGTCGCGCGCTCCGACTCCGGCGTGCTGTTGGGGATCAGCCGGTAGCCCCAGTTGATGGCGTAGTGGTCGTACGGCCCGATCTTCCGGATGAAGCGGGTGACGCCGTCGCCCGGTTGCGCGACGTAGTTCTGCCGGGCGTAATCCATGATCGAGGGCGCCACCCCGAACCGCTCGGTGAAGCTCGGTGACCGGAGCGAGTCCACCGGGAATGCCCCGGAACCGGCCATGTTGTGCGGCAGCCCCAGGGCGTGCCCCACCTCGTGCGCGATCACCTGCCGCACCGTTTCGCCCAGCAGCGCCATGTCCATGTTGAGCGACCGGGCGGCGGGATTCGCGGCCCCCGTCTCCACCATCAGCCGATTGCGGTAGGATCGCAGGTGGTTGTGGTACCAGATGATGTCGCTCTCGATGATTTCGCCGGTCCGGGGATCCGAGACGCTCGGCCCGGTGGCATTCCGGGTCATGTTGGCGATGTACCGCACCGAGGAGTAGCGGACGTCATCGAGGTCGAACTCGGGGTCCTCCGCCGGGGCGGGCGGGTCGCGGGCCAGGATCGCGTTGCGGAACCCGGCGGTCTCGAACGCCTGCTGCCAGTCCTCCACCCCCTGCTTGATGAACGGCCGCCACTCGGTCGGGGTCCCGGGGTCGATGTAGTAGATGATCGGCTTCACCGGCTCGACCAGCTCGCCGCGGGCGTAGGCCGCCGGGTCCTTCGGCTCCAGGCGCCACCGCCGGATCAGCGTCCGCTCCGCCGCCTTGTATTCCTGGATGCCGAAGTCGATCTGGGTGATCGTGAACCAGCCCACCCGCGGATCGGCGTGCCGTTCCCGCATCGGCTCCTCGGGGAGCAGCACCATCGATTGCTGCATCTGCATCGTGATGGTGGCGGTGGAACTCTGCGCCGGCGGCTCGGCGGCGTCGAAGGTCTGGGTGTGACGGACCTCGATGTTGTGCGGGAAGCTCCGGATCCGGTCGATGAAGCTGCGTGCCGGATCGTAGCGGCGGACCCGGAACTGGGTCCGCATCCCCTGGCTCAACCCGCTCAGCGCCGGGGTATCCTCCTCGAAGAACGCGGTCACGTCCACGACCGAGGCCGCCGAGTCGGTGCTGTAGGCCTCGATCCGGAAGGACCGGATGATCGGGGCGAAGGTGTTGGTCTGGACCGAATAGGCAATCGGGAGGGTGTCGGCGGCGATGTACTTGTAATCCAGCCCCTTGAGCAGGATCCGGTCCCCCATCCGCTCCCAGCGCACCACCTGCTCATTGAGGTTGGAGCCAGCGTTGAGGAACCCGCTCAGGTCCTGAGGCGCCTGGGCAATCCGGGTGATGAGCAGCATCTCCCGGCCCAGCAGGGAGTCAGGAATCTCGTAGAAGTACTTGGCGTCCACCTTGTGGACCGTGAACAGCCCGGGATCTGAGACGGCCGCGCGTGTGATGACCCGATCATACGCCCTGGGCCCGGTGGCGGCGGCCCCGCCACCCCCACCACCGGCGGGAGCTGCCGCCGCCGGGGGAGGCGTCTGGCCGGTGGGCTGTGGGGTCGGGGTGCGGGTGGCCGGCTGGGCAGTGGCGCAGGCGCCGGAGAGCAGGGTGGCCAGGAAGAGGCAGCTGCGACGAGTCGGCATGGAGGCTCCGCTGGATGGATCGGGCAAGGAAGACTCCCCAAGGTATCGCGCCCGACACCACGGATCAAACCTTCGCGATCGCCGCTCGCGTCCCCCTCCCCTTCTCGCTTCTCCCTTCTCCCTTCGCTCTCCCTCAGGGCACCCCGACGACCCCGGGAATGGCACCCTGCCCGGTCACCAGGCGCCGGTGGTAGTCCACCTGGCCCAGGTGATAGGTCAGGTGGGTGGCCAAGTGGCCCAGCAGCACCCCGACCGACACCCGCTTGCCGTTGGTGAAGCTGTCAGGATGCTCCGTGTCGAGGACCGCGGGGTCGAGCGAGGCCAGGGTGGCACCGACCGCGTCGATGGCGCGGCCGAGTTCCGCAACGAGGTCGGCCCGGGGGATGTCGCGGCTCCCGAACTCGGCGGGACGGTCGCGTACATACCCGGTGTTCCCGAGTCGGGCGCCAATGAAGTGCTGGAGGTTGCCCGCGGCGTGCAGCGACAGGGTGCCGGCCGAGTTGGCAATCCCGGGCGGGGTGGCCCAGATCAGGCGTTCGTCGGGGTAGGCCTCGAGTTCCTGCTGGAAGGAGGTCAGGTCGCGGAGCAGCAGGGTGCGGACGATCGGGATCAGCATGGTCGGTGTCCTGGGCTGGGGTTCAGGGGCTGGTCGGGATCAGGGAGGAACTCACGCGGAGCCGCGGAGAGCGCGGAGACGCGGAGTGGTCTGCGTCCGGAACGGAGTCGCTTCCGGGAAACACCATGGCTTCGGGGTGAACTGCCCGTGCATTCAAGTTCCGCTTGCCACGCCCCATCAGCCAAGTGAACCGGAGCCGTCCTGTACGTGCAGTTCACCGCAGAACAAGTGCTAACGGGTGTCATGATCTGCTCCGGTTTTCGTACCCTCCGCGGCTCCGCTTCCTCCGCGCCTCCGCGTGAACTGCTGTTCCTCGCAGAAAGAGGCGCCTTTCCATCGCATCCACCTCAATCCGTACCGAGGGGCAGCGCCTCGACCAGCTTCATCGTCGTCACCACCTGTCCCGCATGCCGGCTGGCATGCTCGGCGGCGTGAAAGAGCAGGCCGAGCACCGTCGTCGGCAGCCGAGCCCGGCCGATCGCCCGGGGCAGCAGCAGGTCGGACTCGGCCGTCTCGGCGAGCTGTGCCAGTGCGGCCGCGATGGTGCCCGTCCACGCCTCGACCAGGACGGTCCCGGTTGGCCGGGGCTCGGGCAGGGTGCGCTCCAGCTCAAGACGGGTACGCTGAACCGGCGTCAGGGGTTCCCCGCGGGCATAGGTCAGGAGCCGATCGGTGCTGCCGGCCAGGTGGAACAGGTGCCATCCCACTGCGGCCACCCCGCCGGGATTGGCCCAGAGCTGCGGCGCGGTGAGGCTGCCGGCAGGCGCGACGTCGTCTCCCGCCTGCAGCAGGGCGTGGGCTACTGGCTGGAGCAGGGGAGGCACGCCGGGGATCGGGCCGGACTGCCAGCGTTCCAGGGACAACGACACCTCGGTGCAGGAGAGTGAGCGTCGGGAGGGAGCGGCAGGGCAACGCTACCGGCCACCCCTGCGTACCCACTAAGCTAGTCGATCGCCGCGTTGCACTCAGAGCCCTGCCACCACTGGATCCCATGCCTGGAATTGCCCGCCTTGCCTGCCTGATCGCCCTCGGCGGATCGGCCGTCACCACCATTGCGCTGGCGCAGACCGCCCCGGGCAACGGCGCGGTTCCCACCCGCAGCTATCCGATCGACGTCGAGGCGGCCCCCCGGCCGGTCACCCGGGCGGTGCGGACCCCACGCCCACCGGTCATCGATGCCCGCCTCGATGAGGCCGAGTGGCAGCTGGCCGAGCCGCTGACCGACTTCGTGCAGCAGCTGCCGGAGACCGGGGCGCTGGCCACCTTTCGCACGGTGGCCAGGATCCTGTACGACTCGAGCTACATCTACTTCGCCTCCGAGAACTTCGACCCGGAGCCCCGCAAGGCGATCACCGTCGGACTCGAGCGCGACTTTGTCTCCACCAACAGCGACATCCTGGCCGTTGGCTTCGACACCTTCCTCGACCGCCGCAACTCATTCCTGTTCATCATCAACCCCCATGGCGCCGTGCGGGACGAGCAGACCTTCAACGACTCTCGGAGCATCGTCGAGGCCTGGGAGGGGATCCTCGACGTCAAGACCACCTTCACCGATTCGTCCTGGGTGCTGGAGATGCGGATCCCCCTCAAGACCCTCCGCTTCGATGCCAGCGGGGGGACCCAGGACTGGGGCATGAACATCACCCGCCGGGTGCGGCGCGTGAATGAGACCTCCTATTGGGCGCCGCTCGACCGGCAGTACCGGGCTCACCGGATGTCCAAGGCCGGCACCCTGACCGGGCTGGAGGGCCTGCGGCAGGGCCGCAACCTGCAGCTCAAGCCCGCTCTGGTGGGGGGCAACTCCACCGGCGCCCAGGTGCCCGCCTCGGCGCTGGGCTCCACCTTCGACGCCAGCCTCGATCTCAAGTACGGGCTCACCCCCTCGTTGACCCTCGATGCCACGATCAACACCGACTTCTCCCAGGTCGAGGTGGACCAGGAACAGGTCAACCTGACCCGGTTCTCACTCTTCTTCCAGGAGCGGCGCGAGTTCTTTGTGGAAAACGCCGGCGTTTTTTCCTTCGGTGACCTCCAGGAGCGGAACTACCGCATGGGCGCTGCGCCGAGCGACTTCACCTTCTTCAACTCGCGCTCCATCGGCCTCTCACCCGATGGCCGCCCGATCCCGATCCTGGGCGGGCTCCGGATGACCGGCAAGCTCGGCAGCTTCGACACCGGCCTGCTGACGATGCAGACCGAGGGGGCGCTGGGCCGGCCCGCCGAGAATTTCTCGGTGCTGCGCCTCAAGCGGAACTTGATGGGCAACTCCGACATCGGCGTGCTGCTGGCCAACCGGATGGCCACCGAGGGGCCGGACGCCCATGCCTTCAGCTACGGCGTCGATGCCAACCTCCGGCCGGCCGCGAGGCTGGTCATCAATTCGTACCTGGCCCTGAACGACGCCACCGGCACCAGCGCCGACGGCAACGCCGCCCGGGTCTCGGTCGCCTACCGCTCGGCCCGCTGGAACAACTCGGCGATGTGGAAGCGGGTCAGCGAGGACTTCAACCCGGGCATCGGCTTCGTGCGGCGCCGGGCAATGCAGCAGTGGTACGGCACGGTGGGGATCCATGCCCGCCCGAACATCTCCTGGATCACCGAGGTCAATCCCTACCTCGAGACCAGCTACATCACCGACCTCTCGAGCCGGCTCGACACCCGGAACACCACCGCCGCCCTCGACATCCTCTTCCGTCCCGACGGCGAGCTGGCCCTGGAGGTGAGCGACGAGTTCGACCGGCTGACCGAGCCGTTCACCGTGGCCCCCGGGCACGTCATCACACCGGGAGGGTATGCCACCCAGCGGGCCAGCATCAAGTACACGGCGGGAACCGGCCGGCCGCTCTCCGGCAACGTGGGCGTCAATACCGGCGGCTTCTACGATGGCGACCGCACCACCTGGAGCGGGGCGTTGACCTGGCGCGCCAGCTACAAGCTGCGGTTTGAGGGCACCTACCAGCACAACCGGGTCAGCCTGCCCACCGGCGACTTTACCGCCGATGTGGCGGGTGGGCGACTGCGGTATTCCTGGTCCACGAAACTCTTCGGCAGCGCCTACGTGCAGTACAACACCCAGAGCCACAGCCTGGTCGGGAACGCCCGGCTCAATTACCGCTGGGCGCCGCTGAGCGACATCTTCGTGGTCTACACCGAGCGGCGCAACACCGACCTCGACGTGCGCAATGAGCGGAGCGTGGCGGTGAAGGTGACGCGGATGGTGGGGTTCTAGGGGAGGGAGAAGGGAGAAGGGAGAAGGGAGAAGTGGGATGGAAGGTGGGGAGGGTGTCGGGTGTCGGCGGCTCCCCGGACAGCTATCCTCGCTTGAGCTCGTCCAGGCGTTCGCTGACCGGGGCGGGGATCGTCAACTGATCTGAAATGCCGGCCAGTTCCTCCGCCTCGCGCCAGGCGTCGAGCAGGAGTTCGAGCTCACCTTCCAGCGCCCGGCGCTCGGTTTCCTCGTGCAAGGCCATTTCGAGCGCCAGGCGGTCCTGGCCACGAAGTGCCAGGAGTTCTCGACTTCCCGCTTGCTTCTTCCACGGCGGAATCAGGCGATCCGCACCCGCCAGGAAGCCCTCCGCTCCGCCCGTTGTTTCAAGCAGCCCGACCGCCTTGGCAAGTTCCTTCTGGCCCGCACCCTCCTGATTCACCGTTGCCAGTACACCCGGAAGCGCGTGACGGGCCATCTCGCCCGGTAAAACCAGCTCCCGCTTCCTGCGCAGGGGAATCCGGAGCCCGGGAAATCCACCCTCTGGTGCCAGCAGTTCTGCTCCGAGGAGGTTCATCCGGGTCAAGCCTTGAGACCGGCCGTCCGGACCCCGCACCGTGAGCACCTTCTTTCTCCGCATCCAGAAGTCCTGCACCAACCCCGGCGCGTTATAGAAGAGACCTGCTCCGCCGATCCCTGCCCCAAGGCTGAGGTACATCATCCCTCCTGTGAAGGCCAGGAGCGCAGCACCCCCCAATACTGCGGCTCGGATGAATTGCCGCCGCCGCGCCTCCAGCACGGCACTGTAGCGCCACGCCGCGAACTCGGGCCGAAGTGGTTCGCCGATCCGCACCAGGTCGAGCCCCTCGGACAGCCGCGCCAGCGCAATCTGGCCGGTAGATGCCCGTTGGGTGGCGCCGCGGTAGGCGTTTTCGCACTCCTCGAGCGCCTCCCAGCGGTCCTCGAACGGCACCAGGTTCCAGCGGCCGCACCTGCCGCACACCACCCAGAGCCGGCCCTTGTGGCCGTCGAACGCCACCCGCCGCCCGATCGGCAGGTGCTCGATCGCGGCATTGGCGCCGAGTGGCTTCTGGCAGTGGAGGCAGGTGGAATACACGGCCGCTCCCGGGGATGCCCCGTGGGAGATGTGTTTGGATTCGACTAGGGCGAGATTCCTGGTCTGGTGAGAGGTAAGAGGTGAGAGGAGAAAAGCAGTTTCCTCTTACCTCGTACTTCTTACCGCTCACCCATCTACAGCCGTTCCCCGCACATCCGGCAATGCCGCGCATCGTGCTGGTGCCCCTCGGCGCTGCAATGCTGGCAGGCTGTGGTGGTGATCTGTCCGTGCACCATCCGGGTCATTTCGGCGGTCACGATGCCGGTCGGCACGGCGATGATCGCGTAGCCCATGAGCATCACCAGCGAGGCGAGGAACTGCCCGAACGGGGTCTGCGGGGCAATGTCGCCGTACCCGACGGTGGTCAGGGTCACAATGGCCCAGTAGATCCCGGTGGGGATGTTGACGAAGCCGCTCGACGGCCCCTCCACCACGTGCATCGTGGCCCCGACAATCACCACGATGGTGCTCACCACGAAGAGGAAGATCTGGATCTTCCGGCTGCTGGCCCGCATCGCCGCCCAGAGCTGCCGCGACTCACTCAGGTACTCGGCCAGCTTGAAGACCCGGAAGACCCGCAGCAGCCGGAGGATCCGCACCACCAGCAGGCTCTGCGCCCCCGGCAGGATGACGCTCAGGTACGTGGGGATCACGGCCAGCACGTCCACCAGGCCGAAGAAGCTGGTGGCGTACCGGACCGGCCGACGCACGCTGTAGAGCCGGAGGAGGTACTCCACCGTGAACAGGATGGTGAAGACCCACTCCAGCACCTTGAGCGCGGTGCCGTACTGGGTCCGGATCGTGGCCACGCTCTCCAGCACCACCACCAGGATGCTGGCCACGATCGCCACCAGGAGGATGGTGTCGAACAGCTTTCCCGCCGGCGTGTCCGCCTCGAAGATGATCTCGTGGATCCGCCGCCGGAGCGGCTGGGCGGGGTACTGGTCGTCGTGCATGGTCGAAGTATGAAGGGAGAAGGGAGAAGGGAGAAGGGAGAAGCGAGCGACCGGCGTGGCCCGACTCACCGGCCTTCCCGCTTCTTGCTTCTCGCTTCTCCCTGCTCGCTTCCTATTTCTCGCTGCGCTTCGGCTGTGCCGCACTTCCCGCCAGCAGTCCACCATCGAGCATGAACTCCGAGCCCGTGGCGTACTGTGACTCGTCGGAGGCCAGGTAGACGACCAGGTGTGCCACCTCCTCCACGGTGCCGAATCGCTTGAGCGGGGTGTCCTGCACCATCTCGGCTTCGCGCTCGGCTCGGTCTGGCCCGTCGCCCAGCATCACCTCCCACATCGGGGTCATGATGGCGGCGGGAAAGACCCCGTTGCAGCGGATCTTGAGCCCTTCCTGGGCGCAATGCAGCGCCACCGACTTGGTGTGATTGCGCACCGCCGCCTTGGCGGCGGCGTAGGCCGCCGCACCCGGGGTACCCACCAGACCTGAGCGCGAGGAGATGTTGACGATGCTCCCGGTGCCCCCAGGACGCATGGCCCGGATGGCGTGCTTGCAGCCCAGCATCGTGCCGTCAAGGTTGGTGGCCAGCACGGCGTGCCACGCCTCGAGCGACACCTCCTCCGGATTGTGGGGGACGAACCCTTCCTCGAACCCGGTGATCCCGGCGTTGTTGACCAGGATGTCCAGCCGCCCGTGCCGAGCCACGATGTCGGCCATGGCCGACTCCCACTGCGACTCCTCTCGCACATCGAGTCGCCGGTACTCGGCCAGCGTGCCCAGGCGTGCCGCGGCGGCCGCACCGTCCGCATCGCGGATATCGCTCAGGATCGTCGTGGCGCCCTCCCGCACGAATGCCTCGGCAACACCGAGCCCGATGCCCCGCGCTGCGCCCGTCACCAGCGCCACCTTGCCTGCCAAACGCCCCATCGCAGTCCTCTCCTTGTTGGGTTCCCCTAATCCCTAATCCCTAGCCCCTAGTCCCTAGTCCTTAATCCCTAGTCCCTAGTCCCTAGTCCCTAGCCCCTAGTCCCGCAGTGTCCGCAACACGATCCGCGCCGAGTCCAGGCTGCCGCTGTTCGGGGCCGGCACCACCCCCAGAATGTGCGCCATCACCTCATACAGGTCGATCGCCCGGACCCGGGGCACCGTGAATCCCTGCCGGAAGGCCGGACCCGATGCCACGAAGACCGACCCCATCGACATCAGTTCCGGGTCGAAGCCGTGGGTGGCACCCCAGGGCTGGTCCGTCGGCCGCCGATTGAGCTGGGCCTGCGAGGTGATCGTCCACCCCTCATCGGCGATCGCCACGATGGGCGTGACCCGGGGGTGGTCGTTGTAGTGGAACCGCGCCGGGATGTCGCCCTTTCGGTACACCTGCAGGTTGGGATGAGCGCCCTTGAGGCTTTGGTACGCCTCCTCGACGTACCCCGGTTCCGGAATGAGTGCCAGCACCGGGGTCCAATCCACCACCTGCACTCGATGGAGCCGGATGAAGTGATCGAGCACAATCTGGCGGTCGCCGCTCAGCCCGGTCATCCCGTGGTCGCTGACCACGATGAGGTTGACCCGGTCCGCCAGCCCGCGCTCCGCCAGCCCATCCACCAGCATCCCGATTGCGGCGTCGACCTCGGCGATCGCGGCACCAACCTCCGGCGAGTCCACCCCGTGGTCGTGGCCGGCGTTGTCGGTCATCTCGAAGTACAGGGTCGCGAAGGTCACCGCCGAGTCGCCGGCCTGGGAAAGCCAGTCGAGGACCATGCGGACCCGGCGTGCGTTGGGCACCCGGCCGTCGAACACCCGCCAATGGGTCGGGCGGACACCCTTGATCTCCGCTTCGGAGCCGGGCCAGAAGTACGGTGCCGTGCGCTGGCCCGCCCGTTCGGCGGTGACCCAGATCGGCTCGCCACCCCACCAGCGGGAGTCCTGCACCATGGCCCGGTTCGAAAGGGTGAACCGTTCGCCGATGTCGTCGTCCCAGATGTTGTTGGCCAGGATCCCGTGCTCGCCGGGGTGGAGTCCGGTCACCATGCTGTAGTGGGTGGCAAACGTCTTGGTGGGAAAGGTCTGGACCATCCGCTCGGCGCGGACACCGCGGGCGGCCAGCTCGCGGAGCCGGACCGCCTCGGGCCGGTCGAGGTAGTCCCAGCGGAACCCGTCGAGTGACACCAGCAGCACCGCCTGCCGCTGGGCCGGCGACGGCGCAGGTGAACACGCCGAGATGACAACGAGAATGAGGAGCCGCAGGGCCCGGTGCATCGACATCAGGCAGCTCCCCGGGGTCAGTCGCGGAGGTAGAACTCCACCGTGGACACGATGCGAACGATCTTGGCGGGTTGGTTCGCCTCGTTGATGCCGGGGGCCTGGTCGCGGGCCAGGATCTGGAACACCCCCTGCTGGGCCTGGCGGATCCCGCCCAGCCGGCTATCGGAGTCCTGGGCGAACTGCTCGGCGGCAGCGCGCGCCTGGGCGGTGGCCTCGCGGATCATCTCCGGCTTGAGGTCATTCAACTTGGTGAAGAGGTAGGTCGGGCCGCTGGCCCCGTACTCCTGCCCCGACGTGACCACCACGCCCGCCCCGACCAGGTCCCCGGTGGCCTGGCTGGCGGCGATCACCTGGTTGAGTTGGGTGGTGCGGACCATGAGAGTCTGCTGCACCACATAGCGATTGGCGATGCGCTCCGGCTGGCTGTAGGGATTGGCGTAGGCATCCGTCACCTGCAGTTCCTGCAGTTCGGTCTGGGTGGAGTCGATCCCGAACCGCGCCAGAAAGGTGCGGACCGCCTGGATGTTCCGGCGGACGGTGGCCTGGGCACTCACCACGTCATTCGCCGCGGCGGCCACCCGGAGCGGCCACAGGGCCAGGTCGGCCTGGACCTCCTGCTCGGCCAGGCCGCGCACGGTCACGAACCGGTCCACCTGCCGGGCCCGGACCAGGCCCTGCCCGGCAAGGAAGCCGGCCAAGGCAATTCCACCGGCCAGGACGATGGTGCGGAGCATCGCATCACGGGAATCAGACATGGCGAGAATGTAGCAGCCTGTCCGCCTGCCCGCCTGCCCGGCTATCCGCTACCCGCAGATGATCGCCCCGTCCCGCCAGCCGCCGGCCACCACGTTCCCCATGGCGGTGACGCATGCCGTGCCGTCCAGCAGGTTGAGCACCCCACCCATCCAGCCCCCTTTGTCGGCCTTGTGCACCCACACCACCTTGCCCTCGGGGAGGCGGATGAACCGCTCCAGTCCTTCGGTGCTGTACTGTCCCAGATCGGCGTACGTG
Source organism: Gemmatimonadales bacterium (assembly GCA_048499805.1). GTDB lineage: Bacteria > Gemmatimonadota > Gemmatimonadetes > Gemmatimonadales > GWC2-71-9 > JAWXBA01. Next base: position 208,728 of record JASNZF010000004.1, on the reverse strand, counting down.
GCCTCCTCGGCCACCATCAAGTTGCGGACGTGGGGTTTCATCGTGTCCAGAGAGTCCGGGAGAACAGGTGCTGTCACCGGAGGGAGGCAATCGCCGGCCTCCCGGGAATCGGTAATGGCGAACGCCACGATCCGCTCGGTTCCGTCTTCCGCGGCCACTCTTCCGATCACCTCGGACTCGCCGGCGTGAACCAGATCAAAGGTCGGCGGAAGCTCGGCGGTGCCGAGCGCGGCCCCGTTCCGACCCAGGACGGTCCAGCGCGCTGCGCTATCGGGGCCCTCACGGAGCCAGAGTCGGCCAGCCTCATCGCGGACCAGGAAGCGCACCCCCTGCTCGATGGGATACGCAGGTGCGACCGCCAGCGCGGCCATGACACAGGCCCGATCGGCGGCTGCGGGGGCCCCGAAGACCACCGTGCGGTGGGAGAGCCAGGGCACCCAGGGCAGGCTGCCTTCGATGGACGTCTCGGTCTGGGACCGGACAAATTCCCCGTCCAGGTCGAACAGGGAGAGTCGGAGCAGGCCGGGGTCCAGCACCGCAATCGTATCCCCGGGCCAGGCAATCAGGTGCATCACGCCGCGGAACTCGCCGGGACCCTCCCCCTTGCGGCCGACGTGGTGCAGGTAACGGCCCTCCGCGTCGAACCACCTCAGCTGCTTGGAGTCGCCGTCTGCCACCACGATGCGACCATCAGCCAGCCGGCGCGCGCTGGTCGCCTTGTGGAACTGGAGTTCGAACGGGCCGTCGGTGACTCCGATCTGCACCACCGGCGTCGGGTTCAGGCCGAACACTCCAGCAGCCGTGTCCAGGGGGGAGTCCTGCCTGGAAGGATCGCATGCGAACGCACCCAGGGTCGTGGCCAGCAACAGGACGATACGCATGGCGACTCCAGCATGGCGGTGGGTTTGCAACCTGCGGCGGTGAATCGGCTGAACACGCTCCGGATTGGGGGTGCTGCAATTGGTGGGCCGGAACGGAGGCGAATCGGTACGATTCACGGCGAAATGGTTGCCTGATCCTGGACGATATCGCCGACGTTCAGGGAATGACGAAGCGACCATCTCCAGGCCTGCTCGCACGCCGGTCGGTGCGTGACCCGAGCCATGACTATTCCGGGGGGTACTGGTACCATGTGACCATCTGTACCCATCGTCGCGGCAGCGTGCTCGGCTGCCTCAGGGCTGGGGTCGTCGACCTGTCATCACTCGGGCGGCTTGCTGAGGAAGCTTGGGTTTCGTTGCCGAGCCGCATGCCGCATGTTCGCCTCGACGAGTACATCGTGATGCCCGATCACATCCATGGGATCGTCCGGATCTGGCCGTCACGGATGCTGAGTGGCCAGCCCGAATCCGGGCGTGGACGGTTCGGTGGGTCCCAGGCCGGGAGGCTTTCCCTGGTGGTCAACCTCTTCAAGGGAGACGTAACCCGCGCGGCCAGACGGCTCGTCGGCCAGCCAGGGCTCAAACTCTGGCTTCGGGGATACCATGAGCGGATCATTCGAACCCAGGCGCAGATGGCGGCAACCCGGACCTACATCCGGAACAACCCGATCAGGGGATAGCCGGCGGCATTCTCTGGGCATGCCGCTCATCCCGGATCCGGATGCCACCTCCGGGTACGGGCATTCCTCCGGAATGCCCGATGGATGGCGGCCCGGCCCATGCCCACGGAACGGGCATGCCGGAGGCATGCCCCTACACAACGATCCCAACCCCAGGCAGCGATCCCCGCATTGGCCGGGCATGCCGCTCATGTCGGCCCTGGGATCCCATTCTCGCGTACGGGCATTCCTCCGGAATGCCCGATGGATGGCGGCCCATACGCGGCCCCCTATCGCATCCGGAGCCCAATCCGATGCGCCACCGCCCCGCCCCGCTGCGGATCGATCGCATAATCGAGCGAGAAGCGATCGAGCGAGATGCCGAGCCCCGCCGTGTACGGGCGCGCGCCCAGCTCCCCGATCCGTTCGGTGGTCCGGAACCCGGCCCGCAGCGCGATCGCCCAGCCATCCAGCGGCACCCAGATCAACTCGCCACCGCCCGCCGCCACGACCTCGCCATCGCGATCCATCGTCACCTCGGCGGTGGCGCCGGCGTCGAAAAAGACGCCGATTGGCCGCGGCCGGAACATGGCCCCGAACGCGAATCGCATTGGCGGCTGGAACGGCGTGGCGCCCACCAGCCGGCTCGGCCCGATGTCGCGTACCGACAGCCCGAACCCGAAGGCGCCCACGTCCCGCCCCAGCCCGGCGTCGATCGCCAGGAAGCCGTCCCGGTCGCCGGGGAGCCGCTCCTCCACGTACTTGGCCGCCACCCCGATCCGGAGCCGCTTGTACTCGCGGGAAAGCCCGAATGATGCAGCGAGGCTCGAGGCCAGGAGCGGGCCCCGTGTGTGGAGCTGGGCGGGATGCATGATCCCGTCGGTGATCGCCCCGTAGTCGAGGTACCGTACCCCCACCCCGATTCCCCACCCGTTGGAGATCACCGTGTGGGACAGGTTCGCCGCGGTGCTGGCGCTCCCCCAGCGCTGCACCGAAGCTGCCACCCCGGTGGCCAGGGTAATCGCCGACGGGTTGTAGAACACGACATCGCTGGTCCATCGGGCCGCTGCACCGGCATCGCCCAGCGCCAGCGCCCAGGGGCTGGCAGGCACCCGCAGCACGACCGGAGCGTATCGGTCCTGGGCGTCCGCGGCACCACCCGCGAGCAGGAGGGCGGCAATCACCGCAAGAATCGGACGGCTCATCGGGCGCCTCCGGCTGCCGGCACAAGGAAGGCGGGCTGGATGTTGCTCAACCCGATGTCGCTCACCATCACCGTGCCGGCGACGGTCTGGTCGAAGACCAGCCCCACCGAGACCAGCCGGGTCGGGTCGAAGCGGGTGTCTGCGGCCCGGGCATCGGCCAACGGGATGGTGAAGGTCTGCAGGACCTGTTCGTAGAGGTTGGCGAACTGTGCCTTGTCACGCCCCTCCCGTCGCCGCACCGTCATTTCCGGCGGTCGGCGGACCGGTCCGTACCGATTGAGCGGGACCAGCACGCGGGTACCCGCCGCATCGACGAACTCCACCGACAGCTGCACCGTCGTGGTGTCCTTGGCCGGGGTGCTGGGTCGCGGTGGGGCCGGGGGCCTGGGCGCGGGCGGCTTGGCCGCCGAGTCGGCCTGTGCGCTGGAGTCCCGCGCGGCGCGGCGCGGCCCCGGCTTGGCATCCTGGGCCAGGAGTGACAACTGCAGCGCCGTCCCTGTTCCGACCTGCCAGGCGGTCCGGACCGAGTCGGTCAGCCGGATCCGCCAGGCGGCCGGGCGCCCCGTCTTCGTGGTGTCGTCACCGGCGATCCGGTTGTTCCAGCCCAGCCAGACCGCATTGTGCCCGACGTCATTGTTGCCGTTGTTCCGCAGCCGCACCATCCCCTCCCGCCAGGTGCTCAGACTGTCTCCCTCGATCCGGATGCCGGGGGGGGTCCCGGTGGTCAGGTCCACGTCTTCCATGAACGCCGCCAGCGGCCGGAAACCCGCATCCTGGAACCGGGTCAGGTAGATCGTCTTCGGCAGCCACCCGCCGGCGGTGCGGTGATCCTGGAACATCGGCAGGTACTGCTGCTGCCCCATGAGGGTCGCTTCCAAAAAGGCGGTGATCGTCACCTCCGCGAACCGCATCTGCTCGGCCAGCGGCAACAGCCCGCGCAGGTCCAGCCAGCGGGCGCTGGTCGGGCCGTTGTCGAGGTTGCGCCACCCGGTGTTCCACTGGCCGTGGTTGGCCCGGTACATCCAGATCGCCGACTTGAACCGCGGCTTCCCATCGGTGAACTGGACTCGCTGGTACTGCTTCAGCCCGCCGAACGAGGTCACGTCGCCGTCGTGCGATCCGTGGAAGACCAGGTAATTCACGTTCGACACCGGCGTCGGCCGGTTGGCCGGGGTGTACTGCCCGTCCACCGGCGCGATGGCCACCACCGACTCGATGTTGAAGTTGAAGTCGAACTTGACGTTGAAGTCGTCCGGATAGTGGGACAACCGATTGAACGCCGCCGCCACCGCCACCGCCTCGCCCCCGCGGGAGTGCCCCATCAGCGCGATCCGATTCATGTCCACCTTGCCCTGGAACGGGCTCCCGGTGGAGTCGTTCCACCCCTGCCAGGCCTTGAGGTGCTGCAGCAGCATCCACCCGCGGGCATCGTTCTCGCCGCCGAACCCGCCATTGAGGAAGTTCTCGTCGACCGACACCAGGATGAACCCCCGACTCGCCAGCAGCTCGCCGAGGTAGCCGTACCCGGGGTCGGAGAAGTCCTTCATGTTGTGGTTGCCGTGGACGATCAGCACCAGTGGAAACGGTCCGTTGCCTTCCGGATACCAGACCCGGCCGTTCACCGGCATCTTGTCGAGTCCGAAGCCCCAGTACTTCTTCCGCGTCGCCAGCACCGCAGGGGTGGCGCTGACCAACTTGCTGCCGTCCACCGTGGCGGTCCTGAGGGTGACCGAATCGCGGTACTCCGGCCGGCGGATGTCCGTTCCGTTGCCGTAGTACATCCGGCGCACCGCATACGACCCGCGCTGCGCCGGGCTCGGTCCGGGAATCCGCTGCTCGGCCAGGACCACGGGCGAGTCGTCGCGCGCCAGCTGGAGCGGTTGCACGCAGCCCGCCAGCGAGAGAACAACCAGGGCCAGACCGGCGCGGCAGGGGCGAGGGATCGGCGTCATGCGCGTCCTGGGTGCGGGAAGGACAGGGAAATGGGCGACTCGGATTCTAATGGTACGGGCCGGGAATGCCGTTCGTTTCCCCGGCCCGCTAGTTCGCCGGCTCCACTCGGTAGGCCACCACCTGGATCATCCCGGTGGCGGCATCCTCTTCGGCAAAGAGCACCACGGCATCCCCGATGAACCCGAGCGGCGGCCCCTTGCCGGTCAGGGTCCCGAGGTAGTGACCCTCGGCATTGAAAAGGTCCACCAGGTCGGGCTCGTCGGCAAAGGTGTACCGCTCCACCCAGAGGCGGCCCTGGGGATCGAGGATCACCCCGCGTATCTGGGGGACATGCGGCGCCACGCCCTGCTTCTCCATGATCTCACTGGCCGGGATGGTACAGCCCCCGCCGCCCCCGAAGCTGATCTTCATCCCTTCCGGATGCAGCCGGGCAATGTCCTCGGTGGTGGCCGGCTTCGGGGTGATCGGCCGCCGCACGCTCCGGACCAGGACCCCGTCGCGATAGACGTCCACCTGGTACGGGGTCTGGCGGGTGGCCGCGACCTGCCGGCCGTCAGTCGCCCACTGCAAACTCGGGGCAAAGACGGGGGCCGCGGCGAACGCGACGCAGCTGAACTGCACCATGCCGCCCCCGGGCGCCGAGAGCGAGTCGATCGCGAGGGTGTCCGTGCCGATCACCTGGAGCAGCCGGGAGCTGCGGAGTTCCGGGGTGCGGACCTGCTGGTCGAACACCACCGTGTCGCCGAACACCCGGATCGATCCGAACGCGACCCCCTGCATCGACAGCGGCGGCAGCAGGTCGCCGTTGGCATCCCATCGCACCAAGCTCCGCTTGGCCACGTCGAACACATGGACAATGCCAGGGGGGGTCACGAACATCGAGATCGGGAACTCGAGCTCGCCGGGCCCGCCACCCTGTCGGCCCAGGAACCGCAGGTGCTCCCCGGTGGGTCCGAACACCTCGACCCGGTACTGCTGGGTGTCGAACACGTAGAGGTTTCCCGCCGCGTCGGTCCCGGTGTTGAAGGTGCTCGCGGCCGTGAAGCTCCCCGGACCCTCATCGGCGCCCCCGAGACGGAACACCTCCGTCAGGCTCCACCCCAGCGGCCGATCGACGGCCGAGGCCATCGCCAGTTGGACCCCGGCGGAATCGACCAGCACCGACCCCTCCTCGTCCGGACGGTTGCTTCCGCACCCGGCGAGCAGCAGCAGGGCAGCGATCCCGAGGGCGCGGGAGGGCACGACAGTCACGGCAGGCTCCTGGGCAGGGGTATTGAAGTCGGACGCCCGAATCGGTCAAACCGTCGCATTCGGTGCGGAACCCGGCACCTCCCGACGGTGGATCACATACCGCCCCGCCAGGGTGGCCACCAGCCGCTGGTCGGGATCGCGCACTTCCACCCCCAGCGCCACCCGGGCCCGGCCCCGTCGAGCCAGGATGGTCATGGCCCGGTCCATCTCGGCGGGGTCGGCCCCGAGGCAGGTGGCTTGGACATCGCCATGGGCCGGCTCGAGGTAGCGGATCGTGGCATCCTGGATCACCACATGCCCGTCGAGCCCCCGTGCCCGCAATTCCACCCAGAGGAGGCTCCACCCCGCCAGCGTGGCCACGGCGTTCAGGCTGCCGGCAAAGACCGTCCCCTTGTGGTTCCGGTTGGCGGCCAGCGGCAGGGTCAGCACCACCCGGTTCACCTCCGCAGTGGCCACGCCGATCCCCAGGGACTGGGTGATCGGCAGCTCTTCCATCAGGACCCGGGCGAGGTCGCCTGGCGTCGTGGCATGGGACATGGCACCAATAATGGCGTGGTCGTTCACGTTTCGCGCCCCGCCGCTCCCTGGTGAAACGTGGCGGGACGCTCCGCCGTCAGGGTGGGAGCCGCCCCGGGGCAACGATTGCGCGGGGCGGGGCGTCTCATACCATATGGCGCCTCGCCTCGACTCCCTACCGTGAGGACTGCTGGCCAGCATGGATGATCGCCCCATCGACCCCACCTCCTCCCCTCCGATCGCGGCGCTGTCGCCATCTGCGGCGGCCGTCACCATCGACGACGAGTGGGTGCGCGAGACCTTCGCCCGGACCCACCCGATCATCCGGCGCCTCGGCGCCGGCGCTTCGGGCGCGGTGTACCTCGCGCGCGACAACGCCCTGCACCGGATGGTCGCCCTCAAGGTCCTGGCTCCCGTCCTGGCCACCGATCCCGCCGCCCGCGAACGATTCCAGGTCGAGGCCCGGATCAACGCCCGGCTCTGCCATCCCAACATCGTGCCCGTGCACGCCATCGGCGAAGTGGCGGGCACACCGTACCTCGTGATGCGCTATGTCTCGGGAATGCCGCTGGCGTACCATCTCTGGCGGGGGGAGCGGTGGCCGGTCGCACAGGTGGCGCGAGTCCTGGCCGAAGTGGCCAGTGCGCTGGCCTATGCCCACGTCGAGCAGGTCGTCCACCGCGATGTCAAGCCGGAAAACATCCTGCTCGACAAGCACACCGGTTCGGCGATGCTTGCCGACTTCGGCATTGCCCGGGGGGTCTCGCTGAACGCGATGCGCCGCGACCAGCGCGAGGCGGAGCGGGGATTCCTCTGGGGCACCCCCCAGTTCATGGCGCCGGAGCAGGTCACGGGCAACCTGGAGATCGATGGCCGTGCCGACCTCTATGCCCTCGGCATCATCGGCTTCGCGCTCCTGGCCGGGCGGCTCCCGTTCGATGGGGAGTCGGTGCTGGACCTCATTGGCCAGCACGTCCACGCCCCGGTGCCCGACCTCGCCGGGATGACCGATCCCGACGCCCAGCGCCTGGTCCCCGTCATCATGCGGTGCCTGGCCAAGCAGCCCAATGATCGCTGGGCGGACGGGCGAAGCCTCCGCGAGGCGATCATTGCCGCCGGCACACCCGAGGCTCGCGGAGCACGGCGGCGCTGGTGGCACCGCTGGGCCAGGGTGCGCTCCCGATAGCCGGCACGGGAGGTGGTCGGCCCGCTGCCGCTACCGCGTCCCTTTCCCCTCCAGGTACCTCCCCACCGCACCGAGCAGGCGCTCCACCCTCGCCTCGGACCGGTCGCGATCCACCGGCAGCCGTTCCCCGGCAAGCTGCCACTCGATGTCCTGCCACCGACCAATCAGGTTGGCGCCTGACTCCGGGGCGGCATCCACCCACAGCGCCTGCTCCGTACCCTCCCACACCAGCCGCAATCGCAGGCCCCGACGCCAATACTCGGCGTAGGCATTCCCCGACTCGTACTCGAGCGCCCCCAAGCGGAATCGATGGGCGGACATCAGCGGAAGGAGCGCCTCGCGGGCGGATTCAAAGCGGTCGAAGGTCGGGTCGGCGTCGTTCATGTCCGTAAACTAGCCCACTCGGTCAGGCCAGACCTGCCCGGCCTGCCAGAGGTGGCGGTGCTGGTGACGGACGAGGATGCCGAAGCACGCGAAGAGGTTGTAGCGCACCTTGGGGTTGAATGGCGAGGCGACCCGGACCCGGCCCAGGGGCAGTCCGTCCGCCGCGCCGAGGACCGCCAGCTGGGCGTCCTGCAGTCGCTCGAACTCGGCCACCAGCTCGTCACGATCGGCGGCGGCCTCGGGGATGAAGGCCGCGATGGTCCGGGTCCGGATCCGCACCGGCGGTCCCATCGTGGCCCAGAGCAGCCACCCTGCCGGGTCACGACGATGGCGCCGGGGCGCGGTCCCCCCGAGGGCGCGCGCCTCCGCCACCGCGGCGGTCAGCAGCGGCAGGTAGGCCCGGGAGGTGAGGTTGAGGTGCGCCACGCACTCGGCCACCGACCACCGGGCCGGGTGGTGGCGGCGGGGCCAATCGGTGGCCGGGACGACCTCGACCAGGGCATGCAGCCGGTCGAGCGCGGCAAGGAACTCATCGGCGAGGGCGGTGAGCTGCGGGTGCATCGCTGGAGTGTACGGTCGGGCTGGTGAACCCGGAAGTGGGCCGGGTGCGCCGGACCCCCTCCCGGGTGCCGCCGCATTGCTCACCTGCCCCGGAGGTAGCGCGCCGGGATCGGGTTGTCCGGCCGTTCGCTGTCCCAGAATACCGTCACCACCCACCAGCGGGTCCCGTCGTGGCGCAGCTGGATGCTGTTGATGCCGCGCGCAAACGGCTCCGGATCGGTGGGCAGCCGCTTGCTGTCGTAGGCGCTGAAGGCGTGGACGACCTGGCCGAACTGCTCGGTGGTGCGGCCGATTTCCCGTTCGAAGAACCCATCCCGCTCAAGGCCGGCTCCTGCCCGCTGGATGTATTCATCCACCGTCCAGACCAGCATGAAACTGCTCCCGTCGGGGCGCTTGCCCGTCGGGATCAGACGCGCTCCCTCGACAAACAGAGAGCGCATCCGGTCCCAGTTCCGCTTCTCTCCGGCGGGACCCGAGATGACATCGTAGAGCGCCGCGATGATGGCATCCGGCGAGGCGACATCGGCGGGATTGGCGGCCGGAGGGGCGGGCTGCTGAGCCGGGAGCTCGGCAGGCCCAGCAGCGGCCAGCACCATGGTCACGCTCAGGGAAACGAGGCAGGCGGCAAGTCGTCGCATCGAGAATTGCTCCAGTGTTGCGGGGTGAACGGCCATCGGTCGGTCTCAGGGATCCCCGGTCGGCTTCACGATCCGGGCCCGCACCACGTACGGGATCCCCAGCTCATCCTGGGTCATCGCGACCAGGTGGTCGCCCAGGAGCAGCGGGGCTGGGTTGGATTGCATGGCGAACGGCAGGCGGAGTCGTCCGAGGTATCGGCCTTCCGGGTCGAAAATCTCGAAGACGCGGCCCAGGGTGGTGGTGTCGGGGAGGATGGGCGCCACCCAGAGGTACCCGTCCTCCGCCACCTGGAATCCCTGGGCAGCCGGCTTGACGTCGGGAATGCGACCCCGGTCCACCTTGCCGCCCTGGTCGGTGAACCACTTGAGCCGGGCGATGGCCGAGTCCTTTTCCTCGCTACTGACCGCCGTGGGGGTGAACGGCTTGGTGGCCACCCGGGTGGTGTCCCCGTTGGCCGCCAGGCGCACCAGGGTGTAGCTGTCGGTACGGAAGCTCCAGAAGTCCCCCTCGGCCGTGAGCCGCCAGTACAGCGACGGGGCGTGGGGGATCGAGGCGCGAATCGAGTTGCCGTTGCTACTGTGGTCGAAATACAGCCCCGAGTCCCAGCGGGGCGGCAGCAAGGTGTCGGTGGGGGTCATGGTGCTGTCATACCGCACCATCGCCATCCGGAACTCGCCGTCGTTCGCATAGGGAATGGCGTTGTAGAGACGGCCGGCCCGGTCTACCCGGCCGGGCCAGGGGTACATCTGGAATCCACCCGAGATGGGATACCCCTCGAGGTAGGTCCCACTGGTGTCAAACCTCGAAATGCGCGCCCCGGACATGTCCACCACCAGGAACTGGTCGCGGCCAAGCAGTGCCGCACCCGCGGCCTGGCGCATTTCCCCCGGGCCTCCACCCTGCCGCCCGACCGTCCGGATGAACCGGCCCTCCGCATCGAACACCTTGAATTGCTGCTCGGTGGACTCCAGCGCCCAGATGCGCCGGCCGGCGTCCTCCATCAGGACCCCGATGCGGCCAAACACCTCCGGCCCGTCGCCATCCTCCGCACCGATCCGCAGCTCCTCCACCACCTGCCAGGGGAGGGTGTCCCCCCAGATTCCGGTGGCCGGATTGGTGACCACCACCTGACCGCCGGGAAGGGTATCGATGGTGCCAGCCCACTCGGGGCCCGCACTGCCGCCGCAGGCGACCAGGCCCGCGACCAGGATGACAGCTACGCGATGATCCATCGGCGCTCCGATCGATTGGGGGCACTGTCCACCGGGCAGCGGCGGCCGTCGGCGTCGCCCGTATCGGGACTGGTGAGCATCCTCACGATACGAGAGCCGCCGCGGCCCCGTTTCAGGGGGTCGCCCGGCGGCACCAGTCACGGAGGTCTCCCTTCTCGCTTCTCCCTGCCCCCCTCTACCTTTCCGGAATGTCCCGACTCCTCCTGTGTATTGCCCTGCTCGCAGCTTGCACTCGGCAGCCCGCGCCAGCCGGTCCCCCGGCTCCTGCCACCGACCCGCTGGTTCGGGTCACCATCCTGCACATCAACGATGTCTATGAGATTACCCCCATGGAGGGGGGGCGGGCCGGCGGGCTGGCCAGGGTGGCGGCGCTCCGCACCCGGCTGCTCGACCGGAACCCCAACCTCCTCTTCACCCTCGGGGGTGATTTTTTCAGCCCCTCTGCGCTCGGGACCGCGGTCATCGACGGCGAACGGCTGGCGGGACGGCAAATGGTCGCGGTCCTCAACGCGGCCGGACTCGACCTGGCAGTCTTCGGGAACCACGAGTTCGATATCCGGGCTCCCGAGTTTCTTGATCGGCTGGCCGAGTCGCGCTTCGCCTACCTGGCCACCAACGTCACGGATTCACTGGGCCGCCGCTTCCCCGGCTCCGCCACCCGCCACGTGGTCACGTTCGGCAACCCGCGCGGGGACTCGGTCCGGGTCGGCTTCATTGGCTCGGTGCTGCCCAGCAACCCGCAGCCGTACGTGCGCTACGAGCCCTGGTTCGAGCGGATGCGGGAGGAGGCCCGGCTCCTGCGTGACAGCGTCGACATCCTCGTGGGGCTGACGCACCTGACCATCGCCCAGGATGTGCGACTGGCCCAGGAGCTTCCCGAGCTGGACCTGATCCTGGGTGGCCACGAACATGAGAACGTGATGGTCCGGCGTGGCGCCGACCTGACGCCGATCCTCAAGGCCGACGCCAATGTGCGCACCGTCGGGGTGGTGGAGTTGGCCTGGGATCCGACCACCCGCCGGGTCCGCATCGATCCCCAGGTCATGGCCATTGGCGACTCGCTGCCAGAGGATCCCGCCGTCGCGGCCGAAGTCCGACGCTGGACCGAGCGCGGTTTCGCGGGGTTCCGGGCCATTGGGTTCGAGCCGGATCGGGTCGTCGCCACCGTCCCCGAGCCGCTCGAGGGGCGCGAGGTGCTCTCCCGGAACCAGCCGACCAACCTGACGACCCTGATCGCCGCCTCGTTCCACGCCGAGGCGGGTGACGCCGACCTCGCCCTCTTCAACACCGGCTCGGTGCGGGTGGATGACGTGATCCCGGCGGGACCGGTGACGGAATACGACCTGATCCGGATCCTGCCGTTCGGTGGGGATGTCGTGCTGGTGTCGATGCCGGGTGCGGTGCTGCGCCAGGTGCTCGATCAGGGGGTGACCAACCGCGGCACCGGTGGATACCTGGCGCACTTCAGGGTTCGGGAGGCCCCGGGAGGCGGCTGGCTGGTCAACGAGCAACCCCTCGATCCCGCCCGCACCTACCGCGTGGCGATGACCGACTTTCTGGCCAGCGGCCGGGAGCGGGGGCTCGGCTTTCTCAGTCCCGAAAACCCCTCGATCAAGGTCGTGCGCGCACTGCGGGACGTGCGGCTGGCGCTCAAGGACGAGATGATCCGGCGGTGGGGGCGGTAGGGGGGGGGCAGGGGGGCCGCAAGGCAGCAGGGCGGGCGAGCCTCGAGAGGTGTCCACATCGACAGCAAGAGTGAACGACACGGCCCTGCAGCCCTCCCGCCCCGCTGCCCCCCTGCCCCGCCGCCTACGGCAGCCGCCGAATCTTGATGTTCCGGAACGCCACCACCGACCCGTGCTCCTGCAGCCCGATGTGCCCGGTGCGGGCCTTGGCGTAGAGCGGCCAGTCCTTGAACTTGCTCGCCGCGACCCGGGCCTTCCAGTCGGGGCTGTCGAGCTCGAACTCCACCACCTTGGCGCCGTTGAACCAGTGTTCCACGTGGTTGCCGTTGGCGATGATCCGGACGCTGTTCCATTCGCCCACCGGCCTGGCCGCGGAGTGGGGTACCCCATACAGGGCGTAGTTCGCCCCGGAGGAGGTCAGCTCCGATCGCCCATCCCCATGCCGGGCGTTGTCCAGGATCTGCATCTCGGCCGCGCCCATGTATATCACCATCGGTTCCTCGGAGGCCCGATAGAAGATCCCGCTGTTGCCGGGCGGTCCGTCGGGATTGAGCTTCCATTCCAAGACCAGCTCGAAGTTGGTGAACTGCTCGGTGGTGATGATGTCACCGCCGCGGCGCACCCGGGTCAGGGTGCCGTCCACCGCCTGCCACCCGCTGCTCAGGGTGTCGGCCCGGTAGTTTCGCCACCCCTTGGTGGTGGTGCCGTCGAAGAGCAGTTGCCATCCCGCTGCCCGCTCGGCGTCGGTCAGGGTGTTGTGGGCCTGCTGGGCGGTGGCCGGCGCGGCCACCAGCACCCCGAGAATCAGCATCGTCACGGCACGCATCAGATCTTCCATCCCGTCCGGTACTCGCGCGTCAGCGCGGCGTTGGCCTTCTCGTCGTTGGTGAACCGCATGTTGGGGCTGTCGTACATCACCTTCTTGCCGGCGCCGGCGCGCAGTGCCGCCATGCCGAGCAGCATCGACTCGGTCAGCGGGGCGGCGTAGGAGAACGGGCAACTCACCTCCACCTCGCCCTTGCACGCCGCGGCCCAGTTGGCCTCGTGGCTCGTGGTGACCCGGGCAAAGGTCTTGGGCACCGCCTCCGCCTCGGCGGCGACGCTCTCGGGGTATACCTTGGGCCGGTTGCCGTAGGTCTCGTAGGTCAGGATGCCGCGGCTCCCGATCAGCACCCCGCCGCCGCCGTCGCCCCGCGGCAGCGCGGTGTCGTCCGGCAGGAACGGCGGGCGCGGCGGCATCAGCCCGCCGTCGTACCAGAACAGCTTGACCGGCGGCGCCGCGCCGCGCGCCGGGAACTCGTACTCCACCATCACCGCCAGCGGGAAGGTGGCCGGGTTGTCGGCCGGCCCGCCCCACGGAGAGGAACTGGTGGTGATCGCGGTGGGCTGAGTCAGCCCCAGCGACCAATAGGCCTGGTCCACCAGGTGGGCGCCCATGTCGCCCAGGGCGCCGCCCCCGAAGTCCACCCAGCCGCGCCAGCTGAACGGATGGTAGGAGGGGTGATACGGAATCACCTGCGCCGGACCGAGGAAGAGGTCCCAGTTGAACCCCGGCGGGGGCGACTGGGGGTTCGCCGCCATCGCCTGGATCACCGCGCGCTCCACCGTCCCCATGTTCCACCGGGGCGGGTTGGTCGGGTCCTGCACCGGCGCCGCGGGCGGCTCCACCGGTGGACGCGGAATCCCCTGCGCCCAGTAGCGCACCGGCCGGTCGGTCCAGACATGGGCCTCGCGGATCGGACCCAGGATGCCCGAGGCCACGATCTCGTTGATCCGGCGGGTCCCCTCCATCGAGTGCCCCTGGTTGCCCATCTGGGTCACCACCCGGGTCGACGCCGCGGTGCGCGCCAGCAGCCGCGCCTCGTAGACCGACCAGGTCAGCGGCTTCTGGACGTAGACATGCTTGCCCATTTCCATCGCCGCCTGGGCGATCACCGCGTGGGTGTGGTCCGGTGTGGCGATCATCACGGCGTCGATGTCCCGCTGCCGCTCCAGCATCCGGCGGAAATCGTCGTACTTGGTGGCCTTGGTGTAGGCCGCCTGCAGCTGGGTGGCCGCCTCGGCCACCACCCCGTCGCGCGGGCGCAGCCGACCGGCCAGGTTGCGTTCCACCAGCGGGAAGTCGACATCGCACACCGCGACGACGTTCTCGCCCAGCAGCTGCTGCATGTTGTTCATCCCCATGCCGCCGATGCCCACGCACGCCACATTCAGCGTGGCACTGGGTGCGCCGCGGCCTCCGAGTGCCAGGTGGCGCGGCAGCACCATCGCTCCGAGGGCCGCGGAGCCGGTGGTGGAGAGGAAGTCGCGGCGGGTGGGGTGCCTGGCCATGGTTGATATCTCGTCGTTAGGGACTGGGGACTGGGGACTGGGGGCTAGGGACTGGGGGCAGGGATCGTCCTCGGACGGGACACCAGATGTCCCAGCCCCCCCCTGCCCATCGTCTTCCTCTTACCTCTTACCTCTCACCTCTTACCTCTTACCTCTCACCTCCTACTTCTCGCTTCTTGCTTCTCACTTCCTACCATCCATCCGCCGCCACATACGCATCAATCACCGCCCGCTCGCCCTCGCGGCCCGGCTTCGAGTTGCCGTGCTCCATCCCGACGATGCCGGTGTACCCCTTGCTGTGGATGTGCTTGAAGACGTTCTGGTAGTTGATCTCGCCGGTGCCCGGCTCCCGGCGGCCGGGGTTGTCGCCCACCTGGAAGTAGGCGATCTCGTCCCACGCCAGGTTGATGTTGGGGATCAGGTTCCCCTCGGTGATCTGCTGGTGGTACAGGTCGTCGAGGATCTTGCAGGCGGGGCTGTCCACCGCCTTGCAGATCGCGTAGGCCTGGGGGATCTCCTTGAGGAAGAGCCCCGGGTGGTCGCGCAGGTTGTTGAGCGGCTCGAGTACCATCACCAGGCCGTGCGGCTCCAGGATCGCCGATGCCTGCTTGAGCGACTCCACCAGGTGGGCGGTCTGGTAGTGAAGGTCCAGCCGCCGGTCGGTCAGTCCCGGCACCACCGTCATCCACTTCGCGTTGACCCGCTTGGCCACCTCGACCGAGCTGCGAATGTCGGCCAGGAACGCCTCGCGCTTGGCCTGGTCGCCACCGGTCAGGTTGGCGTCGTTCCAGGCGATGGCGTGGGCCACGAAGACCCCCATCCGCATTCTGAGCCGCTCCATGGCCCGCGCAATCCGCTCCTGGTCGGCCACCGGCCGGGTCCGCATGTCGTTGTCCTCGAGCGCCGTGAACCCCTCGGCGGCCATGAACTCCAGCTGCGCCACCAGGTCCTCGCCGCCATGCTGCCGGAACATCCCGAAATGCGGGGCGTAGGCCAGCTTGAAGGACGGGGGGGCCGCGGGGCCGTGGGGCAGCGGGGCCGTGGACTTGGGCACGCTTGCGTTCGCCTGGGTCCCCACCATCCCCGCGCCGACCGCGGCGGCGGCGGCCACAAAGTCGCGTCGGTCCATTGTCATCCCCCTCGAGTGGCCCTCAGTTCCCATTCCCGGTTCCCCAGCCCCCAGTCCCTGTCCCTCACCCCTCCGACCAGGTGCGCACCAGCTTCGTCTTGCCGGGCATCGGGACCGGCGGCACCGGCATCGACCCGAAGGTCACCCTGGGCGGGGTCAGGTTCTGGTCGCAGTTCATCAGTTCATCCCACGTGAGTGCCTGGCCGGTGTACGCCGCCTCGCGCCCCATGATCGCGGTGAGGGTGCTCTCCGCCACCTGGCGCCCCTCGTTGAGCGGGGTGCCGGCGCGAATGCTGGCAAGCAGGTCGGCATGCTCCTGCACATAGGGGTTCGGGGTGGGGCCCTCGTACTTGAACGGGTTGGCGCCGGCGATGGTCAACCGGGCATCCGTCGTGCCGCGGGTCCCGGCGAACCGCTCCCCCACGTGGTTGGTGTTCCCGTCGATCTGGCGGCACATGCTCATGACCCGGGCGCCGTTGGCGTACTCGAAGTCCACCGCGAAGTGGTCGAAGATGTGCCCGTACTCGCCGCCAGTGCGCCACTGCCGGCCACCCACCCCCACGGCCCGTACCGGATGGCCACCCATAACCCAGTTGGCCACGTCCAGATTGTGGATGTGCTGCTCGACGATGTGGTCCCCCGAGAGCCAGCTGAAGTAGAGCCAGTTCCGAATCTGCCACTCGGCGTCGCTCCACCCGGGCTGCCGGGCGGCATTCCACAGGCCACCCTGGTTCCAGTAGACCTGGCCGCTCACCAGGGTCCCGATCTGGCCATCGTGGATCCGCTGGATCGTGGCCAGGTAGGCCGGATCGTGACGCCGCTGGGTGCCCGCCACCAGGCCCAGGCCCTTGGACCGGGCCAGGTCCGCCGAGGCGATCACCGAGCGGACCCCCATCGGATCGACCGCCACCGGCTTCTCCGTGAAGATGTGCTTCCCGGCGGCCACCGCGGCGGCCAGGTGCGCCGGCCGGAATCCCGGCGGCGTGGCCAGGATCACCAGGTCGATGTCGGTGGCCAGCACCTTCTGGTAGGCATCGAATCCGGAGAACGCCATCTCATCGGTCACCTTGTACATCGCGGCGAACGCGGGATTCTCGCTGGCGCGCCTGGCCAGGTTGGCGCGGGAGCTGGCCAGCCGGTCGGGGAAGAGGTCGCCCATCGCCACCAGCTCGACGTTGTTGCCCGGGCGAAGGCAGTCGGTGACGGCACCAGTACCACGGCCACCGCATCCGATGACACCCACCCGAATCGTGTCCATGTTGGTGGTCGTTGCCCGGAGGTTCCGCGGCATCGCCAGGCCGGCAGCGGCCACTGCGGCGGTGGTCTGGACGAAGCTGCGACGCGAGAAGGGGGAGTCCGTCATGGCGTGCCTCGTTGTGCTCGGGTTACGGCTCCCGCACCAGCCGGAAGCCGACAAAGGGTCCATCAGAGAGCCACCAGCGACTCTTGGGAAACTGCGGGTCACGCTCGTTCCAACTGTCGTCCTGCACCGCCCTGGCCTGGGGCCCCACCTGGTCCGGCTGGTCGCGCCAGGATCCGCCGCGCGTCACTCGCCGGCCGTCGGCACTGACCACCCACTCGGCCGCATTGCCGTACAGGTCGTGCAGGCCCAGCGCATCCGGCTCGCGGCTGGCCACGGCGTGGGACTTGGCGCCGGAGTTCCCGGCATGCCACCCCGAGCCGGCGCCCGCCAGCTCGGCGGCCCGCACCCACTCCGCCTCGGTCGGCAGCCGGTAGCGGTGCCCGGTGCGCTCCGAAAGCCACACTGCAAATGCCTCGGCGCCGTCGCGCGCCACGCTGATCACCGGATAGCCCTGGTGACCGAACCCGTAGTCCGGGGCCCCGTAGGGCCGCGAAGGCCGACCAATGGCGTCCCGACCGCCGCGGTCGCGTTCCACGTTCTCGTCGAGGCGAAACAGGTCGTAGAGCTCCCACGTCACCTCGGTCCGGCCGATCCAGAACGGCGCCACCGCAACCGTCTCGGGACCACTGCGCCCCGGGACCACCACCGAGCCGCCTGAAACCTGCACGAGCTCAAACGCGAACAGCGCGCCGGGCACCGAGTCGCGGAGCAGTGGTGGCTGCCCCTGTCCCACCACTGGAGCGGCCAGGAGGCCGAGTGCCAGCGAGCCGAGGGACAGACAACGCATGTACCTTGAATGCATAGATGATAATGATACGCCTGCTGACTGCATTAGTCCTGTTCCTGGCCCCGCTGCCCCTCGCGGCGCAGGACCGGCACGAATTCACCGAGATCCACATGGGCGTCGCGGTGCGGGTCGTGGTGTACGCGCCCGACACCGTTCCCGCCCGCCAGGCCGCGCGGACCGCCTTCGATCGCATCGCCCAGCTTGAAGACATCTTCAGCGACTACCGCCCAGCGAGCGAACTCCGCCGCCTGGAGACGCGCCCGGGAGAATGGGTCACCGTCTCCGCCCAATTGATGGACGTGCTTCGCACCGCCCTGCTGGTGGCCGCCCTGACCGATGGGGCCTTCGACCCAACCGCCGGACCACTGACTCGCCTCTGGCGGCAGGCCCGGCAGTCGGGCGTGCTCCCAGATAGTGTCACCCTCGCCGCGGCCCGCGCGCTGGTCGACTGGCGTGGCGTCCACCTCAACGGGTTGCGCTCGGCGGTGTGGCTCGACCGGGCGGGCATGGCTCTCGACCTGGGCGGCATCGCCAAGGGGTACATCCTGGGCCAGGCGATGGCGGAGCTCCGGTCGCGTGGGCTCTCCAGCGCGCTCATCGAGGCCGGTGGTGACATGGTCCTGGGCGACCCCCCGTCGGGGCGCCCCGGCTGGGACGTGGCGGTCGTCGGTATGGAGCCAGGACCGCTGGCCAATGTCGCCGTGGCCACCTCCGGCACCACCGAGCAGTACCTCGAGATCGCCGGCGTCCGCTACGCCCACATCATCGACCCCCGCTCCGGCCTGGGCCTGCCGACGGTGCGGGTGGCCACCGTCATCGGCCCTGATCCCGCCACCGCCGACGCCCTCGCCACCGCGCTGGTCGTCCTGGATGCGGCCCGGGGCCAGCGGCTGCTGGCTGGGTTCCCGGGGTACCGGGCGTTGGTGCGGGTTCCGGAATAGCTGGAGGTTACCGTCCCAAGGGCGGCGCCGCAATTCTGGTCACGCCAAGGGACCCCCCGACGGAAACGACAATCCGCAGATCACGCAGATTGACTCCGAGTGCTGCTGGGGTCGGCTCGACTGGATGGAGTGAGAAGCCACGGATTGCACGGATGACACGGATTAGTCGATCCCCGGGCGCACCCCTTTGCCCGGCAGGCCTCCTGGAGGTTTTTGGTGAACTTCAGTTCCCGTCCGGTTCCGTTCCCCGGTTGCCTCCTGAGTCAATCCATCCCCACATCCTGTTCACCCCAAAACACGAGGAGCCACGCCCGATCCACATCTGTCCACGGACCCCGAACAATCCGTATCATCCGTGCAATCCGTGGCTTCCCTTTTTTCAAGCCAAGGCCCGCAGAGATCGGAATCAATCTGCGTCCATCTGCGTAATCTGCGGATCCTCCCACCTGGCACTAGCTTAGAGCTGGCCACCCACCCGGAGCCCCGATGTCTGCCAACCGCCGTGAGTTCCTGAAGACCACTGCCGCCGCCACCGTCGGGCTCGCCGCCGCACGGCCCGCCAACGCCGCACCGGCCATCCGCCGCCTGGGGCGGCCGATCGTCATTTCCGACCTGAGCGGCTTCCAGTTCCGGAACGGTGGCCCCGAGAACGCCGTCGAGCGCGCCTTCCGCGGGATCACCAGCGGCGAGGATCCGCTCGACGCCCTGGTGGCAGGGGTCAACATTCCCGAGCTCGATCCCGAGGAAACGGGGATCGGCTACGGTGGCCTCCCGAATGCCGATGGCGTGGTGGAGCTGGACGCCTCCGTGATGCACGGTCCCCGGCGCTGGGCGGGCGCGGTGGCCGGGATCACCGGGGTCCGCACCCCGTCGCTGGTGGCCAAGGCGGTGGCGGAGCGGACCGACCATCACCTGCTCGCCGGCGAGGGCGCCCGCAAGTTTGCCCGGGACCTGGGCTTCCCGATCGAGGACGATCTCAACACGCCCCGCTCGCGCGAGCTCTGGCTCGAGTGGCGACGTCGGGTGGACCCGACCCACTGGCTGGACCCGCAGGAACGGCTCCGGGCCGCCGGCGGGCGCCGGGAAGAGACCGACCCCGACGCCATCCCGCCGCGCCGTCCCCCCGAGGAGCTTCGGAACGCGATGCGCGATCGTGCCGACGCCTTCCTGGCGGCTGGGCTTTCGATGGTGGACGACGGCCTGATCCCCGCCCACTCATTCTGGGGGACGATCAATTGCAGTGCCGTCACCCCGAGCGGTGACATCGCCGGCGTCACCACCACCAGCGGGCTGGCGTGGAAGATTCCCGGCCGGATCGGCGACTCCCCCATCCTCGGCGCCGGGATGTACCTCGACAACGCCGTCGGCGCCGCCGGCTCCACCGGCCGTGGCGAGGCCAACCTCTACAACCTGAGCAGCTACCTGATTGTCGAGGGAATGCGCCGAGGGATGAGCCCCAAGGATGCCGGCATGGAGGCGTTGCGCCGGATCCGCGCCAACACCGTCGAGCCCCGGCTCCTCAACAGCCGCGGCCTGCCCAACTTCGACATCCGGTTCTTCGCGGTCAACAAGGCGGGCGACTACGCCGGCGTGGCGATGTACGGCAGCGGCGAGCAGCAGTTTGCGGTCTGCGATGCCAACGGTGCCCGGCTTGAGCGGCTCACCGGGTTGTTGGAGGGGACACCACGGGATTGATCTGCAGATTACGCAGATTCACGCAGATTGACTCCGAGTGCTGCTGAGGTCGGCTCGACTGGATGGAGTGAGAAGCCACGGATTGCACGGATGACACGGATTGGTCGATCCCCTGGCGCAGACCTCTGCCCAGCAGGACTCCCCGAGGTTTGTGGTGAACTTCACTTCCTGTACGGTTCCGTCCCCTTGGTTGCCTCCTGAGTCAATCCATCCCCTGCGTGCTATTCACCCCAAAACACCAGGAGCCACCCCTGGCCCACATGGGTCCGTGGGCCCCGACCAATCCGCGTCATCCGTGCAATCCGTGGCTTCCTCTCTTGAAGCCGAGGCCCGCAGAAGTCGGAATCAATCTGTGTCAATCGGCGGAATCGGCGGACCCCCCCTACCGCCCCGCCGCCATGCGCGCCAGGTCCGCCTCCGCCGCGATCCGCCCGAAACCCGGCCAGTACGAATCCTCCGCTACCCGCCGGAGCAGGAACAGCGCCCGTTCCCGGTCGCCATCCAGCAGTTCCTTCACCGCCACTCCGTACGCCCGCGTCTCGAACCGCCCACCCGTGGGGAGCGGGTTGAGCAGCTCCGCCGCGGGATACTCGCCCCGGTACGCCAGCAGCGCCTGGTAGTAGGCGCTGTTCACCGACACATCGATGCCCGGCCTGATCGACGAGAGCAGCGTGGCGGCCTCGCGGTCCCGTCCCGCTCGCCGGAGCGCGCGGTACGCCCAGTCGGTGATCGCCACCCGGCTGTCGTCGCGGGTCGCAATCTCCGCACAGGGGCGCTGTCCCGCCGCCCGGTCGGCCTCGAACCGGTTCAGCGCCCGCCGGTCGCTGGCCATCCGGATGCAGCGGAGGTACTCGTCGGCCGCCTCGCTGAACCGGCCGAGGAGGTAGAGCGCAAAGCCGCGGTGGTAGGCGACATCGAAGTCGAACGGCGCCAGCTGCCGAGCCCGGTTCAGGTCGCGCAGGGCGGCATCAAACTGGCGCAGCGAAATGAGGCGATGCCCGCGGAACCGATACAGGCGCCAGTCGTTCGGGGCCAGCGCCAGGGCGCGGGTGTAGAGGGCGGATTCCTCGTCGTAGGCCATTGCATTCCGCTTTTCGCGCGCGACAGCGATGATCCGGTCGACATTGTTCGGTTCCGCTGCCAGTGCCGCGTCCAGCCGCTCCGACAGTGCGGGATCAGGAGCGGGGCGGGCGTGGAGCCGCTCCCCCGTCAGCGAGAGCGCCACCGGTGGCCGGCGCTCGCGGGCCCGCAGGAAGACCTGGATCCCGTCGGGCCGCGGGTTCCAGAAGGTCAGTGCCAGGCGACCGTCGTCCTCGGTGGTGATCGACGCGGGGATGTCCGAGTGGGTGAGGTACCACCCGTGGGGCAGCACCACCCGGTTCATCGCCCGCCCGAAGTTGCGGTCCCACACCAGCTCGTCGCCCACCCGTGCGTAGCGGTTCGGATCCACGTAGGTCTCGTGGATCCGGAGCCGGGTGCTGGTGCCGGTGGTGATGGCCGGGAAGCTGATCAGCACCACCTCGCTGCCGGCCGCCGCCTGCGCGGCACTCAGGGCCCCCCGGTCCACGGCAGGCTGGCCGCGGAGCGTCGCCAAGGGCAGTTCTTCCCCGGTGTCCATGTTGAACGCCCAGGGATCACGCACCACGCTCCCCTCCCGCACCACATTCAGGTACCGGTCCACCCCCACTCGGCTTTCCGTGTAGTCGTGGTAGAGCCGGAAGGCGTTCGATTCCGGCTGCCCCAGGAAGTAGGTGATGTCGCGATTCTCGAACGCCCGTTCACCGAAGCTCCGGTCGCTGCGCAGGTAGGAGCCGTCGAAGCCTCCCGCGGGACCGGCACCAGCGGGCGGGGTGACCCGGGCCCGCGGAGTCGCCGCCGATGCGGCGAGCGATGCGGCCGCCCCGACGGGCAACGGTCGCGCCCGGACCGTGTACGTCAAGGACTGCCGCTCGACGTTCATGAAGCTCACCCGGAGCCGGCCGTCCGCCTCGACATTCACCTGTGACGGGACGTTCACGGCCACCAGTTCATACCCGGTCGGAAGCACCACGCTGTTGCGCGCAATGCCGAGGGAACGCGTGAAGACGATCCCACCGGGTTCGACCTTGTAGCTGGCGGTGTCGACATAGGTCTTGTCGATCCGGACCCGTGCGCCACCGGTCGAGGGGACCGCGCGCGCCAGCTCCACCTCGATGTAGCGCCCGTTGGGCGAGGCGGTCGGGTGGGCGCGCCGGCGGGCCTCGGCACCGGCCAGCACCTGCCACTTGAGCGGCAGGCCCGTATGGAGGTCAGTGACGCCGTGCACTTCCTCGTCGGCGCCGGCGCGCACCGAGTTGTAGTAGAAGCGGGCGCCGGGGGTGGTGGCGGTTACGTCGTAGAGGATGCGGAAGGCGCCGGATCCCGGCGCCTGGAGCTCATATCGGGTGTAGTCGTCGGCCTGGGTCTGCGGTGCGGGCGCCTGTCCAGCGAGAGGCGCTGCGAGGAGGAGGGCTACGACAAGCAGTCGGAACATGACGGGCTCCGGTGATGTGATCGGGTGTCGAAAACCTAATGGGAACGGCTGGTTCACGCGGAGCCGCAGCGGGACTGATGGGAACAGCAGCGCACGCGATGGAGGGGATGTGGGGGGTGAATCGAGGTGCGATCCCGCCCCCTCGTGCAGTTCACCACACAACCCTGAACCTCACTGTGTTGGCAGCTTGTCCATTGCTGGGACTCGACTCCGCGCCTCCGCGCCCCCCGGGGCTCCGCGTGAGCTTCTTATCGAGCCTTCCCCAGCAAACGGAGGCGCGCCTCTATCCGATGGATGCACCGACTCGCCCACGCCACCCGGGCCTGCAGCTCGTGGATCCGTCCGTCCAGGGTCAGTTGCAGGTAGAAGTCATGGGGGTCGGCACAATCGGGGTACTGTACGTCGTCGGCAGCCCATCGGCGCGCGGTCGCCTGCAGGACAGCGAGCGCATGCTCTGCAGCGGCCTGAATGTCGTGGAGGGAGTCGAGGGCCCTTCCGGGTTCCTCAAGCTCCCCAAGGAGCAGGACATGAACCAGATGCTGCCAGCGATCGACTTCGGCTGGCGGTGGTGCTTCGAGCCAGGCACCGAGGGCGGAGACTCCTGCGGCCGTCCGGGAGTACACCTTCCGATCGGGGCCCCGGTCGGATGGCTGCGTGGTAGCGGCGAGCCAGCCATCCCGCTCCATCCGGTTCAAGGTACGATAGATCTGGGGAAGGTCGGCGGTCCAGGCGTGGGAATAGAGGGCATCGAGCTGCTGTTTCAGCTCGTATCCGGTGGTCGGCCGACGGAGCAGGCCGAGGAGAAGGTGTGCCAAGGCCACCCCCTAAGCTATATGTCTTTACATTTAGATACTAGATGTGCGCGCATATAGACGACACGGGAACCCCAAACCCGTGGCACTCCCTTCAATCGCTCCCTACATTCCCCCGGTGACGTCCCATTGCGAGGTCCTCGTCCTCGGCGGTGGCCCGGCCGGATCGGTCGCCGCCCGGCTGTTGGCCTCTTGGGGACACTCGGTTGAACTGATTACCCGGCCGCCCCACCAGCAGCCCCTGGCGGAGTCGCTGCCACCAAGTAGCACCAGGCTTTTCGACCATCTGGGACTCCGCAGCGCGGTGGATGGGGCCGGATTTGTCCGCTCCACCGGCAATACCGTCTGGTGGGGCCCAGGCCTTGGTCGCCGGGAGCCATTTGCGGGTCAGGTTCCGGGGTACCAGGTCCTGCGGTCCGACTTCGACCGGTTGCTCCTCGATCAGGCCGCGGTGCACGGCGCCGTCATCCACGGCGACAACACCGTGCTCGAGGTCGCCCGACCCAGCCCCAGCCACCCCCTGCACACCGTCACCCACGAATCGAGCGGGGGCGTCCACGCCACCACGGCCCGCTGGGTGCTCGACTGCACCGGCCGCTCCGGCGTCACCGGCCGCGGTGGTCAACAACGGGCGGAACGTGGACTCCGGACCATGGCCCTGGCCAGCATCTGGGACCGTCCCGGTGGCTGGGGGCTCGACGACGAGACCGACACGCTGGTGGAGAGCTGCGGCGATGGTTGGGCCTGGTCGGTACCCGTCTCACTGACCCGGCGCTATCTCACCGTGATGGTGGACCCCACGGTGACTCCCCTGGTCGGGGCGGGCCGCATCGGTTCGGTGTGGCACGACGAGATCGCCCGCACCAGGCATCTCGGGCCGATGCTGGTGGGAGCCACTCCAATCGGTGAGCCGTGGGTGCGAGACGCGTCGCCGTACACCCACCCGATGCCTGGCGAATCGGGACTGCTCCGGGTGGGCGACGCCGCCTCGTTCACCGACCCGCTCTCGTCGTTCGGCGTCAAGAAGGCCCTTGCCTCGGCGTGGCTGGCCGCAGTGGTCGCCCGGACCGCCCTCGCCGATCCCTCCCTCGAGCCCGCCGCGCTTGAGCTCTACAACCGGCGTGAACGCACCGTCGCCGAGGCGCTGCGGGGCCGCGCGGCCGAGTTCGCGCGCGAGGCGGCCGGAGCGCACGCCGGCGAGTTCTGGACCCGACGCGCCGAAGCTGCAGACAGCGCGGCCGCCGACGAGTTGGACGTGGCGTTGCTGCGCCGGGACCCCGACATCCTGGCGGCCTTCGCCGAGCTCCGGAGCCGGGAGCAGGTCACCCTCCGCTGGGGCCCCAGCGTCAGTCGGGCGCCACGCCCGGCCATTCGTGGTGACCGGGTCGTGCTGGTGGAGCACCTCGTGGTGCCCGCCGTTCCGGCAGGGGTCCGCTGGTTGCGCGACCTCGACCTGCTGGTCCTGGCGGAGCTGGCGGTCGCGGGCGGGCAGGTGCCGGAGTTGTTTGAGCATTACGGCCGAAGGGTTGCACCGGCCCCGCTCCCCGATTTTCTCGGTGCGCTGGCCGTCCTGATCGGCAAGGGGGTGCTCGAGTTCGCTTGACACACCCCCCGGCTGCCGGTATATCGTGAAGCACTTCCCATCACCACGAGCCCGCCCTGCGCACCTCTGCCCTGCTGATCGGCTCACTCCTTCTTGCCTCGAGCGCCGACCCGGCAGAGGCCCAGCGCGACACCCTTCCCGGGTTCCGGATCGATGACCCCACGGTCATCGCCGCCTGCGGCGCCTGCCACACCCGGGATTCGACCGGCCGGATGTCGCGCCTTTCGTTCATGCGGAAGACCCCGGAGGGATGGGAGACCTCGATCCGCCGCATGGCGACGCTGAACGGCGTCCCGCTCCAACCCGAAGCCGCACGCCAGGTGCTGCGCTACCTGGCCAACTACCAGGGTCTGGCACCGGCCGAGGTGGAACCGGGCCGGTTCGAGCTCGAGCGGCGCTCCGACGACTGGCAGTACACCGCCAACGACACCACCAACCAGACCTGCCGCGCCTGCCACTCGATGGGCCGGGCCATCCTCCAGCGCCGCACCGGCGAGGAGTGGGGCCTCCTCGTGGCGATGCACCGCGGCTACTACCCCGGGGTGGACTTCCAGGGCTTCCGTGGCGGCGGCGACCCGCCCCGCCATCCGATGGATCAGGCGATCCGACACCTCTCCGGCGCCTTCCCGCTGGTCACCCCGGAGTGGACCGCCTGGTCGGCCACCATGCGGGCGCCGCGCCTCGAGGGGAGCTGGAACCTCTCCGGCACCGAGCCCGGCAAGGGGGCGTTCTTCGGGCGCGTCACCGTCACCCGGGTCTCCGACGACGAGTTCACCACCGATGCCACCTGGCGATATGTGGCTTCAGGCCAGGAGGTCCGCCGGACCGGCCGCTCGATCGTGTACACCGGACACCAATGGCGCGGCCGTTCCTCGGCGCCCGGGGCGCCGCCGGAACAGGCCTGGCGCGAAGTGATGCATGTCGACCCCGACTGGCGCAGCATGACCGGCCGCTGGTACACCGGTGGCTACGACGAGTTCGGCATGGACGTGACCCTCCGCCGAGTCGGGGCAGAGCCGGTGGTGGCGGCGGCGCATCCGCGCGCCCTCCGCCGCGACGGCACCCACGAGGTCACCATCTACGGCGACAATCTCCCCGCCACCCTGGCCCCCGCCGACGTGAGCTTCGGACCGGGGGTTCAGGTCGAACAGGTGCTGCGCGCTTCCCCCACCGCGGCCACCGTCCGCATTCGGGTCGATCCGGCCGCCGCCAATGGCGCCCGCGCCCTCTTCGTGGCCGGGGCACCGCTGCAATCGGCCATCGTCGTGTACGACTCGGTGAGCCGGATTGCCGTGGCGCCCCGCACCGGGATGGCCCGGGCCGGTGGCGCGCAATTCCCCAAGCAGTTTGCCCAGTTCGAGGCGCACGCCTGGAACAACGGCCCCGATGGCAAGCCGGAAACCGATGACGACATGGACCTCGGCGCCGTCCCGGCTGCCTGGAGCCTCGAGGAGTACGGCGTCACCTATGACGACGACGACCTGAAGTTCGTCGGCGCGATCGACCAGGCCGGCCTCTTCACCCCGAACCTCGACGGCCCGAACCCGGCCCGCAGCGGCAACCGCAACAACGTCGGCGATGTCTGGGTGATCGCCACCTGGCAGCCCCCCGGCGCCCCCCGCCCGATGCGGGCCCGGGGCCACCTGGTGGTGACCGTGCCGCTCTACATGCGCTGGGAACCGTGGCGGATCAGCCCATGACCCTCCTGGGCCGCGGGGAATACCACGCCTTCGACGCCGACGGCTCCCGGTTCGTCTACCTGGTGCCCTCGGCGGGGGTCTTCCGCCTCGACGAGACCTCGGTGGCGGTGCTCAACGAGCTGGAGACCGAGTCGGTCGAGGCCGACCAGCTCGTCCTCCGGCTGGCCGGGCGCTTTCCCGCCGACGCCGTGCGTGCCTCGGTGGAGGAGCTGGCCGGCGTCCGAGCGATCGGGCCGGTGAAGATGCCGGTGTTTGCGCCGCCCCGGCCGGTGCCACCGCGCAGCATCCCGCTCACCACCCTGGTCCTCAACGTCACCAGCAAGTGCAATCTCTCCTGCACCTACTGCTACGAGTACGGCGAGGACAAGATCGTGGCGGAGGGCAGCAAGCCGCGGTTCATGACCGAAGAAACCGCCCGCGAGAGCGTGGACTTCATGTTCAAGGAGGCGGGCGAATCGAAGAACGTCAACCTGACCTTTTTCGGCGGCGAGACCCTGCTCAACTACAAGGTGCTCAAGTCCGCCCTGGCGTACGCCCGGGAACGGGCCGCGGCGCTGGGCAAGACGGTGAATCCGAGCCTCACCACCAACGCGACGCTGCTCAAGTCGGAGATCATCGATTGGATCGTGGCCGAGGGCGTCGGCGTGACGGTGTCGATGGACGGCAACCGGGACCAGCATGACAAGCTGCGGGTGTTCAGCAACGGGCAGGGCAGCTACGAGATGCTGGTCCCGCACGTCAAGGAACTGATTGCCCGTCACACCCGACCCGTCGGCGCCCGGGTGACGCTGACGAAGCAGAACCTTGATGTGGCGGGCATCTACGACCACCTGTTCAATGAGCTGGGGTTCTACGAGGTGGGCTTTGCCCCCGTCACCACCAGCTGGCAGCGCGATTACGCCATCCAGGACGACGGCTTCACCTTCATGCTGCGGCAGTTCCAGCAGCTGGCGCGGGAGTTCCTGGCGGACACCCTGGCGGGCAAGCGCCACGGCTTCTCCAACGTGCGCGACACGCTGGAGGAGATCCACAAGGGGCAGAGCAAGGCGTATCCCTGCGGAGCCGGGTTCGGGCTGATGGGCGTGGCCACCGACGGCGACGTGGCGCTCTGCCACCGGTTTGCCGGCAGCGACGCCCACAAGTTCGGCACCGTGCGCGACGGGATCGACCACGCCAAGCAATCCGAGTTCCTGCAGCAGCACCACATTGACCACAAGACCGACTGCAGCACGTGCTGGGCGCGTCCGCTGTGCGCCGGCGGATGCTACCACGAGGCCCACACCCGGTACGGCACCACCCAGACCCCGAACCTGCACTACTGCGAGTGGATCCGCAGCTGGACCAACACCTGTCTCGAGGTGTACGGCACCCTGGCTGAGCGGCGCCCGGATTACCTGGCGTCGTTCCGCTGATCAGAAAGGCGGACCGATGAAGCACCTGAAGGCCGTCAACACCAAGGCGCACCGCATCGAGGCCACCCAGACGGCCGACGTGGTGGCACTCCAGCAGCCGGCCAACCAGGGGGCGCACATCCCCCTGGGCTGCTCGTTTGTCTTTGCGCCCGGGTGGGAAGTGGACTCCAATGGCGGCACCGCCGGCCTCTGCCAGCCGGTCGAACGCGACCTGTTCGACTGCTACGTGACCTGCTTCTGGCCGGCCCACGTTCCCGACCTCTACAATCACGCCCCCGACTGGACCGCCCAGTGCGCCGCGGCCCAGAAGGACTGGCGGAAGATCGACCTCATCTTTCCATGAGCCGATTCCTCCTGGCGGCATGGCATGGGGCGCAGAGGGGTGCGCCCCCTACCGGAACCCGGTCTGTCCTGCCCGCCCTGGCCGTCCTGGCCGTCCTGTCGGCACCGCTTGCGGCCCAGTCCGGCGGCAACGGCACGATCTACTACGGCCATTACGGGCGCTCGATTCTCGTCATTGACGAGGCCACCATGCGGGTGCGGGACACGATTCCCGTCACCGTCGGCATTCCCTTCATCCAGGGGGTGTCGGAGGATCGCACGCGCTTCTACGTGACCGAGCCCTCGTTCGAGCACGTGGAGATCATTGACATCGCCTCGCGGCGCCAGGTCGACCGCTTCACCCTCAACTCGGGGGCCACCCGGGTCCGGATCAACGGCTTCAACGTCGACCCGCAGCAGCGGTTCGCCATCATGGTCATCAAGCCCACCACCAAGGAGAAGGATCGCTTTGTGATCGGCAAGCCGGCCCTGGTGAAGTTCGACCTGGCCACCAAGCAGGTCACCGACACCATTCCCTGGCCCAACGGCCGGGAGCAGGACGGGGCCCGGATCCTCTTCAGCCCCGACGGCGGCCTGATGTACTTCTTTGCCGACGAGATCCTGGTCTTCGACACCGCCACGCTCAAGCAGGTGGACAAGTGGCCGTATGCCTCCTCGCTCGACTTTGGCATGGGCAACTTCGGGTTCGGCTTTCCCCGTGATTTCTACGAGCGACCGGGCTACTACACCGGGTCGTTCCGCTACACCGACCCCGTCAACCGGCGCTCCATGATGGGGGTGGCCACCGTCAACCTGGTCGAACGGACGGTGGACTGGTACACCATCGGGCCCAGTTCCCCCACGAACTTCGTCCTCTCGCCCGACCGGAAGCGCGCCTACGGGCTGCGGCAGGAGGTGGGCAACTGGGAGTTCTGGACCTTTGACCTCGAGAACCGCCGGGTGCTGGGCAAGGTCACCTTCAACGGCCGCCCCCGGATGCGTCTCAGCGTCAGCTCCAACGGCCGCCTCATCTACATCTCGGGTGCCGGCCAGACCATCGACATCCACGATGCCCAGACCTTCCGGCTGCTGCGCACCGTCGAGGTGGGCGGCGACGTCACCTCCATGATCCACGTTCCGCCGGCGAGATAGCCCGATCCTCGATCGCGACATCCGGTGGGCGCTGGAGTTCATCCGGCCCTACCGCGGCCGACTCCTCCTGGTGCTGGTGCTCACCCTGGCCAGCACCGGGCTCTCGCTCTACCTCCCATCCCTCTCCCGCGGCCTGGTGGACGACGCCCTCCTGGGCCGGAGCTTCGCCGCGCTCGTCCGCATCGTGGCCCTCTTCTTCGGCCTCACCCTGGCCGGCTTTGTCCTCAACGTCATCGGTGGCCTGACCTACACCCGCGCCTCCGCCGAGATCCTCTTCGACATGCGGCTGGCGGTCTACCGCCACCTGCAGCGGCTCTCGCCGCGCTTCTATGCCCGGATGCCGCTGGGCCAGATCGTCTCCCGGCTCAATGCCGACATCAGCGAGATCCAGCGGGTCGTGGGAGAGGTCGCCCTGGCCTGGGTCGGGAGCGTCATCTTCCTGGTCGGGGCCGTGATCATCCTCATCGTGCTCGACCCCGTCCTCTTCGCGGTCAGCCTGGTCATCCTGCCTGCCTCGATCTGGGCGTTGGTCCGGTTCCGGCGCCAGCTCGAGGGTGCCGTCGCCTCGCTCCGCGACCGCAGCGCCGAGATCGGCACCTTCCTGATCGACACGCTGATGGGCATGCGGGTCACCAGCGGCTTCACCGCCGAGGAGCGCGAGGTCCTCCGGTTCCGGAGCCGGAATGACTCGTTCATCGCCTCCCTGATGGCGATGCGGCGGTTGACCTACCTGGCGGGGGGGCTGCCCGGGCTGCTGCTGGCCGCCGGGAGTGCCGCCGTCTTCCTGGTGGGCGGGTGGCGGGTCATCGGCGGGGTCATCACCATGGGGACGCTGGTGGCGTTCGTGACCTACCAGATGCGGCTGGCGGCCCCGGTCCAGGGACTGATGGGACTCTACGCCAGCATTGCCACGGCGCGGGTGTCGCTCAGGCGGGTGCGCGAGATCCTCGACGCGCCGGTCGAGGTGATCGAGGCGTCCGATGCCACTGCGCTCGCGAAGGCACGGGGAGAGCTGACGCTGGACGCGGTCTCCTTCGCCTTCGAGCCAGGCCGCGCGGTCCTTGCCGGGGTCTCGCTGGCCGTGCGCGCCGGCGAGCGGGTCGCGATCGTCGGACGGAGCGGCGAGGGCAAGTCCACCATCGGCGACCTGCTGGTCCGACAACTGGACGTGGACTCCGGCCGGATCCTGCTCGATGGCTGCGACCTGCGCCACCTGAAGCTGGCCGATGTGCGGCGGCACGTGGTCGTCGTGGACCAGGATCCGTTCATGTTCCACGCCTCGATCTTCGAG
Source organism: Gemmatimonadales bacterium (assembly GCA_048499805.1). Taxonomy (GTDB): domain Bacteria; phylum Gemmatimonadota; class Gemmatimonadetes; order Gemmatimonadales; family GWC2-71-9; genus JAWXBA01. The sequence continues at coordinate 177,527 of JASNZF010000004.1, read as the reverse complement.
AACATCCGCTATGCCCGCCCCGATGCCACCGAGGCCCAGGTGGCCGACGCGGCCCGCGCCGCCGGACTCGAGGCGCTGCTCGCGCGCCTGCCCGACGGTGGCGCCACCTCGGTCGGCGAGCGCGGTCGCGCCCTCTCGGCGGGGGAACGCCAGCGCGTCGCGATGGCGCGGGCCTTCCTGGCCGACCCTGCAGTGCTGGTGCTGGACGAGGCCACCGGCGCGCTCGACCCTGCGACCGAGGCGGAGGTGGTCTCGGGTTACGAGGCGCTCATGCGGGGGCGGACCACGATTGTCATCACCCATCGACTGGAGCTGGCGCGACGCGCGGAGCGTGTTGTCGTGCTGGAGCAGGGCCGGATCATCGAGGAGGGGACTGCCGCCGACCTGATCGAACGGCGCGGGGTCTTCGCCGAGCTCTTTGCGGAACGGCCGCGGCGGTGAGCGGGGTTCGGCTGTCGGTGCTCGACCCGGCGCTGGCGGCGCGCACCGGCCGCGGGGTGCGGATTGCGGTGGTCGACAGCGGCATCGCGTCGGGTCACCCGCACGTGGGGATTGTCACCGGTGGCCTTCGGATCGGGCGGAATGGCGAGGAAGACAACGACTGGGGCGACCGGATCGGTCATGGCACCGCCGTGGCGGCGGCGATCCGGGAGAAGGCGCCGGAAGCGGAGCTCCTTGCCATCCGGGTGTTCGAGCGCGAGCTCTCCACCACCGCCGATGCCCTGGCACTCGGGATCCGCCGTGCCGCCGAGCATGGCGCGCAACTGATCAACCTGAGCCTGGGGACCGTCAACCCCGCACACGGGGAACACCTGACCAGGGCGGTGCACTACGCCGCCGAGCTCGGCGCACTGGTGGTCTCGGCGTTGGAACTCGACGGCACCTCGTGGCTCCCTGGTTCCTTGGACGGGGTGATGGGTGTGCGCCTCGATTGGGACTGTCCCCGGGATGAGATCTGCCTCCGACAGGATCCCAATGGCAGGCTTGTGGCAATCGCAGCTGGATACCCGCGGCCGATACCGGGCCTGTCTCCCGAGCGAAACCTCAAGGGGATCAGCTTCGCGGTGGCGAACGTGACCGGGGTGCTGGGGAGGGGGATGGGCCACACTTCGTGAAGTTTGGCTTCTCCGGCTCGCGGAGCGACACCTGCATTCGATGGCCACAAGAGGCACAAGAAGCACAAGAAGTACTCAGGACAGCGTGGAGGCGTCATTGCGATGAGGGGGGATGGTTGCTGTTGCCGGTGGTGGGGTGGGGAACCCAAGCTTCCCGATCCGCCCGCAGAATGGAGCTGACTCCGTTGCGCTGAAACCTATTGTGCTTCTTGTGCCTCTTGTGGCTCACCCTCCTCGGCCAACACCTGCGTCGATCCCCGGCAGCACGTATTTGTCGTCAGCAACTTCTCTGCGTTACCCCTTGGATCAGTCGTGCTGTTGGGATCGCAGGGTCCGCCTGTACGCGGCCCGGGCCCACAGTACCATGACGAACTCCCCCCGCGTTATTCAGATCACGCCCCATCGCGTGGGCACCCCATATTGGCCCAATGCAACCCGATCTTCCCAAGGTAGCTACCATACGAGGTGTATTCCCGGCTGCACCGTGAGGAGCGCTCGGACCTGCGCCTGGTCCGTGCAGCCGAACTGATCGGGGTGCCACTGACCCTGGACCTGTCACCGGAGGTGCTGGAGCGTGCGCGGCACCCGTTCCCCGTGCCGCTCCGCACCCTCGACGCCCTCCACCTTGCCTCTGCGGACTGGCTCCGCCGTGAGGGGTTCACGGTGGACTTCGCCACCTATGACGAGCGGCTGCGGCAGGCGGCGCTGGTGATGGGGTTTCCGGTGGCGGAGATGGGGTAGGGGCGCGCCGTCCAGGCCCGCTCATCCGACGGGCGAACCGAAGGACCGTTTCGTAGGTCGCCGTGGCAACTCTCAGGAAGACCCGCACCCGCGCGTCCTTGTGTGTCTGCACAAACGTACATATGATTGCCTGTGGCTTTCGAATGGGACCCCGCCAAGGCGGCGGGGAATCTCCGCAAGCACGGCGTCGATTTCGCCGACCCGGCAGGGGTCCTGGAGGATCCCGGTGCCTGCACTCGGCCAGACCTTCGGGGCAACGAGGAACGCTGGGTCACCATCGGCAGCGATCACCTGGGCCGCGCGGTGGTGGTCGTCTGGACCTGGCGACGGGACTGGATTCGGATCATTTGATCGCGGCTCGCCACTCCCCGCGAGCGGCGCCAGTACGAGGAGGGGCTTGATGCGTAAGGAGTACGATTTCTCGCAGGGGCGGCGCGGTCCGGTGCTGCCGGTGGTCATGGGCAAGACCCGGATCACCATTCGCATTGACGACGATGTGCTCGATTGGTTCCGCGCCAAGGTGCACGCGGCCGGCGGCGGGAGCTACCAGACTCTGATGAACCGGGCGCTGCGGCAGGTCATGGCCCAGGAAGCCGAACCCCTTGAAAGCGTGGTCAGGCGGGTGGTTCGCGAGGAGCTGAAGCGGCCATATCCGGCGAAGAGGCGAAAGGGGTAGGGGTCCGGCCTGCACCTCTCGGGGAAGCGGGATCCCTGCCGCCCACGGGGTGTCATCCCGAGCCGCAGGCGAGGGATCCTGCCTGCACCAGCTCGGTGCCTACGAGCCGAGCAGGTCCAGCAGGCCGTAGCCGATATCGGTCCACCACCCCGTCCCGTCCCGCTTCTTCCCTTCGAACCGCATCACGAACTCCTCCACCTCGGCCACCGGCGTCATGCTGACAATCTCCTGGCGGGTGGCGGGGCGCAGGTCAATCAGTTCGTGGAGGAGGTGGTCGTCGGCCGTCGGGTGTCCCTCCGAGTACTCGTAGAGCTTCTCTCTCACCGACGGAACGCCGACCTTCTCGGGAATGAAGTACTCGCCGTCAATCAGGCTCTCGCGCAGCCGGCGATGCAGGTCGGGGGTGGCCTCACCGGAGAGCAGAATGGCGCCGTGCGCCTTGTAGTTGGAGGCGTCGCGGTAGAGGTAGGAGAGGAGGGTGTGGCATTCTTCGTCGCGCATTATCGGGACCTCAGATGGTCTGACTCCATCAGCCGGAAAGTGTGACAATTCCAAGCCTGGTAAGGTAGTCGTAGGTGCCGTCGTAAAACGCCGGAAGCCGGGTCGGATCATCGAGATCGCCGTGTGGGACGAACACCACCATCCCTTGCCGGGCCCTTGTGAGGAGCACACGATAGGCATTGAGAAGGTATCGCTGTCTGTCGTCCTTTCGAATCTGAGTCCACTTGTCCCCTCGGAACGAGTGAAACGCCCACCCCCGCCCGGTATGTCTCAGGTCCGCGTCCCAAGTCATGCACACCCAATCGAGCTCGAGTCCCTGGACCTGGAACTCTGTTGCAGCGTCCTCCAAATAGTATGAGGACCTCGTATCAGATGAATCGTTCAAGAACCAATGAACGGGGTTGACGTTCACCCGGACGTCTATGGCATGCGGCTTGAGGCGTTGCGCCTGAGATGAAGCCACAAGGCCAAATCGCTCGGAGCCACGCGAGTGGCTCCTCACCCACCGCTTGGCTGCGTTGAGGTCGCGGGTGAGTACGATTGGATATCGAGCAGCCAGAGCCGTCAAGTGTTCTCGCGCATCATCAAGCTCGCGGTCGAGTGCGGCCTTTACGAATCCGGAGACTCGCTCAGCTCGAAAGGACCGCAGGGAGACCGCGAGGTGCAACCCCGCGTCTCTTTGCACCATTCCCGTGCGTTCAAGTGCGCCCAGGGCCGCCAGTGCAGCGTATTCGGAATCAGCTAGAATTGGAGAAGCGAACACCTTCCAGTGGGGAAAGTGCTCGCGAATGGCGTCCAGCCATTCTGCGATACCGGCCTCCCCAGTGTGGATCTCTTGACCTCCCCCGACGAGGCAGACGACCACGGCCCAGTCTGGGTGACGGTCCATATACGACAACAGAAAGTCCGGTTCGGACTGCTCAAACCCCGGTCGCCCCTTTCGCCGCTTCATGAAATCGGAAGTCTTGGCTCGGTCCCATGCTCGCTGAGCCTCGTCGAAGATGACAACATGGTCATGCGGTGGTGCTGATTCATCTCGAATGCCGTCATCACGAAAGTGGTGCACAAGTTGGATGAACGGCTTCACCTTCTGCGCGATTTGGCCCTTGCGTACCCTCTTCCCCTGTCGGACGTTTCGGCTCACTTCATCTCGGATCAGAGCCTCGCGCAACACATCCACCAGTGGCTTGTTGCCGGAGAGGAAGACGGCATGCGTGGCACTTCTTTCGTCCCGCCGACGGGTTGCGATATTCAGGCCAACGAGTGTCTTGCCGGCACCTGGGACGCCGGTTACAAACACGATAGCCTTTTCAGCATTGTCACGGGCTTTATCGATTACGTCCTCGACTCGCCTGGAGGTGATGCTAAGGTTTCGCGCCTTGGCGTCATTCCTCGAGATTGCGTCGACTGAATGGTTGGCATACAGCGCTTGGGCTGCTTGGATTATTGTTGGCGTTGGGTGGTAGGGTGCTCTTCCCCAAGCATCGCCTTCCAGCGACTCACCTTTGGCAAGCAAGAGGCCAGTGTGGATCGCGCTGTGAAGGTTTGTGCTGTTGCAGCGCATCGGTGGTCGGACGCCATCAGGCGCCGGCGATCCCCAACTCGCGTCTGCATGGGAGGCCTCGGTTGCCACGAGAACGGGAAATATCGGCGCGTCGTGGCTGGCGCGATGGAAATTCTTTAGATCAAGGGCATAATCCCAAGCCTGATTGATGTCTTCGCGGCTGTAGCTTACGGCGCCAACTTTAAACTCGATCGCAAAAATTCCGGCTCCAACCACCGCTACCGCATCGATGCGGCTGCCAAGCCTCGGAATATCAAACTCCAGAAAAACGTGGCCATCAAGGCCTGCAAAGGCTTCGCGCAATACAGCAACCTGTTCAGTCCATGCGTCACGCTGAGCCAATTCGACATCAAACTGACTTGCACTAGCAAGGCAGCCTAGAACCGCCTCCGGGGTCATGCTTAGAAAGGACTTGATCGTGGAACCAAAGTAGGCTGCGGTGTGAGCCTGGCCCTGGCTATCGGCTGTTGCACCGCGCATAGGTGACCTCTTCCTGCCCTTGTATTGGGCTCAGTTGGGCCCACGACTCTCGAGATCCACCCTCCCCACCAACCCCTCCCTCACCTCCTCCCACTCGCTCTTCAGGATACTGTACATCACCGTATCCCGCACCGTCCCATCCCGGCGCCGCATCTGGTGGCGGATCACCCCGTCCTTCCTGGCGCCCAGCCGCTCAATGGCGCGCTGCGATGTCAGGTTGGCAATATCGGTCCGGAGGCCGACCACGCCGCAGCCCAGAGTGTCGAAGGCGTGCCTCAGGAGCAGCAGCTTGGCGGCGGTGTTGACGTGGGTGCGCTGCCAGGACCGGGCGTACCAGGTGTAGCCGATCTCCACCCGGTCGGCGCTGGCAATAATGTCGTGGTACCGGGTGGAACCGATGATCCGGCCGGTGGTGAGTTCCCGCACCGCCCACGGCAGCATCGTCCCCTGGGCCTGCCCCGCCAGCGCCTCCGCGATGTACCGCGCTACCCCGTCCGGCTCCGGCACCGAGGTGTAGTGCAACTCCCAGAGCTTGCCGTCCGAGGCCGCCGCGAGGAACCCGCCGTGGTGCCCCGCCTCCAGCGGCTCCAACCGGACTCCGTGCCCCTCGAGCACAACCGGATCGAGTTGAATCATTCCTCTCCTGCTCGCCAAGTTGTTCTGCCCGCCTGCCCGCCTGCCCGCCTGCCCGCCTGCCCGCCTGTCCGCCTGCCCGCCTGCCCGCCTGCCCGCCTGCCCGCCTGTCCGCCTGTCCGCCTACACCTCGCGCACCTCCACCCCGTAGCGAGCGAACACTGGGTCTCGCGTCACCACCGTCAGCCCCTCCACCAGCGCCTGCGCCACCAGCAGCCGGTCGAAGGGATCCCGGTGCACCCGCTTGAGGCGGTGAAGGGCGGCCGCATGCGCAAAGGTAACGGGCAGCTCCTCGAACCCGGACGCCTCGCACGCCTCCGCGACGGATCGGGTCGATCGGATCTTCCCCAGCTCCGTCTTGATCGCGATCTCCCAGGCGGAAGCCGCGCTGACGAAGACCTGTCGGGCGCCCTGGATTGCCTCAAGCGCCGCTGGGGTGATCTCGTCGCCAGCGTCCCACCAGATCAGCACGTGCGTGTCGAGCAGGAGGTTCACCGGCGCTTCCCCTCGAATCGCTCGAGCACGTCGTCGGGCAACGGTGCATCGAAATCATCCGCCACGGTCCACTGCGCCTTGCCGTGACCGGGCACGCGCTGGAGCGGTGCCGATTCCAGCGGCACCAGCCGAGCCTTTGGCTTGCCCGCCTTCGCGATGATGATCTCCTCGCCGGTAGCGGCGCGTTCCACCAGCTCGCTCAGCGTCGTCTTGGCTTCGTAGATGTTCACCGACTCGCGGACTACCCGCTTGCGTGCCATGAGAGCCTCCTGATGGAGAGGCTAATGAGGTTGGTCAAGTTGGTCAAGTTGGTCAAGTCTGGGCATGGCGATGGGCACCCAGCAACCCCTGGTGGTGCCCCGCCTCGAGTGGCTCCAGCTGGACCCCGACCCCACAGTTCCCGCTCACCATGCTCGAGGCCCCGTCAGACACGGAGCCCCACACTTCCCGCTCACCATTCTCGAAGCTCCGTCAGGCACGGAGCCCTACGGTTCCCGCTCACTTCCTTCCTCTTACCTCTTACCTGCTACCCCCCCTTCCCCAGCTCCTTCGGCGCCCGCGCCCTCCCCCACCCCGCCGCACCGGCCAGCGCCCCGAGCGCCAGCAGGTACGGCAGCATCAGGAACCACTGATAGGGAACCTCGGTGCCGGCGGCCTGGAAGAGGAACTGCAACGCGGTTGCCCCACCGAACAGGAGCGAGGCCGCCAGGACGCCGGCGGGACGCCACCGTCCCAGCACCACGATCGCGATGGCGATGAACCCCCGCCCCGCCGTCATCTCCTCGGCGAACGTCCCCACCTGCGCCAGCACCAGCGTCGCCCCGCCCAGACCGGCCAGCGCCCCGCCGATCATCGTCGCCGCGGTCCGCGTCCACCGCACCGGCACCCCCGCGGCGCGAGCCGCATCGGCCCCCTCGCCACAGGCCCGGAGTGAAAGTCCCCACCAGGTCCGGAACAGTACCCACCACGAGAGGCCCACCAGCGCCACCGCCAGGTAGGTAAGCACCGTCTGGCCGAACAGCGCCTGCCCCACCACCGGAAGGTCGGACAGCCCGGCGATGTCCCACTGCTCAAAGGTCGGGATCCCGATTCCCGGCCCCTCATCCCCGAAGGCCCGCCGGAAGACGATCCCGGTGAGTCCGGTGGCCAGGAGGGTTAGGGCCGCCCCGGTGATGATCTGGTCGGCGCGGAGCCCGATGCTCACCGCCGCGAAGATCGCGCTGATGAGCAACCCGCCGAGGATTCCGGTCAGCACCCCAACCCACGGGCCGCCGGCCGCCGACCCCATCGCGGCGGTCAGCGCACCCGCGAGCATGGCGCCCTCGACGCCAAGATTGATCACACCGCTTCGCTCGGTGATCATCTCGCCGGTGGCAGCCAGCAGCAGCGGAGTCCCCACGCCAATCGCCGCGGCCAGGAAGCCAGCAAGGATCTCGGGCCAGGGCATCAGCGGTGACCCGCGGGGCAGCGGGGCCGCGGGCCAGCGGGGCGGCCACCACCCGCCACCCGACACCCGACACCCCGTCTCACTGCGCCTCTCCCGACACCGGCGCTCGACCCGCCACCCCCCTGGCCCCTGGCCCCCAGCCCCCAGCCCCCACCACCGCCATCACCATCACCACCCACGCCTGCACCACGTACACCGCCACCGCCGGCACGCCGGCCTCGCGCTGCATCGAGCCGGCGCCGGCCTCGAGCGCGCCGAAGAGGATCCCGGTGGCCACGATCCCCAGCGGGTGGAGCCGGGCCAGCAGCGCCACCGCGATCGCCGTGAATCCGTAGCCGGGGGAGAGGTTCTGGAACAGCGCCCGGGTCACCCCGGTGATCTCGATTCCGCCGCCGAGCCCGGCGATGGCGCCCGAAACCAGCAACGCCGTCCCGAGCATCCGGTTGGTGTTGATCCTGCCACTGACCGCCGCCGCCTTCGGTCCCAGTCCGACGGCGCGGAGCTGGAACCCCCACAGCGTCCGCCGCAGCACGAACCAGAGCGCCACCGCCAGCGCGATCCCGATCAGGAATCCCAGGTGGAGCCGCGCCCCGGGCAGGAGCGGCAGCCGCGCCGCCGCGGCGATCGGGTTGCTCTGCGGGTAGTTTCCGGCGCTCTCCTGCAGTGGACCCGACACCATCCAGCTCACCAGTTCCACCGCCACGAAGTTGAGCAGCAGCGTGGTGATCACCTCGAGGACCCCGAACCGCAGCCGGAGCACCACCGGAACGACGATCCAGAGGAGTCCCGCGACCATCGCGGCCACGAGCACCGTCGGCACCGCCAGCATCGCTGGCCACCCCCCGACCAGTCCGCCCGCCCAGGTCGCCGCGATCGCGCCGACCAGGAACTGTCCCTCGGCGCCGATGTTGAGCGCGCCCCCGCGCATTGCCAAGGCAAAGCCAAGGCCCAGGACAATCAACGGAACGGAGCGGACCAGGGTGGCGGAGGTCAGGGCATACCACGAGCCGAACGCACCCTGCCACAGCGCGGCCAGCGCCGCCCCGGGCGGATACCCCGCCACCCACAGCCCCAGCGCCAGTACGGCAATGCCGCCGCCAAGTGCCACGAGCAGCGTCAGCCCTGCGCCAACCCGTATTCCTCTCACCTCTTACCTCTCACCACTCACCCCACCTTCTCCCTTCCCACTTCTCGCTTCTCCCTCCCGCACCCTCAGCATCATCCGCCCCACCTGCGCCCGATCGGCATCCGCCGGCACCGCCGACACCACCCCGGCATGCACCACCAGCACCCGGTCGGCCAGCTCGAGGACCTCGTCCAGGTCGCTCGACCAGACCAGGACCCCCATTCCGCGTCGGGCCGCCTCGCGCAGGCGCCGATGCACCTCCGCCGTGGCACGGATGTCCAGTCCCCGGGTCGGATTCTCGGCTACCAGCACCTCGGGGTGCCCCTCGAAGGCGCGCGCCATCACCAGCTTCTGCTGGTTGCCACCACTGAGCGAGCCCGCCTCTCCATCGGCACCCGTCGCCCGCACATCATGCTCGGCCAACAGCTCGGCGGTGCGGGCCCGGGCGGCGTCCCAGTCCACCAGCGCCCCCCGCACCCATGGCGCCCCGGCGCCAAGGCCAAGCACCAGGTTCTCCGTCAGCGTCAGCTCGCCAACCAGCCCCTCGGTGGAGCGGTCCTCGGGCACGAACGCCACCGTCCCGTGGACCCTGATGTCCGGGCGATGTTCCAAGCCCGCCACCGCCCGGAGGATCGACCGCTGCCCGTTCCCCTCCACCGCGGCAATCCCGACGACCTCACCAGCCCTGACCTCGAAACCCGGTCCCTCCACCAGTACGTGCCCGTTCTTCCCCAGCCCCCAGTCCCCAGCCCCCAGCCCCTGCTCTTCTCCCTTCTCCCTTCTCCCTGCTCGCTCCCCCATTCCCGGCCCCCCCGCCCCCCTGCCCCCCTGCCCCGCAGCCCCGCCGACCATCGCTTCCGCCAGCTCCTCCCGGGACCGTCCCGCCACCGCCCCCTCGAGCACCACCCGGCCCTGACGCAATACGGTGACCTGATCGGCCACCGCCAGGACCTCCGCCAGCTTGTGGGTGATCAGCACCACCGCCCCGCCGTCGTCGGCAAAGCGGCGTAGCATCGGCAGGAGCTCCTCGATCTCGGGCGGGGCGAGCACGGCGGAAGGCTCATCGAGCAACAGGATGCGGGCGCCGGTGGACAGCGCCTTCACGATCTCGAGCCGCTGCTTCTGGGCGACAGACAGGGTCTCGACCCGTGAATCCGGATCAAGTGGAAACGAGGTAAGAGGTGAGAGGGAAGCGGAGGTTGCAAGGGTTCCCTCGGCCCCCCTGCCCCGCTGCCCCCCTGCCCCCCCAATCACCAGCTGCACATTCTCTCGCACCGTCATCGACTCCACCGACGTGAAGTGCTGGTGGACCATCCCGATGCCAAGGCGCCGGGCGTCGCGCGGGGAGTGGATCGTGGCTGGCTCGCCACGCACCGCGATGGAACCGGCGTCGGCCGCGACCATCCCGTAAGCGATATGCATCAGGGTGGACTTGCCGGCGCCGTTCTCGCCCAGCAGGGCGTGAACGCTTCCGGCGGCGACGGCAAAGTCCACGGCCTGCAGCGCCTGGACGCCGCCGAACGACTTGGAGACCTGCCGCAGGGCAAGTGCCGGAGTCACTTCAGGGGCCCGGATGGTTCACGCGGAGGCGACGCGCGTGGCAGTCGCGGGCTGAGGAATGGGCATCGAGGAAAGATGGTGCCCCATCTCCACCCCCACAAACCGCCTGCCAGCAGGCTAGACCAGCCCGACGATGGGCCCCCCTTGTGCTTCTTGTGCCTCCTGTGGCCATTCGACCCCGGCGCTTGACGACCCCGCACCCGCCCGCGATACTGCCTCCACGGCATCCCACCCCTCCTTTCCGGCCCGGTTCCCATGCGTCGTGTCCTGTCTGCCTGCCTTGCCCTGCTCCTCCTTCCGGCTCTCCTTGGCGCCCAGGCCCCGGTCCGCCTGACGGCGGCCGACTATGCCCGCGCCGAGCGGATGCTGGCGCCGAGCCTGAACCCGCTGGTGCATGGCACCGCCGGCAATCCGACCTGGCTCCCCGATGGCCGGTTCTGGTATCGGGCCACCACCGCATCGGGTGCCGTGGTCAAGCTGGTGGACCCCGTCCGGGGCACCAGTGCCGAGTGCGACCCGGCCACCGGCCCCTGCGCCACGACACCCCAGCGCCGCGACCTGCCACCCAACTCGAGCCTTTCGCCCGACGGGAGCCGCGCCGCCTTCATCCGCGACTACAACCTCTGGGTCCGCGACCTGGCCACCGGAGCCGACACTCGGCTCACCACCGACGGGACCGAGGAATTCGGCTACGCCACCAACAACGCCGGGTGGACCCACGGTCCGGGCCCCGTGCTGACCTGGTCTCCCGATGGCCGCAGCATCGCCACCTTCCAGCACGACGGGCGCGGGGTGCCCAACATGTACCTGACCAGCACCCGGGTGGGCCATCCGGAGCTTCAGGCGTGGAAGTATCCCCTCCCCGGCGACAGCGTCATCTTCCGGATCAGCCGGGTCATCATCCACCTGGAGGGTGAGGGCGCCCCACGGATGGTCAGGCTCCAGATGCCCCCCGACCAGCACCGCTCCACCGTCAGCGACCATATCGCCTGCGGCGGCACCATCTGCGACCTCCAGTGGCTGCCGGACGGATCCCAGGTGGCGTTCATCTCCAGCTCCCGCGACCACAAGCAGGCCTGGTTCCGCATGGCCGACGCCCGCACCGGTCAGGTGCGCACCGTCCTCCACGAGCAGAGCACCACCCAGATCGGCGACGCCTCGCTCCCCGAGGACCTCTGGCAGGTGCTGCCGGGCACCCAGGAGCTGATCTGGTGGTCGCAGCGCGACAACTGGACCCACCTCTACCTGTACGATTTGCGCACCGGGGCGCTCAAGAACCCGATCACCACCGGCAACGGCAACGTGACCCGGATCGTGCGGGTGGACCCCGCCTCCCGGCGGATCTGGTTCACTGCCAACGGCCGCGAGGCCGACCGCGACCCCTACTTCCAGCACCTCTACCGGGTCGGGTTCGACGGCAAGGGACTCACCCTGCTCACCCCGGACGTCGGCAACCACACGGTGTCGATGTCGCCCGACGGCAAGTGGGTGGTGGACACCTGGTCCACTCCGGTCACCCCGTCGGTGACGGTGCTCCGAGACGCCAGCAACGGTCGCGTGGTCCGCGAGCTGGAGCGGGCCGACATCTCGCGCCTCGTGGCTGCCGGCTGGACCGCGCCGACTCCGTTCACGGTCAAGGCGCGCGACGGGGTCACCGACATCTACGGCCTGATGTTCACCCCCACGAACCTCGACTCGACCCGGCGCTATCCCATCATCAACTACATCTATCCGGGACCCCAGTCCGGCAGCGTCGGGAGCCGCAACTTCAGCGCGGCGCGCAGCGACCACCGGGCCCTGGCCGAACTGGGCTTCATCGTCGTGGCGATCGATGGGATGGGGACGCCAGGGCGGTCCAAGAGCTTCCATGACTTCTACTACGGGCGGATGGGCGACAACACCATTCCCGACCAGGTGGCCGGAATGCGGCAGCTGGCCCAGCGCTACCCGTTCATCGACATCAACCGCGCCGGGATCTGGGGCCACTCGGGCGGCGGCTTCGCCACGGCCACCGCCATGTTCCAGGCCGCCGATTTCTTCAAGGTCGGGATCGCGGAGTCCGGCAATCACGACAACCGCGTCTACGAGGATGACTGGGGCGAGCGCTACCAGGGGCTGCTGGTCCGCACCGGCGACACCGACAACTATGCCGCCGAGGCCAACCAGACCCATGCCGCCAAGCTGCAGGGCAAGCTCTTCCTGATCCACGGGATGATGGACGACAACGTGCCACCCTACAACACGCTGCTGGTGGCCGATGCGCTGATGAAGGCCAACAAGGACTTTGACATGCTGATGCTGCCGCACGCCCGCCATGGCTTCGGGGCCGATGGGGCGTACATCATGCGGCGGCGGTGGGATTACTTCGTGCAGCACCTGCAGGGGAACATCCCGCCGGTGGCGTACCAGATGGGGCAGCTGCGGTAGGAGGGGTAAGAGGTGAGAGGTGAGAGGTAAGAGGAAGAAGCCGGAGGGAATCAAGAGGGAGCGGTGGTGCCCACACAACTGCACCGCCAGACAAGCTCCCTCTCAGGAGTCCCCTCTTACCTCTTACCTCTCACCTCTCACCTCTTACCCTAAAGCCCCGTCGGATGATGATCAAACGCCCACGGCACCCCGAACCGTTCGCTCAGGTGGTGCGCCAGCGCCCGCACCCCCACCTGTTCGGTGGCGTAGTGCCCCGCATAGATCAGGTTGATCCCCAGCTCCATCGCATCGTGGTAGGTATGGTGTGGCCCCTCGCCGGTGATGTAGGTGTCGAGACCGGCGGCGTGGGCCTGCCCCACCGTCGTCCCCGCCCCGCCGGTGATCACCCCCACCCTCCGAGTCACCGCGGGCCCCCCGGGGATCAGCTTCACGTTGCTGCCAAGCTGCTCCTCCAGCCGCCGGACCAGTTCATCCCGGGGGAGCTCCAGCACCCCTGACACCCCGAACGGGATGCCGCGGTAGGTCGCGAACGGCTCCGCTCCCTGGATCCCGAGCCCCCGGGCCAGCACCGCGTTGTTGCCGACCTCGGGGTGGGCGTCGAGCGGGATGTGGGCGCTGTAGACGGCGATGTCGTGGTCGAACAGGGCACGGATCCGGCGATACCTCCGCCCAGTGACCGGCTGGTTCCCATCCCAGAACAACCCGTGATGCACCAGCAGTAGGGTACCCCCGCCCTCCTGCCCCGCTGCCCCGCTGCCCCCCACCACCCCCCCAATCGTCTCCAGCGTCGCATCCACCGCCGCGACGATCCGGCCGATCGTGCCGCTGCGATTCTCGACCTGCAGGCCGTTGACGGCATTGGCCTCATCCGGCACCTCGGCGATCCGGAGGTAGCTGTCGAGGTGGTCGGTGACCTGCTGGAGGGCGATGGGCGTGGTCATGGCGGCGTCGGGGCTGGAGTCGTCCTAACGATACACCCACTCCCACGCCGTCGCCCGGATGCTACTCGGCCCGCAGGGCATGGCTCGGCGGAATGCGCATCGCGCGGCGTGCCGGCAGCCAGGCCGCCAGCGTGGCCACCCCCACCAGCAGCAGGGGCACCAGCAGGAAGGTGACCGGATCCACGGCGCGGACCCCGAACAGCAGGCCGGACATCAGTCGTGCCACCAGTGCCGCCAGCACCAGGCCCACCACCACCCCGGCCAGCACGACCCGCACGCCCGTCCCCATCAGGATGCGCACGACGGCGCCCCCCTCGGCCCCGAGCGCCAACCGGATGCCGACCTCTCGCGTCCGCCGCGCGACCGCGTAACTCACCGCCCCATAGAGCCCGATCACCGCGAGTACCAGTGCCAGGATCGCCAGCGATGCCACCGCCACCACCCCCAGGCGAATCGGGAGGGTCATCACGTCCAGATGGCGTGTCATGGTGCGCACCTGCGCCGGGATCAAGTCCGTGCCCGACTCGCGGAGCACCCGCAGCATCGCCTGGGCGGTGGCCTCCTCCTCCCCCGTGGTGCGCGCCACGTACCACACGGAACTCGCCCCGGATTGCGACAGGGCCGCGTACATCGCCGGTCGCGGTGCCTCGCCAAGGCTGCGAATCTTGGCGGTCTCCACCACGCCGATCACCACGTACTCCAGGGTGCCACGGTTGAAGACCTGTCCCACCGCGGACTGCTCCGGCCAGAATCGGCGCGCCATGGCCGCGTTGATCACCGCCACGCGCGGGGCCTCCCGACCGTCGGCCGTCGAGAAGTCCCGTCCCTCCAGCATCCCGATCCCCGCGGCCTCGAAGAACCCGCCGTCGGCCACGGCGAAGTCCACCGACCAGGCATCGGCCTCCACCGGCGGGTCCACTCCGGGCACGGTGATCGCCGTATTCTGCGTGTTGAGGAGGTTGAGGTGGATGTTGTCGATCATTCCCACCGCCACCACGCCGGGGATCGCACCGATCCGCTCCGACAGCTGGCGCTGTTCCAGGAGGCGCCGGGAGAGGCGCGCCTCCAGGTCGGCCTCCCGCTCACCGGCAAACACGACTTGCATCAATCCGGTGGGTGCGTCCCCGAAGCCCGGCGCAATCGCCTCCTGGTGCTGGAGACTGCGGACAAAGAGCCCCGCCGCCACGAGCAACACCAGGGAGAGCGCGACCTGGGCGCCCACCAGCAGGTGGGAGAGTGTCACCCGGCCCCGGCCACCGGTGCTGCCGGCACTCTCATCGTGAAGGGTCTGGCTCAGGGCCAGGCCGCTGGCGCGCCAGGCAGGCATCACGCCGAGCAGCGCGCCGGCGAGCAGGGACACCGTGCCGGCGAAGAGCAGGACCCGCCAGTCGAGCGACAGGTCCACCGTGATCGGCAGCGGCACCGGCAGGTCGGCGGTGGTGAGCAGCTTGCCCAGGACCACCGCCACCCCCAGCCCGACCACTCCGCCAAGCACACCCAGCAGCGCGGTTTCCGTCACCAGTTGACGGACCAACTGTCCGCGCGTCGCCCCCAGTGCCATCCGCACCGCGATCTCCCGTCGCCGGTCCAATCCCCGAGCCAGCAGGAAGCTCGCCAGGTTGGCGCAAACGACCAGCAGTACCATCGCTACCACCAGCAGCATCAACCCGCCCACCGCCTTGAGGGGGCCGTCCCCGGCCGGAAAGACGATCACCTCGCTGGCCGGCAGCAGCAGGAACATCTGCTTCGGCCCCCATTCCTCGGGGGCCTTGGCCCGAATGTCCCGTGCCAGAGACGCCAGGCGGGTTTCGACTCCGGCGATCGTGATCCCGGGGCGCAGCCGCGCCTTGAGAAAGACCGAGTGGTTGCCCCGCTCCACGAACTGATCGGTGTCGCTGGGCGTGAGTTCGTTGGTCATCGCCAGCGAGGCGTAGAACTGCGGCACGATCCCGCCCATCGACCCGCGATGCTCCCGCGGGGCGACGCCCACCACCTCATAGGGGCGGGCGTTGAGCCGGAGGGTCCGTCCGACCACACCGGGGTCACCCCCGTAGGCACCCTGCCAGTAGCCGAAGTCGAGCACCACCACCGGATGTGCACCGGGCGCCAGGTCATCGGAAGGACGGAGCAGGCGACCAACCGCCGGCACGATGCCGAGGGTCTCGAAATAGTCGCCGCTGACCGCCTCACCCAGGAGATTGGTGACCGCGCCATCCGCATCCTGCTGGGCCAGGACGAACCGCGACGCCGCCAGCCCGCTGAGGAGGTCGGTGGTCGCCTCCCGCAGGTCCACATATGTCGGGTGGGAGAAGACGTTCCACTCCTGGTCGCCATCGGATTCGTAGATCGCCACCACCTCCTCGGGGGCGGCGATCGCCGTCGGCCGCAGGAAGACCGCGTTGACCAGGCTGAACACCATGGTCGTGGCGCCGATCCCCAACGCGAGGGACAGCACCGCCGTCAGGGTGAAGGTCGGGCTCGCCAACAGGCGCCGCGCACCGTACCGGATATCACGGGGAATGGTCAGCATGGCCAGGAGCCTTCGTCGCAGGGGACTGGGGAGTGGAGATTGGGGGCGGGGGAGGTGCCGTTGGCGCTCGACGACCTGCAGGAGATCGACCGCGACCTCTTCCTCGCCGAACGATGCGAGAAGCTGGTCCACCGTCCGCCCCGCAGACAGCCCATCCTCGAAGTGACTCACCAGCTCGTCAAACACTTCACCCCGGCGACTGGGATCGGTGGACATGCTGGTGACCAGGCGCGCCACGGCACTGGCCGCCGGGTAGGGGAGTCCGCGCGCGCGCGCGCGGTGGGCCCATTCCAGTGCATCAATCGGCGGCCGTCGCATGGCTCAGGCTTCTGCCACGCCGGGGTGGAAGAGCCCGACCGACGTCAATGCTCCGATCAGCCGGCGCCACTCGTCAGCCTTGGCGGCCAGCGTTGCCTCGCCTCGAGCTGTCAGTCCGTAGTATTTCCTGCGGCGGCCGGAATCAGCTTCCTGCCATTCGGCCACCACCAGCCCCTTCGCCTCGAGGCTGTAAAGGAGGGGGTAGAGGGTCGAGTGTCCCATGGCCAGGACGCCATCGGTTCGGCGGTCCAGCGCCTCTGCCAATTCGTAGCCGTACATCGGCCCGCCCTTGAGGAGCCGGAGCACGGTGACCGGACCAGCCCCGCGGAGGAGTTCCCGGTGAATACGTCGCATGATCCCTCACATAGTGTGTCTCGCGTAATATACGGGCAGAGGCGACCAGTGGTTTCACCCTGGAACGATTGCTCAGTTCAGGGTGCCTCGACCGCCACCAGTGTCCCGGCCTTGATCGAGTCGGCGGCCGCCTGGAGCCGGGCCCCGAACCCCGGGGGCAGCAGCGAGTCGAGCGCCGGGTTGGGCACCCAGCTCAGCACCCCGCTCTCCAGCCCGAAGCTCTCTTCCCGCGGCACGAACCGTCCCTCCTGGACCTCCTGCGCCAGCAGCAGGAACGATCGCGGCAGGTCGATCACGGCGGAGCCCAGCACCCGGTCCGGCGCCAGTGACCGCTGGTCCTTGTTCGACCCGATCACGTAGACGCCCGGGACCTCGGTGGCCGCCCGGAAGACGCCGAGGCCGGCGGCATCGGCGTTGTGGCTCAGGACATCAACCCCGGTACGGATCAAGGCCAGTGCCGCCTCCCGCCCCGCGACCGCATCGTCGAAGTTGTTGAGGTAGGTGGCCCGCGCATCGATGTTCGGATTGACCGCCCGGGCGCCGTTGACCCAGGCCTCGTATCCCATCCGCACCGGGGGCAGCTCGATCCCGCCCACGAACCCGATCCGGCCACTCTTCGACACCGCCGCCGCGACCATCCCCGCCAGGTAGGAGGGCTCCCGCAGCCGGTAGATCAGCGGCACCACGTTCCCCGTCACCCGCTGGCCCGACGTGATCGCGATGATCGCGTCAGGATAGTCGGCCGCCACCCGCTCGGCGGCGTCCTGGAACTCGAACCCGTGGGCAAAGATCAGCGGATACCCTTGCGACGCGTAGGTCCGGAGCGCCTCCTCCTGCTCGGCGGGGGTGCGTGCCTCGATGTGGCTGACCACCACCCCCATCGTCTCGCGGATCTGCATCAGGCCGTCATAGGCGCCGGCATTCCACGCCGCATCGGCAATCGACCCCGGGGTGATCAGCGCCACCCGGAACCCCGCCGACTCCACCGACCCACCCCCGCAGGCGGTGACCACCAGCACCGCCACCGCCAGGAACCATCGACGCATCATTGCTCCCGATTCAGGGCCGGGCTCCGTCCCGGCGCGTTTCCCTACGCTCCCGCCCCCAGTTCGCGCCGGACCGGGCCCGCTGGCCCATCCACGGCGTTGTCGGCCCGCATGGTCACGACCCCGTTGACCCGGCCGCCTTCCTGGATCAGCAGGTTCCGGGTGGTGATGTCCCCCTCCACCACGGCGTGCGGCTGGACCTCGACCCGCTCGCTCGCGTGGATCGACCCATGCACCGTGCCGCCCACGACCGCCTCGCGGGTGTGGAGGTCGCCATCGATGACGGCACCCTGCGCCACCAGGACCTGCTGCCCGGCCCGGACCATCCCGGCGACCCGGCCCTCCACCTTCACCACCCCGCCACTCTCGAGGTCCCCGGTCACCACCAGGTCCGGGGCGACGATCGAGAGGCCGTGCTGGTCCGCCCGGCGGCGTTCCTTGGCAACGCCGTTGGTCGGGGTGCTGGACGGGAAGAGGGCCATCAGGGAATCTCCTTCAGCATCGTGACCGGGTCCACGGAGGTCCCGTTCAGGCGGATCTCGAAGTGCAGGTGGGGGGCGCTCGACCGACCGGTATTGCCCGACCGCCCGATCACCGCCCGTTCGTTCACGCGATCGCCCTCGCCCACGACAATGCGCGAGAGGTGGGCGTACAGGGTCTCATAGCCATCCGGGTGGCCCAGCAGCACGAAGCGGCCGTACTCCTCGTCCTCGCCGGCCTGGATCACCCGTCCGCCCCCGCTGGCGCGGACCAGAGCGCCGACCGGCACCGCGATGTCGATCCCCAGGTGGTCCTCCTCGCTGCCCCCCGCCCCGACCTGCCCGCGAGTCAGGTAGCCCCGCTCGTCCATCGGCCAGGCCGTGGGAAGCGTGGCGCCCGACGGTGGAGTGGTCGCGCCCGGCAGCCGGGCGTAGACCGGCGCGGCCAGCGGCAGGGAGCTCCGCAGGGTCAGCGGCTCGGGCATCACGTCGGCCCCGACCATCTGGCGGACCTGGCCGTACTGCAGCTCCAGGCTGTCCAGCGCGGCGGCCAGTTCGCGGATCCGGGCGTTGTCCAGCCGCAGTCGCTCCAGCTCGCGCTCGAGCCCGGGTACCCGGGCGGCCTGGCGCGCCACCGGGCCGTAGAAGGCCAATCCCAGCAGCACCAGCACGACACCCACCAGCAGCAGGGCCAGCCCCGTGCGCAGGAGCCAGAGTGGCAGCCGGAACCGCTGCGATTCGAGCGCTCCGTCGGCCTGCAGCAGGACGGAGACGCTGCGCCGGGGCTTCATCCGTCGAACGGCGCCCCGAGCATGAGTTCCAGCAGGCGGGACAGGTCGTCGTTGGAGTAGTAGCTCACCGTGATCGCCCCGCGGCCCTTGCGCCGGGCCGTGACCCGCACGTCGGTGCCGAGCCGCTGGCGCAGGGCATCTTCCACCCGGCGGATCTCGGCCGCCGCGGTCCGGGCCGGCGGCTTCGCCTTGCGGATCCGCTGGCGCGGACCGGTCTCCAGGGTCTCGCCCCGCACCCGCGCCTCGGTCTGCCGCACCGACCACCCCTGCTCCACCGCCTCCCGCGCCACCCGCACGATCTCGTCCGCATCGGCGAGGGCCAGCAGCGCCCGCGCATGGCCCTCGGTGAGCGTGCGGTCCTCGAGCATCGTCTGCACCGGGGCGGGGAGCTTGAGCAGCCGCAGCGAGTTGCTCACCGTGCTGCGGTCCTTCCCGACCAGCCGCGCCACCTCGGCCTGGGGCATGGTGAATTCGTCCATCAGCCGCTGATAGGCAGTGGCCTCGTCGATCGGGGTCAGGTCGTCACGCTGCAGGTTCTCGATCAGCGCCAGCGTCAGCAGCGCCTTGTCGTCGGCTTCCTTGACCACCACCGACACCTTGGTCCACCCCAGCCGCTGCACGGCGCGCCACCGGCGCTCACCGGCAATCAGCTCGTATGCCGACCCGTTGGCGCGCACCACCAGCGGCTGCAGCAGGCCCGACGCCTTGATGCTCTCGGAGAGCTCGGAGAGTGCCGTCTCGTCGAACGAACGGCGCGGCTGGAACGGGTTGGGGCGGATCTGGGTCACCGGCAGCTCGCGCAGTGCACCCGACGCCTCCGCCTGCTCGCGACTGACCGGCCCGAGCAGTGCCTCGAGGCCGCGACCCAGCCGACGTGTCTCGCTCATTCCTTCACTCCCTCTGTCTCGGTGGCCACCGGTGCGGCGCCCCCCTCGAGGCGCTTCATCAGCTCCTGCGCCACGGCCAGGTAGGTCCGGGCGCCCACCGACTGGATGTCGTACATCAGGATCGACTTGCCGTAGCTCGGCGCCTCGGCCAGCCGCACGTTGCGCGGGATGGCGGTGCGGAAGAGCGTCTCGCCAAAGTACTCCTTGGCGTCCTTGGCCACCTGGCGGCAGAGGTTGACGCGGCCGTCATACATCGTCAGCAGGACCCCGTCGAGCACCAGGGTCGGATTGAAGTTCTGCTGGACGAGGCGAATGGTGTTGAGCAGCTGGCTGATTCCCTCGAGCGCGTAGTACTCGCACTGGATCGGGATCACGACGCCATCGGCGGCGGCCAGCACGTTGAGCGTGATCAGGCCAAGCGACGGGGGACAGTCGATGATGATGTAGTCGTAGTCGGCGGCCACCGGCGCCAGCGCGCGGCGAAGGGCGTGCTCGCGATCGGGCTGCTCGACGAGTTCGAGTTCAACGGCGACGAGGTCCTGCGTGGCACCGAGCACCTTGAGGAATGGCAGTTCCTCGATCTCCTGCACGCACTCCGCCACCGGGACCCCATCGAGCAGCGCCTCGTAGAGCGAGAGGCGGCCGAGTTCCTTGGAGGCACCCATGCCGCTGGTGGCGTTGGCCTGGGGATCGGCGTCGACGAGCAGCGTCCGCCGCTCGGCGACAGCGAGCGAGGCGGCGAGGTTGACGGCGGTGGTTGTCTTGCCGACGCCACCCTTCTGGTTGGCGACGGCGAGGATTCGTGTCATTCGCGTAACTTCTTTATGTACAACGAGTTACAAGAGAACGCAACGAGTGGTTTCGTCGAGTTGGTAGGGGAATATACCGCCGATTGCAGGGATGGCAAATCTGCGTTTTCACGTGGAACGGGCAGGCGGGGCAGCGGGGCAGCGGGGCAGAGGGGCAGAGGGGCCGAACCTGATCGCCCCCCTGCCACGGTGGTGTCGCTCTCAAGCCAGGGCGACCGAGTCCGCGTATGTATCGTAGGGGGTCACGCAGAGCCGCGGAGAACAGCAGGAGGCGCGAAGCCTTCGACCGGACTGGATCCGGTAACCAGGAGGGTTCATGGATTGAGTTGCCGCCACCCCGCCACCGCGTCCGAGGGTGTGCGAACCTCCTCGATTCACTGGGGGGGGTGAACCTCAACGAACACACTGAGTGGCTTTGCCTATCGCCCGTCTCTTTTCGGCGCAGCCGGCCCCACCATCTGGTAGGTGGGGTGGTGGTGGGGCACCAAACAGCCAAGGATCTGGAACCAGAGACCATCCGATCCGGCGCACGACTCCGCGCCTCCTGCTCTTCTCCGCGGCTCCGCGTGACCCCTCGCCGCACCCACCCGTGAGCCATACCGGTTCAGTCCCGGTGCGACAAAAAAGGCCCCGGCGGTGAGCCGAGGCCAAACGAGGTGTGCGGCAACCCTCAGCAGGCGCCCGTTTCACGTGAAACAGTGCCTTCAGGCGCTCTTCGCAGCCTCCCGATGCCGCAAAACCGCCAAAACAAGCCCCTGGAGGTCCGATGGGTTCACCCCGGGGATCCGCCCTGCCTGCCCCAGCGTCGTCGGCCGGACCTTTCCCAGCTTTTCCCTCGCCTCCCAGCTGATTGCCTCGAGATCGGTGTATACCAGCCCCTCCGGCAGCGCAAAACCCTCCATCTCCGCCAGCTTCCCCGCCATCTGCCGCTCCCGGCCCAGGTACCCGGCATACTTGACCTCGATCTCGGCCCACCCAGCCGACTCGCCGTCCACCGCCACCCCCGCCAGCTCCAGCAAGCGCACCAGAGAAACCTCCGGTCGCTTGGCGAGCTCCAGTACCGGGGTGGTCTCCGCGATCCCTGGCGTGCCCGATTCATCCAGGTACTGCTCCACTGCGGCCGGAGCGATGTTCACCCCACGAGCCCCCTCCAGCACCGCCTCCTCTCGCGCCAGCTTGCGCTCCACCAGCTCCCGCTCCGCCGAGGTGTACAGCCCCAGCTCGATCGCCATCGGAGCCAGCCGTCTAAGGGCATTATCCTGCCGGAGGAGCAACCTGAATTCGGCCCTGCTCGTGAACAGCCGATACGGCTCATCCACCCCTCGGCTCACCAGGTCGTCGGCCATGACGCCGATCATTGCCTGGTCCCTGCCCAGGGAAACCGGCGCCTCGCCAGCCGCAAAACGGGCGGCGTTGAGACCAGCCAGGGCCCCCTGCCCAGCCGCCTCCTCGTAGCCGGTTGTGCCGTTGATCTGGCCAGCAAAGTACAGTCCCTGCAACGACTTGACAGCCAAGTGCCGGTCCAGCTGGGTCGGGGGGAAGTAGTCGTATTCGATGGCGTACCCGGGCCGGGTCATCTCTACCGACTCAAGCCCCGGAACAGTCCTGAGATACTCGAGCTGTACTGCCGGCGGCAGCGAAGTGGACAGCCCGTTCACATACATCTCGTGGGTGTCCAGCCCCTCCGGCTCCAGGAAAACCTGATGCCTACTGGCGTTAGGGAAGCGGACGATCTTGTCCTCGATGCTGGGGCAGTACCGCGGACCCCTGCCGCTGATCGCGCCCCCATAGAGCGCCGACCGCTCCAGGTGACGGGTGATGACCTCCTGCAACTCGGGCCCGGACCACGTAAGCCAGCATGGGAGTTGCACTTGCAACTCCGTTGATTGGTCAAGGAACGAGAACCTGAATTCACCTGGATCACCGTCTTGGCGAGCAAGATTGTCCAAGTTTACGGTTCGACCATCGATCCTGGGCGGCGTCCCGGTCTTGAACCGCTCGATCGTCAGCCCCAGGTCCGCGATGCTCTCGGAAATCTCCACCGCGGGCCCCTCGCCGGCCCGCCCAGCGGGAATCGGTGCATCCAGCCCCACATGGATCCTGCCCCGCAGGAACGTCCCTGCAGTCAGAACCACCGCTCGGCAATGGTATTCCCTGCCGTCGGTCGTGACGACGCCAAAGACCGCTCCTCCCTTCACCAGCAGCCGAGCGACGGTTCCCTGGGCAAACGAGACCCGCTCGAACCCCTCGAGCAGCGACCGCACAGCGCGGCGGTACAACCCGCGATCGCACTGGGCGCGCGGGCTCCAGACCGCCGGCCCCTTGGAGGTGTTGAGCATCCGGAACTGGATCCGCGACCGGTCGGTGGCCCGCGCCATGATCCCGCCCAGGGCGTCCACCTCGCGCACCACCGTCCCCTTGGCGATCCCGCCAATGGCCGGGTTGCACGACATCTGGCCAATCGTTTCGAGATTCTGGGTCAGTAGCAGCACCCGCGCCCCGGCCCGCGCCGCGAGGGCACAGGCCTCCGCGCCGGCGTGGCCACCGCCAATCACAATGACGTCGTGGGGCATGGCGGAAAGGTAAGAGGTAAGAGGTGAGAGGTAAGAGGAACAAGCCTAGCCGCGGCCCTCAGCTCGGGAGGTAGAGGAAGACAATCAGGTGCGGAGGTTCGGGCTCTTGAGGAGTCCCAAGACCAACCCTTGGGTGCGGCGGGAAGCCTCCAGCGTTGGCTGGACCGAGGCAGGCGGAAGAAGCTCAAGCTCCTCGATCAGCTCCAAGAGATCCGTGGTTTCCACGGCCGAGCCGTAGGCGATCCGCAGATGCCGACGGAACTCCTTCACCGAACCAAGCGCATACCCCTCAGCTACATTGAGCTGAACCGAAAGTGCGGCTCGCCTGAGTTGGTCGAAGACCGGGAAGTGGGTTGGGTGCCTGCCCCTAAATGCGGGGGAGAAGACTACGCGTACAACTTCGTGCGCACATTGCCAGGCCAGGAGGGATCGGTGCCGTTGCACCTGCACAAAGTAGGGTGAACCGGGTCCACGCGGGCAACCCGATTCACCCAAACAGTACCACAATATCACCACACACCCACACCCTTTTCCTCTTACCTCTTACCTCTTACCTCTTACCTCTTACCTCTTACCTCTTACGCCGTCCGCACCCACCGCCACAGGTCCCGCACGCTGGCCCGCTTCCCATAACTCAGGATCCCCACCCGGTAGATCCGGGCCGCCACCCAGACGATGGCCAGCATCCCGAGGATGGTGATCACCCCGGACACCAGCAGCCCGAGGATCGGGATCGGGGCCATCGAGTACCGGATCGGGATCACGAACGGGGTCCAGAACGGCACGTAGCTCAGGGTCATGACCAGCGGGCTGTTGGGGTCGTTGAGCAGCGCGAACATCGTCATCAGCCCGAGGATGATCAGGAACATGACCGGGAACTGGGCCTGCTGGGTTTCCTGGACCGTATTGCACATCGAGCCCACCGCCGCGAACATGGCGGAGTAGAGCAGGAAGCCCAGGACGAAGAACACCAGGAAGACCACCAGGAGCGAGCCCGGAATCGTCGGGATGAGCCCCGCCATCCCGCCGCTGGCGGCGGCGTCCACCCCGAAGAGGCCCAGCAGTTGGACCCGGTAGGTGGTGGCGCCGTAGGCCGCGCCGGCCCAGATGCCGAGCTGGAGGAGCGCCACCGCGCCGACGCCCAGGATCTTGCCCAGCAGCATCTGGAACGGGCTCATGCTGGAGGCCAGCACCTCCATGATCCGGTTGGTCTTCTCCTCCACGATGCTGGTCATGACCTGGATGCCGTAGATCAGCAGCGCCATGTAGAGGATGAACCCCATGGCGTAGGCAATGGCGAAGGTGGCCCCTCCGCTCTGGCCGGTCAGCTTGCCCTCCGCCACCCGCTGGGTGGCCAGGCTCACCGGACCGATGGCACGCATGACGACCATCGGGTCCACCCCTTCGCGTTCCAGTCGCTGGCGGGTCACCAGCGGGCGCACCGTCCCCTCGAGTTCCTCCATCGCCGGGATGCTGCCGGCGTTGTCGCCGAAGTACTGGAGCCGTCCCGAGGCCAGCCCCTCGTCGGTCAGGACCAGGACCCCGTTGAGCGAGGGACCGGCGTCACGGTTGAGCCCGGTCACCGCAATCAGGGAGTCGCGGACCGCCTCGAGCCGCTCCCCGGTCGCTACCACCAGGGTCGGCTCGTACTGGGCACCGGCATCGGGGTCGCTGCCGCGCTTGACCGCCAGGAGCGCCTCGTTGACCCGGGCGCCGAACGCCACCGAAGTCCCGTCCAGCACCGCCACCCGCTTGACCCCGGAGGTCTTGGTCAGGAGCAGCGCAGGGAGCACCATCATCGCCCCGATGAAGACCGGGAAGAGCAGGGTGCTCAGCAGGAACGCCTTGGTGCGCACCCGCTCGATGAATTCCCGTCGGATGACCGCCCAGACCTTGTTCATCGTGTGTCTCCCGAGGCGACGGCCCTGGCCGCATCCGCCCCCACCTTGGCTATGAAGATCGACTGGAGCGACGGCTCCACCACCTCGAACCGGTTGAGCCCCACCCCGGCCCCGACCAGCGCATGCAGCAGCGCATCACTCTCGGCCCCCTCGGCCAGCTCGACCTCGGCGCTGTTGCCGTAGTCGTCCACCTTGGCCACCAGCTTCCGGTCCTGCAGCACCCGGTTGGCAGCCTCGGGGTTTCTGTGAAAAGCGAGCGCCACAAACCGGTGGCCAAACTCGCGCTTCACCTGGGCCAGCGGTCCGTCCACCACCTTTTCGCCCCGGGCAATGATGGCGATCCGGTCGCACATCTTCTCGGCCTGCTCCATGATGTGGGTCGAGAAGAGCACCGTCCGGCCGCTCCGGGCAATCTCGAGCACCACGTCCTTCATGACCTGGGCGTTGACCGGATCGAGCCCGCTGAACGGCTCGTCCAGGATCACCAGCTCCGGCTCGTGCAGCAGCGTCCCGATGAACTGGACCTTCTGCTGCATCCCCTTGGAGAGGTCCTCGACCTTCTTGTCGGTCCAGTCGGAGAGGCCCAGCCGCTCCAGCCATTCGCCGGTCTTGCGGACCGCCTCCCTGTGGGGGATCCCCTTCGTTTCGCCGAAGAAGGAGAGCTGTTCCTTGACCTTCATCTTCTTGTAGAGGCCGCGCTCCTCGGGGAGGTAGCCGATCCGGGCGGAGTGGTCGCGACCCGACTTGACCCCGCCGAAGAGGTGAATCTTCCCCTCGTCCGGGGTAATGATGTTCATGATCATCCGGATCGTGGTGCTCTTGCCGGCACCGTTGGGGCCCAGGAGGCCGAACATCCCGCCAGTGGGGACATCGAGGGAGAAGTTCCGGACCGCGGTGTGACCGGCAAACCGCTTGGTCACCCGGTCCACCCGGACGACGTGGGACGTCATCGATGGCTCCAATCGTGGGGACAGGCCACCGGGTGTGCCCCGGGATGGCCGCTGAATGTACGGGAGGGAAGGTAGCGGGGTTTCGGTGGTGCAGCCTGAAACGGGCGGGATCTGTGCGGGTCCTCGTCCGGCCGACCTCCCAGCATGGTGAGCGGGAACTGTACGGCCTCGGAGCCGGGCAACCTCCGCTCATGGTGAGCGGGAACTGCGGTTCCCGCTTACGATGCTGGGAACCTTGCCCTACCACGATTCGTACAGTTCCCGCTTACCCTGCTGGGAACCACGATCTGCAGTGAGCTGTACAGTTCCCGCCTCTTGACAGCCCCCCCCCCCCTGGCGCTACCGTGGCAAAGCGATCCCAATTTCGGTTGGCCCTAGTGCCGAGGGGAGATTCCATAGATGGCGCGGCTGACACCGTCGGCGCGGCTCCTGCTGCCGCTGGTCACTATGATCACGGCGTGCCAGGGCAAAGAGCCCCTCCAGGAGCCATCCACTGGGGTGGCTTCACCCGCGCTGCTGGTCGGATCCCCATCCGCCATCCGGCACGCCGCGCTCCGGACCGGCAGGCCGGGGCCCCAGTTCGGCTACTGCACCGGGGGGTGCCCGACGGACTCCGTCGTGGTGGACTTCGAGGGCGGCTGAGCCTCGGGCGCTTCTGTGGTGGACAGCCAGTATGCCGCGCTCGGCGTGGTCTTTGACAGTAGCGTGGTCCTCCAGGCCCCGGGGTACAACGACTCCGAGTACCCACCGCGATCTGGCTCCGCATTGGCAACGGCCGACTATACGCCGAGCGGCGGGGGGTCGGGAGTCCTCTACGTGCACCTGGACGACACCGCCGTCCGGGTCCGGGGGTATGTGACCAGTTTCAGCCCGTTGGCCTTGCGCTGCTACAATGTTGCGGATTCGCTGGTGGCGGAGGCGACCGATCCCGGCGCCAACCTGGCCCAGTACCACGGGGGCCCGGCCAACCGGGCCCTCGAGGTGAGTGGTGCCGGGATTCGGCACTGCCAGTTCGTGGGTCCCGACAACCAGTATTCGGTCGATGACCTGACCGTCGTGTGGAGGGACCCAGTGCCCACCCTGGCGTGCGACACCGTGGTGCGGGGGACGATCGGGACCTGCAGCGTCCCGGCAGGGACAGCCGTCGTGCGGTGGGAGTTCGAGGGAGTCCTGAACTTAGGCTCGCGGGTGACCCCGGGTGACTCTGTGGTGACAAGGTTCTGGACTTCGTCCGACACCGTTTGGCAGGGGACGGCAGTACTGTCAGGGAGTGTCACCGTGGTCCGGACCGACTCCTCGCGCATCTCGGCACCATGGGTGGTCCGGCCGCGTGAAGGGCCAACTTGGCGTTGGGGACCTGCAAACTGGAAGCTCCTGCATGATGGGCCCGTGGTGAAGTGCCAGTTTCTCGATTTCGTTCAGTGGCCAGTGGACACCACTTGGAGCTTTGGCTCGGACTCCGGCCGCGTCGCGGTGAACCGACGAGGGAAGGATTGTAGCCCCGGGGTGATTGAGCCCAACTTGGATTCTCTTCCAAACAACGGTAGGACGATTGCCCCCCAAGTTAGCACCGGACCAAATGCCGGGATGTGGTATGTACTCTCTAACAACTTCCACATCGATCGGGTCTCGGAAATGAACCCCTGGCTGAAGGAGAACGGAATACCCGTCTTGGACGTGTTGGATCCCAATGACTATCAAGCCTGCTACAACAATCTCGCTGATCCGAAACCACCCTTTGGAACCACCATCTCCAAGAACTGGCATTCGTTCAACAACACCTGCGTAGGCGTCAACATGAGTCAGCTCTTCGCCGCCATTTGGAGTCACGAGGAAAATGGGACCATCCCTTTTGCCACACTAGCGAACGCCAACGGGCACTATGTCAGGATCACCTTGGCAGCGGCCGAGCTTGCCAATGATCCGCGGGCGCTAGTGGAATCCCTGGTGAGCAAGGACTATGAGGCGAACCTCCAAGAGTTTGTCCGTCAGGCCGTCTTGAGCGCAGACAATCGGATCGTGCTGATCTCAAGCGATCACCATTTCGTGAAGGACAATGCCAACGGCGCCTGTGTTGGGGGATTTGTCCTCAGGATCCCACCCGCACCCACCCCTAAGTATTACTGGGGGATTCCATTTACCAGAAAGCTTTCGGACGGGACAATCGTATGCATCTGACCGACAAGTGCGTCAGCGCCGGGAGGGGTGTGCAATGAGGAGCCCACCGCACCTGCCCACACTGATCCGCCATGGTCTCGCTGGCTCTGTGCTTGCGGCATCGTCGTGGGGCGCGCTCCTGGCTCAACAACCCCGCGCTCAATCGGTGAAGCTAATATTCGGGCCGGTCGCGGAGGTGGACGCACGCTTGGACAGCCTGGGGCAAGTAGCTGTACACGCTCGTCTTCCGGAAGAACGGTTCAATGCGATTTTACGGATCGAGGCGCCCGGAATCGTATGGACACTCCGTGGCGATACGACCAAAGAAACTATTTACCCTGGAATCGTGGCGAGGATGCGACGGATCTACCCTGACGCTGATCCCGCAGTGCGCCAGCGCATCGTCAGCAGTCTCTTCCTCCAGGCAGAGCAGGGCGAAGCCATCGCCTTCCTCGGCGATCTCTCGCAGACAGATGACCTTGGGCCGGAGTTTACCATCGCGGAGACCGCGGTCCGGTCATTGTCAATGATGGGCACGGAAGGGGAGGCTGAACTCCGGCGCGTCCATGCCACGGGTCGAATCAATGGCCTGATCCGGAAGCAATTGGAGGCGCTCGCGCGTACCGGGTATCGAAACCCACCTGGCGGATGAATTAGGGTCTGGTTTGCGCGGTTGTTCCCGCTCACCCTGCCAGGAGCTCACCCCTGCGAGGAGCTGGACAGTTCCCGCTCACCTTGCTGGGAGCCCTCCACGATTGTGATCAGAACAGCTCCCGCCGCTTGACAGCCCCCCCCCCCCCTGGCGCTACCGTAGCTCAACAATCCGAGTGCCGGCTGCCCCCTCTCCCTGGCGGAGTGCTGCTCGATGGCCCTTCCTGCTCCGTCGGCGCGCCTCTTGCCTCCGATGCTGGTCATGGCGGTCGCATGCGGGGGTGAGGAGCGCATTCAGGCCCCCTCCCTGGCCGTCGATCCCTCCGTGCTCATCGCCCGGCCTGGCGTGGCGGTCCACCCACCGCTCGCGAGGGATGGCGGCGCACCGCAATTCAGCTACTGTACAGGGGGATGCCCAACCGACTCCTCGGTCGTGGATTTCGAGGGAGGCTGGGCCCCCGGGTTTACCCCCGTGGACAGCCAGTACGCCGCCCTGGGGGTGGTCTTCAGCAATGCCGTCGTGGGGGAGACCACGGACACCTTCTACAACGACCCGGAGTACCCACCCCGCTCCGGGTCGGCAATTGCCGCGGCCGATTTCACCGCGACCGGCGATTGGTCGGGCACCCTTTCCTTTGCCTTGGACACCTCTGCCATCCGCGTCCGGGGATACATCACCAGCTTCAGCCCCGTCACGCTCCAGTGCTTCGACGCCGCAGACTCGCTGCTGGCCCAGACGGTCTTCGCGGGCGCGAACCTGGCGGTCTATCATGGCGGGCCAGCCAATCAGCCGGTGGAGGTGAGCGCAACCGGCATCCGGCGCTGCCAGTTCCTCGGTCCCAATGCCCAGTACACCGTGGACGACCTGACGGTGGTCTGGGTGGCCCCGCTGCCCACCCTGGCCTGCGACACCGTGGTGCGGGGCACGACCGGGACTTGTACAGTGACGGGGGCGGATTCGGTTCTGGTATGGGAGTTCGCTGGGACGCTTGCCTTCAACCCTGATGGCGCGGGACCCGTCGTCTTCCGAGCAGATACAACGAGCAGCTCAGGCTGGGGGACAGGCCCCGACTCGATCTGGTCGGGAACTGGCGTCATGGGCGGCACCGTGAGTGCCAAGATTCGCATAGATACAACCGAGAGCACCCTCGCGACAGCATGGGTTGTTCTGCCTCGAACAAGCGGTGGCTGGCAATGGGACGCGGCGGACTGGGCTATTGCGCAGGACACCGTGGTCAGGTGCCCGTACGTCGACTTCGTGCTACCGTTCAAGAGCACTGCACCTGCCCACAAAGGAGTGGTTGGGTACAACCGGAGACAATCAGATTGCACGAACGTTGGATCCATTGAGCCAAATATCCGTGACACCCTGGCCAGCGGGAGCCCGGCAGCCACCGGGGTCGTGCTCGACAGCGTGTCGAACGGCCCGAACAAGCTGATCTATTTCGTGAAATCTGCGTCGTTCACCATGGATCGAGCGACCGAAATGGACCCATGGTTCCGCCCGGCAGGGCCGAGCATTCCTGTCCTCGATTCAGTCGATTACATGCTCTGCCGGGATTCGATGGGCCTTGTGGGTACCCCACCGATTAGCGTCAACCTGTACTCCTACAACCAGGTCTGCCGTGGTTTCGACCCGCAGCCCTGGATAGCGGGAATTCTCAACCACGAGGGCTATGGAACCCAGAATCCGCTGGACCCAGCAACGGCCAACGGTCACGAGGCCCGACGTCGCATTGCCGCGTCAGATCCAGCGAATGACCCGCGCGCCCTCACCGAGGCCTTGGTTCATCCGATCAGTTCCGTGGGTCTACGATTTTACGTCTATGACCGGGTTATTGATGCCGATAACCGCATCTCGAACTTCGCCGCAGACGCAACCGGCTTCGTGAAGGACAATTATGTCGATAACCCGATCATGGGGGACTGTGGCTATCTCTGGGTGCTCTTCAAGCCCAACTCGAGCCATACACAGAAATGGTATCGCTTCATGGAGATGGAATACTTCCAGGCCGACTCGACGCTCCCCAAGAGGTGCCCATGAATTCACCCTCCTGTCGCGCTTCGAAAGAACGGTCAGTACAATGAGCATTCTTCGCGTCGTGAATCGGTGGCGCCTTCACGGGGTCCCAGGGCTGATTCTTCTGCTGGCTCTCCCGGCTTCTGCCGCTGCCCAGCCGGGCTTGTCGAGCGAGTTTCCGTTTGGCAGTCGCGCAGAGTGGGCCGAAAGGCTGATCATCCTCGAACAATTGGCGCTGCGGACCAGTGATGCGGGTGAACGGTCTCAAGCAATCATCCGGATAGCACTACCCGGGTCGGTTCCGCTCACGACCAGCGGAATCGCCTATCGGGGGATCGTGGCCTCTTTGCGGCGGATCTATGCCGTGGCGGGCCCCTCGGACCGCAGCCTAGTCGTGAGCATGCTGTCGATGCAACGGGAGCGCGAAGAGGCCATTTCCTTCCTGTCGGAACTGGCGCGGACCGACCATGAAGGCGTCGAGTATCCCGTACCACAGATGGCAGTCGGGGCGCTGAGCCGGATGGGGCAGGCAGGAGCGGACGTCCTGCGGGCACTCCACGCCTCGGGAGAAGGGACCGAGCTGATCCGCAAGCAACTGGAGATGCTCGCGGCAACGGGATACCGGCAGCCGCCAGCAGGGGAGGCGATACCCCGGCGTCCGCCGCCACTGAGCTAGGAGGGCGCCAACTCAACGGAGGAAGGTTCCGCTCATGATGAGCGGAGATTGCGGTTCCCGCTTACCATCCTGGGAACAGGATCCGACCATGTTTTGTACAGTTCCCTCTCACCACGCTGGGAACCAGACCCAACACGGAACCATACAGTTCCCGCTCACCCTGCCAGGAACTCACCCCTCCGAGGACCCGGACAGTTCCCGCTCACCCTGGACGGGGCCACCCCTCATGCGGAGCTGGACAACTCCCACTCCGCAAACCGCACGCACTCCCCCGCCTCATCCGCCGGCACCACCAGCATCCGATGCTCCACCGGCACCCCGAACCGCTTCGCGCGGTCGAGCCAGGTGGGCAGGTCATGGGGGGAGGTGCCGGGGTCGTGGACGCCGAGGTCCTTCATGACCACCCCCCGCGGGGTGGCCTCGTGGAACCGGCCCAGGTAGGTCTTGCCGGAGGCCCCGGTCAGGATGACGGTGATGCCGTGGAGCTCCCCCCGGTTCTCGTGGTGCATCACGACACCGCCCGGCACGGGCATGCCGGTGGCATGCCCTTACGGATTCCGTGCATCACGCCGACACCCCGCCACAATGGGCATCGAACGCCGCGGTCAGCGCCGCTGCCACCATGTCGGCGCTGCGCCCCTCGATCTGGTGCCGGTGGATCATCTGAGCCATCTCACCGTCCTTGATGAGCATGAAGCACGGCGAGCTGGGCTGATAGTCGCTGAAGTAGCTCCGGGCGCGCGCGGTGGCCTCGACATCGCCACCGGCAAAGACGGTGTAGCTGGCGTCGGGCTTGACGGCATGCTGCATCGCCTTGGCCAGCGCCGGCCGGGCCATCCCCGCCGCGCAGCCGCAGACCGAGTTGACGAAGATGAGCGCGGTGCCGTGGTGATCGCCGAGCACGGCATCCACCTCGGCCACGGTGGTCAGTTCCTTCACGCCGAGCCGGGTCACTTCGTCGCGCATCGGCTGGATCATCATGGGGTGGTAGGGCATGGTTCCTCGCGTGGATTGAGATTCTGTGGTCGCAAGAGGTGAGAGGTGAGAGGTGAGAGGTAAGAGGAAACAACCGCACCGCGGTGACCGGACCTCGAGCAGTTTCCTCTTACTTCTTCCCTCTTACTTCTCACCCTTCAGGGCTTCCTTCATCGCATGCCAACTGAGCGTCGCGCACTTCACCCGCATCGGGAACGCCTTGACCCCGGTCAGCGCCTTGACGCCGTTGGGCATCCCGGTCAGGTCGGCGGCTCCGCCGGTCAGCATCTCGTGGAACTGGTCGAACAGCGCCTCTGCCTCCGCCACCGTCTTGCCCTTGACGGCGGTGGTCATGAGCGACGCGCTGGCCTTGGAAATGGCGCAGCCGTTGCCCTGGAAGGCGGCGTCCGCAATCCGGTCGCCCTCGAGCCGGAGCCAGACGGTATAGGCATCGCCGCAGAGCGGGTTGCGGCCGTCGGCGTGCGCGGTGGCGTCGGGCAGCTCCTTGAAGTTGCGCGGCGACTTGTTGTGGTCCAGGATCACGCTCTGGTAGAGCTCGTCGAGTTGGCTGCTCATCCGAACACCTCCCGGACCTTGCCCAGCCCGGCCACCAGCGCGTCCACGTCCTCGCGGGTGTTGAAGGCGCAGAACGAGGCGCGAGCGGTGGACTGCACCCCCATCCGCTGCATCAGCGGCTGGGCGCAGTGGTGGCCGGCCCGGATGGCCACCCCCTCGGTGTCGAGCACCGTCCCGATGTCGTGGGGATGGACGCCATCCATCGTGAACGACACCACACTGGCCTGCCGCGCGGGCTGGCCCAGCAGCTGCACCCCGGGCACCTCGGCGAGGCGCCCCTTGGCATGCTGCAGCAGGTTGTCCTCATGCTGCAGGAGCGCCGCCCGGTCGAGCCCCTGGAGCCAGGTCAGCGCGGCGGCCAGGCCGATCACCGCTTCCACCGGCGGCGTCCCGGCCTCGAAGCGCGCCGGGGGCTTGGCATAGGTTGTCTTCTCGAAGGTGACGAGGTCGATCATCCCGCCGCCGCCCTCGTAGGGCGGCATGGCGTCGAGGATATCCTTCCGACCCCAGAGCAGCCCGACCCCGGTCGGCCCGTACACCTTGTGGCCCGAGCAGACGAAGAAGTCGCAGTGCAGCGCCTGCACGTCGATGGGCAGGTGCGGCGCCGACTGGGCGCCGTCCACCACCAGCACCGCCCCGCGGGCGTGGGCCAAGTCGGCCATCTGCTGGATCGGGGTGATCGTGCCGAGGACGTTGGAGACGTGGCTCACCGCCACGATCCGGGTCCGGTCGGAGAGCAGCGCCTCGTAGGCGGCCAGGTCGATCTCGCCGGCGTCGGTGACGGGGATCTTGATGACCCGGCCGCCCTTCCGGATGGCCAGCTGCTGCCAGGGAACGATGTTGGAGTGGTGCTCCAGCTCGGAGACCAGGATGTGGTCGCCCTGCTTCAGGTGCGAATCGCCGTAGGCGTGGGCAATCAGGTTGATCCCGCTGGTGGTGCCGTGCGCAAAGATCACTTCGGCCGGTTCGGCGGCGCCCAGGAAGCCCGCCGCCGTGACCCGCGCGGCCTCGTACCCCTCGCTCGCCTCCTGGCTCAGGAAGTGGACCCCCCGGTGCACGTTCGCGTTGCTGGTCTGGTAGTGCCGGGTGACGGCATCGATGACGACCTGCGGCTTCTGGGCGCTGGCGGCGCTGTCCAGGTAGACCAGCGGGCGACCGTTGACCGGCCGCCCGAGGATCGGGAAGTCGGCCCGGATCCGGGCCAGGTCCCACACCGCCGGGGTGGTCATGCGGGCCTCAGGCGTCTCCGCCCAGTCGCTGGGTGACCAGCGCGGTCAGGTACTCCCGCACCGGCTGGATCGCGATCTCGTCCACCACCTCGGCGGCGAACGCGCAGGTCAGCATCGTCTGGGCCCGCTCGCGCGGAATGCCGCGGCTCTGGCAGTAGAAATAGGCGATCTCGTCAATCTGGCCCACCGTGGCGCCGTGGGTGCACTTCACGTCGTCGGCAAAGATCTCGAGCTGGGGCTTGGTGTCCACCTTGGCGTCCGGGGACAGCAGCAGGTTCCGGTTGGTCTGCTTGGCGTCGGTCTTCTGCGCCTCGGGCGTCACGAACACCTTGCCGTTGAACACCCCGCGCGACTTGTCGTCGAGCACCGACTTGTAGACCTCCCAACTGTTGCAGTTGGGATGGTCGTGGAAGATGGCGGTGTGGTTGTCGGCCAGCTGCTCGCCACGGGTCAGGGCCAGCCCGTACATCAGGGTCTCGACGTGGGGGGCGTTGAGGCGGGCGTGCAGGTTGTGGCGGGCCAGCAGGGCGCCCATCGCCAGGGTGAACGAGCGGTAGTGGCTGTCCTGGTCCTGGTCGATGTGGCTGTAGCCGATGTGGTACGCCGCCTCCGACTCGCGCTGGATCCGGGCGTGCTCCAGCCAGGCGCCGCGCCCCAGCGAACCTTCGGTGACGGTGTTGGTGAAGTAGGCCCCGTCGCCCAGGGAGACGTAGCTCTCCACCACCGCGGCGCGGGCGCCCCGCTCCACCACCAGCAGGTTGCGCGGGTGGGTCACGGTGCCGGCGGCATCGGCGCTGGCCACGAAAACCAGGTGGATCGGGTCGGCCAGCTCCACCCCGGCCGGCACGAACACCACCGCGCCCTCGGCGGCAAAGGCCTGGTTGAGCGCCGCAAAGGGGGTCGTCTCGCCGAGGGCGTGGCGGCCCACATGGGCCTCGAGCAGCTCGGGGCGGGCGGTCATTGCCTCGGAGAGCGGCAGCACCTCGGCCCCACCCGGCAGGGTGGGGCGGGTGGAGAGCTCGGGGGCGAAGCGGCCGTTGACGAAGACCAGGGTGGCCCACTCCGGGTGCCCGAAGAGGTACGGATCCAGTGCCTCGCGGGCCACCGCCACCACCGGCGGCCTGGCGGCCGCGAAGGGCGTCCGGGCAATCGGTGCCACCGGGGTGAACCGCCACTCCTCATCCTTGGTGTCCGGGAAGCCGACCTCGGCGAACCGGGCGATCCCCGCCTTGCGGAGCTCTCCCAGCCAGGCCGGCAGGCTCCCATTCGGCGCCGCGACCCCGGCCTCGAACGCCTGCACGTAGGTCTCGGTCACGCCGCCTCCGGCACGCCGGTCAGCCACTCGTAGCCCTTGGCCTCGAGCTCCAGCGCCAGCTCCTTGCCGCCCGACTTGACGATCCTGCCGCCGGCCAGGACGTGGACGTAATCGGGGACGATGAAGTTGAGCAGCCGCTGGTAGTGGGTCACCACCACGATCGACCGCTCGGGGCTCCGGAGCTTGTTCACGCCGTCGGCCACGATCCGCAGCGCGTCGATGTCGAGGCCGGAGTCGGTCTCGTCCAGGATCGCCAGGGTCGGCTCGAGCACCGCCATCTGGAGGATCTCGTTGCGCTTCTTCTCGCCGCCCGAGAAGCCCGAGTTGACCGCGCGCTGCATGATCTCCGGGCCCCACTCCACCATCTTGAGCTTGGCCTCGAGCAGGTCCAGGAAGTCCATCGGGTCCAGTTCCTCCTGGCCCCGCGCCTTCCGGATCTCGTTGTAGGCGGCCCGCAGGAAGTAGGCATTGGTGATGCCCGGGATCTCGACCGGATACTGGAACGCCAGGAAGACGCCGGCCTGGGCGCGCTCCTCCGGCTCCATGTCGAGGAGGTCCTGGCCCTGCCAGGTGACAGTCCCGCCGGTCACGTCATAGGCCGGGTGGCCCGCCAGCACCTGCGCCAGCGTGCTCTTGCCGGAACCGTTCGGTCCCATGATGGCGTGCACCTCGCCGGGCTTCACGGTGAGCGAGATCCCCTTGAGGATCGGCTTCTCGTCGACGGCGGCGGTGAGGTCCTTGATCTCGAGCATTCCCAACTCCAACAGGTAAGAGGTAAGAAGTAAGAGGTAAGAGGAGGCGGAGTGGCGGGTGACGAGGAACCTCCTCTCACCTCATACCTCTCACCTCTCACCCCCTACCTAGCCGACGCTTCCTTCCAGGCTGATCCCCAGCAGCTTCTGCGCTTCCACCGCGAACTCCATCGGGAGCTCCCGGAAGACTTCCTTGCAGAAGCCGTTGACGATCATCGAGATCGCGTTCTCGGTGTTGAGCCCGCGCTGCTTGCAATAGAAGATCTGGTCCTCGCCGATCTTGCTGGTCGAGGCCTCGTGCTCCACCGAGGCGGTGGGGTTCTGGACGTCGATGTACGGGAAGGTGTGCGCCCCGCAGCGGTTCCCGATCAGCATCGAGTCGCACTGGGTGTAGTTGCGCGCCCCGTCCGCCTTGGGCAGCACCTTCACCTGGCCCCGGTAGCTGTTCTGGCCGCGCCCCGCGCTGATCCCCTTGGAGATGATCGTCGACTTGGTCCGCTTGCCGATGTGGATCATCTTGGTGCCGGTGTCGGCCTGCTGCATGGCGTTGGCCACCGCCACCGAGTAGAACTCGCCGACCGAGTCATCGCCCTGGAGGATGACGCTGGGGTACTTCCAGGTGATCGCCGACCCCGTCTCCACCTGGGTCCAGCTGATCTTGGACCGCTCCATCGCCTTGCCGCGCTTGGTGACGAAGTTGTAGATCCCGCCCTTGCCGTGCTCATCGCCGGCGTACCAGTTCTGCACCGTGGAGTACTTGATGCTGGCGCCCGGCAGGGCGATCAGCTCCACCACCGCGGCGTGGAGCTGGTTCTCGTCGCGCTTGGGCGCGGTGCACCCCTCGAGGTAGCTGACCGTGGCGCCCTCGTCGGCAATGATCAGGGTCCGCTCGAACTGGCCGGTGCCCACCTGGTTGATCCGGAAGTAGGTGGACAGGTCCATCGGGCAGTGGACGCCCTTCGGGATGTACACGAACGACCCGTCGGTGAAGACCGCCGAGTTGAGCGCGGCGAAGAAGTTGTCGCTGGCCGGCACCACCGTGCCCAGGTACTTCCGCACCAGCTCCGGGTGCTCGCGCACCGCCTCGCCAAAGGAGCAGAAGATGATCCCCAGCTCGGCCAGCGCCGCCTTGTACGAGGTGCCCACCGAGACCGAGTCGAAGATCGCGTCCACCGCCACGCCGGCCAGCAGCTTCTGCTCGCTGAGCGGGATGCCGAGCTTGGTGTAGGTCTCCAGGAGCTTGGGGTCGACCTCGTCCAGCGAGCCGAGCGGCTTGGCCGTCTTCGGCGCCGAGTAGTAGATCACGTCCTGGTAGTCGATCGGCGGATAGGTGACGTTGGGCCAGTGCGGCTCCGTCATCTCCGTCCACCGCCGGTATGCCTTGAGCCGCCACTCCAGCAGCCAGTCCGGCTCCTGCTTCTTGAGGCTGATGAAGCGGATGATCTCCTCGTTCAACCCCTTCGGGGCGGTGTCCGACTCGATGTCGGTGACGAAGCCCCACTTGTACTCGCGGTTGACGAGTTCCTCGACCGATGCGCTCATCGGGCCTTCTCCTGGGTAGGCAGCCGGTACTCGCAGGCGCCCGCGCCCGCTTCCCGGTGCTCGTGTCGTTCCAAGGCGACGCCAAAGACCATGCTCAAGAACCGGGTCTCGGCTTCACACACTTCCGGCAGCCGGTCGGCCACCACGCGGATCGGGCAGTTGTGCAGCAGGATCGTCTCCACTCCCTCCGGCGAGACCCGCCACTCGGGCATGAACCCCTCCTCCGAGAGGAGCCGGGTCACCACCACCCGCCGCTCGGTGGCGCTCACGCCAGCCACCTGTTCCTCGAACTTGCGGCCGAGGTCCAGGAAATACTGCTCCAGGACCGCCGTGGCCGCGGCGCGCCCCTCGCGCGCCACCACATGATCGAGCAGCTGGTCGAGCAGCCCCTCGAGCCGGTTGGGAAAGAGTGCCTCGCCTTGGCGGGTCAGGTGGTAGCAGAACGCCGGCGCACCCACGCCGCGCACCTCGCGCTCGTAGGCGATCAACCCCGCCACCTCGAGCTCCTTCAGGTGGTGCCGCATGGCATTGGGCGAGAGCCCGAGCCGCTCACCCAGTTCCTTGGCGCAGAGCCCGCGCTCGGCCTTGAGCTGCACCAGGATGCTCCCCCGGGGACCCTTCTGGCCGGGGGGGAGGTCCGTTGTGGGACGGTGCGCAATGGGGGAGGCGGTCATCAGGCGGGCAATCCTAAGTAAAGTTGTCGGGATTGTCAAGTTCGTGTGGGGGGATTGGTGGGAATGGTTGCTGGGGACTGGGGGCTGGGGGCTTAGGGACTAGGGACTAGAGACTAGGGAGTGGGGGTGGGAAAGGCGGCACAACGAAACGTGCGGGAGAGTAGTCCCAGGCGAGGATCTACGGCAAAGGAAAAGTATTTGCATTCACAACTACTCCACGATGGCGAAGAAGTCCGACTCCGGACGCAAACCCCAACTCGGTAGCCCCTAGCCCCTAGCCCCCAGCCCCCAGTCCCAGACCCCTCTTGCCCTCCCCGCCTCCAACCCCGACATTCTCAACCATGACCATCCACCGCATTCGCCTCCTGGGCGACCCGATCCTCCGGGCCCGCTGCGAACCGATTACCAAGCCGCGCTCCGCCGCGGTCCGGGTCATCCTCGACGACCTCAAGGAGACCCTGCGGGATTGGCAGTCCCGCTTCGGAAGCGGCCGTGCGATCGCGGCCCCCCAGGTGGGGGCTCCGGTTCGCATCGTCTATGTCGAGATGGAGAAGCCCTGGCCACTGATCAACCCCGAGATCGTGGACGTGGGCACCGAGGACTTCTCGGTCTGGGACGACTGCTTCTCGTTCCCGAACCTCCTGGTGCGGGTCTCCCGCGCCCACCGGATTCGGGTGCGCTACCAGGACCCCAAGGGCGAGGAGCACGAGGTCGACCTCGAGGGTGACCGCGCCGAGCTGCTGCAGCATGAGATCGACCACCTCGACGGGGTCCTCGCGGTGGACCGCGCCTACGGCCCGGACCCGTTCTGCCTCCGGGAGGAGTGGAACCGGCACTACCGCCACCTGGGCCGGTACGGGGCCCCCGAGATCCGCGGCATGCGCGATGAGCATCATGAGGGGAGCTTGCTGTGATGGTAAGAGGTAAGAGGTAAGAGGTAAGAGGTAAGAGGTAGAATGGTCCTGAGACCTGGCGAAGACTGCAGTGCGGACTGCTGGGGTGGTCGCCAGTGGAGCGGGGCCAGGGAAGCTACTCACCCGTCGTGCCGCTTGATCCTGACCGAGCCTCTTCCTCTCACCTCTTACCTCTCACCTCTTACCTCTTACCCCGCTGATCAGAACCACCTCCCAATCCTGACCAGGCTGGCCTTCCGCCCCCCGGTGCCCCACCCCGTCTCGAAGTGGATCGGCCCGATCGGGGTCTCGACCCCGACGCCGACCCGCGCTCCAGTCCGCCAGTCCTCACCTTCGAGCAGGCTGCCGCCTGTGGCGATGCGGCCCGCGGCCACCAGCAGCCGCAGGTCCAGGGGGCCGGCCACCCGGAAGGTGGTCTGCAGGGTCGCGGCGACCTCGCGGTCGCCGCGCAGCTCGTACCGCTGCAACCCGGGGAACCCTTCATCCCCTCCCAGCACGAAGCCCTGGTGTGCCGGCAGGTCGCGTCCCCACGCGGCGCGGAGCCGCGGCTCCATGACCAGCCGCCCGATGGAGGCGCGCACCGCCGCCTCGCCCTCGCCCCGCAGCCAGGTGGTGTTCCACTGCAGGTCGGCAAAGACCCGGCGGGTCTCCGGCTCCCGGCGCCGCACCACGATCACCCGGCCACCCAGCGCCCAGTTGCGGTCGATCCCCCGCACCTTCCAGGTCACCGGTTCGGCCGCCACGGTGACATGCCACCCGTTGCCGAAGGGCCGCTCGAGTCCCGCCCGGAATCGTGCCTCAGGGATCTCGTCACGGGTGTCCTCGACCCCCGGGACCTCGAACTTCCGGATCACGTCATTGGTCAGGAAGAGCTGCACCTTGGGGGTCACTGCGAAGCGGGTGAGCCCGGTGAAGAGCCGAGCGCCCACCTCCGCCTCGCGATGAAACTGGGCCAGGGTGAGCACGGCGCTGAGTTCGATGTCGCCGGAGCGGCCCCGGCGCTCGACCCCGCCCAACCAGACCTGGCCACCGAGTTCGTTGTCGTACGAGAGGCCGACCCCGGTCAGTCGCCGGGGGAGGCGACGGGCCGCGGGAACCAGCTGCACCGAATCGCGGTTGCCGGTGGGGTGGAGCCAGATGCTGCGGTAGAGGTCCGAGTCCCGCAGTGCCAGGACCTGCCGGGTCAGTGCGGGCAGGTCGAGATCCTGGGCCACCTGGACGTTGAGCAGCTGCTGGAGGAGCGGCGTCTCCTCGATCCGCGCGGTCCGCAACCCCGACACCCGGCTCGGCAGCTGCGTGGCGCGGACGGGGACCGTCGTCGGCCGGCAGGGGAGCTGCCGCAGCGCGGCCTCGGCCGTGGCCCGCCCGATCGCAATCAGCTCTGCCACCCGTTCCGGGGTGAAGTCGAGGTTCCCGAAGTCCCGGACCTCGGGGCGGATCAGGAGGTCCTCCGGCCCGACGACCGGCGGGGGTTGCTCGAAGAGCACACTGAAGAGGCGATCGGCAACCTCGAGCGGGTCCTCGCCCGAGATCGAGTCGGAGGCGAGCCGCCGGGTGGTCACGTCGGACATGAACACCCGGCGGGCGCCAAGGTCGCGCGCCACGCCCACGGGGAGGTTGGCGGTGAGGCCGCCGTCGACCAGCACCTGTCCCCCGATCCGCTCCGGCGAGAAGACGATCGGGATCGCGATGCTGGCCCGCACCGCCTGGGCGAGGTCGCCCTGGCCCAGCACCACCGGTTCCCAGGCCAGCAGGTCGGTGGCGACGGCCCGGAACGGGATCGGCAGCGAGTCGAAATTCCCCCGCGCCAGCAGGTTGCCCCGCAGCATCGAGGCGTTGAGGACGGCGTTGGCGCGGGATTCATCCACCGCGGCGGTCTGCAGGGCGAACCCCTGCTCGCCGCGGGCCCAGAGCACCACGGGGAGGCGTCCACCCCACGCCAGCGGCGCCCGGGGGCGGGCGGAACTGAACAGGTCGGTCAGCGGGAGGGCGCGCGCCATCGAGTCGATCTGCCGGGCCGAATAGCCGCTGGCATACATCCCACCGATGATCGCCCCCATGCTGGTGCCAACCACCAGGTCGGGGCGGATGCCGGCGGAGTCCAGCGCCAGGAGGACCCCGATGTGGGCCACGCCCTTGGCGCCCCCCCCCGAAAGCACCAGCGCGGTGGGGCCCGGCTGGCAGACCTGGGCGGTCGCGGGAGGGGCAAGGCCCACGGCCACCAGGAGCCCAAGGAGCACGCACGGCTTTTGCATGGCCATGAAGATAGAAGAAAAGATGAAGGGCGTATCCCCTTGCGTACCGGAAGCCCGCTTCTTATCTCTGATCCACCGCCGCCGCGATCGCGTCGGCGGATCCAACCCTCCCCCCGGGGAACTGTGTGCCAAGGAGCACCTGGCAATGACGTACGTGATTACCGATGCCTGCGTCGGAGTGAAGGACCGCGCCTGCGTGGATGTCTGTCCCGTCGACTGCATCTATGAGGGCGAAGACCAGCTCTGGATCCACCCGGACGAGTGCATCGACTGCGGTGCCTGCGAACCGGAGTGCCCGGTGACGGCCATCTTCCCCGAGGACGATGTCCCGGCCAAGGATTTCGCCTTCATCGAGAAGAATCGCGAGATCTTCAACAGTGACAATCCGCCGGGGCCACCGCGGAAGTAAAGAGGGCGGGGCGGGGGGGCAGGGGGGCAGGGGGCCGCTGAACCCGTTGGTTCGCGCCTCCACACCGCGCCCCCGTCACGAACCATTCCAAGTCGCAGCTTCGTGCTTCACATCGAGTGTCACGGCCCCGCTGCCCATCGGCCGTGCCGCCCCGCTGAAAAGATGGGCGGCCCCGTCCCGGGACTTTCCCGTGGCGGGGCCGTAGTGCGTTGGCAGGTGCTGCGAACAGCCGGGCGGTGACCCTGGTGAACACCTGGTCGGCCCGCCATCCTAATAGACGCTCGACCCCCCCAAAAAGTTGCACATCACCGGCTCAGGAACCGGAGCAGGGCGGCGGTGGTGGCTTCGGGCTGCTCGAGCGGCGGCAGATGCCCTGCCCCGGCAACGACCTCGAGGTGGGCGCCCGGAATCGCGTCGGCCAGCGCCTTTGCCTGCGCCAGCGGGATCAGGGCGTCCGCGGCCCCACTGACGACCAGGACCGGGATCCGCCCCAGCTCGGGGAGGAGGACCCCGCTGTCGGCCCGATCCCGCATGGCGCCCAGGGCCCCGGCCACCCCGGCCACCGGCGTGGCACGCACCATCGCGTCGACCTGGGCGACCACCGCCGGGGGGGCCGCCGGCGCCAGGAGCTTGGGCAGCATCTGCTCGGCCAGCGCACCGGTGCCCTGCTCCCGCACCATCGCCAGCTGGGCGTCACGGGCCTTTCGGCCCTCCGGGGTGTCGGCCTCCGCCTTGGTGTCCATCAGGATCAGGCCGCGGACCCGGTCAGGGTGCCGCCGCAGGAACTCGAAGGCGACATACCCCCCCATCGAGAGCCCGCAGAGGACGACCGATTCCTCGTCCAGGACCTCCAGCAGCCCCGCCAGGTCGTCGGCATAGGTGGCCATCGAGTAGCCCAGGTCGGGGGCGTCGGACCGGCCCATTCCCCGCAGGTCGGGGGCGATCCGCCGGAACCCCTCGAGGTGCGCCACCTGGTGTTGCCAGATCGTCCGGTCGAGCGGGTACCCATGGATGAAGAGGACCGCCGGCCCCGAGCCGCGGGTCTCCACCGCCAGGCTCACACCACGGACCGTGATCCGCTGGACGGCATCCTCCGCGGGCTCGAGGCTGAAGTAGGTCCCGATCGCCTCGGGCACCGGAACCGGCCGCCCGTCCCGGTTGATGCAGACGAACACGAACTCGGCGGTGGCGATCAGGGCGTCGTCGGAGCGGCGCCGGGCGGTCTGGCGCATCGTGAAGCTGGTCCGGCCCACGTGGGTCAGCGCCTGGTGGAAGCGGAGGACGTCGCCCGGGAAGGCCGCCAGGTGGTAGTCGATCGTGGTCTTCCGGACCGCGGGCCACGCCCCCACGCGCTGGAAGACGTCCATGCCGGGGCCGTGCGCCAGCACTTCCCACCGGGCCCGCTCGAACAGCGACAGGAACGAGGCCTGGTTGAGGTGCCCGAACGCGTCACACTCGTCGGGGTAGACCGTCAGATCGACTTCGGCTGTGCCCATGACATCCCCTCCCTCCCGGTAAGCTACGCCCCCACTCCCGTCTCCCGCTACTTTACACCCCGACCCCAGCGGCCCCCGGCACCGGAGGATGTGCGATGCCCCCCAAGAACGATTACGTCCGGCACGTGGCCCGGCTGACCAGGAAACTGCACGCCGACGCCGCCATGGGCGGCCCCGCCCAGCCCGACGCCGACTACTGGAAGCAGCTCGCCAAGGCCCTCGAGGAGATTGGCGACGCCATTGAACGCATCCCGACCCGCGACTGACCCCGTCCCCGCCATGGCCGCCACCCTCCCCGACGACACCCGCCTGGTCGAACGTCCCGCCCAGTTGCGGGAGTTCCTGCAGGTGGCGGCCGATGCCCCCTCACTGGCGGTGGACACCGAGGCCGCCAGCTTTCACCGGCACCTGGACCGGATCTACCTGATCCAGGTCTCGACCCGGACCCAGACGGCGATCATCGATCCGCTCGGCCTGAAGGACCTGAGCCCGTTTGGCGAGCTCCTGGCCGACCGGAAGCGGGAGGTGGTCTTCCACGATGCCGACTACGACCTGCGGCTGTTCGACCTCCAGTACCAGTTCCGGCCCAACGCGATCTTCGACACCCGGATCGCCGCCCAGTTCGTCAACGAGCCGGGCATCGGCCTGGCGGCCCTGCTGGAGAAGTACCTGGGCGTGAAGGCCGACAAGAAGTACCAGCGGGCCGACTGGTCCACCCGGCCGCTCAAGGCGGAGATGCTGGCCTATGCCGCGATGGACACCCGGCACCTGCACGCGGTGCGCGACATCCTCCATGCCCGGCTGGTCGAGCTCGACCGGCTCGAGTGGGTCGAAGAGGAATTCGCCGCCCTCGAGGCGGTCCGCTA
This sequence comes from Gemmatimonadales bacterium, assembly GCA_048499805.1. Classification (GTDB taxonomy): domain Bacteria; phylum Gemmatimonadota; class Gemmatimonadetes; order Gemmatimonadales; family GWC2-71-9; genus JAWXBA01. The sequence goes on along the minus strand of JASNZF010000004.1, from coordinate 132,676 downwards.
TACCGCGGGGGATGACCGGGACGAGGCCTGGCTGCGGATGAAGGGCGCGCGGACCCTGTCCCCGCGCGGCCTGGCCGTGCTGCGTGAACTGGTCCGCTGGCGGGAGCAGGCGGCCGTGGAACTGGACCGGGCCGCGTTCCGGATCCTCAACAACGAGCCGATCCTGGCCATGGCAGAGAAGCCGCCAACGACCGCCGAGGAACTGGCACAGGTCAAGGGGGCCGGCCGCGACCTCGTGGGACGACGCGGCAAGGAGGTCCTGAAGGCGGTGGCGCGCGGGCTGGCGATCCCCGACGACGAACTCCCCCGGTTCCCCAGGCCCCCACGGCACAAGCCCGACCCGGTCTACGTAGCCCGGCTCGACCGGCTCAAGGCCCGGCGCAACGCCCTGGCGCGGCAGCTCGACCTCGCCCCCGGCGTCCTCTGCCCCAACGGCACCCTGGAGGCGATTGCCCTCGCGGCGCCGAAGACGGTGGCCGCACTGGCCAAGCTGCCGGAGGTCCGGAGATGGCAGGCGCGGGTGCTGGGGGAGGAGTTGGTGGCGGCGGCGGGGGAGCCGGAGGCGTGAGAGGTAAGAGGTAAGAGGTGAGAGGAGGCTGCGGTGCAGGCTGGCCTGACGGCGGGCGGCGGCCGGGCCCCTTTTCTCCTCTCTCCTCTCCCCTCTTACCTCTCACCTCTTACACTTCAGAACCCCATGAACGTCCTGACCCTGGGATCCATCTTGTCCGGGGTCCAGTAGGGCTCCCAGACCAGCTCCACCTCGGCGGCGGTCACCCCTTCCTGCTGCTCCAGCACCATCTTCGCGTCGGCCATGATCTCCGCCCCCGAGGGACAGCCCGGGGAGGTGAGGGTCATCTGGACGTGAACGACTCCGTCGTCGTCCACCGAGACGTCGTAGATCAGTCCGATGTCGATGATGTTGAGGCCAAGCTCGGGGTCCTTGACCTGCTTGAGGGCCTTGCGGGCAGCCTCAGCGGTGATGAACGGGGCCGGGGGGGCAGGGTTGCTCATGGTTGTTAATGTAAGGGAAAGGGGAACTGGGGACTAGGGAATGGGGGCAGCGGGGCAGCGGGGCAGCGGGGCAGCGGGGCAGCGGGGCAGCGGGGCAGCGGGGCAGCGGGGCAGCGGGGCAGCGGGGCAGCGGGGCAGCGGGGCAGCGCGAAAACTATGGAATTCGATAGGAGTTGTCAATACCACTACGCCAAAGAACTCAAGAAGGCGGCTCGATCGTGCCCCTGCCGGGGGACCTTGCCCTTCGGCCCCCCTGCCCCGCTGCCCCGCCGCCCCGCCCTTCACCCCACCGAACCCTTTTGTGGAACCGGACATCTAACTTCCAGCAACCCCTCACGGCGCTTCCGGCGTGGAAGGACGGTGTGGAGGACAACGCCTTGATAGCTGGCGTGCTCGCGGGCGACCGTCGAGCCGGGCGCCAGCTGTACGACCGGCACGCACCGCGTGTCTACCGCCTCGTCTACCGCCTGGTCGGTGACGAGGAGCTGGCGCGCGAGTTCACCCAGGACACCTTCGTGAAGGCGTTCAGTCGCCTCGAGGGGTTCCGCCGTGAATGCGCGCTGTCCACCTGGCTGCACGCCATCGCGGTGAGCATGGTCCGCTCGGGGATGCGGCGCGTGGTCCGGTGGCGGACCCGGGAGGCCGAGCTGGTGGAGGCTGCCGAATTGCCGGCGCCCCATCGCAACGGCGACGTGGACCTGCGAGACCGCCTGGCCGGGGCGCTGGAGGCGCTGCCGGAGAAGTTCCGGACCGTCGTGGTGCTCCACGACGTCGAGGGCTACACCCACCAGGAAATTGCCGTGATGACAGGGGTGCCCGAGGGCACCTGCAAGACCCGTCTGGCGAATGGCCGCGCGAAGCTGCGCGAGGCGCTCGCCGTCTTTGCACCGGAGAGATGAGATGAGGCACGACGAGACTGGCACCCCGACCGAGTTGCGGGCCCTGGCCGATCGCTGGCGCGTGGCCGGCGCCCCCCCCCTCGAGGAGATGTGGACCGACATCGCGGCGCGCGCCTTCCCCGACCAGGCCGTGGCCATCGCGCCGCCACCCCGGCCGTTGCGGCGCTGGTTGCCGCTGGCGGCCATGCTCGCGATCGGGTTCGGCATCGGGCAGCTCGCTCCGCGCATCGCGCCGGGCACCCCCGCCGAGGACGCCGGGTTGGCCGCGCGCCCCGATACGACGAACCGGCTCGGCACCCTGGCCAGTGCTGACGCCCAGCCGTTCGTCGGGATCGCCAGCGGCTACCTGGAGCAGGTGGCAGCGCTGCTGGTGACCCTGGCCGCAGAAACCGACGCCGGCCGTCCCCTCGACAACTCCCGCGCCCGCGCCAGCGAGTTGCTCAGCACGACCCGGCTGCTGCTCGATTCCCCCGGCGCCGTGGACGCGGGGGTGACCTCGCTGCTCGACGACCTGGAGCTGGTGCTGGCCCAGATCGCCCGGCTACCGAACGGTCCCAACGGACCCGACGTCTACCTGATTGACCAGGCGCTGGACCAGCGGGACGTGATGCCGCGCCTGCGGGTGATGCTCGCCAACTCACAGTAGACCCGGACCCGATCGAGGATTCACACATATGCGCACCGCCCTGTTGCTCCTGACCCTGCCGCTCGTTGCCGCGCCACTGGCGGCTCGACAGTCGCCCCCCGCCACTCGCACCGCGGAAGTGATCGAACGGGCGCGCGCCGAGGCTGAGCGCGTCCGAGAGGTCGCCCGTTCCAGGGCACTTGTCGCCGGACGCCTGACGGAGGAGTTGCGGCTGGGTGAGTCCCTGCTGGGCGGCCAGCTCCGCGAGGAGCTGCTGGTGTCGCAGGAGGCGATGCGCGAAGCCCGGCTGCGGAGCGAGTTTGAACTGAGCGCCCTCCAGTCGAGCCTCTCGGACCTGCGCATGGAAGAAATCCAGGACCGGATGCGGGCCACGGAGCTGATGGCGGCACAGGCCCTCTCTCCCCTGACGCTGGCGGAGGGCCGGAGCCTGGGTGGCCTGGCCTCAGTGCGTCCCCAGCAGGGCACCCCCGAGGACTCCCTGTACCGGCTGGCCCGCGAGACCCTGAACCGGGGCGAGTACGGTCGCGCGGCCCAGCTGTTCCAGACCTTCCAGGAACGGTATCCCACCGCCAAGTCGGCGCCGGCGGCGCTCTACTGGCGCGCGTTTGCGCTGTATCGTGCCGGCTCCACCGACGACCTTCGCAACGCCCTCGCGGCGCTGCAGACGCAGCGGACCCGCTATCCCGCCACCGCCGATGACGCCGATGCCGCCGCGTTGCGGGTGCGGATCAATGGCGCGCTCGCCTCGCGAGGAGACGCCCAGGCCGCGGCCGCCGTGCGGGCCGCCAATGCCCAGGGCGCCACCTGCGACCGGGAGGAGATGGAGGTCCGCGCCGAGGCGCTCAACGCTCTGGCGCGGCAGGATGAAGCCGCGGTCGGTCCGGTCCTGGGCCGGGTGCTGGCGCAGCGGGATGAGTGCTCGGTGACGCTGCGGCGGCGCGCCGTCTACCTGCTCGGCCGGCGGAGCGACCCCGACGTCTCGACCCGCCTGCTGGAGGTGGCCCGGAACGACCCGGACCGCAGCGTGCGCAGCGACGCGATTGCCATCCTGGGCCGGATGGACGGTCCGGGTACGGTGCGCAACCTCGAACAGGTGTTCAACAGCAGCACCGACGAGCGGACCCAGGGCGCGGTCCTGTCCGCGCTGCGCAACAACGACTCCCCCGAGGCCAGCCGCCTGCTCCGCCGCTACGTGGAGCGGACCGACCTGAGCGACAACCTGCGGGTCAGCGCGATCAACGCGATGACCAGCGGCAGCAGTTTCTCGGTGGTCTGGGCGCCGGAGGTGGCGGTCATTTCCACGACCGGGCGAGTGGCCGCCGCCGCACCCGTGCCGGCAGCAGATCCCGTGCGGGCCCTGGGCCTCGCACGCGCGGCGGAGTCGGGGGTCGTGACGGGGGTCAGCGGTCAGGGCCAGTACGCCGAAGTGCTTCGTGGCAGCGACGCCCGGCGCACCCTGAGCGAGGAGGATGCCGCCTTCCTGCGCGGGGTGTATGCGAAGGAGTCGAGCCGCCAGGTCAAGGACGCGATCATCAGCGGCCTCGCCCGCGCCGGCGGCCCCGCCAATGACGGCTGGCTCATGAGCATTGTCCGCAACGACACCGAGGAGTCGCGCTACCGGTCGTCGGCGCTGAGCCGGATGCGGAGCGAGCGATTCCCGATCAGCGAGATCATCCGCCTCTACGACAACCTGACCGACCGCCAGCTGCGCTCGTCGGTGATCAGCGTGCTGGGCGCCCGCGAGGAGGACGCCGCCACCGACAAGCTGGTGGAGATCATCCGCAACGGCACCGACCCGCGGAGCCGCACCGAGGCGATCTCGGCGCTGACCCGCAAGAAGGACCCGCGCTCCACCCAGATCCTGCTCGAACTGATCGGGAAGTAGCGCCATGGCCACCCCACTTCGAGTCGTCATGGCCGGCGCACTGGCGCTGGCCGCCACCCCAGTGGCCCGGGCCCAGGGACTGGCCCAGCGGATTGCCGGCGCCCCGGCCAACGCCGCCGTCGCCTTTTCCTTCCCCGCACGCGATGGCGTCTGCGGGGGACCGGGATTCATTCGCTACGGCAACACCGTGAACGTGAGCAGTGGCTCGTACTCGTTCTCGGGAGATTCCGAGAGCCGCCCGTGTGTTCCCGGTCCGGTGCGGGTCACTGTGCTGCGCGCCGGCAACCAGGTCGTCGGGCTCGAGACCGGAATCGGGACCGACGCCTCCACCCGCGAGGCACAGGACCTGGGCGCCGTCTCCGGCGCCCAGGCCGCGGACTACCTGCTCGGGCTGGCCCGCACCGTGGAGGGACGACCCGGCCAGGCCGCGCTCCTGCCCGCCATGCTGGCCGCCGACGCCCAGGTGCTGGCCCCGCTGCAAGCACTGGCGACCAACCGCGACCTGTCGCGCCAGACGCGCCAGAGCGCCATCTCGTGGTTGAGCCGCGAGGCCGACCCGGCCTCCGCTGCCCTGGAGACCCTGACCCGCATTGCGCAGGATGCATCGGACGCCCCCGCCGTCCGGCAGAGCGCCATGAACGCCCTGGCGCGCGGCTCCGATGGACCGGGAATCCCCGCCCTGATCACCCTCGCCGCGTCCACCGACCCCTGGGTTGCCCGGACGGCGATGGACGCGCTCGCAGGCTCGGGCGACCCGCGGGCGCGGGCCCACCTGCGGAGTGTGGTGCGGGCTGCCGACGCACCGGACGGGGTCCGGGTGGCTGCGCTCAAGGGCCTCGGCCGCAGCTATGCCACCGCGCAGGACGTCGAGATCCTCCGCCAGGTGTACCCCTCGCTGGGGAGTCAGGCCGAGCGCGACGCCGTGCTCTCGGCGGTCGGGTCGGCGGGGGGCGCGGGCAATGTCCAGTGGCTGATGGGGGTCGCGCGGCAGGGTGGGGAGACGTCGACCGTCTCGCGCGCGATTCGCGCCGCGTCCCAGGCCGGTGCCACCAGCGCCGACCTGGCGGGACTCTACGACGCGATCACCGACCGTTCGCCCCGGACCACCATCCTGGGCCTGCTGGGCGAGCGCGGAGATCGCGTGGCCATCGACAAGCTGCTCGAGGTGGCACGATCGGACACCGATCCCGCACTCCGGCGCAGCGCGATCCAGCGACTCTCGAATTCCAGCGATCCGCGGGTGGTGACCGCGCTCCGGGAGATGGTGGGGAAGTAAGAAGTGAGAGGTAAGAGGTAAGAGGAGAAAGGCTGAGATGAGAGGTGAGTGGTGAGAGGTAGGCGAAGGGAAGGGAACGGCGGAGAAGGTGAACCGCTGACAGGGTGATCGGCGTGATCGAATTCGCACGCCCAACCGCCCATCCCAGAATTCCTCGCCACCTTCCTCTCACCTCTTACCTCTTACTTCTTACCTCTCACCCCAGAATCAGCACCGCACCGCCTGCGCCGTCGCACAGAGCGCCAGCACCGACGTGCGCGCCGCATCGGCGACGCCGTGGCGGACATCCCGAATGGCAATGAGGGACTGCCGCACCTTCGGGTCGAAGCTCCGGTTGGTCAGCAGGACGACGAAGAGGTCTCCCGCCGGGTCGATCCAGAGGGAGGTGCCGCTCCAGCCGGTGTGCCCGTAGGTGGCGGCGCTGGCCATCGACCCGAACGAGGTCGTGGTGCGCAGGATCGGGTTCATGGCGGGGGTGTCCCAGCCCAGGGCCCGGGTGCTGGTGGCAGGACTGCGCTGCAGGAACTGTCGCAGCGTCAGCGCCGACACCCATTGCTGGCCACCGGCCAGACGTCCCTCCCGCAACCAGGCCTGGGCGAAGCGCCCCAGGTCACTCCCCGTCCCGAAGACACCGGCATGTCCCGCCACCCCGCCCAAGGCAAAGGCGTTGGGATCGCTCGGTCGACCCGCCAACGGCCCCTGCTCATCGCTCATGCTGGGCACGATCCGCGGCCGCAGGCTGGCGCCCGGCGCGAAGAGGGTCTGCTCCATCCCCAGCGGATCGAAGACCTCCTGGCGCGCCAGTTGGTCGAGGGGCACGCCGGTGATCCGCTCGACGACCAGCCCCAGGAGGATGGCGTTGAGGTCGCTGTAGTCGGGACTGCGCCCCGGCGGGCGGCGCAGCGGGACGAGCCAGAGGTGCTCGATCGCCTGTTCCCGAGTCTCGGCGCCCTGGTAAAGCGGGGCAAAGGCAGGCAGCCCCGAGGTATGGTCGAGGAGCATGCGAATCGTGACCCGTTCCCGGCCGTCGCCCACGAAGCGGGGCAGGTGGTTCGCCACCGGGGCGTCGAGGTCGAGTTGGCCGCGGTCGACCAGGGTCATGGCAATGCTGGCGGTCGCGACCACCTTGGTAAGCGAGGCCAGGTCCCAGAGGGTCGAGTCCGGGGAAGGCACCCGGGAGGTCGTGGACCAGGTGAAGTGGCCGAACCCCTTGGCGAAGAGGACGGTATCGCGGCGGCCAATGACCACCACCGCCCCCGGAAAGACCTGGTCCTTGATGGCGCGCAGCACCGCAGCCTCCACGTCGTCGAACTGGCGGGCCCCCAGCGGTGCGGACACCAGCGGGAGCAGGGCGGCCAGGACGAGACCGGATCGGAGGGCGGCCAGGCCGATCACCGATCCAGCCGGAGCGAACCGGGCGCAAGGGCGTAGAGCAGCACCAGGGTGGCGCGATCGCGGGTGGAGATGGCGCTGGTCTGGGTGTTGGGAAACATCACGTCCCGGGGGTTCCCGGAGTGGGGCAGCCCCAACGCATGACCCACCTCGTGGGTCGCCACCGCAGCCAACCCGGCGTCCACCAGCGGTTGGCCCTCCGGCATCTGGAGTGCCAGGAGGATCTCGGCGCGCCGGACCTCGCCATTCGGCAGGAACTGCAGGTCGGTCTGCCCGGTGCGATCCATCTCAAACCGCTCGGTCCAGCGTACCGTGATCTCCGCTTCGGCGGGGTCGCCCACGACCTCGAAGCGCAGGTCCGGGTAGGCCTCCTGCCAGGCCGCGAAGGCACGGCGGGCGATGGTCGGCAGGACCGGGCGCCAGCCGGGCAGCTCCGGGGTGTCGATCAGCGCCACCCGGAAGGCCTGGCCGTTCCGGTCCTCCCAGCGCCGGATCACCGAATCGGTGCTCGCCAGGAGCGAGTCGATGTAGGTATAGCGCTGCTCCCGGAGCAGCCGCTGCCGGCTGGCGAGGGTCACGAGGCGGTCGAGCTCGGGAGTCGAGGGCCGCGCCGCCGGGTCGGTCACCGCGGCGGTCGGCGCATTCCGCCCCGTGGCGGCGGCCGGCGGCGCCGCCACCAGCGCCTCTCCGGAGGGCGCGGCGGGGGGCGGGACGGCGGCCACCGGCTCCTCCCTTCCGGCCCGTCCGAGCAGGACCATGGCCAGGAGCACGACCACCGTCAGGGGCAGAATCCTTGACATTTGCATTCCTCAATATGGGACGCCCGGCCTCCCCGGCACCACCACACAACTGGCGTGGGCCCGGTGGCACGCCTAAACTATGCCCCGGGCACAGCTTGCCCCATGTCCTGCAACCCGCGTTCCAGACCCGCCGCGCCGCGGCACCGGAGGCGTTCGACTGGTGTTTACCCCGATGGCCCGGGCGGTGGTTCGCCTCAAGTGGCTGGTCCTCGCGGTGTGGGCCGTGGTGGCTGCCGTGGCGTTTGTCCGCGCCCCGGCGACCCCGGCCCTCCTCAACCTGCGTGGCGGCTCCGAGCGCCCCACCGAAGCCCGCCTGGTCGAGGCCCGGATCACCGAGCGGTTCGGTCGGCCGCTGCAGGACTTCTTTGCGGTGGTGGTGACCGCGCCGGGCAGCTTCCGGGAGGCGGGCAGCCAGGCCGCCCTGGACACCCTGGTGGCGGCGACCCGGCGGGCCAGCTATGTCCGGACCGTCGTGACCTGGAACGACGGGGGCGACGCGTCGTTCCTGAGCGAGGACGAGCGCAGCACCTTCTTCCTGGTGGCGCTCGACACCCACCAGCCGGACAGCGCGGGGGGGCTGGTGGAACCGATCCGCCAGGTCCTCCACGAGGCCCTGGACCGGCTGCCCCAGCGCACCCTCTACAGCGTCACCGTCACCGGCCGCTCGGTGCTGGACTTCGACATCCGCACCGTCAGCGCAGCCGACGCCAAGCGCCTCGAGCTCCGGCTCCTGCCGGTGGCGATGGTCGTCCTCCTGCTGGCATTCGGCGCCTTTGTCGCCGCCCTGCTGCCGCTGGTCGTGGCGCTGGTGGCGATCGCGGTCTCGCTGACGATCGTGGGGATCCTTGCCAAGGTGACCCCGATGTCGGTCTTCGTCCTCAACATGACGACGATGATCGGGCTGGGGGTCGGCATCGACTACTCCCTCCTGGTCGTGACCCGCTTCCGGGAGGAGCTGACCCGCGGGCTGCGTCGCCACGAGGCGGCGGTGCGGGCGATGCAGACCGCCGGGGTGGCGGTGATCACCTCGGGGATGACGGTGGCGGTCGGGTTCGGGGCGCTGCTGATCACCCCCATGGTCGAGACCCGCAGCATCGGCATCGGCGGCCTGGTCGTGGTGGCCGTGGCGGTCCTGCTCTCGGTGACCCTGCTGCCGGCGCTGCTGGCGGTCCTGGGCCGCGCCATCGACCGGCCGCGGTGGCTGGCCCGCAAACTGGCCTGGTACCACGCCCCGCAGGTCTGGGAGAAGTGGGCGCGCACCCTCTCGCGTCACCCGCTGCGCGCACTCACCCTGGGGCTGAGCACCATCGCGATCCTGACGGCGCCGCTCTTCTGGATCAAGATCGACCTGCCGGCCCGGGGGTGGTGGCCGACCGCCACCGAGGCGGGCCGGGGGGTCGAGGCGCTGACCGACATGGGCGCCTCGGGGGTGCTCCTGCCGATCCGGGTCCTGGTGGAAGTGCCCGAGGGCGAGCGGGTCACCGCGGCGCTGCGACTCCGCGGCCTCCGGGCGCTCTCCGACAGCATGCGCGCCGATCCTCGGGTGGTGGACGTCCGCAGCCTGGTGGACCTGGAGGAGGGAACCTCGATCCTGGGCTACTCGCTCCTCTACGGCGACCGCGAGACCGCCCAGGCGCAGTACCCCGACTTCCTCGACGCCTACCTGAGCTCCGATGGCTCCGCCACCCTGGTGGACGTGGTGCTGGCGGACACCGTCTCGCTCACCACCGGGACGGACGTGGTGCGCGACCTCCGGGCCCTGCTGGCCAGTGACGCGATTCGCGGACTGCAGGGCGCCGAGCTCCGCGTCGGCGGCTACATCGCCAGCAGCCTCGATGCCCAGAACCTGATGCTGAAGCAGGTGCCGCTCCTGATCCTGCTGGTCCTCGGCGTCACCGCCGTCATGCTGGCGGTGGCGTTCCGGTCGGTCCTGGTCCCGCTCAAGGCGGTGATCATGAACTCGTTCTCGGTCACCGCCACCTTCGGCCTGATCGTGCTGGTCTTCCAGTACGGCGTGGGAGCGGAGCTCTTCCGGTTGGCTGGCCCCACCGAGGCGATCGTCGTGGTGGTCCCGGTGGTCGTCTTCGCGGTGGTCTTCGGCCTGAGCATGGACTACGAGGTCTTCCTGCTCAGCCGGATCAAGGAGGCCTACGATCGCACCGGCAAGAACACCGAGGCCACGATGGAGGGGCTCTCGGCCACCGCCTCGGTGATCACCTCGGCGGCGCTGATCATGATCCTGGTGTTCGGGGCGTTTGCCTTCGCGCGGGTGCTGCTGATGCAGTTCGTGGGCTTCGGGCTGGCGGTGGCGGTGCTGCTCGACGCCACGATCATCCGGATGGTGCTGGTGCCGGCGTTCATGCAGGTCGCGGGGCGGTGGAACTGGTGGCCGGGGGGGCGGCGGGGAGAAGGTGGAAGGGAGAAGCGAGAAGCGAGAAGCGCAAACTAGACGGCCCCTCCCTTCTCCCTTCTTCCTTCTCGCATCTCACTGCTTGGCTGCCAGCCAGTTCTCCCCGATCCCCACCTCCACCACCAGGGGCACCGACAGCTCCGCGGCCCCTTCCATGTGGTGCTTGACCAGCGCCCCCACCGCCTCCGCCTGGTCGGTGGGCGCCTCCAGCACCAGTTCGTCGTGCACCTGCAGCAGCAGGTGGGCCGAGGGGAACTCCGTCTTCAGTGCCGCGTGAATCCGCACCATCGCCACCTTGATCAGGTCGGCCGCCGAACCCTGCAGCGGGGCGTTCTGGGCCACGCGCTCGCCGAAGGAGCGGATGTTGAAGTTCTTGTCGCGCGCCTCGGGGATGTACCGGCGCCGGTGGAAGAGGGTCTCGACATACCCCTGGTCCTTGGCCAGCTGCACCTGGTCGTCGAGGAAGGTGCGCACCCCGGCAAAGCGCTCGAAGTAGGCGGCGATGAACTCCTTGGCCTCCTCCTGGGTGATGCCCAGCTGCTTGGAGAGCGCGAACGGACCCTGCCCGTAGATGGTGCCAAAGTTGATCGTCTTGGCGCGGGACCGCATCTCACTCGTCACGTCGGCCAGCTCCACCCCGAAGATCAGCGCGGCGGTCTGCCGGTGGATGTCCTCGCCGGCCTGGAACGCCGAGACAAACGCGGGGTCACCGGAGAGGTGCGCCATCAGGCGCAACTCGATCTGCGAGTAGTCCGCCACCACGAAGCGGTTGCCGGCGGCGGGCACAAAGCCGGCGCGAATCGCCTCGCCACGGGGGGTGCGCACCGGAATGTTCTGGAGGTTGGGATCGGTCGAGGAGAGCCGCCCGGTGGCGGCGCCGGTCTGGTTGAAGCTGGTGTGGATCCGGCCGGTGGTCGGGTGCACCTTGGAGGGCAGCACGTCGACGTAGGTGGAGCGGAGCTTCTGCAGTTCCCGATACTCGAGCAGCAGGGATGGCACCTCCAGCCCGAGGGCCGCCAGCTGCTCCAGCACGTCGGCGTCGGTGGAGGGACCGGTCTTGGTCTTCTTGATGACCGGCATGCCAAGCTTCTCGAACAGGATGACGCCGAGCTGCTTGGGTGAGTTGAGGTTGAACGACTCCCCGGCGGCGCGGAAGATCTCGCGCTCCAGCCGGTCCAGGTCGCCGGCCAGCTCCTGCGAGAGCTTGGTGAAGAGCGGCCGGTCGATCGCGATCCCGGTCCACTCCATGTCCACCAGCACCGCCACGAGCGGCAGTTCGATCTCCTCGACCAGCGGCTCCAGTTCCGCCGCCGCCAGCGTGGGCTGCAGCACCTCCCGCAGCGCCAGCACCGTGGCGCTGTCGGCGCCACAATAGTTCGCCGCGGCCTGGACCGGTACCTCGGCGAACGGAATTTCCGCCTTCCCCTTCCCCGCCACGTCGCTGTAGCTCTGCATCGGGCGACCGAGCAGATCGAGGCTCAGATTGTCGATGCCGTGCGAGCGGCGGCCGGGGTCCACCACAAAGCTGGCCAGCATCGAGTCGTACGCCACCCCGGCCAGTTCGACCCCGGCCCGCCGCAGCACCTGCCAGTCGTACTTGATGTTGTGCCCGGCCTTGGGCACGCCGGAATCGGTGAGCAGCTCCACCAGGGGTGCACAGGCCGGGTCCAGGATCGGCGGGAGATTGGTCACCGGTGCCGGCGCGGCGAGCTCGCCGGCGGGGGCGCGGTGGCCAAACGGCAGGTACCAGACCTCGGTCGGGCTGATCGCCAGCGAGAGCCCGATCAGGTCGGCACTGTGGGGGTCCAGGGAGGAAGTCTCGGTGTCCACCGCCACCAGCGGGGCGGCGCGGAGCCGCGCCATCAGGTCGGGGAGTGCGGCCGCGTCGTCCACCACCGGCACCAGCGCCTCGGGGGCGGCAATCGTCGGTGCCGAACCGGCGCCAGGCGCGGCCGAGGCGGGAGCATCCGCCGCAGAAGCTCCCGCCTGCTCGGCCAGCTTCTTGGCCAGCGAATGGAACTCGAGTCGGCCGAGGATCTCGATCAGCGCCGCCTGGTCGGGTTCGCTCACCACCGTGTCGGCCAGGTCCAGGTCCACCGGCACGTCGAGCTGGATCGTCACCAGTTCCCGGGACAGCTTCGCCTCGGCCTGGTGTTGCAGGAGCGCCTCGCGGGAGCGCTTGGCCTTCACGTGCTCGGCGTTGGCCAGGATCGCCTCGAGGGTGCCGTACTCCTCGAGCAGTTGCACGGCACCCTTGGGGCCGATGCCGCGCACCCCGGGGACGTTGTCGGAGCTGTCGCCCACGAGGGCCAGGTAGTCGATCACCTGGCTCGGCGGCACGCCGAGCCGCTCGGCGGCGTTGGATTCGTCGACCCACTGCTCGTCCACGCCGGCGGGGCCGCCACGCCCGGGGTTGAGGAGGACGACACCCTTGCTGATGAGCTGGTAGAAGTCCTTGTCGCCGGAAACGATGACCGCCAGCCGCCCGGCGGCCTCCTCGCGGCGGGCCAGGGTGCCGATCACGTCGTCGGCCTCATACCCCTCCACCGCCACCACCGGCACGCGGAACGCCTTGAGCAACGCCTCGATCTGGTCCACGGCAGTGTCGAAGTCGGCCTGCAGCTCCTCATCGAGCTTCTCGCGGGTGCTCTTGTATTCGGGGTACTTGGCGGTGCGGAACGAATCGCCGGCGTCCTGGACCCAGACCAGGTGGTCGGGTTGATACTTGGCCAGGAGACGAAGCAGGAAATTGACGACGCCCCACGCGGCGGAGGTGTTCTCGCCCCGGCTGGTCCGGAGCGGCCGCGAGATCAAGGCGAAGAACGCCCGGTAGATCAGGGCGTAGCCGTCGATCAGGAATGTCTGGGGCGGGTTGTGGGGCATGGGCAGGGGGGCAGGGGGGCAGGGGGGCAGGGGGGCCGGCTGCCCCCCTCACCTCGAATGTAACTCGGGGCAGGCTGACACCGACGCGCCCAGGGGCAGCTCGAAGCCGGGAGTCGCGGCCCCGCTGCCGCGCCGCCCCCCTGCCCCGCCGACTACTGACGCCGCTGCACCATCGCGCGCATCTTGGCGAACTCGCCGCGGGACTCGGGCAGCATCCGCATCCGGTTGAAGCCCAGGGCACCCTCGAAGATGATGCTGCCGCGGAGCTCGGTGTAGACCCACTGCTCCAGGGCCACCGAGGCGCCGGGGTTGTTGGTGTTGATCAGGTCGGGCTGGCCCAGGGTGATGAAGACCTCGCCGCGGTCGCTGCGCCAGGCGTTGGGGCCCTCCTCGCGCCAGCGCTCGTTGGCGATGGCGATCCGGGTGAAGTAGAGGTCGAGCGCCTCGTTCTCGGGGGTTTCCGGCGAGGGGTCGGTGGCCACCCAGAACTCGCGCCACAGCTCCGACCGCTCCGCGGTGCTGGCATCGCGCAGGCGGGCCACCCACTGCGGGTAGGAAAAGAACCGGAGCAGGCTCAGGAGGTTGTCGTAGTTGGTCACCACCCACCCGCGCGAGAACGACACCAGGACCTGCTCGGTGCGGGGCACGCCGCTGGGGCCGAGGATCGCGACGGTCAGCTCGCCGAGCGGCGGGCTGGTGGCGTTGATCCGGATGACGCGGCCCTCGAGTTCGCGGCCCCCGAGGAACCGGATCGAGTCGCGGTGCACGATCGTGCCGCGGTCGTCACGCACCTCCACCGGAACGGTGGTGGGGCGGGAGAACCCGTAGCCCTCGACGTACATGATGAGGGTGTCCTGGGTGCCCTGGGCGACGGTGCCGCGCGGGTTGAGGAGCAGCGGCACGGAGTCGGCACGGACCTGGCGGCCGCTGGTGGCATAGGCCAGGATCGGGGCCGTGACCGAGCCGGCCCCGAAGGCCGGGACGGTGATCGCGCGCTCCACCCGGCTGGTGGCGTTGGCCCCCAGGTCGCGCAGCACCACGGTGACGGTGTAGTCCCCCGGTTCCAGCAGGAACCCCTGCTGGAAGACGATCGACTCCTCCGAGCGCTGGGTCTCCTCGAACGCCGCCACCCGGACCACCTCGTCGCGGGTGTGGGAGACGGTCGGCTGCCCCGCCCGCGCGAAGCTGATCTCTGCCCGGAAGGTGGCGGCGAACGACCGCCCATCGCGCTCAAAGGACAGGGAGCGGTTGGTCAGCGAGAGCCCGACCTGGGCGATGGTCGAGTCCCCCCGCCCACCCAGGTAGGCCACCGTGCCCACGAACGGGACCGGCGCCCCGGCGGCCAGCCGTCCCATCCGGTTGTACACCGCCGGCAGGTTGAAGATCTCGGTCAGGGTCTGGTCGGCGGAGGGCGCCGGACTCCCCCCGGGTGCGGGGCCGGCCCCTCCGCCGCAGGCGGCGATGAGCACCAGCAGGCCGAGGAGGGTGCGGCGACCGGGGTGCCGGAGAAGGGAACGGGGGGTCATCAGGACGCATCCAGGAAGAGGGACATCCGGGGGGACGACCGCGCCAGTCGCGGCATGCACGCCGGGAACCGCTTGCAGTGGCCACCGGCGCCGGTATAGCTTGCACGAATCCAATGAGCCAAGATAATCTGACAGGACGCACCGTCGCCGGCTACACCCTGCTGTCCCACGTCGGCGAGGGGGGGACGGCCACCGTGTACCGGGCCGAACACCCCGAGCGCGGGGTGGCGGCGGTGAAGATCCTCCGGCCCCGCCTGAGCCAGGACCCGGTGGCGGTCAAGCGCTTCCTGCGCGAGGCCGAATTCGGCGCCCGCGTCAACCACCCGAACATCGTCCAGACCTGGGATTACGGCGAGGTCGACGGCCACCATTACCTGGCGCTCGAATGGGCGGCAGGCGAGGCGCTGG
This sequence comes from Gemmatimonadales bacterium, assembly GCA_048499805.1. Taxonomy (GTDB): domain Bacteria; phylum Gemmatimonadota; class Gemmatimonadetes; order Gemmatimonadales; family GWC2-71-9; genus JAWXBA01. Next base: position 117,540 of record JASNZF010000004.1, on the reverse strand, counting down.
CCGACTTCATTGCCGGGGCAGGACGGCTGACCCCCGCCCTGGTGGCGCGGATCATCGGCCAGCTGGCCGACGCGCTCGAGGTGGCCCACAAGGCGGGGATCATCCACCGCGACCTCAAGCCGGCCAACATCATGTACGACCCCGCGACCCAGACGGCCCGGTTGCTCGACTTCGGGATCGCGCGGGATGCCGACGACGAACCTGCCGAACGCCTGACCCGGGCCGGCTTCTTCGTCGGGACCCTCCAGTTCGTCGCCCCGGAAGCCCTCTCGGGCGAGCTGGTGGGCGAGCAGGCCGACCTCTACAGCCTGGCCACCATCGCCTACAACCTGCTCACCGGGACCCTGCCCTTCCCCGGGACCAGCCCGCGCGAGATGTTCCAGCAGCTGCTGACCCAGGACCCCTTGCCGCTCAACCAGGCCGTCAAGGGCGTCAAGTTCTCTCCCGAACTCGAGGCCGCCCTGATGAAGGGCCTCGAGCGCGACCGCGCCAAGCGCTGGAAGACCGTCCGCGAGTTCGCCGATGCGTTCTGCGCCGCCGCCAACGACGAGAAGCCCAAGAAGGAGGGGTTCTTCTCCAACCTCTTCCGCCGGGGCGAGGGGTGAGCGACCGCACCGCGCTGGAGGCGGCGCTGGTCGCCCGCTCCGTGCGCCACGGCGACTTCGTCCTGGCCTCCGGCAAGCGCTCGACCTACTACATCGACGCCCGGCGCACCACGATGTCGGCCGAGGGCCAGGTCCTGGTCGGCCGACTGGGTCTGGCAGCGATCCGGCACGCCGGCTGGGAGGCTGCTGCGGTGGGCGGGCTGACGATGGGCGCGGACCCGGTGGCCTACGCGATCGCCAGGGCGAGCGCCGACGACCCGCCCATCCTCGACGCCTTCTCGGTGCGCAAGGCCGCCAAGGAACATGGCACCGGCCGTCGCATCGAAGGGTGCTTCTCGCCCGACCACCCGGTGGTCGTTGTGGAGGACGTCATCACCTCAGGCGCCAGCGCCCTCCACGCCATCGAGGCGATCCTCGCCGTTGGCGGTACCGTCGCCGGGGTGCTGGCCGTGGTGGACCGTGAGGAGGGCGGTGCGGCCATGATCGAAGCAGGCGGATACAAGGTAGTAGCGCTGACTACAACCTCGCGGCTTGGGGTTTAAGGGGAGAAGCAAGAAGGGAGAAGTAAGACGCAAGAACGAAGTGCCGTGCCTGGCCGCAGCCCCCGCCCCTGAAGCGCGCGACCCCCTCCCCGCCCCACCTACTTCTCCCTGCTCGCTCCTCCCTTCTCGCTCCGTTCCCACGCCGTCATCGCCAGCGGATGGAACCCCCGCCAGTTCGCCTGATAGGGCTCGATCATGACCGCCAGGAACCGGGCCATCGCGCCGTCAAAGCTGTACCGGCGACGAAACTCGGTTGCCGTGATCCCCAGGGACGACCGCAGGTGGCGGGAGAGACTCTGGGGCGAGGAGTAGTCGAGCCGGTAGGCGACGTCGCAGACCGACAGCCCGCCGCCATCGAGCAGCTGGCTGACGTGCAGCAACCGGATGGCGGCGAGGTAGTTCTTGGGACTGGGCAGCTTGGCCCGCTGGAACCGGCTCATCAGGGTGCTGGGACGGATCCCGAGCTGGGCGGCGATGCTCCGCACCGCCGGGGTGGTGGGCGCCAGGCGCACCATCGCCTCGAGAAAGAGGCGGGCGTCCGGGGCCAGGTCCGGCATGGCGCCGAGGAGCGGGGAGAGGATCCGGGCTGCCGCGCGCGAAGCGGGCTCGCCGAGCAGCTGGCGGAGGCGAGTCCAGCCGGCCGGGGAGGTGACATCCACCACCTGCCGCACCCCGGTGGCGCCCAGCCGGAGCAGCATCTCGGTGGCGGCGGGGTCGTGCCGGGAGACCAGCGCCACTGTCGGGACCCCCGGGAAGCTCCGGACCAGGCGTCCCACCGCCTCGACCTGGCCAACCCCGCAATCGTGCACCGAGACGACCACGGCGTCCACCGGACGCTCGCGCACGACCCGGGCGGCCTCGCTGACCGAGTCGCGGTGGACGACATCGAAGCACCCGCTGCCGGCCGCCTCGAGCCGGCCCCGATCGTGGGCCGGGACCACCGCTGCGACGGTCACCACAACCTGTTCCCGAACCAGCGTTCGTGCCACGCAGCCTCCCGGCCTGAAGTGCTCGCGAATCTGCGCCGGGCGCCTCATCCGGGGATCAACCGACCCGGACAACGGTTCGAGCGCAGCGGGCATCCCATCAAGGGGGGGGGCGGCGAGTATCTTACCGGGCGCCTGAAACGTCTCCCTCTTGTTGCCGTGGAGTGCCCCTTGACCCGATCGCGGGCCCCGAGATGACCGACCACCCAGAGACCCATGCCGACCTGACCCGGGCGCTCGCCGGGGCGCTCGGTCCCCAGTATGAACTGGGGGCGGAAATCGGTCGTGGGGGGATGGGGGTCGTCTACCGGGCCACCGACCTGACCCTGCGGCGGGATGTGGCGGTCAAGGTGCTGAGCCCGGAGCTGGTCGGCCACCGGACCGTCGTCGCACGGTTCCTGGCCGAGGCCCGGATCATTGCCCGACTGCGCCACCCGAACATCGTGCCAGTGCACCTGGCGGCCGAGACCAACGGGCTGGTGTACTACGTCATGGACTGCGTGGCGGGCCAGACCCTTCGGCAGCGCCTCCAGCAGGACGGGCCCCTCCCCGAGGAACTGGCGGCACGGATCGCGGCCGACATCGCCTCGGCGCTCGAGGCCGCCGCCGAGGCGGGGGTGGTCCACCGTGACATCAAGCCGGAAAACATCCTGCTCGAAGGGTCGGGGCCGCGCGCCCTGTTGACCGACTTCGGCGTGGCCCGGATGCTCGAGGGCGACGGCCCCACAACGGGACCGGGCGTCGCGATGGGCACGCCCGCCTACATGAGCCCGGAGCAGGCCAGCGGCGAGCCGATCGACATCCGGAGCGACCTCTACTCCCTGGGAGTCGTCACCTACGAGATGCTGGCGGGCCGGCCGCCGTTCGACGGTCCCCCGCGCACCCTGTTGTCCCGCCAGATCCTAGACCCGCCCGAGCCGCTCGCGACCCGGCGGCCCGGGACCTCCCCTGCCCTGGCACACGCCGTCATGTGCGCCCTCGAGAAGATTCCCGAGGCGCGCTACCAGTCCCCGGCGGAATTCCGCGCCGCCGTGCTGGCGGACCATCCGGTCACCCCGCCCGGTGCCACCCCGCGGCCGCCGGTGCGGCGCTGGCGCGCCCGTCGCGGCGTGATGCTCGGCCTCGCGGTGGCGCTGGTCGCGGTGGTGGCATGGTTGGTTCCCGACAATGGGCCCCCGGCGGGTGTGAACCCCCGGCTGTCGGTGATGGTGCTGCCGTTCGACAACCTCCGGGACGACGAGGAGCTGGCCTGGTTGCGCGACGGCAGCGTGAGCATGCTCACCCTGGCCCTGGGCCAGTGGAACGACCTGTCGGTGGTGGACGCTGACCGGCTGCGCGACCTGCTCGCCGGGAGCGGCTCCGGCGATGGGCCGGTGGGCCTGCAGCTGGCGCGGCGACTCGCCCGCGAGGCCGGGGCGTGGACGGTGGTGCTGGGCGACTACACCCGTCAAGGGGACTCCCTGTTCCTGGTGGCGCGCACCTACGACGTGGCCAGCGGCCAGCGGGTGGACCTCGCCCAGGTCTCGGGTGCGGGAACCGCCGACGTTCGCCCGCTGTTCGACGAGCTGGCCCGCCGCCTCCTGGATATCTCCGCTGGCCCGGATGCCCGCGTGTCCTCGCTTTCGGTGGTGACCACCTGGTCGCTGGAGGGGTATCGGGCCTATCTGAGCGGCGCCACTCACCTGCACCGATGGGAACTGGCCGAGGCCGAAGCCGACCTGCACCGGGCCATCGCGCTCGACAGCACCTTCGCCCTGGCCTACTTCCGCCTGGCGCTGACCCGAGGGTGGCGTTACGGCGAGGTGGACACGGTGGCGCAGGTGGCGATCGAGCGGGCGGCGCGGTTTGCCGAGCGACTCCCGGAACGGGAACGGGTGATGATCACCGCCTACCGGGCCATGATCGAGGGGAACCCGGGACGGTCGGAGGCGCTCTACGGCGTGCTCCTGGCCCGCGACTCGTCCGACGCCGATGCCTGGTACGGACTCGGCGACGCCCTCTTCCACGACCCGGGGCGTCCCTACGCGGAAGCCCATACCCGGGCACTCCGGGCCTTCCGCCGGGCGATCCAGCTCGACCCCCGCTACGTCCTGGCCTACGAGCACGTCAACGCCATCCTGGCCGACGCGGCAAGCAGCACCCCCAAGCTCGTCCTGGTGGCCACCGACTCGCTGGCGCCCGCCCACTCGCCGGAGGGGGTCTCCCTGATCGACGAGCCGACCGTTCGTGAGGGGGTGGCGCGCGCCCGGGCCGAGGCGCTGGCGGTGGCGCAGTCCTGGGTCGATGCCCAGCCGCAGACCGCACGGGCCCGGCTGGCGCTGTTTGGCGTGCATCTGGCCGCCGAGAACCACCCCGCCGCGCTGCAGGAGGCGGCCCGGATCCGGGAACTCCTTCCCGAACCGACCCGGGGGTTCGCCTCGTTCCTGGAGGCGCGGGCGCGGTTCAACGGCGGCGACGTCCTGGGCGCCGGACGTGCCGTGCGGGAGGGGATGCTCCAGCTGCACCCCACCCCCGAGGGGTTGAGCCTGCTGGGCACCGCGGCCCTGCAGGACGTGCTGGCGAGCGCGAACATTCTCTCTTACCTCGGTGATGTTCCGGGCGCAGCCCAGCTGATCGCCATCGCCGACACCGTCCGACGTGCGGTCCGCCCGCCCGAGATCGGGCCGGCACAACTCCCCTCGGGGCGGGACGAAGCCTGGGGATGGGCGCGCCAGGCCCAGCTCTACAGCGCGGCGGGGGGAGCCCGGAGCGAGCTCGAGCGGATCTGGCGGGAGGTGGTCGAGGCCTCGCGCACCTCCACCCCGAGCCAGCGCCAGGCGCTGGCCCGTTCAGTGGCGGCGGCGCCGATCGGGCTGTTCCTGCTGAGCCCCACCACCCCTGCCCCGCTCCGGGAGCTCGAACGGATGAGTGGCGTGCCCAGCGACCCGACGCTGCTGGCGCTCGAGGCGCTGCACCGCGGCGACTCGGTGGAGGCGCGAAGGCAGTTGCGGGCGCCCCCCGCCCCGCCCGAGGCGTCCACCGAGTCGGAGCTGTCGCTCTGGGGGTTCGCCAACGGGGACAGCCGGCCCCTCACCGCCGAGGTCCTGTTCCAGCTTGGGGAGTATCAGGCGGCGGTAGACCTCCTGCGGCCGTTCCAGCCGGAGCAGCTGATGGGGCGGCAGTTCGACCCGCGGTGGGCGGTGCTGGGCCGGGTTCGTTTGCTGCGGGGGCTGGCGCTGGAACGCCTGGGCCAGCGTACGGCGGCGGCGCAGGAATTCGCGGCGTCGCTGGCGCAGTGGCGCGAGGCGGATGAGATGCTACTACCACTGGTTGATGAGGCGCGGGCTGGTCTGGCGCGAGTGCGGGGGGTTGGGACGGGGTAGGGGGGCAGGGGGGCAGGGGGGCAGGGGGGCAGGGGGGCAGGGGGGCAGGGGGGCAGGGGGAAGATATGATCTCGACATGCGTGGGGAGTGTCATCCCGAGCGAAGCGAGGGATCTTGTCAGCGGGCATGGAACTCCGATGGTCCGGGTCGATCCCGGCAGGCAGGATCCCTGGTCGCGACGCTCCTCGGGATGACACCTTGCGTACGCACCGGCGCCACACCCGACACCTGACGCCCCAGTCCCCAGTCCCCAGTCCCCAGTCCCCAGTCCCCAGTCCCCAGTCCCCAGTCCCCAGTCCCCAGTCCCTGTTCCCCATCCCCCATTCCCCCTTATCTTCCCCCCACGGGTTGGAGAAGGTGGTCGCGGGGTGTCCTTCGGGGCGCCCTGAGGAAAGTCCGAGCTCCATAGGGTAGACTGCCAGGTAACGCCTGGGCGCCGCGAGGCGACGGACAGGGCAACAGAAAGCAAACCGCCCCGAGGAAGCGCAAGCGACCGGAGGGTAAGGGTGAAAGGGTGGGGTAAGAGCCCACCGCGCTCCTGGCAACAGGAGTGGCACGGTAACCCCCAGTCGGAGCAAGGCCAAGCAGCGGCGAGGTGCGACCCGCACCGCCTGAGCCGTGGGTAGGCTGCTCGAGGCCGTCGGCGACGGCGGTCCCAGACAGATGACCATCCCCCGCCTTCGGGCGAGGAACAGAACTCGGCTTACCGCCCGACCCGTGCCCCCCGGACCGCTCACGCGGCCCGGGGGGTCTGTACATCGGTCACGCTCCCCCTGGTCCCGCATCGTTCCCCTGGAGAGGCCCGGTGTCGATTCCGCTGCTCCTGCCGGCCGGCGCGCAGATCCCCGAGTACCCTTTGCCGCAGGCGCCAGGGAATTGCTTGGCACGCCATCCCGGAAGGTCTCGGCGTCGTTCACGACGACGGTGGCGGGAATGATGCAGGCCCCGGGTGGAGAGACCGGCGCAAGAATGGTAGGTTGTTGTTATGACAACTACTATGTCGACCCACGCGGGTTGCTTCCTGGGGGGAGCCGAACCGTGTCCCAGCCGTCGACGGTGTCCATGGCGATGACGCCAGCACCGATCCCCGTCCTCGCGGTGGTTCGCCTCCCGTGAGCGGGCCGATTGGGGGAGGAGTGCGGATGCCGCTGCCACCGCCGGAGGGGGAGGGGAGGCAGCGGCCTGGCACCCCGGCCACTCCCCGCCGGTGGTGGCGCTGGACCAAGTGGGGGGTCGGCCTGTCGTTGGCCTGGCTCCTGGTGGCGGCGCCGCCACCGATCTGGTATCGGGTGGCCATGCCCCGCGAGACCGCCTTCATGGCGATGCAGGAGCGGTGGTCCGGCCCGGCGGCGGAACGGCTGCCCGACCAGCGCCTCTACCGGCCGGTTCCACTGGAGGCGATCGCCCCGGTGATGCGCCGGGCGGTCCTGATTGCCGAGGACAACCGGTTCTACGAGCACGCGGGCTTCGACTGGGTCGAGATTCGCAGGGCGCTGGGGTATCCGCGCGATGCGTTTGAATGGGACAACCCGCGCCACCGCAGCGACCTGCTGCGGGCCCTGCGGCGTTCCGTGACCGGGGCGGGCGGGGTGCGCGGGGCCAGCACCCTGACCCAGCAGCTGGCCAAGAACCTCTACCTCTCGCCCTCGCGCAATCCGCTCCGCAAGGTGAAGGAGGCCATGCTGGCCAAGCGCCTGGAGTGGTCGCTGCCGAAGGACCGGATCCTGGAGCTGTACCTGAACGTGGCGGAGTTCGGGCCGGGGATCTGGGGGGTGGAGGCGGCCAGCCAGGCCTACTTCAACAAGCCCGCAGCCCGGCTGGCGCGGACCGAGGCCGCCGCCCTCGCCGCCCTGCTGCCGTTTCCCCGGCTTTCCAACCCCGCGTACCGGCCGGCTCGGATGCGGGCCCGGCAGGCGATCATCCTGCAGCGGCTGCGATAGGAAGGGAGCAGCGAGAAGGGAGAAGCGAGAAGCCGGCACCAGGAAGGGAAGGGGTGGGAAGGCCGAAGGGAGGAGCGGGCCGGATCGGCCCGCTTCTCCCTTCTCGCTGCATGCTTCTCCCTCACCCCACCGACATCAATCGACCAGTCGCAGCGGCATCACCAGGGTCAGGTAGCTGGCCGGGTCGTCCCACCCCACCGGCTCGCAGGTCGCGGCGCGTTCCGGGGCCTTGAAGGTCAACCGGACCTCGTCGGTCGGCATGTACTTCAGGACCTCGAGCATGTACAGCGCGTTGAAGCCGATCTCGAGCGGATCCCCGTCGTAGGCGACGGCGAGTTCCTCCTGCGCCTCGCCCAGGTCCGGGGTCTGCACCGAGAGCTTGCACGAGCCGCTGGCAAAGGCCACCCGGATCCGGTGGGTCTGGTCGCTGGCGACGATGCTCATCCGGCGGAGGGCGGCGCTCAGGGCGGACTTGTCGGCGGTGGCGATCTTATCGTTCTCGCGCGGAATCACCTGCTCGTAATTCGGGTATGGTCCCTCGATCAGCCGGGTGAAGACCTGGGTAGTCGAGGACCGGAAGCCGAGGTGGTTCTCGCTCTTGGCCAGTTCGACCTCGTCGTCGCTGGCAAAGAGGCGCTTGATCTGGTCGAGGGCCTTGGGAGGGACGATGAGGTCGGCCTGCTGACCCCCTCCACCTGCGACCGGAACGTCCATGCGGGCCAAACGGTGCCCATTGGTGGCCACCATGCGCATCCGGTCGTTCTTGAGCTCCCAGAGCACGCCATTGAGGATCGGACGGCTCTCCTCGGTGCTGGCGGCGAAGGCGACGTGGGAGATCAGCTTCTGGAGATCCTTGGACGGCACCCGCCAGCCGCCCTCGAACTTGACGGCCGGAAAGGCGGGGAACTCCTCCTTGGAGAGGCCGAGCAGCTTGAACTTCGACTTCCCGCACTCGATGGCGACCCGCTGCTCGCCGGAACTGGTGATCCGGATGGCGGCGGAGGGGAGCTCGCGAACGATCTCCACCAGCTTCCGGGCGGGCAGCGTGATGGCCCCCTCCTGGTCGACCGAGGCGGGGATGGTGGTGCTGACCGCGATGTCGAGATCGGTTCCGGACAACCGGAGCCCATCGCGGGTCGCCTCGACCAGGATGTTGGAGAGGACGGGAAGGGTGGTCTTGGTGGGGACGGAGGCCGCCACCGCCACGAGTCCTTCCTGGAGCTTCTCCCGGGTAATCGTGAACTTCATCTGCCGCCTCGTTTTGCTAAGCTGTAGTACTGCACCACCGGAATATAAGAACTAGAAGCAGTAGTAGAGAGTGTGGAACTGTGGACGATCGCATCATCTCCACGCGACGCACGGAGTTGCCCGTGTCCACACCATCCCGTGCGGTGTGGGGAGTCTGGACGACCGGGGAAGAACCCCGGGGTTGTCCGCACTCTCCACAGCGATCCATTCGCCTGGACGATTATTGTGCCAACAACTCCTGCCGCGCCGACTCCACCCGCTCCCGGAAGGCGCGATCCCGCTGCAACTGCTGCTGGACCTTGTCCACAGAATGAATCACAGTCGAGTGATCGCGGCCGCCGAACGACTGCCCGATTTCCACAAGCTGCATCTGCAGCATGTCGCGGGCGAGGTACATGGCGATCTGCCGCGGCACGGTGAGCGTCTTGATCCGCGCCTTGGACCGCAGCCCCTCCGGGGTGACCCCCCACCGCTTGGCCACGATCTCCTGGACCTTGTCGATGCTCGGCATCGCCCGGGTGACCACGGCGCCACCCTGGACCGGGCGGATCTTGTCGGAGAGCGCCTCGCGGGCGGTCTCGATGGTGATCTCGCGCTTCTTGAGCGAGCCGTAGAGGATCAGCTTGATGATGCACCCCTCCAGCTCGCGCACATTCGAGGGGACGTGCTCGGCGATGAACGCGAGGACCTCGTCGGGGATCGCGGTCTCGAGGTGGTCCTGCTCCTTCTTCTTCCGGAGGATGGCGATCCGGTGCTCCAGGTCCGGCTGGCCGACGTCGACGACCATCCCGGCCTGGAACCGGCTGACCAGCCGCGCCTCGAGCCCCGGCATCTCGGTCGGGGGGCGGTCGGAGGTCAGGACGATCTGGCGCCGTTCGCCGGAGAGGGAGTTGAAGGTGTGGAAGAACTCCTCCTGGGTGGCCTCCTTGCCCTCCAGGAAGTGGACGTCGTCGACCAGGAAGAGATCGACCTCGGACCGGTAGCGGCGACGCAGGTTCTGCATCGTCCGGCCGTGGATCCCCTCGATCACCTCGTTGATGAACCGCTCGGCGCCGACGTAGAGGACCCGGGTGTTCGGCTCCCGGGCCAGCACCCGGTGGGCGATGGCCTGCATCAGGTGGGTCTTGCCCAGGCCGGTGGCCCCGTAGATGAAGAGCGGGTTGTAGGTCTTGCCGGGGGCCTCGCCGACGGCGTTGGCGGCCGCGGCCGCCATTTCGTTGGACTTGCCGATGACGAAGTTGTCGAAGGTGTAGCGGTCGTTGAGCGGCTGGGAGCTCGGGTTGGCCACCGAGGGGGCCGCCGGCGCCGGCTCGGCGGCGGGGGCCACGAAGAAGTCCATCTGGGGCCGCTTCTGGCGCTCCTCCATGACCCGAAAGACCACCTCGGCGCCATGGCCCAGGAGGGGTTCGGCCAGGCGGGCCAGGAGGGCGGCGTGCTTCTCCTCGTTCCAGTTCACCGAGAACTGGTCGGGGGCCCCGATGATCAGGCGGCTACCCTCGAGGGCCAGTGGCTCGGCCGGCACGAGCCAGCTCTGGATGGCATGGGCGGGGAGCTCCCGCTTGGCCTCCTCGAGGATCTGCTTCCAGGCGTCTTTTGGTGAAAGCGACATGTCGACTCTTCATGAACCGGCCGCAGGGCCGGGCGAGGTGCGGTAAGGGCTGGCGAGTTTACGGCCCCGTTGTGGAAAAGTCAACCTTGACCGGACCGGGCTGGATCGAGTAGCTTTATCGGTTCACCGTGAGGACTAGGATTCATGAAGCCGACATATCAGCCGCGCAACAAGAAGCGGATCAACAAGCATGGTTTTCGGGCCCGGATGGCCGATCGTTGGGGTCAGGCAGTGCTGTCGCGCCGTCGCAAGAAGGGGCGTCGCCAGCTGACGGTCTCGCTTCCCTCCAAGCACGCGAGCGCCTGACGCCCGGTGAAGCGGTTCCCCGGTGGCACCGGTTGGCGCGGGAGAGCGATCTCCGACAGGTCCTGCGCACCGGAAAACGCCATCGGCTGAGCCACCTGGACGTGATCTGGACGCACAACGCAGCGGGTCACCCACGGATGGGACTGATTGTACCCCGGTTCCAGTCCAGTGCGGTGGCCCGCAATCGTTTGCGCCGACGGCTGAAGGAGATCTGGCGGCGGGAGATCCAGGGCCGTCAGCCCGGCTGGGATCTGGTGATCCGGGCCCGCCGCGAAGCGTATGGCGCCTCGTTCGAGTCGCTCCGGTCCCAACTGCTGGCCTGGCGCGACTCGGCGATCGGGCCGACGTGATCTCGCCGCTGCGGTGGCCCCAGAGGATCGCGATGCTGCTGATCCGGGGTTATCAGCGGTTCATTTCGCCCGCGCTGCCCCCCTCCTGCCGGTTCACCCCCTCCTGCTCGCAATACACGCTCGAGGCGGTGGAGCGGTACGGCTTCCTGAAGGGCACCTGGCTTGGGGGCCGCCGGCTGATCCGGTGCCACCCGTTCAACCCGGGAGGGTTCGACCCGGTGCCGTGACGGTGGGGCGGCGGGGCAGGGGGGCAGGGGGGCGGGAGTCGACGCCCCGACCAACGAGCCGGGGCCCGATCCCGGCCTGAAACAATCTGGCCGCCCCGGCCGTGTGACGGTGTGGGCTGCTCTTGCGTCGAGGGAACATGGACCGGCGAGTCGTTGCGGCAATTCTGCTCATGATGCTGGTGGCTGTCGCCCCGGCGGTGCTATTCAAGCCCCCCGTGCCGCCCCCGGGCGCCACCACCCCTGCCACCACCGACACCGTCGCGGTTGCGCCGCCCAGCGAGATGCCGGCGGCCGTCTCCCCGCGGCTCCAGGCGGACTCCGCTCCACCCCTCGAGGCGGCACCCGCGCCGATCGTGGCTCCGGACACCGTCACGGTGCGCTCCTCGCTCTACGAGTATCGCTTCAGCACCCGAGGCGGACGCCTGATCGCCGCCACCCTCCCCGAGTATCGCTCCATGCTGCCGGCCGATGGCGGCCGGGCGGCGCAGATCCTCCAGCCCGGCAGCGCGCTGCTGGCGTCGTCGCTGGTGGTGGGTGGCGACACGCTGGCGCTCGGCGAGACCCTGTTCGAGGCGACCCAACGCGACCTCGACGTGGCCGTCGGGGACACGGCCTTCTCGCTGTCGGCCACGGTGCGCGGGCTGCCGGTCACGCTGACCTATCGGTTCGTTCCCGGGACCTATCAGATCGCGGTCGAGGGACGCATCGACGGGGTGGGCCCGAATGGCGGGCAGCTGCTGATCGGGATGGGGCCGGGGCTCCGCAACACCGAGAGCGACTCGGCCGAGCATCGCCACGAGCTGGGTGTGGTCGTCAAGGCGGAAGACACCGAACTGACCCGCTTCCAGAAGATCGAGCAGGGGGCCCCGCTGGTGCTCAGCGGACCCTTCGAGTGGGTGGCGATCAAGTCCAAGTACTTCGTCGCGGCGATCTTCGCGATCGACTCCACCCAGCCCGCCGGGGCGCGGGGCCGCCTCAGCGGGGCGCGGGCGTTCCACGCGGACCCGCTCAGCCCCAAGCCGGCGCTGGTGGACGTGCAGGCCAGCCTCCCGGTGGCCAGCGACGGCCGCTTTCACTACCTGGTCTATGCCGGCCCCATGGAGTACCCGCGACTCAACGCCCTGGGGAACGAATTCGACGACGTGAATCCGTACGGCTGGCCGGGGTTCCGCTCGCTGATCCGTCCGGTGGCGCTGGGCGCGCGCTGGCTGCTGGTCTGGATGCACGACAACCTGAGCCTGCCCTACGGAGCGGTGCTGATCGCGTTCGGGGTGCTGATCCGGCTGCTGCTCTGGCCGCTCAACCAGAAGGCGATGCGATCGAGCATGGAGATGCAGGCGATCCAGCCGATCATGAAGGAGATGCAGGAGAAGTACAAGAACGACCCCCAGAAGCTGCAGCAGGAGATGTTCAAGCTGTACAAGGAGCACAACGTCAACCCGCTCGGCGGGTGCTGGCCGATGCTGCTGCCGTGGCCGGTGCTGCTGGCGCTGTTCTTCGTCTTCCAGAACACGATCGAGCTGCGGGGCGAGAGCTTCCTGTGGCTGCCCGACCTGTCGCGCGCCGACCCGCTGTGGATCACCCCGGTGCTGATGGGGCTTTCGATGTACGGGCTGATGAAGCTCGGCCAGCGAGGCATGGCGCCCAACCCGCAGATGAAGATGATGCTGTACATCATGCCGCCGATGATGACGTTCATGTTTGGCCAGTTCGCCAGTGGGCTCAACCTGTACTACTTCATCAGCAACATGGCCAGCATTCCCCAGCAGTGGCTGCTGACGCAGGAGCGGCTCCGCCGCAACCCACCCACCCCGCCGGCACCGGCCCCCAAGGGCGGCAAGCGCCGGTAGGCGCCCCCGCCGGGGCCCCTCCCTAGATTGCGGCGATGCTCTCGGATCCGATCGTCGCGCTGGCCACCGCCCCCGGACGGGGGGCGGTGGCCGTGGTGCGCCTCTCGGGGGCGCGGGCGTTCGCGCTGGCCGCCACCGTCGTCGAGGGCCTCCGCACCGACCTGCCCCGACGGGCCAACCTCGGAACATTCCTTGATCGTGCAGGCCGGGCGGTGGACCGGGGGCTGTACCTGGTCTTCCCCGGACCCCGGAGCTACACCGGCGAAGACATGGTCGAGTTCCACTGCCACGGGGGGGCGATGGCGGCCAACCAGGTCATGGGAGCCCTCCTCGGCGCGGGAGCCCGACCTGCCGAGCCCGGCGAGTTCACGCGGCGGGCGGTCCTGAACGGGAAAATGGACCTGCTGCAGGCCGAGGGGGTGGCCGACCTCGTGGATGCCTACGCCCCGACCCAGGCCCGGGCTGCGCTGCACCAGGTCGAGGGTGGTTTGTCGGCCCGGATACAGAGGTTGCGGCTACAACTACTTGACCTTGTCGCGGCGCTTTCCTACGAGATCGACTTCCCGGGTGAGGACGACGGCCCCATCTCACCCCAGGCGATGGCGGGCCAGCTCCGAGCGGTCCAGGCTGACATCGACCGGCTCCTGCGCACCGCCCCCGCCGGCGAGCGGCTCCGGACGGGGGCGCTGGTGGTGCTGGCCGGGGCCCCCAATTCCGGCAAGTCCTCGCTCTTCAATGCGCTCCTGGGGGTGAATCGGGCCCTGGTGACGCCGGTGCCCGGCACCACCCGGGATGCGGTGGAAGCCGACACCGAGTTCGACGGCTGGCCGATCCGGCTCGCCGATACCGCCGGCCTTCGCGAGGCCGATGACATGGTGGAACGCCTGGGGATCGAGGTCAGCCGACGCTACCTGGAGTCGGCCGACCTGGTCCTGCTCTGCGCCGAAGCCGGCCGCCCGCTCGAGCCGGGGGAGCGTGAGGCGATCCGGGGACGGGTGGCGATTGTGGTGCGCACCAAGTCGGACCTGGTCCCCACCCGCGATGGTGAGGAGGTGGAGGGGATTGCGGTGTCGGTCGTTGATGGGGAGGGGTTGGGGGCGCTTCGGTCGGCGGCGGCGATCGCCGCCTTTCAGGGAGCGGCGGGGGGCGTGCTCCGCGACGATGAGCCGGTCCTGCTTCGGGAACGGCACCGGATCGGCCTGGAGGCGGCCACAGAGGCCCTCGCGCCGGTCGAGGGGCTCCTCGGACCCTCGGGAGACGCCGCGCTCGCGGCGCACCAGGTCCAGGGCGCCCTCGCGGCCCTCGATGCGTTGATCGGCGTGATGGATCCCGACGAGGTACTGGGGAGGATCTTCAGTCGGTTCTGTGTGGGGAAGTGAGGGGAGGGGGAACGGGGAATGGGGAATGGGGAATGGGGAACAGGGACTGGGGGCTAGGGACTAGGGTGCCGGGTGTCGATGACTCCGTGTCATCGGGGGTATTGACTCGATCTCAAACCTGCGCAGCTTCTGCCCCGCTGCCCCGCTGCCCCGCTGCCCCGCTGCCCCGCTGCCCCGCTGCCCCGCTGCCCCCCGCTACCGCTTGTGCGTGCTGTCGCAGAACGGCTTGTTCTTGGACATCCCGCAACCACAGAGCTTGATCTGGCCGGGGATCTTGGCCTCGGGTGGCTTGATGGGATTGCCTTCGTTGTCGAGGATGACCACATCGCCCTCGATGACGTAGGGGCCGGCGGGTTTGTGGGTGATGGTGGGAGGGGTGGGCATGGTGGGGAAGGTAAGAGGTAAGAGGTAAGAGGTGGTGACCGACCCGGCTCCAAGTTCCGAGGGATCCCGTGCCCGCTTTTCCCTCTCACTTCTCACCTCTTACCTCTCACCCGCTACGCCGACTGCCGCCCTCGCGCCAGTTCCTCGGCCACCATGACTTCCTTGGCCGAGGCGCGGAGCGAGTCGGCAATGCCGCGTTCGGCGACAATCGCCTCGGACATCCGGTATCCCAGGTAATAGCCGCAGCGCTCGGGGATGACCCGGCCGAGGGTGAGGCGGGCGGAGGGGGTCATCCCGCCGGAGAGGTAGCGCAGGCGCAGCCCGAGGCCGCTGCGGTCGAGCTCGCTGGCGACGGCCCGGCGGAGGAACGCCTCGAGCTCGCGCATCCGCTGGTACTGGCGCCGCGGATAGCCGAAGTAGTCGGCCATGTCGAATCCGGGCGCGACCGCCTGGGCGGCGTGGACCGCCAGCCCCTCGTTGACGAGGAGTTCCCGCAGGGTGGCCCGTCGCGCCGTTTCCCAGTAGTCGTAGCGTCCGCCCTCTTCGTCCACCAGGCGCCGCAGTTCGCTGGCGCTCTGGGGCGAGGTGTATCGCACGGCATGCGCGAGCTCGTGGCCGATCCAGAGGGGGATCAGGTCGGGCTGCAGGCCCATCCCGAAGGTCTCGGGGTTGGTGCGGCCGGTGAAGTGCTCCACACAGATGAACGCCACCCCGCGACCATTGATGACCAGCTCTCCCGCATTGGCGCCCCCGACCCCCACCATGAGATAGGTGTCGTGCGGGCGGTCGATGCGCAGGAGGTCGGCAGCGCGCGCCACGGCATCCTCGGCCACCTGGACCAGGTCGCGCGAGGCGAGCAGCGCGTGGAGGTCGCTGCGGTCGGCGGCGACGGCATCGCGGATGACCTGGTTGGCCCCGGGACTGTCGAGGTCGAGGACATAGTTCGACCAGTAGGACGAGAGGACGTCGCGGTGGGACTGGAGATAGCGGTGGTAGGCCGCCTCGCGATCCGCGGAGGCGAGGACATCGAGGAACTCAGGGATGAGATTGATGAGCACGCGACACAATACGCAGGACGACGAACAAGATCAAGAGAGCCGAGAGGGGGTTGCGCTTCCTCAGTCGTGTCGCTTGCCCCGACGCTCGGCCGCGTCGTGCAGAAAGCGCCGTTCAGCGGCGGTCAGGCTGTCCAATCCGCTGGCGCTGATCTTGTCGAGCACGCGATCCATCTCGACGCGCTCGAACTCCGCCGAGGCGAGCGCCGTCTCGGCGCGGGTCGGCGGGAGCGGTGTCACGGAGGCGCCTTCCTGCTTGCGCATCGGCATCGGTGCCGCCATCACGGCACGGAGCGCGTCGCGTCGCGCGGCGGCAGCGGCGGGCGGCGCGAGCAGGCGGAAGCGGAACCACCCGTAGGCCACGATCAACCCACCGAGGTGCGCGAAGTGGGAGAGGCCGTCGGCGGCGAAGCGGAAGGCGGCGAGCAGGTCGAGGACGGCCAGGGTGGCCACGGCGGTGGCCGCCGAGAGCGGTACCGGCAGGGGAAAGACCTCGATCTGGGAATCGGGGCGGAGCAGGGCGGCTGCCAGGGCCACGCCGAGCGCGGCGCCGCCCGCGCCGGCGAGGGGGGGCAGGTCGGCAACACCGGCGAGGCCCAGGGCGAAGAGCGCCGCTCCGAGTCCACAACTCAGGTAGAGCAGGACGAAGCGACGTCCCCCGATGCGCTCCTCCACCGCAGGACCAAAGATCCAGAGGACGAGGAGGTTGACCGCCAGGTGGAGCGGTCCCAGGTGGGTGAAGAGATGGGTGAAGGCGGTCCAGGGACGGGACCCGAGCAGACCGGGGTCGAACTGGAGGGCGGAGCTGAAGCGGGGCGCGGTGAAGACGGTCAGGAGCAGCACCAGTACGGCGGCGTTGGCCGCCATCAGGCGGCCAACCCACGGTGTCAGGTGATTGCCGTGCTGCTCGCGCATTGCCGGACTCCAGTGGCTCAGGTCATCCCTACGGGAGACGCCCGCGACCGTTCCACGCCGCACGGATCGGGCCGGTCCCGGTCAGCCCTTTCCGAGTGCCAGCCGGCAGATCGCTTCGCAGAGGTCCGGAAACGGGATGCCGGCGACGGCGGCGGACTGCGGCAGGAGGCTGGTGGCGGTCATCCCCGGGAGGGTGTTCACCTCTAAACAGACGATTTCCCCGGCGGGTGTCAAGCGAAAGTCGACCCGGGAGTACCCCCGGAGCTTGAGCGCCTGATGGGCCGCCAGGGCGAGCCGCCGACAGGCCTCGGCCACGGGCCCAGGCAGGTCGGCGGGGAAGATCTCCTCGGACATGCCGGGGGTGTACTTGCATTCGTAGTCGAAGATCGCGTGCCGGGGGATGATCTCGCCCACGCCCAGGGCGGCAGCGTCCAGCACCCCGACGGTGAGCTCGCGTCCCGGCACGAACTGCTCCACCATCACCTCGTCGTCGTACCGCCGGGCCTCGGCGATCGCGGCATCGAGGCGCTCCGGGCCATCCACGATGGTCAACCCGACCGTGGATCCCTGCTTGGAGGGCTTGACCACCACCGGCCAGCCGAGTGCCTCGGCGATTTCCCCGGCAGCGACCGGGGCCATCCGCCAGGCCGCGGTGGGGATCCCGGCATCGCGAAAGAGGCGCTTGGAGATGTCCTTGTCCATGGCCAGGCCGCTCGCGAGGGGGCCGCTGCCGGTATACGGGACGCCGACGGTTTCGAGCACCGCCTGGAGGGTCCCGTCCTCGCCCCAGCCGCCGTGCAGGGCCAGGAACAGGACCTCGGCCTCGCGGACCTCGGTCAGGGAGGCCAGGTCGGCGACCCCCAGCCCACCGCCCAGGGCCTGGAGCTCGGCCAGGGAGGGGGGGGCCACACCGACGCCGGGGGCAAGGCGGGCCTTCTCGTCTTCGGCGGTCAGGGCCCCGGTAGCGGTGTCGACCACCGTCACCCGGTGACCGCGGCCGCGCAGGGCAGTCACCACCTGGCCGGCCGACGCGAGGGCGACGTCGCGTTCGGAAGAGGTGCCGCCAGTCAGGACGGTGATGCGCATGGGAGAAAGGTAAGGGTGAAGTGGGAAGCGAGAAGGGAGCAGCTTGCGAGGTCGGCCTTCGGTTGCCTGGGGCCGCGATCAGGGTGAGCCGTTGCGCGCTTCTCGCGTCGTGCTTCTCGCTCCTCGCTCCGTCACCGCGCCCCCAGCATCATCCGCAGGACGTCGGCGCGGCTGACGATGCCGACGATGGCGCCATCCCGCTGTACCAGGGCGGCGGGGGACTCGCGGGTCAACATCGGGGCCAGGCGATCGGTCGGGAAGGCGGCATCCACGACCGGGAAGGGGGCCTCCATCACCTCGCGCACCGGGCGGTCGAGGAGGGTGGGCTGGTCGAGGGCTCGGGTCATCAGGGAGTGCTCCATCAG
Organism: Gemmatimonadales bacterium; assembly: GCA_048499805.1. GTDB lineage: Bacteria > Gemmatimonadota > Gemmatimonadetes > Gemmatimonadales > GWC2-71-9 > JAWXBA01. The sequence continues at coordinate 99,331 of JASNZF010000004.1, read as the reverse complement.
GCCCCCGAGGCACTCGCCGCCGTCCATGACCGGGATCTGGCTCACGTCCCATGAGGCCATCAGGTGGAGGGCCTGCCGCACCGCGGCGGCGGGGGCGACGCTGACGAGGGGCGGGGAACCCTTGCCCCGCCGCTCGAGCATGTCGCCGACAGTGGTACGCCGGAGGTCGAGGAGCTGGTTCTCCTGCATCCAGTCGTCGTTGAAGACCTTGGAGAGGTAGCGCTCGCCGGTGTCGCAGAGGATGGTGACGACGCAGGCCTCGGGGTCATCGAGCTCGCGCGCCAGGTCGACGGCGATGGCGACATTGGTCCCGGCGGAGCCCCCGACCAGGATGCCCTCCTCGCGGGCCATCCGGCGGGCCATCGCCATGGAGTCGCGGTCGGAGACCTGCCGGAACTCGTCGACGATGTCCCACCACAGGGCGGTGGGAACCTTGTCGCCGCCGATTCCCTCGACCTTGTACGGCTGGCCCTCGCCGAGGGTGCGGGTCCGGTGGTAGCCGGCGTAGAGCGACCCGATGGGATCGCCGCCCACGATCCGGACCTTGGGGTTCTGTTCCTTGAGGAACCGGCCAACTCCGCTGACCGTCCCGCCGGTGCCCGCCCCCGCCACGAAGTGGGTGACGGTGCCCCCGGTCTGTTCCCAGATCTCGGGACCGGTGGTGCGATAATGCGCCTCGGGGTTCTCCTGGTTGTAGAACTGGTCGGCCATGACGGCGCCCGGGGTGTCCTTGACGATCTGCTTCGCCTTCATGACATAGTGATCGGGGTGGTCGGGTGGCACCGCGGTGGGGGTGATCACCACCTCCGCGCCGTAGGCCTTGAGGAGCCGGACCTTCTCCTGGCTCATCTTGTCGGGCATGGTGAAGATGCAGTGATAGCCCTTGAGGGCGGCGGCCATGGCGAGCCCCACCCCGGTGTTGCCCGAGGTGCCCTCGACGATGGTGCCACCGGGCGCGAGGGTCCCGGCGCGCTCGGCGGCCTCGATGATGGCCAGGCCGATGCGGTCCTTGACCGAGCCACCGGGATTGGCGTACTCCGCCTTGCCGTAGATCGGGGTGCGGATCCCGGCGCCGACCCGGGCCAGGCGAATCAGGGGGGTCTGGCCGACCGTCTCCAGCACGGACTGGGCGGCGGTCACCTTGGGACGGGTCACGGGACGATCCCTCCGCGCTCGGGCGCCCGGAAGATGATGGGTTGGGTGAAGGGGGCGGCAACCGGCACGCCGTTGCGCGTGGCGGGGGCATATCGCAGCTTGGGCGCCGCCGCCAGGGCGGCGGAGTCGAGGGCGGGGTAGCCGCTGGACTCCTGCACCCGGGTGGAATCGGGAACCACGGCACCGGCCTCCGTGACGAAGAGGCGCAGGACGACGGTGCCACCGATGGCCTGGTCGAACAACGCCGGGGGGTACTCCACGGGGCTCTGGGCATCGAGGGGGACGGGGGCCTCGTCGCCGCGCGCGGGGTTGGCGCCCTGCCCGGCGGGGAGGTCCATGGTGCCATCGGGCGGGGCGGCGCAGGCGGCCACGAGGAGGCCCGCGAAGATCAGGTTCTGGCGCATCAGGGGAAACTAGCCCGACGCGGTGGCTCAGGCGAGGCGGATTCGCTCATCCCCCCGCCTGCTTCTTGAGCTCGGCCAGCCGGTTCAGCGCCTGGAGCGGCGTGAGGGTGTCGAGGTCGAGGCCCCGCAGCGCGGTGACCGCCGGATCGACGGGGTGGGCCTCCGCAAAGAGCGGCAGCTGCCCGGGGTCGGGGCGCGGGGGATCCCCGGGCACCATCCGGTGCTCGCCCTCGAGGGTACCGAGCACCGCCTTGGCCCGATTCACCACCGGCTCGGGGAGCCCAGCCAGCTCGGCGACGTGGATTCCGTAGGAGCGATCGGTCCCACCCGGTTCCAGGCGGTGGAGGAACACCACCCGGTCGGCTGTCTCGCGGACGGCGACGTTGAGATTGCGGGCGTGCGCGAGCGTCTCGGGGAGCTGCATGAGCTCGTGGTAGTGGGTGGCGAACATCGTCTTGCAGCCCACGACGTCGTGGAGGTGCTCGGTAACCGCCCAGGCGATCGCCACCCCGTCATAGGTGGAGGTGCCGCGGCCGATCTCGTCGAGGAGCACCAGGGAGCGGGCGCTGGCGTTGTGGAGGATGGCGCTGGTCTCGCTCATCTCCACCATGAAGGTGGACTGGCCGCGGGCGAGGTTGTCGCTGGCGCCCACCCGGGTGAACAGCCGATCGGCCACCCCGACGGAGGCACGCTCGGCGGGCACGAACGAGCCGACCTGGGCCATCAGGGCCACCAGGCCGATCTGGCGCAGGATGGTGCTCTTGCCGGCCATGTTCGGCCCGGTGACGAGCAGGACCCGGGACGACTCGTCAAAGTGGATGTCGTTCGGAATGAACGCCTCGCGCGCCATCAACCGCTCGATGACGGGGTGCCGGGAGGCGACCAGGGTCAGTCCGAAGCCGTCATGCACTTCAGGCCGCACGTAGCGATGGGCCGAGGCCTGCTCGGCCAGCCCGGCCAGCACGTCCACGCGGGCCAGGCTGCGGGCGGTGGCCTGCACTCGCTCGATCGCCGCGCCGACCCGGTTCCGCAGGCCGGCATAGAGCTCGGCCTCGCGGGCGCCGAGCCGCTCCTCGGCGCCGAGGACCTTGGCCTCATACTCCTTGAGTTCGGGGGTGACGTAGCGCTCGGCGCCGGCCAGGGTCTGCCGGCGCTCGTAGTCCTCCGGCACCCGGGCGCTGTGCGCCTTGGTGATCTCGAGGTAGTACCCGAAGACCTTGTTGTACCCGATCTTGAGCGACGCGATCCCGGTCCGGTCGCGCTCGCGCTGCTGGATGGCGGCAATGGTCTGCTTGCCGCCGTCCCGGAGGGCGCGGGTCTCGTCGAGCTCGGCGTCATACCCCGGGCGGATGATGCCGCCCTCGGCGAGGGTCGCGGGCGGCCGGTCGACCAGGGCGGCAGCCAGCTCGGCGGCGAGGTCCGCCAGCGGGTCGATGCCGGAGGCCAAGCCGGCCAGCTCGGCGCTGCCGCCGCGGCCGGCCAGGTCGGCCAGGGCCGCCACCACGTCGGGAAGGCGAGTAAACGAATCGCGCAGCGCGCCCAGCTCCCTGGGGATGGCGCGGCCGGCGGCCGCCCGGCCGGCCAGCCGCTCGACATCGCGAATGCCGTCCAAGGCGGCGCGCACCCGGGTCCGCCCGCGGCTGTCGTTGACCATCACCTCGACGGCATCGAGGCGAGCGTTGATCTGCTCGGGCCGGCGCAGGGGCGAGACGAGCCACTGGTGGAGGAGCCGAGCACCCATGGGGGTAACGGTGGCGTCGAGCGCCTCGAGCAGGGTGACGCCCTTGGCCCCGCTGCGCAGCGGCTCGACCAGCTCCAGGTTCCGGCGGGTCATCTCGTCGATCCAGAGGTACTCGTCGGACCGGCGCACGACTGGACGGGCCAGGTGGGAGAGCCCGCCCGGCTGGAGGTCGGCGAGGTACCGGAAGAGCGCGCCTGCCGCGCCGACGGCGGGGCTGTCATCGGGACCGAGTCCCAGGCCATCGAGACTGGCGAGGGCATAGCGGCGCGCCAGTTCCTCGCGCGCGAGTTCCGGGTCGAACTCCCAGCCCTCCCGACGGGTGCGCATGACCTCGGGCTCCAGCGGCAGGTCGGGCGCGCCGGTGGGGAGGACAATCTCCGCGGGGTGGAGTCGGCCGAGCGACTCGGCGAGCCCGTCGGGGCGGGCGGTCTCGAGGACGACCTCACCGGTCGAGAGGTCGATGGCAGCCACGCCGTAGCGTCGGGAGGGGAGGTCGTCGGCGCCGGCCGGCGGGGCGATGGCCACCAGCCAGTTGTTGCGCCCGCCGGCGAGCCAGCCCTCCTCGAGCAGCGCGCCGGGGGTGACGGTCTCCACCACGGCGCGCTTGACGATGCCCTTGGCGAGCTTGGGATCCTCGACCTGCTCGCAGATGGCGACGCGGTGGCCCGCAGCGACCAGTTGCCGCAGGTAGTCGGCGGCGGCCTTGACGGGGACACCGGCGAGCGGCACGCCGTCCCCCCGCGAGGTGAGGGTGATGCCAAGGACCCGGGCGCCGAGTTCCGCGTCGTCGAAGAACATCTCGTAGAAGTCGCCCATCCGGAAGAACAGGATGGCGTCCCGGTGCCGCGACTTGATGTCGCGGTACTGGGTCATCAGCGGGGTGCTGCCGGTGTCGGCCACGAACGGATCAGGGATCCTGGACCACGAACGGCTGGCCACCGAATCGGGCCCGGAGGCGGGCCACCTCCGCCTGGGCCGAGGCCCGGGTGGACCACCGGCCCGCCCGCACCTTCTGAAGCGTGCCGGGACCGGGGACGACGCTGGGCTCGAGTCCCATCTCGCGGATGGTGGCCATCATCCGGTCAATGGCCGCCCGATCGGAGAGCGCCGCGATCTGGACGTGCCAGGCCGGGCCGGCCGGTGGCCGGGTGGCCGGCGGCGGAGCGGGAGCCGGGGCCGGTGGTGGTGGCGGTGTGGCCTCGGGGAGCGGGTCCTGGCAACGGAGGTTGAGGAAGTTGAGCCGATTGCGCAGCTCCACGTCGTTGCCGGACGCCGCGATGCCGGAGGCGATCCAGGCGCAGGCGAGCCGCGGGTCGTTGCGGTCGAACGCCGCGCGCGCGCCCCAGAGGGCTGCCTCGGCGGTCACCTCGCTGCCGGGATAGTCGGTCAGGAGCTGGTTGACCTGCCGCTGGGTGGCCTCGGCATTGCCCGCCGCATAGTCCAGCTGCGCCATCTGCAGCAGGGCGTTGTCGGCCCAGGGCGAATTGGCGTGCTCGACCACGACGCGCCGGAGGTAGAGGCGGCGGTCCTGCTCGCTGGATGCGACGATCGCGATGGTGTACAGCAACTCCGGGTAGAGGGCATCGGTGCGGGGCACCTCGGCGAGCAACCGGGCCGTGATGGACCGGGCGCTGTCGGCGAACCCCTCCCGTGCGACGCGCACCGCCTCGACCAGGCGGGGGTCCTGCTGGGCGTGGGCGGGACGGGCGGCTGCGAGGAGGAGGGCGGCCGCGAGGGCAGGGGCGGCCAGGACGGCCAGGATGCGACGCCGAGCCCGTGAATGCGAGTGGGATACTGGGGACGCGGCCATCAGGCGGCCTCCTGCATGGGTAGGGCCAGGCGCATGACCAAGTCGGCCACGAGGCCGGCCTCATCGGAGAGGGTGGTGGCCTTGAGTGCCATGTCGGTCTCGATGGCGGCCTGGATCCCCGCCTGGAGCCGTGGCATGGTCCAGGCCTCCGACCAGCGCGACCACTGGCTGGCGGCGGTCCGGTAGTCGAACCCCCACATCCGGGAACGCTTGAGGGCATCGAACACCGCACTCTCCAGGGTGCGGCCGCGCTTGCCCTCGTCGCGCAGGGCGCGGGCCAGGGCGGTGCCCACCAGCAACTGGCCGAGGGTGATGACCAGCCTGACGCCGCTGTTGCCGGACTGGCCCAGCAGGTGGGGCAGCATCGCGGCGGCCCTGCCGGTGTGACCGTCCATGACCGCCTCGCACCAGTCGGGCACGGTCTCGCCGCGGCGGATGCCGAGCATGGCGGAGACCTGGTCCACCGTGAGCGGCTCGCCTCCCGCCAGGCCGGCCAGCTTGCCCAGCTCGGCGCGCAGCGGCCCGAGTTCGGCGTCGAGCGCCTTGACCAGGTGGGTCACCGCGTCGGGGGCGAGTGCCAAGCCGGCCTTCTCGGCTTCCTTGACCAGCCAGCGGGCGGCGCGGTCGGCCGGCAGTCGGCCGCAATCGACGGCATAGGCGCGCTTGGCCAGGTCGGCGTCGGGATCGTTGGCCTTGGCCTTCTCGGGATCGCCGGCACCCTGGATCAAGACCACCAGGGTCTCCGGGGATGGCCTGTCGAGGCAGTCGAGGACCACGGACTTGGCCTTGGCGCGCTTGTTCCACGACTCCACATCGCGGATGATCACCACCCGGCGGTCGGCCATCATCGGGAGGGTGGTGAGGAGGGTTACGACATCCTCGGGATCGAGTGACGACGCGCTGCGGGTGTCGAGGTTGAAGTCCCGGAGGCCGGGATCGAGCGCCCGGTCGAGGATCTCGTCCAGGGCGTCATCCTTGAGCGGATCCTCGGCGCCATAGAGGTAGATCGCCGCGGGCAGGGTTCCCTTGCGAAGCGTCTTGTAGAGGTCGTCCCACGAATGCGCGGCCATTCCCCAAATATAGGGGACCGGCTATCGCGGTGAACCGGCGGGCGCGGCCGGGCGGACGAAGCACTGCACGTACATGAGGGTGGCCAGGGTCTTGGCGTCGCGTATCTCGCCGGCCCGGATCATCCGCCCAACCTCGGACCAGCGGACCTCGTGGACCTCCATGAACTCGTCTGCCTCGTGGGACACCCGACCCCGGGTGAGTCCCGTGGCGAGGTAGAGGTGGATCACTTCATCGGTGAAGCCCGGGGTGGTGTAGATCGCCGCGAGCTGCTCCAGCCGATCGGCCGAGCACCCGGCCTCCTCCTGCAGCTCGCGGGCCGCACAGCGGTCGAGCGGCTCGGTGCCATCGCGGGTGCCCGCGGGTACTTCCCAGAGCCAACCGTTGGCGGCGTGGCGAAACTGGCGGATCAGGAGGACCCGCGGGTCGGGGTCCTCCGGCGGGTCGAGGAACGGCACGATGGCGGCGGCGCCCGGGTGCCGCACCATCTCGAGGGTGGCCTCGGTTCCATTGGGGAACCGGACCTGGTCGAGATCGAGGTTGAGAATCCGGCCGGTGTGGACACGGCGCGAGGCGAGGAGGGGCATGGCGGGAATGTAGCCGGGGATCCCGGAACGGGTCGTACGGGCCACCGCACGGGGTAGATTCCACGGCATCACCAATCGGGAGCGGTCATGCTGCGCAGTGTCGGTGCGATCCTGGCAGGGTTTGTCGTGGCCACCATCGTGGTGATGGCGTCCACCTGGGTGGCGGTGACCACGATGCTTCCCGCCGCGGGGCCGGGCCAGATGCCAGAGCCGACGCCCACCTACCTCGCCGTGAACCTGGGCTACAGCCTGCTGGCGGCATTCCTGGGCGGCGAGGTCGCGGTGCGCCTGGGCCGCCGCGCCCCGCTCCTGCACGGCATGGGGCTCGGCGTCCTCCTGCTGGTTTTGGGGGTCGGAATGGCGGCCACCACGAGCGATGGCACCCAGGGCAGCCAACCAGGGTGGTATCTCTACGCCGTGGCGGTCCTGGGGTGGGTCGGCGCCTCGGCCGCCGGGGTCCGGCGGCGGGGGTAGGGGCGCAGGGGGGGGCGCAGGGGGGCGCACAGGGGTGCACCCCAACGGTGCGCCTCGACGGTGCGCCTCGACGGGGCGCCCCAACAGAACCGCGGCTACGGTGAAACGACGGTGATCGGCCCCAATCCCAGCGCCTCGATTCCCGGCCGGATCTTGGCCAGGTCTCCCACCACCACCACCGTCAATTGCCCCGGGTCGAGGTACTGCCGCGCCGCCCGCTGGACCTCCGCGGCGGTGAGCTTCTGGATCGCCTGCAGTTCCGCCGGCACCTGGTCCAGCGTCATCCCGAAGGTCAGGGCGGTGGACAGCTGCCCCGCGACCTGCCCCGTCGTTTCGTAATTCCCCAAGGCACCCAGCACCGAGTAGGCCCGGGCGCGCTCCAGCTCGTCGGTGGGGACGGGTTCGTCGCGAATCCGGCGGAACTGCTCGAAGAAGATCGCCAGCGAGCTGTCGGTGACGTCGGTACGCACGGCGGAGCTGGCCAGGAAGGGGCCGGGGACCGGGCGCCAGGAGAACCCGGAGTTGGCGCCGTAGGTGAATCCCTTCTGCTCGCGAAGGATGTCGTTGAGCCGCGCCGAGAAGGAGCCGCCGAGGATGGTGTTCATGAGGGAAATGGCGGGGTAGTCCGGTGAGGAGCGCTCGACACCGGGCCCACCGATGTTGATTACCGACTGGGCCGCGCCCGGCTTGTCCACCAGCACCACGCGCGTGGCGGCCCGGCGCGGCGCGGGAATCGACGCGGCGGTAGGGATCGGGAGCGGGCTGGCCGGGGCACGCCAGGCCCCGAAGAGGCGGGTGGCGAGCGCCACCGCCTCGGCCTGGGTGATGGCGCCGGTGACGATCAGGGTGGCGCGCCGCGGATCGGCAGCGCGGGTCCAGAAGGTGCGCAGGGCGGTCGAGTCGAGCCCGGCAATGCTGGCGGAGTCCCCTCCCAGCGGGGCGTGGTAGGGATGCCCGCGCCCGAAGACCTCGCGATTGAAGACCAGGCTGGCCACGGCGGCGGGCTGGTCGCGCTGCTGGATGATCGACGCCAGGCGGAGGTCGCGCTGCCGGGCGACGTCGGCGTCCCGGAAGGTGGGTTGGAGCGCCACCTCGGCGAGGATGGCCATGGCGTCATCGAAGGTCCGGCGTGGCGCACTGAGGGAGAGGGTGATGGCATCCCACCCGGCGCCGGTGCCGAGGGTGGCGCCCAGGAAGGCCACCTCCTCCGCCAGGCCGATCGCGTCCCGGCCCGCGGCGCCCTCGTCGAGCAGGTCGGCGGTCATGCTGGCGATCCCGGGCCGGTCGGCATCGAGCCGGCCCCCGCCCGCGATGGAGAGGGTGGCGCGCACCAGCGGCACCTCCCGCATGTCCGCGCCAATGATGGTCAGGCCGTTCGGCAGGGTGGCGCGCCAGGTGGTGGGGAGCGTCAGGGCGGGAGCGGGCGGCAGCGATGGGGCGGTGGTAACCTGTGCCGTCGCCGTCGATCCGGCGAGGGCCAGGAGCACCGACGCGGCGAACAGAGGACGGCGGATCATGGGGTCACCTCACGGGTGGTCGCGGCGAGTTCGGGCTTGCCCTGCGGGACCACCGAGACGATGGCCCGGGCGCCGGTCAGGTAGCGCTGGACGGCGGACCGTACCTGGTCGGCGGTCACGGTGCGAAACCGGTCGAGGTCGCGCTGGAATCCGTCGGGGACCCCGAGTTCGAAGTAGTAGCTGTTGAGCTGGTCGGCCTTGGACTGCACCCGCTCGATGCCGTTGAGGAACGACCCCTCCAGGGCGTTGCGGGCCTGCTGCAGCTCGCGGTCGGAGGGGCCCTCGGTGGCCAGCCGGCGGAGCTCCTCGTCGATCACCCGCTGGATCGGCGCCAGGGGGGCCCCGGGCTTTGCGGTGGCGACCACCTGGAAGTCGCCGGCCAGGTTCTGGCTGCCGTGAAAGGCGCTGACGCCGCTGACCAACTGGTCATCGTAGACGAGACGCTTGGTGAGCCGGGCGTTGCGGGCCCCGGTCAGCAGGTAGGCCGCGACGGTGAGCGCTGCATCGTCGGCATGCCAGGCCTTGACGGTGGGGAAGGCGTAGTAGAGTCGCGCCAGGCCGACCCGGTCCTCGAGGACGAGGGCGGTGTCGCGGGTCATGGCGGGGCGCGCGGGGGTGGGCCGGGCAATTGCCGGACCCCGGGGGATGGCCGAGAAGTACTCGCGGACCAGGCGGCGCACCTCGGCGGGATCGACGTCTCCGGCCACGCTGATGACGGCGTTGTTGGGCGCATAGTATTCGCGGAAGAACTGCTTCACGTCCTCCAGCGAGGCGGCGGACAGGTCGGCCATCGAGCCGATCACCGTCCACGAATACGGGTGGCTGGGGGGGTAGAGCATCCGCGGGAGGTGGTCGCCGACCATGCCGTAGGGCTGGTTCTCGTAGCTCTGGCGGCGCTCGTTCTTCACGATGTCGCGCTGGGCGTCGACCTTGGCCTCGTCCATGGTGGGCAGCATCCACCCCATCCGGTCGGCCTCGAGCCAGAGCATCAGGGGGAGGGCATTGGCCGGCCCCCACTCGTAGTAGTTGGTCCGGTCCTCGGTGGTGGAGCCGTTGTTGTTGGCGCCCGCGGCCTCGAGGCGGCGGTCGAACTCGGGGTAGGGCGCGTGCTCGGAGCCCATGAACATCAGGTGCTCGAAGAGGTGGGCAAAGCCGGTGCGACCGGGCTTTTCGCTGCCCGACCCGACATGGTACCAGACGTTGACCGTCGCCACCGGTGCGGAGCGGTCCTGGTGGATGATCAGCCGGAGGCCGTTGGGGAGGGTGTCGACGGTGGCCGGGACCCGGATCGGGGCCGCCTGGGCGTGGAGGAGTGGCGGCGCAGCGGCGGTCAGCAGCAGGGCAACCAGGGGAATCATTCGATGCATGGGGCAATCCGAGAAGGGGTGTCGAAGGTACGGTTCAGGCCTGGTCACGGTCCAACACCATCCAGACGCGGATGGGGGTGGGAAGGTTGCACTCCAGTGGGGCAGGGGGGCGGCGAGGCCGCGGGGCGGGTGATGGCCGACGTAGACGGCCCCTGAAAAGAGCCCGGCTACGTTCTGTTTCCTGCCCCCCTGCCCCCCTGCCCCTACCGTCCCCACCCCAGCCAGGCGGCCGGCGCCTTCCAGCTCTCCGCGAGGAGATAGGGAAGCTCGATCCGGAGGCTGGCCGAGATCGGTGACGTGCGGGTGGGGGATGTCCAGCCCCGCAAACCGGCTCGCCGGGATTCCTGGCGCAGCCGCGCGGTGTGGAAGGGGTCGCTGACCAGCAGGACGCTGGTGATCTGGAACCCCTCCGCCCAGTCGGCCACGGCGACGATCGAGGCCGCGGTGGTGCTGCCCTCGGGGCGGACCACAACGGCGTCGGCGCCGACGCCCTGCTCGAGCAGCCAGCGCCGGCCCACCGTGGCCTCGCTCTCGCGGTCGCCGCGCCCGATCCCACCCGTGACCACCATGATGGGGGCCAGTCCGGCCCGGTAGAGTTCCAGCGCGTGGCGCAGGCGGGCCTCGAGCACCGGCGAGGGCCGGCCGTTGTACTGGGCCGCGCCCAGCACCACGATGGCGCCGACCGGTCGGCGCTGGTCCTGCCGGCTCACCACGACGACCCACCCGAAGCAGGCCGTCCAGGTCAGCACCAGCACCAGCAGCGAGCCGGCGGCCCACCGCCAGCCGGGTCGCGTCACAGCGTGAAGGACTCGCCGTGGGCGGGAACGATGACCTTGCCAACTCCCTCTTCCCGGAGGAGTTCGGCCATGGCCTCCAGCTGTTCCGGCTCGCCGTGGACGCAGAAGGCGCGCGTGACCGGCCCGCCCAGTCCCCGCACCCAGTCCCGCAACTCGTGACGGTCGGCATGGGCGGAGTAGCCGCCGATCGTCTCGATCTCGGCGCGGATCTCGACCTCCTCGCCGTAGATGCGCACCGGGGACCGCCGTTCCTGGATCCGCCGACCCAGGGTGTGCTCGGCCTGGAAGCCGACGAACAGGATCAGGTTGCGATGATCGGGCCCGTGGTTCCTGGCATGGTGCAGGATGCGGCCGGCCTCCATCATGCCGGAGGCCGCGATGATGATGGCGGGGCCCTGCAGGACGTTGAGCGCCTTGGACTCCTGGACATCCCGCACGTACTTCACCAGCGGGAAGTCGAAGATCGCGGTCGTCTCCTCCAGCAGGTGCTCACGCCGGTCGAAGACCTCGGGGTGCATGCGGAAGACGGCCGTGGCGTCGACGGCCAGCGGCGAGTCGATGTAGATCGGGATCCCGGGAATGTCCCCGTTGCGCCAGAGTTCATGCAGCGCGTAGACGATCTCCTGGGTGCGTCCCACCGCGAAGGCCGGGATCAGCAGCTTGCCGCCGCGGCCGACGACCTTGCGGACGAGTTCACCGAGCCGGGCGCGGGCGCCGACGATGGGCTCGTGGTCGCGATTGGCGTAGGTGGACTCGATGATGAGGGTGTCCACCGGGCCGGTGGGCGGGGCGGGGTCGCGAATGATCGGCAGGCCGGTGCGCCCGATGTCGCCGCTGAAGACCAGGCGGTGAATCTCCCCGCCCTCGCTGATGCGGATGTCCACGCTGGCCGAGCCGAGGATGTGGCCGGCATCGGTGAACTCGAAGGCCATGTGCTTGCGGATGTGCTGGATGCGGCGGTACGGGACGCCGAGCATCAGGTCCTGCACGGCGATGGCGTCGGCCATGTTGTAGAGGGGCTCGGCCGCCTCCTTGCCGCGGCGCCGGAGGTAGCGGGCGTCACTCTCCTGGATGCTGGCGGAGTCGGGGAGCATGACCGCGGAGAGGTCGCGGGAGGCCGGTGTGGCCCAGATCGGCCCGTGAAATCCGTGCCGCACCAGCAGGGGCAGGCGGCCGGCGTGGTCGATATGGGCGTGGCTCAGGATGACCCCATCGACGCGGCGGGGGTCGAGTGGCAGCTCGGCGTTCAGCGCCTGCGATTCGGAGCGGCGTCCCTGGAAGAGGCCGGCATCGAGGAGGATCCTGGCGCCGGCGGCCTCGAGCAGGTGCATTGAGCCGGTGACCCGGCCGGCAGCGCCCCAGAAGGTCAGGTTTCCTGCCATGCGGTGCTCCAGTCAGAAGGGAGAAGCGAGCAGTGAGAAGCGAGAGGGGGTCAGGTAAGAGCGGGGCCTGCCGGCCAGCGCACGGCGGCCCGCAGGACCGAGGGCCTTCTCGCTGCTTGCTTCTCGCTCCTAGCGGGTTCCAAACAGCCGGTCCCCGGCATCGCCGAGTCCCGGGAGAATGTAGCCCATCGGGTTGAGTTCACGATCGAGGGCGGCGGCATAGACCGGCACGTCGGGGTGCCGCTCCGCCATCACCCGGGCGCCCTCGGGCGCTGCCACGAGGCAGAGAAACTTGATCTGGGTGGCGCCGGCGGCCTTGAGTTCCTGGACGGCATCGGCGGCCGATCCGCCAGTGGCGAGCATCGGGTCGAGGACCAGGAAGAGGCGGTCGGGTTCGCCGGCGGGGATCTTGAAATAGTACCGGACCGGCTTCAGGGTATCGTGATCCCGGTACAAGCCGATGTGTCCGACTCGCGCCGAGGGAATCAATTGGCTGATGGCATCGACCATGCCGAGCCCGGCCCGGAGGATCGGCACCAGCACCAGCTTCTTGCCCGCGACGCGGAATCCGGTGGTGGTTTCGAGCGGGGTCTGGACCTCGACCGGCTCGAGGGGGAGGTCGCGGGTGACCTCGTAGGTCATCAGCATGGCGATCTCTGCCACCAGGGCCTTGAACTCCTTGGTGGGGGTGGCCTGGTCGCGCAGGAGGGCGACCTTGTGCTGGATGAGGGGGTGGTCGAGGACGGTCAGGGTGGAGGCAGGCATGCGGGGAATATACGGGAAGGGAGAAGTGAGAAGGGAGAAGTGTGGTGAGTCAGGGCCGGAGGGAAGGGATGGGGCGGCTTCCGGGGGGGTCGGGGTGTCCTTATATTGTTCCGCCCGGGCTAGGTAGCTCAGTTGGTAGAGCAGCGGACTGAAAATCCGCGTGTCGGGGGTTCAATTCCCTCCCTAGCCACTAACTCGGGGGTTCACCTGCGGCCGCTGCGCGGCCTCGGTGTCCTCCGCCGCCCTGCGGGCGGCTCCGGATCAATTCCCTCCCTAGCCACTTGCGCCGGACCAGACGTGCTCTGGGCCGGCGTTCGTGCTTCGGGGTATTGACGATGCGTCGGGACGGGCATGCCGGAGGCATGCCCCTACTGGCGGGGGCCCGAATCGGACGGTACCATATCGATTCCTTCATCCACTTGGGGGTCCCACAATGAATGTCAAGTTCCTTGCGTCCGCTGCCGTGCTTTTTGTCTGGGGGTTCCTGTTTGATCGGTTCCTGGGCGAAATGGTCTACGGCTCTGCGGTCGCGGCCATTCCCGGCCAGGTCGCGGAGCCATCGATGATGTGGTTGATGATCGGCTCGGTCGTAAGCATCCTGGTGCTGTTGTGGATGTACGAGAAGGTCAAGGGCTCGTTCGGAGCAGGGATGCAGGGAGGCGCCATGTTCGGCCTCTTTACCGGTGTGCTGATGAACTTCCCGATGTGGCTCTTCTTCAGCGTGTACATGGGGTGGCCGTATGGGGCGATGTGGCACATGACCCTGGTGGGAATCGTGTTGGGCGTGATCAATGGCCTGCTGATCGGGCTGGTGTACGAGAAGGTCGGTGCGAAGCCGACCTGAGGCCACGCCGTGGCCGGAGATCGATCACCGGCACCCGCAAGGGTGCCGGTCTTCTTGTGGGGATGGTGGGATTTGCGGATGCCGGGTTGGGCGGCTGCTGACGTTCGGGGCGGGATCTCGTATCTTCCGGCGGTTTCCCGAATCCCGCCACCCACGCACAGGTCAATCCCAATGCGGAAACGTGTCCTTGCCGCTGCCGTCGCTGTCCTCGTCCTCGCCGTTGGCCCAGCCGCCGCCCAAACGCCGGCCAGCTGGATGCGCTACCCCGCCATCAGCCCCGACGGCCAGACGATCGCCTTCACCTACATGGGTGACCTCTACCGGGTACCGGTCGCCGGCGGCGTGGCCACCCAGCTGACCAGCCACGTCGCCCAGGACTACATGCCGGTCTGGAGCCCCGACAGCCGGCAGATCGCCTTTGCCAGCGACCGCCACGGCAACTTCGACCTCTTCGTGATGCCCGCGACTGGCGGCGAGGCGCGCCGGCTGACCTTCCACTCCGCGCCCGAGTACCCCTACGCCTTCACCCCGGACGGCCGCGGGCTCGTCTTTGGCGCCGCCCGGATGGACCTGGCCGAGAACCGGCTCTACCCGATCGGGTCGCAGCCGGAGCTCTGGCAGGTGCCGGTGGTGGGCGGGCGTCCGGAGCAGCTGCTCAGCTCGCCGGCAGAAGATGTGTCGCTCAGTCGGGATGGCCGGTACATCGTGTACCAGGACCACAAGGGCCGCGAGAACGTCTGGCGGAAGCACCACACCTCGGCGATCACCCGCGACATCTGGGTCTACGACCGTCAGGCGAACAGCCACCGCCAGGTCACCACCTTCAACGGCGAGGACCGCAACCCGGTCCTGGCCGACAATGACCGCGCCTTTTACTACCTGAGCGAGGCCAGCGGGACCTTCAACGTGCACCGGATGAACCTCGACGGGACCGGTGCCCAGCAGGTGACGCGATTCACCGGCCCGCCGGTGCGGTTCCTGAGCCGGGCCGACAATGGCACGCTGGCGTTCGGCCACGACGGCCAACTGTACACGCTGGCCGGGGGTGGCCAGCCGCAGCGCGTGCCGGTGACCATCGCGGTCGACGCCAAGGCCAACAATGAGCGGGTGGTGACGGTGAGCGGCGGGGTGGGGCAGTTGGCGGTGGCACCGTCCGGCAAGGAGGTGGCGTTCATCTTCCGCGGGGACGTGTTCGTCACCAGCGTGGAGGGCACCTCGACCAAGCGGATCACCACGACCCCCGAGACGGAGTCCGGGCTGAGCTTCAGCCCCGACGGCAAGGCGCTGCTCTACTCCTCGCCGCGTGGCGGGCGCTGGGCGGTGTACGAGGCGCGCCGGACCCGCGAGAGCGAGCCGTACTTCCACGCCTCGACCCTGATCACCGAGACGGCGATCATCGCCAACGGCCAGCAGAACTCGGGGGCGCGGTATTCCCCCAACGGGCAGGAGATCGCCTACCTCGAGAACCGCACCACGCTGCGCATCTTCACCCCGGCGACGCGCCAGACCCGCACCCTGCTGACCGACCAGCAGCTCTGGGGCACCGGGCAGAACCAGCAGTTCTCCTGGAGTCCGGACGGGAAGTGGCTGCTGTTCGACTACTCGGTCCCCGGCGTCGCACCGGGCGAGGTGGGCCTGGTGCGAGCGGACGGCACCGGCACCCCGATCAACCTGACCCAGAGCGGGTTCGACGACGGCAACGCCAGCTGGATCCACGGCGGCCAGGCGATGCTCTGGTTCAGCAACCGCGACGGCCTCAAGGCGGTGGCCCAGACCGGTGGCACCCAGCGTGACGCGTACGCGATGTTCTTCACCCAGGCGGCGTGGGACCGGTTCCGGCTGTCCAAGGAGGACTTCGCACTGGTCAAGGAGGCCGAGGACAGCGCCGCCAAGGCCAAGCCCGACAGCGTCAAGGCGGCCGCCGCCGCGGGGGTTGCCCTGGAGCTGGACGGCGCAACGGACCGCAAGGCCCGGCTCACCATCCACTCGTCCTCGATGGGCGATGCGCTGGTCAGCAAGGATGGCGAGACGCTCTACTACCTGGCGCGCTTCGAGCGCGGGCTCAACCTCTGGTCCACCAACCTGCGTACCCGCGAGACCCGCCAGGTGCTGGCCCTCAACGCCAACAGCGGCAGCATGACCTGGGACAAGGAGCAGAAGAACATCTTCCTGCTGGCCGATGGCGGCATCTCCAAGATCGACCCCGCTTCCGCCAGGCGCGAAACGGTCAGCATCAACAGCGAGATGGTGGCCGACACCCAGGCCGAGCGTGCGGCGGCGTTCGACCATGTCTGGCGCAAGGTGCGCGACACCTACTACACCAGGAGCTTCCACGGCGTGGACTGGGTCGCCCTCCGCCCGGTGTACGAGAAGTACCTGCCCCACCTCGGCAACAACTTCGAGTTTGCCGAGATGCTGGCGGAGATGCTGGGCGAGCTGAACGTCTCCCACAGCGGCTCCACCTACAGCTCGTCCCAGCCCACCGACGATGCCACCGCGTCGCTCGGTGTCTTCCTCGACCAGGGATACCGTGGGGTGGGGGTGCGCGTCGTGGAGGTGATCAAGGGCGGTCCGCTCGACAAGGCGGGGATGAACGTCACTGCTGGCACGATCATCGAAAGGATCGACGGGGAGGCCCTCGCCGCCGACCGCGACCTGGCCGAGTTCCTGAACCGGAAGGCCGGCAAGAACGTGCTGCTCGGCCTGCTCAACGGGACCACCCGGCGCGAGCTGGTCGTCCGGCCGATCACCGGCGGACAGGAGAACCAGCTCCTCTACACTCGCTGGGTGGAGCGGAACCGGGCCGAGGTGGAGCGGGCGAGCAACGGCCGGCTCGGCTATGTCCACATTCCGGGGATGAACGATGGGGCCTACCGGACCACCATCGAGGAGGTGATGGGCAGGTACATCACCAAGGACGGGGTGGTGGTGGACACCCGCTTCAACGGGGGCGGCGACCTCGTGGCCGACCTGGCGATGTTCCTCTCCGGCAAGGCCTTCTTCGACTACACCACCGACACCCGCAGCACCGGGTACGAACCGAATTTCCGGTGGACCAAGCCGAGCGTCTCGCTCGCAAACGAGGCGAACTATTCCGACGGCCACTGCTACGCCTGGGCGTACAAGGAGCTCAATATCGGGCCGCTGATCGGGATGCCGGTGCCGGGGACCTGCACCTTTGCGGGGTGGGAGACCATCGAGGGCGGGATTCGCTGGGGAGCTCCCGGCATGGGGGTGAAGGACGCCACCACCGGCCGCTACCTGGAGAACTGGCAGACCGAGCCGGACATCCGGGTCATGAACGAGTTCGTCCCCGCCAGTCGCGGGCAGGACCAGCAGCTGGAGGCGGCGATCCGGGAGCTGATGCGGTTGGTGGGGGCGGGGGCTAGGGACTAGGGGCTAGGGACTGGGGACTGCGTTTCGGAGCGGGCGGGGAGGTGAGGAGGAAGGGAGAAGCGGGAAGGGAGAAGTACGTTCGGTCGGCGCTCGGTACCTCCGTGGACCGCCATGCCGCTCAGACAGCGCCTCCCTTCTCCCTTCTCCCTTCTCGCTTCTCGCTCCTCGCTTCTCCCTTCTACCTACCTGCCGCCAAACCTCCGGAGGAACTCTGATGCGCGCAGGGCGGGGCGCTGACTCAGGAGGGCCGCGAGCGGGAAGACCCGGGTGCGGAAGTCTGCTTCGGTCAGTTCCTCCTCCAGGGCCCACCCCTCGGGCTGGCGGTTGTCGAAGAGCATGTTGTCCGAGATGTCGAATGATGCCGGCACCTTGTCCCGCGCGATCGGGCGCTGGGGGCAGTAGGGGTCGCCGGAGTCATAGCGCTCGTTCTGTCCCGTCTGGACGATGGCGTTGGCGCGCAGGAACCCCGGGGGCTCGGCGCCGCCCTCCTCGCGCGAGATCAGGACCCCACACGCCCCGGTCTGGTGGATCGCGTTCTCCTGGATGCGCCCGACCGCGCGGCCCTCTCCCGCCCCCCAGTAGGCGATCCCCCAGGTCAGGATGTCCTCCACGACATTGAACCGGACCGTGGCCTGGGCATCGACGAACATCCCGATCCCCTTCCAGTAGCGGGCGACGAGGTTGCCCGAGATCTCGGCACGTGCGTCCCAGGTCAGGCCGATCCCGACGCCGCGTCCCCCGCCCACCCGTCCGCCCGAGGCCTTGTCCACCCCGTCGACGACGTTGTCCTGGATCTGGGCCCGCGCCCCGCGATAGAGCGCGACCCCGTCCCAGGAGTTCCGGAGGATCTCGCAGTTCCGCAGGATGAAGTCGGCACCCTCCCGCCCGACCACGCCGGCGATCCCCACGACGGTCTCGGCCACGACGGTCGAGTCGCCGATGTTGTCGCGGATCCGGCAGGACTCGAGGACCGCGGTGGAGCGGCGGACGACGACGGCGCCATTGGTGGCCTGCCCGTCCGGGTCGCGGACCCCCCCGGTGATCGTGACCCCGCGAATGACGCAATCCGCGCAGTCCTCGACCAGGATGCCATAGCCGGCGCCGGTGTGGATGAAGACGCTGTCGGGATCGGTGCCGACCAGTTCGATCCCCCGGCCGGTAACCACGAGACCGAGGGTCCCCGGGACCGGGGTGGCCGGGTCCTGGCAGTTGCCACAGGTGGGGTCGGTATAGGCCGAGGATTGCAGGACGTAGTGCCCGGGGGCCAGCTCGAGCCGGGTGCTGTCGGTGGCGGCGGCCAGGGCGCGCTGCAGGCTGCTGGGGCTGGTGGGGGTGGCCGGAATGGAGCCGGGTGGGAGGTCCGGGGCCACCGGAACGGTGCGGACATCCTCCGGCGGGGCGGCGCAGGCGGCCAGCAGGATCAGCAGGGCAGGGAGGCGCATGGCGAACTCTGGAGCGAGAAGGGAGAAGGGAGAAGTAACAGGGGGAACAGGGAATAGGGAATAGGGAATAGGGAATGGGGAATGGCAGGTCATGCTTCTCGCTTCTCGCTTCTCCCTTCTCCCATTTCTGCCTCCAACCTTGTCGGAACGGCCGTTGGGGGTGATCCTCCATGCCCATGGCCTCCGCCCCCCATCCCACCAGGCAGTTCGACCGGTCCATTGTCGAGGGTCCCATCGTGGGCTCGGTCTGGAAGCTGGCCTGGCCCACCGTGCTGCAGAACATGATCGGCGGGATGCAGGGGGTGGTGGACCACGCGATGGTCGGGCACTACGTCGGGTTCGCGGGGAACGCCGCGATCGGGGTGGCGCTGCAGATCTTCCTGGTGGTCATCACCTTCATGATGTCGCTCTTCACCGGCATGGGCGTGTTGGTGGCCCGGTTCGCGGGGGCCAACGATCCCGACAACGTCAACCGGACGGTGTACCAGGCGTTCATCGCGTCGCTGGTGCTGGCGTTCGGCGTCCTCGCGCCCCTGGGGTGGTTCCTCTCCCCGTCGCTGCTGTCGCTGGTCAACGCCGCCCCGGCGGTGCAGCTCGAGGCGCTGCCGTACCTCCGGATCATGTTCGTCGGCAGCTTCGGGATGCTGCTCTTCTTCATGCTGGGCGGCGCCCTGAGATCGGCGGGTGACGCCCGCACCCCGCTGTACCTGGGGGTGGGGATGACGATCCTCAATGTCATCCTGAACATCATCCTGATTCGCGGGTTGGGCCCGATCCCGGCGCTGGGCACCGCCGGTGCGGCGCTCGGGACTGCCATCGCCGGCCTGGTGATGAGCGCGGTCGGCTTCTGGCTGATGCTCTCGGGCCGGCTGGTGATCCAGTGGCACCGCGGGATGAACTGGCGGCCGGACCTCAAGATCATCCGCCAGCTCTTCAGGTTCGGGTTGCCCGCCGGGGTGCAGGGGGTCGCAATGAACATCGCCGGGGTCCTGATGCTCCGGTTCATCGGCTCGCTGGAGTACAGCGCCCAGGCCCAGGCGGCCTACGCGGTGGGCTACAGCGAGCTGTTCTCGTTCATCACCTGGACCTCGGTGGGGCTGATGGGCGCGGCGGCGGCGGTGGCGGGACAGAACCTCGGGGCCGGCAAGCCGGAGCGCACCATCGAAGCGGTGCACGCCGCGGCGAAGATGGGGCTCTCGCTCGCCGTCGCGGTGGGGATCCTGTTCCTGACGGTTCCCGGTGCGCTGCTCGGGGTGTTCGGCATGGACGATCCGATCGCCCTCCGGATCGGGATCCAGCTGCTGGGTTTCCTGAGCGTCTCGGGACTCTTCATCGCGGTGGCGCTCACCTATACCGGGGGGCTGCAGGGCACCGGCGACACCAAGAGCCCGCTCTACATCTCGCTGGTCTCGCAGATCCTGATCCCGGTGGGCATCTGCACGGTGCTACAGTCGATGGGCCGGCTGGGCGCCGCCGAGATCTGGACCGCGATCGTCCTGGGTCACATGACCCGGTGCGCCCTCTCGATCTGGCGATTCCGGCAGGGGAAGTGGCGCTCGATCGTGGTGGAGGCGTGAGGGGGAGGGAGAAGGGAGAAGGGAGAAATGTGAAGCAGGAGTGAAAGCAGGTTGTTCGTTGGGGGGGTCGGTGAAGGCAGGTGGCCGGCGCCCCCTTGTCCGACGGTGTCTCGTTTTCGATCACCCCATCCTCGTGTTGCCTACGCCTTAACAATTCCCTCCCTCCGGCCGTACTAGTGCTCCAGGTGGATGGCCGCCACGCACGCTTCCGGTCCGGCCCCATCTTCCAGCGCCCGCCCTGCGAGGCTGGCGCGTGAGCACCACCCACGGATCCATCGAGCCGGTGCGACGGCGGTGAGTCCTGCGGGGTCATGCCCCGCGACGGAAGCGACCATCGCCACCTTGACTGGAGTCGTAGCAGGATGACAACCGAAGGGTTTGTGCTGTCGCGTCGAGGGTTCCTGGCCGCGGCCGCCGCCGTGACCCTGCCCGCCTGCCTGACCGACTTCACCGGAACGTCGGGCAACTCCCGCCTGCTGGCCCGGCCCACCGAACCGCTGGAACTTGCTCCTCCCGGCATCAGCCAACTGAACCTCGGCGAGACCCGGGACGGGTTCCTGTACGTGCCGACCGGGCACGACCTGACCCGGCCCCTGCCGCTCATGGTCCTGCTCCACGGCTCGGGCGACGGCAGCTCCTTCTGGACCCGCCCCGACTTCGCGATCGAGCGCCTGGCCAACGAGCGCGGGCTGATCCTCCTGGCCCCGGACTCGCGGAACGTGAGCTGGGACGTCGTCATGCAGCATCAATACGGTCCGGATCCGCAGTTCATCGACCGGGCGCTGCAACACGCCTTCGCGCGGTGCAACGTCGACCCCACCCGGGTGGGGATGGCGGGGTTCTCGGACGGCGGGACGACCGCCCTGAGCCTGGGGCTCTCGAACGGCGACCTCTTCTCGCAGTTGGGCGCGTTCTCGCCGGGGTTCGTGGCCGAGGGCCCCCGGGTTGGCAAGCCGGGCATCTTCGTCTCGCACGGCACCCGGGACGTGGTCTTCCCGGTCGCAACCACCGGCCGCGCCATCGTGACGCGGCTGCGGCAGTCGGGGTACCAGGTGGAGTACCAGGAGTTCGAGGGCCAGCACGGGGTCCCGGGGGACAAGTTGATCCGGGTCCTGGACCGACTGGTCGGTGAGAGGACGGTCCCGGTGTAGGTGGTGGGTGTGGGGATGGGTGGTGGACAAAGCCCCGGGCGCCGATCGGCGCCCGGGGCTTCGTGTCGGGTGGCCGGGGTGTCGGCTAGGGCCGGGTCATTCCGGAGCTCCGCCGCGGCGTGCCGCATCCGGGCCAGCTCTGGGGCTGTCCGTTGGGGCCGGCGGGCAGGACGCGCTGATCGCGCGGCACGCGGGCCGGGTCCTCGGAAGCCTGATAGGCGAGCATCGCCGCGAGGGTCGCATTGTTCTTGAGATCGTCAAAGATGATCTTGTCGAAGGTGTCGCGATTGGTGTGCCAGGTGTACTGCCGGTAGTCGGGGTAGTTGGACTGGAGCCGGAAGCCTGGCGCCCCGTGGCAGATGAACGACATGTGGTCGCTGCCGCCCCGCTCGGGCTCGCCCGGGATGTCGAGCTCGATGTGCTGGGTGATGCTCCGCGGCAGCTTGCCGAACCACTTGCCGAAGAAGGCCCCGGCGCCGGTGTATCCCATCATCCGGATGTAGTCGACGCGCCAGGTGCCGTTGTCCTGGTTCATGGCGACCTGGAGCCCGTTGATCACCTCCGGGTGGTCGGCGGCGAAGGCCCCGGATCCGATCAGTCCCTGCTCCTCTCCCCCCCAGAGCCCCAGGATGATGGTCCGCTTCGGGTTGGGGTAGGTCGCCTTCAGGATTCGCATTGCCTCGAGCATCATGAGGCTTCCGGTGCCGTTGTCGGTGGCGCCGGAGGCGCCGTCCCAGCTGTCGAGGTGCGCCGAGAGGACCACGTACTCGTCGGGCTTCTCGGTGCCACGGATCTCGCCCACGACATTGTAGGTGGGGCGCTCGCCGAGGAAGGTGGACCGAGCGTCGAGGCGGATCCGCGGACCCTGATTGTTCTGCGCCAGGCGGGCCACCAGTCCGTAGTCCTCGCAGGAGAGGTCGAGCGACGGAATCCGGTTGGTCCAGGACGCGAAGACCTTGTTGACACCCCAGCCGGCCGACCAGGTCGAGGTGAGCACCCCGGCCGCCCCCGCCGCCTCCACGGCCGCGGCGAGCGCCCGGGCGCCACCGCCGGCCTGCAGGCCTCGCGCAAAGGCCTGGCGGGCCGCGGTACGCTCGGCCTGCATCTTTGCGAAGGACTCCGGGGTGGCCAGCCGCTCCCAGTTCTCGTCCGGCCGGCAGGTCGGCTCCGGGAACGAGAGGGCCACGTACTTGCCCCGGGTCGTGGCGACCCAGGCCGCGGCCTCTGCCGCGCTGCCGAAGGTGGGGGGAATGACGACGTCACCCTCGACCGGGAGGGTGGTCCCCTCGCTCCAGGCCAGGATCATCCCCTCGAGGCTGCGCATCCGCGGGGCGATCAGCTCCAGGCGCGTGTACCCGCGCTCCCATGCCATCCAGGTCCCGTACTGCTCCTTCCGGGCCGAGACGCCCCACCCCTGCAACTGGGCCAGCGCCCAGTCGATCGCCTTGTAGTGCCCCGGCGATGCCGACAGCCGGGGGCCAATCGAATCGAGAAGCGTCTGCGCCATGCGGGGCAGCTGGGAGCGGTCGGTCATTCCCTCGTCCCACATCCGGCGGATGACGGGGTCGGCGGTGGGAAAGACGGGCTCCTGGGCCGCAGCGGGCACCGCCAAGGTGAGCAGGAGGGCAAGGGCAGGGAGTCGGGTATGCATAGGGGGTCAGCGGGTCAGGGGGTCAGGGGGTCAGAGGGTCAGAGGAAGTGTAGCCCCGGGCAACGGTCATCGGAACCGCCGGCACCTGCCACCCACCGCCCGTGCCACCCACCACCCGAGCCCCCAGCCCCTAGCCCCCAGTCCCTGGCACCACCCCCTTCACCCTCCCTTCAGAAATGCCCACTCCCCATTCCCCATTCCCCGTTCCCCGTTAGCTTCAATCTGGACGTCCTGCGCCGACCGCCCCCCAATGGAGTGGCCGACCTCGACCGTATGAGGCGTCGTATCATGACGATGACAGGCCCGGTTGCCGGCGCTGCCCGGGAGCCACGCGAATCCGCCGTTGTCCGCTTTGCCGGGGACTCCGGCGACGGCATGCAGCTCACCGGTTCGCAGTTCACCACCGAATCGGCGCTCGCCGGTTCCGACCTGACCACCTTCCCCGACTTCCCCGCCGAGATCCGGGCGCCCGTGGGCACCACCTTTGGTGTCTCGGCGTTCCAGATCCACTTCGGCTCGGTGGACGTGATGACGGCGGGCGACGAGCTCGACGTGCTGGTGGCGATGAACCCGGCGGCGCTGATCACCAACCTGCCCGACCTGCGCCTGGGGGGCCTGATCCTGGTGGACAGCGCCGCCTTCACGGCTCGGAACCTCGAGAAGGCCGGCTACGCCGCCAACCCGCTCGAGGACAACAGCCTGGCGCCGTACCAGCTGCTCACGATCGACATCACCCGGCTGACCCAGCTGGCGGTGGCGGACGCGGGGATCTCGTCGAAGGAGGCGCTGCGCTGCCGGAACATGTGGGCGCTGGGGTTGATGCTCTGGATGTACGGTCGGAGCCGCGAGGCGACCCGCACCTGGCTGCAGAAGAAGTTCGCCAGGAACGCCCCGATCGCCGAGGCCAACGTGGCCGCCCTGGATGCGGGCCACGCTTACGGCGAGACCGCGGAGCTGGGTCACGGACTGCACGGCTTCACGGTGACCCGCGCCGACCTGGCGCCCGGGCTCTATCGCACCGTCACCGGCACCGAGGCAATGGCGTGGGGACTGGTGGCCGGGTTGCAGGCGACCGGGCTCAAGCGCCTGATGTTCGGTTCGTATCCGATCACCCCGGCCTCGCCGCTGCTGCACGTGCTGGCCCGGCTCCGGAAGTTCGGGGTGGTGACCTTCCAGGCCGAGGACGAGATTGCCGCCGTCTGCTCCGCCATCGGGGCCAGCTATGCCGGCGCGCTCGGCGTGACCTCGAGTTCGGGGCCCGGGATCGCGCTCAAGACCGAGGCGATCGGCCTGGCGATCAGCGCGGAACTCCCGCTGGTCGTAGTGAATGTCCAGCGCGGCGGGCCCTCCACCGGCCTGCCCACCAAGACCGAGCAGAGCGACCTCTTCCAGGCGGTCTACGGCCGCAACGCCGACTCACCGCTGCCGGTCATTGCCACCTCCACCCCCTCGGACTGCTTCGAGGTGGGGATCGAGGCGGTGCGGCTGGCCACCAAGTACATGACGCCGGTGATCCTGCTGACCGATGGCTACCTGGCCAACGCCGCGGAGCCGTGGCTGCTGCCCGACGTCTCCACGCTCCCGAGCTTTCCGGTGGCGCATCGCACCGACCCGGCGGGGTTCCATCCGTTCGTGCGCGATCCCGAGACGCTGGCACGCGCCTGGGCGGTGCCGGGCACCCCGGGGCTGGAACACCGGATCGGTGGCCTGGAGAAGAGCGCCGAGACGGGGCACATCTCCTATGATCCGGCGAACCACCAGAAGATGACCGACCTGCGGGCGGCCAAGATCAACGGGATCGCGCGGGACATTCCGCTGCAGGAGGTCTCGCTGGGCGAGGCCCGCGGCGACCTCGCCGTGGTGGGGTGGGGCTCCACCTGGGGCCCGATCCAGCAGGCGGTGCGGCGGGCGCGAAACCGCGGGCAGTCGGTGAGCCACATCCACATCCGCTACCTGCACCCGTTCCCGCCGAACCTGGGCGAGCTGCTCCGGGGCTTCGGCCAGGTGCTGGTCCCCGAGATGAACACCGGGCAGCTGGTGACGATGCTGCGGAGCACCTTCCTGGTGCCCGCCGAGGGGCTCAACAAGGTGAACGGCAAGCCGTTCAAGATCGGGGAAATCACCGCGGCGATCGATGCCCGCCTGGAGGGCCAGTCATGACCACGCCGACGCTCGCTGCCAAGGACTATGCCTCGAACCAGGAGGTGCGCTGGTGCCCGGGGTGCGGGGATTACGCGATCCTCAAGGCGGTCACCAAGACGCTGGCCGACCTCCAGCTGGAGCGCGAGAACACCGTGTTCGTGTCGGGGATCGGCTGCGCCTCGCGGTTCCCGTACTATGTGTCCACCTACGGGTTCCACACCATCCACGGCCGGGCCCCCGCGATCGCCACCGGCATCAAGCTGGCCAACCCCGCCCTCGACATCTGGGTGGTGATGGGCGACGGCGACGGCCTGAGCATCGGCGGCAACCACACCCTGCACGTGCTGCGCCGCAACGTGGACCTGACGCTGCTGCTGTTCAACAACGAGATCTACGGACTCACCAAGGGGCAGGCGTCGCCGACCTCCAAGCGGGGCACCCACTCGCCGTCCACCCCGCGCGGCTCGATTGACTCGCCGCTCAATCCGGGCGCGTTCGCGCTGGGCGCGGGCGCCCGGTTCTTCGCCCGGGCGGTGGACATCCAGCAGTCGCTGCTGGTGGACGTGATGCGCCGGGCGCACGACCATCGGGGCGCGGCGCTGGTGGAGATCTTCCAGAACTGCGTGGTGTTCAATGACGGCGTCTTCCACGAGTTCACCGCGCGGGACGTGGTGGACGACAACCAGATCCATGTGGAGCACGGCAAGCCGCTCCGGTTCGGCAAGGGCGGGGTGCGCGGGCTCCGGGTGCGGCCGGGGACCCAGCAGCTGGAGGTCATCACGCCGGGCGAGGACGGGATGACCGACGCCGACGTGCTGGTGCACGATGAGAAGGACATCTCCCTGGCCAACATGCTGGTGCGGCTGGAGGCGCCGGTCTTCCCGGTGGCGGTCGGGGTGATCTATGACCACCCGTCGCGCACCTACGACACCGACCTGATGGCCGAGGTGGACGCCGAGACGGCGTCGGGACCGGCCGACCTGGGTGCGCTGATGGAGGGCGGGCAGACCTGGCAGCGGTGATTGCCACAAGAGGCACAAAGAACACAAGAGGCGCGTGGAGTGATGTGGAACTATTGGTATCATGGGCCTGGGGAAAGGCGTAGGCTGTTTGGGGTGGGGGGCAACCATTCCACGGAGAACCCCGGCAAGAGGCACCAGTGGATTGGGTACCCCAATCCACTGGTGTCTCTTGTGCTTCTTGTGGCTCAATCTGATTCCGAAGTTGATCCTGCGTTGATGATCTTGTCTATCCTGGGGGCATGACCCCCCAGCAGGACGCCAGGCAACTCCCGCCGTCGGAACGAGACGAAGTCCAAATCAGGGCCCTCTGCGACCAGATTCGCGGGGCGGCCCTTTCGCTGCACGGCTACCTTCGACACGGCCATCTCGAGCGGGTCTACGAGGCGGGGCTGCGCAACCGCCTGCAGCGTGCCGGCCTCCATGTCGAGGCCCAGGCCAGGCTCCAGGTGCGCGACGACGACGGTACCCTGCTCGGGGAGTTCTACGCAGACTTGCGGCTGCCTGATCGTTGAGCTCAAGGCCCGGAAGGCACTCTCCGACGACCATATCGCCCAGGTGCTTGGCTATCTCCGGGCCTCGGGGTTTCGGGACGCCATGCTGATCAATTTCGGAAGCCCGCGGCTGCAGGTGCGCAAGTTCGTTGTCTAGGGGCCGTTGGCCACAAGAGGCACAAGAGGCACAAGAGGACAAGCGAGTGAAGTAGGGTGCGGGGGCCTGCACGCCGGTCTTGTGGGGGGAGGGGGCAACAGCATTAGCGACGAGCCTGACCGGAGGCATCGGTGGATCTGGTGCGCGGATCCATTGTGCCTCTTGTGTCACTTGTGGCCGACTGTTCTCGTTCGCGACCCTTGTGCTTCTTGTACCTCTTGTGGCTGATTACTTCTCGTGACAATCCTTCCTGAACGGACCCGGTGCCGGCATTGGGCAGAGAAGTGGTTGGCGGCGGTTCTGCTGCTGGTCACCGCGACTGGTGCGTCGGCCCAGCAATCCGTCACCGTCCTCTCTTACAACGTTCGCTATGGCACCGCGCAGGATGGCGCCCACGTCTGGCCGAACCGCCGGGCGCTGGTGATCGACCTCCTCCGCGACCACGCGCCGCAGCTGATCGGGATCCAGGAGGCGCTCCGCTTCCAGCTCGACGAGATCGGCGCGGCCCTGCCCCGCTTCCGCGAGGTCGGTGTCGGCCGGAGCGACGGCAAGACCGCCGGCGAATACGCCGCCATCCTGGTCGACACCACCCGGTTCACGATCATCGGCGAGGGAACCTTCTGGTTCTCCGACACCCCCGAGGTGCCGGGTTCGATGCACTGGGGCAATCGGATCACCCGGATCAGCAGCTGGGCTCGGCTGGTGGACCGACTCACGGCCGACACGGTCCGGATCTACAACGTCCACTGGGACCACGAATCCCAGCCGAGCCGGGAGCGAAGCGCCGCACTGCTTCTGGAGCGGATGGCGACCGATGCGGGTCCCAACGACCGCCTGCTCCTGACCGGCGACTTCAACGCCGATGAGACCAACCCGGCCTTCCAGGCGCTGCTGGCCGACCGACGCGTCCCGCTCCGCGACAGCTTCCGCACCCTCCATCCCGATGCCGCGGTGGTGGGCACCTTCAACGGCTTCCGCGGCGACCTGGGCGGCGGCAAGATCGACGCGGTGCTGGTGGGTGAGGGGTGGGAGGTGGTGCAGGCGGGGATCGACCGGCGCTGGGTGGGCGGGCGCTGGCCGAGTGATCACTTTCCGGTGGTGGCGGTGGTGCGGAGGAAGTGAGAAGGGAGACGGGAGAAGATGATGTCGCCTCTTCACCCTTCTCCCATTCCCCTTCTTGCTTCCTATCTCGTGCTTCTCCCTTCTCCCTTCTTGCTTCTCACTCCCATCACATTCGCGGCACGAACATGATGTGCGCCTTGGGCGTGCCCGGGAACATCAGCCACGGCTGATCCTGGCTCGGAATGCTGGGGATGCCGGTGGTCTGGGTGGTGGCGAACGGGATGTACACCACGTAGAGCGGCCGGGCGCCCTTGACCTCGTTGGCCACCGCGTCGTAGCTGCCGGCGGGGCCGCTGATCTGCCAGAGCGCGGCCGGCAGCGTCGGCATCTTGATCTTCCCTTCGGCCACTTCCTTGTAGCGCACGGTGTCCACCTGCTCGCCGGTGACGCCGTTGGCGCGGAGCTCGCGGCCGCGGGCCATGAACGGCTCCATCGACTCGTGGTAGCAGGCCACGTGGAACGCCGCGATCTTGGGGTCGTCGGCGAGGCAGATCATCCCGTTGGTGCCCTTGCGGAGCTCGACCAGCGGGCCGTCGGCGGTGCGATACCCGAGGACGGTGGCGCCGGCGCGGAGCGGCTCGGGCATCGGGAGCACCGCCGAGCGGATCTGCTGGGCGGGGTCCTGCCAGTCGAGCACCTGGATCTCCACCTTGGTCAGCAGGGTGCCGTTCCCGCGGCGGACTTCCAGCGCGTACTCCCCGGCGGGGAGGTTCACCTTGTAGTCGTAGGTCTCGCCGATGCTGACGATGCGCTGGGCCCGCTCGGCCACCCGGCGGTGCGCCGGCAGGTCGAAGCCGTCCTTGGCCAGCGGGGTCCATTGCACCGGGGCCCCGTCCTTGACCAGCCAGTACTGCAGGACCGGCCCACCCATCGAGATGTTCATCAGGCGGAAGCGGTGGTCGGTGTTGCCGTTGAGGGTGCGCTTGGGGTGGATGGTGGTGCCGTTGAGGATCGAGGAGAAGTCCGGCCCCTCGCCGATCTGGAAGGTCAGGTCGCGCGCGGGATCGTACCTTTCGCCGGGCTCCATCACCAGGAGGGTACCCCACAACCCACCGCTCGTCTGGACGATGTCGTCCACGTGGGTGTGGTACATGAACGTTCCCGACCGGGGGGCCGTGATCCGGACCTGGAAGGAATCGCCGGGCATGATCGCTGGGGTGGGCATGCCGGGCATCCCACCGACCCCCACCACGCCGTCGAAATAGCTCTCGAGCTCGATCCCATGCCAATGCACCATGGTTGGCTGGGCCGTGCGGTTGTGCACCCAGATCGCGGTGGGCTCCCCGCGGGTCAGGACAAGGGTCGAACCGGGGCTCCGTACCGAATCGAGCGCCGGCTCCCGGGCCCCTTCCTGGAGAACGTACCCGTAGGTCTTCATCTCCACCGGCATGTCGGGGCGGGCCGGTCCCTCGTTGATGAAGACCCGCATCTGCCGGCGGACCACATCCTTCGGGGCGTAGCCGGGCGGCGGGGTGATGCTCACCGCCATGAACAGCCCGCCCATCCCCTTCTCGACATGGTTGTTGGGGTCGTGCTGCGCATGCGAGGTCATGAACTCGATGTCGCGATCCTGGGTGGTGGGCAGCTTCTCGCCCAGTCCGGGATTGGACACGACATGCCAGTTCAGGTGGCAGTGGAAGACCCACCCCCCGGGCCGGTCGGGCTGGAAGGCGAGCGCCATGGTGGTGCCGGGCATCGAGAGTTCGGTCACCGCCATCCGGCGCTGGCTGGGCCAGTAGACGGTGTCGCGCACCGCGTCGCCGCGGGAATCGACCCGGAAATAGAATCCGTGGAGGTGGAGCGGATGGACATCGGCGCTGGCGTTGATGTAGCGCCAGTGGACCGAGTCACCCACGGCATAGGTGAGCCGCTCGGTGTGGGGCCAGGGGCGGCCGTTGATGGTCAGGAACTCAAGGTTGACGTCGGGGTCCCCGCCCGGGGTCCGGGCCATGACCCAGCGGCTGATGACGAAGGTTCGGTCGTTGGTCGGCGTGCCGACAGGATCGACGATGAAGGCGCCGTTGAGCTGGCTGTCCTCGTAGACGCGATCCGCGAATGCCGTGCCGGCGAACGCGGCCCAGTAGTAGTAGGTCCCGGCTGCGTCGGCCAGGAAACGCGCCTCGCCGGTGGCGCCGGGAGCCAAGACCAGCGAATCGGGAGTCGGCTGCATCCGGGCGCTCAGGCCATGCACCACGATCGTGCTGTCGCTGCCATTCCGGACCCGCACCTGCATCCGGGTCCCTTGGGGCACCCGCAGCATCGGACCCGGATTGAGCGGCGTTCCGCCCGTCTCGGCAAAGAACAGCAGGTGGCCACTTCCCTGGCCGGCGCCGAGCGGGAACCA
Source organism: Gemmatimonadales bacterium (assembly GCA_048499805.1). Classification (GTDB taxonomy): domain Bacteria; phylum Gemmatimonadota; class Gemmatimonadetes; order Gemmatimonadales; family GWC2-71-9; genus JAWXBA01. The sequence goes on along the minus strand of JASNZF010000004.1, from coordinate 68,925 downwards.
CTCGGCCTCGCCGATCTCCAGCGAAACAGTCAGGGTCCCGTTGGACAGGGTCCCGGCTGAGCGCAGGTTGTCGTTGTACTCGACGACTCGCCGGGGTGCGGGTGCATCGGGTGTGGGGCTGGCAGGGGTCAGGAGAGCGGACAGGAGCAGGACAGGCGTGACAGCGCGCATGTGCATGCACTCCAGCGTGTTGGGGAGACGTGCAAGGTAGGGTATCGGTGGGGATCGCGTAAGGGTCTAGGCCGGACTATGTTCCCGGCGGCCCTTCGGGGCCTCCCCGCCACCCGCCGGGCCCCCTGCGCGACCAGGCCTCGCGCCGGACCACCCCGCCCCCTCATCGGGAGCCACCGGATGGACCGCAGGCTGCTGACCCTCCTCAAGATCGTCGGCGTCGTGGCGTGCCTCTACGTCTTCTTCGTCAGCATCCAGCTGATGGGGGATTCGTTCAAGACCTGGAAGGGCTTTTCCGAGGCGCTGATCGAGCAGGCCAGCAACCCGTTCAGCGGGTTGCTGATCGGCCTGCTGGCAACCAGCCTGGTGCAATCAAGCTCCACGACCACCGCGATGGTGGTCGGGTTTGTGGCCAGCGGCACCCTGAGCGTGAGCCTGGCGGTGCCGATCATCATGGGCGCCAACATCGGCACCTCGATCACCAACACCATCGTCTCGCTGGGCCACATCAGCCGCAAGATCGAGTTCCAGCGCGCCATGGCCTGCGCCACGGTGCACGACATGTTCAACCTGCTGGCGGTGGCGGTGCTGCTGCCGGTGGAGCTGCTGACCCGGGCGTCCACCGGGGTCGGGATCCTCGAGTCGATGGCGGGCTCCATGGCCCAGGCGCTGGAGGGGGTGGGCGGCCTCCAACTGTTCGATCCGCTCAAGGCGATCACGAAGCCGGTGAGCGAGGGGCTGATCCGGAACGGGATCCTGGTCCCGCTGTTTGCCGGGGCCACCGCGCGGGCCGTGGCCGGCCTGGTGGTGAGCGCGGTGCTGCTGTTCGGGGCGCTCTACTGCATCGTGACGCTGATGCGCTCAATGGTGCTGGACAAGGTGGAGGTGGTGTTCAACAAGTATGTGGGCGCGCACTGGTTGCTGGCGATGGGCATGGGTCTCCTCGTGACGGTGTCGGTCCAGAGCAGCTCGATCACCACGTCGATGCTGGTGCCAATGGCGGGCGCCGGCATCCTCACCCTGCACGCGGCGTTCCCGATCACCCTGGGCGCCAATGTCGGCACCACGATCACCGCCCTGTTGGCCTCGCTTGGCGCCGGGAGCGACCCGTCCCACCAGACCGCGGCCGTGACGATCGCCTTTGTGCACCTGCTGTTCAACCTGGCCGGGATCGCCATCTGGTACCCGGTTGGCGCCATGCGGCGGGTCCCGCTCCGACTGGCGCAATTCATCGCCGCCGCCTCGGTGAAGAACCGCAGCTTCGCCCTGGCCTACGTGGGGCTCGTCTTCTTCGTGATACCGGGCATCCTTATCATGCTGTACAAGCTCCTGGCCTGAGGGAGGAGGGACACATGTTGTTCAAGCTGTTCGGGATGTCGGATTCCCGCCCCAGGGTGCTGGAACAGGCCGTCACGGACTTCCTGTCAATGATCGACCACTGCCACTGGATGTACGGCCAGGCGGGCGGGGCGCTGTGGGGCGAGGGCGATGTCGCAACGGTCCGGGGCGAGATCTACACGCGCGACATCCTGGTGAACAAGGCCGAGCGGGCGGTCCGCAAGGCGATCGTGACCCACCTGTCGATGAACCCGCGGCAGGACATGAACCTCTGCCTGATCCTGATGAGTGTCGTCAAGGACGCCGAGCGGGTGGGGGACTACTGCAAGAACATGATGGACCTGCCGGAGTACCACCGGATGCACGACGACGCCAACGCCGTCACCACCGAACTGCGGCGGATCCAGGACCAGGTCCTGGGGCTCTTCCCGACGGTACTGGCGGCGTTCCGCGAGGAGGACGAGGAGGCGGGCGCAGCCCTCGTTCGGCAGGAGCGCGAGGTGACCCGCGCCTGTGAGGCGGTGATAGCCCAGGTCCTGGATGCCCCCAACCTCTCCAACCGGCAGGCGGTGGCCTACACCCTGCTGGCGCGGTTCCACAAGCGGGTCGCCGCCCACCTCGGCAACATCGCCAGCTCCCTGGTGATGCCGATCCACAAGCTGGACTACTTCGACGAGGAGTACCTGCCGGGGCAGGGGCCGCCCGCGGAGGAGTGACGGGTGAGAGGTAAGAGGTAAGAGGTAAGAGGTGAGAGGTAAGAGGAGCGGGAGTTGTGTGGGGTGGTGCAGTGGGGGAGGCCGATCCAGATCTGGATCAGGCCCCCCCCGTCTCATTGGTGCCATGCCTGCACCGATACCGCATTCTCCTCTTACCTCTAACCTCTCACCTCTCACCTTCCCCAGTACCGGGTCCGGTTCTCCTCCCCGAACCGCACCACCTCGAGCAGGCTCATGGGCTGCGCGGTCATGGCGCGCATCATCGGGATCCGTTGGGTCCGGGCCATCATGTTGCGGGCCTGGGTCTCCAGCTGGGTCCGCTGCTGCGGGGTGAGGGAGTTGATGTCGGTGTCGCCGAGCATGCCGCGGAGGGCCTCCTCCACGGTGGCGGGCTGGACCTGGAGCACGTTGTCGAGCCAGCCCCAGGTGATGAGGTTGTCGTCGGTTTCCGGTTCCATCAGGTAGGAAATCAGGTTCCCCCGCGACTGGGCGGTGCTGACGTAGTACCACCCCGCCGGCACCTGCACCGTCTCGACCTTCTTCGTCACGCTGGAGACTGACTTGAGGTAGTGCCCCTGGAAGTACTCGTTGCGCTGGATCCCGGCCGCCTCGTACACCTCAAGCTCCAGGGTGGTGGGCGCCGTGAACCGGTGAACCTGGATGCCATGGTCCATCAGCAGCGGAACGACCTTCGCAATCGAGGCCGGCAACACGTAGCCCCGGGCCCGCGGCACGGTGCGGGTCACGTCGTACTTGAGGAAGACCGGCACGTTCTGGAGCGCGAAGGTCTGCCCGGCACCCGGCCCCCCTCCCGCGCCGCCCCCCTGCCCCCCCTGCGACATCCACACCGGCTCGGTTCCGCGGCTGACGAGGGTGTAGTCCACCACGACAGCATCGGCGGGCGTGGGATTGGCCCCGGCGCGGATGGTGCGCATCCGGGCGCCGGTGGTGGTGGCACGGACCTCGGTCTTCTTGTCACGCGCATGGCGCAGCACGGCGCTGATGCCGATGACCTGTCCCCGCACCTGGTGGGTGTAGCGCTCTTCCTGCGGGATCGCCTCGACCACGCCGTTGCGGACCCGGTGACTGCTGGACGGGGTCTCGAAGAGGAGGCCGATGGAGTTGGTCATCCCGGTGTAGACGTGGTGCTTGCGCGGCTCGACGGAGGTGGAGCCCCAGCCGCGCACGCCGTTCTGCGTGGTGGCGCCGGAATAGTCGAAGCCGTCATAGCCCTCGGCCTGGAGCGCCGCGCGGATCTTGGGGATGATGGTGGCGTAGGGATAGGCGCGGAGCTGGGCGTCGGCGGCGGGGTTGAGGGTGCCCTGCCAGGTGAGCGTGTAGGGCGCCGAGCCGCCGTGGTGGGTGTCGATGTGGATGTCGGGGGTCCACTGGTTGAGGACCTTGGTCACCAGGGCGTAGATCTCCTGGCTCTCGAGCTTGATGTAGTCGCGGTTCATGTCGAACCCCTCCTCGTTCGTCCGGCGGCGGACCTCGCCGCCGTCGGGATTGATGAGGGGGATGAACAGGACGATCGCACTGTCGAGCACCGAGCGGAGTTCGCCGAAGACCAGCTCGCGCGCCACGATCTGCGAGGCCTCCTTGCCGGCGGTCTCGTTGCCGTGGACGGCATTGGCCACCAGCACGATCGTCTTGCCGCTGCGGAGGGCGTCCTGCGGATTGGCGATCGGGTCCTTGCTGATCGTCACCAGGGTGAACTCGCGGCCGAGGAGCGTCTCGGTGAGCGGCTGGATGGAGACCAGGTCGCTCATCCGGTCGAGCTCGTACCAGAACTTCATCAGCGGCTCGAAGGGGGTGGGGCCGCTGCGGAAGTTCTGCTCCTCCTGCCAGGTACGGGGGAGTTGCTGGGCCGAGGCCGGCAGGATGGTCAGGGTGGTCAGGGCGGTCAGGGCGGTCAGGGCGCGCCAACGGCGGAACGACATGATCTACGGATCCTTGGAATGGGTGGTGGAGGAAGTATCGGCCGATGGCGGGCGCGGGGGAAGGGTGCATGAGGCCGGTCGGCACCCAGCCCCATGATTCCCCGGATTGCCGGAACTATATTGGGGACGGGCTCCACGTTTCCTGCAGACCCTGGAGGCTGTGATGCGCACTCGCACGCGTTCCGTCCTGTCCGCCCTCTCCCTCCTGCTCCTGATCGGCACATCGACTCTCTCGGCCCAGCGCCCGCAGGCCCGTGAGGGGTTCTGGCTCAACCTCGGATTGGGGTGGGCCTCCCTGGGCTGCAACGACTGCGACGACCGGCTGGGCGGTGGCGCCGGGGCGCTGAGCCTGGGCGGAACCCTGAGCGAGAAGTGGCAGCTCGGGGGGGCGACCCATGTCTGGACCCGGAGCGAAGATGGTGTCACGCTCACGGTGGGCCTGGTCAGGGCCATGGCCAAGTTCTATCCCTCGGCCGCGGGCGGGTTCCACCTCATCGGGGGGCTCGGCGTCGCCTCCATCGACCTCGAGATCGGCGGCTCCTCGGGGCGGGAGACCGGCACCGGCCTGATCCTCGGGCTGGGGTATGACATCCGGATCGGCCGGATGGTGAGCCTCACGCCGTTCTGGAACGGGGTGGCGACGCAGTACGACAACGGGGGTGACCTCAACTTCGCGCAGATCGGGTTGGGATTGTCGATCCACTAGCCATCGGGATCCCCCGCGTGCAGCACGAAGGCCCACCCCTGCGGGTGGGCCTTCGTGCTGCTCCGGTCTCGTCGAGCCTCAGTAGGTGGCCGGGGACCGCATGCCGACGCTCGCGCCCCCGGTGGTGGCCGACGGCGAGTTTGCCGACTGGCCCCAGCAGCCTCCCCTGATTGTTGATCCGGCCGATGTCCCGGCCGGCTCGGCCATCGACCTTCGCAGCATCCGGGTGACCGCCACCGGCCCCGACAGCCTCGAATCGGTGGCGCCACTGCAACTGGTGGTGGCGCCCACCACCGCGGCCTCCCGGGTAGGGCTGCGGCTGCGCCGCAATGCCGACGGGTCGGGGCGCGACTTCGCGGGCCAGCAGATGCGGCTGATGGCCACCTTTGCCGACGGCGCCGGCAACCACGACGAGACCCCCGTGGGTGAGTATCGCTTCCCGGTGGCCGCGGCCAACGCGCTGGCCGAGCTCGGGCTCGAGGCGAACGATGCCCGGGTCGTGTCCGGACACCTGCCGGTGGTGGTGGACCTGGTATCTCGACGACCATAAGGAATTGCCCTACGGCGTCACCATCGTGGTCCGGAACGGTCCCACCGCGCTGAGCGACACCACCGTCACCCCGGCGCCACCTTCGTAGTGGCGCGCTTCGGCCGGGATCACCACCACGCTGCCGGGACCCAGCCGCCGGACGGCGGCGGGGTCGAGCCGGTTGCCCTGGCCCAGCAGCAGCGTCCCCGACACCACGGTGAGCGCCTTCTCCACGTTGTGCCAGTGGGGCGCCAGCCATCCCCCGTCGTGGAATGGCAGCATCATCGTGAACCTGCCGCCGGCGGGGTTTCCCTCGGCCACCGCCACCTCCACCCCCTCGCCGGCCGGGCGCCAGGGCAGGGAATCAAGCGGGATGGCGCGCACCGCCGGGGTGTCGCGATGGTAGATCCCGTCGAAGCCGGCGGTCCAGGTGCTGCCGCCATCGGTGGAGTACTCGATCAGCTGGCGCACCGTGCCATCGGCCAGCGGGGTCAGGGTGGTGCGATCGAGGTAGGAGCGACCGCCTCCCATGGCGATCGTTCCCTGGAAGCGGACCGCGTTGTCCGGTGCCGCCACCTGCCGCTTCTCCTTGACGCCGCCCGGCTGCATGGCGCCGGCGGTCACCCACACCTGGCGCCACTCCTTCTCCACCGGCAGGTAGTAGAAGAGGCTGCGCCCCTCGCCGGGCTGACCGGGCTGCCACGACTCGGTGATGGCGCACCCGCCGAGCACCGCCTCGATCCGGTTGCGGCCGGCGGGCTGGCCGTTCACCGTGACGGTCCAGGCGCCCAGCCAGAAGTCGAGGGCGTGGGCCTCGGGCACCGAGCCGCACGGCGCCGGAGGGGGGGCCTGGGCCTGGAGGGGCAGGGTGCCGAGGCACAGCAGCATCGGGCCGGCAGCCAGCCGGAAGTGGTGCAGCATGGAGGAGCCACCTTGTCAGGAGCGATTTGGGCTCGTCGGTCGGGCGAGCCTGGTGTCTCCAACATTACGATCTGGCGGATGGGCCGGTTTCCCCGGGCCGCAAGGGTTGGGTGTGAATCCTCCCCGGGGGGGCTCGCGTATGGGGCCGGTCCCTCGTATCGTCCCGATCGTGTCGGCAATGGCGCCGCCCCAGCCACGGAGTGTTCATGACCCGCGCCTCCCGCAGTGTGACCCTCCTCGCCAGCCTGTTGCTGCTTGGCGTGTCCTCGCTGGCCGCCCAGCGTCCCCAGACCCGGGAAGGGTTCTGGGGCACCCTCGGCGCCGGTTACGCCACCCTGGGCTGCAACGATTGTGACGGTCGCGAGAGTGGTGGGGCGGGCATGCTCCAGCTGGGCGGCACCCTCAACCAGAAGTGGCAGCTCGGCGCCAGCGTCACGGCCTGGGAAAAGCGCGAGGGCGGGGCCACGCTCACGGTCGGGCTGCTGAGCGCCATTGCCCGCTTCTATCCTTCGGCCACCGGGGGGTTCTTCCTCCAGGGCGGCGCGGGGATCGCCGCCATCGACCTGGGCATCGGCAACGTCAGCGCGACCGAGAAGGGTTTTGGCACCATTCTCGGGGCCGGATATGACGTCCGGATCGGCCGCAATGTCAGCCTGACGCCGTTCTGGAACCGGGTCATGAGCTGGTACGACAACGATGGCAACCTGGACTACTCCCAGTTCGGCCTGGCGGTGACGATCCACTAGTGCCTGGAGGGATTCCGGTGCCCAAGGGCCCACTCGCGAGGGTGGGCCTTCGTGCTGCTCCGGTCTCGTCGAGCCTCAGTGGGTGGCCGGGGACCGCATGCCGACGCTCGCGCGCCCGGTGGTGGCGTGGGGCGCCTCCCTAATGGTGTGCCCCGGCATGGTCGCCTGCCGCCAGGGTGGTCGCGCCCATCATGTGGCTGAAGATCCCATAGGCGTTGTTCACCAGCCACACATGCAGCATCTCCCCCGACGGCCCGCTGTTCAGTCCGGCGGGGCAGCCCCGCATCTCGGGGCGGGGTGCGCGCGGCACGCCCAAGGAGTCCATGCAGAAGAAGGTCTCGGGATGGTGGTGCCACCTGGTGAGCGGACCGCCGACCTGCGGGCCCCGCTCTCCGCGCGGCATCATGAACATGTAGCCCACCAGTTCGGGCTTGTCGGGGTCGCGGCGCCGGAACACCAGGGCCTCCGGCCGCTCCGGGTCGAGGACCACCCCGTCGCCGATGTGGTCCGGATTGATGAGGTGTTCAAGCTCCGCCCCGGCATCATCGCCCAGCACGGTGGCATTGATGGTGAATCCCAGGACCGATTGGACCGAGTCGTAGTCCGCCAGGCGAGGCGCCTGGGCGCGCACGCCGAGGACCAGCTCATGAGCGGCATGAAGCTGTGCCTCGCTGGGGAGCACGTCGAGGTCGAACTGGGACCGCTCCACGGATATCTCGAGACCGTGCCTGGTCGTGTAGAGCACGGCGCCGTCGGCATCCCGCGACAGTTCGCCGGTTCCAAAGGGCCGCTGCTCACGGAGCCTGAGGAACTGCACCGGCGTCGGGGTCCGGTGGCGGGCCGCCAGGATCCCAAAGCCCGCCAGCGCCAGACCGATCGCACCCACCCCAACGGTGACCCCGACGCGATACCATGCAGGAGCGGCCTGGCTGGGTCCGCCCCGACTCACACCGATCAGGGCCAGGAGCATTCCGGCTGCGAGCAGTGCCAGTGCCACGCCAGCGCCTGGTCCGATGGGGAAGGTGGCGGGACGCCAGGTATCGAGGAGGAGGACCCAGAGCAGGATTGCGAGGCCGCACCAGAGTAACAGGGTCGAGGTCTTGGCCATGGCATGCACGGGTGCAAGTATCGGGCCATGCCAGGTGGGGCGTGGCTGGGTCCTGGCCCCGGAGCGTTGCGTCCTCGGTGTGGCCATCGTCGGGTGCAGGTCCCCCGTTCCACGGCGCCGGCGTTATCGTTCGGGCGCCCCCGCGCACTGACCGCCGCCTCCGATCTGCCAGGCCACCATGGACCCGGTCCTCGCCCTCCTCGTCGTCCTCACCATCCTGGCCGCCATCATCCTGGCCGTGGTCCTCCTGCGCACCCGCACCGACAGCAGCGCCGCCGTGGTCGAGGCGCTGCGGGCCGAACTCCGCACCGCCCGCGGTGAGGCGGGCGACCAGGCCCGCGCCCAGCGCGAGGAACTCCAGGCCAGCTTCCGTGCCCTCTCCGACGGCAGCCTCAGCGCCCAGGGCCTGATGCGGCAGGAGATCGCCGCCAATGCGGAGCGGGTGCGGGAGGGCGTGACCGTGGCGATCAGGGAACTCCAAACCGGCAACGAGAAGAAGCTCGAGGAGATGCGCGCCACGGTCGATGAGAAGCTCCAGGGCACGCTGGAGAAGCGGTTGAGCGAATCGTTCGCCCTGGTGAGCGAGCGCCTCGAGGCGGTGCAGCGCGGCCTGGGCGAGATGCAGCAACTGGCCACCGGCGTCGGCGACCTCAAGAAGGTGCTCGGCAACGTCTCCACCCGCGGCGCCTTCGGCGAGCTGCAGCTCCGCGCCATCCTGGAGCAGATGCTGGCGCCGGACCAGTACGTCGAGAACTTCCAGGCCAACCCCGCCACCGCGGAGCGGGTGGAGTTCGCCATCGTCCTGCCGGGACGCGACGGGCCGGGCAGCACCGTCCACCTGCCGGTGGACAGCAAGTTCCCCCAGGAGGATTACCTGCGGCTGGTGGATGCCGGGGAGCGGGCCGACACTGACGGCATGCAGGCGGCACGCAGCGCGCTGGTGCGGGCGATCCGGAACTACGCCAGGGAGGTGGCCGGCAAGTACCTCCACGTGCCGCGCACCACCGACTTCGCGATCATCTTCCTGCCGACCGAGGGGCTCTACGCCGAGGTGCTGCGGGAGCGCGGCGTGGTGGAGGAACTGCAGGCGCACCGGGTGACGGTGGCGGGTCCGACCACGATGGCGGCGTACCTGACGGCGCTGCGGATGGGATTCCGCACCCTGGCGATCGAGCAGCGCAGCAGCGAGGTCTGGACAGTGCTCGGCGCCGTCAAGGCGGAGTTCGGCAAGTTCGGCGACGTGATGGACCGGCTCAAGAAACAGCTGGACGCCGCCACCAACACCATCGAGCAGACCACGGTCCGCACCCGGGCGATGGAGCGGAAGCTCCGGAGCGTGGAGGAGCTACCATCCGGAGTGGAGTCCCGGGAGGTGCTCGGCCTGGAGGCGGGGGAGGATCCAACCGCCGACCCGACTCCGGTCGGGTAACCGGCGCTCGCCGGTTCCCGGAAGGCCCCTCCCCGGAGCGGCCCTGCCTCAGCCCGCCAAGCGATTGGCCGGGCCCCGTTTCGCTCCTTCCGATGGCGTCGCCCTGACGCCGATGTGACACCCCCACCCCAGATTGCTGTCGCGATCCTGGTTCCCCCGGGGAGCCGTGATGCACAGGCGCCACAACCTGCCAGGCCGTGACCGGCAAGGGCGAGGTGGCCCGGAGACCCGCACGGCATGGCACCAGGGGGAAGTCCCATGAAGCAGTCGCTCTCGGAATCCTTGCAGGTGGACGTCGGCGGGAGCGTGCTCGTGGCGCTGATTGGCCTGGCGCTCATCGCCCACGCCTGGTGGAAGGGGACCGGGCGACCCGGCCGAAAGGACGAACCCTGACGCCCTGCTGACGCCTGCCACCCACCGTTGCCGCGTCCCTCCCCTGAGCCTTGGGGGCCGAGAAATCCGCGTTACATGTCATGGCGTACTTCGAGGGAGCCGGGCGCCCGACTTCCGCGGCAGGAACTCCTGTCGGCGCCCCAAACCCTTCGTTTCCGGGAAGCTGCATGGCACCATCGCCCCACTCCCGTCGCATGGCCAGCGTCATCGGTCTCCTGATCGGTGATGCCGTCGGCACGACCAACGAGTTCCAGCCGCCGGGGAGCTTCGATCCGATCACCGACCTGGTGGGGGGCGGTCCGTTCGAGCTGCCGGCCGGCGCCTACACCGACGACGGGGCGATGGCGCTCTGCCTGGCGGAATCGCTGCTCGAGCGACAGGGGTTCGACGAGCACGACCAGATGTCGCGGTATGTCCGCTGGTGGCGCGAGGGCCACCTGAGCAGCACCGGCGTCTGCTTCGACATCGGGGGGACCACCCGCACGGCACTGGCCCGGTTCGAGGTGACGGGGAACCCGATCGCGGGCTCCACCAGGCGGAACACCGCCGGCAATGGCAGCGTGATGCGGCTGGCTCCCGTCGTCGCGTGGGCGGCGGCCTTCCCCGAGCGCGCGGTCGAACTGGCCCGGCTCTCCAGCCGGACGACCCATGCGGCGGTGGAGGCGGTTGACGGGTGTGGCCTCCTGGCGCGCCTGCTGCTGCAGGGATACCGGGGCGAACCGGTCACCGCGGTGCTCGAGGATGTTCCGAGGGACTGGACCGCGGCCCTGCAGGAGGTGGCGGGAATGGCGGGCGCACCGGGCGAGGCGCCGCCCCGGCCACCGACGGGGTACGTAGTGGACACTCTTGTCTGCGCGCGGTGGTGCGTGGCGCGGGGGGAGAGCTTCCGCGACGCGGTCCTCCTGGCGGCGAACCTGGGCGGCGATGCCGATACCATCGCGGCGGTGACGGGCCAGCTGGCGGGGGCCATCCACGGGATGGAAGGGATCCCGCCGGAGTGGCTGGCCCGGCTGGCCAACCGGGAGCGGGTGCTGGAGCTGGCGGAGGGGGTGGCGGCGGAGCAGGGATAGGAAGGCGAGAAGCGAGAAGCGAACAGCCGGGGGTCAAGAACGGGGGCTGGTGGCCGACCGTGGACTTTCTATCGCCCGGACTCATTCGACTCGCCCGCCAGGAACCGTCCACCGGGAGAGATGGTGGGCAGCCGCTCCGCATGGGGAGTGACGATCAGGAGGGGCACGGCGGTGTCGATTCCGGGCCGGATGGCCCAGAGGTCCCTGATCCCGCCGCGATTCTGGATCCGGACGGGCGGGGCGGAGCAGGGGCGCCGCTACTCCGCCTTGAGCGAGACCGTCGCATCCACGCGTGCAGCGCGCCGCGCCGGGATCCAGGCCGCCACCACGGCGGTGACGAACAGGATCACGGCGGCAGCAAGGAGCGCCGACGGGTCCCCGGCGTCCACTCCGAAGAGCGTTCCCCGAAGCGCCTGCCCCAGCAGGACCGCCACGCCGATCCCACCGGCGACTCCCACCACTGCCACCAGCAGGGTCCGGCGCATCACCAACCCCACCAGGGCGCCTGGCTTGGCGCCCAGGGCCAGCCGGATCCCCATCTCGCGCACCCGCTGCGACACGCTGTAGGAGACGAGTCCGTAGAGGCCGATCGCGGCCAGCACCAGGGCGAGCACCGCGAACCCCGCGATGAGGACGCCGTAGGTCCAGAGCTCGCGTACCGAGTCGAGCGAGGCGGCCCGCAGGTCGATCGTCGTTCCCACTGGCAGCTCGGGATCGACGTTGGCCACGACCCGGCGCAACTCCTGGAAGGCCCGCTCGCTGGGACCAGCCACCCGGACATGAATCGAGACGACCCCCTCGGGGGCCTGGTGCCACGGGTAGTAGACCCCGGGGTTGGCGGCGGCGCGCAGCGACCGCATCTGCACGTTGCGCACGACCCCGATGACCCGCCAGGTCGTCCCACGTCGCAGGATCTCGTGTCCGATCGGATCCTCTCCGGGCCAGAAGCGATTGGCCAGCGCCTCGTTCACGACCACGACCTGTTCCGCCTCCTCGCGCAGCCCGGCGAAGGCACGCCCGCGGAGGATCGTCAGCCCCAGCGTCTCGAAATACCTGGGACCCACCACGGTGTACTCGGCCTCGACCCCGATGTCATCGTCAGGGCGATCGGCGGGGATCACGGACGCCCGCGCGTGGCCCCCCGCGATCGGGGCCTGGTTGGCGACCGTGGCCGCGAGGACCCACGGCTGCGCCTCGAGTTCGGCCAGGAGCCGCCCGACGAGATCGGTTCCCTGGTCGAGGGTGTAGCGACCGGTGGACGCGAGGTTGGTGACACCGGCAATCATTCCATTGAGGTTGACGCCGGGATCGGAGGCGCGGGCGTGGAGGACACTCCGGCCGAGGAGCGCGGCGCCGGCGACGAGGCCGAGCGAGATGGCCAGCTGGGCGACGACAAAGGCGTCGCGCCAGCGGGCTCGGCTCCGGCCACCGAGGCTGCCACCCTGCCGCAGCGAGTCCACCAGGTTGCCGGAGACGGTGGTCCAGGCGGGCGCGGTGCCGAAGAGCACCCCTGCCAACAGGCCGATGCCGGCCAGGAAGAGGTAGACGCGCCCGTCCGGCGCCAGCGAGGTCGCCAGCTGGTCCGGGATCAGGTAGGGCAGGATCGAATCGGCGGCCGCGACGAGCGGCACCGCCATCAGGGTGGCGAGTCCCGCCACGAGCAGGCTCTCGGTCACCAGTTGGCGGACCAGGCGGGAGCGTCCGGCACCCAGCGCCATCCGGATACCGACCTCAGTGGAGCGGCCCGCGCCCCGGGCCAGGAAGAGGTTGGCCACATTGGAGCAGGTGAGCAGCAGGACCAGCCCGACGATACCGGCCAGCAGCAGCGACATTTGTCCGACGGCCCCGCGCGACTCCGGATCGAGTCCAATGCCCGGGGCCATGAGGGCGCGAATCGTCTCCTGCTCGGGGTTGGCCTCGCGGACCTGGGCGGTCAGCACCTCCATCGCCCTGGCGGCCTGCGCCTCCGTCACCCCATCCTGCAACCGGGCGATGACAGTGAGCCAGCTCGAGCCCCAGTTGTCCAGGGTGCGCGAGCCAGTGGTGCTCATCCGCTGGATGGCGGGGATCCAGAGCTGCGGCTGGACCCCGATCTGGTCGGGACCGCGGAACTCGCGCGGCGCGATGCCGATGACCTGGTAGGGCATGGCGCCGATGTACACCGTTCGCCCGACGGTCTCGGGGTCGGCGCCGAACCGGGTGGTCCAGAGGGCGTGGCTCAGGACCGCGACCGGATGTCCGCCCGGGACGATGTCGTCGCTGGGGAGGATCGGCCGGCCGAGGTGCGGGCGAACGCCGAGCAGGCCGAAGAAGTGGCCGGTGACATGCTGCGCCATCACCTCCTGCACGTCGGTGCCGCGTCCCAGGACGACGGGGAAGGTGGTGTACCCCGCGACCCCGGAGAACGTGCGGGACTCGGCACTGAACTGGGCCACGGCGGGCCAGGCCCAGTTGTCCCAGCGGGGGGCGTCGTCGTAGCTGCGGCCGATCTGGACCAGCCGCTCGGGCGCGGTGATGCCGGCAGGCGGCCGGAAGGTGAGCCCGTTGACGAGGGAGAAGATCAGGCCATTGGCACCGATGCCGAGCGCGAGGGTGGCGGCGGCAACGAGGGTAAAGACGGGGGTCCGTCCGAGGCCGCGAAGGGCGTAGCGCAGGTCCTGCATCAGGCTGTCCATCGACCACTCCTTGCTGCGGAGCCAGAGGGCGTGGGGGATTGCGCCGGCGGCGAATTGGCGCGGCGTCGGGTAGTCGGCCGCGGCGGGCCCGTGGCGATCGGTGCTGGCCAGGGCGACGAGCTCGGCGTCCCACTCCTCCGTCCACTCGCGGCGGATCCCGGCGGGGACCAGCCACGCGAGCATCCGGATGAGGCGGCGGTGCCACCGGATGGAGTTCATCGGGTCGGCAGGGCCAGGGCGGTTCGGAGTGCGGCGGCGGTGGCGCGCAACTGGTCGGCTCCGGCGGCGAGCGCTCTGTTGCCAGAGGCGGTGAGGGTGTAGAACCGGCGCCGCGGCCGGCCCTCGCGGTCGGCGACGCGCTGGTCTTCCCAGTGGGTCTTGACGAGGCCGGCGTCGCGGAGGCGGCCGAGGGTGGGATAGACGGTGCCGGCAGGGAGTCCGGTGCGGACGACGATGTCGAGGCCGTAGGCGCTCTCGGCGCGGGCGGCGGCGAGGATCTGGAGGGAGGTGATGCCGAGCCCGCGGGGCATGCGCGGATCCTTGGGTGTAAGTAGAAGTGTAAGGTACCTTACGCTATCGAGGAGCCGGAGGTTTCGGCAAGGGGGGCCGTGATGCCCAGGGTCCCACCGACGGCCCCCCCATTCCCCGTTCTCCATCTCCCCCTGCCCCCCCACCGTACCCGTCCAAGGCCGGTTCCCGGCGCGGAGAGGCGGTTCGGTGCCGTCCCAGGCCCATCTGGCGCGTCCGTGACATTGGCGGACCAGAATGGCCCGCCTGGACTCGTCTCAGGGACGCACCTGCCCGACAGGACGGGAGGTCCCTGTGCCGGTCTCGTCCCCTCCCCTCCCTCATCGGTCCGGCCTGTCACACCCCAGGCGCATTGTAAGGGGCGCCACCTCAGGCCGTGGCGTGGTTTCCGGCGCCGTCTGACGCTGGGGTGACGCTTACACGGCAGTTTGTGGTCGCGGGCTTCCCGCCGCCGGGGCGGGGCCGTGTCTCCGCCCGCCCTGACCGCCCGACCCTTCCCCCACTGAACGGACCGCTCATGCCCCCTGCCGTCAGTCGTTCCTCCCGCAAGCTGGGCAGCGTCGTCGGCCTGATTGTCGGCGACGCCCTCGGTGCCACCAACGAGTTCAAGGCTCCCGGCAGCTTCGAGCCGATCACGGACATGGTCGGCGGCGGGCCGTTCAACCTGCCGCCCGGCGCCTGGACCGACGACAGCTCGATGGCGCTCTGTTTGGCGGAGTCGCTGGTCGAGTGCGGCGGCTTTGACCTCCAGGACCAGATGGAGCGCTACCTCCGGTGGCGGGAAGAGGGATACTGGAGCAGCATCGGGCGGTGCTTCGACGTCGGGCTGACCACCCACCACGCCCTGGTCCGGTTCAAGCGGAACGGCCACGCCCTGGCCGGCTCGGTCGACGCCGGCAGCGCGGGAAACGGCAGCGTGATGCGGCTGGCCCCGGTGGTGGCGTGGGCGGAGGCGGACGTGCCCCGGGCGATCCGGCTGGCCCGGGACTCGAGCCGCACCACGCACCGCGCCGCCGAGGCGGTGGATGGCTGCGAGCTGCTGGCGCGGCTGCTGCTGGGCGCCTACCGCGGCGAGGACGTGACGGTCCCGATGAACGGGGTGATGGCGGCCTGGTCGCCGGCACTCCACGCCGTCGCGGCGATGCGCGGGTCCCCGGGCAGCGCACCGATGCACCAGCCCACCGGGTACGTGGTGGACACCCTGGGGTGCGCCCGCTGGTGCGTGGCGCGCGGACGCACCTTCCGCGAGGCGGTGCTCCTGGCGGCCAACCTGGGCGGCGACTCCGACACCATCGCCGCGGTGACGGGGCAGATCGCCGGCGCGATGCACGGGATGGAGGGAATCCCGCCGGAATGGATCGACCGCCTGGCGCTGCGGGATGAGGTGATGGTGTTGGCGGAGGCGGTGGTGGGGGCTAGGGGCTAGGGGCTGGGGGCTGGGGTCTGGGGTGTATGGGTGTCGGGTGGCGGGTGGGGTGAGAAGCGAGAAGTAAGAAGGGAGAAGGGAGCGGCGGAATGGGAGGGTGGGAGTCGAAGCCCAGTGACGGTCATCCTCCGCTTGTCACCGCCCCGCTGTACCTTTGGCCGATGGCTACCAAGCTCCAGCGCTGGATCGACCTGCTCGCCGCCCTGCTGCGGCGCAACTATCCCGTGTCCTTCGAGGAACTGATCCGCGACGTGCCGGGCTACCAGGATCCCGACCAGGAACCGGAATCCCGGCGCCGGATGTTCGAGCGCGACAAGGACGGACTCCGGGGCTTCGGGATCCCGATCCTGACCCGCGACATCGGCGACAACGAGATCGGCTACCTGCTCCGGCGCACCGACTTCTACCTCCCCTACCTGAGCGTCCTGGAAGACGGCCGCCCGATCCCGATCGGCCGCTCGGTGGACCGGTTCGGCTACCGCTCCCTCCCCACGCTCGCGTTCGAGCCGGAGGAACTTCGTGCCATCGAGGAGGTGGGCCGCCGGATCCCGGGACTCCGGGTCCCCTCGATCGTCGACGACGTGCGCTCCGCGCTGCGCAAGCTGGGGGCGAGCCCGCCCCCCGCCGAACCAGAGGCCACCACCAGCGCCGCCCTGGCCGCCGTCTTCGACCGCCTCAACGACGCCCTCGGCCGGCGCAAGCGGGTCACCCTGGCGTATCACTCGTTCCACTCCGAGTCGCGCGCGACCCGGGTGCTCGAGCCGTACGGGCTCTTCTTCCTGGGACACCACTGGTACCTCGCGGCGGTGGAGCAGGGGCAGGAGGTGGTCAAGAACTTCCGGTTGAGCCGGATGTCCGACGTGGCGGTGAACGGACTCCGCCCCGGCACCCCGGATTACACGATTCCCGAGACGTTCGTGCTCCGTGACCACGCCCGCTCGCGCCAGGCCTGGGAGCTCGGCGCCTCCGACGCCACCGAGGCGACGGTCGCGATCGTCACCGCCAACGGCGCCACCCGCGCCGTGGCGCGACTCGGCGAGGAAGTGGACGGCCACCCCGACCGCCGCAGCTTCCGGGTCCGCCGCCTCGACCCGTTCGCGCGGTGGCTGCTGGGCTTTGCCGGCGGGGTGACGCCCATCGCACCGGCCGAGCTGGTGACGCTCCACCAGGAGATGGTGCGCAACACCCTGGCGCGGTACCAGGGCGGTGCCGCATGAGCGACCCGACCGCCGATCAGCTCCGCCGCATCCTGCACCTGATCCCGCTCTGCGAGGAGGAGAGTTCGCACTCCCTCGAGGAGATGGCCGCCGCGATCGGCACCGACCCGCGGACCCTGCTGCGCGACCTCCGGGCGCTCTCCGAGCGGTTCGACGACCCGGGCGGGTTCGTCGAGGGGGTGCAGGTCTTCGTGGAACCGGGGCGGTTCTCGCTCCGGTCCGACCATTTCCGCCGGCCGATGCGGCTCACCATGGCGGAACTCGGTGCCCTCAACCTCGGGCTCGCGATCCTCGAGGCGGAGCGCCCGCCCGACGAGCAGGAGACGATCCGGCGGGCGCGGGCCCGCCTGGAGCAGGTGCTGGCCCAGCTCCCGGGCGAGCCGCCGGGCCCGCCGCTGCACCACGCCGAGCAGGGCGCAGATGTCGACCCGGAGATCCTGCGCACCGTGCGCGAGGGGGTGCGGCTGGATCGCTGCCTGGCGATTCGCTACGCCAGCGCCCACGCCACCGAGGCCACCGACCGGGTGGTCTGCCCCCTCGCGCTGGTGCCGTCGCGCGGGCGCTGGTTCCTGGTGGCCGCGCGCGACGACGCGGTGCGGGTCTACCGGATCGACCGGATGGAGGCGGCGACGCTGTTGCCGGAGACGTTCGAGCGCGCCAGCGCGCCGTCGGTGGACGCCATGCTCTCGGGCGAGCGGGTCTTCATGGGCGAGGTGGAGGAGACGCTCACCGTGCGGTACACGGCGCGGATCGCGGCATGGATCGCGGAGCGCGAGGGAGTGGCGCCCGCCGGCGACGGGTCGGTGACGGTGGAGTACCCGCTGGGCGACCGCGAATGGGCGGTGCGCCACGTGCTGCAGTACGGGCCCGAGGCGGAGGTGCTGGCGCCGGAAGCGGTGCGGGGGATGGTGGTGGCGCGGCTGGAGGCGATGCTGGATGGGGGAGGGGCTGGGGGCTAGGGGCTGGGAACTAGGGACTAGGGACTAGGGGGGTCCGGTGTCGGGTGTCGGTGGTTCCGATGTGCACACGGATGTGTCATCCCGTGCGGAACAAGGCCCGTGCGTGCCCCCCATGCGATGATCGTAGGGGCCGCCCGTGGGCGGCCCGCGCGCCCCGATGCCGATGCGGGCAGCCCGTGTGCCCCGCATGATGGGGTCGTAGGGGCCGCCCGTGGGCGGCCCGCGCGCCCCGATGCCGATGCGGGCTGGTATCGCGCCGGACGGGTCACCCCGACCCCGACACCCCCGGACACCAACCCACCGTCTTGAACCCGCAGTGTGTGCAGGTGGCGGGGTCGCGCGCCAGCCCAGGCGCGCCGCCCTCCATTCCCGCGGCGGCAGCCCGTAGCCGGGCGCCGGCCTGCTCGAGGTCCTCGCCGCTGAGTGGGTGGCGCGCCTGGAGTCCGGGCCTGGCAAAGTGGAACCGGAACTCCCTCACCGGCGTCCCGCCGATCTCCGTCGCCGCCACCGTGTAGACATCCTGCTGGGTGCCGTAGGCCGCAGCCTTCTCCTTCAGGCTGCCGACATCGGCGTGGCCGGTCTTCACGTCGAGCAGCACCTGGCCCTCGGGTGTGCTCGCTGCCAGGTCCAGGGTCCCGTGCCACCCCTCGCCCGGCCCGGTCAGGTACACGAAATCCAGCTCGCGCCGCGCACCCGGCAGGTCGGCGATCTCGCGGTAGGCAGGGTCGGCCAGGATCGACTCCAGCACCCGCCGCAGCCCCGCGCGGTATGCTGTTCCTTCTGGTGTGTCAGCACCGGGCGCGCCGGGATCACGTTCCCGGATCGCAGCCTCCACCAGTGCGTCAAGGTCGTCGCCCGCCGCGTGGCGCTCGAGCACGTCATGCACGATCTGTCCCAACACCGTGGCCTTGGATGACGGCTCGCCGGTGCCAGTGATCGTGGTGGGCGGCTCCGTGAGCCCCTGCACATACCGGAACCAGTGCCGCTTGGGACAGGTCTTATACTCGTGCGCCTCGGTGGCGGAGTGGAGGGTGGGACCGGCTGCGACGACGATCGGGGAGGGCGCCAGCTCGATGTCCTCAACGGCCTCGTCCGCGATCTGGATCGGTTCGGGCACCGCCTCCTCGTTGGCGATCCACGCAGGATCGGCCATGCGGACAGTCGCCTGCCACTCGCCGCCGTCATGACTCGGGTAGGAGACCGTCTCTCGATACCCCTGGTCGAGTCCCAGCAGGCCACCCACCACCAGGCTCAGGTTGGTCGGCTTCTCCGCCGGGAACGGCGAGACAATCAGGAACCGCTTGGCGCGAGTGGTGGCGACGTAGGCCAGCCGAGCGCGTTCGGCACTCCCCTCGTCGGTGGACTCCTTGACCAGGGCGTCCCACTCCGCGGTTCGCGAGTCCTTGTCGGGGTCCTTGAGCGCCACACCATGGCGGCCCACCACGACCTCGGGGGGCCGCTTGTCGTGCCCGCGCACCAGGTCGCACCAGAACACCGCCGGCCACTCGAGCCCCTTGGAGGAGTGCACGGTGGTCAGGGTGACGACATCGTCCTTCTGGCCATGGAGCCTGGCGTCGCCGACCCGATCCTCGCGCTCGCGCTCGGCGGCGATGCTCCGCAGCAGGTCACCGAGCGACCCCTCGGCGCGCTCGCGGGCAATGAGGAGGAACTTGCGGAGATTGGCGACCGCCTGGGCACGCTCGTCGCCCAGCAGCGCCAGGTGTGCCCAGTACCCCGAGCGCTCGAGGAGTTCGGCCAGCAACTGGTCGTGGGGCACCCGGTCGCGCAGGGCGGCGGCGCGCTCGAGCAGCTCCACGCCGCGCAGCAGCAGCTCGGGTTCACCGGATTCCACCTCGCGGAGCCGGGGCCAGTACGGCTGCCCGCCGCTCCGCGCAATCTGGAGCAGCGTCTCATCGCGCAGGCCGACGAACGGGCTCCGGAGGAAGCCGAAGAGTGCCAGGTCGTCGTTGGGGTCGCGGGCGGCGCGGAGTGCGACGATCAGGTCCATCACCTCGCGGCGCTCGTAGAAGTCGGCGTCCCGCCGCAGGTAGGTCGGCACGCGATGCCGGCGGAGCGCGTCCTGGTACAGCGTCGCAGACGACCAGGTCGGCATGAGCAGCGCCATGTGACGCCACTCGAGCCCGTGCTCGGTGCGCAGTTCCACCGCACGCCGGGCGATCGCCTCGGCCTCCAGGCGGCGCACCGTCTCGACCCCGCCCTCCAGGCCGGCGGGGGTCATGATCAACTCGACGTTGGGTGGGTCGGCCTGGATGGCGTGGTTGCCGACCTCGAGCGGGGCAAAGTCGATCTCGAACTCCTGGCGATCCCGGTCCGGGTCCACCTTGGCATCGAGCATCCTGCCGGCGGTGGCGGCGACGAAGTCGAGGATCGGTGCCGTGCTCCGGAAGTTGGCGTTGAGCGGGACGACGAGCCCGTGTCCCTCGCCGAAGACCCGCTCCACTCGTCGCCAGGTCGCGACGTCGGCGCCACGGAAGCGGTAGACGCTCTGCTTCGGGTCGCCCACCAGCAGCAGGCGGGTGGTGTCGGTCCGGCCGCTGCCGACATCGCCGAGGAGCTGGGCGATCTCCCACTGCACCGGGTCGACGTCCTGGAACTCATCGATCACGAGGGTGTGGATCCGGCGGCGAAGAGTGCGCAGGGCGTAGTCGTCGCTGGCCAACAGGTCGCGGGTCCAGGTCAGCATCCGGTCGAAGTCCATGGCGCCGTTGGCGCGGAGGCGCGCGTCCAGCAACCGGCTCGCCCCGACCGCCACATATAGGAGGGCGGCCTCGTCGGCGGGGTGATGGTCTTCCGCCGCCAGCCGGTGGAGCCGGTCGCCCTGGGCCAGCAGGAGGAGCAGCGCGTCGTGCACGGTGCCCTGGGTGCGCCGACCGAGGAGGGAGATGATCCCCTCGTGTCCCGCCTGGACGGCATTGACCAGCGCATCGCGGACGCACTCATTCGCGAGTGCCTGGGTATCGCCCTCCTGGAGCACCGAGAGCGTCGGCGAGGCATCCTGGTGGAGCGCGAACTCCTGGAGCACCTCGCCACAGAAGGCGTGGATGGTGCCGATCCGGGCGGCGTCGGTGCGCCAGGCCAGGTCGTTGCGGCCCGCCTCGCGCAGGCGTGCCCGCAGCTTGTCCTCGAGTTCGGCGGCGGCGGGAATGGTGAAGGTGATCGCCGCGAGGCGGTCCATCTCCACCGGGGTGGCGATCACTTGGCCCTCGACCGGGACGCCCAGGAGGTAGAGGACCCGGTTGATGACGGTGGCCGTCTTGCCGGAGCCGGCGCCCGCGGCCACCAGCAGGTGCTGGTCGGCGCCGCGGATCACCGCGAGCTGGTGTGGGGTGGGCTTCATCGGGTCACCATGCCGACTCGGGGCCGCCGGCGATGCGGCAGATGTCCCAGGCATGACAGAAGGAGGGACACTTGCAGCTCTCCACCGTCCGCGCCGGATACTCCCCCTGGCGCACCTTGGCGACGTGGTCGACGGCGGCGTCGAGTGCGGCCTCCATCTTGGCGGCCGCGTCGGCATCGGGGGTCAGCTCGAAACCGTCCTTCTTGTTTCCCGAGAACCGGACCAGTTCGAGCGAGTGGGCGGTCTCCCGGTGTCGAATGGCGCGATACTCGACCCGCGCCACCTCCTGGCCCTTGAGCTGCGCGATGGCGTGGGCGTACAGCGGCACCTGCAGCACGACGCCGTCTTCCCAGGCCTTGGGCTTGCCTCCTCCGGGCGTCGAGTACTTGCCGCTCTTGTAGTCCACCGCCGCCAGGTAGCGGTCGGCGTCCGCCACCCGCTCGTCCACGCCGACCTCCACCCGGTCGATCGTGCCGCGATACTGGAAGCGCACCTTGTTCCGTTCCAGCACGACGCCCTTGAAGCCCATTTCGTGCGCCGAGACGGCAGTGCGGAGCTGCTTGTGGATCTTCTTCCGGGCGTTGCCGATCGCCTCGTCGTTGAGCTCGACTTCCCAGGTCAGGTAGTCGCGGAGGGTCGACCGAAGCTGGGCACGGGTGGTGTCGTGGAGGGCGGGTTCACCGAGCCATGAGGTCTCGCCTTCGGTGGTCCAGGTGCTGTCGAATGCATCTTCGAGCATCGGGCCGGCCCAGGGCAGGTCGTCGGCGCGCAGCATCAGTCCCTCGCCGGTGCGACCCTCCGCGCGGAGTCGGTCCATCGCCCGGTTCCAGAACAGCTCGAGCGCCGCATGCCACAGGGTGCCGCGCACCGTCGGATCGAGTTCCGCTTCCGGTTCCGCCTGCTCGTCGAGTCCCAGCACTCGACTGCTGAACCAGCTCCACGGGCACTTGGCGTAGCCTTCCAGCTGGGTCGGGCTCCACATGTACGACTCGCCAAAACGCTGGGCGAGCCACCCCCGAAGCTCGGCGTCCTCGATCGTCCCGTTCCACGGCGAGGGCTGGCCGGTGCCGCGGAGGACCTCAATCCGGGCGTTGGCCAGCGCGTGGTGTGCGATATCGGCATCGGGGACCAGCGGCATCCCGGGCGTCAGCACTCGACGCGGCGGGATCTCCTCGGGGGTGGCGTGCGCCATTGCGTCGAGGAAGACCGAGGGCACCACCTCGCGGCCGGCGGCGTCGAGGACTGCGTGGCTCAGGGTGACATGGGCGCCGCCTGCCCGCAGCGCGTGGAAGAGCGAGCGCTCGCGCGCCTCCCAGCTGGGGGGGAGCTCGAGTGGCAGGCCCGACGCGTGGAGGGCGGTCTTGTCGTCGCGGTGCAGGATCGGCGAGGAGGGCGCGGCTTGGGGAAAGACCCGCGACTCGAGCCCGACGACGAAGAGGTGCTCGAAGTGGCGATAGGCCGCGCCATGCGCCTCGGTCACCAGGACGCCGCGACGGCAACTGGTCCAGAGGGTGGCATCGCCGCGGAGGACCCCGGAGAGTCGGGCCGCGAAACCGGCGGCATCGATCGCCGAGTCGTCGCTGCCCCACGCATCGAGGGCGCGGCGCCAGGAATCGACCGCCGTGGTGAGGGCATCCCATCCGGCCAGGTCCACCCGGACCACTTCCCACTCGCCGGGCGGCACCTCCCGGCTTCGGGCCACCATCTGCCACGGATCACTGGAAAGGAACTCGCCCAGCCACCCGATCCATTCCGACAGCGGACGAGTTGCATCGAGGCGTTCAGCACGTTCGGCAAAGGCGGCGAACCGGTCGCGTGCCTGCGTGGCGTGCCCGGCGGTGGGGAGCCATCCGCGGTAGTCGCCGTCATCATCGCCTGCCTCGCGCGCGGCGGCCTCCTGCACCAATGCGTCGAACGCCTCGCGCCACTGCCCGAGTCCCATGGTTGCGCGACGGAACCCGATCAGGTCGATGATCCGCCCGTCGAGCTCGTTGGCCATCGCGGGATGGGCCTCCAGCTCGGCCAGGCCGTGGCGGGTCCATCCCTCGGCGGCCGCCTGGAAGAGCGCCAGTACCCCGCGCACCGCGGGGATCTGCCGGAAGCCGATCCGGCGCCGCGCGGTGGCAGGCACGCCGAGTCGGCGGAGCGCGGCGAGCATCAAGTCGAGGTGGGGGCGGGCGCTGCGGCTGACGACCGCGATCTGGTGCGCCGAGACTCCGTCGTCGAGGAGCCGCCGCACGCGGACCGCCACTTCCTCGACCTCGCGGTCGGTGTCGGGCGCCTGGATCACGGCGGGGTGGGGAAGTGCGTCGGCCGCTGCCGATTCGCCGGACACCTCGTCGCACTCGAGTCCCTCGTCGAGGAGGTGACGATCGAGGGCGTGGATGGTGATCCGCGTGAACGCGGGACAGTGGCGGAGCGCGTGGAGCAGGGTGCGCCAGCCGCCGCGCAGGTCGGCGAGGCCGATGATCCGCAGGTCGGTGCGGCCGGCGAGTCGGGCGGCAACGGCGCCGGGATCGGCGTCGAGGTGGCGGGCGACATCGATCAGGTCGTCGCGGCCGTCGCGCCGCGCCGGGGTCGACGCCTCCAGTGTGTCATGCCAGGCCTGGTAGATCGCGGCGAGGGCCAGGTTGCGGTCGCGGTCCCACGGTTCGGCAGTCGCGGTGCTGGTCGCCGCCCGATGGAAAGCCTCGGGGGAGACATCCGCCCCGACGAGCTCACCGATCACGGTGTCGATCGAGTCGAGGAACTCCACCCGTCGCTTGAGTTGGCCGAAGATGGTGCCGCCGTGCTCGCGGACGAGGCGATCGAGCAGGACGAGTCGCTCGTCGGGCGTGAGCGGGACGCGGTCGGTCCTGCCGAGCCGGTCGCGGAGTTCCTTGAAGGTGCAGGCGGGCGGGTCGAACCAGCCGGGGTGACCGGCGGCCCCGGCGAGCTGGTAGAGGTCGTCGCGGATGCCGCCCTGGCGCAGGGCCAGGAGGATGTCATCCATCCGATAGCTGTTGGCGGCGTCGGCCGCGGCCTCGAGCAGGGTGTGCGAGTCGGGGTGGAGCACGAGGTGGAGGGGTGGCATCCCGGGGAGAGTAGCGCGGTGGTGTGACAGGGGACAGGGGGGGGCAGGGGGGCAGCGGGGCAGCGGGGCAGAGGGTCGGGGGGTCGGCGGGTCGGCGGGTCGGAGGGTCAGGGGGTCAGGGGGTCGGCGGGTCCGCGGGTCGGCGGGTCAGAGGGTCCGCGGGTCGGCGGGTCAGGGGGTCAGAGGGTCTGGGGGCAGGGTGGGCTTGGGCTTGTGGGATTCGGATGGTGGGGTGGAATTGATGCGTGGAGGCGCACCCATCAGTGTCATCCCGAGCGGAGCGAGGGATCTTGCTGAGGGATGGGCGGAGTCCTGCGGCAGTGGCTCGACTCCGGTTCAGGAGGGCAAGATCCCTCGTCGCCCTGCGGGCTCCTCGGGATGACGCTCCTTTTACTGCGTGGTTCCCCTGGATGACACTCCTTATCATGGGGCTCGACGCACAAACGGAATGTCATCCCGAGCGGAGCGAGGGATCTCGCTGGGGGATGGGCGGAGTCCTGCGTCGGTGGTACGACTCCGCTTCAGGGGGGCAGGGGGGCCGCGGGGCGGCGGGGCGGCAGGTCAGGGTGGGATTGATCGGGCATGCCAAGGCATGCCCCTCCGGCAACCGCGCCGGACCCGCGTTTCCAGGCGCCTGCGTGCATGGGAATGGTTACCCTGGGCTCGGCGGACCGCCGACCTTGGGGCGATGCCGACTCAACCCACCGCGATCCCACTGGACATGACTACGCCATTGGCGTAGTGTTCCCGTTGCGCTTCCTCGAGACGCCGGTGTTCACGGCCGCGATCCGCGGGCTGTTGACGGACGAGTCGTATCGTGCCCTTCAGCTGGCCCTGCTGCTGCGGCCTGAGCAGGGGGCGTTGATCCCCGGCTCGGGTGGATTGCGAAAAGTGCGCTGGGGTGGGCGGGGTCGCGGGAAGCGAGGCGGGATCCGGGTCATCTATGTCTGGGTCCTCGAGGAAGAGGCATTCTACATGCTCTTTGCCTATGCGAAGGGCACACAGGCAGACCTGACCATGGCGCAGGTCAAGCGCTTGCGACGATTGGTCGAGGAGGAACTGGGATGAAGGCGAGGGACTTTGACAAACTGGTGGCGAGCGTCCAGCAGGCGGGTCGCATCCGCCGAGGGTTGGAGCGCCCGAGTCGGGAGATGGCGCTGGATGCGGCTGATGTCCGGGCCGTCCGGGAGCGGCTGGCGGTGACGCAGGAGGAGTTCGCGCTCATGATCGGGGTCAGCGTGGCGACCCTGCGGAACTGGGAACAGGGACGCCGGGTGCCGGAGGGCCCAGCCCAGGCATTGCTCCGGGTTGCGGCAGCGAACCCCGAAGCGGTGGTGGCGGCGTTGAGCCGGTAGGGCCCGGAGGATGGGCTGCCATTGATCGGGCATGCCAAGGCATGCCCGTACGGCGGGGATTGGTGCGCGGGGCAGCGGTCGGCGCCCCCATCGTTGGGTGTCGTTCAGGTCAGCGCGCGGGCGATGTCTCGTCGGGTGGCGCCAAGCTTGAGGAGGGACCGCACCAGCAAGTCAACGGACACCGTTGGGTCGGCAGCTTCCATCTTGGCGATGCGCGACTGGCTGGAGCGGAGCGCCTGGGCGAGTTCCGTCTGGGTCAGTTGCTGCCTGGTGCGCCACTGCCGGAGGGTCTGGCTGAGGGCCACCTTCATGTCTACAAAGGCGCTTTCCTCCGGGGACAGGTCGAGGAAGTCTGCTGTCTCCCCGACGGTCCAACCGGCTTCCTTGAGCTTCGCGCGCTTCCGAGCCTTCATCGGTCATTCCTTCCAGAGGGCATCATACGCGTTGAACCTCCGCTGACAGGCGCGGACAACAAGCGGTGGTGTCCGCGCGGTCTTCTTGGCGAATACCGCCCCGATCAGGATGGCGTCGTCATCCAGCCGGACCAGGATGCGCCAGGTGTGGTCGCCATCGACAATCCGTAGCTCGTGGCACCGATGGGCGATGGACGGCATCGACCGCGAGTGAGGCATGCCTGGGATTTCTCCCCGCTGCAACCGGCGGAGCAGCGTCCCGGCCTCCAGCCGCGCCGACGCCGAGAACGGCGGGGTGCGGACCTCGCCGTGGAGCCATACCAGCGGCTTGCCGCCTGGGCTGCGAGATGGAGAATATACCATATCTGACATATCGACAAGAGGAGGGTGACACACCAGCCCCTCGAATGTCGGGTGCCGGCAATTGGAGGACCAAGAGCGAAAAAGCGCGAGAAGGGCGTCCCCGTGAGGGCGACAATACCCAATGGGCCTGCCCGGGGAACTTGATCGGCAGGGCCCGGGACTGCCCGACCCCGTGGAATTCGAATAATGGGGTGGGATTGGTGCATGGAGCCCCACCCTCACGGGTGGGCCTCCGTCGTTGTTGCGACCATCGGGGGGTGCGGGACGGTTCAGTGTCCGCCGGGGATCGGGGTCATACCCCCGCGGTACCTTTCCGATTGCGACCCTTCCCACGCCACCCAGATCACCCGGATTCCCCGTGACCACCAACACCCTTGCCCTCCTGGGCGACTCGATCCTCGACAACGGCCCCTATACCCGGCCGGAGCCCGACACCACCGCCCACCTCCAGCGGCTGCTGCCGGGGTGGACGATGCAGCGCGTGGCGGAGGATGGCGGCATCATGAGCGAGGTCGCCGGGCAGTTGCGCCAACTCGCCGTGCGCCCGTCGCTTGCGGTGCTCAGCATCGGTGGCAACGACGCGGTGCAGCATCTCGGCGTCCTGGAGGGACGCACCACCCACTCGGCGAACATGCTCGAGGAGCTGCTGGCGATCACGACGGAGTTCGGCGCGCAGTACGAGGCGGTGGCGCGGGCGGTGGCCGCGCACGCCGAGCGGGTGGTGTTGTGCACCATATATGAGGTGCAACTGGAACCGGCGCGGTATGCGGAGCTGGTGAAGGTGCCGCTGGGGCTGCTCAACGACCAGGTCCTGCGAGTCGGCAGCCGGCTGGGCTTGGAGGTCCTGGAGCTGCGCAGCGTCTGTACCGAGCCCGCCGACTTCGTGCAGCAGATCGAACCGTCGGCACGGGGCGCGGAGAAGATTGCCCGGGCGATCGCGGCGGTGGCAAGGGGTGGGACGGGGCTTGCCACCTGCAGGGTGTACGCCACCGGGATCGACTCGGCGGACGGCGCTTGATGGGCCGCCCCCGCCCCCTTCGGAGTACTGAGAGCTAGGGTGCGACCACTGCGATGACCTGAAGCCCGGCGATCCCTCGGAAGTCGCTGGGGTTACAGGTGTAGAGCGGCAGCTCGTTGGCGAGGGCGATGGCGGCGATCATGGCATCGTAGGAGCCGGCGGCAGGCTTCCGGCCAGAACGCCGCAGGCCGGCCGCCACCCGTCCGAAGGCGCGTGCCGCACGGGCATCGAACGGCAGCGGGTCGAAGGAGGCCCACCCTCGCGGGTGGGCCTCCTTCGTTGTTGCGGCCATCGGGGTGAGAGGTCGCTTCAGCGACCCGGTGGGCCGAGCCGCGGCTTCAGCCGCGGGGGGGCACCTGACGGGCCGGGCTGGCGCACCCATCCGTGTCATCCCGAGCGCAGCGAGGGATCTTGCCGAGGGATGGACGGAGCCCAGCGTCAAAATGACCCGATCCGCGCGGAAATGGTTGCCGCAGTTCGTCCCCCGGGGATCACCCTGGTGAGATGTCACCGAGCCGAAAAGGCCCTGGACGCGCGGCTTGCCTCTCTAGACCAGAAATGGTATAGTCGTGCGGCCGGGGCATCTCTTGCCACGAGCCCTGATCTGGGTTGCCGGGGCTCGGGCCGAGCTCAAGGCGCTGCCACGGGCGGTGCGTCGGACGATGGGCATCGCGCTCTGGTTTGCACAGCAGCGCCAGGTACATCCGGACGCCGTTGGCATGAAGGGGTCCCTCTCAGGGGTGAGTGAGGTGCGGGTCACCGCAACCAGTGGCACCTATCGCTTGATGTACACCGCCCGACTCGGCGAGACGATCTACGTCCTGGCGGCGTTCCAGAAGAAGGCGCACCACCGAGTGGCGACGCCGAGGCATGTCCTGGAGAGGGTAGCTCACCGGCTGGCTATGGCACAATCGATCGAGATCGAAAGGAGTCGCGATGAAGGCTGATCGATCCAAGGCTGCATTCGAGCGCAGCAGCGGCAACGTCTTCCGCGACCTCGGGTTCCCGAACGCCGAGGCGGAACTCGCCAAGGCGCAACTGGTCCTCGAGATCAGCACCGAGCTTCGTCGGCGCGCGCTGACCCAGACGGCGGCGGCCGAGGTCCTCGGCATTCCCCAGCCCAAGGTGTCGCAGCTGGCGCGAGGAGATGTGACGGGATTCTCGACCGACCGCTTGCTGCGCCTGCTCACCCTACTGGGTCGGGACGTGGCGATCGTGGTGACACCAGCGCCGGCGAGCAGGACCACCGGTCGGGTGCGGACGGTTCGGAGGGGCACGGTCCCGGCATAGCGAGATCGCAGGGCCCGCATGGACCCGGCCCGGGGACGCGGACCCCGAGCAAGGTACCGCGATGGCCCTACCGCCCGACGGGGACGGCCCGGAGTTCGAGTCCCAGGGCGCGCAGGACCTCGAGCACGGTGGCGAAGGCCGGGTTGCCGTCGGCGGAGAGGGACTTGTACAGGCTCTCCCGTCCCAGGCCGGCGTCCCGGGCAATCCTGCTCATCCCCATGGCGCGGGCCACGTCTCCGATTGCCGCGGCGATGAGGGTCGGATCGCCGTCCTCGAAGGCGGCCTCCAGGTAGCCGGCGATGCGTTCGGGGGAGTCGAGGTGCTCCCTGATATCCCAGCGCGTGGTCTTGAGCTT
Organism: Gemmatimonadales bacterium; assembly: GCA_048499805.1. Classification (GTDB taxonomy): domain Bacteria; phylum Gemmatimonadota; class Gemmatimonadetes; order Gemmatimonadales; family GWC2-71-9; genus JAWXBA01. The sequence goes on along the minus strand of JASNZF010000004.1, from coordinate 39,828 downwards.
GGCCATACCACCTTCCTCAGGTCATCCGGGCGAGCTGGATCAGCGGTGTCTCCCGAACCGCAACCACGGGAACGTATCCTGTGGGCTACACGTTGTCCACTCGGCGAGTCCATCCCGACACGTTAGGGCAGGGCTGCCGAATCGCCGATGGCCGAAAAGCGCGGGCGTGGTGGGTGCGGGTCTGGAAGGTGCCCATCAGGCACCCCGAAGGCCTGCGCCGGATTCGGATGGGCGTTGGGTTCCGCCTGGCATGCCGCGCATGGTGGCGTGAGGATCGGGGATCGATGTAGGGGCGCCCTATAGGGCGCCCCTACATCGGCACAACGAACCCCAATGGGCCTGCGCGGAGCGCAGGCATGGTCCGCGTGATCGCGTGGATCCCGAGGCTCATGCCTCAGGCTCGGCGGACTCCCAGGCGATCATTCGGCATGTGGTACAGCGGGCCGCGTACACGCGGCCCCTACGATCCCAACGGGTCAACCAACGCATGGCGCGCCACCCCCAAAAACACCAACCCCACCCGGCGGATCCACCGAGTGGGGTTGTCAGGTGTCCGGAGGCCTGCCGTTCATTGCGTCGGCTGACCCGGCGGCAGCAGGATCGGTTCACTGCCGCCATCGAGCGGTGCCTGCCCACCGTTGGCGCCGGCCGACGCCTTGATGGGGCGAAGCTTCCGGGTGGAGCGCCAGACGGCCAGGGTGCCGGGGTCTCCGCGACTGAAGCCGATCACTCTCGCGGCCCGCTCCATCTGCAACTTCGTCCGGATATCCATGGTACACCTCGCTTCTGGTTGATGTCCCTCCTGCGTGAGTTGTCAGCTGACGGGAACCGGAAAATCAACTTCTGTGCCAGCTCGCCCTGACCGCCGAGTGGGGCCCGGCCGCGAACGCGCCGCAGCGCGGCGCGGGTCACGGGTGGCGGAGTGCGTCGTACGTCCCGTGCAGTGACCATGCATCGCGTGCGCGGTGCCGTGCACACCCGGAGCAGTGTCCGTGCACCGGTGGAGCGGTCACCGGTACCGATGGAGCAGCCGACCGGCAGCACTGGTGCAAGCTGTTGACCGGCCTGCAAATGGATCGCGCGGACCAGGTGTGGCCAGGGGGATGCGCCCCATCGAGCAGTGGCGGGACGGAGCTGGCAGCCGGCGCGACCGGACGGGTGACGGGGCCCGTTGGATGCGTGACCGGGCCCGGCCGGAGAGGGGTGGTGCGCGGTGCGGGGAGTGAGGGGGACGGGCGGACGAGGTCCTGGTACGGTCCCACCAGCAGTGCGACAGGGCTGACACGGAGGGGGGCAGCCCGGACGAGTGTCCGGTCCACTGTCCCAGATCTGAGACAGTGCGGACACCGGGCGGACGGTTCGGAGAGCGGGAAGCCGGACTCCAAAAATTGTAGTCCCCTTACGTCGGACGGGGGTCGGGAGATAACATGGCAAGCTCGGCGTGGTGGGGTGTTCCTGCCCGGAATGTCACACCCGGCTCGTAGGCTGGTTGGCTCGGTCTCCACTGCGGGGGTGTCCGATGGATGCAGCCTGGCGGGGTGGGCGTGGGGCGATGGGAGCGCTCCTCCTGCTGCTTGGCGGGTCGGCGGGGGCGGGGGCGCAGGAGGGTTCGGTGCTCGAGGTGGACCGGCCGTGGGTGGTGGACGGGTACCGGGTACCGGTGCGGGCCGACAGCTTCGCGTTGATGGCGGCGCGGCGGTGGCCGCGGCTCAGCCTGGGGGTCTCGCTCCAGTACTACACGCCGATCAGTCCGGATGCGGACGTGAGTCTGTATGTCTACCCGATCCAGCCGGAGCGGGCGGGGGACGTGGCGGCCGCGGTGACCGCCGAGTTCGGGGACGCGGTGCGCGCGGTCTTCGACTTCCAGGCGGCGGAGCGGGCCGGGATGGCGGTGACGATGGGGGCGGGGGGGCCGACGGTGCTGGAGCTGGATGGGGGCCAGCGGGTGCCGGGGATGCGGGGGACGGGGACGTTCACACGCGGCGCCGATGCGCGAACGACGGAGGTCTGGGTCTTCGCCAAGGGGGACCAGTACTTCAAGTACCGGATCACCTATCCGGCCAAGGACGCGGAACGGCTGGCACCGCGGCTAACGGCGTGGATGCGGGCGACGTATGACGGGGTGGGGAGGGAGGGGTAGGGGGTGGCGGCTGGGGGGGGTGGCCACGGGAGGCACGAGGGTACCAGGGCATGCGCAATTAGTGGGTGGCGGATAAGGGCTCAATCGGATTCAGGAACCCGTGACCGTCGCAGTCGTGACGATGAAAGGGCGCGCACCGTGGTGATCTCGTGGGAGGAAGCCCCGTATGGGTTGGGGGATCTCGAGATAGGCGCGGCCCGCGGCTACGGCTCGGCCACCGCACCCCTACGGCGAGGTGGTGAGGTGCGCTGCTGCATCCGCGGCTGTGACCAGTGGATTCCCAAGCGGTCCCGGGGCTTACCGGTGGCGTACTGTCCCTCTCACGGCATCAGCGTATCGACCAGCCCGACCTACGTGTACAGGGATTGGGAGCGCAACTTCATTCTGCACCGCGACATGATACGCGCACTTAAGAAGCAAAAGGTCGAGTCCTGGCGGCTTGGTAACGAGACCAGCGAGGATGCTGTCAGTTGGAACCTGTTCATGGGGTTGGCCGAACTGGGCGGGCTGAATGAGGCTTTCGAAGCCCTGACTGGACAGATCGCGACAGGTGATCCGGTACTGTATTTCTGGGGGAACGAGGTCTGGCCTAACTTTGATGGGCGGATCTGGCCGCGGCTCAACGCGGTGCGAGACAGACTAGAAACCGGCTTCAAGATCCCGACCGAACCGGACATCATCATCCGCTTCCCGGGTCAGGCGATTGTCCTGATCGAAGCGAAGCTCGGCTCACCCAACGGGACATTGGCGAAGAAGAAAGACACGACACCACAATCGTTTCTCGAACGATACCGTGAAGCTACAGGAAGCACCGGTTCATTGAACCGAAGGGCCATTTCTGCCATGGAGGCGGGCGCAATCCTCGAGCAGCTCTGTCGCAACGTGGTGTTCTCGACTCACTTGGCCGAGGCTGGAGAGACTCCGTTCGTGGCAAACCTCGTCCGCGTCGAAGCGGAGAAGGATGTGGAAGCGAGGATGGCACGCCACCTCACTCCTGAGGGAGGCGTACGGTTCCGGCGCACCACGTGGGAGGAGCTGGGGCGGCTCCGGCGACTCCAGGATCGAGATGCCGATCCCCTTGCCAGTTATTTGAAGACGAAGAGCTTGCGCCTCGCCCCGGCGTTCTCGAGCGGGCCTGCAAGTGGAGCAGCAGACCCAACCGATACCCGCCTTGGGGTGGTTTAGTGCCATTTCCTGCGCATGAAGTTCGAGGGCTACCACCAGGCTCCGGCGCGGCACGCCACTAATCCCCCGGGCAGGTTGCTCGGCGGATGCCTGAGTTCCGACCACGAATGACACCAGCACCTTATTGACGCTATGGTTTAGTAGACTGAACCGATTCGAGAAAGCAGGCATCGGCCGATTGTCGAGACCCAATGACTGACACCTTCTTCACCCATCCGATCATCAACTCTCCGTACGAGGAGCCCAGGTTCCATTGGGAACTGGACGACGCGGGGCAGCCGACGGGCGTACGCAAGGAGGGCCGCCGTCCGGCGTCCTTCGTGACCCCGGTGCCGGCCCCGAAGAAGCAGGGGAAGGGTCAGAAGGAGCTGCAGCTCGATCCATACTCCGATGACCACCAGCGCTATGATCCTCGACCGATCATCAATGAACTTCGGCTCCAAGTGGACCGCTGGCGCGCCATCAAGGATCCCGCCAACTGGCACGTGACCCCGGTCACCGCGCGGCTGTTGGATTACTGGCGGCACCACCAGTTCTCCAACATCCGGCCCTTCTTCTGCCAGGTCGAGGCGATTGAGACTTTGATCTGGCTCACCGAGGTGGCCCCCCACGCGGGCAAGGAAGGACAGCGGTTCCTGAACCATTTGAAGGCGGTGAACAGTGAGGCGGTAGGGGGCGACCCCGACAGGCTGCTGTCCCGGCTTGCCCTGAAACTTGCCACCGGAGCCGGTAAGACTTCGGTGATGGCGATGTTGATTGCATGGCAGACGGTCAACGCGGCCCGGAACCCCAACTCCAAGCGGTTCACGCGCGGCTTCCTGATCGTCGCACCGGGGATCACGATCAAGGATCGACTGCGGGTGCTCCAGCCCAACGACCTCGAGTCGTACTACCAGCATCGAGAACTCCTGCCACACGACCTGCTGGGCGAGATCGGCAAGGCCAAGATCATCATTACCAATTATCACGCCTTCAGGCCACGCGAGATCCTGGCAATCTCAAAGACAGGCCGACGACTGCTCCAGGGTCGGGGCGGCGAGCCGGTATCGAGCGTTGAGACCGAGGGTCAGATGTTGCAGCGCGTCTGCCCTGAGTTGATGGGAATGAGGAACATCCTCGCCATCAACGATGAAGCGCATCACTGCTACCGGGGAAAGCCCGACGACACCGAGGAGGAAACCCTCAAGGGCGACGATCGGAAGGAAGCAGAGAAGAACGCCGAGGCCGCTCGCGTCTGGATCTCGGGGCTTGAGGCGGTGAATCGCAAGCTGGGACTGAGTCAGGTCGTAGATCTCTCGGCGACACCCTTCTTCTTGAGCGGGTCAGGGTATCGAGAGGGAACGCTCTTTCCCTGGACCATGAGCGACTTTTCGTTGATGGACGCCATCGAGTGCGGGATCGTGAAACTGCCGCGGGTTCCGGTGGCGGATAACATCACCGAGGCGGAAGCCCCCCTCTATCGCGAGCTGTGGAAGCATATTGGCAAGTCGATGCCGAAGAAGGGACGCAAGAAGGGAGGCGAGCTCGACCCCTCCGAGCTCCCAACGCCACTGCAGACAGCACTCCTCTCGCTCTATGGGCATTACGAGAAGACCTTCGAACTGTGGCGTTCGGAAGGGGTGGAGGTCCCGCCTTGCTTCATCATCGTCTGCAACAACACAGCGACTTCCAAACTGGTGTACGACTGGATCAGCGGGTACGTGCGTACGAATCCCGACGGCTCCGGCACGCCAGTGGCGGGGCTCCTGCCGCTCTTCCAGAACCATAACGAGCACGGCAACCCGCACCCGCGACCGCGCACGCTGCTGATCGACTCGGAGCAACTGGAGTCGGGCGAGGCGCTCGACGACAACTTCCGGAGGATGGCTGCGGCGGAGATCGACACCTATCGCCGTGAGCGAGTCCAGCGCTCAGGGAATCTGGATGACGCAAAGGCGGAATCAGACCAGGATCTGCTTCGTGAAGTCATGAACACGGTGGGCAAGCCAGGGCGCCTTGGGGAACAGATCCGGTGTGTGGTATCCGTGGCGATGCTCACCGAAGGATGGGACGCCAATACGGTCACCCACGTCCTTGGAGTACGGGCGTTCGGGACCCAACTGCTCTGCGAGCAGGTGGTGGGGCGAGCGTTGCGGAGGCAGAGCTACGAACTGAATGAGAAGGGGCTCTTTGCGGTCGAGTACGCCGACGTGCTGGGCATTCCGTTCAACTTCACGGCGAAGCCGGTGGTGGCCCCCCCCCAGCCCCCGCGCGAGACCATTCATGTCCGGGCAATGGCTGATCGGGAAGAGCTTGAGATCCGCTTCCCGAGACTGGAAGGTTACCGCGTTGAACTTCCCGAGGAGCGACTGGAAGCCACCTTCAACGACAATTCGACCCTGGTTCTCACCCCCGCACAGGTTGGCGCCACAATCACTGAGAACCAAGGGATCATCGGGGAGGCAGTCAACCTCTCGGTGGAACATCTCGGGGAAGTTCGTGAATCGGAGATCCTGTTTCGCCTGACGACCCACCTTCTGTTCTCCAAATGGCGCGACGAGAACGGCGCTCCCAAAATGCACCTGTTCGGCCAGCTCAAAGCCATTACTCGACACTGGTTGAACGAGCACCTCATCTGCAAGGGTGGTACCTATCCCGCCCAGCTCGTTTACAAGCAATTGGCAGCTGATGCCTGTGATCGGATCACGGCGGCTATCGTGACGCGGTATGCCGGTGAGCGGCCGGTGGTCGGGCTGCTGGACCCGTACAACCCGGACGGCAGCACTCGACATGTCAACTTCAACACGACCCGCACCCTGCGGTGGAAGACCGACCTGCGCCGGTGCCACGTGAACTGGGTGATTTGTGACAGCAACTGGGAAGCTGCTTTCTGCCGAGCCGTTGAGAACCACCCTCGTGTGCACGCTTACGTGAAGAACCACAACCTGGGACTGGAGGTTCCGTACCGGAGCGGCGGCAGCCCTCGTCGGTACCGTCCCGATTTCATTGTCCGGGTCGATGACGGCCACGGCCCGGAGGATCTGTTGAACCTCGTGGTGGAGATCAAGGGTCGCAGGGGCGAAGACGCCAAGATCAAGGCGGACACGCTCCGCACTTATTGGGTGCCGGCGGTGAACCACCTGGGCACCTTCGGCCGGTGGGCGGCGGCCGAGTTCACCGACGAGTACGCCATCGAGGACGACTTCAAGGCCAACCTCGAGAGCCATGTGGCCAGAATACTGAATCAGCCCGGGGTTACCGCATGAAGCGCGACCTTGTCCATACACTCACGGATACGTTCGAGGGCCATGCCCAGCAGACTGAGGATGGGGTGGAGTACTGGCTGGCCCGAGACCTCCAGCACCTCCTGGGCTACGCGGAATGGCGCAATTTCATCGGCGTAATCTCAAGAGCCAGAACAGCTTGCGAGATTTCTGGTCAGCCGGTCCGGGACCATTTTGTTGAGGTCAACAAAATGGTGGACCTGGGCTCAGGGAGCCAGCGTGAGGTCGAGGATCTCATGCTGACCCGCTACGCCTGCTACCTGATTGCCCAGAACGGGGATCCGAAGAAGAATCAGATCGCTTTCGCCCAGACGTACTTCGCGCTCCAGACGCGGAAGGCGGAAGTCATCGAGCAGCGACTGCTGGAGGCGGAGCGTGTCTCGGCCCGGCGGAAACTGTCGGAAACCGAGAAGGAGCTCTCGTCATTGATCTATGAACAGACCGGCGGCAACCAGGACTTCGCGCTGATTCGGAGCAAGGGAGACACGGCACTGTTTGGCCGCAACACCCAGGCCATGAAGGCGCGGTGGAAAGTTCCAGGAGGGCGGGCGCTGGCCGACTTTGCGCCCACTATCGTCCTCAAGGCGAAGGACTTCGCCACCGAGATCACCATCCACAACGCCCGGGCGCATCTGATGCAGTCGGAAGCGGCCATCTCGGCCGAGCACATTATCAACAATGAAGCAGTGCGCCGAACACTCCTGAATCGCGGCATCCGGCCCGAAGAGCTCCCTCCGGGGGAGGATGTTCGCAAGGTCGAACGGAGGATTGAGGCGGCGGATAAGGCGTCGCTGCGAGATCCAGAAGCACTGAGCCCGCCGACCGAGGAAGACAATGGCTAGGTCGAAGAAGCCCAAAGCACCCAAGACCCCCAAGTCCGTCGAGTCCCTGGTCCACGAGGGCTCCCGGCGGCGGAACATTCCCACCGCCGAGTATCAGCCGATGCTCCATGAGAAGGAGCAGGCGCCGGTGGAGCTGCGGTATCCGCGGAACCCCGACCTCGACCCGCAGCTGGTCTGGCGGGGGAAGGACCAGCAGGACTGGAGCGACCTGGTGGTCCAGGCGCCGCCGCTCTACATCCAGGAGAAGGTCCACCCCAAGGCGCTGATCGACGAGCTGCTCCGGGAGAGCCGGGAGCGGCAGCACGAGGCGGGGGAGCTGGTGCCCGACCTCTTTTCCGATTTCAACGGCATCCCGAAGGGGGTGGACAAGACCGAGTTCTATCAGCACGACCAGAACTGGTCCAACCGGATGATCCTGGGCGATTCCCTGCAGGTGATGGCGAGTCTGGCCGAGCGGGAGGGGCTCCGGGGCAAGGTGCAGTGCATCTACGTCGACCCACCGTACGGGATCAAGTTCAACAGCAACTTTCAGTGGAGCACCACCAGCCGGGACGTGAAGGACGGCAACACCGGACACATCACCCGGGAGCCGGAGCAGGTCAAGGCGTTCCGCGACACCTGGCGGGACGGGATTCACAGCTACCTGACGTATCTGCGCGACCGCCTGACCGTGGCGCGGGACCTCCTGACCGACTCAGGCTCGATCTTCGTGCAGATCGGGGATGAGAATGTGCATCGGGTGCGGGCGCTGATGGATGAGGTCTTTGGGGAACAGAACGCCTGTTCTCTGATCTCTTTCGTGAAGACCACCGGCTTCTTGAGCAACACACTTCCCAATGTGACGGATTATCTAGTCTGGTATGCTAAGGCCCGCGCAAACGTCAAGTTCCGCCAACCACTGTTCACGAAGTCCTTCGGTGGTGATGCATCGAAGGAGTACACAATGGTTGCGCTTCCGGATGGGACGACACGTCCACTAACGAAACCGGAGAAGGACGGCGTTGAGCCATTGCCCGAACAGGGCAGAGTCTTCCGCTTGGACAACCTGAGAAGCCAGGGAGGCTCGGAAGAAGGGTCGCTTCCATTCGAGTTTGAGGGCGTGTCTTACGTGTGCGGCAGCAACATGCACTGGAAGACAACGAGGCCTGGGTTGCGAAACCTCTCTATGGCATCGCGGCTGTCCGGTAGAGGTGAAGGCCGTACACTAACCTATGTCCGGTACATTGAGGACTTTGCAGCCTACCCAGTGAGCAACGTTTGGACGGATGCAGCGTCAGGGGATAATCAAGTTCTTCAGAAAGTGTATGTAGTCCAGACTCTTCCTAAAGTGATCGAGCGCTGCTTTCAAATGGCAAGCGACCCCGGGGACTTGATCTTGGATCCGACATGTGGATCCGGGACATCTGCCTATGTGGCGGAGCAGGGGGGCCGCCGCTGGATCACGATCGACACCTCGCGGGTGGCACTCGCGTTGGCCCGCGCACGGATCATGGGTGCCCGGTACCCGTACTACCTGCTCGCTGACTCCCGCGAGGGCCAACTCAAGGAAGGCGAGCTCACCCAGACCGTCCCCTCGGAGAAGCCGGTCCACGGCGACATTCGGCAGGGGTTCGTGTACGAGCGGGTGCCGCACATCACCCTCAAGTCGATCGCGAACAACGCCGAAATCGACGTGATCTGGGAGAAGTGGCAGGAGGTGCTCGAATCTCTGCGTGGGAAGCTGAACGCCGCCCTCGTAGGGGCGCGCCGTGGGGCGCCCGCTTGGGAGGAATGGGAAATTCCCCGCGAGGCGGACGCCAAGTGGCCCGACGCCGCGCGGAAGCTGCACGCCGAGTGGTGGGAGGGGCGCATTGCGCGGCAGCGGGAGATTGACGCCTCGATCGCGGCCAAGGCGGAGTACGAGTACCTCTACGACAAGCCGTATGAGGACAGGAAGAAGGTCCGGGTGGCCGGCCCCTTCACCGTCGAGAGTCTCTCCCCCCACCGGGTGCTCGGCGTGAACGAGGACGGGGAATTCACCGACCAGGTACAGGAGCGCCGGATCCCCTACCGCGGGGTCCGCGACTTCCCGACGATGATCCTGGACAACCTCCGCGCCGCCGGGGTGCAGCAGGGGGAGAAGAAGGACCGGATCACCTTCACGTCACTGCAGCCCTGGCCGGGGCAGCTGATCTGCGGGGAGGGGCGGTACCAGGAGGGGAGCACGGAGCGCCGCGCGGCAATCTTCATCGGGCCGGAGTTCGGGACCGTCACCCGGCCAGACCTGGTAGAGGCGGCGCGGGAGGCGGCGGAGGCCGGCTTCCACGTGCTGATTGCCTGCGCGTTCAACTTCGAGGCCCGGACCACCGAGTTCTCCAGCCTCGGCAAGGTCCCGGTGCTCAAGGCCCGGATGAACGCCGACCTGCATATGGCCGAGGACCTGAAGGAGACCGACAAGGCCAACCTGTTCGTGATCTTCGGGGAGCCGGACATCCAGGTCGAGCCGGCAGACGGGGGCCGGATCCGGGTCCGGGTCTGCGGCGTGGACATCTTCGACCCGAGCACCGGCAAGGTCCGTTCGGACGATGTGGACGGGATCGCCTGCTGGTTCATTGATACCGATTACGACCAGGAGAGCTTCTTTGTGAGGCACGCCTATTTCCTGGGCGCCAACGACCCGTACAAGGCGCTCAAGACGACGCTCAAGGCGGAGATCAACGCGGAGGCGTGGGAGACGCTGCACAGCGATGTGTCTCGGCCGTTCGACAAGCCGAAGTCGGGGCGGATCGCGGTGAAGGTGATCAATCACCTGGGGGATGAGGTGATGAAGGTGGTGCGGGTGTAGGTGATGGATATGCCCTCCGCAAACCCGCCCGGCACGGAATTTTCCCCGTCCGCCTTCTTGGAGGACGTGGCGGCCTCAATAGCAGAAGAGGAGTCATCGGATGCAGATCTGACTGGTATCCTAGCAACGCACATTCTGGTGAGCTCCCCGCACCCGGCGAGCCTAGAGAATGCACTCTCCGACATCCTTGCGCTTGCTCACCGCCGTGCGCAGGCGAAGTTGGGTAGGGCCGAGTGACAAATACGAACAAGTACCTTATCCGGTCGCTCGGCCTATCAGGGTTTCGGGCATACCTACACCCAACCACGTTTAGTTTCGCGCAGAAACGCTCGCTCGCAATCTTCGCTCGCAACGGTACGGGCAAGTCAAGCTTCGTGGACGCGTTCGAGTTTTTGCTGTCCAGTGACGGCACACTACTCCGACTCGGTTTGCGAAGAATTAACAACTCTGCAGGAGTAGAAGCGCTGGCCCATGCAGGTGCGGCAGCGGAGTCGGTGGAGTCATTTGTATCGATCGAGGTCGTACGCGACGGCACCGTGGTGGCGGGTATTCGCCAGGCGACCGGCACGAGCCGGCCAAGGCCTGCGATAGTTTCTGAGCTAGCCGGCGCCCTGCGGGTCACGCCGATCATTCGGGGATATGAGCTTCGGGACTTTGTTGAGAAACAGAGTGCCGAAGAACGCTACGAGAGCGTCTCCGGATGGCTCCAATTGGCTCCACTTGTGGAAGCTCAGCGGCAGCTCCGGAACCTCCGCCAACGGGTCAAGGCCGAGGTGGAGAGTAATGCAGATTTGGCCGACGTGGACAAGCGGTTAGCGGCTACTACCGGTGGAGTTGTCACCGCATGGGACGATGAAGCGGTCTTGGCGTGGTGGAACGAGCAATTAAAGGCCACAGACCCATCCCTTTCTGCGCAGGCGCTTCAGGAGGGCGATGCTGCATTTGCAGAGGTATTGGCCCGGGCTAAGAATGAGACGGAAGGACTTGGGCTAGACCGATATAGACACCTCCGCTCTCGGCTAGAGGCCTTGGCGGCTCAGGAGGCAGATCCAGAGGGCGGTGAGCCTAAGTTGTCGGGCTCGCTCAGGACCCTAAGTGACGCAGAGGTGACTCGGGTCACCAAATCAGGGTTGGAGGAGCAGGAGCGAGCGGCAGCGGCGACCGCTGTTTTCGCCAAGCTTTGGGAGGAAGCCGAACCGCACTTTCGCAAGCCAGAGAGTGCGCCGGAGCTCTGTCCCGTTTGCACCACGCCTCTGCAGGACGGCCCGCTTGGCGGGGCCCCGGGCATTCACGAGCACCTTCGAGCGTCTCTGGCGGTCTTGAAGAGCTATTCGGAAGCGAGAAAGGCACTTGAGCAGGCTACTAAGGCCGCGAGCTCGATGCACCAAGCGGTCATCACGGAGTTAGCCAACCTCAAGGAGCTATTAGTTCCGATCAACTCTGATTACGCCACCCGAGTCGGCGCCCTTCATGAATCGCTCACTGCCTGGAGCATTGGTGAGCCACTTGATGTGGGTGAACTGATTGGGTTCGTTCTGGAACTAGGATCTGAGGTAGATCGTCGCATCTCTGCCATTCTTAACTCCCAGGGTGAGAGTTCCTACTCCGCCCTAAAGGTCAAAGGTCAGGCCCTGTTTGCGATTGCTCGCGAGCAACAAGGCCATGTCGCCGACAAGTCCGAGTTGGCGTCGCTGTCCGCTGAGCTGACACGACAATCGGCCGAGGTGTCACTACGGATACGGGGTGCTATCCAGGGGCTCCTCAACGACCTAGAAGCGCATGTAAACCATCTTTACCAGGGGATCCAGGGAACTGATGCGAAGCGGGTTCGCATCCAACTTCCCCCCGAAGGGGACACCAATCAGCAGAGATTGCAGCTCCTGGTGGACTTTGCAGAGAATCGGATGGGTGTGCCTCCCAGTGGATACTTGAGCGACTCCCAAGTGCACTCACTGGCACTAGCCCTCAGAGTAGCCGCAATCGCGCGATTCAATCACCTCGTACCCTTGGTCGTGCTTGATGATGTCGTGACCTCCTATGATGCAGAACACCGCCGTGCACTAGCAGCGATGATTGCCACCGAGATGAAGCAATTGCAGGTCGTGATTGTCACACACGACGAGCGGTTCTTTTCCTACTTGAAGGATCAAGTGGATCCTTCTTCTTGGCAGTTCAAGCGCATTCTATTCGTTGAGACCAGTTCAGGACCGCGCTTCGCGGACCACATGGTCAGTGATGAGCTAATCGAGAGCCGTTGGCAGCGTGGTGAGAATGCCGCAAATGAAATGCGGCAGGCAGAGGAAGAGTGGCTACTTCAAATGTGCCGCGACTTTGGGGCTGAGGTCCGCATTCGAAGCGTAGAGCGCGCCTACTCGTACGAGCGTGCGGAGCTTGCCGTGGCGCTTGCCGGGGCGCTCAAGGCAGCAGGGCTAACACCACCCGCGGTGCCAGGCGTGAGCAATCGGTTTCTCACCAGCCTCCAACAAGGCGTTGTCGAAAACTTCGGCAGTCACTTCCAGGACTCCCCCTTTGGGGATGGCTCAATCGGCGACGAAAAGGCACGTTGGCGGGAGTTCACGTACTTCCGTGAGCAGTTTGTATGCGGGAAGTGTGGTCGCAAAAGATTCAAGAGACCCATGGGAATCAAGCGTCCCCTTTGCAATGCAGAATCCTGCGAGAGTCCGTTCGAGTTCGGTAGTCAATCACAGGCTACGCTGTCCGGATGAATGTTCGTATTGCTGCAACATTCATCGAGTCCATCTCTGGCTTGACTCTCGGAGAGCAGAAGGCCGTCAAGACAACTGCCTTTGACCTCCAATTGAATCCGGCAAACCCCGGGCTCCAGTTCCACAAGCTCGACAAGGCCCGGGACAAGAACTTCTGGTCAGTCCGGGTCAACGCCGACATCCGGCTCATCGTCCACCGGACCCCGGGCAGCCTGCTCCTCTGCTACGTGGACCACCACGACAAGGCGTACGCCTGGGCGGAACGTCGGAAGTTGGAGACCCACCCGACCACCGGCGCCGCCCAGCTGGTGGAGATCCGCGAAACGGTGCGGGAAGTCACCGTCCCGAGATACGTGGACGGCCCCGCTACCACCCCCGTTCTCACCCCCAAGCCACTTCTCTTCCGAGAGACCGCCACCGACATCCTTTCGGGCTTCGGCGTGCCGGAGGAGTGGATGGACGATGTCCGCGCCGCCACAGAGGACACCCTCTTCGACCTGGCCGAGCACCTGCCGGCGGAGGCGGTGGAGGCGCTGCTGGAGCTGGCGACCGGTGGGCAGCCGAAGGCGCAACATGTTGCGGCCAGCGCAGATCCCTTCGAGCACCCCGACGCACAGCGGCGGTTCCGGCTGGTGGCCGATTCGGCGGAGCTGGAACGGGCGCTCAACTGGCCGTGGGAGCGGTGGTCGGTCTTCCTGCATCCGGCCCAGCGGGAGCTGGTGGAGCGGGAGTACAGCGGCCCCGCCCGTGTGGCGGGCACCGCGGGCACCGGCAAGACAGTCGTGGCGCTGCATCGCGCCGCGCACCTGGCCCGCGCCAACCCCGGGGCCCGGGTGCTGGTCACCACCTTCTCGGTGACGCTTGCCCGGATGCTGGCCCAGAAGCTCCGCCGCCTGGTGGGGGACGACGCCGAGCTGGCAGGGCGGATAACCGTCAAGGCGCTGGACGAGGTGGGGCTGGACCTGTACGAGCGCGCGATGGGCAAGCCCACCGTCCCCACGCCGGGGATGCTGCGCTCCCTGTTGGCGGCGCTCTCCAAAGAGGTGGGCGGCCACAGCTTCTCCGACCGGTTCTTGCTGCAGGAGTGGACCGAGGTGGTGGACCCCTGGCGGCTCACCACCTGGGAGGCGTACCGCGACGTCGCGCGTCTGGGCCGGAAAACCCGCCTGGGCGAGAAGCAGCGGGCGGCGCTCTGGCAGATCTTCGAGCGGGCCCATACCCTGCTGGAGGAGCGCGGGCTCTACACCATGCCGATGGTCTTCGCGGCCGTAACCGAGGAGCTGGCCGGTGGCGCCGAGCCGCCGTACGACTTTGCGGTGGTGGACGAGGCGCAGGACGTGAATGTGCCGCAGCTCCGGTTCCTGGCCGCGCTGGCGGGGGGTCGGCCGCAGGGGCTCTTCTTTGCCGGGGACCTGGGCCAGCGGATCTTCCAGACTCCGTTTTCGTGGAAGTCGCTGGGGGTGGATGTCCGGGGCCGGTCGCACACCCTCCGGATCAACTACCGGACCTCCCACCAGATCCGCCGGCAGGCGGATCAGCTGCTGGGGCGGGAGATCGCCGACGTGGACGGGGTGGTGGAGGAGCGCCGCGGGGCGATCTCGGTGTTCGACGGGCCGGAGCCGGAGGTGCGGGTCCTGGAGACGAGCCACGCGGAGGGGGAGGCGGTGGGGGCGTGGATCGCCGCGCGGGTGGTCGATGGGGTGCCGCCGGAGGAGGTCGCGGTCTTTGTGCGGTCGGAGGATGAGATCCCGCGGGGGCGGGCGGCGGTCGCCGCTTCCGGCCTGGCCGCCACCTCGCCCGCGCCGGGGGTGGATCCCGAGCCGGGCAAGGTCTCCGTCCTCCCGATGCACCAGGCCAAGGGGCTCGAGTTCCGGGCAGTGGCGGTGATGGCCTGTGACGACGACATCGTGCCGCTCCAGGCCCGGATCGAGGCGGTGGCCGATGAGGCGGACTTGGAGGAGGTGTACAACACCGAGCGCCACCTGCTGTATGTGGCGTGTACCCGGGCGCGGGATCATCTCCTGGTGACGGGGGTCGGGCCGGGGTCGGAGTTTTTGGGGGATCTGGCGGCGGGGCCGCATCAAAGCTGAGGATTGCCGCTCCAAAACGGAAGGAAGCCTGGCGAATGGAAACTCAGGTCCGCACCCCCCAGTCCGTCTTCATGCAGCCACAACGGCTGATCGTCCCGCTGTTCCAGCGACCCTACGTCTGGAACGAGGAGAACCAATGGGCCCCACTCTGGGCGGATGTGACCCGCCTGGCGGAACGGATACTCAGGCCAGGGTCGACACCGGCTCAGCCCCATTTCCTCGGTGCGGTTGTCCTCCAGCAGAGCCAGACCTCCACCGGGTCGATGCAGCAGCGAACCATTATTGATGGCCAGCAGCGCCTCACCACCCTGCAGATCCTGCTGGACTCTCTCCACTACGCCCTGCTGGAAGTCGGCGCAACCCAGCCTGCTCTTCGGGTGGAGGCATTGGTTGCCAACCCCGAGGCATTCCAGGAACAGCCCGAGGACCGGTTCAAGGTGTGGCCCACAAACCGGGATCGTCCCGCCTTCAACGAGGTGATGGCCGCACCACACCCGATCAAGTACGGATCGTTGCAGTACCCACACGCGAGGCTGGTTCAGGCCCACCAGTACTTCTCCGAGCAGGCTCGGCTCTGGCTCGCGGAAGGAGGAGAGACGGCAACGGCACTCCGGGCAGCTGCCATCGAGCGCGCCGCTCGGGAGCTGCTCCAGATCGTAGTGATCGACCTGACGGCCGATGAGAACGCCCAGGAGATCTTCGAGACGCTGAACGCGCGGGGTGCACAGCTTACGGCGGCCGACCTGATCAAGAACTTCATCTTCCAACGCCTGCTCGAGGCCCATGTTGACGTGGAGGCCGCGTATGAGAAGGACTGGAAGGAGTTCGAGACTGGGTTCTGGGAAGCAGAGATCAACTTCGGCCGGCTCCGGTACTCTCGTTCCTCTGTGTTCCTCAATCACTGGCTGATCGCCAGGACCGGCGAAGAACTGGTAGCCAGAGAGGTCTTCTCCCGGTTCAAGCGGTACGCCACGGAGGAGGCCGGGGTCCCAATGGGAACCATTCTCGGGCAGCTCAAGCGCGCTTCCGGGAACTACCGCAAGTTCGTCGAGAACGCAGACGACCAGACGGGCACACTCGACCTCATCGGGATGTTCGCCTACCGGACGAGTACCCTGGAGAGCGAGGTCTTCAAGCCCTTGCTCCTCTACCTGCTGGATCCTGAACTCCCCCCTGTCCCGCAGGACCAGCTCCACAAGGCGCTGGAGGCACTTGAAAGCTGGCTGGTCCGGCGAATGATCGTCCGCGCCACCACCAAGGGATACAACCAGACCGCCGCTGAACTGGTGAAGGAGGTCCGTGCGGGCGCGCGGGATTCGGCCGGGGATACTGTCCAGCGCTTTCTGGCCGGACAATCAGCCCCAAGCAAGTACTGGCCAGACGACGATGAGATAAGGGATGCGGCCCAGGTGCTGCAGGCATATCGCCATCTGCGTCGCCGCCGGCTGCGCATGTTGCTGGAGGCGGTCGAGGACCACCGGCGAGGCTTCAAGGATGGGGAGGAGGGGTTGGGGGGACAGCGGGTGTTGCGTGGCAAGTACGCCATTGAACACGTGATGCCCCGGAAATGGCAAACGCACTGGAGTCTGGACGACCCTGCAGCGGAGGCGGATCGCGACCGCTTGATCCATACCTTCGGCAACTTGACCCTGCTTACCAAGCGACTGAACGGCAAGGTGTCGAACGGTCCCTGGGAGGTGAAGCGGGCTGCACTGAAGGAGCATGATACGCTGAAACTGTCCACAGACCTCATTGATGACGGTGCGTCCGACTGGACGGAACAGTCGATTCGCGACCGCACGACCCGAATGGTGGATGCCATCCTGGCGATCTGGCGCGTTCCCGAGGGCCATCGTTCGTCGTTCCGCAGCCAGGCGGACCGGACTCGGCCCAAGGTCGAGGTGGCCGACCTGGTTGCCGCTGGCTTTCTGGCACCAGGGGCGACCCTCTATTCACGCCGCGAGAAGTTTGCCGGGAGGACCGCCACGGTTCTTCCGGATGGAAGGCTCGATGTGGACGGCGTCGCGTATGAGACCCCGACGGGCGCCGCCCGGGCCATCATTGGGAAGAAGGCGCACATCAATGCCTGGCGCTGGTTTCTGCTGGGCCCGGACACGAAGCGTACCTTGAGTGATCTGTGGCACGAGTACGTGGATCAGATGTCGAGCGATGCCGATGAGGCGGATGCGCCGGAGGACGATGAAGACGGTGACACGGACGACGAAGGCGTGGAGTAGAGCCATCGGTACGGAGTACAACCCATCGGGAGGGCCTGCAATTGAGACAGGTTGACAAGCTGCGAGAGCTGTTTGCCAAGTATGGCGACCGCGAGGCAATTCTGATCAGGGAGTACGCCGCGGCGGAGCGCCGAGGAGAGGTGACGCGCAAGAGCAATGTGAACAATGTGTCAGCCGAGGACTACGCTGCGGCACTCGTGGCCGATGCACGGAGGAAGGGGTGGGTGGAGGGGCTCGGGTAGCGCTGCAACTCAGCAACGGAGGGTGCATTGGCCTACAATTTCCTGGAAGAGCTCGCGGTCGAGTGGTACGATCTGCAGGGATACTTTGTCCGACGCAATGTGCTGGTAGGGTTGCGGAAGGCAGGCGGATATGAGGGCGAGCTGGATGTGGTGGCATTCAATCCCGTCACTCGGCATCTGGTCCATGTTGAGGCCACGCACGACGCCGACTCGTGGAGCACAAGGGACGCGCGTTTCAGCAAGAAATTCGGTGCCGGCCGCAAGTGGATTCCCAAGCTGTTTCCGGGAGTCGACCTGCCCACGGAAATTGACCAGGTCTGCCTCCTCGGTTTTGGCAGCAACAAGCACCGCAAAATGGTAGGTGGCGGCAGAATTGTGACCGTCTCGGAGTTCCTGGAGATGATTCTCCGGGAGGTCATCGTGCTGACCCGGAGGAATACGTCCGTTCCGGAGGGGCACCCCCTGCTCCGTACACTGCAATTCATTGCCATGGACAGGAAGCGGTTCGCTGCGCTGCTGGCTGATCGCTAGCACCCTATGGCATGTTGGCTGGTTGCCGGGTGAAGTGGCGCAGTGCATCTTGGAGTCGGCGGAAGGGTCGTGCCCCACGCTTCTTGAGGAATCCTGATTGCGGAACGTCTTCCTGCTGTACATGCCGCCGGGGAACACCGAGGCGATGGTACATTATCAGGACACGATCCTCAATCGTGTGCCGCTGGAGCGCATGTCGCCATTCCTGCCCAGCAAGCTGACCGCCAAGCTGCGTGGCACTTTCCAGACCAATCCGATCGCGGTCTGGGGCTCGCGCCCTGGCCCCAAGAACCGCAGCAACTTTGAGATGATGAGCCCCGGGGACGACATCCTCATTGTCGAGGGTGCACGCGTCAGGCTGATGGGAAAGGTCGCCGCCAAGATCAATAGCGCCGCCCTGGCCCATGAACTGTGGAAGCCGGTCGGCAAGACCGGAGGCGACACCTGGGAGCTGGTGTACTTCATTGCCAACCCACAGGAGGTGAATGTCTCGTTCGCCGAAGTGGGACAGCTCTTCGGTTACGCGCCCACCTATCAGTTGCGCGGATTCACTACCATTGCAGCCGACCGGCTCCTCGCCTTCTACGAACAGTACGACGACCTCTACTCGATCCTGCAACGGATTGAGCATGGAGTCGAGGTGCGGCGCAAGGAACCAGCTGCCGGGCTGGCCGCCACGGCGGAAGAACTGGTTCCACTCGAGCCCGAACAGATCGACCAGGTTCTCAAGGACGAATTGGTCTCGGACCACGTACGGATGCAGTGGATGCTGGCTCGTCTCGGGCTCAAGGCGGGTGAACAGGTCTGGGTCCCTGCTGGCGATCAGAAGCGCCTTCGAGAGACGTATGCATTCGACCGCTTTGATGAAGAGTTTGCCAGTGGCATCGATCTGCCACACTCGTACATCGAGAACATCGACGTGGTCTGGAAGCGCGAGTTCCGAATCGGGGCGGCGTACGAAATCGAGAATTCCACGTCGATCTACTCTGGACTGCTGCGCTTCGCCGATCTGAACATCCTCGCGCCCAACACCGTCTATCCAATGTTTGTGGTCGCCCCACAATCCAGACGGAACCGACTTCGGGAGCAGCTCAAGCGCCCGACGTTTCAGCGACTTGGGCTCGATAAGAAGGTCCGCTTCCTGTCCTATGAGCGGATCGACGAGATTGATCGCTTCTTCGAGGACGCCGACGGCGGGCTGACGATCGAGGCGGTCGCGGGGAAGTCGGAGCTGGTAATCTAGAACCAGAGCAAGGCGGCGGCTCGCCCCCCCCTGCGCCCTCGACTCCAATCCTTCGCAGTCCTCTAGCGGATCCAATCCCCGGGTGATATCGTCGGGCCAACCACCGCCCTGGCAGCGCTGTCCGGGCAACGCGCTCCCCCGGCGTGGTGAACTGGAGTCTCCCTCCATGCCCGGAGGTGCGCCATGCCTTCCCTGCGCTCTGCGGTCCGCTGCTGTAGTACCCTCCTGGTCCTGGTCTCCCCACAGCTGGCTGCCGCACAGGACGAGGCGGTGTTCGTCCTCTATCACGGCCGTGCCGGGCAGACACGGGTCACCGTCACCGACCGAAACGAGGGCAGCCTCAACTTCCGCCAACGCTTCAGCCGCAGCCTGACCGTGGGAACCCCGGTCTGCGTGGTGGTCCAGAACGCGCACCCGGCGAACTACAAGTACTCGCTCGAAGCGATCGTCGATACCTCGCAGCCGGAGCTCCCGGACCTGACACGGTTCAATGACTTCATCGGGTCCCTCTCCGGTTACCTGAAGCTGACCACCCCCGAAGCGCAGCGCTCCATGCTGAACTTCTGGAACGCCCCCGACCCCTCGCGCGGGATCAACATTCTGGTACCATCCATTCCCCAGGAGGTGGCCGACTACATCGCAGCGCTCGCCCTGCTCAAGGCGGATGTGGATAGCGCTACCACATGGGCCAAGCTGTCCGACGCACCGGAGGGACCCGATCCCGGCACCCCCGCAGGCCGCACCGGGTACCAGTTCGCTGTCGGCGCCATCGCCGCACTCCCCTCGGCGGACCACCGGTTCCACGACGCCAAGCTGAAGGACCACCTCGGTGAGCTGTTCAAGCGCGCCAAGCAGGCCGCCAAGGGGACCAGCGAGTGGGAGATCACGGTCGAGGCCCTCGGCGGTTTCGCGGACCTGCTGGTCAACAATCGCGACCAGCTCAAGTCGGCATACTCCCCGGAGACCAATGCCGCACCACGCCTCTGCAAGAGCGTCGCGGCCGGCACCAACACCTTCCGCCTGGCGATCGCCAAGGTCAAGGAAAGCGGCAGCCGCGATGTGACCGGCAAGGGCGCCGCCGAGCCGCAGTACCTGAGCATCGAGGTGCTGGGACGGTTCCAGCGCAAGGTGGTCTCGGTGGACCCGCTGAGCCTGGGAGTGCTGGCGTGGAACGTCCCTCGGTTCAGTGTCGAGGGGGATACCCTGCGCCAGCAGCTGGAGAACCCGGTCACCGCTCGCCCCGGCCTGATGCTCAGCCTCAACCCCTCCAGCTGGGGGGTCGCAGACGACTGGGGACTTGGGCTGGGCCTGGGACTGGGCCTGGGCACCGAGTCGGTGGTAACCGATGTGTTCATGGGAGCGATGGTGAGCTTCCGCAACACCATCCGGGTCGGGATCGGCTACGGTCGCTCCCGGCAACCGGCGTCGGTCCGGAACGCGTCGGTCGGCATGCCGGTACCGGCCAACCTGGGTCGGCTCGATGACGCGGTGCAACCCGGCGGGCTCGGCAAGGATGCCGTGTACTTCCTCCTTGCGCTGCCGGGCCTCTCGCTCAAGAGCAAGTAGGGGGTGGCGACGCCACCATCACGGCCCGTGCAGGGCCAATGCGAAGGGAGGGATGAATGACCTCGGTGCCCGTGAACAACCCCGCCGAGATCTGGGCGGGATTCCATGGGGCGGTGCTGGACCTGGTCCACCACCCCCTCGCAAACCGTCCCACCCTGCGGGGCGAGCAGTTTGCGGGGTGGCAGCGGCAGGCGTTCCGGGAGCTTGGCCGGAGGGAGTTCCAGCAAGCGTTCCTGGAGGAACTATCGCAGCTCGAGGCCGAGCCGCTGGGTGACCGATCCAGCGCCCTCATCCTGATGGAGCTCGAGGCGTTCACCGGGTACGTGGGGGAGCTGCTGCCCCAGTGGGATGTGGTGAACCAGGCCGTCCAGCAGGTCGAAGAGCGGGGGATCACCATGCCGGTTCCGGACACCACCGGTGTGGAGGAGAGCCACTCAGTCCTGAGCACCGTGCTTGATAGCCTGATGGAGCTCTTCCCCAAGCTGAAGGGGATCTTCAAGGCGTGCTCGGAGGCGCTGGCCGTGAAAAAGGCGATGCGGTAGGCCGGCGGGTTCAGGGGGGCGATGTGGGCGATCAGACCAAGAGCCAATCCTGGAGGCACATGCCACCGTTGCAGCTGGTAGCAGTCGTCGATTCCGATGACCTCGCCGCCGCCCACCATCAGGCGCTCCATATCCGCCGGCACACCGCCGCCCTCCTCGGCCTTTCCGCCGTCAAGGCGGCGCAGGAGGGCCGCTACCAGACCGAGCAGGGGGTCGAGGTCCCAATCAAGGAGGCCGTGGAGTCGGCAATCAGGGCAAGGGTGAGCATTCCACCCGAGGCCCAGCTGCCCGATCCGCCCTCCCCACGGTTCCCCGCCACCCGGATGGAGGTGGCCAACGAGACCACGTTCGGCGCTGCGCAACGCCTGATCGGTCTGGGACTCCGGCCGCTGGCCCTGAACTTTGCCAACGGGATCCACCCTGGTGGCGGGTTCCTGCGCGGCGCCCGCGCCCAGGAGGAGGTGCTCTGCCGGTCCAGCGCCCTCTACCTGACCCTGCTCAATGACCCGATGTACGAGGCCCACCTTCGGCGTCCGCGTCCCGACTCCACCGACTGGGCGATCCTCTCCCCCCAGGTGCCGGTCTTCCGGCACGACGACGGCACCAACCTCGACCAGCCCTGGCTGCTGGACTTCATCACCTGCGCGGCCCCCGTCGCGACCCACATCGGCCAGCCCGAATCGGGAGACCTGCTGGAGGCCCGGATCCACCGGGTGCTGGCCATCGCCCGTGCCCACGGGTACACCGCCCTGGTGCTCGGCGCCTGGGGATGCGGCGCCTTCGGGAACGACCCCCGACGGACCGCGGAAGACTTCCGCGTCGCGCTGGAGGGGCCATTCGATGGCGCGTTCTCCGATGTCGTGTTCGCGATCACCGACTGGTCGCCGAAGCGAAAGACCCTGGGGCCGTTCCGGGATGTGTTCTCACCAGATGCCGCCGGATGAAACCGGAGTACCACCATCGTGGACCAATACGATCTGAATCGATTCGTCGCGGCACAGGAGGGCATTTACGATCAGGCCCTGGCCGAACTCCGTGCCGGCCGGAAGCGCACCCACTGGATGTGGTTCGTCTTCCCCCAGCTCGCCGGGCTGGGCCAGAGCGGGATGTCCCGCCGCTACGCCATTCGCGACCTCGACGAGGCACGGGCCTACCTGGCCCACCCTGTCCTCGGTCCGCGTCTGCTGGAATGCGCCGAGTCGGTGCTGGCGGTGGAGGGGAAGACGGCTCGGCAGATCATGGGAAGCCCGGATGACATGAAGCTCAGGTCGTGCATGACGCTGTTCCGGCGCGCGGCAGGGAGGGGCATGCCAAGGCATGCCCGTACGTGTGATCGTGTTCTGGAGAAGTATTTCGAGGGGGAGGAGGATCCAGGGACGGTACAGGTGTTCGGGTGAGGCATGGGAAGGGCATTCCGGAGGAATGCCCTTACGTCTGGATTGGGGTGCCGGTACGGGCATGCCAAGGCATGCCATTGCGAGATCTATGGTGTGGCGGGAGGGGCATGCCAAGGCATGCCCCTACATCCAGCTCCGAGTCCATCGCCGGCCACCGAGATCGGCGGGCCCGACCGAGCCCGGACGTGAGTCCGGGGCGAAGTCAAAACCCGGTGGGCCGGGTTCCGCTCGGGTGTCGGCATGCGGGTAGCCTACCAGGATGTGGGCTTTCGGATCCGGCCTCCCGAGATCGACTCCGGGAACTGGGCGGCCGCCAGGCGCGAGGGGGTCAGGTGCCTGAGAAAAGTTGCCACTTTTGTCAGGGAACGTGCGGGGGTGGCGGCAGGGCAGATCAGGCCCACCGGTTGTCTGTGGTCTTCCGTCACCATGCGGATCGGTTCCACGAGGTCGGTGTCGTTGGAGACGACGACCGCAACGTCAAAATCGTCGCGGTAGGCATCGCGCAAGAGAAAACACCCCAGGTTGACGTCGGAGCCCTTCTCCTCGGTCTTGACCACGCGGACAGTGACAGGAGATGGGCGGAGCAGGTCCAAGGAGGGGGCCGCAATGGCTGCCCAGCGCTCGGCTACCAGGAACCTCCCGAGGTGGATGCTCACCTCTGGAGTCGTGCCCAGCGCCCGAAGGTAGGCTTGTTGCCGGATCGGCGCCCCGGGATCCCGCTTGCCGGAGATCATCGCGGTGAAGTAGCGGATGCGCTGGATGTCGTTCTCTGGACGGAGCAGCTCGCGATAGAGTGCGCGTTGGTCGAGCCACTTGTGGCGGGTGTCCTTGAGGGCACGGTAGCAGAGGTTGAAGCCATCAACGTAGATGGCAGTACGCAGCCTTGCTCCTGGATGCATCGGTTCCCCCTGCAAAAGCGAAGGCCACAGTGGAGTTGCCTCCGCTGCGGCCCTCGAGCCGACAGCCAAGCTGTCGGGGGGTGATGACTCAAGCTAGGCGGCGTGCTGGATGTCGTCAAGCGCAGAAAAACGCGGCTGTCGGCAAGATCCCTCGTCCCCCTCGCGTTGCTCGGGGTCTTCGGGATGACTCCGGTGTGGGGTGGGTGTCGGATTCCACGGGGCCGGGCACATCCGGCCGCTGCGCCCCTACCACTTGGAATCGCCCGGCCTGCCGCAGTCAAATGCCCGAAGTGGTTGACACCCCCCCTCCCGCCGGTACCTTCGAAAATCCAGCGACATCCGGCCCGCTGGCGGTCCCGTCTCCCGCCCTGCCCCACCCATCCGCCGGAGAACCCGCGCGATGAGTCTTGCCCTCAACGACACCAACGAATACGCCTGGCTCCTGGTTCGCTCCAGCCTGACCGAGGCGATCGTCGAGACGTGGGAATGGGTCCCGATCGCCCCGGGTTCCCGGATCGCACGCCTGCTGGGCTACCCCCTCCGCTTCCTCGTGCTGCTGGTGTCGCTGGTGGTGGCCGTGGCGCTGAGCCTGGCGCTGATCATCCCGATCGTCCAGGTGCCGGTCACCCTGTTCGCGGCCGTGGACCACTTCCTCCCCGCACGATGGTGGCTGATTCTGCTCGGCGTCTTCGGAGCGATCCTGGCCGGGTACCTCCTGGTGGCGGTCGGCGTCTGGCTCCAGCAGGCCGCCCGGGGCGATGAGCCGGGTCCCCTCGCCGCCGGGCTGGCCGATCAGGTGGTGGCCCAGTCCACCGAAGGCGGCTGGAACCGCTGGCACTCGGTCCACATCAGCCACGACTCGTCCCGGGCCGCGCTGTTCGGTGGGCTCGCGGTGAGCCTGGGAGTCGTCCTCCAATGCCTGGCAGTGGTGGTGGGCGAGCGGTCGTTCAGCGGGCCGGTGGACTCGACCTGGCAGTGGCCGCTGCTGTTTGGGCAGCACTTCTTCTCGACACTGTTCCTCGGCATTCCCGAGGGGCTGCTGCCGCCGCTCTCCCAGATTGCGCCCGCCCATTGGACCGGCAACCTCCTGGTCGCGGCGATCAATGTCGCGTACGCCTCCGGGGCGATCGCCCTGCTCGTGCTGACCGTGGTGCCGGCCTTCAAGCCGCGCGAGCTGTTCAAGGGGACGGTGCGGGACCTGGCCGACTACCTCGAGAACTTCGACATCACCGCCGGGGCCAAGCTGATGATCCACCGGGTCGGGGTGGTGCGACCCCTCGACGAGCGGGAGGTGGTTTCGGTCTCCAAGGCGGAGTTCTTTGCGCAGCTCGCCAAGGGGTCGTAGGGGGCGCCCGCGGTCGCGGGCGCCGTTTGTTTGGATCGCCGCGCGCCGGCCCACCCTCGCGGGTGGGCCGGTCGGGTGTTCCGACCATTGTCGCATGGGTTGGGGCGTTCAGTCGGGATCCCGGATCGGGCCGATTGGAATCGGCCCCTGCGGTCGGGGTGGGGCTACGAGGGGGTGGTGCTCGATCCGCTTGCGATGACGGCCCGCTGCTCGAGTCGCTCAGCCAGCCAGACCTTGATGATCGACTGGCGGGTGACGCCCAGGCGACTGGCCTCCTGGTCGAGCTGCTCCACCATCCAGGCTGGAAAATCCACGTTCACTCGGCGCTGCTCCTGGCGGGGACGCTTCGCGGTGGAGAGGTCGAGTTCACCAACGATTTCGTCGCCCTCATCGAACGCGCGATCAAACTCCTTGGCCTTCATAGAGCGCAACCTCCTCTTGACGTGCTCGCCGGACAGAGATCAAGCGGATCACGGCCGAGCGTTCGGTGATCACCGCGGCCCAGATTCTCCCCTCGATCCGGCCAATGACAACCCACCGAGGCTCGTCCACCGTCCGGGCCTCGATCTGGAGATGATGCGGATCATCCCAGAGGGCTTGGGCGGCCACAAAGCTGATTCCATGCTTGGCCAAGTTGGCCTGGCTCTTCGGGTGATCGAACTCGAACACCGGTAGAGTACCCAGTAAAGGTATAGAAAAGGCATATAAATCGGAATGGCCATGTTCCATGACATGGAATAGTGGAGCCGGGCTATCACGGCCAGCTCAACTGCACGGCGGGCGGGGTTCGGGGACGGATTCGATACAGCGGGCCGATTGGAATCGGCCCCTGCGGTCGGGGTGGGGCCGGCACGCGCCCACAAGCCGGAGGGGACGCACAGGGGCTGCGCCCCCTAGGGGTTTGATTCTGCGGCGAACTCTGCTGGGCTCTGGACCACCTTCGGGAACGCTTTGGCGAGTTTCCGGTCTGACGAGATGAGCGGGACGCCAAGCTCCTCGGCGAGGGCCACATACTCGCAATCGTACGAGGAACAGCCGGATTTGAGCGCCAGCTCCAGGACACGCGCCGATCGAGGCTCTCCTACCCGTCCAGCGATGACCTGCTCCGCCCGATCCATCAATCGCTCTGCTTGCGACGCGGAAATTGTCTTGGCGCGCAGTTGCCCCAGCAACACGCTGCGCATCTCACTGGCCCAGAGCACCGGTGCCACCCAGGCGGGATCGGCCTGGAACACTCGTTCCGCCTCCTCCGTCCGCTCCCCGGGCATGACGAAATACGCGATCAGGTTTGCGTCGGCGACGATCATCGCCGGCCGTCGCCCTTGGACTTGGCGAGCGCCTGGTCGGTGAGCCAGACCTTGCCGAGCCGAGCTCGGCTCCTTCGGAGGGCGGCGAGGAGCTGGTCGGAGTCGTGTCCGGGGGGCCCTGCGAGGGCGTGCTCCAGGCAGGTGATGGCCTCGCGATTGATGCTCCGGTTGTGTGCCGCCGCCCGGGTCTTGAGCCGGGCGTAGAGGTCATCAGGCATGTTCTTGATGGTGAGGACGGCCATGGTGTCTCTCCTGTGCATCCGTTCTGGATGCAATATGGATGCACGGAGGGTGGGACGGGAGGGAGGCATGCGCCCAAGGTATGTGGAGCGGCATGGTGGCGTGGTACCAGAATGGTGCGGTGGGGGGCGTTTTCGCGCGTACGCGCGCGCGCGCGACCGTCGCGGCGGACGCGGATCCCCCAACATGCCATGCGGTGAATGAGGTAGGGGCGCACCCCTGTGCGCCCGTTGTATCGGATCGTGGCCGGGCGCGGGGCCAACGATACGGGCATGCCAAGGCATGCCCGTACACGCAGTCCCGTTGCGATCGCCAGCATCGGCGAGCGGCGGGCGGCTGGCAGGGATCCGAGCCCACGGGGCGCACCCCTGTGCGCCCGTTGTATCGGATCGTGGCCGGGCGCGGGGCCAACGGTACGGGCATGCCAAGGCATGCCCGTAGATGGAGTCCCGATGAGATCGCCAGCATCGGCGAGCTGCGGGCGGCTGGCAGGGATCCGAGTCCACGGGGCGCACCCCTGTGCGCCCGTTGTATCGGATCGTGGCGGGCGCGGGGCCAACGATACGGGCATGCCAAGGCATGCCCGTACACGCAGTCCCGTTGCGATCGCCAGCATCGGCGAGCGGCGGGCAGCTGGCAGGGATCCGAGTCCACGGGGCGCACCCCTGTGCGCCCGTTGTATCGGATCGTGGCCGGACGCGGGGCCAACGATACGGGCATGCCAAGGCATGCCCCGCGAGGGTTGGATCGGTGCGCGCCGGCCCACCCTCCCGGGTGGGCCGGCCGGGGGTTTCAACCATCGTCGCACGCGTCGGGGTGTTCGGTTGGGATACGAGATCGGGCCAATTGGAATCGGCCCCTGCGGTCCCCTTCATCGTCGGTTCATCCGCCCCGGCCTAGGTTTCCTCATCACCCACCGGGAGGACCTGATGCCTGACGCCCTGGGATTCACCGTCACCCTGGACGCCCCGTTCGATGCCGCGATGGACCGGACCCGTGCGGCCCTCAAGGCCGAGGGGTTCGGGGTCCTGAGCGAGATCGACATCCAGGCGGCGTTCAAGACGAAGCTCGATCGCGACTTCCGCCGCTACACGATCCTCGGCGCCTGCAATCCGCCACTGGCCTGGGACGCCCTGGGCGCGAACGCGGAAGTGGGGCTGCTGCTGCCCTGCAACGTGACGGTCGAGGAGGGCGAGGGCGGAACCATCGTGCGGCTCATTGACCCGATCCAGATGCTGGCGGGCGCCGGTGGAGCGGCGAATCCGGTGATCGAGCGGGTGGCGGCGGAGGCCCGGGCACGGTTGGAGCGGGTGGCGCGGGAGTTGGGGACGGGGTAGGGGTAGGGGCCGCCCGTGGGCGGCCCGCGTGTCCCCATGCCGATGCGTGCAAATGCCGGCCGGAATCCAACCCCGCGGGCCGCGTACACGCGGCCCCTACGATCCGAACGGATGCCGGCGGGAATCGAACCTTGCGGGCCGCGTACACGCGGCCCCTACGATCCCAATGGATGTCGGTCCATACGATCCCAACGGATGCCGGTGGGGATCCAACCCCGCGGGCCGCGTACACGCGGCCCCTACGATCCCAACGGATGTCGGCCCATACGATCCCAACGGATGCCGGCCCCTGCTATTATTTGTGATCCCTCTCGCCGGAGCCCGCATGTCCCCCACCCGTCGCGATTTCCTCGCGTCCACCGCCGCGGTGACCGCCGCCCTCTCGCTCGGTCGCACCCCGCTCGCCCGCGCGCTGCAGGCCCAGGCCCAGGCGACCTTCACCCCGATCCGGCGCAACGTCGGCTTCTTCACGATGCGCGGCGGCACGATCGGCTGGCTGGTGAACCCCGACGCGGTGGTGGTGGTGGACAGCCAGTTCCCCACAGAGGCGACGGCATGCCTGAACGGGCTCAACAGCCGGTCGAACAACCGCGGGGTGGACCTGCTGATCAACACCCACCACCACGGCGACCACAGCGGCGGCAACATCTCGTTCCGCGGCGCGGCCCGAAAGGTGGTGGCGCACCAGATGGCCGCCGAGCACATGCGGAACCCGCCCGGCGCCCAGGCACCCGCCGACCAGCTCTATCCCGACACGACCTTCACCGAGAGCTGGTCGGCCGACGTGGGCGACGAGCGGGTGACGGCCCGGCACTTCGGCCGCGCCCACACCAGCGGCGACGCCGTCATCACCTTTGAACGCGCCAACGTGGCCCACATGGGCGACCTGATGTTCAACCAGCGGCACCCGGTGGTGGACCGCGCCGCCGGCGCGCTGATGCGCAACTGGATGGCGGTGATCGACCAGACGCTCGCGGCCCACGCCAACGACACGATCTACATCTTCGGGCACGCCAACACCAACCTCCCCGTCACCGGCGGCTGGTCGGAGCTGGCCCGCTTCCGCGACTATCTCGGCGCGGTCCTGGCATTCGTGGAGACCCAGGTGAAGGCGGGGAAGACCCGGGACGAGATCCTGGCGATGCGGGACCCGCTCAAGGGATTCGAGTCGTTCGGCCCGTTCGGCCAGCCGGGGGCGCGGGATCCGTTGACGGTGGCGTATGCGGAGGTGGCGGGGGGGTAGGGGCTGGGGGCTGGGGGCTAGGGAATGGGGTTCTGGGTGTCGGGTGTCGGGTGGTGCCGATGTGGCCCAAGGAGTGTCATCCCTCGTCGCCCTGCGGGCTCCTCGGGATGACATTCCCAGTGGTGCGCCCCACACCACCGGCCCCTGCTAGATTCCGTCACCCCCAACTCAGGTCATCGCATGCACCGCCTAGCCCGACTCCCGCTCGTGGCCGCGCTGGTCGCTGGTTGTGCCGCGCCTGGTACCGACGCGCCGGCGACCCCGTCCAGCGACTATCTCTATCTCTGGACCGCCGGCGCCGACAGCACCCAGCCCGACTACCTGGCGGTGCTGGATGTGCGGCCCGCCGAGGACCGCTATGGTGCGCTGGTCACGACGGTGCCGGTCCCCGGACGCGCCAACGTCCCGCACCACACCGAGCATGCCCTGGCCGCCGACGGACTCCTCCTGGCCAACGGCTTCGCCACCGGGCAGACCTTCACCTTCGACCTCAACACTCCCACCGAACCGCGGATCATCTCGCAGTTCGGTGACCTGGCCGGCTACTCCCACCCCCACACCTTTGAACGGCTGCCCAACGGCAACGTCCTGGCCACCTTCCAGATGGGCCACGACTCCGCCGGCATGATCCCCGGCGGCCTGGTGGAGATGACCCCGCGCGGCGAGGTGCTCCGCTCCAGCTCCTCGTTCGGGCCCGGCGTGGATCGCGGCCTCCGCACCTACTCGGCGCTGCCGATCCCCTCGCTTGACCGGATTGTCAGCACCACGACCGACATGGACGACGCAAACCCCTACACCGCCAACCAGCTCCAGGTCTGGCGGCTCTCCGACCTGACCCTGCTCCACACCATCACCCTCCCCCAGGGCCCGCTCGGCGACGAGGCCAACTACACCGCCGAACCGCGCCTGCTGGCCGATGGGCGGACGGTGCTGGTGTCGACCTTCAATTGCGGGCTCTACCTGCTCGAGGGACTCGAGGGCGACGCACCGGCGGGTCGGCTGGTGGCGTCGTTCCCGCGCAAGGACGACACCTACTGCGCGATCCCGGTGGTGCATGGCGATCACTACCTCGTGACGGTGCCGTCGATCCCGGCGGTCGTGAGCCTGAACGTCTCGAATCCCGCCGAGCCGCGGGAAGTGGGTCGAGTGACCCTGCGCGAGGGTGAGGTGCCGCACTGGATCTCACTGGAACCGAACACGAATCGCGTGGCGCTGACCGGATACGGGACGCTGCGGGGCCGGGTCTTGCTTTTGACCTATGACTCGACGACCGGCGCCCTCGAGCTGGACGAACGGTTCCGCGAGGAGGGGGCGTCGGTGCCGGGGCTGTCGCTGAACGGGGTCCCGCACGGGGCGGTGTTTGGGAGGAAGTGAGGAGGGAGGGGCTGGGGGCTGGGGACTGGGGGCTAGGGAACAGGGAACAGGGAATGGGGAATGGGGTGTGGGGTGTCGGGTGTCAGGTAGTGGGTGGAGGTGGTGGGTGGCGTCCCGGTGCACCGGGAGTGTCATCCCGAGCATAGCGAGGGATCTTGCCGGGGTTTGGGCGGAGTCCTGCCTCAGTAGCGGGACTCCGCCTCCCGAGAGCAAGATCCCTCGTCGCCCTGTGGGCTCCTCGGGATGACGCTCCGTTTGCGGCACGGCTCCTCGGGATCCACCTCCCGGGGTCGTGGGACCCCCCGGGCAAGCGGAGTGTCATCCCGAGCGTAGCGAGGGATCTTGGCGGGGTTTGGGCGGAGTCCTGCGTCAATGGCTGGACTCCGCTTCCCGAGAACAAGATCCCTCGTCGCCCTGTGGGCTCCTCGGGATGACGGTCCGTTGCTGCGGGCTCCTCGGGATGACGCATCGTTTGCTGCGGGCGCCTTGGGTTGACGCTCCGCTTGCTGCACGGCTCCTCGGGATGACGCTCCGTTTGCGGCACGGCTCCTCGGGTTGACCCTCCGTTCGCTGCACGGCTCCTCGGGTTGACGCTTGCCTCACCACCGCCGCGGCACGACGGTGACCGTCACCGAGGACGGATACTGCCGGCTGTGGTGCACCGCATTCCGGGCCACGACGCCGACCGCCTCGTCGTAGTTCCGGCCGCCGGTGTTGAGGTTGCGGTCGAAGCGGGGGAAGTTGCTGCTCGAGACCTCGATCCGGAGCCGGTGCCCCGGCGCGAACCAGTTGCTGGTGACCATCGGCTGGAAGGTGACCTGGTACACCTTCCCTGGCTCCATCCGGGTCTCCGGCTTGTCGTACCCCTCCCGATAGCGCACCCGCTGGATCGTCTCGTCGAGGTTGAAGGCCTGCCCATCGGGGTGGACGTCGATCAGCTTGACGGTGAAGTCGGTGTCGGTCCGGTCGGATGACACGTACAGCGTCACCGTTACCGGCCCGCTCACCTCGACTCCTTCCGTGAACGGCTCGGTGGTGTAGACGAGGATGTCGTCGCGCTCCTCCATCCGGCGCTGGTCGAAGCTTCCCCCCTGGATCGCGTTGCCGGTGCAGCAGACATTGCCGCCATACGACGGCACCGGGTTCATCGGGTCGTAGGTGAAGCGGTCGGGACGATCGCTCGCGGGGGCGCGGGGCGCCAGGACGCCATCGCCGCGCAGGGTGTTGGCGGCGCCATTGCTGCCCAGGAACCAGGTGCGGGGCGCCGCGCCAGCCGGGGGCCAGCTGTCGGCCGACTGCCACTGGTTCATCCCCATGGTGTAGTAGCGCACCTTGGGCAGGGTGTCGAGCAGGGCGCTCCGCTCGCCCTTGAGGAAGATGTCGAACCACCCGTAGGTGAGGGCGTCGTAGTCCATCCGGGCATCGCCCATGCTGCGCTCGCCGACGACGGTGTTCTCGGTGGCGCGCTTGTAGGCGCAGTGCAGCGTGGGGGCGATGACGGCGTACTGCTGGTTGGCCACCTCGGGCCGCGCGGTCTTCCGGACATGGTTGTAGGCGGCGAGGTTGGGCCCGGTAGAGACGTCGTACCACGACATGAACCAGAGGCCGGGGACGTTGATCGGCATGTCATCGTGCCAGAGGCCACCGCGATACCACGCCGGATCATTGGGGGTGCGGTGGATCATCGCGCCGCCGGTGGGCACCGGCATGGGGTCGGCGAAGATCCCCTTCGGGGCGCCCACCGCCTTGTGGATGTCCTGGACGGGGAGGTGCCGCAGCGCCTCGCTCCAGTCCACCGGCGGCATCTGCGGCGCCAGGTCGTAGAGACGGGCCGCCGCCTCGAGGTCGGCGCGGCTGGTCTGGGGCGGGAACATCGGCCGGACCTGGTTGACCTGGCCGTAGAGCCAGGCGATGAACAGCATCTGCACCGCGCCACCCCGGTACCAGTTGCCCTGCTCGTAGTAGCCGCCCACCCGCCCGACTCCCGCCCCGAACCCCTGCGGGATCATCGCCGCGTAGCTCGGCTCCCCCAGCGACGCGACCGCCATCTGCCACTCGGCGGTGGACGAGCAGCCAATGGTGCCGACCTTGCCGTTGCTCCACGGCTGGGCCGCCATCCAGCGCAGCGCGTCGGCGCCGTCGGTGAGCGGGGGGCCGAGGATGTCGTAGTTCCCCTCGGAGAAGAAGTGCCCGCGCTCGTTCATGTCCACCCAGGCGTAGCCGCGCCGGATGGCGCCGAGGATGGCGGACATGTCGCGCGGGGCGCCGTTGCGCACATCCCAGTAGTTGAAGTTGTAGGGGGTGCGCACGAAGATCGTGGGATAGCGCTGGCCCGCCGCCCCGCGCGGGTAGTAGACGTCCGCCTGCATCCGGAGCCCGTCCCGCATCGGGACCATGACCTTGCGCTCAACCACGGCGACCTGCTGGAGCTCCTTCTCGACGGCCCATCGTTGGGCGCGGAGCGCAGTCAGGTCGGGCTGGGCCGGCGCCTGGGCGCGGCTGGGAACGGGAACCACGGTGACGGACAGCACGGCAAGCAGGCCAACGAGCGCGCGGCGCATGGGAACCTCCCGGGGGACGGGATAGAGCGGATGCCTCCACGCTACGGCGCGCCCCCGCTGGCGGCAAGGAGGGGAAACATTGTTTCGCACCGACTTCATCCACGGTTCATGATTGCCGGGCAGGGGTGCCGGTCGGTGGTAAGTTCAGAAATCCCCCCATCGAGGAGGCGCCGTGGTCCCCTGGATCGTGCTGGCCCTCTACCTGACCTATGCCATCGCCCTCAACGTCGCGCTCCGGCGCGCGGGGCTGCCGCTCCGCGCGCCCCCGCCGCCGCTCGAGACGGTCCGTCCCCCGATCACCCGGGTGCTGGTCATCGGCGCGACCGGCGGCACCGGGCGGGAGCTGGTGCGGCAGGCGCTGGCACGCGGCATGACGGTAACGGCGCTGGTGCGCCAGCCGCGCCGGCTGGGGATCACCGATCCCAAGCTCTGCGAGGTGGTGGGGAACATCCTCGACGCCGCGACGGTGGAGGCGGCGGTGGAGGGGCAGCAGGCGGTGCTCTGTGCCCTGGGCCACAAGCGCTTTCTCGGGCCGTCGCGGATCCTCTCGGACGGAACCTGGCACCTGGTCGGTGCGATGGAACGGCACGGCGTGCGCCGCCTGGTCTGCGAAACGTCACTCGGTGTCGGCCACAGCGCCTTCCGGCTGGGCCTGTACTACACCCTGTTCGTCATTCCCGTCATCCTGCCGTTCTACTACTGGGACAAGACGGTGCAGGAGATGGAACTCGCCGAGAGCAGCCTGCAGTGGATCATCGTGCGTCCGGGCGTGCTGACGAACGGGGCGGCACGAGGCACGGTGCGGCATGGCGAGATGGTGGGCAGTTACCTCCTGACCCGCCGGGTGTCGCGCGCCGACGTGGCGGGGTTCATGCTGGACCAGTTGACCTCGGACCAGTACCTGCGGCGGGCGGTGGGGGTGGTGGGGCGGTGAGGTGGGGACTGGGGACTGGGGGC
Organism: Gemmatimonadales bacterium; assembly: GCA_048499805.1. GTDB lineage: Bacteria > Gemmatimonadota > Gemmatimonadetes > Gemmatimonadales > GWC2-71-9 > JAWXBA01. The sequence goes on along the minus strand of JASNZF010000004.1, from coordinate 5,737 downwards.
TAGGGGCTAGGGGCTAGGGGATGGCGAATGGGGTGTCGGGTGGCAGGTGTCGGTGGAGCCAGTGTGGCCAGAGGAGTGTCATCCCGAAGCCCGCGCGGAGCGCGGGTGAGGGATCTTGTCGATGGTGAGCGGGCTCCATCTCTCGAGTCGATGTCGATCTCGCGTTGAACAGATCCCTCGCTCCGCTCGGGATGACACTCCATCTTCGAGTGAGGGCCCTTGCCCACCGACTATTGAAACCACCCCCGGGCGAGGTCACGCCAGTCGGCATTGCCGGCCTCCACCAGCGCGATGCATTGACTTCGACTCCACGACTTGATCTGCGTTTCCCTCGTGATGGCTGAGCGGACATCTGATGTTTGTTCCACCACACCAACGTGTGGAACCGATATCGACGGGTATACCCGGGCACAAGACCGCATCTGTGCGGGTATACCCGCCTGCCCACCTGCCCGCCTGCCCGCCTGCCCCACCCCGTCCCAAAATGAAACCATCCGGCCGCTCCAGGCGTCAGACCTCTATCAGGAGGGCCATATGGACGACCAGATCGCGCAGCCGCAGGAACAGGTCCCAGAGCGTCCCCGATTCCAGTTTCGTCCCCTTGCCCGGCGGTTGCTCAAGTACACCCTGGTGGCAGGGGTCCTGGCGAGTCTCGGCATCCTCACGGAAGCCTTTGTCCGGGGCCGACTTGCGACGCCAGAGCAGCGCCAGGTCTCGGCCCTCCACAGCCGGCCCGACCCCTGGGGTGGGGGCCGGGCACGGCCGGTGGCATTCAGCACCCTCGACGGCCGCCCGATGGAATCCCGGATCCCGGTGGAACTGGACGACATCCCGGATGCGCTCGTGCAGGCGGTCCTGGCGGTCGAGGACCAGCGCTTCTACGACCACTTCGGCCTGGACCTCCGGCGGATCGCCGGGGCGATGGTGGCCAACGTCCGGGCCGGGGGGATCAGCCAGGGTGGCAGCACGCTGACGCAGCAGCTGGCCAAGAACCTCTACCTCTCACACAGCCGCACCATCCTCCGCAAGGTGCGGGAGGCGGCCCTGGCGCTGGCCCTGGAGTCGCGCTACACCAAGGACCAGATCCTCGAGGCGTACCTGAACGAGATCTACCTCGGCCAGGATGGCGCCCGCCCGATTCACGGTGTCGGAGCGGCGGCGCAGTTCTACTTCGGCAAGAATGTGGAGCGGATCGGGATCGCCGAGTCGGCGTTGCTGGCGGGGATGATCCAGGCGCCGAATCGCTATGCGCCGGCGCGGCACCCGGAAGCGGCGCGGGCGCGGCGCAACCTGGTGCTTTCGCTGATGATCGACCAGGTGCGGGTGAACGGCCCCGCGGCCCGGCGGGCCGCGACCACCGGGGTCTCGCGCCGGGAGCACCCGACCGAGACGGTGGACGGCCGCTGGTTCCGCGACCACGTCCGCAACGAGGTGCCGAAGCGCACCGCGGATCGGGGCATGGCCGTCTACACCACGATGGACGCGGAACTACAGCGTGCGGCGGAATCGGCGGTGCGCAGTTGGGTGGGCCGGTTGCGGCGGCAGGCCCGGGATGTCGAGGCGGCGCTGGTGGCGCTCGACCCGCGCACCGGTGAGATCCTCGCGATGGTCGGCGGCGCCGAGTATGGCCGGTCGCAGTTCAATCGTGCCACCCAGGCCCGGCGCCAGCCGGGGAGCGCGTTCAAGCCGATCGTCGCGCTGGCGGCCCTCGAGCGGCAGGGGAGGGGGGATCCCGCGTTCACCCTCGCGTCGATGGTGGACGACACCCCGCTCCGGGTCCGGGCTGGCGGCGAGATGTGGCAGCCGGCCAACTACGACGGTGAGTTTCGCGGTGCGGTGACCTTCCGCGAGGCGATGGAGCAATCGCTCAACGTTCCCTTTGCGCGGATCGGGATGCAGGTGGGTCCCGAGCGGATCGTGGCCACCGCACGCCGGCTGGGCATCAGCGGCCCGATGCAGCCGGTACCGAGCCTGGCGCTGGGGAGCGCGGAGGTGACGCTGCTCGAACTGGCGCGGGCCTACGGGGTCCTCGCCACCCAGGGCGAGCTGGCCACCTCGCGAGCGGTGCTGGGTCGCAGCGAGGTGGGCGCCAAGGTTGATGTGGATCTCCAGCCGCAGCGGAGCCGGGTGGCCGATCCCGCCGCGACGTTCCTGGTCACCTCCGCGCTGCAGGGGGTGGTGAGCCGGGGCACTGGGCGTGCGCTCAACCACCGGGGCCGGTTCGAGGGCATCGCCGGCAAGACCGGCACCTCCAACGACTGGCGCGACGCCTGGTTCGTGGCGTATGCGCCGACGCTGGTGGTGGCGGTGTGGGTCGGGCGCGACGACGGCCAGAGCATCGGGATGCCCGGGGCCACGGCGGCGCTGCCGATCGCGGCCAGCTTCCTGGACGCGGTCGTACCGCGGAACGGCTGGGACGCGCCCCGGCCGCCGGACGGGATCGTCGAGGCGACGGTGGCCTCCGGCGGCGACTGGTTCTGGGAGTGCGGGTCGCGCGAGTACTTCCTGGAGGGAACCGAGCCGGCGAACCGGGGCTGCTTCGATGGCAACCGGGGCCGGGGCTGGGGGGAGTGGGGCGATTGGGGTGACTGGGGCGATCCCGATGACTGGGAGGACCTGGAGAACGAGGTCCGGGAGCTTCGGGGCCAGCTGCGCGGAGCGGTTCGTGGCGAGGAGGTGCTCGAGGAACTCTATCGTCGCTGGGGCAACCAGCTGGAGGGCCGGGCCGCGGACCTGGTGGCGCAGGTGATGGAGCAGGTGCGGGAGGGGCGGAGGCGGGCGGGGAATAGGGAATAGGAGCTGGGGGCTAGGGGCTAGGGGCTAGGGGCTAGGGGCTAGGGGGCAGGGGCTAGGGGTGAGGCGCTGGTGTGGACGCAAGGTGTCATCCCGAGCGGAGCGAGGGATCTTGCCCCCGGCAGGCGGAGCCGCTGCTGGCCCACAAGAATGTCCAAGCTTCCTGGCGGAACGCGCAGTAGTTTTGGTGCCGTGAGCGCCTGACATCCTCGTGCCGGATCCGACCATGCGCGTCTTCCGCCTGTCCGCCCTGTCTCTCCTGTCCACCCTGTCGGTCCTGTCCGCCCAGCAGCGACCCGCGCCGACCCGCGTGGATGTGGCGCCGGGTGTCCATCTCTTCCAGACCGCACCGTACGGCGATGTCGGACTCGACGGCAACGCGGTGGTCATCGTGGGGGACGACGGGGTACTCGTCTTCGACGCCAACGGGACGCCGGATGCCGCCCGGGCGGTGCTCGCCGAGATCCGGAAGCTGACGCCACTGCCGGTGCGGTACCTGGTGCTGTCACACTGGCACTGGGACCATTGGTATGGCGCCGAGGTGTACCGGGACGCATTCCCCGGATTGGAGGTGATCAGCCATGAGGCGAGCCGCCGGCTGATGGCGGGACCGGCGATCGCATTCAACCAGCCCGGGCTCGATGTCCAGCTGCCCGGTCACATCGCGGCCGTGCGGGGCCAGCTCTCGCGCGGCGGGCCCGATGCACCTGGCCCTGCCGACAGCATTGGCCTGGCGGCCCACGTGGCACTGGATGAGTGGTTCCTGGCGCAGAAGCGAAACTTCCGTCCCATCCTGCCCAGCCGCACCTTCACCGACAGCCTCACCCTCCAGCTGGGCGATCGCCTGGTCCAGCTCCGGCATCACGACCGGGCCATCACACCCGGCGACACCTACCTGTACCTCCCCGCGGAGCGCCTCGTGGTGCTCGGCGACCTGCTGATCAACCCGATCACCTTCGCGCTGTTCTGCTATCCCGACGGATGGATCCGGACGCTCGAGGCGATCGATGCCCTGGATGCGTCGATCCTGGTGCCGGGGCATGGGGCGCCGATGCGGGACGAGTCGCGGTTGCACGCGACGCTTGCGCTGCTCCGGCGCGAGCGGGCGCTGGCGCTGGCGGCCAGGGGACGGGGCGAGACGTGGCAACAGGCCCGGGGCGCGATCCTGGCGGATGCGGAGGTCCTCGCGTTGCGCGGGCGGATCACCGAGGGCGATGCCGCCCGCGAACCGGTGTTTGCCCTGTATTTGGTCGATTGGTTCGTGCAGCGGGTGTACCAGGAGGCCGATGGCCGGCTGGATGATACGATTCCGGAGGTTCCATGACCCGCACCTTCCGCCTTGCCGTCCTTGCCGCCCTGTGCGTGGTGCCCGCGCTTTCCGCCCAGGCCCCTGGCGGCCTTCAGCTGTCGATCGGCCCGGCCTACCGGATCCGCACCGCTTCCTCGGCGGTTTCCGCACGCTCGGGCATGGAGGGTGTCGCGGCGGGCCTGGACTGGGATCACCATCTGGCAGGGCGCCTCGGGCTGGTGGCGGGGGTCGGGGCGTTCTGGGGCACCAGGGCCTCCGGCCAGTTGATCGTCTCCCCCTGCCTGCCGGAGGGGCCGTGCGCGCCGCCCAACCCGGCCCCGGACGCGGTGGTGTCGGGGTCGCTGTATGACCTCCGTCTCGGGGTGTCGCTGGCCGGATCGCGGTTTCGGGCGTACCTTGGCGGGGTGGTCGGCCATTCACCGGACGGGGTGCAATCGGCGGGGGCAGGAGGATTCGCCTCGCTCTGGGTCGCTCCCTGGTCTGCCAAGCGCCGACTCTCACTGGGACTCACCGCTCAACTATTGACCCCGGCCCCGGGGCATACCCGGGCCATCATCTCGCCACGCCTTGGAGTTCGCTTCTGAGAGTGCGCCACGCCTGGGTTGTCCTGCTCCTCTTCCTGACCGTCCCCTCGTCCCAGGGGGAGGCCCAGGCCGGGCGCACCGTCCGGCAGGTTGCGGTGACCTTCGATGACCTGCCGGCCACGCGCATCGTGTCCCTGGCCGACGTCCGCACCCTGACCACCCAGCTGCTCGACGAGCTCGCGGCGTACCGGATCCCCGCGACCGGGTTCGTGAACGAGGGCAAACTCGACGAGGTGCCCGGAGAGCGGCAGGGGCGCATCGACCTGCTCGATGGCTGGCTCGACGCCGGCCATGAACTCGGCAACCACACCTATTCCCACCTCCGGTTGTACAACGCCACCATCGCCGAATTCGAAGCCGACCTGCTGCGCGGGGAGCAGGTGACCCGGCAGCTGCTGGAGGCGCGCGGGTGCGTGCCGCGCTACTTTCGCCACCCCACGCTGAACACCGGCCGGGATGCGGAGCACAAGGCCGCGGCAGAGCGCGTCCTGGCGCGGCACGGCTACACGGTGGCGCCGGTGACGATCGACAGCGACGAGTACCTCTACGCCGCCGCCTACGCCCGGGCCCGGGCCGCCGGGGACAGTGCGCTGATGCAGCGGCTGGGCACCGACTATGTCCGCTACATGGCGAGGATGTTCGGCTACTATGAGCGGCTCTCGATGACCCTGCTCACCCGCGAGCCGGCCCAGGTGCTCCTGCTCCATGCCAACTGGCTCAACGCCGATTACCTCGCCCCGCTGGTGGAGATGATGCAGCGCCGGGGCTATGAGTTCGTGACGCTCGAGGCGGCGATGGCCGACCCGGTGTACCGACTGCCCGACACCTACGTCGGCAATCGGGGCCCCTCATGGCTGGAGCGCTGGATCGTGAGCCGCGGGCTGGTGGTGCCGGCGGCGCCGCAGGTGCCGGGGGGGGGGGGGGGGGGGGGGGGGGGTTGGGGGCTGGGGGCGGGGGGCTGGGGGGCTGGGGGTGTCGGGTGTCGGGTGCCGGGCCCCCCTGCCCCCCCCCCCCCCCGCGGCCCCGGGCCCCCCCGCCCCCCCCCCCCCCC
>JASNZF010000003.1:0-591467 GCA_048499805.1 Gemmatimonadales bacterium | reverse complement strand
GGGCGGGGGGGGGGGGGGGGCGGGGCGGGGGGGGGGGGGGGGGGGGGGGGGGGGGGGGGGGGGCAGACTAAGCCCTGACTTCGGCGCTCAGGCCGCGGCCCGCCTGGTCAGCTGAATTCCAGTGGGGACAGCTTTGCGATCTCTGACGCCTGTTCCGACCGGGCGGCATGCCAGAGGTCCCAGTCCTGCTGGAGCCCCAGCCAGAAGTCGGCGCTCATGCCGGTGACCTGAGCCAATCGCAGCGCAGTATCGGGGGTGACGCTGCGCCGGGCGTTGATCACCTCGTTGAGCCGCGGGAAGGACACCCCCAGCTGGAGCGCGAAGGCCGACTGAGTGATCCCGAGCGGCTTGAGGAACTCCTCCAGCAGCATCTCACCGGGATGGGTCGGCGGCTGATGCGTGGGAAGCCGACGGGCCACGAGATGTACGCGGCCGGTGCGGCGAGTGGTGTTCGAGGTCGAGGTTGGCTTCATGATGGTTTCGGAGTTCGAGGATGTTGCCCTCGATGAGTCCGGAAGTGGCATCGCCCTAGCGCGCCAGGCGGAGAATGAGGAGGGCTTCCTCGGCATCCGCGTCAAAACCCTCGATCCTCGCCCGCCGATGCTCGAGCAGCGCTGCCACCTGCTCGGTGCCGGCACTGCCGATCACGATCCAGACCACCTTCGGCGGAGCGCCTCGCAAGAAACTGAGCTGGCGGAAGTCATCATCCTTGGACACCAGGACAAATCCATCCTGTGCCGCGCGATTCCACAGCTCAAGATCGGAGCAGCCTCGAAGCCCAAGGTCGCGAACATGCTGGCTGTCGGGGAACATCGTTGAGAGGCGGCGAACGAGCCGGGGGCGCAGATTCTCGTCAAAACGGAGCCGGGGCACATCGGGCTCAGGCGATTGGCGAGTCGGCCAGTCGCCGTTCGCGCGCCGCCGCGAAACCCAAGGCGGCACGGATGTGGTCCGTCTTCAGGTCGGGAAATTCGGTGAGGATCTGGTCCTCGGTCATCCCCCCCGCGAGGTACTCCAGGATGTCAGACACGGAGATCCGAGTACCCCGGATGCAGGGCTTGCCGCTCCGGACGCCGGGCGTGACGGTAATGAATTCCTCGAAGTCCATGATCTCCATGGTAGCCAGTCCCCGAAGGAACGGCAACTGACGGCCCAGGATGCCTCCAAACCCTACTTCTTCTCCCACACCACCACGTACGGCCCACCCGCCGCCTGGGTGGCCACCCGGTTGCCGCCGCCCATCATGCTGCGCGGCACGTTGGCGCGAGTCCGGCCTGAACACCAGACATTCAGGAGCAGGACGATGGTCTGGGTCGCGTCGCGGCAGGCGTCGGGGCTGTACTCAACCAGCGCCACCTCGTCGGCCTTCCAGGCGCAGAGGCTGGTGAATGGCTCCTCGCGGTGGATATCGATCCCGTTGACGATGATGGTCAGGCTGGAGGCCCGGATCTGCGACCGGATCTGGGCCACGTCGCACAGATCGGCTGAGCGAAACCGCTCCAGCTCATTCGAGGTAAGTCGTTCGCGGGCCAGTCCATTGGAGAGCCTTGTCCCCAAGTCCTGCAGCGCCTTCTCCTGGCTGCGGGTCGGCCCGGCCCGGTAGGTCTCGTTGAGGCGGATGGCCAGTTCCCGGCCCTCGCCCTTCTTGAGTTCCACCATGATCCGGGCCTCCTCGTACCCCGGATGGGTCACCCGCACCAGGTACTGCCCGCTGGTGGCCCTGGGCATGGTGAACCGCCCCACACTGTCGGTCACGACATTGCCGCCATTCACCCCGACCAGCTGGACCACGGCACCAACCGTGGCAAAGCCGTTCTGGTCGCCCACCGTACCGAAGATACCGGTGCGGCGCTCGTCGACGTTGATGGTGGGCAGCAGCGCCGGCGCGGGAATGAGCACCCATCGCCGGTCGCCCGGCTGCACGGCGCTTAGCTGGATCCTCTCTCGAATGGGGGTGTACCCGATCTGCCGGATGGTAATGAAGTACTGGCCGGGCCGGATGCTATCGACCCGGAACCCACCCTGGGCGTTGGTGTACCCGCGCCGAGTGCCAATCAGGACCTCGGCCTGGGAGAGCGGGCGGCCGGCGGTGTCGACCACCGTGCCTTGCACAGGGACGAACTGCTGGGCTGCCACCGGCATGGCCACGAAGGCCAGGGCAAGCAGGGTCAGGCAGGACTTCATGGGGCACCCCGAAAAAGGAAACCCCGCCGGAGCGGGGCATACCCTGAAGACGCCGGGCAGAGATCGATGTTAACCGCATTCGGCAACGCCTTGAACCCAACCTGGTGACGAGGGCGAAGCGCGCGTCGGTTCGCTGACCACCCGATCCCCCACCGTTCCGGATGGGCGAACCGCAGGGCGCGGAGTCCTCGCCACCAGGTTGGGGGCCAAATGAGCACCTCACTGGCACCCGACGGGGGCTGAGCACTCCGCACCCTGCGGTTCGTGCACGGAGGCACCCCAGCCGCCCGATCCGTCAACGAACCGACGCGTGCTCCGCGCTCAGCCCCCGTCGGGCAAGCGTCCTACGGAATCACCCCAGGATCGGCGCGAACTGTCACGGTGGACTCGTAGGCCCTGTCGCCTACGGTGATCCGCACCCTGTAGGTGCCGGGCTCCACCTGGGCGCCCCCCCCGAAGCCTTGGAACCCTCCGCCACCACCACCGCCGCCACCCGCTGCAGCGAGTCGCATGTTCCAGAAGTACCGATTGATCCCCGCCTTGGCGGGCACATCGGCGGAGAACCCGCTCGCCCCACTGAGCGGCAGGACCTCGATCTTGACCCGACCGCCACTCGGCGCGGCCTTCAGGTAATAGTCGATCGTGGCCGAGACCTGCAGCTCGGGCGGCGAATTGGAGGGTGCCACCTGCCGGATGGTGAGCGGGTTGGTGCCCTGGAACAGCAGGTGCCCGCGCTCCCCGCCGCGGCTGATGCCGCGCCACTGGGTGGCGGTCTTGTTCTCGAACAGGTGGACATCAGCGGCCGCGACCTGGGCGGAGTACTGCTGCAGCGGGCCGACATCATCGAGGATCCAGATGCTGCGGCCGTGGGTGCCGATGATCAGGTCGTTCTCGCGCGGGTGGATGACCAGGTCGTACACCGGTACGACCGGGAGGTCCTGGCCGAGCCGGTTCCAGGTGGCGCCCTGGTCGAGGCTGGCGTAGACCGTGGTCTCGGTGCCGAGATAGAGGAGGCGCGGGTTCCGGAGGTCCTCCTTGACCACGTACACCGGCTGGGCCGCGGGGAGGCCGGCCATGATCGCGGTCCAGGTGCGGCCGTAGTCGGCGGTCTTGTAGACGTAGGGCTTCATGTCGCCGCGGCGGTGGCCGTCGAAGCTGACGTATGCCACGGCGGGATCGAAGTTGGAGGCGTCGACCCGGCTGACCCAGGTGAAGTCGGGCACCCCGCGCAGGTTGGACGGAGGTTGGTCCAGGTGGCGCCGCCATCGCGCGTAAGCTGGATGTTGCCGTCGTCGGTGCCGACCCAGACCATGCCCGGAATCAGCGGCGACTCCGAAATAGAGATGATGGTCGAATGGGTTTCGGCGCCGGTCACGTCGCGCGTGATGCCGCCGCTCTCGGTGGCGATCCACTCGGGCTTGGCCACCGTCAGATCCGGGCTCACGATCCGCCAGGTGTCACCGCGGTCGGTGGACTTGAAGAGGTGATTGCCGCCGTACCAGATGATCCTCGAATCATGCGGCGACAGGATGAACGGCGTGCTCCAGTTGTTCCGGAATTGTGGCTCCGGGAGCCCTCCGCCACCGAAGCCACCACCGCCCCCCGGGCCGCCGGGCGCCGGGGCGGCCGCACCGGCCGGCAGGTAGTCGGCCAGGTTGAGGACGTTGCGGCGGTTGGGGGTGATCCCGGTGCCCTGCTGCCGGAAGAGGGCGTCGAGCCGCCGGACGTTGCCGCCCTGGCTCTCGGTGTAGACGATCCGCCAGTCGTTCGGGTCCACCTTGGGATTGAAGCCGTCGCCGGCGTGGAACTTGAACCAGTGGTCGTTGAGCACCCCGTTCACGTCGCGGCTGTTGCTTGGCCCGCCCCAGTTGCCGTTGTCCTGCAGGCCGCCGTAGACCCAGTACGGGTCGCGGTTGTCCGCCGACACCCCGTAGAACTGCCCCAGGTCCATGTTGTCGAACATGATGAACCCGAAGCCGCCGTCATAGCTGGCATAGGCGCCCTTGTCGTCGCCGACGTACAGCCGCTGGCTGTTGGCAGGGTCAATCCAGAGGGCGTGGAAGTCTCCCGCGATACCATCGAGGGTCCGGGTGAAGGTCTTGCCGCCATCCTCGGACACGCGGGCCACGGTGGCGAGCACAAAGATCCGCTGGTCGTTGTTGGGGTCGATGTAGACGTGGCTGTAGTAGAACGGCCGGTTGTTCTCGCGGTTGACGAAGGTCCAGCTGGCGCCGCCGTCCTCGGAGCGGTAGATGCCGCTGCCGAGCTTGGACATGTCGTTGAAGTCGGCGGAGTTCCGGGCGGGCTGGAAGCCGTGCTCCACCTGCGCAACGAGGATCCGCGGGTTCTTGCGGTAGATGTCCATCCCGATCTTGCCGGTGGCGCCGGTGGGCAGGCCGTTGGTCAGCTTGGTCCAGCTGTCGCCGCCGTCGGTGGACTTGTAGATGCCCCCGTTGGGGCCGCCGCTCGTGAAGCGGTTCGGCTCGCGGAGTCGCTCCCAGAAGCCGGCGTAGAGGATGTTGGGGTTGGAGGGATCCATGACCAGTTCGCTGGCGCCGGTCCGGCCGTCATTCGGGAGCCCGTTGGTGAGCTTCTGCCAGGTGCGGCCGCCGTCGCGGGTGCGGAAGACCCCCTGGTCGCCACCGACATCCCAGAGATGTCCCTGCGAGGCCACGTACACCACGTCCTGGTTGGTGGGGTGGGTCACCACCCGGTCGATGTGGTGGCTCTCCTTGAGTCCCATGTTGGTGAAGGTCCTGCCGCCGTCGGTGGACTTGTAGATCCCGTCGCCGAAGCCGACGCTGTTGCGGACGCAGGCCTCGCCGGTGCCGACCCAGATGATCTCGGGATTGGGCTGGAAGATGGCGATGTCGCCGACGTTGGCGGTGCCGTACTGGGTGAAGATCGGCGCCCAGGTGGTGCCGGCGTTGGTGGACTTCCACACGCCGCCCGAGGCCGCCGAGACATAGACGACCGACGGGTTCGCCTCGACCGCCTCGATGTCGCTGACGCGGCCGGCCATGTTGGCGGGGCCGATGTTGCGCCAGCGGAAGTCCTGGAAGAGGCTGGCAGCGGGCGCCTGAGCGGTGGCGACCGGGGCGAGCACGGTGAGGGCGAGGATGACCGGCGTGAGGCCGATCAAGCGATGGCGTACGGTCATGGGAGCCTCGATGGACGGGTACTAGGTGTGGTACGGAGTGCCGGTGCACAGGCAGGCGACTGAGGCTACGCGCGCTGCGGTTCGCTCAATAGGTGGCGACCCCAAGAGCGGCCACCGCGCACCGACGCGCGCTACGCCTCAACCGCCTGCCTGTGAAGTGTCCCTATGCTACGCGCAAGAAGGCACCGGCGTTGGGCCACCCGAGCACCCGTCCCTCAGCGCTTTTCCCAGACGATGACCACTTTCGGGGCGTAGGCGGCGTCTGATCCCGGCACCCGGTCCGCTTCCCGAACGTACCGCGGGGGCGGCTGCATGCGGAAGTCCTTGGGTTTGCACTGGTAGCGAATCAAGTCCACGACGGTCCTGGTGCGTTCCACGCAGACATTTTCCAGGACCTCCACCATTTCGACCTCATCGGCTCGCCAGGCGCAGAGGGAGTACGCGGGCATGTCTCGATAGACGGTGGTGCCATTCAGGATGATGACGATCGATTCATACCCGGAGCCTACCACGGGGCGGACCTGGGGGAGGTCGCAGATGTTGCTCTCGCCGCGCTTCTGCAGATCCTCTCGGGTCACCCGCTCCTTGGGCAGGCCGAGGGCGAGTCGCTTGGTCAGATCCTCCATTACCCCGATATCCCCGCGGGACACGATCCGGGTGGAGGGGAGCAGCGCGAGGGCCAGTTCCCGGCCCTCGTTGCGGGCCAGCATGACCGAGATCCGTCGCTCGGTGTAGCCAGGGTGAGTCACCCAGATCATGTAGGAGCCCTGCCGAAGCCCCTGGAAGGCGAACCGGCCGGCGCTGTCGGACATCGCCACCCGTCCGTCCTGACCGACAAGCTGCACCCGGGCGCCAGGAGCTGGACGGTCTCCAAAGAGGACGATGGTGCCGTAAATCCCAGGGCGCTCGGCGCGCACCTCGATGGTGGGCAGGATCGTCCCGGCCGGCTGCATCCGGTAGTCCAGCCCAGTGATCCCCGCGGCGGGTACCTGGAGCAGCTCCCGGACCGGTAGCATGCCGACATTCCGCACTGTCAGGGTGTATCGACCGGGGGCGACACTGTCCACCCTGAAGGCACCTGTCGCGGAGGTGATCGCGCTGCGGCGCGCGATCAGCACCTCGGCGCCGGCGATGGGGGCGCCGAGTGTGTCGCGGACCGTCCCCTGGACGGTGGCCACGGGAGACTGCGCGGCGGCGGTGGCCGCAGTGGAGGCGAGGAGTACGGTGGCAAGCACCAACGATCGGACCATCGATCCCCCGAGGGGTGAGTCGGGCCGGGCCAACAGATTGCCAGGGGAGCAGGGTTATTCCAATTGGGGACGTCGGTCCCGGCCTGCGTTGCACCGGGCACAAAACAAGGAGCCCCGGCGGCCGGGGCTCCTCGTGGTCCCTTCCTCTGGATGCCGCGCCCAGAGGCTCCTAGAAGCGGAGGACTTCCTCCATCGCGGTCTTGATGCTCTCGACCTGGGGGAGGATGACGTCCTCGAGCTCCGGGGCGTAAGCCACGAAGGTGTCGGTGGCGGCGATCCGCTTGACCGGGGCGTCGAGCCAGGCAAACGCCTGGTCGGCGATCTTGGCCGCGATCTCGGCGCCGTAGCCCCAGCTGAGGGAGTCCTCGTAGGCCACCAGGACCCGGCTGGTCTTCTTGACCGAGTCCATGATGCAATCCCAGTCCACCGGGCTCAGGCTCCGCAGGTCGATGACCTCGACGCTGACGCCGTGCTCCTCCTCGAGCTGCTTGGCGGCCGTCAGGCTGCGCTGGACCACGGCGCCGTAGGTGATGACGGTCAGGTCGGTGCCCTCGCGGACCACCTTGGCCTTGCCGAGGGGGATCATGAAGTTGGGGCCCGGATTGGGGGCCTTGTTGTAGGTCTGGCGGTAGAGGTGCTTGTGCTCCAGGAAGAGGACGGGGTCCTCGGAGCGGATGGCGGTCCGCAGCAGGCCGTTGGCGTCGAGCGCGGAGCTGGGGCAGACCACCCGGAGGCCCGGCACGCCGGTGAAGACGGCGGCACCGGTCTGCGAATGATACGGCGCCCCCCCCTTGAGGTAGCCGCCATAGGTGACCCGTACCACGACCGGCGACGCGAAGCTGTTGTTGGACCGCCAGCGCATGATGGCCAGCTCGTTGCGGAGCTGCATGTAGGCGGGCCAGATGTAGTCGAAGAACTGGATCTCGACCACCGGCTTGAGCCCGCGGGTGGCCAGGCCAATGGCGCGGCCGATGATGTTGGCCTCGGCGAGCGGCGAGTTGTAGACCCGGCTCGAACCGAACTGCTTCTGGAGCCCCCAGGTGACCTTGAAGACGCCGCCCTTTCCCTTGACGTCGCCGAGGTACTCCTCGCGGCTCACGTCGGCGACATCCTCGCCGAAGACGAGGATCCGCGGGTCGCGGGTCATCTCGTCGCGCATGCAGAGATTGAGCAGGTCGACCATGGTGGTCGGGTCACCGGTGAACTGGGGATCGTCCTCGGTGTCGAACTGCTCGGAGGTCGGGTCGACGTCCGGCGAGTAGACGTAGTCGTAGATGGTGCTGGTGGCGGGCTGCGGCGAGGCCAGGGCGATCTCGGTCGCGACGGCGACTTCGTCCTCCACCTCGGCCTGGATCGCCTGGATCTCGGCCTCGGTGGCCACACCCTTCTCCACCAGGTAGGCCGGGTACCGCGTGATGGGATCGCGCTCGGCGTCCTGGGCCCGCTCCTCGGGGGTGCGGTAGTGGATCTCGTCGTCGGAAAGGGAGTGGCTGTAGGGACGGATGACCTTGGCGTGCACCAGCGCGGGCCCCTTCCGAGCCCGGGCATAGTCCACCGCCCTGGACAGCACGTCGTAGGAGGCGACCGGGTCGCAGCCATCGACTTCGAGCACCAGCAGGCCGGGGAAACTCGACACCAGCTTCGAGATGGAGCCGCCGGCGGTATTCACCTCCACCGGCACCGAGATGGCGTAGCCGTTGTCCTCGATCAGGTACACCACCGGCAGCTTCAGGTTGCAGGCCGTGTTGAGGGACTCCCAGAACTCGCCCTCGCTGGTGGTGCCGTCGCCGGAAGAGCAGAAGACGATCTCGTCACCCTGGGACCGCTCGTCGCGATCGTCGATCGCCTCGATCTGCGAGTACCGGAGCGACGCCTCCGCAGCGCCCACCGCCTGCAGGAACTGGGTGCCGGTGGGGCTCGAGGCACTGACGATGTTGAGGTCCTTGTGCCCCCAGTGAGAGGGCATCTGGCGGCCGCCGGAGTTCGGGTCGTCGGCGGCGCCCACGGCGCTCAGCAGCTGCTCGGTGGCGGTCATGCCGAGGCCAAGGCAGAGGGCGCGGTCGCGGTAATAGGTGTAGAACCAGTCGTAGGCGGGGCGGAAGAGCTTGGCTGCGGCGGCCAGGACGGCTTCGTGGCCGGCGCCGGAGATCTGGAAGAAGATCTTGTTCTGGCGCTTGAGCTGGATCTCCTTGTCGTCGAGCCGTCGGGACAGGAGCATCACCCGGTACATGTCGAGCAGGTCGGACTTCTCGAGCCGGGTGGAGGGCCTGGTCTTGGAAGCAGGTCGGGTAGCCATGTCCCTAAGATAAGGGAGAAGCGAGCCGTGAGAAGGGAGAAGTGGGTGCCTGATTGGAGGTAGCCCCCGGACCACAGCTTCTTGCTTCTCGCTCCTCACTTCACGCCTACTTGGCCAGCCTCCTCAGCTTCTCGAGGGTCTCCAGCGCGCTGGTCCCGGGCTTGGGGGCGGCGGGGGCGACGGCGAAGAGATCCCGAATGTCGAGCAGGATCTCGAGCATCAGCTGGTCGCGCAGGTAGGCGTTCTCGAGGTCGGCCATGCGCGCGGGGTCGTCCGTGGCCTGGGCCCGGTCGTAGTTCTCCCGGTAGAGGGACTCGAGGTTGGCGAGGATTCGTTCGCGAGAGCGCATGGTGGCGAGTAAGAGGTGAGAGGTAAGAGGAAAGAGGAGTGCGGCGAGAAGCTGGATTGGTCTTGCCTGCAGAATGAAGTCTGGGCTGGCACCATTGGGAAGGGGCGAACTGGTCTTGCCTGCATCGCGGGGCTATGATCCTGATGCAGGAGGACGGGGGAAAACTGAGCGCTGAGGCAGTTCGCCCCGCCATCCTCTCTCTCACCTCTCACCTCTTACCTCTCACCCTACCCCGCCCATGCCCCTCCACGGCAAGACCATCCTCATCCTCGCCGGCCCTCAGTACGAGGACCTGGAGCTCTGGTATCCCAAGGTTCGCCTGGAGGAAGAGGGTGCCCGAACCGTGGTGGCCGGCACCGGCGAGAAGCACTATCAGGGCAAGCGCGGCTACCCGCTGACGGTGGACTGCAGCGTTGATGACCTTTCTGCCGACCAGTTCGACGGGCTGGTCATTCCCGGCGGCTACGCCCCTGACGTCATGCGGCGGTCGGCCAGGCTGCTCCAGCTTGTGAAGGAGATCCACGACGCCGGCAAGCCGGTGGCGTTCATTTGCCACGCCGGCTGGGTGCCGATCTCGGCGAAGATCGTGCGTGGCAAGCGGGTGACCAGCGTTGGCGCCATTCGCGACGACCTGGAGAATGCCGGCGCCCTCTGGGAGGACAGCCCGGTGGTCGTGGACGGCAACCTGATCAGCAGCCGGACTCCGGTGGATCTGGGGCCATTCATGAAGGCGCTATTGAAGGCGCTTGGAGTTGGGGACTAGGGACTGGGGGCTAGGGGCTGGCGAGCGCCAATAGGATTGGTGCCATCCCCGGCCCCTTGCTGACCATCCCTAACTCACCAGTCCCCAGACCCTAGTCCCCAGCCCCTAGAGACCATGTCCCTCTCCCTCATGCAATCCCGCGTCGACGCCTGGATCTCCCAGTTCGAGGAGGGGTATTTCCATCCCCTGACCAACATCGCCCGCCTCTCCGAGGAGGTGGGCGAGCTGGCCCGGGAGGTGAATCACCGCTTCGGGCAGAAGACCAAGAAGCCCGAGGAGGCCGAGGGGGACATGGGGATGGAGATGGCCGACATCCTGTTCGTGCTGATCTGCATGGCCAACCGCGAGGGGATCGACCTGCAGGAGGCGTTCGACCGGATGATGGCGAAGGTGGAGGGGCGGGATGCGGGGCGGTGGACGCGGAAGGGGGGCGGGGGGGCCGGGGGGCAGGGGGGCGGCGGGGCGGCAGGGCGGTAGTTCCAGTAGATGGGTGTTCTGCCTGGTCCACACACCGCTCGCATGCGAGCAACGAGTCGCAGGTTCCATGCGAGTGGAGCTAAACCTCGCGAGAACTAGCGGCCCCGCAGCCCCCTGCCCTGCTGCCCCCCCGAATCTCCACACCTAAATGCACGCTTCGGCCAGGTGCCGGCTCCAGCACCCGGCCGAAGGTCCCGTTGATCACCACCGAACTGACATAGCGGCGGTCCCAGAGGTTGGTGACACCGACGAAGGGCATCAGGCCCACCCGGCCGATGGGGGCGGTCCAGGCGGCGCGCACCGTCGTGATCCCGGCGCCCCACGACGCGACCTGCCGTTCGGGGGTATTGGCATCGTCGGTCCAGAGTGACCCGCTCAGGGTCTGCTCGATGTCGAGGTCAAGGGTTGGCGTGGCTTGGACGGCAAGGCCAATGCGCGCAAAGTGGGCCGGCAGGCCGGGGAGCGTCTTGCCATCGAAGTCGGTCACCGTCCCCGCCCGATCGACCACATAGTCGGTGAAGCGATACCGCGCCCAGGTGTAGGCGCCCCGCACCTGCACCCGATCATTCGGCGTCCAGGCCGCACCGAGTTCCGCGCCCCAGTTGGTGATCCCCCCGGCGTTCTGGAAGTAGCTCCGCCCCCCGATCTCCTGCCACTGCACGATCGCGTTGGTGATCGCCACCCGGTACAGCGCCAGCGACCAGTCGAGCGCGCGGGCCTGCCCCTTGGCGCCGACTTCCAGGTTCACCGCGCGCTGGGGCTCCAGGTCACTGCTGAACCCGCCCTCGTTGCCCGGCCGGATGGCCAGTTCCGTGGTGGTGGGGGTTTCGAACGAGGTGGCCGCGTGGAGGTACGGCACGAACCCGGGGCCGACCAGGTAGCTGAGTCCGGCGCTGGCACTCCATGCCGACATGTCGCGGGTGCCGCTGTTGTCCTCGCCGTCACTCAGGAAGCGGTCGGTCGCGGTAAACCGAAACCAGTCGTACCGCGCGCCGGTGCTGAGCGACAGGCGCGCATCGGGGGTCCAGACCAGCTGGGCGAAGGGCCCGACCTGCCGCACCTCCTCGCGCTGGTCCACCAGCAACGGGTCGGTGCGCCTTCCCCCCACACTGCGCCAGTTGCGGCGGTCGTCGGCCATCGCCTGGGCGTCGAGACCGGCCACCAGGCGCGGGGACTCCAGCGTGGCACCAAAGCGACGGCCATGGCTCAGGCGGAGGCCCACGACGTCACGATTGACCCGCACGAAGGTGCCGGCGTTCGGCGCCGCGGGCTGGGTGGGGGTGGCGGTGTAGTTGTCCACGTCGCGCGCGTACGCGAACAGCGTGGCTTCGGTCTCGTTGCCGCGGGCATCGAGGTGCCGGACAGCCACCCCGCCCTGCACCTGGCGGCTGTCCTTGTCGGAACCCCGCAGGATGTTGTTGGCGGCAGCGGAATCGCGGTTGAGCGCGTACTCGCTGAACGTCAGGGCGCCGGGATTCTGCGCCTCCGGGGCATGGCCGGCGTTGAAGCGCGCGGTGATGGTGGTGTTGAGGTCGGCCTGGAACCGCAGGGTGGTGTTGAGCTGCCGGATGTCGGCGCGGCTGTTCTGCCGGAAGCCGTCCCAGGTGGTCCGTGACACCGAGGCCGACCCGGACAGCCTCCCGCTCCCCCCTGCCACCTGTCCCTGCCACTTGAGCAGCCCGAACGATCCCGCCTCGACCCGGAGCCGGGACTCGACCCGGTCGCGCGGGGGCAGGTCGCTCGTCAGGATGATGGCGCCCCCGGCGGCGTTGCCGTACAGCGACGAAGCCGAACCGCGGAGTACCTCGATCTGCCCGATGTTCCCGAGCTCCAGGTTGGTGAACTGGCTCTGGCCGTCGGGGGTGGTCTGGGGGATGCCGTCCAGCACCACCAGGACCCCGCGGGTGCCAAAGGGCGCCCGGCTGCCAAACCCTCGGATCGACAGCCGCTGGTCGAGCGAGTAGTTGTACCGGTTGGCGATGTAGACGCCGGGAATGGCATTCAGTGACTCATCAAGGCCGAGTGTCGCCTGGGCCCCCCGCACCTGGCCGCGCTCCACCACCGCCACCGCCGCGGGGACCCGGATCAGGGACTCGGCGGTGCGGGTCACGGTGACGGTGACCTCGCCGAGCCGGCGGGCGCGAGTCGTATCGGCGCGCAGGGTGTCGGGAGTCTGGGCGACGAGGGCGAGCAGGGCGAGTGTGAGCATGGGTCGGAAGCTGGCAGGGGAGGGGGGAATAGGGAATGGGGACTCGGGGCTAGGGGCTTGGGGATGGGGGGTCGGGTGTTGGGTGTCGGATGTCGGGGGACTACTCCCAGTCACGGGGGGCCGAGGTCAACTCCTCCAGCAGCACCATGTAGCTGTCGTATCGATCGGCCTGGACCTTCCCTTCCCGCACGGCCTCCCGAATGGCGCAGGCGGGCTCGGTGAGGTGGCGGCAGTCCGCAAACTTGCAGCGGTCGATCAGCCCCCGGAATTCTGGAAAGCAGGATGCCAGTTCGCGCGGCTCGATGCCCCACAACCCAACCTCGCTGAATCCGGGGGTATCGACCAGGAACCCGCCCCGGGCCAGGGGAATCATGGTGGCCGAGACGGTGGTGTTCTTCCCCCGCCGGACCTTCTCGCTGATGGCACCGGTGCGGAGTGAGAGGCCGGGTTCGATCCGGTTGAGCAGCGACGATTTCCCTGCCCCGGACGGACCGGTCAGCAAGGAAACATGGCCGAGCAGCTCGGGGAGCAGGGCCGGAAGCCCCTGCCCGGTGGTCGCACTGACGGGAAAGACGTCGTATCCCGCGGCCTGCATCCGGGCGGTGATGGCCTCGCCGGGGTGGAGGTCGATCTTGTTGATGATGACCGCCGTGGGCACCTCGTTTGCTTCGGCAATCACCAGGAGCCGGTCGACGAGTTGGGGCACCGGTTCGGGGTCGATGGTGGCGGTCAGGACGAAGATGCGGTCGAGATTGGCCGCGACGGGCCGGTTGCCCCGGCCCTCGGGCACCCGCCGTTCGAGCAGGTTGCGGCGGGGCTCCACCGCCGCAATGGTCCAGGTGCCGCCTTCCTCCGGGGCGTCCAGGCGGACGCGATCGCCCACGACAACCTTGCGCTCGGCCTCACTGCGCTTGACCTTGCCGCGCAGCACGGCCTGCACCTCGCGATCGGCCAGGGCCACCCGGTAGGAATGGCCCTCACGGGCCATGACGGTGCCGACGGGCGCCGTCACCACTCACCCGGCTGCCGCGCGATCGCCTCGTCCAGCGCGGCCTTGACGTCGAAGAGCGAGAGGACCTTGATCCGCTCCTCGGCCTCGGCCGGGGTATCGGCGAAGGCGAGCCAGTCGGTCTCGACGTGCCCCATGGGGGCGTCGCCGGCAGGGCTCCAGCGGACGAAGAGCAGGCCGGCGCCATAGCGACCCTGGGCATCGGGTTCGTCGGCGACGAGGATCGCCACCGAGTAGGCCTGCCCGTCGCTGCCGCCGAAGGCGGCCGCGCGGTCATGCTTGCGCATGTAGCCGCCAAGGGTCACTTCCGGGTCGCGCGAGGGGGAGATGGGGCCTCCAGCCGGCCGCACCGCGGAGAAGCCGGCGCTCGGGGACACGGCCAGACAGGCGGCCGATTCAAGGGTAGATTAGAAGTCGAAGCTAGCCGCCCCCCCTCGCCCCCAACAAGCAGCCCGGAGTGCAGCTGATGCGCAGGGTCTCCCTTGTCCTCGTCCTGGCCACCGGCATGAGCCCCCAACTGCTGCCCGCCCAGTACCCCGCGGTGGACCGGGCCATCACCGCCGCCACTCCCGCCATCACGGCGATCCGGCACCAGATCCACCAGAATCCGGAACTGAGCAATCGGGAGACCGAGACCGCGGCCCTCGTCGCGGCGCACCTCCGTGAGTTGGGGCTCGAGGTCCGCACCGGGGTGGCCCATACCGGGGTTGTCGGCGTGCTCCGGGGCGGCCGCCCGGGGCCGGTGGTGGCGGTCCGGGCCGACATGGACGCCCTGCCCGTGACCGAGGACACCCCATTCCCGTTCAAGTCCACCAAGCGGGTGCAGTGGCAGGGTGCCGAGGTGGGGGTGTCCCATGCCTGTGGCCATGACATCCACACCTCGGCGCAGCTGGGACTGGCGACGGTGCTGGCGGGGATGCGCGCCGAACTGCCTGGCACGGTGGTGTTCATCTTCCAGCCCGCCGAGGAGGGTCCGCCCCCGGGCGAGGAGGGCGGGGCGAAGCTGATGCTGGCGGAGGGCGCCTTTGCCGACCCAAGGCCTGAGGCCGTGTTCGGGTTTCACACCAAGGCGTCGCTGCAGGTTGGCAAGGTCCACTACACGGTGGGCCCGGCGTTCTCGGCGGCCGACATCTTCCGCGCCACCATCAGCGGGAGGCAGTCGCACGGCGCCGCCCCCCACCTCAGCGTTGACCCGATCGTGACCGCCTCCCAGGCGGTGCTGGCGCTGCAGACGATCCGCTCGCGCAACACGCCGCCGCTCGAGCCGAGCGTGCTGACGGTTGGGGTGTTCCGGGCCGGGCAACGGTTCAACATCATCCCGGCCACCGCCGAGCTGGAGGGGACCGTCCGCACCTTCAGCCCGACGGTCCAGGACACCTACGAGCGGCGGATCCGGGAGATCCTCGCGGGGGTCACCGCATCGGCCGGGGCCACCTTTACCCTTGAGTACCAGCGGCTGTACCCGTTGACGGTCAACGACACGACGCTGAGCGGCCGTGCGGTCCCCTCCCTGGTGAAGGCGCTCGGCGCCGGCAACGTGACCGCCGCCGAGCCGTGGATGGCCAGCGAGGACTTCAGCTACTTTGCCAACACCGTGCCGGGCTTCTACTTCTCGCTCGGGATGACCCGACCCGGCACCGTCTCCGGCGACCATCACACCCCGACCTTCCTGGCCGACGATTCGGCGATCCCGGTGGGGATGAAGGCGATGGCGTACCTGGTGCTGGATTACCTGAACAGGCGGTAGGCGGCGGGGCAGCGGGGCAGCGGGGCAGCGGGGCAGCGGGGCAGCGGGGCAGCGGGGCGCAAGATCGTTTGAGGGATGGACTGGCGCTAGACGGCGCCGGCCTGGTCACCGAGTGAATCATGGGAGAGTTCATGCACGCGCTGCGGCGGAGTGTCCTGTTTCTGGCCCTGCTGTTTGTTCCGACCCTGGCGATGGCGCAGGGCAACCGGACCATTCCCGCCCCGGACCGCCCGGCGGGTGAGGGTGAGGGCCCGTTCGAGCGCCTGATCATCCGGGGCGCCATCCTGATCGACGGCACCGGCGCGCCGCCCACCGGCCCGGTGGACATCGTGATCGAGCGCAACCGGATCGTCCAGGTGGCCAATGTCGGTTTCCCGGGTGTCCCGATCGATTCCAGCCGCCGCCCCCGCAACGCCACTCGCGAGATCGACGCGACCGGGCAGTACGTCCTGCCTGGCCTGATCGACCTCCACGTGCATGCCGGCGGCGCGCCCAAGAACGCAGAGCTGTCCTATGCCTACAAGCTGTGGCTCGGGCACGGGATCACGACGGTGCGGGGGGTGGGACTGACCGGATTCGAGATGGCCCGATCCGAACAGGCCCGGAGTGCCTCCAACGCGATCACGGCACCGCGCATCGTCAACTACCAGGGACCGGCCTCGGGGTGGGACAAGGGTCCGATCCGCACGCCCGAGCAGGCGCGGGAGTGGGTGCGCTGGGCGGCCAAGGAGGGCATCGACGGGATCAAGTTCAATGCCTTTGATCCCGAGATCATGGAGGCGCTGCTGGCCGAGGCCAAGGTCCAGAAGCTGGGGTCCACGGCGCACCTGGGCCAGATGGGGGTCGGCCGGATGAACGCGATCGAGTCGGCCCGGCTCGGGCTCGGCGCGATGACCCATTTCTACGGCCTGTTCGAGTCGCTGTACCAGGACGCCTCGATCCAGCCCTGGCCGGTGGACTTCAACTACCAGAACGAGCAGCACCGCTTTGGCCAGGTGGCCCGGCAGTGGAACCTGATCCATCCGCGGGGGAGCGAGCCGTGGAACGCCCTGATCAAGGAGTTCCTGAGCCTCAACTTCATCATCGACCCCACGATGACGATCTACCACGCCGGCACCAACGTGATGGCGGCGCGGAACGCCGACTGGCACGACACCTACACCCTGCCCTCGATGTGGGACTTCTATACGCCGAGCCGGGAGGCGCACGGGTCGTATTGGTTTGACTGGACCACGGCCGACGAGGTGGCCTGGACCAAGTTCTACCAGGTGTGGATGTCGTTCCTGAATGACTACAAGAACGCCGGCGGCCGCGTCACCACCGGCTCCGATGCCGGGTTCATCTACAAGCTCTATGGCTTCGGGCTGATCGAGGAGCTGGAGCTGTTGCAGCATGCCGGCTTCCACCCGCTGGAAGTGGTCCGGGCCGCCACGCTGCATGGCGCGGAGGCGATCTTTGAGCCCAAGGGGACCCCGATCGAGTACGGCATCATCCGGCCCGGCCTCCTGGCGGACCTGATCATCGTGGACCAGAACCCGCTCCAGAACTTCAAGGTGCTCTACGGGACCGGGGCCGTCCGCCTCAACGACCAGACCGGCAAGCCGGAGCGGGTGGGCGGGGTGCGCTACACCATCAAGGACGGGATCGTCTACGACGCCAAGCAGCTCCTGGCAGACGTGGCGGAGATGGTCCGCAAGCAGAAGGTGGCGCGGGGGATGGCACCGGATGCGAAGTTGGTGAGGTACTAGGGGTGGGGGCCAGGGACTAGGGACCAGGAACTGGGGAATGGGGAATGGCGGTCGGGACTCCCGGGGATGGGGCAGTGCGTCGGCCATTCGCCGCCGGCACTCGGCGCTGCTCTTCCAGTGTGCCTATCCCGCCTCCCAGATCGAGTGGGACACCGCGAACCGCGAGCTCCGGGAGCTCGCGGTTGGCGTTTCCGCACGGCCGGCGGCGCACCTCCACAACAGCGGGATCGCGGGATCCACCGTCGTGGCCGCATTCAGCCTCGCCACCACCCGGTGGCTGGTGGACCGCTTCCCGGACGCGGTGACGCTCGACTCGCTCGGCGGGGATCCCATCCAGATGATGACGATATTGGGGCCGGCGCTCGACCCGCTCGAGCAGGAGGTGCTGGCCGAGCACCCGCTGGGGTGGGCCGCCTGGCAGCGACGTCACCTGGGCACCAGGCGTGCCGGACGCCTCTGCGCGCTGCTCTCCCTCGTCGAGCGGATCCCTGGCGGCTCGCCCCACCAGGAAGCGGCGTTTGCGTCGCTCCGCGTCTTCGTGCGCTGGCGGATCCCGGCCGACGCCCCCATCCCCACCACAGGGCGGCTCGAGGGCGGCGCGCTGTTCCTGCACCGCCGAGCGCTCCGCCGGCGCACCAACCTTGCCAGGGCCTGGCGCGAGGGACCGGCCCGTCGCATCCCCCTCACCACCACGGGACGGCACCACCTGTGCGACCTGGCGCGGGGAACCCTCGCCTCCCTGCTGGGCGAGACTGACCCCTTTACCCATCCCGCGTTGGACCAGCTCGAACAGCACGACCTGGGCGAGGGTGTGCAGGTGGTCCTCTACCCCTGCACCTCCCAGCACAAGCTCGCGCTCGAGGCCTACGTCGGGTACCTGCTGTTCAAGAATCGGGTACCCGTGGCCTACGGCGGCGGCTGGGTGCTGGGCCGCCAGGCCCGCTTCGGGATCAACGTCCTGCCGCCGTTCCGCGGTGGGGAGTCGGCCCGCCTGCTGGCGCAGTTGCTCCGGCTGTACGCGCATCGCTTCGGGCTCTCGCTCTTCCTGGTGGAGCCGTACCAGATCGGACGTGGCAACGCCGACGGCATCCGCTCCGGGGCATTCTGGTTCTATTGGCGGCTGGGCTTTCGGCCCCGGCAGCGGGAGCTCCTGCAGCTGGCTCGCTCCGAAGCCCGTCGCGTGAGGGCGGGGGGTCACCGGAGTACTGCGGCCACGCTGCGAAAGCTCTCTCATGCCGTGCTGGCCTGGCGGACGCCGCTCCAAGCGCCCTGCGAGCCGGTGGATGTCGAGGCGGTCGGGTGCCGGGTATCGCGGTTCATCCTCGAACATCACCGTGGCGATCGCCGTGCGGCCACGCGGTCGGCACAGCGGAACCTCGGCATCCGCGACCCGCGGCTGGCCACGCTGCTGGCCGCCGTCGCGCCGCCGGCAGGGTGGCCAGCCCGGTATCTGGCCCGACTCGACCGGGTGATGCTGGGGAAGGACAGTGATGAACTGGCGCAGGCCATTCGGCTGGGCCGGGTGGGCTGGCTGATGGACGCGCTGGCGAGAGCATCCACCACCGAGGCGGCGGGGACATGAGCGACCCGTTCCACATTCGGCGATCCACCCTCGCGGCCTGCGTGGCCCTCGTGGCAGCCATCGCACCGGTGGTGTCGGCCCAGGAGCGGCTCGCCACCCCCCGGATCACCGGCACGATCCGGGTGGACGGGCAGGTGGACGAACCGGCGTGGGAGGCGATCACCCCACTCCCCGCTGTCATGAGCAGTCCCAGCTTCGGCGCTCCACCCTCGGAGCGGACCGAGCTGCGGCTCGGGCACGACGACAAGTACCTCTACGCCTCGGGGCGGATGTTCGACGCCACGCCGGCGCGGATCCAGGCCACCTCGCTCAAGCGCGACGAGACCAGCATGAGCAACGACTGGTTCGTCGTGAATCTCGATACCTTCCGCGACCGCGAGACCACCCAGCTCTTTGCCACCAACCCAGCAGGGGTCCGCACCGACGGTGTCTTTTCCGGGGATGGCGGCGCGTGGAGCGGCACCTGGAACGCCTTCTGGGACGCCGCGGTGAGTCGCGACAGCGCCGGCTGGTACGCCGAGATCCGGATTCCGCTCAGCAGCCTGCGGTTCGAGACGGTGGACGGCCGGGTAGTCATGGGGGCCACCGTCTGGCGCTGGATCGCGCGGCGCAACGAGTCGATCTCCTGGCCGGGCATCCCCTACACCTGGGGAAGCAACAGCATCTACAAGGCCTCCCCGATGGCCGACATCGAGCTCTCCGGCGTGGCCCGCGACAACCCGATCCAGGTCGTGCCGTACCTGCTGGGCGGGGTGGCCAGGACCGCGACGCTGACCGGCGACCGGACCGGCTACGACCTTCGCTCCACCGACGCCCGAGAGCCCGGCCTCGACATCAAGATCACGCCGGGCAACAGCCTCACCCTCGACCTGACCGCCAACACCGACTTCGCGCAGGTGGAGGCGGACGACCAGCAGGTGAACCTGACCCGGTTCTCGCTCTTCTTCCCGGAGCGCCGCCTCTTCTTCCAGGAGCGGGCCAGCGTGTTCGAGTACAGCCTCGGCGACAACCAGCAGCTCTTCTATTCGAGGCGGATCGGGCTGGTGGACGGCGCCCCGGTCCGGATCTACGGGGGCGGACGGGCGGTCGGGCGGGCCAGCGGCTGGGACCTGGGGATGATCAACATGCAGACCGAGGGCGCCCCGGGCGCCGCCTCCGAGAACATGGGCGTGGCGCGCGTCCGGCGGCAGCTCCTCAACGAGAACTCCTACCTCGGCGCCATCCTCACCACCCGGCTGGGCGACGGCCGGAACGTGACCGTGGGCGCCGACGCGCTGGTGCGCGTCTTCGGACAGGACTATCTGGCGCTCAATCTGGCCGCCACCGCCGACCGCGGCGACTCCGCCCTCTCCTCTCCCGACCGCTGGCTGGGACGGGCAAGGTGGGAGCGACGCGGGCTGTTCGGGCCGCTCTACGCCGCGGACATCACCCGAATCGGCGAGGACTTCCTCCCCGCCCTGGGGTTCATCTCGCGCACCGACTTCCTGCGGACCTCCGCGCGGCTGGGCTGGGGATGGCACGGCCCCGGGGAGGGCGTCCTGCTGCGCCACTCCCTCGCCGTGAGCGGCACCAGCTACCGCAGCCTCTCCCGGGGACTGGTCGAGACGGCGGACGCCTCGCTCGAGTGGGGCACCGAGAGCCGGCGGGGCCGCAAGTTCACCTTCACCCTGACTGGCCGGTACGATGACCTCGATGCCGCCTTCAACGCCGGCGGCGGGGTGTCCGTCCCCGCGGGTTTGCACCGCTTCGTGGAGTTCACGGCCAGGCATGAGGCCTCCTCCAGCCAGGCGATGCGGGTCAACGCCCAGGCCACCGTCGGTGGCTTCTACGACGGACGGCGCCTCTCCGCCAGCGTCACCCCGACCTGGAACGCCTCGGTGCACTGGCAGTTCTCCGGCAGCTACCAGTTCAACCGCCTGGACTTCCCCGATCGCGACCTGCGCTCCACGTCCCACGTGGCCAGGCTGCGCGGGCAGTGGATGCTGAGCAGCGCCACCGCCGTGACCGGCCTCGTGCAGTACAACACCGCCGGGGACGTTCTGCTGCTCAACCTCCGGCTCCGCTACAACCCGCGCGAGGGAAACGACTTCTACCTGGTGTACAACCACGGCCTCAACACCGACCGGTTCGGCTACTCGCCGGTCCGCACGCTGACCGACAACCAGGCCCTGCTGCTCAAGTACTCCCACACCCTGACGCTTGGATTCTAGGCAGGGCCCTCATCGCCCTGGACCCGAAGCACGACGCCGGGAAGCGTCAGCCGCGCCTCGCAGCCCACCCGATCGGTGCGGTTGGACAGGGTCAGGGTCCCCCCGTGTCCCTCCGCCACCTGGCGGCTGAACACCAGCCCGATGCCGGAACCGCCGGCCTTGGTGGTGAAGAACGGCACGAACAGGTTGCCCGTCGAGCCCAGCCCCGGCCCCTCGTCGCGGACCCAGAGGTCGAGGGTCTGCTCGTGCACCGCCCAGGCGATGGTCACCATCCCCCCGCCCGTCCCCATCGCCTCCATCCCGTTCTTGACGAGGTTGATCAGCAGCTGCTCGAGCTGATCGGCATCGGCGCGGATCACCGTGGGCGGCCCACCGAGCACCCACACCGTGCCGTGGAACGCGAGGCCCGCGACGCGATCCACCCAGGACGCGACCTCCACCTCGCCCAGGGCGGGCGCGGGCAGCCGTGCCAGCCGTGCGTACGACCCCATGAAGCGGTTGAGGGCCTCGGACCGCGCGTCGATGACCGCGAGGCCCGAGCGCAGGTCGGCCTCCCAATCGGCCGGACGCGGCTCCCGGTCGAGCAGGTGGGTCATGGTGCCGACCAGGGACTTGATCGGCGCCAGGGAGTTGTTGATCTCGTGACTGAGCACCCGCACCAGCCGCTGCCAGACCTGGCGTTCCTCCTCCCGCAGGGCTCGGCTGAGGTCCGCCAGCACCAGCAGGTCGTGGGGACGCCCCTCCATCCGGAAGCTGCTGCGCCGCAGCTCCCAGCGCCCGGCGCTGGACCCGGGAAAGATCCGTTCCAGGGTCCGGGACGCGGGTCCCTGGAGTGATTCCGCCAGGCCGAGCGCCTCGGCGTTCCGCCCGATGACCGCCTCGGCGGGGTGTCCCAGCAGCCGCTCGCCGGTGCGGTTGACCAGGCGGAGCACCCCGCCGGCGTCGAACGCCAGCACCGCCACGTCGATCTCGTCCATCACCCGCCGGAGCAGCGCGTCGGCCTCCACGGCACCCAGGCGCTGGGATTCCAGGGTGTCGCCAAGGGCGTTGACCTCGCGCAGGACCACCGCGAGGTCCCCACCCGCCTCCTCGCCACGCGCCCGGACGGTGAAGTGTCCCTCGCGGAGGCCAGCCAGCAGGTTGGCCACCACCTGCAGGGGGCGGACCACCTGACGCCGGACCAGGCTGGCGACCCAGAGCCACCCGATGCCGAGCCCCCCCAGCACCGTCCAGCGCACCAACCCTGAGACCGGTGCGAGCCAGAGCAGGACGGCACACGCCCCCATCGCGGGCAACCCACCCAGCAGGGCCAGCAGCTGGATCCGGCGATCGTGGGGCAGGCGGCGATGAGGCATGCTGGAAGTATGAAGCGAGAAGCGAAAAGGGAGAAGGGAGAGGGGAGAGGCAAGAGCGAGGAACCTGCAGGAAGGGTGGGCGCTCCGGGCCCCACCGCATGAACGCGCGCGGCCACACTTCTCGCTTCTCCCTTCTCGCTTCTCCCTTCTCGCTTCTCCCTTCTCGCTGCTAGAGCCCGAACTTCTCGATCCGCCGGTACAGGGCGCTTCGGCTCAGGCCGAGTTCCTTGGCGGCCAGGCTGACATTGCCGTCGCACCGCGCGAGGGCGCGTCGGACCGTTTCCCGCTCCAGGTCGTCGAGGGTCCGCGGCTCGGCTGGCGGGGTACCGCCCCCGGCGCCGAGCGCGAGGTCCTCCGCCTCGATCTGGGTCCCCCCGGCCAGGAGCACCGCCCGCTCGACGGCGTGGGCCAGCTCGCGCACGTTGCCGGGCCACTCGTAGCGCTTGAGCAGCGCGACGGCGGCCGGGCTGAACCCCGCGATGGTCTTGCGGTACTGGGCGCAGGTCTTGATCAGGAAATACTGCGCCAGCAGCAGGATGTCATCGGCCCGCTCGCGCAGCGGCGGGAGCCGCACCTCGATCGTGTTGAGGCGAAAGAGGAGATCCTCGCGGAAGCGTCCCTCCGCCACCTCGGTGCGGAGGTCGGCGTTGGTGGCGGCGATGAACCGGACATCCACGCGACGCGTCTGCGAGCTGCCCACCCGCTCGATCTCGCCGGTCTGCAGGGCCCGCAGCAGGCGGGCCTGCTGCTGCAGGGTGATGTTGGCGATCTCGTCGAGGAAGAGGGTGCCACCGTCGGCCAGCTCGAACCGTCCCGCCCGCTCCACCTTGGCGTCGGTGAAGGCGCCCTTCACGTGGCCGAAGAGCTCGCTCTCGAAGACCCCCTCGGAGATCCCGCCGACATTGAGGATCACCAGGGACTTGTCGGCCCGCTCCGAGGCGGCGTGGATCCACCGGGCCGCCACCTCCTTGCCGGTGCCATGCTCCCCGGTGATGAGGATGCTCGCGTCGGAGGGCGCCACCCGTTCCATGAGCTGCAGGACCGGCCGCATCGCCGCCGACTCGGCGATCAGGTCGGGGAGGCCGTCCCGGCGCAGCAGGCGGTTCTCCTGCTGCAGGCGCTGGGCCGACCGGAGCGCCCGGGCCAGTTCCACCTGGGTGCGGAGCGTCGTGAGCAGCCGGGCGTTGTCCCACGGCTTCTCGACGAAGTCCTTGGCGCCGAGCCGCATCGCCTCCACCGCCCGGTCGACGCTGCCCCAGGCGGTCATCACGATCACCGGCAGCACCGGATCGACCGCCCGGACCCGGGACAGCAGGTCCATCCCCTCCCGGCCACTGGTCGTGTCGCGGGTGTAGTTGAGGTCGATCAGCGCCGCATCACACTCCTGCCGCTCCAGGATCGCGACCACCCCCTCGGGGACATTGGCCGTGATGGTCTGGAACCCCTCCGCCTTGAGCAGCAGCCGGAGCGCCTCGAGGACGTCGGGTTGGTCGTCGGCGATGAGGATGGTGGGTGGTGGTTGCATGGGCTAGGAGGTTACAGGGGCTAGGGGCTAGGGGCTAGGGGCTGGGGAGCCGCATGCGCGGCCCTGCAAGCCTGCGCCTGAGCGCGGTGAGCATTCTGCCCACCTCCGACGCGAGCCGGGCGGCACGAGCGGTAATTTCCTCTGGAGCGAGTTCTATTCTGCGAACCAACTCCAGCTGGGTTTCCAGTTCGGCCAGCGATCCCAGGGAGATCCGCACGAAACGTAGGAACTCTGCTCGGCTATCGCGGGCGTGTCCCTCGGCAAGGTTGCTCGGAATCGAGACAGAGCATCGGCGAAGCTGGGAGCCAAGATCAAAGCGCTCCTCACGCGGCAATTGCCCCACCACCCGGTAGACCTCCAGTACCAGTTCCATCGCGCGCTGCCATGCCCGAAGATCCCGGTAACTCTGGATGGCAGGCATTTGGCCCCCTCGCCCCAAAGCGCGAAGGATCGCCCATGTGGATCAACCAGGACGCAAACCCGGGCGTGTTGCGTCCCGCCACCCTCACCCCTTCATTCTTCCCTAGCCCCTAGCACCTAGCCCCCAGTCCCTATTCCCCATTCCCCGCAGTCTCCATCCACCCATCCTTCAACCGCACCACCCTCCCCCCGTACGCCGCGTTCTCCTCGCTGTGGGTCACCTGGATGATCGTGGTCCCCGCCTGGTTGAGCTGGCGGAAGAGCTCCATGATCTCGCGTGCCTGGGCCGAGTGGAGGTTGCCGGTGGGCTCGTCGGCCAGGAGCACCTGCGGCTTGGCGACCACCGCCCGGGCGACGCCGACCAGCTGCTGCTGCCCCCCCGAGAGCTGGTTGGGAAAGAGGTCCTTCTTGCCGACGATCCGGAAGCGGTCGAGGATGTCCGCCACCATCGACTGCCGGTCGGAGCGCGAGAAATCCCGGTAGGTGAGCGGGGTCTCGATGTTCTCGTAGACGGTGAGGCTGTCGATCAGGTGGTACTGCTGGAACACGAACCCGATGTGGGCCCGGCCCAGGTCGGCGCGATCGCGGGGCTTCATGGCGTGGACCGGGTGGTCCAGGAAGTGATACTCCCCATCCCAGCCGGCGTCGAGCATCCCGAGGATCGCGAGCAGGGTGGACTTCCCCGCCCCGGATGGCCCCATGATCGTCACGAACTCCCCGGCAGCGATGTCGAGGTCGATGCGCCGCAGCACCCAGGTGCGGGTGGGGCCGGTCGGGAAGGACTTCTCGATGTTGCGGAGGGAGATCATGGGGGCCTGGGGACTGGGGACTGGGGACTGGGGGCTGGGGGCTGGGACCTGGACCGGATGGGTGCATGTCCAGATCCATCCTATTCTGCCCGCAGGGCCACCACGGGGTCGACGCGCGTCGCCCGGCGAGCTGGCAACCAGGCGGCCAGGCTGGCAACGACGGCAAAGCCGGCCGGCACGATGAGAAAGGTAACCGGGTCGGTGGCGCTGATTCCGTAAAGCCAGGCCGTCAGGATCCGAGTCGCCAGCAGGGCCAGGACCAGCCCTGCGGCTGCGCCGAGGCCCGCCAGGACCAGCGCCTCGCGCAGAACCATCCCCGCGACTCGGGAACCTTCCGCCCCCAGCGCCATGCGGATCCCCAGCTCCCGGCTCCGTCGCGCCACTCCCTCGGCGATCACCCCGTAGAGCCCGATCATCGCGATGAGCATCCCGGCCACACCCAGCACACTCAGGAGGCCGGCCGTGAACCGGACGGGGAAGAGCGCGATGGTCACCTGGGCGCTCACCGTCGTCAGGTCGTTGAACGAAATGGCGGGGTCGATGCTGTCGACAAGGTCCCGCAGCCGGGGCAGGAGCATCGTGGGGTCGCCCGCCACCCTGGCCAGGAGGTAGAGATCACTCCGGTAGGTCTGGGTCGTCGCGAAGTAGACCTTGGGCCTCGGTTCCTCACCCAGCGTCATCACCTTCGAATCGGCCGCCACTCCGATGACCTCGAAGACCTCGGGGGAGCCCTGCCGGAGGATCCGTCGACCGAGGGGGTCGCTCCCCGGCCAGAGGCGGGCCGCTGCGGTCTCACTGACAATGGCCACCCTCGGGGAGGCCGGGCGATCGGACTCGGCAAACACCCGTCCCCGTCGGAGCGGCGTCCCGATCGCGTCGAAATACTCGGGCGACACCCAGGTCACCGCCATCGGCCACCCTTCCGCCGTGGCGCTGCGGCGCTGTCCTTCGGCGACGATCTCGGCGCTCTGGTAGTTGAGGCTCAGGGGCAGCTCGTGGGTCCAGGCCACGGCCTCCACCCCCGGGAGCTGACGGGTGCGTTCCTCCAACCGGCGGTAGAAGGCATCGCCCCGGGCTGCATCCACACCGGACTGGCCCAGGTCGAATCCGACCACGGCCGTGTGTGCCCCATCGAATCCCCGGTCGATGGTCGCGGCGGATCCGATCCCGCGCACCAGCAGGCCGGCGGCCACGAGCAGCAGCATGGACAGGGCCAACTGTCCCGCCACCAGGAGGCGTCGCACGCGATTCCCCCGAAGGCCGCCAGCCACTCCATCCCGGAGATCCGCCACCAGGTCGACCCGGGAACCCCGCAACGCCGGTGCCAGACCGATGCCGAGCCCGGCCAGGGCGGTGAGGAGAAAGGTGAATCCGACCACCCGCGCATCCAGTGACAGGTCCAGGCTGAGGGGTATCGGCAGGGGTGGGCGAAAGGCCATCAGGAGTTGCACCAGCCAGGCGGAGAGCGCCAGCCCCACGGCCCCCCCCATCACCGCCAGCACCATCTGCTCCGTCAGCAGTTGGCGAACCAGCTGACCCCGGGTGGCTCCCAGCGCCAGGCGAACCGCCACCTCGCGGCGACGCCCTTCGGCGCGCGCCAGGACGAGGGTGACCAGGTTGGTGCACGCGATCAGCAGCACGAGGCCGGGAACGACCAGCAGCACCACCCCTCCGGCGGTCAGCATCCCGTCGACGGATGGATGGACGAGGACGGTGCTGCTGGGCACCAGGGTGAACCTGAGGCCCGCGTTGGTCGTGGGCCAGGCCGCCGCGAGGTCCCGGCTGATCGTGGTCAACTCCGTCGCGGCCCTGGCCAGGGTGGCGCCCGGCCGCAGGCGCGCCTTGTTCCACCCCCCGCGATTGCCCCGATCGAGGATGACGCCCGCGTGGCCGTTGGTCCGTTCCGTCGACGAGACCGTGACCCAGATCGCGGGGACGATCCCCCGCACCATGCCCGTGAACTCCGGAGCCGCCACGCCGACGATCGCGAACGCCTGGCCATTGAGCCGGAGTGTGCGGCCCACGGCCCCTGGATCGCCCCCGAACTGTCGCTGCCAGAACCGGTGACTCAGGACCACCGCGAGCGGCGCGCCCCGGATGTCGTCCCGGTCGGCCTCGAAGAGCCGGCCGACGGCCGGGGGGACACCCAGCACGTGGAAGTAGTTGCCGCTGACGATCTCGGTCCAGAGTTGCTGACTTCCGCCATCTCCCGTCAGCAGGAGCGTGTTCAGGCGGTAGTGCAGCACGCCCGCAAACTGGGTGCTGCGGTCCCGCAGGTCGAGATAGTCCGGATAGGAGGAGGTCGAGAACTCGCTGTCGTCCTCGCTGCTGTAGATGTCGACCAGCTCGCCCGGCTCCTGCACCTGCGACGGTCGAAACAACACGGCATTGACGAGGGTAAAGATGGCGCTGTTGGCCCCGATGCCGAGCCCCAGGACCGCGATGGCCACGGCGGTGAACACCGGATTGCGGCCGAGGCTGCGCCACGCCGTTCGGAGGTGCAAGCGCATGGCCCTACTCCCCCTTCAACGCCACCACCGGATCCACGCGTGCCGCCCGGCGGGCCGGCAGGATGCTGGCGGCAGCGGCGACCGCACCCAGCACCACGATCAGGACCCCGAAGGTCAGGGGGTCGGCCGGGTTGAGGCCGAAGAGCTGGCTGGCCAGCAGCCGGCCGACGCCGAGAGCCAGGAGGGCGCCAATGACCACCCCCACCAGGGTGAGCCGGAGCCCCTGTCCGAGCACCAGCCGGATCACCTTGGGACCCGTCGCGCCGAGCGCCATCCGCACCCCCAGCTCGCGGGTGCGCTGGGCCACCGAGTATGCCACCACGCCGTAGATGCCGATCGCAGAGAGCAGGAGCGCCAGTCCCCCGAAGAGCCCCAGCACCGCCGCCCCGATGCGCTGGACGATCGTCGCAGGGACCATCTGGTCGGTCATGGTGCGCGGGTCAAGGAACGGCAGGTCCGGCGCCACGGCGAACATCGCCCGGCGCAGTTCCTCCACCGACCCCGCGGGGGCTCCCGCCGTGCGGATGTGGAGGTGCAGATCGGTGCGGTACCGCTGGCTGAGGGGACGGTACAGGAAGGGAATCGGCGCCTCGTCCAGGTCCTGGTACTTGGCATCCCGCGCCACGCCCACGATCTCGATTTCCTGGCCACCCTGCCGGTAGCGCCTCCCGACTGGGTTCTGGCCCGCCAGGTACCGTCGCACGAACGTCTCGTTCACCACCGCCACCGGCGGTCCATCGGTCCGATCGGTCTCGTTCAAGGCGCGGCCGGCCACGATCGGCATCCCGACCGTCTCGAAGTAGCCGGGGGTGACGACGCTGTACTGCACCGACATGTTCTCGTCTTCCGCCGGCTCGTACCCCTCGACCCGGATGCCGCTCGAGCTGTTGCCGCCGAAGCCGAGGGGAACGAAGTGGGAGGCCGCGATCGCTGTCACGCCGGGCGTCGAGCGCAACCGGGCCAGGGCACGGTCGAGCATTTCCCGGCCAGCCGTGGAGTCGAGGGTGCCCGACATCCGCAGGTCGGTGGTGACCAGCAGGAGCCGATCCGGGTCGGCGTAGCCGGGATCGACCTCGCCGGCCCGCTGGAGTCCCCGCAGGAACAGTCCCGCCGACACCAGTGCCACCAGGGAAAGCGCCACCTGACCGGCCACGAGGGCGCCGCGCAGGCGGGAGCCACGGCCGCCGCCGGTGGCATCCTCCCGCAGTGCCGGCGCCAGTGCGGTGCCGGAGGCGCGCCACGCCGGCAGCAGGCCAAAGACCAGCACGGTGGCCACTGCAATCAGTGCCGTAAAGCCGACCACCCGCAGGCTGATCGCCACCTCACCACCGATCGGGAATGGGGCCGGCGGCACGAACGCCAGCATCAGGTTGCGTCCGGCGTAGGCCACCAGCAATCCGAGCAGGCCTCCGCCAAGCGCCAGGAGTGCCGATTCGACCAGCAGCTGTCGGACGATGTTGCCGCGGGCCGCGCCCACCGCCATCCGCACCCCGATCTCGCGCTGGCGGGCGGTGGCGCGGCCCAGGAGCAGGTTGGCCACGTTGGCGCAGGCGATGAGCAGCACCAGCAGGGTGATGCCGATCTCCGCCAGCAGCACCGGTCCCAGCGCCCCCGCGGGACCGTACTCGCGCATCGGGGTCAGCACCGGCGTCATCGTGGAGCCGGGAAAGGTCTCCTCCAGTCGGCGCCCCACATCCCGCGCTTCGGCGCGGGCCTGCTCCATCGTGACGCCCGGTGCCAGCCGCCCCAGCGCCTCCAGCCATTGGCTGTCGCGCTGCTGGAGCTGGCGGGCACCGCCGTCACTCAGGAGCGCGGCCGCCGTGATGGGGAGGTAGACGTCAAAGGTGAGCCCGGGGTAGCTGCCCCCGAAGCGGGGCGGGGCCACCCCGATCACGGTGAAGTCGTGGCCACCAAGGTTGAGCGCGCGGCCCACGATGGCAGAGTCGGAGCGGAAGTGCGTCTCCCAGAACCGGTGACCGAGGACGGCGACGTGGACCGCCCCGTCCTCCTCCTCCTGCCGGAACCCGCGCCCCAGCATCGGCCGCACGCCGAGCACGTCGAAGTAGTTGGCGCCAGTGAGGAGGCCGTACACCCGGGTGGTGACCCCGTCCTCGCGCAGTCCCAGCGGCTGGAAGTTGAAGACGGTCATCGACTCCACCATCCGCAGCTGCTCGCGCCAGTCGTGACTGACCGGGTAGGACACCGCCCAGGTCCCGCCCCCAGGCGCCTGGGTGTTGAGCCAGACCAGCCGGTCCTGCTCCGTGGCGTGGGCGATCGGGCGGAGGACCCACCCCTCATACCAGGCAAAGGCGGTGGCCACGGCGCCAATCCCAAGCCCCAGCGAGGCCAGGATCGCCAAGGTCACCCCGGGGGCGCGGCGCAAGGCCCGGAGCCCCAGCCGCACGTCACGCCAGAGGCCGCTCAATGGGAGACGGCCTCCTCCTCCACCACCTTGCCGTCGAACAGCTTGATCTCGCGCTGGGCGTACTGGGCATAGCGATCGTCGTGGGTCACCATGCAGATCGTGGCGCCACCATCGTGCAGCGTCTTGAGGAGGTCCATGACCGCCTCGCCGTTCTGCGAATCGAGGTTGCCCGTGGGCTCGTCGGCGAGGAGGATGGCCGGTTCGCCCGCCACGGCCCGCGCCACCGCCACGCGCTGCTGCTGGCCGCCCGAGAGCTGCGACGGATAGTGCTTCATCCGATGCGCCATCCCCACCTTCTCGAGCGCCGCCTTGACCCGCTCCGCTCGTTCCGCCGAGGGCATCCCGCGGTAGGTCAGCGGCAGCTCGACATTCTCGAACACCGTCAGGTCGCCGATCAGGTTGAACGCCTGGAAGATGAAGCCGATCTGCCGGTTCCGGACCCGCGCCCGCTCCGCCGGTGTCAGGTTGGCCACCGATTCACCCGCCAGGGTGTAGCTGCCGGCGGTGGGGGTGTCGAGCAGGCCCAGGATCGACAGCAGCGTCGTCTTGCCGCAGCCGGAGGGGCCGGAGATGGAGACGTACTCCCCCTTGCGGATCTCGAGATGAATCTCGGCGAGCGCATGGGTCTCCAGCTCGTCGGTGTAGAAGACCTTCTTGATGCCGTCGAGGCTGATCAGGGTGTCGGGGGAGGGCATGTATGGCTCCAGGAGTGGGGGCTGGGGTTCAGTGGCTAGGGACTGGGGGCTTGGGGCCAGGGGCTAGGGGGAGGCAACCGGGCATCGATTCCGACCTGCGTTCCCGAGTCCCCAGTCCCCAGCTCCTATTTCAAACGCACCTTGTCAACCGCATCATACCGCGTCATCTCGGACAGGATGACCACGTCGCCTTCGACGAGGCCCTCCAGGATCTCCACGGCGTTCACGGAGGTCCGGCCCAACCGCACCGACACCCGGATCGCATTGCTGCCACCGTCGACCAGCTTGAAGAGCCCCACGGTACTGTTGGCCTGCCCGTAGGCGGGCCGGTTCATGAACAGGACGTTCGGGATCCGCTCGATCTCGATCGTGCCGTCGACGCTGAGGTCGGGACGGGCGCCCGCCGGCAGGTCACCCTCGAAGGCCACATCCACCGTCACGGTCCCAGCCACGCTGGCCGGATCGATCCGCACCACCCGACCGGTGGCGATGCCATTCCGGGTGTCGATGGCGGCTTTCTGGCCGATGGTCACGTCGCGGGCCTGCTGCTCGGGAATCCGGAGCACCGCCTTGAGGCGCTGCGGCGTCGGCACCACCCGGGCCAGCGTCATCCCCGGGTTGGCGTACTGCCCGACCTGCAGCGGCAACTCCTGCAGCACCCCCTTGGCCCCGGCCCGCACCACCATCGAGGCCTGCATCTGGTGCTGGAAGGCGGTGATCGACCGGAGCCGCTCGACCTGCTCCTCCTGCACCTCGATCTGCGAGGCGATCGTCTCGGAGAGCAGGGTGAGCCGCTCCTCCTCAATCTTGAGCCGCTCGGTCAGCGCCTGGGCACGCTCCTCGGCCTGCTGCTGGTCGAGGGGAATGATCAGACCCTTGGCCAGCAACTCGCGGCCAGCGGCGGCGCGCCGCTTGGCGTCCTCCGTCTCCTGGCGCAGGTTCGCGACCAGCGAGGCCTGCGAGAGCCGGTTGTTCTCCAGGTTGGTCTTGAGCTGCACCAGGTTCGCCTCGGCGTCGGTCAATTGCCGGTCGGCCTGGAGGGTCTCCACCTGCACATCCGGATTGGTGAGCTCCATCAGGATGGTGTTGGGCTCCACCTCGGCGCCGGCCAGGAGGTGCACCTTCTCGACCCGGCCAGCGGTCACCGCGGTGATCCAGCGGATCTCCTCGGGCACCAGCGTGCCGGGACCGCGCACTTCGCGCAGCATCTCGCCCCGGCGCACACTGTCGGTATAGATCCCGGCGCTCTCCACCGTCATCGCCGCCGGCTCCAGCTGCGAGATCGCGACCGTGGCCACGATCAGCGTCACGACCCCAACGCCAATCATGATGTACTTGCCGCGCTTCTTGGGCGGTTCGCGCTTGATATCCACTCGAGCCCCTGACTGGAACAGTTCACCGAAACCAGGAAAGCCAACACCCGACACAGAAAGCGAGTTCTGTGCCGGGCGTTGGTCAATCGTAAATCATTCTACTGCAGCAACTTACAGCATCATCCCGAGATCGCCAAATCAGCGGGGTGTCCGAAAATGGGATGCGACCGTCCGGTTGCGGACACCCTACGGCGTCGCCCGCGTCGGGGTACCGCAGGTCGGCCAGGGCTGCTGGGTGCCCTGCTGGTTGGTCGGCATCACCCGCCGGTCGCGCGGCATCGGGTTCGGATCCTCGCTCGCCAGGTAGACCAGCATCGCGGTCATCGTGGCGTTCATCTTCAGGTCGTCAAAGACCACCTTGTCGAAGGTGTCGCGGTTGGTGTGCCAGGTGTAGGTGCCGTATTCCCAGTTGAGGGCGCTCAGGCTGAAGCCGGGGGCCCCGTGGCACACGAAGGAGGCGTGGTCGCTGCCCCCACCCGCGGGGGAGCCGGGGAAGTTCAGGGTGACGTTGCCGCTCAGCGCCGACGGCAGCTTGCTGAAGTAGGACGCCAGGTTGGCGGAGGCGTTGGTGAACCCGGACGCCGAGAAGTTGACGACGCGACCGGTGCCATTGTCCTGGTTGAACAGGGCGTGGAGGCCGCCCACCACACGGGGGTTGTCGGCGGCGAAGGCGCGCGACCCGTTGAGCCCCTGCTCCTCGCCGCTCCAGTGGCCCACCAGGATGGTGCGCTTGGGGTTCGGATAGGTGGCCCGGAGGATCCGAATCGCCTCGAGCATGGTGATGGTGCCGGTGGCATTGTCGGTGGCGCCACTCGAGCCATCCCAGCTGTCCAGGTGGGCGGAGAGCATCACGTACTCGTCAGGCTTCTCGCTGCCGCGGATCTCGGCGATGGTGTTGAACACCGGCTGCTCACCCAGGAACTCGGCGTCGGCGGCAATCCGGAGCCGGGCCCCCTGGTTCCGCTCGGTGAGCCGGTACACCAGGCCGTAGTCCTCGCAGCTCAGTTCCACCGTGGGAACGGTGGTGGTCCGGGCCTGGAAGATCTTGTTGACTCCCCACCCGTTGCTCCACTGCGACGAGACCACCCCGACAGCGCCGGCCTGTTCCAGCGACCGCGGGAGCGTCGTCGCGTTGAGGCCGGTCTTCTGGATCCGGCGCTGCCAGGCCTGCGCGTCGGCGGTGCGCTGGGCGCGCATCGACTCGAGCGTGGCGGGCAGCGCAAACTCCTCGATGCTGGCCAGCGGGCGGCAGCTGGCCAGGGCGCCGGAGATCAGCACGATCTTGCCGCGCACCGCCGGCAGCCAGGCCCGAAACGCTGCCGAGTCGGCGAGGTCGGGAATGAGGACGGTCTCGGCGGTCACCGGCTGGCCGCGCGGGGTGCCCGGGCTCCAGGCCAGCATCTGGCCCTCGAGCGAGCGGACCCGGGGGGCCATCAGGTCGATGTGCGAGGTGCCCCGGCGCCAGTTCATCCAGGTGCCGTACTGCTGGTTGCGGGCGGTGACGCCCATCTTGCCGTACATCGCCACCAGCCAGTCGTTGGCCGACTTGATGCCGGGCGACCCGGTGAGCCGCGGTCCGATCGAATCGGTCAGCGCCTGCATGAACGGCATCGCCTGGGAACGATCCATTCCCTCGGCCCACATCGCTCGGATGACGGGATCAGCCGTGGGGAATGCATTCCCGCCACCACCACCCGGCTGGGCGGCAAGGGGGGCGGCGGAGAGGGCGAGAAGGGCAAGCAGGGTGTGAGTTCGCATGGTGGGGTCGGGGGTTGGGGACTGGGGACTGGGGACTGGGGACTAGGGACTGGGGACTGGGGACTGGGGACTGGGGTCCAGAGTGGAAGGATACCTTGGGTTGGGGGGTTGGGCGAGCACCCCGCAGTTGTTGCCTCGAGCAGCTACCCCCTGGCAAGACCGGCTGTCATCCCGGGCGAAGCGAGGGATCTTGCCGGCAAGACATCGAAGCTGGCTCGATTGGCCGATGTCGACCAAGCGTCCCCAAGGTCCCTCATCGCTCCGCTACTCGGGATGACAATCCTCGCCTCGCCGAGGGCACTCTGCCCCTCGTCCCAGGCCCCCAGTCCCTAGCCCCTAGTCCCTAGTCCCTAGTCCCTAGCCGCCACCCCCATTCCCTGCTCCCCGCCCCCCGCCCTGCTACCTTTCCCCCGTGAACACCACTCCCTCGCTCGGCGTGCTCGAGCTCTCCCGTTCCGACGGCTATCTGCGCCGCCGCGAGAACAGCTACCTCGAGACCCGCGGCGACATCTTCGTCCCCTCACGCCTGATCCGCGACCACGGCCTGCGTGCCGGGGACGAGGTCTGGGGCGACGTCTCCCCCCCGAAGAAGCAGGGTCAGGGCCCGGCGCTGAGCGCCATCACCTCGATCAATGGCGTTGAGCCGGCGGCCCTCCGTTCCCGCCCCGAGTTCACCCGGCTCAAGGCCACCCAGCCGAAGGAACGATTGACGCTGACCATCCCGGGTGACACCAACAAAGTCAACCGCCCGATCCACCAGGTGATCGACCTGCTCTGCCCCTTCGGAAAGGGCCAGCGCGCATTGATCGTGGCCCCGGCCAAGGCGGGCAAGACCACCGTGCTGCTGGCGGTGGCCGAGGGGATCGCGCGGAACCATCCCGACGCCACCCTGTTCATCCTCCTGGCCGACGAGCGCCCGGAGGAGGTGACCGAGATGGAGTCGGCCGGGTTCGGTGAGGTGATTGCTTCGAGCTTCGACTTCCCGCCCGAGCGGCACGTGGCAGTGGCGGAGATGGTGCTCGAGCGGGCGCGGCGCCTGGTGGAGCAGGGCGAGGACGTGGTGATCATCCTCGATTCCCTCACCCGGCTGTCCCGCGCCTACAACGCCACCCAGAAGGGCAACTCGCGCACCCTGTCCGGCGGGCTCGGCGCCGACTCGCTGGAGCGCCCCAAGCGGTTCTTCGGCAGCGCCCGCGCCGTTGATCCCGCCCAGGGGGGGGGATCGCTCACGATCATCGCCACGGCGCTGGTGGACACCGGCAGCCGGATGGACCAGGTCATCTTTGAAGAGTTCAAGGGGACCGGCAACAGCGAGCTGGTGTTGAGCCGCGAACTGGCCGATCGCCGGATCTGGCCGGCGCTGGACCTGGCCGCCAGCTCGACCCGGCGTGAGGAACTGCTCCTCAGCGCCGAGGAACTGGAGCGGGCCAATGCGCTGCGGCAGGAGCTGCCGCGGCTGGGGCCCGACCGGGCGATGCGCCGGATCCAGGAGGAGTTCGCCGCGCGCTGATTCCCTCCCCGAAACCACCAAGGCGGCCACCCGCGTAGGGTGGGTATCCGCCCCCAATTACCCGGAGGTCCTCGTGTCTCGATTCGTTCCTGCCACACTCCTGCTCGCCACCCTGACCACCCCACCCGCCATCGCCCAACGGATCGCCGGGGCGGAGAGTCGGGTTGCTCCACCCGCCCCGGTCGCACTCGACACCACCGGAATGTTCCAGGCCAGGTTCGCCCAGGTCGGCGATGACATCTTCATCGGCGGGCAGCCGACCGAGCGTGCGCTGCGCGACCTGAAGGCCCGCGGAGTCACGACCATCGTCAACCTGCGCACGGCGGAGGAGATGGCGCGGGTGAACTTTGACGAGGCGGCGCTGGCCCGGGAGCTGGGGATCCGCTACGTCCACTTGCCGATGCGCGGGACCGCGGAGCTCCCCTATGCGCCGGCGGCGGTCACCGCACTGGCCGAGGCGATCCGCGGTGCGGAGGGGAAGGTGCTGCTGCACTGCACCATCGCGTGGCGGGCCAGCCACCTCTGGGCGGCATACCTGATCCAGGAGCGCGGGGTGCCGGAGGCGACGGCCATCGCGCATACCCGGGCGATCAACCTGATGGACGAGCACCGGATGGATCCGAACGGGCAGCCGGTGGAGTTGTTCCTGGGGCGGAAGGTGGCGGGACTGGGGAGGCCGTGACGGCAGGGGGGGACCAGGGACTGGGTGCTAGGGGCTAGGGGCTAGGGGCTAGGGGCTAGGGGCTGGGGGTCTCGAGTGTCGGGTGTCGGGGGGATGGTGTCCGGAAAGTCGGTTCGGTGGCGACGAGAAACTCGGCCTGCTCGCCGCGAACGGCTGCCCACAAGATCCCTGGCTCCGCTCGGGATGACATTTGGCGGGCGAGTCGACCCCACCACCTCCACCCCCGCGACCTGACACTCGATCCCCCTCAACCCACCCCCTGACCCCGAGTCACCCAGCCGCTAGCCCCTGTAATACCGCCCACCGCTCGCCGCCCTCTCCACCAGCACTTCCGCCGGCGCGAACCGGAAGCCGTGCCGCTGCTCAAGCACACGCAGCTTGTCTACCACCGCCTGCGCACCGAGCGTGTCGATGGTCCGAAGCGGCCCCCCGCGAAACGGCGGGTAGCCGATCCCGAAGATCGCCCCGATGTCGCCATCGCGCGGCTGGCGCACGACCCCCTCTCCCATCGCCATCGCCGCCTCGTTGAGCATGCTGTATACGAGCCGGTCGCGGGCATCGTCCTCGTCTACCTGCGCCAATGGCGTGATCCCCGCCACCGCGTACGCCCCCGGATCAGCCGCCGTCTTCTTGCCGTCCACGTAGCGATACAACCCCTTCCCCGCCTTGCGGCCCAGCCGCCCGTCGGCCACCAGCTTCCCCACCAGCGGGGACGGGGCGAGCCGCTCACCGAAGTTCTGGTGCATGACGCCCCCCGCCTTCTGGGCCACGTCGATTCCCACCTCGTCGAGCAGCGTGGCCGGCCCCACCGGAAAGCCCCAGCGGGTCATCAGCCGGTCGAGCACCTCCATCGGTACCCCCTCGGTGAGGAGGATGCCGGCCTCGTTCATGTAGGGCGACAGGATCCGGTTGACCCAGAAGCCGGGGCTGTCCTGCACCACGATGACGGTCTTGCCCATCTTCCGGCCGAACTGCACCGCGGTCATGATGGCGCTGGCGCTGGTCTGCTGGGTGGGGATCACCTCCAGCAGCGGCATCCGGTCCACCGGCGAGAAGAAGTGCATCCCCAGGACCCGCTCGGGGTGGCGCGCCAGCGCGGCAATGCTGCTGATCGGGATGGTCGAGGTGTTGGTGGCGAACAGTGCCTCGGGCCTCAGCACCGCCTCGCACTCGGCCAGCACCTGCTGCTTGACCGCCAGGTCCTCGAACACCGCCTCGATGACCAGGTTGGCGGATCCGAAGCCCGCAAAGTCCACCCCGCCGCTGACGAGCGCAGCCAGCCGGTCGAACTCGTACTTCGAGATCCGGCGCCGCTTGAGCCGGCCCTGCAGGATGCCGGTGGCGGCCTTGATCCCCTTCCCCACCCGGGGCAGGTCGGCATCCTTGAGGCGCACCTCCACCCCGGCGGTGCTGACGGCGGTCCCGGCAATCCCCGCGCCCATGAAGCCGGCGCCGAGCACGCCAAGACGGGTCACCTCGCGGGCGTGCCCCGAACCGGGCGGCACACCGTCGTCCTTCTTGAGGGCGGTGGTGGCAAAGAAGATCTGCACCAGCTGGCGCGACACCTCGCCCACCGCCAGCTCGCCGAACTTCTCGTGCTCCACCCTGAGCCCGGCCGCCATGCCACGCTCCAGCCCGGCGCGCACCGCTTCGAGCGCCGCCAGCGGCGCGGGGTAGTGGCCGCCGGTCTTCTTCATCACGGTCGCCCGCGCCGTGCGGTACACGATGCGGCGGCCGAGCGGATTGCGGTCGAGCAGCAGCCCCATCATGCCGGTCTTCGGCTTCCGCCGGGGCTTCCCTTCCTTCACGATCCGCTCCGCGGCCCTGATGGCGGTGTCGAGGAGGATCGCCGGTGGCACCAGTTCGTCCACCAATCCCAGCCGGAACGCCTTGGCGGCCCGTTCGCTCTTGCCGGCCAGGATGATGTCCAGCGCGGCACGGAGACCGATGAGCCGGGGCAGCCGCTGGCAGCCCGTGGCGCCGGGCAGGATGCCGATCTGCACTTCGGGTAGGCCCAGGACGGTCTTGGGATGGTCGGTGGCCACGCGCCAGGTGCAGGCCAGGGAGAGTTCCATGCCGAGCCCCACGCAGGCGCCGTGGATGGCGACGACCACGGGCT
The DNA here is from genome assembly GCA_048499805.1 of Gemmatimonadales bacterium. Classification (GTDB taxonomy): domain Bacteria; phylum Gemmatimonadota; class Gemmatimonadetes; order Gemmatimonadales; family GWC2-71-9; genus JAWXBA01. The sequence continues at coordinate 553,302 of JASNZF010000003.1, read as the reverse complement.
TCGGGAAGTCGGCGAGGCGATTCACCAGCTCTTGCGCGTCCCGCGTGAGCGCCGTGGCCTCCTCGGCGGTCTGGAGACGGACGAACTCCTCGATGTCGGCGCCGGCGATGAAGGTGTCGGGCTTGCCTGAGGTGAAGACCACGGCCTTGACCGCCGGGTCATCGCGTAGCCGCGCCAGCTCGGCCTCGAACAATCGCCCGGTGGCGATGCTGAACTTGTTGACCGGCTCGCCGGGCAGGTCAAAGGTCAGGACGGCAATCCCGCCCGACTGGATGGTGCTCGCGAATGCGCTCATGTTGGCCCTTCGCCACTGATTGCCATGCTGACTACGTGATCCTGCCGGACTTCGTGGGGCTCACGCGGAGGCGCGGAGGGGCACTGAGAGCCGCGGAGTCCGGGGCTGGAACAGTTCGATCCCTCGGAGAGCCTGATTCAGGGTCCCCCACACCCCACCCCATTGACTACCAATAAACCCGGGCCCCTGGAAGACAGCGCCCCTCCGCGTCTCTGGCAGTTCTCCGCGCCTCCGCGTGATCCTTCGTGCCCCGAAACCGCCGGGACCTGGCGCCCAACACCCGCCCCCCCATTCCCTACTCCCCAACCCCCAGTCCCTAGTCCCCAGTCCCCAGTCCCTAGTCCCCGTGCTCCAGCACCATCGCAAACCCCATCCCCCCCTGGGCGCAGATCGAGAGCAACCCGAACTGCACCCCGCGGCGGCTCATTTCGTTGGCCAACGTCGTCACCAGCCGCACCCCGGTCGCGCCAAACGGGTGCCCGATGGCGATCGAGCCGCCGAAGAGGTTGGTCCGGTCCCAGTCCACCTGCCCGACCGGTTCGGTGCGACCAAGGGTCCGGGCCCATTCCATTGATTCCCAGGCCTGCACGTTGGAGAGCACCTGCGAGGCGAATGCCTCGTGGATCTCCACCAGTCCCAGGTCGCTCCAGCGGAGTCCGGCGCGTTCCAGCGCCTTGGGTACGGCCCAGGCCGGCCCCTGCAGGAGCTGCCAGCCGGGATCGACCGCTGCCACCGCATAGCTGCGCACGGTGGCCAGTGGCCGGTATCCCAGCGCCCGCGCCTTGTCGGCGTTCATGACCAGGCAGGCGGCGGCGCCATCGGTGAGTGGCGAGGCATTGCCGGCGGTGACCGAGCCGTACCGGCGGTCGAAGACCGGGCGCAGCTTGGCGAGCGCCTCGAGGGTGGTGTCGCCGCGGATCAGGTTGTCGGTGGTGACCGGCTCGTCCATGTTGCGGCCGCCGAACCACGGGGCGATCTCCTCGCCGAGGCGCCCGCTGGCGGTGGCGGCCGCCGCGCGCTGATGGCTCATCAGCGCCAGGCGGTCCTGGTCCTCGCGGCTGATCTGGTTCTCCTTGGCCATCTTTTCCGCCGACTGCCCCATCGACTCGCCGGTGGAGGGCTCGGCGATGGCGGGGGCGACCGGCACCAGGTCGCGCGGGCGGATCTTCGCAAACAGCGCCAGACGCTCCGTCAGCGACCGCGCCTTGCTGGCCGCCACGAGGGTCTGGCTCATCTTCTTCGAATGGAGGATCGGCACGTCCGAGAGCGACTCGACGCCGCCGGCAATGATCACGTCGGCGTGGCCCTGGATGATCTGGTCGTGGGCGTTGGCCACCGCCTGGGCGCCGGAGGCGCAGGCACGATTGACGGTGTAGGCCGGGATGGTCAGGGGCAGCTGGGGCAGCAGGGAGACCTCGCGCCCGACATTTGGTGCCAATGGGGAGGCGACGACCTGGCCCCAGTGGACCTCGTCGACCTCGTGGCCGTCAAGTTCGGTCCGATAGAGCAGCTCCCGGGCGGCAAAGCGCGCCAGCTCCCGCGCCGTCACGTCCCGAAAGACCGTGCCGCTCTTGGCAAAGGGGGTCCGCACACCGGCGATGATGGCGGCCTTGCGCGTCGCTGAAAAGGTGACCGACATAGGAAGGACCTGCTGATTGGAGGGAGGATCCGGCCCCGGGCCAACCCGTCAGCCCGTCCCGCACCCCATCTCACCCGCACCCCACTTACCACTACCTCTTACCTCATACCTCTAACTTCTTGCTTCTCACTCCTCACTTCCTAGTACATTCCGAGCAAGCGCGCTCCCGATCCACGCCCAGCGCGATTCGTCCACCGGCACCAGAACCTCGCGCGCGTGGAGGAGCTCCAGCGGCGCCACCAGCGCGGGCAGTTCCATCGGGCGGAGCAGGTGGGCATCGCTGGTGGGGCCCCAGCCCTGGCCGCGCTGCGCCTCGAGAAAGGTCTCCAGCAGGAGCACCCCACCGGGCGCCACGCAGCGCCGGACATCCAGCATGCGCGTGCGATCAAGATAACGGAAGAGGAGAACCGCATCAAAAACCCCGAACTCCGGCCAGGGCTGCTCCAGGTCCAGTTCCAGCCAGGTGATCCGCTCCCCGGCGCGTTGCGAGGCGCGGCGCGATTCGGCCATGCGGGACCCGTCCCGGTCGACCGCCACCACCGCGGCGCCCAGCTGGGCTGCGGCCCGGCTGTGCCGGCCCGCCCCGCAGGCCAGGTCGAGGACCCGGCCGCCCGGGGGAATCAGGTGGGCATGGCTCAGGAACCAGTCGCTGGGGCGCTGGATGTCGGGGGTGCCTGAGATGGAGGCTTGCTCCTGAACCACGCCACACTCTCCCGGCAGCGGGCTTCCCTCGCTGCGCTCGACGCGCAGACCTGGGATCTCCTGGTCATCGGCGGCGGGATCACCGGGGCAGGGATCGCCCGGGATGCCGCCCTTCGCGGCCTTTCCGTGGCGCTGGTGGAGCGCCACGACCTGGCCTGGGGCACCAGCTCGCGGTCCAGCCGCCTGGTCCACGGGGGGCTGCGCTACCTCGAGCAGGGCCGCCTGGGGCTGGTCTTCGAGTCGCTCCGCGAGCGACGGCAGCTCCTGGCCTTGGCCCCCCACCTGGTGCGCCCCCAGCCGTTCATCCTGCCGGTGCACCGGGGCGACCGGGTGCCACGCTGGAAGCTGGAGATCGGGATGTGGCTCTACGACCTCCTGGCCTGGCGTGGCAATCTGCCCCGCCACCAGCGCCTCGGCAAGCGGGCGCTCCTGGAACGGGAGCCAATGATCCGGGAACGGGGCCTGACCGGTGGGGCACTCTACTACGATGCCCAGTGCGATGATGCACGGCTCGTGGTCGCGGTGGCGCGGGCCGCTGCCCAGCGCGGGGCAGCGATCGCCACCTGGACCGCGGTCACCCGCCTCGATGCGGTGGAGGGCCGGATTGCGGCGGCCGATCTCGAGGACCAGCTCACCGGGGAAACCGGCCAGATCCGGTTTCGCGCGGTGGTCAACGCCACCGGTCCCTGGACCGATGCCCTCCGCCGGCTGGAGGACCCCACCAGCCTCCCGGTCCTCCGTCCCACCAAGGGGGTCCACATCCTCTTTCGCCGGGACCGGCTGGGGCACCAGCACGCCATCACCTTCACCAGCCCGATCGACGGCCGGGTGATGTTCGTCCTGCCCTGGGGTGAGTGGTCCTACGTGGGGACGACCGACACCGACAGCGGAGACGCCCCCGACCAGGTCACGACCACCACCGAGGACGTCCACTACCTCCTCCGGTCGGTCAACTCCCTCTTCCCCTCGGCCCACCTGACGGAGGAGGACGTGACCGGCACCTGGGCAGGGCTCCGACCGCTCCTGCGGGGGCCCGAGGGTGCCGGCCCGTCGGCGGTGAGCCGGGAGCACCAGATCCTCCGCGGCCACGGCGGGATGTGGACGATCGCGGGTGGCAAGCTGACCACCTGGCGCAGCATGGCCGCCGAGCTGATGGACCGGGTCGGACGGGAACTTGGCGTGCCCAGCGCGGTGCGCGCAGAGGCCCACACCGCCAGCGCCCGGGAGCCGCTGCCCGGGGGGGAGAGCCCGACCCTGGCCGGCTTCCAGGAGCTGGCCGAGGCGGTAGGACTCCCGGCAGCCACCGCGGCGCACCTGGTGCGGCACCATGGTGCGGAGACCGCCGCCATCGTGAACCTGGTTCGGGATGAGCCGGCGCTGGCGCAGCCGATCCACCCCGAGCACCCGGCGATCGCGGCGGAGGTCCGCCATGCGGCCCGGCGGGAGTTCGCGATGACGGTGGATGACGTCCTGGCCCGGCGCCTGCACTTGGCCTGGGAAACCCGGGATCAGGGCGTGGCGGCGGCAGCGGCCGTGGCCGAGCTCCTCGGAGATGTCCTGGGCTGGGATGCCGAACAGGGTTTCCAGGCGGCGGAGGAGTACCGGACGGCGGCCCACGCCCGTTACGGCTGGGGAGCGGGCGACTTGTTAGATTAGAGGGTTGGCCAGCTGTCTTCGTGACTGAATGTGCTGTCGACCAGCCGTGGAGTGACGCCGTGGACCCGAACGTGTTTGAAACCGCCAACGCCGGATTCGCCCAGGCGTTGTATGAGGACTACCTGCGGGACCCTCAGGCGGTGCCCGAGGAGTGGCGCGCCCTCTTCGCGAGCGGCCGGGTGGGCGAGCGGCCGGCACCCGGATCGGGCAATGGGGCGGCCAAGATGGACAGGGCGGACAAGGCCGACACGACGGACACAGCCCCTGATGCGCCCAAGGGCGGCACCCTCATCAAGGGGCCCGCCGCCCGGCTGGTGGCGAACATGAACGAGTCGCTGACCGTGCCCACGGCGACCTCGTTCCGCGAGCTCCCGGTCCGCGAGCTCGAGACGCGTCGCGCTGCGCTGAATGCCCGGCTGAAGGCAGCCGGCCGCCCGGAGAAGGTTTCGTTCACCCACCTGATCGGCTGGGCGCTGATCCAGGCCACCAAGCAGCACCCGATGATGGGGCATGCCCTCGCCAAGGTGGGGGATGACAACTATCGCATCGAGCCCGAGGGCATCAGCCTGGGCCTGGCGGTGGATGTGGAGCGGAAGGACGGGTCGCGTGGGCTGGTCGTCCCGGTGCTGAAGCGGGCCGAGGCGATGGACTACGGCGCCTATCACGCCGCCTACGAGAGCGTGGTCGAAAAGGCCCGGACCCACAAGCTGATGCCCGACGACTTCGCCGGTGCCACGATGACCCTGACCAACCCGGGTGGCCTGGGCACCGTCGCCTCGGTGCCACGGCTGATGGCCGGCCAGGGGACGATCATCGCCGTCGGCTCGATTGGCTACCCCCCGGAATTCGCCACGGTGCCGAAGGAGCGCATCGCGGAACTGGGGATCAGCAAGGTGATGACGATCACCAGCACCTATGACCATCGGGTGATCCAGGGAGCCGAATCGGGCGAGTTCCTGCGCACCGTGGACCAGCTGCTCCAGGGTGCGGACGGGTTCTACGAAGGGGTGGCGACCGGCCTCGGATTGGGTGACTTGGTGGCCGGGGGGCAGGGGGGCGGCGGGGCAGCGGGGCCGGAGGGCGGCGCGGCGGTGGGGCAGCGGGGCAGCCCTCTCCCTGTCGCAGCAGCTCCCAGCCTGGCCGAGCTGGAGCACGTGGCGGCGGCGATGGCCCTCGTCAAGGCATTTCGGACCCACGGCCATCTGGCGGCCCACCTGGACCCGCTGGGGACGCCCCCGGTGGGCGATCCCTCCCTGGACCCGGAGCCGCTCGGCCTGACCCCCGAGGTGATGGCCCACATCCCGGCATCGGTCCTGCGCGTGGCGGTCCCCGGCCCTTCCCTGCTCGAGGCGCTGCCCCATCTGCGGGACACCTACTGCGGCACCATCGCCTACGAGGTGGAGCACATCGCCAGCCATCGCCAGCGCGAGTGGCTGCGCCAGCAGATCGAGAGCGGGGCGCACCGCACCCCGATGTCCCCCGAGGAGCAGGTGCAGCTGCTGGACCGCCTGATCCAGGTCGAGGCCTTCGAGCGCTTCCTGCACAAGGCCTACCTCGGCCAGAAGCGCTTCTCGATCGAGGGCGTGGACATGCTGGTCCCGATGCTGGACGCCCTGGTCGAGACCGCGGCGGAGCACGGCACCCGCGAGGTGGTGATCGGGATGGCGCACCGCGGGCGGCTGAACGTGCTGACCCATATCCTCGGCCGTCCCTACGTCAGCATCTTCGCGGAGTTCGAGGGGGCCAAGAAGCCCGCCAAGGGCGCCGCGGAGGGCGAGGACATCGGCACCGGCGACGTGAAGTACCATCACGGCGCCGAGGGCGCCTTCGTGACCCGATCGGGCAAGGCGGTGCCGGTCGCGCTGGCGCACAATCCCAGTCACCTCGAGTTCGTCGGCCCGGTGGTGGACGGCCGGGTCCGCGCCCTCCAGACCCAGCGCCGCGGCCAGGAGATCCACGTCGACCCCGACGCGGCGGTCCCGGTGGTGATCCACGGCGACGCCGCCTTCGCCGGCCAGGGGGTGGTGGCCGAGACCCTCAACCTGGGCAACCTGTCCGGCTACGGCACCAGCGGCACGATCCACCTGATCGCCAACAACCAGGTCGGCTTCACCACCGACGTCCGGGACGCTCGCTCGACCCGGCATGCCAGCGATTTGGCCAAGGGGTTCGACCTGCCGATCATCCACGTCAATGCCGATGACCCCGTGGCCTGCATGGCGGCGATCCGGCTGGCCATGATGTACCGCGACCGCTTCCACCGCGACGCCCTTATCGACCTGGTGGGGTACCGCCGGCACGGTCACAACGAGGCCGACGAGCCCGGCTACACCCAGCCGCTCATGTACGGCCGGATCAAGGCGCTCCCGACGGTCCGCCAGCGGTTCGCCGAGCGGCTCGCAACCGCCGGGGTGATCAGCGCAGAGGCGGCGGAAGAGCGGTATGCCGCGGCGTACCAGCACCTGGTCGAGACCCAGCAGGGGTTCAAGGCGAGCCTGTCCCAGACCCACGCCGATGCGCCCCCAGTCGGCCAGGTGCTGTGGCAGGAGGTCGAGACGGCGGTCCCCGGCGAGATGCTCGCGGCCCTCAACGAGCAACTGCTGGTCGTCCCCCCGGATTTCACGATCCATCCGAAGCTGCAGAAGCAGCTGGAGCGGCGCATCCCCGCCCTGGGGCCCGACGGCGGGATCGACTGGGGCCAGGCCGAGGCGCTGGCCTTCGCGTCACTGCTGGCGGAGGGGATCCCCATCCGACTGACCGGCCAGGATTGCGAGCGCGGCACCTTCAGCCACCGGCACCTGGTGTTCACCGATGCGGTGACCGGGGCCCGGCACACCCCGATGCAACGCCTCCCGGGATCGCTCGCGGCGTTCGAGCTGCACAACAGCCCGCTCTCCGAGCTGGCGACCCTGGGCTTCGAGTACGGCTACAGCACCACCGCCACCGAGGCGATGGTGATCTGGGAGGCGCAGTTCGGTGACTTCATCAACGGTGCCCAGGTGATCATCGACCAGTTCCTCTCGGCCGGCCGGGCCAAGTGGGGGGTCACCTGCCGGCTGACGCTGCTGCTGCCGCACGGCTACGAGGGCCAGGGCCCGGAGCACTCCAGCGCGCGGCTGGAGCGGTTCCTCCAGAATGCCGCCGAGGGGAACATGCGGATCGCCAACTGCACCACGGCGGCCCAGTACTTCCACCTGATCCGGCGGCAGGCGCGACGGCAGCGCCAGCGGCCGCTCGTGGTGTTCACCCCCAAGAGCCTGCTGCGGCTGCCGCAGGCCGGCTCGCGCCTCGAGGACCTGACCCAGGGGACCTTCCAGCCGGTCCTGGACGACCCCGCGATGGCCGACCCGTCCGCGGCGACCCGGCTGATCCTCTGCAGCGGCAAGCTCTACTACGAGCTGGCCGCCGCCGCCGAGGAGCTGGGAGCGAACCGTCCGGCGGTGGCCCGGCTGGAGCAGCTCTACTCCTTCCCGGAGCGGCAGCTGCGCGAACTGCTGGCCCGGTACACCCACCTCACGGAAGTGGTCTGGGCCCAGGAGGAACCGCGCAACATGGGGGCGTGGAGCTGGGTCGCACCGCGACTGGCGCCGCTGCTGCAGGGCCGTCCGCTGCGATACGCCGGCCGGCCCGAGCGGGCCAGCCCCGCGGAGGGGTATCACCAGGCCCATGCGATCGAGCAGGCGCGGATCGTGGAGGATGCGGTGGGGGGGTGAGGGGGAAGGGAGAAGGGAGAAGGGAGAAGGGAGAAGCGAGGAGGAGGCAGGAAGAGGCGAATCAGGGGTTCCATGCATCAAGAAGCGGGATCCGGGCTACCCCGGACCCCGCTTCGTACTTTTCACTCCTACTCCCTACCCCCGCTCATTGCTCTTTGCTCCATGCTTCTCGCTTCTCCCTTCTCGCTCCCAGCTCACTCCTCCCCGTCCATCGCCCGCTCGCTCGCCTGCCGGGCCAGGTCCAGGATCGGCTCGGAGAGGTGCTCGCCATAGTGGAGCAGGAAGACCCCGCGGGAACGCCGGGCCAGCAGGAAGGCGAGGAACGGCATGTCGGCCTTGGCGGAGTTGCACTCGCGGCAGGCGAGGACGAGGTTGTCGGGCCGGTCGTAGGCAGACTGGCCCCGCCGCGGGCGGACATGGTCGAGGGTGATGGTCTCGGGGGGCGTCCGCTCCCCGCAGTAGGCGCAGACCGGGCCGTGGAGGCTCAGGAGCCATTCCCGGTGCGCCTGATAGGATCGCCCGGCCGAGCGTCGCAGCACGCTGGACGAGGCACTGGCTCCGTTGGAGGAGTCGGACGAACGGGAACGCGATTTCTTTCGAGCCACTCTACCCCACGATACGCTTGGTCTGGCCGGGAACCCCAATGGTTCCCCACTCGGCAGCTGCCAATCCCCAAAGATAGGGGGCAGGGGGGCGGGGGGGCAGGGGGAGGGCGGATCGGCGGGCAGGCGGGCAGAGAAGCTCGGCAGCTATTCCTCGTCCTCCTCCAGCCCCCTGCCGATCCGAAAGACGTGCCCGTCGGGGTGCCGGAGGTGCATCTCGCGCACGTTCCAGGGCATGTCCTCCGGCGGGAAGACCACCTCCAGCCCCTGCTCCACGCAGTGCCGGTGGACGGCATCGACGTCGTCCACCCAGACCGACATCCACACGCCCTTGTCTAGGTCCTCGCTTCCGCCCGGGCCGAAGGTCGAGGCGTTCGCTCCCCGACCCCGCCCCCCCTGCCCGTCCTGGCAGAGGAAGATCTCACAGGAGCCGGAACAGACCCCGCCAAAGCCGGGGGGGTCGCCCCACTCCCATCCCTTGGTCCAGCCCAGCTTCTCGAACCAGGCAAAGCTGGCCGCGAGGTCCGAGACGTTGAGGATCGGGGTCAGGCCCTTGGCGTGCATGCCGTCATCGTGGCTGGACAGGAAGGGAGGATCGGATCGCTGGAGAATATGTGCCGGCGTACCCGGATGGCAACTGGAGGACTGTGGTCCACCTCGTCGGCCTCGTCCGGCGTGTCCGCCTGCCCCTCTGCCCGCCCCTCGTTATCTTTCCCCTTTCCGCCCTCGACCCCTGTATCGCACCGCGCGAGGATCCGCCCCTGACGACCCATCCGACTGCCGCCGCGGCCCCCACCGCTGCCGACGCCGCGTTCCTCACCCCGGCCTGGCGCAGCATCAACACCATCCGGGCGCTGGCGATGGATGCCGTGCAGCAGGCCAATTCCGGCCACCCCGGCACCCCGATGGCGCTGGCCCCCGCGGCCTACGTGCTCTGGACCCAGTTCCTCAAGCACGACCCCCGGAACCCCGACTGGCTGGACCGCGACCGGTTCGTGCTCTCCTGCGGCCATGCCTCGATGCTGCTCTACTCGCTCCTGCACCTGACCGGGTACGACCTCTCCCTCGACGACATCCGGAACTTCCGGCAGTGGGGGTCGAAAACCCCGGGCCACCCCGAGAGGGGCCACACCGCCGGGGTGGAAACGACCACCGGTCCCCTGGGACAGGGGGTCGGCAACGCGGTCGGCATGGCCCTCGCCGAGCGCCTCCTGGCGGCGCGCTGCAACACGCCGGGGCACACGATCATCGACCACCGCACCTGGGCGTTCGTGAGCGACGGCGACCTGATGGAAGGTGTCGCAAGCGAGGCCGCCTCGCTGGCGGGCCACCTCCAGCTCGGCAAGCTGACCCTGGTCTATGATGACAACCGGATCACCATCGATGGCTCCACCGACCTGAGCTTCAGCGAGGATGTCGGGGGCCGGTTTGCCGCCTATGGCTGGCATGTCCTCCGAGTGGACCACGGCAACGACCTGGAGGGGATCGCCGGGGCCATGCAGGCCGCCATCGACCACGACGACCGCCCCACCCTGATCATCCTCCGGACCATCATCGCCGACCCCGCCCCAACCAAGCGCAACACCTCGGAATCCCACGGCGCCCCCCTCGGCGCCGAGGAAATCCGCCGCACCAAGGCGATCATGGGGTGGCCTGACGAGGCCTTCCATGTGCCGGACGACGCCCGCGCCCACATGGGAGAGTGCGTCGCCCGGGGAGCCGAGTGGTTCGCGAACTGGAAGGCCAACTCTGCGGTGTGGTCCGCCGCGCACCCGGATCGCGCCGAGGCGCTCGACCTGGCGCTGCGCCACGCGCTGCCCGCCAATTGGGACGCGGGACTCCCGACCTTCGACGGGGTGGATGGCCTGGCCACGCGACAGGCCTCCGCCGCCTCGCTCAACGCGCTTTCGCAGGCGGTGCCCACCCTGATCGGCGGTTCGGCCGACCTGGCCGGGAGCACGGGGACGGTCCTCAAGCAGGGCGGGATGATCACCGCCACCGAAGCGGGTCGCAGCATCGCCTGGGGCATCCGCGAGCACGGGATGGGGGCGGTGATGAACGGGATCGCGGCCCACGGCGGATTCCGGCCGTACGGCAGCACCTTCCTGGTCTTTGCCGACTACATGAAGCCGGCGATCCGGCTGGCCGCGCTGATGGGGCTGCCCACGATCTACATCTTCACCCACGACTCGATCGGCGTGGGCGAGGACGGGCCGACCCACCAGCCGATCGAGCACCTGGCCATGCTGCGGGGCATCCCCGGGCTGGTTGTGCTCCGGCCGGCCGACGCCCACGAGACCCGCGAGGCGTGGGCCGTCGCGATGCGGCGGACCGAGGGACCAACGGCACTGATCCTGACCCGCCAGAAACTGCCGATGGTGTCCGCCACGACCGCCGCCGGCACCGCGCGGGGCGGCTATGTGCTGTTCGACCCGCCCACCGCACCGGAGGCGATCCTGATCGCCACCGGGTCCGAGGTGCACGTGGCCCTGGGCGCTGCGCAGGCGCTCCTGGCGGAGGGCATTCCCACCCGGGTCGTGTCGCTGCCGAGCTGGGAGTTGTTCCGGGCCCAGCCGGCCGAGTATCGGGAGGCGGTGCTGCCGGCGGCGATCCGGGCCCGGGTCTCGATCGAGGCGGCCTCCAGCTTCGGCTGGGAGCGCTGGATCGGCGATGCCGGTGCGGCCATCGCCCTGGACCGGTTCGGGGCCTCCGCTCCCGGCGAGGTGCTGTTCGCGCAGTTCGGCTTCACCCCAGAGCACGCCGCCGCCGAGATCCGGCGGGTGCGGACCCGGAGGACCTCATGAGCAGCAACCCCCTGGTGGCGCTGGGCAACCTGGGCCAGAGCCCGTGGTACGACTTCATCACCCGCGACCTGATGGCCTCGGGCGAGCTGGCCCGGCTGATCCGCGAGGACGGCCTCAAGGGCATGACCTCCAACCCGACGATCTTCGAGAAGGCGATCGCCGGCAGCACCGACTACGATGACGACATCCGTCGGCTTGCCGGTGACGGGCTCGACGCCGCCGCGATCTTCGAGGCGCTGGCGGTGGCCGATGTCCAGGCGGCGTGCGACGCCTTCCTGGGCACCTACGCCGCCACCAACGGCGGGGACGGGCTGGTGTCGCTCGAGGTGTCGCCCACGCTGGCGTACGATACCGAGGGCACCATCGCGGAGGCGCAGCGGCTCTGGAAGGCCGTGAACCGTCCCAACGCGATGATCAAGATTCCCGGCACCGTGCCGGGGCTGCGGGCCGTCGAGGCGAGCATTGCCGCGGGGATCAACGTGAACGTGACGCTGCTGTTCGCCGTCGAGCGGCATGCGGCGGTGATCGAGGCGTACCTGGCCGGGCTGGAGACGCGGGTGGCCGGGGGCCAGCCGATCGGCTCGGTGGTCTCGGTGGCCAGCTTCTTCGTGAGCCGGGTGGACACCCGGATCGACCCGCTGCTCGAGGCCGCCTCGCGGCCGGAGCTCCGGAGCCGGGCGGCGATCGCCAATGCCCGGGCGGCCTACAGGGGATTCCAGGCGGCGTTCGCCGGGGAGCGGTGGGAGTCGCTCTACTCGCACGGGGCGCGGGTGCAGCGGCCGCTCTGGGCCTCGACCAGCACCAAGGACCCGGCGCTTCCCGACACCTACTATGTCGAGGCGCTGGTGGCCCCGGACACCGTCAACACCCTGCCGCCGGACACCTTCCGGGCCTACCGGGACCACGGCGCCCCGGTGGTGCGGATTGCGGATGCGGACCCCGCGCCGACCCTCGCGGCACTAGCCGAGGCGGGGATCGCGATGGACGAGGTGACCCGGTTCCTCGAGGAGGACGGGGTGGCCAAGTTCGCGGCGAGCTACGAGTCCCTGCTTGCCGGCATCGACGCCAAGGCGACCGCCCTGGTCACCTGACACCCGAAAGGCAGGCCCATGCCCTGGTACCGTCAACTCCACTGGCAGATCATCCTCGGCCTGGTGGCCGGACTCCTCTTCGGGATCCTGGCGGCCGCGCAGGGGTGGAGTGACTTCACCGGGCGATGGGTGGCCCCGTTCGGCACCATCTTCCTCAACTCCCTCAAGCTGATCGCCATGCCGCTGGTGCTCACCTCGCTGATCGGCGGGGTGGCCAGCCTGAGCGACGTGAAGAAGCTCTCGCGGATCGGCGGCCGGACCATCGCCATCTACCTCGGCACCACCACGGTGGCCGTGACGGTGGGCCTGCTGGTGGTGAACGCGCTCCAGCCGGGCCGGTCGGTGCCCGAGGCGATGCGGCTGGAGCTGCAGGAGACCTACGCCGCCGCCGCCGCCAGCGGGGTGGAGGCCGCCGAGGCCGCCGAGGCACGCCCGCCGCTGCAGATCCTGGTGGACATCGTGCCCGAGAATGCCATCGCGGCGTTCGGCAACAACTCCAGCATGCTGCAGGTGGTGTTCGTGGCACTGATCATCGGCATCGCGCTGATCCAGGTCCCGGAGGACAAGCGCACCCCGGTGCTGGCGGTGGTGGACGGGATGCAGGCGGTGGTGATCCGGATGGTGGAGATGATCATGATCGCCGCCCCGGTGGGCGTCTTTGCGCTGATGGCGGCGACGATCACCTCGGTGGCCGGGAACAACCTGGGCGAGATCCTGACCCTGCTGGGCGCCCTGGGGTACTACATGATCGCGGTCCTGCTCGGCCTGGGCTTCATGGGGTTCGTCACCTACCCGACCCTGTTGCGGCTGTTCAGCGGGGTGAAGGTCACCCGCTTCATGCGCGAGATGCTGCCGGTGCAGCTGCTGGCGTTCTCGACCAGCTCCAGCGGCGCCACCCTCCCGCTCACGATGAAGACCGCCGAGGAGCGGCTGGGGGTGTCGGAGGAGGTGTCCTCCTTCGTGCTGCCGCTGGGCGCCACGATCAACATGGACGGCACCGCGCTCTACCAGGCGGTGGCGGCGGTGTTCATTGCCCAGACGCTGGGGATGGGCATCGGACTCGGGGGGCAGCTGACTATCGTGCTGACCGCGGTCCTGGCCAGCATCGGCACCGCGGCGGTGCCGGGCGCGGGGATCATCATGCTGGTGATCATCCTCGAGGCGGTGGGGATCCCGAGCGCGGGGATCGCGCTGATCCTGGGCGTGGACCGGCTGCTGGACATGGTGCGCACCGCGGTCAACGTGACCGGGGACGCCACCGTGGCCACGATCGTGGCCTCCAGCGAGGGCCAGCTGCAGATGACCGACGTCCAGCCGGCCGGGCAGGTGCCCTAGGGCCCGCCCGGGCGGCGTGCCCCACGCGGCTACGCCGCCTGGCGCACCATCCTTCCCAGCACCAGCGACACCACCAGCAGCAGCCCGAACATCACCACGATCAGCGGGCCGGTGGGCAGGTCGAACTGGAACGACACCCCGATCCCCAGCGCCGACGCCAGCAAGCCGGCAGTCCACGCGATGAGCGCCATCGTGCGGCGGTCCTCGGTGAACTGGAACGCGATCGCGGCGGGCACCACCAGGAACGAGAAGACCAGGAGCACCCCGGCGATCGGCACCGAGAAGGTGATCACCACCCCGAAGGTCAGGTAGAACAGGAAGTCCCACCAGCGGATCCTCCAGCCCTTCCCCAGCGCCGTGGCCGGCTCGAACGAGATGGTCAGGAACCGGTGCCGCAGCATCACGTGCACCATCCCGATGAGCGCGTAGACGATCGCCAGCCGGATGATGGTCGGCCAGGTGACCCAGAGGATGCTGCCCACCAGGATGTCCTTGATGGCATCGCCGCCGTGCGCGGTGCGATCGGCGAGCAGGATGGCCGCGGCGCTGGCGACGACATAGACGATCCCGATGATCGCCTCCTGCGGCACCTTGCCATGGTCACCGGTGCGGCTGAGGGCGAAGAGCGCCGCTCCCACCGTCGTGAACGCCAGGGCCCACAGCAGCGCCGTGGGGGAGTCGGGCTGGGCCCCGGCCACCAGGGCGGCGGTGGAGCCAAGCGCGGCGACCTGGGCCAGCGACAGGTCCACGAAGATGACCTCGCGCGCGATGACGTGCAGCCCGAGGTACGAGTGGATCGCGACGATGACCAGGCAGGCCACCAGCGGGGGGAGCATCAGTTCCAGCATGCCGGACTCCTAGTGACGGTACACCGCGATCAGCTCGTTGAGCCAGGTGTTCACGAGGTCGAAGTAGGTGGTCACGCCGGGCGCCCCCTCGGTGTTCTCGGGCACCACCACCGCGGTGGCGCCGGTGCGCTCCGCCACCTGGGCGATCTGGCTGCGGCTGAAGTAGTTGGAGGCGAAGAGCGCCGGCACCTTGCGGTCCCGCATCAGGGCGATCACCTCCTGGACATGCCCCGGGGTCGGCGGGATCCCGGGCTTGGCCTCGATGAAGGCGATGCACTCGATCCCGAACCGGCGGGTGAAGTACGCCCACTCCTTGTGGTAGCAGGTCATGCTCATCCCCCGGAGGGGTTCCGCCTGCTGGAGCCAGCCGCCCAGCCGTGACGCCAATGGCTTGCCCTCGAGCATCGTCCGGGTCAGGAACCCGTCCAGCTGGTTGGTGTTGAGCAGGTTGAACGCCGTGGCGGGCGTCAGGATGCGCACCAGCTCGGCCCCAAGGAGCGCCTCCAGGACCCGGCGCTCGAAGTCCTGCTGGCGGCCGGTGAAGTAGGCCGCCTGTGCCGGGGCCACCCGCCGCAGCCCCACCAGGATGTTGCGCGAGATGATGATGGCGTTGACCGGGTCGGTATGGATGTGCGGATTGCCGCCGATGTGGATGTCGCCACCGGTCCGGCTCACCGCGCCGACCGGCACCTCCATCAGGTTGATACCGGTGTAGGCGGTCACGTACCCCGGTCCCCCCTCCGTCACCTTGCGATTGCCGGCCCGGTCGAGCAGCGTCGGGACCCAGAGCTCCAGGTCGAGCCCCGTGGTCACGAAGAGGTCGGCGTTGCGCAGCAGCGATACGAAGCTGGGCTTGGGCTGCACGAAATGGGGATCCTCGTCGCCGAGGGCGATGGAGGTAACGGTCCCCTGGTCGCCGACAACCTCGCGGGCGATGGCGGCATAGGTGGTCAGGCTGGTCACCACCCGGACCGGCGCGGCCTGGGGGGCTTCCGGCAAGGGGGCCGTGGCAAGCACGGCAAGCAACAGTGTCAGCATCACGCTATCCCTCCAGGACCGGTGGTCCCGAGATCAGAAGACTTCATGCTTGTGGGGTCCCATCGCCCAGACCACCTGCAGTGCGATCTGGCTGCGGGCACCCAGGGCGGTCTGGTGCCGGGACCCCTCGAGACGCAGGCGCACGAACTCGCTCTGCCACCAGCTCAGGGTCGGGACGATCGCCCACTCGGCGTCGGGGTCCCCGCCGGGCGCCTCGCTGTTGTCGTAGCGCATCCCGAGGACCCAGCGCGGCCCGGCCTTGACCTGGGCATCGACGAAGCCGCCATGGCGGGTGGTCCGGACCCCGGCCTGCGTGGTCCGCAGGCGATACCCCTCGGCGCGGATCGTCACGTCCTGCCGGGTGCCGCTGGCGGGCGGCCGCCAGGTGAGCCGAAGGTCGGCCCCCACCAGGCGGCTTGCCAGCTCCTCGGAGGCGGCGTTGCCGCCGGTCGCCGTGGCGCCAAGCTGGAGGTAGGTGCTGCGGCTCAGCTGCCAGAAGTTCTGGAGCCGCCCAAGGAAGGTCGGCTGCCGGCTGTTGGCGTAGAGCGGCTCGCTCTCGGCCGAGGTGGCCTGGAACCAGACCTCGTGCGTCCCGCCGGCGAGGGCCACCGGCAGCGCAGTGTAGAGCGACACGCCCACGCCGGCGAGGCCCTCATCGCCCAGGAAGCGCCGGTAGACCAGGGGGTACTCGCTCTGCGGCAGGGCGTGGGCGTGCCAGCGGTTCAGGTCGCCGATCGCCTGGCGGAACTTGCCGGCATCGACCCGCAGCCGCCCGGGCAGCCCGGTGTAGTAGATGTATCCCTCTTCCACCCCGATCTCCTCCTCGCCGAAGGTCAGGAAGAGCTTGGTGTGGGAATAGGGGTCGAGGGCCGATTGGAAGGAGAGTTCGACCTCGCTCAGCTGGGCGTGGTCGCGGGGGGCGGCCCCCTCGCGCCCCACGAACCGGAGGTCGCCGGTGGCGCTGATCTCAGGGTTGAACGCCGAGAGATTGCGCTGGCGGCTGACGAACTGGGTGTCAGCGGGGGCGACCGCACCCTCCGGCTGGGCCGCGCTGACCGCTGCCTCGGCGGCCGCCCGGAGCGCGGCGAGTTCATCCACCACCGGGTCAGCGGTAACCGGCCGCCCTGCCACCTGGCACCGGGCCACCGTCACCAGGTCGATCCGGGCGGCCAGCCGCGCCAGGCCGGCGGCCAGCGAGTCGAGCCCGGGGCTGCCGGGCGGGATCCGGGGCAAGACCAGCGGTGCGGAGGGGCAGCTCCCCGCCTCCAGCGCCTCGAGCCGGGCGGTCAGCCGACGGAGTCCCGCCTGGACCGAGTCGATCCCGGCACCCTGGGCGGCCGCCGGTTCCACGATTCCCATGGTACAGCACGCCCCAAGCAGGAGCGCGAAGACAGGCCGTGACATCATGACGTCCTCCGGACGGATCATCCTCCGACCCGGACGAATCCCGGATCGGTCCCACACGGTGTCAGGAGGTCAGGCGGGCGGGGAGCGCGGCAGGCTGGAGGGTCGGGGGCGCACGGGGAGCGGGGCCTGGCGCCGGAGTGCCGGTTCCGTGGCTTCGGTCACCAGCCGGGTCGTCAGGGGTGCCACCGGGGTGGGCACGATCGCCTGCAGGGCCAGGGCCATGCCCAGGGTGCACCGCTCGGCGTGGCACCCCTCGGCCGACTCGGCGTGACGCTGCCACTGGTGCGCGGAGAGCGCCCCATGCAGCACGGCATCGAGCGACGGCAGCCACAGGGCGGCCAGGAGACAGGCGGTAAGGACGCGGCGCCCCAGGGGGGAGAGCTGCTTCGGGAGGGGTGCCATACCCGGGGTGACGCCCCCGCGAGGGGGCGGTGCACAACGGGGGCGCCGTCCCTGGACCGGCACGGTCAGTCCGCGGCCTTGAGGGGTATCCCCTCGGACCTGGTCACCACGATCGAGGTGAGGAGGTCGCCCATCACATTGGGAACGGTCCGGCTCATGTCGAGGATGCGATCCACACCGAGGATCAGGGCGATCCCCTCGCCCGGCACGCCCACCATGACCAGGATCATGGCCAGGAGCGGGATCGATCCGCCGGGCACGCCCGCAGCGCCGATGGCGGTGATGACCGACATGATGACGACGATGACCTGGCTGCCGAGGCTCAAGTCCACGCCGAAGACCTGGGCCAGGAAGAGCACCGTCATCCCCTCGAAGAGGGCGGTGCCGTTCATGTTCATCGTGGCACCCAGCGGCAGCACGAAGGAGGCGATCTCGTTCGGGACGCCAAACTCCTCCTCGGCGGTCTTGATGTTGGTGGGCAGCGAGGCGTTCGAGCTGGACGTCGAGAAGGCGGTGACCATCAGCGCCTTGCTGCGGCGGAAGAAGGTCCGGTACGGGATCCCACCGAGGGTCTTGGCCAGGAACCCGGTGACCCCGAAGAGCTGCAGGGCGAGCCCGGCGAGCACCACGATCACGTAGAGCCCCAGTGGGCGGAGCACGTCGGCGCCGAACTTGGAGGTGACCCCGAAGATCAGCCCGGCCACGCCGTAGGGCGCGATCTCCATGGCGTAGCCGATGATCTTGGTCACCACATCGACGATCGATTCCAGGAGCCGGATCATCGGCGCGGCCCGCTCGGCCGCAATCTGGGTCAGCGCGATGCCGATGATCAGCGAGAAGAAGATCAGCCCGAGCATGTCGCCGTTGGCCATGGAGGCGACGGGATTGCGGGGGACGATGTTGATGAAGGTCTGGATGCCGAAGACCGCCCCGTCGCCGACCCGCTCCGCGGCCGCGCCGGAGTACTCGGCCATCAGCTGGGTTCGGGTGGCCTCGTCGAGCGACTCGCCCGGCGCGACGAGGTTGATGAGGGTGAGGCCGATCATGGCGGCGAACGCCGTCGTGAAGAGGAAGAACCCGAGACTCTTCCCGCCGATCCGGCCGATCCGGCGCAGGTCGCCCAGGGAGGCGACCCCGAGCGCCACCGAGGAGACGATGAGCGGCACCACGATCATGAACAGCAGGCGGAGGAAGATCTGGCCCACCGGGTAGGCCACGTTGTCCGCGATCCAGGTCAGGCCGGCGGTATCGTGCCAGAAGAAGTTGCCGGCGATGCCGGCGAGCGCACCGAGGACCAGGCCAAGCAGGATCTTGGTATGCAGTTGCAAGGGTCACTCCGCGGGATGGGCGGTCAGAAACCTGGGGCTGTGGATCGGGAACCCCGCACGGCGCGTGCGGGCCGATGGAAGGTACAGGGAGAAGTACGCGCCCGGAACCACCCCCGTTGGGGCGATTCCCGGGCCGACCGGCTCCCGGGCGGCCGGGCTCAGTGACCGGTCGCGAGACGGGCCCGCTCCGCCGCCACGTACCCCTCCACCTCGCGGAGCAGGGCCTGGGCATCGAAGACCACCCCGCCCTTGATCGTCCAGGCCACCCCCCCCTGCCGCCACTGCTGGTCCCGGGGCACCAGCCCGTACACCCCGTAGCCCCGGCCGTACATCACCTTGAAGTTGTCCACCGGATTGCCGTTGACCACGGCCAGGTCGGCGATGCACCCGACCCGGATCCCACAGGTCTGGTCCGCACGGCCCAGCGCCCGGGCGGCGTTCGTGGTGGCCACCCGGATCACGTCCAGGGGGTGGAGCCCGGCCTCCTGGAGCAGCTCGAGCTCACGGATCATCGCGATTCCCCCGATGCCGCCCTCATCGCTGCCCGCCGTGAGGAGCCCGCCCCGCTCGTGGTAGGTCCGGACCCACTGCATCCAGATCCGGAAGTTTTCGCGCCAGGCGACCTCATCGGCAGTCTTCCACTCCCGCTTGAAGGCGCCGTGGACACTGGTATCGGGGCCCGCCACCGCCTCGTGGGGGTGCATGAGGGTCTCGCGAATCGGCAATCCCATCTGGCGCCAGACATCGCGGTTGTCCTCGTAGACCACCATGGTCGGGTTCCAGTTGGTCCCGTTGGCGATGAGCCGGTCGATGACGGCGCTGAGCCGCTCGGGGTGCTCGTTGGCCTGGGCCCAGAGGTGGCCGGCCCACCGGAACCGGTCGAGCTCGTCCCAGTAGTTGTAATCCCCGGGGAAGCGCTGGGAGCCGGTGAGCGCGGCGTCGGGCACACCATACCAGTGCTCGATGCTGCGCACCCCGGCATCGGAGGCCACCACCGCGTCGCTCTCGGACACCTTGAGGTCGGTCATCACGAACATCCCGAGCGCCTCGGCCTCGGCGGCGATCGCCTCGAGGACGTCGGGATACTGGCCCGGGCTCTTCGACACCTTGACGCAATCGGCGCCCTGGCGCTGGAAGTCGCGGACCATCAGGCGGGCCGCCTCCGGGGTGTGCCCGACATCCCACTGGCGGAGCGGCAGCGGCCAGCGCTGGCAGAGGACGAGCCGGGGTGCCACCAGGGCGTTCCGATCCGCCAGGCGGCGCTGCTCCGTCATCCGGGCCAGCCCCGCACCGGTCCCCGCGTCGCGAACGGTCGTGATGCCGTGCCCCAGGTAGAGGCGGTAGGCGTAGTCGAGGCTGCGAGGGCCAAGATCGCCGCCGGGGGCGGGGAGGTGGGCATGCATCTCGACCAGGCCGGGAATCACGGTCATGCCGGTCGCGTCGATGACCAGGTCGCCGGTCGGGCGCTGGAAGTTGGGCCCGTAACCGGCACGGTTCACGGCATCCATGAGGACGAGATTGACGATCCGGTCATTCTCGATGACGATGTCCACCGGACCCTCGGGTGGCATCGCCCGGTTGTTCGAGGGGCTGCCCCGACCCGACACGATCGTGGCGTTGCGGATGACGACCCGGCGCACCTGGAGGCCCGTGGTGGTGCCGAGGGGAAGGGTGCCGGGGCCATTGTTGGCGGAAGCAACCCGCTCCCCGGGCGCCTGGGCCGGTGCCGGAATCACGCCGACAATGGCCAGGAGGGACAGGGCGCAAGTGAGGCGGCAGGCGCGGAGCATGGGCGGTCTCGGTTGAAGGGCTGGCGGGTCGGGGCGGGAAGAGGGGGGGGGGACGGGTCCTGGCGAGGTCAGGGTGGTCCGCCCCGGCCATTGTTGGTCCAGATCGCGATCACCCCGCAACGGGAGGTCTGGCCCGAGAACTCCGCCGGGACCTGTGCCGCACCGGAGTAGATCTCGATCCCGACCACGTCGGTGGGAAGGGTCAGGTACAGGATGCTGGGGTGGCTCCGGACGCCATCGAGGTAGTACTGGGGCGCGCAGTTCCGGGGGCTCCGCCCGAACTGCATCACGCAGCGATACCGGTCGGTGTTGCAGTCGACCCGCATCCCGGCCACCCCCCGCATCAGGTCCATGAGGTCCTGGGGGCGGCGCCGCTCGATGTACTCCCTGGTGATGAATCGTCCATTCCCCTCGGCCAACCGTCGCTCGAAGGCATCCCGGCCGCTGTTGGATCCCGACGAGGCCGTCACCACCACCTCGGGGAGGTCGACTCCCAGCCGGGCACCCAGGTAGAACTCCAAATCCACCCGTTCCCGGGGACCGAGCGCAACCCGGGCGGTCGCCGAGTCACCGCGGGAGGACCGGATCTGCAGGGCGTACTCACCATCCTCAAGGGCCTCGAACCGGAACCGACCCGACGAATCGGTTGCGATGGACCTGGAGGCGCCCAGCAGGACAACCTGCACCCCGGCCACGGGCAATCGGGTGACGGCGTCGAGCACGATGCCCTCAATGCGGGCGTTGCCGGCGCGCTGGGCCGCCAGGGGCAGCGCGGTGGCGGCGCCCATGACGAGAACCAGCACGAAAGTGGTGAAGCGAGCGACGCGAGGAGCCATGGCGTCCTCCTGCGGACCCCCCAACGCTACGGGACTGCATCGGCCGGCGCAAGCCGCCGAACGGGCGCCGGGACGCCGCACGGGGTGCGGGGGGATGGGAACCCGCGAGCCGGCCGGCGGCGGGCGCCACCCAGCGGTGCGAGGAAAGGCAGGCGGTATCGGGGGAGCCCATTGCGGGCGGAGGCGCCGACCGGAGTCGGTCCGAGCGGAGCGAGGACGGCAAGCCCGCCGCCGGCGGGCGCCGCCCACCGGTGCGCGGGGAACCCACCCGAGGTGGAGGCCCATTCAGGGCAGAGGCGCCGACCGGAGTCGAACCGGTGCATGGAGGTTTTGCAGACCTCTGCCTTACCACTTGGCTACGGCGCCAGAGGCGGGAAAGTGCCACCAGTCAATGGGTTACGTCAAGGGCATTGGCCGATGGATGGCGTGGGGCGGCGGGAGGGCAGTGCCGGTTAGATTCCCTGAATTGCCGGTGCCCCCAACCCGAGGAGCCAAGATGTTTCCGCGCCAGCGACAGGTGCCCTGGGCCACGATCATGGTCCTTGCCGCCATCCCCCTCCCCACCCTCAGCGCCCAGGTCGTCACCTCCGAGGAGCACAGCTTCCGGGTGACCCCTGTCGCCGAGGGGCTCGTGCACCCGTGGGGGATCGCCTTCCTCCCGGGTGGAGCGATGCTGGTCACCGAGCGGCCGGGCCGACTCCGCCTGGTCCGACCGGGCAGCGGCGTCCCCGCGATCGTCACCGGCACACCCGAGGTCTGGGCGAACGGGCAGGGTGGCCTCCTGGACGTCGAGATCCACCCGGACTTCAGCGTGAATCGCCTGGTCTACCTCACCTACTCGAAGCCGGGCCCGAGAGGGGCCACCACTGCCCTCGGCCGGGGCCGCCTGGAGGGGACGGCCCTGGTGGGTTTCGAGGACATCTTCGTGGCCGAGGCATGGGCACGGGGCGGGAACCACTTCGGATCCCGGATCGTGTTTGACGGCCGCGGCCACGTGTTCATCAGCGTGGGCGAGCGCGGCGCGATGGCCGAGGCACAGAACACGACCAACCATCAGGGGACGATCCTCCGCCTCATGGATGACGGTCGGGTTCCCGCCGACAACCCGTTCGTCGGGCGGGACGGCTTCCGGCCCGAGATCTTCGCCTACGGCATCCGGAGTCCGCAGGGCCTGGCCCTGCATCCCGAGACGGGGGTGCTGTGGGAGAACGAGCATGGTCCCCGCGGCGGGGACGAGATCAACCAGATTCATGCCGGGCGCAACTACGGCTGGCCCGCCATCACCTTCGGGATCAACTACAACGGTTCGGTCATCAGCACCGACACCGCCCGGGCAGGGATGGAAACGCCCCGCACCTACTATGTCCCCTCGATCGCGATCTCGGGGATGACCTTCTACACCGGCGACCGGTTCCCTCGCTGGAAGGGCAACCTGTTCGTCGGGGCGCTCGCGGGGCAGCACCTGCGACGGCTGGTGCTCGACGGGACGGCGGCCCGCCACCAGGAAGTGGTCCTGCCGCTGGGCAAGCGCGTCCGCCAGGTGAAGCAGGGCCCCGACGGGCTGCTCTACCTCCTGACCGACGAGGAGGAGGGGGGCCTGCTGCGGCTCGAGCCGGCCTGAGCCTCGGATGGGGCCCAGATGCACCAAGGGCGGCCCACAGAGGCCGCCCTTGGTGTCTCCGGTGCCCCAGTCCGCTATGGCAGCTGGTTGGTGCAGGCGGTCCAGTGCGGGTGGGTGTTGGCCTCGGTGGTGGAGGGCTCGAGCGCCACACTGGTGCCGTAGGTGCCGCCCTTGAAGTACCCACCCGTCGGGAACACCGACTCGACCCCACGGCCATACTGCCGAACCAGCCGGCGCATGTCGCCGAGGCGGTGGATGGTCAGGTACATCCACATCGCCCGCTCCTTGAAGAGCATGTCGACCCGGGCGGCATCGGTGCCGGGATCGACGAGGGCCGGCAGCTGGGCCGCGAGCGGACTGGCCGACCGCAGGGCGTTCAGGGTGGTGAGCCAGGCCGCGTTGCCGGCCCGCAGGTCGGCCTCGGCCTCGATCAGGCGCGCCTCGGTTCCGGTGGCCAGGGGCATGGGATTGGCGTTGGAGCTCATCCAGGTCACGGCCGAGGGGACGTAGACATCGGTGACACCGTCCTGTCCCTTCCGGAAGAAGACCGGCTTGATCCGGGGATCCCGCCAGTCCATCGTGTTGGGCGTCTCGGAGCCGTTCGGCGTCCCCATGTTGGCGGACGACGGCATCCAGTCGTACGGCCCCTGGGTAATCGTGCCGCTGGCGCTGTACTCGGCGTTGAAGGTGTAGCTGGTCGCCACGGCGGTGGAACCGGCGCCCCCACCACCCGCCCGGACCATCGCCGCAGCGGCCGCCGGCTGGTCGAGGTTGAGGAGGGCCCGGGCCTTGCCGATCCGGGCCATGTTGCGGACCGTCGCGGTGGCCGGGGCGAGTGTCAGCGCCTGGTCGAATTCCTCGATGGCGGCATTCCACCAATCGACGTTCGAGTACGACTTCTCGTCATACACCTTGGAGCCGTCGTCCTGGAGGTAGCTGCGGGGCACGCCGTTGCAGAAGATCTCCCCGCCGATGGTCATCGCGAGGCCGGTGATGGCGTGCAGTTCGGCCAGCTGGGTCTGTCGAGTCGGCGATTCCGGAACGAATTCCGTCAGCGCGCGGACCCCCTTGGGGGCGGAATAGAGGACCCCCACGAACCCGCTCCAGGAGGTGGTCGCGGGGCTCGAGGCGCCCGTGATGTCGCGCTTGTCGGTCGTTTCAAACCCGGTGCGCGCGTTGATCAGCTCGTCGCTGAGCAGCCCGGCGCCGGCCCAGGCATAGACGTTCGACCCGGTGAACACCCACATGTCGCGCAGCGCGGCGGCGCGCAGCGCCTGGGCGCCGGCGGCATTGCTGGCGTTGGTGGGCGAGATGACGGGCAGCTCGACCTCGACCAGCTCATCGAAGTCGCAGCCGGTGGCCAGGAGCGCCAGCGCGGGCAGCACCAGCAGCCGGCGCGTGGGGCGCATCGCAATCCGAGGCATCATGATGGTCTCCATCGACCTTAGAAGGTGAGGTTGAGTCGGGTGATGAAGTACCGCAGCGGGGGCGGCTGCCAGTTGAACTCCTCCGCCTGGCTGCCCGCCTCCGAGTCGAGCCCCGGGTACTTGGAGCTGATCATGAGCAGGTTCCGGCCGGCCACCACCAGCTGGCCCGCGCTGGCGCCGAACCACCGGGTCAGGGCGCGCGGCAGGGCGTAGGAGACGGACACCTCGCGAAGCCGCCAGAAGTCGGCCGGCTTCATGTACCCGGCCTGGGTGAGGTTGTGCCGGGAGCTGAGGCTGGCGACCGCGGCCGCCTGGTCCGCCAGCGGGGCGGTCGGGTCGTTCACCGCCCGGCAGTTGCCGCCGGAACACCGCTCACGCTCCACCCGCCAGCTCTTGTAGTGCCCGCCGCGGAAGTCGATCATGCCCATGACGTTGAGCTTGTTGTCGAGGAACCCGAGGGTGTTGGTGATGCTGAGGTCGTGCTTGGGCAGGGTCTGGCCCAGGAACTCCCAGCCACACCCGGTGGCCGCGGTGGCCACGGTGCACCCCTCCTCGCTGTAGGCCGTCACGATCTCGGTGTCGACGAGGATGCCGTCGCCGTTGGCGTCGTTGAAGCTGCGGATCGGGTTGACCCAGATCCCGCTGATCGGGTAGCCCACGGTGGTCCGGAACGACCCCCAGGGCTGGGGCAACTCCCGGCCCTCGTCATCGGTCATGTCCAGGACCTTGTTCGTCAGGGTCGAGCCGGACAGCCGCACGTTCCAGTTGAGGGGGCGGCTCTGGATCAGGTTGAGGTCGGCCACCGCCTCGAAGCCCTTGTTCTGGACCCCGCTGATGTTCACGGTCTGCGAGGAGGCCGCCCCGAGCGACGGCGGCAGCGGGATCGTCCCGAGGCCATCCTTGCTCTTCTTGTTGTAGAAGGTCCCCTCGAGGTACAGGCGCTCATCCCAGAGGTAGAACTCGAAGCCGAACTCGGTCTCGGTCACCACCTCGGGGCGGATCTCCATGTTGCCGAGCGAGGAGAGGCGAAGGGTGGGCTGGGCCTGCCCGTTGATGATCACGGCAGAGGCCGACAGCTGCTGGATCGCGGTGGTGGCCCCGGGATTGATGCCGGCCCGTCCCCAGGCGAAGCGGAGTCGGAGGTTGTCGAGGATCCCGATGTCGGGGAAGAAGTCCTCCTCCGAGATCACCCAGGAGAGGCCCGCGCGCGGGTAGACCACGCTGGGATACCCGGTGCCGAAGGCGGAGCTCTTGTCGAGCCGGGCGCCGCCGCTCAGGAAGACCCGGTCCCGCCAGCCGAAGTTCTGGTCGACGTAGAAGCCGAGGCTCTTCCCCTCGGTGAAGGACTCGCTGCCGCTGCGGACCGTGCCGGACGCGGTGGTGCTGGCGCCGGGAGCCAGGTTGTAACCGTCGGCGGTGCTCCACTTGTACTCGTCGGTGTTGTACTGGCCCCCGATCGAGGTGCGCGAGGTGAGCGTGGCGGTGAGCGACCGGTTGGCGGTGGCCACCACGTCCGCCGAGGTCCGGCGATAGTTGTCCATCGAGACCAGCTTGCCGCCCCCCTGGCCGACCAGGCCGCTGCCCCAGCCGCCGTTGGGCCCCTCGCCGAAGTAGCTGAACATCATCGACCGTGAGAAGTTGCGGTCGTCGCCGGCAGTGGCCCGGACGTTGACCCAGGAGAGCGGGTTCCAGTTCACGTTGCCGCTGATCAGGTAGCGGCTCTCGTCGTCGGGCATGTACATCGACATCATGTCGCCCAGGTGCTGGGCCGAGTAGCCGTTGAACGCCGTGCGGAAGCCCGGGGCCAGGAGCGACTGGGTCCCGATGCCCTGGAAGTAGCTGGCGTTGAAGGGCGTCTGGACATGGAGCCGGGTGTAGGAGGCGTTGAGGTTGGCCTCGAGGGTGCTCGTGAGCCGGGCGGTGAAGTTGCCCCGGACGTTGATCTGGTCCAGGCTGTTGGGGTGGATCTGGTTTTCCCGCGGGGCGGTGCCCCGCGTGGTGGTGATCCGCTCGATTTCGGCCGAGGGCATTTCATACGGCCCGCGCTCGTCCTCCTTCTCGAGGGAGGCAAAGAACCGGACGGCCTCGGTCCCGCCCGACGCCTGCAGCCCGAAGACCTGGCGGTTCCCCTTGGCGAACGGGGTTGTCTCGGGGTTGCTGAGCGGGTTGAAGGTGGTCAGGCTGTCGATGACGCAGGTCCCCAGGGCCTGGTTGGAGATCCGGCACTGGATCGCACTGGTGCCCAGCGCCCCCGTGGTGGTGTTCCGCGACCGGCCCCAGCTGCGGTAGTTGTCCTGCCAATCGACCGGCTGCTCCACCGTACCGTACTCGGTGTAGGCGTTCCACTGGGTCCGGCCGACCTTGCCCCGCTTGGTCCGGACCACGACCACGCCGTTGGAGGCCTGGGTGCCGTAGAGTGCGGCGGCGGAGGGGCCCTTGATGATGTCGAGCGACTCGATGTCCTCGGGATTCAGCTGGAGGGTTCCCGCGTTGCCGCGATTGCCACCGGCGGAGAAATTGCGCGTTTCCATGCGCACCCCGTCGATGACCCAGAGCGGGTCGCTGGAGAGGCTGATCGAGTTGACGCCCCGGATCCGGATCGTCATGCCGCCGCCAGTCATCCCGTAGGAGGGCAGCACCGTCACCCCGGGCACGCGGGCGGCGAGCAGCTGGTCCACGGTGGTGGCCGCCGAGATCTTGGCGATCGAGTCGGTCCGCACGGTGTTGACGATGTTCGCCACCGCCCGGCGGGACTGGTCCCCGGTGGCGGTGGTGACGACCTCGTCCAGCTGGACGACGGACCGGCGCATCTCGAAGTCCGCCGTGGCCTCGGCATTGGCGCCGAGGGTCACGTTCCGGAGCATCGGGCTGTAGCCGATCATGGCCACCCGAATGGTCCAGCTGCCGGGGGCGATCCCGCGCAGGACATACCGCCCATCGTTGTCCGTGGTGGTGAGCATCCTGGTGCCCACCAGCGTCACCGTGGCCCCCGCGAGGTTGCCCGCCCCCTCCGCATCCGACACCACCCCCCGGATGACCCCGCTCCCCTGGGCCGTGGCGGAGCCTGCGGACAGCGCCAGGCCCAGCACTCCCGCCGCCAGCGACAACCACAGGCGCCGCATCCCAACCAATCGTGTCATAGACCCCCCTGAAGGACGTACCGATGTGAACCCCGGGAACTGGACCAGCCACCCTGCACCAGGCCCGGGCGACGGTGGCCCTGGGCGCCGGCGATTGCCCCACACGCACCACCGGCCATGCCCCCGGGACGCGGGCGAGGGGGCAAGCGCCTGGACCAGGGTCCAGACCAACCCGCTCGTGCGAACGAGGCAGCGGACAGCAATGGGTGCGCACTTCGACTGTGACAAGGGGTAATGCAGACCAGCATACCTGCCGGGCTGACGGCCCGGCCAACACTCGGCACTTCTCCGGGGGAGGGCGGCGGGGGGCGAAGGGACCGCCCGGGTTCCGCCACCCTCTGGACCCCAGCCGGGGTGTCACCGGCCGGGCTTCAGTGGGTCGTCTGGCCTGGGACCAACTGGTTCCGGATGCCCAGCAATATCGTCCAACGCATTGTAGCTACTGCCCGGCTGTGCCGTTGTCAAGCACCCCGGGCGGTGCCCGGGGCTGCTACCGCCCCGGCTGTTCCAGGTCCAGTTCCACGATGTTCGCGTTCCAGCGGGTGTCGCCGATCAGGTGGCGCACGAAGTACTCGGCCCGGAGCCAGAACCAGTAGTCGCTCATGTTGCCGTAGCCGTGGCGCTGGCCCGGAAAGAGGAAGAAGTCGAACCGCTTGTTGGCCTTGATCAGCGCCTCCGCCATCCGGTAGGTGGCGGCCCCGTTGACGTTGTTGTCGATGTCGCCGGTGGTGAGCATCAGGTGGCCCTTGAGGTTGCGGGCCATCGCCGAGTTGGTGGCGATGCTGTACTCGAAGGTGGTGGTGTCGCCCTTGACCACTTCCTTGATGCCGTGGTGCTTCTCGGACCAGTTGGCGTTGTAGATGTTGTTCTCGTGGTTGCCCGAGGAGGAGACGGCCACCTTGAAGAAGTCCGGGTAGACCAGCATCGCGGCGGTGGACATGAAGCCGCCCCCCGAGTGGCCGTAGATCCCGACCCGGTCGATGTCGATGTAGGCGTGCCGGTCGCCGAGCTGCTCGACGGTCACCTTCTTGTCGGCCAGGCCGTAGTCGCGGAGGTTGCCGTAGCCGTAGTTGTGGTACCACTTGGACCGGTCCGGGTGTCCGCCGCGGTTGCCGATCGTGATGACCACCATGCCGAACTGGGCCAGCGCCACCTCGCTGGCGCTGGTGCTGAAGCTCTTGGCGACCGACTCGGTCTGCGGCCCCGGATAGACGTACTCCACGATCGGATACTGCCGGGTCGAATCGAAGTCGAACGGCTTGTACATGACCCCGTAGAGGTCGGTGATCCCGTCCGCCGCCTTGACCGTGAACGGCTCCGGGAAGCGGTACCCCGCCTCCATCAGCTTGGAGAAGTCGGCCTCCTCGAGGTCGAGGACCTTCCGCCCGGTGGTCACGTCAAGCACCGCCGCCCGGGGCACGGTGTTCACCCGGGAGTAGTTGTGCACGGCAAACCGGTTGGACGCCCCGACATCCACGCGATGATCGAAGTCCCCGGGATTGAGCAGCGTCACCGGGCCGCCCGCCAGCGCCACCCGGTAGGCATGCTGGTAATAGGGATCCTCGCCGGGCTCCCGGGCGTTCGCGGTGAAGTACACCAGGCCCCGGGTCTCGTCGATCGCCTCGATCCCGGAAACGTGCCACGGCCCCTCGGTCAGGCGGTTCTTCAGCGTGCCGTCCGACCCGAAGCGGTAAAGGTGGGCCCAGCCGTCCCGCTCGGACCACCAGAGCAGGTCGCCGGAGCCCAGCAGCTCGAGGCGCTGGTGCTCGACATAGGTGTTGAGCCGCTCCTCGATCACCACGCGCACCGTCCCGGTGCCGGCGTCGGCCACGACCACGTCGACCTTGTGCTGGTCGCGGCTCCGGCGCCAGAACCAGAGCTCGTTGGAGTTCGGGGCCAGCCAGAGCGACCGGCTGGGCGCGTTGTCGTCGGGATAGGTGAACTGCCGCGCGGTGAACAGCCCGATCCGCTGGTCCTTGAAGGCGTCGGCCTGGATCTTCGTCATCTGCCGGGCGGGGAGGTCATAGACCAGCAGTTCCTGCTGGGTGACGTTCACCTCGCCGGGCATGTCGTACTTGTAGGTCTCGAGCTGGGGGCGCTTGTTGCCGGTCGAGTGGATCACCCAGAGATCGGCCACCTGGCGCTGGTCCGAGCGCGTCAGCGCGAAGCGCCGCGAGTCCACCGACCAGCTGATCCCCGCCCGCTTGCGCCGGTCCTTGGCCTTGACCTTCTCCTCGTCGACCATGCCGAAGTCCCCGGCCGCGTAGCTGTAGTCCTCCACGCCGTCGGTGGTGAGCTGGACCTCGGCCACCTCGACCCGCCAGTCGGCACTGTCCGCCGCCGCGCCGGTCTTGCCCCGGCGGGCGTTGAGGACCTGCCGGTAGGCGGCGCTGTCCATCAGGAAGAGGTTGTGATTCCGGGCGAAGATGACGGTGGCGCCGTCCGGGGAGACGCTGGCCCACGACGGGTGGTTGTCGGGCTCCTGGCGCTCGGTCAGCTCGGTGAGTCGCTGGGTCGCGACGTCATAGGAGAAGTGCCACACCTTCTTGCGGGGCCGCGGCCGGGCCGCGGGGCGCTGCTGCTCCTGCTGCTGCCCCCGCTCGGCCTCGGCATCGGCGATCACCGTGTCCTGCGAGGACTCCACCTCGAAGGTGAGCGTCCCCGCGTTGACGAACCGGATCGCCCGGATCGGCAGGTGCTGGCCATCCCACGGGTCCCGGGTGATCCGGGTCAGCTCGGCGGCCAGGCGATCGTTGTCGAAGAGCTGCCGCTTGGTGCCCGCCACCGGGTCCACGATGTTGAACACCTTTCCCGCCGCGGTGGTCCACTCATACCAGAACTTCTCGGTCCCCTTGATCCAGCGCGGTGTCACCGAAGTGCTGTAGACCAGCTTGCTCATCTTGTAGGGCGCAAACCGGCCGGCCAGCCGATAGTTCGCCTCGGTGACCGGGGCCACCGCCTGGCGCGCACTGAGGTTCTGCGCCACGGCCGGAGCAGGCAGGGGGACCGACACGAGCAGGGCAGCGACAAGGGTGCGGCGAAGCACACCGGCGGACAGGGACATGACAGTGCTCCAGATCGGAGATGCGGAACCAGGGATGCTGCGCGGAAGTCGGGACGGGACCCGGGTGTGGCCTGCGGGTCCCGGCAAACATGAGGCGGAATGGGCGCTTCGGCAAGTCGCCGCCAGAGCACCCGGGGTCGGGGACGGGACCGGCAGGCGGAGACTGCAAAGAATCCGTCACCCCGAATTTACCCGTGCTTCATCCCCGACTCGGTACGTTCCCTTTCGTGCAACCGTCGCCTGCGCCCCCTGCCTCACCACCGCCGTTCCGGCTGCCCGGCGAGCACTTCGCCGCCAGCCTCTGCTGGCTGGTCCTGGTCGGGGCCGGTGCGCCCCTGGTGGCCGCCCCTCTCGCCCAGGGCAATATCTTCGCTCCCGCCGTGCTGGCCGTGACCCACGCGCTCACCCTGGGCGTGCTCACCACCATGATCTTCGGCGCCCTGTACCAGTTCTTCCCGGCCACCCTGGGCGTCGGCGCCCGGAGCATCCCGGTGGCCCACCGGACTTTCTGGGTCCTGCAGGCCGGCGTGGTGGCCCTGGTGGCGGGTTTCTGGTGGTGGGCGCCGGCGCTGCTGCTGGGCGGGTGGATCCTGCTCTTCCTGGCGGTGGGCGGCCTGGCGTGGAACCTGCTGCCGCAGCGGCGTCGTGCCACCCAGGGACTCCTCGTCGGCCGCTACGTGAGCCTGGGCCACATGGCACTGGGCCTCGCGATGGCGCTCGGGCTGGCCCGCATCGGGGAGCCGCTGGGCTGGTGGAGCGTCTCGCGGACGGGGTTCATCGCCGCCCACTTCCACCTGGCCGCGGTCGGGTTCGTAACCCTGACGATCGTGGGTGTCGGCAGCCGGATGGTCCCGATGTTCCTCTTTGCCCAGACAGCACCGACCTGGCCGCTGACCGGGTTCGGCCCGGTGGCGGTCGGAGGGCTGCTGCTCCACGCCAGCGGACTCCTGCTGGGGCACCAGGGGCTCAGCACGGTCGGCGGGGCCTCGCTGGTGCTGGCAGGCAGCCTGCTGGTTCTCCAAGTCGGGCTCTGGTTCCGCCACCGGGCACGGCGCGAGGTCGATCCGGGAATCGGGTACCTGCTGGCGGGAACCGGGTTCCTGCTCGGGACGATCGTCCTCGGCGTGCTCCGCCTGAGCGCCGGTGGGTTCGATCCCCGCGGATGGGCCGCCTACGCCGTGGTGGCGCTGCTCGGCTGGTGCACCATGTTCACCCTGGGCGTGGCGCACCGCATCGTGCCGTTCCTGAGCTGGCTGCACCTCTTCGGCGGCATGTCGCGCGGCGCCCACGCCCCACCGGTCACCGCCCTCGTCCACCGGCCGCTCGCCTGGGCCTCCCTTGGCCTGATCGCCACCGGAACGGCGACGCTCGCGGCCGGGATCTCGCTCGGCATGACCGGGCTGGCCGTGACCGGTGGGCTTTCGCTGGCGGCAGGAACCCTGGCCATCGCGGCACAGGTCGTCCGCGGCTTCCAGTTGTGGCGAGCGACGCCGCGCGATCCTGCCTCCCCTCCACCCCCTTCCCCACGGCCAACGGGCCGGCCACTCGAGGTACTGTCATGAGCACCGCAGGATCCACCGCGGTACCGCGCCTGGACGTCCGCCCCACCATCGCGGCCGGCGGCGAGCCATTTGGCGACATCCTCCAGGCGGCGGACCAGATCGCCGAGGGCGGCACCCTCGAAGTGCTGGCACCGTTCGAGCCGGTGCCGCTCTATGCGGCGCTCTCGCGTCGGGGCTTTGCCCATCGCACGACCCCGCTGCCCGGGGGGGAGCACCTCGTCGCGTTCATCCAGACCGGGATCACGCCGGCCCGCACCCTCGCGGAAATCGCGGCGGCCCAGCCGAGTGTCGCACCGATCATGGCGAAGCACGGGTTCGACATGTGCTGCGGGGGCGCCAAGGCGGTGGAGGTGGCAGCCCGGGCGCATGGGGTGGAGCTGGATCGGCTGCTGGAGGAACTGCAGGAGGCGGTGGTGGGTGAGAAGGGGCTGGGGGATGGGGGCTAGGGACTGGGGACTGCTGAATACCCACGGGAACATGGACGAGGGCTGCGATAGGAGGCCCCATCGCTCTCCCATCGGCGCTCAATCCCAAGTCCTGATCCACACACCCTAGTCCCTAGCCCCAAGTCCCCAGTCCCTGGCCGTCCTAGAAGCTCCCCCCCAGGAACACCGCGTTGCCGAACAGCGGCAGCAACCCGCGCCACAGGTCTCGGTAGTTGGGATCCCCGGCAAAGGCGATGATCCGCCCACCACCGACCCGTTCGGTCCACAAGTAGGGGGCATCGGCCAGCCGGCCCGGTGCCTCGGGCCAGAGGTAGCCTGAGAGACGCACCCGCGCGGCGGGCGCATAGCGGGCCACGGCCTCGCCGGGGCGCAGATTGCGCGGCGTGCCCAGCACGAACCCGCCGCTCGCCATGACGGGGAACTCGAGGTCGCGGATCCCCGCCATGAGTGGACTCAGGGTATCGGCAACAACCCGCACGATCGCCCCGGGAATGTTAACGGGAAGCGGTGCCATCCCACCGGTCCCGGCGGAATCGACCTTGGGGCGCAGCCGGGTCAACCCCACCGGCTCCCGGGCCAGCCACGCGGTGGCACCCTCCAGGGTGATCAGCACGCCCCCGTTCCGGACCCAGGCGGCCAGCGCACTGCGGCCGTTGTCTCCCAGCTCGGCATCGAGGGCACCGCCCTGGGCGCCGGGCAGGATGACGACGTCCAGTTCGCCGAGGGCACCGGCCAGCGACCCGGCCTCGAGGTTAAGGGTCGGGTACCCGATCCGCTGGTCGAGCGCGAACCAGGCGAAGCCATAGGTGTTCCCGCTGATTCCCTGTCCCCCGACCAGGCCGACACGCGGCGGGCGCACCGGGATGACGCTGTTGCTGCCCAGGTCCGTGCCGGTGGTGGCGGTGGCGGTGTTGAGGGCAGTGACGGTGGCCCCGCTGCGGGCGACGGCCTGGGTCACCCGGCGATGAACGGAGGAGTCATTGGCGGCGACCTGCACCAGGAATGCACCACGCGGGAAGCTGGCGGACCCGACGGTGAACGCCTTCTGCGCGAACCGGACCCGGAGACTGTCGGCGAGGAGCGCCGCCAGGAGGCGGAGGCTGGTCTCGCTTCCTGGCGCGAAGGCGTAGGCGAAGGTGGCCCGCGCGGGGGTGGCAGCCCTGGGTGGCGGCCAGCTGACCGGCTCCGTGCCTGGTACCGGGGTGCGCAGCGACCAGGCCTGCACCCGGAAGGTCATCGGAAGCGACCAGGCGGTGATGTCGTAGAACCGGCTGGACTGTCCGGTGCGCCGGCTTTCCAGCTCCTGCTGGATGAAGGTGGAGTCGAGCACCGCATCGGGCTCCAGGAGGGCGCGGGCCAGCCGGCCCTGCGCCTGGGCAAAGTCCACCACGTAGCTCCCGGCGGGCAGCCGGGTGGCCCGCGGAGCACCGTCGCCGTAGCCGGTGGCCCCCGCCAGGTCCACCGCGGCGGTGGTGCGCCGCACCTCGATCGCATTGCGGGCCAGGAGCACGGCGAGCGAGTCGGCCCGCCCATCCGGGTCGCGGGCGAAGGCCATCGCCCGCACCGCCGCCCGCTCCCCCTCGGCGATCGCCGAGCGGCGGAACTCGAGGTAATCGCGCACCCGGTCGCGGGCGCGGTCGGCCGAAACCCGGATGGTGGCCATGGAGGTGGTGTAGTGATGCCAGGCGGCGTCATGCAGGGTCATGATGGTGCCGTCATTGCGGCGGATGGCGCCGCCCCCGCTGCTCGCCTGCTCATAGGTCATGCCGACCGCGCCGGTCAGGATCGGGTAGGAGACGCCATACCCCGGGTAGAACTCGTCGTACCCCTCACGCCGGAAGTACGGCCAGCCCATCTGGTCGAACGCCGCGGCATTCCCCGACGCGTAGATCTCCCACCAGTCGATGATGCTCTGCGGCACGTTCTTGTTGACCGGTTCCATCGGCGGGGCGAAGAAGTAGCTCGAGCTCGAGCCCATCTCGTGGATGTCGGCGACGACGTGTGGCCACCACGAGTTGATGATCCCCGACCGGCCGCGGGATTCCGGGTGCGACTGGATGAACCAGTCCCGATTGAGGTCGAAGTAGTAGTGGCTGGTGCGGGCGCCGGGCCAGTCGCTGCCGTGCACCATCGCCGACTGGACCACCGGCAGCCCGGAGGCGGAGGTGTGCCGCCAGACGCGCTGGACATGGCGCTCATGGCCATCGGGGTTCTGGCTGGGGTCGATCAGGACGACGGTGTTCTCGAGCATGCGGAGCGTCTCGGCGTCGCGCCCGGCGGCCAGCTGGTAGAGCGTGGCGATGGCGGCCTCGGTGCCGGAGGCCTCGTTGCCGTGGACGCTGTAGGCCAGGAAGACGATCGCCGGGAGGCGCCCGGCGGCGGCCTGCAGCTGCGCCTCCGGGACACCGGCGGGCTGCGCGATCAGGGCGGCATCGGCCCGGATCTGCGCCATGCGAGCATGGTTGGCCTCGCTGGTGACGACCGCCAGGAGCGTCTCGCGCCCGCCAAAGCTGACCGCCATGGTGTCCAGCCGCACCCGGGGACTGGCCACCGCCACGCGCTCGAAATAGCGCGAGAACAGGTGGTGGGGGGTGAAGCGCTGGCCGACCTCGTACCCCAGCACTGCGCGGGGGGTCGGAATGGTGGGATCGTAGCTGCCACCCTGTGTGAAGCTGTGCTGGGCCGCCAGGGGGCCGGCCAGCACCGTGAGGGCGACGAGGAGGGCGGTTTGTCGAGGCATCGATCTTCCCGAGTGAAGCGTGAATCCGAGTCCGGGCCGGCGGCCCGGACCTTCAGGGCCCCTGCAGCAGGGCAACGACGGCGATGTGCTCCTCGGCCAGGGCCAGGTCGAGGGGCGTCTGGCCGGTGTCGTTGGCCAGGTGGCGGTCGGCCCCGTGCTCCAGCAGGAGCGAGACGAGTTCCGGGTCCCCCGACTTGGCAGCGGCGTGGAGCGGAGTCCAGCCACCCTCCTGCTGCCGGTTCGGGTCGGCGCCCTGCGCCAACAGGCTCCGGGCGATCCCGGCGGCGGCATCCGGCCGTCGGGTGGCCATCGCCGAGTGCAGCGGGGTCACCCGCATGGCATTGGCGGAGGGGGTGTCGGGGTCGCACCAGCGTGCCAGCAGCGCCACGACCTGCCCCTGCCCGAAGAAGGCCGCGAGCCCCAGCGCCCGGAAGCCGTCGGGAGTCGTGGCCTCGGCCAGCGACGGGTCGGTGGCGAGGAGGGCGCTGACCCGGTCGGCATCACCCAGCGCCGCCGCCTCGAAGAACCCGAGGGCCCCCGCCTGCTCCGCCAGCATCGCGGCGATCCGCTCCTGACCATGATAGAGCGCCAGGAGAATGGCCGACACCCCGTCCTGCACGCTGGTCGCCAGGGCCGGCGCCCGAGCGAGGAGGGATCCGACCCGGCCGGCCTCGCCGGCGCGAATCGCATCGAACAACGCGGTGCTGTCGGTCATCGACGTCCCGGCGGCTGAGGAGATGGGGAATCGTACGGCAGGGCGGGGTCATGGGCAACGCCGGGGGGTTGACGGGCGTACCATTCGGCAGGACGTTCCCCAGGTTCCCACTTGTGTTCCCCCAGCCCGAACGGACCCATGACGCGCCGATTGACTGCCCTCCGTGCCCGCCTGGCCGCCTGTGCCATGGCCCTGCTGCTGCTTCCGGCCACGACCCAGGCCCAACGCGCCCTGACCCAGGCGGACTTCGACATGTGGAAGAGCATCGCCGGGACGGCGCTCTCCCCCGATGGCCGGTGGGTGGCCTATACGCTCACGCCGCAGGTCGGCGATGGGGAACTGGTGGTGCGGGCCACGACGGGCACCACGGAGCACCGGCACCCGCGCGGCTTCACCGGGCGTCCCCAGCTGCAGGCCGGCGCGCAAGGCGGGTTCAATCCCGCGGCCGCCCAGTGGTCGCCCGACGGGCAGACCCTGGCCTTCCTGATCTACCCCAGCATGGAACGCTCGGAGGCGGCCCGCAAGGCCAGGACCCGGGCCGCCGATGCCCCCAAGAACAGTCTGGGCATCTTCAGCGCCCAGTCGGGACGATTCGAGGTCGTCCCCCGCGTCAGGAGCTTCGAGTTCCCCGGGGAGGCCGGCAACGTCCTCCTCTATCACCTGGAGGCCGACTCGGGCACCACCCGTCCCGAAACGCCCGCGCGCCCCGACACTGCGGGGGGCCGGCCCGCCCGCCGCGCCCCCGAGCCGGGCACCACCCTGGTGATCCGCGACCTGCGGACTGGGCAGGACACCCGCATCGACGAGGTCTCGGCCTTTGCGGTGGACGACAGCGCGCGCTGGCTGGCCTACACAGTCACCTCCCGGGATTCCACCCACGATGGAGCGTTCCTGCGCTCGCTGGCCAATGGCACGGTGACACCGCTGCTGGCCGGGCGGGGCAGCTACGCGTCGCTGACCTTCGACCGGGCGGGCCAGCAGCTGGCCTTCGTGTCGGATCGGGCCGACCAGGCGGCCGACAAGCCACGGCACACCCTCTACCACGCCATGCTCCGGGGCGGCGCCGTGCGGGTGCAGCCGGTCGCGACCCCGGACAGCGCCGGGGCGGGGATGATCATCGCGTCGGGCGGTGTCGCCTTCACGCGGGATGGATCCGCCCTGCGGTTCGGGATCGGGCCGGCCCCGATGGACTCCCTCCCCGCCGACGAGGTCGCGGAAGGGGCCGTCTATGACCTGTGGCACTGGCAGGACCCCCAGCTCCAGCCCCAGCAGAAGCTGCAGGCCCGCCAGAATGCCACCCGGTCCTTCGCGGCGCTCTATCACCCCGCCGCCCGGCGCATCGCCCGCCTGGGCAGCGAGGACCTGCCCCAGGTGACCGTCTCGGACAACGGCCGGCTGGCGCTCGGAACCACCAACATCCCCTATGCCATCGAGGCGATGTGGGGTGAGGGTGGCAGCGACGTCTACCTGATCGACGCCCTGACCGGGAGCCGCACGAAGGTGGCCGAACGGCTCGAGTCCGGCGGGGCCCAGCTCTCTCCCGACGGGCGCTTCGTGGTCTACTTCCAGAACGCCCACTGGATGGCGCGCGAGGTGGCCACGGGACGGACCCGCAACCTGACCGAGGCGATCCGGGGAGTTCGATTCGACCAGGAGACCTGGGACACGCCAAGCACGCCGCCCTCCTGGGGGACGGCCGGGTGGACCACCGGGGACCAGGGCCTCATCGTCTACGACCAGTACGACATCTGGGAGCTCGACCCGATGGGCACGCGGCCGGCCCGGATGGTCACCGATTCGATGGGCCGCCGGAACAACATGCGGTTCCGCGTCCTCCGCACCGATCCCACCGAGCGGCACCTCAGTCCGGGCACGCCTCTGCTGCTGTCGGCGTTCGACAATCGCACCAAACAGGACGGGTTCTACATCGATCGGCTCGACCGGGTCGCCCCGCCGGCCCGGATCGTGATGCAGGATGTCGGGTTCGGCAACCCGATCAAGGCCCGGAATGCGGAGATGTTCGTGGTGACCCGGTCCACCTTCCGTGACTTCCCCGATCTCTATGCCGGGACCCGGCTGGACCAGGTGACCAGGATCTCGAACGCCAATCCCCAGCAGGCCGAGTTCCGGTGGGGCACGGCGGAACTGGTCGAGTGGAACAGCGATGACAATGTCCCGCTGCAGGGGATCCTCTACAAGCCGGATGGGTTCGACCCCAGCAAGAAGTACCCCATGGCGGTCTACTTCTACGAGAAGCTCAGCGACGGGCTCCACAACTACAACATGAGCTTCCCCCGCAACACGATCCAGCCGACCTGGTACGTGTCGAACGGGTACCTGGTCTTCTTCCCCGACATCAACTACGGGACCGGCTACCCCGGTCCGGACGCCATGAAGTCGATCGTGCCCGGGGTCCAGAGCCTGATCGCCCGCGGCTTCGTGGATCCCAAGGGGATCGGGACCGCCGGCCAGAGCTGGGGCGGCTACCAGACGGCCTACATGATCACCCGCACCAACATCTTCTCCGCCGCGATGGCGGGGGCGCCGGTCGCCAACATGACCAGCGCCTACGGCGGGATCCGGTGGGGGTCGGGCCTGGCGCGGTCGTTCCAGTACGAGAAGACCCAGAGCCGGATCGGCGGATCGCTGTGGGAGTATCCGCTCCGCTACCTCGAGAATTCGCCGGTCTTCCATGCCGACCGGGTCGAGACCCCGCTGCTCATGATGCACAACGACAACGACGGCGCGGTCCCCTGGTACCAGGGGATCGAGATGTACGTGGCGATGCGCCGCCTCGGCAAGGAGGCGTACATGGTGAACTACAACGGCGATGAGCACAACCCGACCAAGCGGGCGAACCAGGCCGACATCGCCCTGAAGACGATGCAGTTCTTTGACCACCACCTGCGCGGGATGCCGGCCCCGAAGTGGATGACCGACGGGATTCCGTACCTCGAAAAGGGGCGGGACCAGGTGAAGTCGGCGCTGGTGCCGTAACAGCAGGGGTCAGGATTCGGGTGTCGGGTGTCGGCGGTTCCATTGCTCGCCAGACACCCGATCCCCACCCGGTCTCCCCTGGAACACTCCTGTGGTATCGCCAGCTCTCGCTGAACGCCCTTCCTCTCCCGTTCCCAGAGATCATGCCATGAACCCGCATCGCCGGCACCCGACACCCGGCAGCCGGCACCTCTGCCTCCTGGTCCTCCTCGCCGCCTGCACCAACTCCGCTCCCACCAGCGTCCCCGCTCCCGCCTTCAGCAAGCGCGCCGACGGCCAGCGCGGCATGGTATCGGCCTCGCATCCCGATGCCGCCGCCGCAGGACTCGAGATCCTCCGGGCGGGCGGCAACGCTGTCGATGCCGCGGTGGCGGTGGCCTTCGCGCTGGGTGTGGTGGATCCCTCGCAAACGGGGCTCGGCGGTGGCGGCGGCATGGTGGTCTGGCTGCGCCAGGATCGCCGCGCCGAGACGCTCGATTTCTATGCCCGGACCGGTGCCGACCCCGCCTGGGCGCAGCCGGACAGCGGCGGTGCAGGACAGCCGATCAACGCCCGCAGTGCGGGAATCCCGGGGACCGTCGCCGGCATGCTCGAGGCCCATGCCCGATGGGGCCGGCTGCAGCGGGCCCAGATCATGGCGCCAGCCATCCGGCTGGCGCGCGACGGCTTTGCCGTCTCCCCGCTGCTGTCACGGACCAGCGAGTCTGCCCGCGCCAAGCTGGCCGCCGACACGGTCGCCGCCCGGCTGTTCCTGCCCGGTGGCCAGCCGATCCGGGTCGGCGAGCGCCTGGTGCAACCCGAACTTGCCGCCACCCTCCAGGTCATTGCCGACCAGGGAACGGTGGGGTTCTACCGCGGCCCGCTGGCCGACCGCGCCATCGCCAAGCTGCGCGCCCTTGGCAGCCGCCTCACGGTGGCCGACTGGAATGGCTACCGACCCGAGGGCAAGCGGGCCCTCTGCTCGCCCTGGCTCGGCCACACCGTCCTGACCGTGGCCCCGCCGCTGGGCGGTGTCACCGTGGTCGAGGCGCTCAACCTGCTGGCCGCCGTGGACGCCAGGCGCCTCGGATCGGCCACCACCAGCGCCGACGCTGCCCTCACCATGATCGGCGCCCTGCGGGTGGCCGCCGCGGACCGGAGCCGCTGGCGCGGCGACCCCGCCTTCTACGGGGTCCCCGCCCGGGGCATGGCCAGCCCGGGATTTGCCGCCGGGCGGGCGGGACTGGTGGCCACCGCGCCAGGTACCCGCCTGCCC
Organism: Gemmatimonadales bacterium; assembly: GCA_048499805.1. Lineage (GTDB taxonomy): Bacteria > Gemmatimonadota > Gemmatimonadetes > Gemmatimonadales > GWC2-71-9 > JAWXBA01. The sequence continues at coordinate 512,849 of JASNZF010000003.1, read as the reverse complement.
TTCGGGGACCCCTGGGCGGCCGATTCGAGTTCGGCCGGGCCGGCCTGCGATGCCCTGGATGCCTGGCCCGCGAGCGCCCTGGGCCGCGAGGCGGCGCCGCCCCCGAGCGGCGGCGGGCCGCCCGACGGCGAGGCGGGGGAGGCCGCCAGCTTCACCTCCCACTTCAGCGTGATCGACGCTGAGCACAACGCCGTCGCGGTGACCTTCACGGTCGGGGTGCTGTTCGGGTCGGGGGTGTACGTGAACGGGTACTTTCTCAACTCCGGGGGGGGCAATTTCGACGCCCAAACCCGGGGGCCCTCCCGCTTCGGCAGCTCAACCATCGCGCCGACGATCGTCCTCGAGGGGGACCAGCCGCGCCTCGTGATCGGGGCGGCGGGTTCCGCCTACATCCCGACCTCGGTGACCCAGGTGGCGTTCCGGATGCTCGCGCTGGGTGAGGACCCGTGGCTGGCGATCGCCGCGCCGCGCCTCCAACCGAGCGGGGTGGCGCAGGTGGAGGTCGAGCCGGGGTTTGCCCCGGCGGTCTACCAGGCCCTTCGGGAGCGCGGCTTCCTGACCGTCAACCGGGTGGCCGACATCACCTTCGGGGGTGTCCACGCCGTCCTGATGACGCGCGGCGGCCGGATGGTCGGGGTGGCGGATCCGCGGCGGGATGGGGCCGCGATGGGGTGGTGAACGGGTGAGAGGTGAGAGGTACGAGGTAAGAGGTACGACGGCGTTGTAGATCCAGGAGGGGGACCAAGCTGCCTGCCCTGCCGGGAAGACGACCCCTCGATGGGACCCGACCGTTCCCGCTCACCACGCTGGGAACCCAGCGGATCCCTCTGACCTCTGACCTCTCACCTTCTAGTAGTCCAGCCTCCCGTTGCTGGCAAACGGAAACCCCTTGCCGATCACGATCGACCAGCCGCCAGGGTCGGAGCCGGTGGCGAATCGATGCGCCAGGTCGATCCGGGTGGCCTCGAGCCGGGCCGACCGCGACGAGGTGAGTCGCAGGCCCACTCCGGCCTGGAGCCCCGTTCGCACCGTGGACCCCTGGTACCAGGCCCCGCCGTAGTCGACAAACGCCGCCACTCCCAGCCCGGTGAGCTGGAGGACCTCATCGGCGACATTGTAGCGGTACTCGGCGCTGGTGAAGAAGGCGCGGTCGCCGGTAAAGGCGTGAACCTGCGAGGCCCGGGGGCCCAGCCCGAGGCCGAGGTCGAACTCCTGGCCGGGCCGGGGGTTGTGCTGGGCCCCCACGGCGCCATGGACAATCGCCAGGTATCGCGGACCGGTCTGGAAGCTCCAGGTGACCGCGGCGTGGACCGAGGCGCTGTCCACCCCGGCGGCCGAGAACATTGCGTTGGCATTGAGGTCCAGGTACCCGAAGCCGTGGCGGCTCACCCCGCCGGTCCGACCGCTGAAGAACGCCCCCATGCCGTCCACCTCGTAACCCAGCGCACTCGGGGCGAACATCACCCCACCCAGGATCGTTGTGCTGACATCCACATCCTCCGAGCGCCCCACCCCCTGGAACCCGCGCGAGACGACGAACCGCGCCCGGCGCCAGTGCAGGTAGGGGCCAAACGCGGCGGTCCAGGTGGAGGGAATCGGTCCCGCGGCACCTTCGGGGGCGTAGTCCTCCCGCCGCACCTGCCCCTGCACACCCCAGCGGAGATACCCGCCCGACCCGGCCGAAATGGCCCAGCTCGCCGCCGCGCCCGCCAGGGTGTACCGCCGCTGCAGGGTGTCCCGGGCCAGCGCCTCCCCCTCGTAGTAGCGGAGGATCCGTTCCTCGCGATGGTCGATGTCGGCCCGGAACGCGAACGGCGAGGAGAGGGCGAAGAAGGGCTGCGACACCTGGGCGAAGTACAGCCGGCCGTCGGAGCGATCATCGAACTGGAGCTCGATTCCCACCCGCCCGGCCACGAGGCGCGGTCGCCGGAAGTGGAGCAGGACCGACGAGCGGTCGGGGGTCTTGCGATACCGGATTCCCGCCTGGGAGGCGGTGCCGAACAGGTTGGTCTCCTCGAGTGCGGCGGTGTAGGTGACCTGGTCGCCAGTGGAGCGGAACCGGAAATCCGGCTTGGTACTCCAGCCGTCCGCGGTGCGCACCCGGACCACGACCCCCTCCCCCCGGTGGACCGTGTCGATCGCGACGGAGCGGAAGACCCCGAGGCGCCGGAGGTTGCGCTCGCTCTCGGCGGCGCGGGCGGAATCGAAGGGTTCGCCGGCCCGGAAGAGCAGCTCACGCCGAATGGTGGAGATCCGGGTCGTGGCGTGCATCCGGTTGACCAGCTTGGAGACGAAATCGGTCGCCTCGCCGCGTCCGAACACGTTCTCGCGCTCGATGACGATCAGGGAAACGGGCCGCGGAGGGACGGCGGTCGCCACGGTATCCTGGGCGGCCAACCGGCTCGGCAGGATTCCCAGCAGGACCAGCGACAGCAGATGGCGGTGTCCGGGGAGGCAGGGGGGAACCAGCAGCGGACTACTCCAGGCTCTCGAGGAGCTTCCAGAGCTCGATGGGGCTGAACTCGTTGAACCGGTGCAGCACGTCCTGCTCACTCCACTCGAGGAAGATCCAGCCGGTGGCGCGGGCCTGCTCGGGCGAGACGAAATGCACCCGGCCGGCGGTCAACTGCCCCTGGGGGCGGGTCTCCACGTGCACCTGCCAGGTCGTACCCGACCGTGTCAGGTCGCCGAGGTGGCGTCCCTGCGCGGGCGAGGGCACGGGGTGGCCCGGGGATGTCGGGGATGAGTCCATGGCGCTCGTTCTCCTTGGGCTGAACGCTAGCGACCGGATGGCCCTGACGCCAGCGCTGGCGCTCCCGAGGGCTCCCGGAGGTGACTATCTTGGGCCACATGACACGAGACCAGCAAGGCGCACCGGCATCGTCCCATTGTCCCGCCTGCGGGGCCCAAGCGACAGGAAAGTTCTGCCACCAGTGCGGTTCGGCCCTCGGGCCGAGGAACTGTGCCTCCTGTGGCACTCCACTGGAAGCCACGGCCAGGTTCTGCCACCGCTGCGGCGCAGCCGCGGGGGCGGGGCCCACCCCCGCGGCGGGCTCCACGGCGCCGGCCGCTGGCAACCTGCCCTGGATCGTCGCCGCGAGCATCATCCTGGTCGCGGTTGCGGCGATCGTCTGGAAGGTAGCAGGCCCGGCGGCTCCGGCCCCGGCCGGGGGGGGAATCGGCGTGGCCCAGCCGGCCGCCGGCGCGCCGCCGGACATCAGCCAGATGTCCCCGATCGAGCGGTTCATCCGGCTCAACGACCGGATCATGACCGCCGCCGAGGCCGGCGACACCGCCACGGTCCAGAGCTTTCTGCCGATGGCGCTCTCCGCCTACGCCCAGCTCCCCGAGGTGGACACCGACAGCCGCTACCATGCCGCGCTCCTCCATGCCGAGGCCGGCGACCTGGTCGCCGCCCGGGCCATCTCGGACAGCATCCTGGGCGCCGAGCCGGCCAACCTGATCGGCCTGGTCCTCCGGGGCGCCCTGGCGGAGCGGGCGGGCGATTCCGCCACCCTCGCGGAGGCCCGCCGGCGCTTCCAGGCGGCCTGGGCCGCCGAGATCGACAAGCCCAAGCCGGAATACCAGGATCATCGCAACGTCCTCGACGCGTTCCGAGCGGCGGCCGGGCAGTAGCGGCCCGGCTGCACCCGCCCTTCCTCTCGACCACCGGGTCCACATGTCTCCCCGCACGATCACCGTTGCCCACAGCCCCGATTCCGACGACGCGTTCATGTTCTATGCGCTCGCCGAGGGGAAGATCGACACCGGCGACCTTCGGTACGTTCATGAATTGCAGGACATCCAGTCCCTGAACGAGCGGGCCCTCCGGGGCGAGCTCGAGGTCACCGCCGTCTCGATCCATGCCTATGCGCACCTCGCGGATCGCTACGCGCTGCTCAACAGCGGTTCGTCGATGGGCGACGGCTACGGTCCGCGGCTGGTGGCCCTCACCCCCGCGCCCGCCGATCCCCGGGCCGGGCTGGCCGGGCTCCGGGTCGCCGTGCCGGGCCGGTTGACGACCGCCTTCCTGGCCCTGCAGCTCTACCAGCCCGAGGTGACCCCGGTCGTGGTCCCGTTCGACCAGGTGCAGGATGCCTGTCGTCGGGGCGAGGCCGACGTCGCGCTGGTGATTCACGAGGGGCAGCTGACCTTCGGCGACGAGGGGTTCCACCTCTGGGAGGACCTGGGCGCGTGGTGGCTCGCTGACACCGGCCTGCCGCTCCCGCTCGGGGGGAACGTGGTCCGCCGGGACCTGGGGGAGGCCACCATCGCCCAGGTCGCGCGCGACCTCAAGGCCAGCATCGTCCACGCCCTCTCGCACCGGACGGCGGCGCTGGAGCACGCCGAGCAGTACAATCGGGGGATCGGCCGGGAACGGACCGATGCCTTCGTGGGGATGTACGTGAACGACTGGACCGTCGATTACGGCGACCGGGGTCGCGCCGCGGTCCAGCTCCTGCTCGACCGGGCGGCCGAGGCGGGGTTGATCCCCGAGCGGGTGGTGGTGGACTTCGTCGGCTGATTCGGGATATTGACTCCCGCCCCGCGGCGGGCATAGCTTCGACCATCCCCCTTAGCGAACAGGATCCGCCAGTGGAGCACCTGGCTTCGAACGTCGGCTCGTTGCGGACCCCCCCGCGGGGGCCCGTCACGGTCCTCATTGTGGACGACGAGGAGCCGGTCCGGGCCACCCTGGCGCGGTACCTGGTCCAGCAGGGGTACGAAGTCGCCACCGCGGCCTCCGGGGCCGAGGCGATCGGCGTGCTCCAGCGCCAGAAGATCGCCTGTGTCCTCCTCGACATCCGGATGCCCGACGCCAGCGGGCTCGACCTGCTGCCCGACATCTTCGACCTCGAGCCGCAGGTGGCGCTCCTGATGCTCACCGCGGTCAATGACGCGAGCAGCGCCACCAAGTCGATGCAGCGCGGGGCGATGGACTACCTCACCAAGCCGGTGGACCTGCCGGACCTCCAGCTCGCGATCGAGCGCGCCCTCCGGCGCCGCGACACCCAGATCGAGAACCAGCAGATCAACCACTGGCTGAAGGAGGAGGTCGCGGTCCGGACCGCCGAGTTGCGGATGGAGCGCGCCAACCTGGAACGCATCTCCGTGGCCACCCTCGAGGCGCTCGTCAATGCGCTCGAGGCGAAGGACCCCTACCTCCGCGGGCACTCTGCCCGGGTGGCCGACCTTTCGGCCTCGATCGCGGCCGACATGAACTGCAGCGACGAGGAGGTCGAGGCGATCCGGACCGCCGGCCGCCTGCACGACATCGGCAAGATCGGGATCCGGGAGGAACTGCTCAACAAGCAGGGGCCGCTGACCGACGCGGAGTTCGAGCACGTCAAGATGCACACCGTCGCGGGCGCCCAGATCCTGGCGCCGCTGACCCACCTCAAGGACATCATCGCCTACGTGCGGAACCACCACGAGCGCTGGGATGGCAAGGGCTATCCCGACCAGCTGGTGGGCGAGGAGATCCCGCTCGGTGCCCGGGTGATCGGCGCGGTCGAGATCTACGACGCCCTCACCACCTCGCGCCCCTACCAGGAGCGGATGGTGCCGGAGCTGGCGGTCGAGCGGATGCGTGACCTGATCGGCACCGCGATCGACCCCAGGGTCCTCGAGGCACTCGCGCGCGTCGTGGCGCGCCACGAGGCGCTTGTCTTCCTCGACGAGGGCAAGGCGTAGGCCGTCCCGCCCGGTCCCACCCCGCAGCAACACGGGCCCCCGATGGGGGCCCGTTCGCGTAGCGGGGACGGCGGCGGATCAGGGAGCCGGGGGTTGCGGCTCCCCCACCAGCCGAGCCAGTTCGGCCCGGACCAGGTCGTCCCTGGCGCGCTGCGCTGGCTCGGCCCCTACCCGGAACCGAAGATAGGTCTGCCAGGAGCGGATGGCGGTGGTCGTGTCTGCCGCCGCCAGCGACTCGCGGCCACGCAGCTCCCACATCGCGCCGGCAACCAGGGGATCGAACTGGTCCCACCGACCCGCCGCGGCCGCCGCACGAGCCGGGAGTCCGGCCTGGGCCAGACCGCGGGCCACGAGCAGGTTGATGGTCGAAATGACCACCGGATGGAGCACCGGGCCCTCCCGCAGGCGATCATCGAGCACCAGGACCTGGCGGCGCACGTCCGCAGAATCGGTGGCCACCATCATCTCCAGCACCTCCGCCCCAAGCCGCGCGGCTTCTCGCGCGCTGCTCGTCGAGCCCAGCGGGGCCCATTGCCGCAGTCGCCGAGCCAGCTCGGTTGCGGCGGTACGATCGCCCGACCATGCCTCCCAGAGGCCCGCGAGCGTCGCGGCATAGACCACCGTCGCCGATGCCGCCCCACCTCCATGTGCCAGAGCAATCCCGCGCAGTCGGGTGGCCGCCGCCGCCGCATCGAGGGAATCACCGTCCAGGAACATGGCCCCGACCACCAGCTGGCCCTCGTTGTCCAGGGGTACCTGCGAGATCTGACTGCGAATCTCTCGGGAGAGCTGGCGGGCCAACTCCGGCCGGCCACCGGACAGGGCACTGTTGCGCATCGCCTCGAGCGAGGTCCAGCGCTCCTCCTCGCTGGTGGCGCGTTGCGCCCGGAGCCTCAGCATCTCCTGCGCTCGATCGGGCTGTCCCAGAAACCCGGTCATGAACGAGAGGCCGTACAACTCACTGGAGCCCGCCGTCTGGTCGATCTCGCGCAGCCCGGCGCTGTCCTGGAAGACGACCGCAGCCATCATCCGCATGTACCGCTCCTGGGCCACCGCAGGGAATGAATCCAGGCGCAGCCGGAACGCCGCCGTATCCGGATGGGGAGCGACCCATCGATCCACCCGGTGGGTCAGAATGGGCCCGAACTCCGGGTCCAGCGACAACCCCCGGTTGAAGGCCGCCCAGGCACGCTGTTCCTGCTGCGCCTCGGTCAGGCCGGCCAACTGGCCATAATGGAAGATGTAGTCACCCAGGAGATACCAGGCTTCGGCACGGTCCGACAGGACCGCCGCGGCGCGCTCGCGATGGGCGATCCGGCCAGCCCGCGTGGAATCACCCGACAGGTTCAACAGGGTCTCCGCGAACACCTGATCTCGCTCGCTCAGGCGGGCCAGGTTGCGGCGGGCGATCCTCAGGCCCGGGGACGGCGGAGCGCCAAGGTTCCACCCGGTCGCCAACTCATGGTACAGCCCCGCCAGCGCAAAGGTCGAATCGGCCGCAATGGCGCGGGAAAAATGTTCAAGCGCCTCGGGCCAGCGCGTGGCGCGCCAGGCGCGTTGCCCATCCAGATAGGCCTGCAGGGCCGGAAGCGGGACTCCGGCCAGCGACGAGGCCCGTCCGGCCTCCTCGCCCGCCTGCAGGCTGAGCAACTGCCCCACCAGGCGGCCCACGAGCGCCAGGGTGCTGTCCACCGGACCCTCGACCCGCCCCTGAAGCGCGCGCCCGCCACCCACCGGAGTCAAGGTGCCATTCAGGATGAAGCCCGGGCCCTGCTGCACGATGCTCCCGGTCAGGACAGAGCCCGCTCCCAGGCGCACCGCAAGTTGCGCGGCCTGGACATCCGCGAGGTCCGCATCGGTGCCGCCACCCGCCCGGCGCCAGGCCCCGATCGCGGTCTGCGCCGCCACCACCCGGGGCCCACTCGTGCCGCCGAGCGATGCCTGCAGGATGTCGACGATCCCCTCGCGAAGGTTGAGGATCTCGGGTGCGGTGGCGGTCACCCGGAACGGCAGCGCCAGGACGAGGTTGTCGTCCACCGGTGCGGCGACCGGACGAGTGGCAAACCACGCCGCCAGGGCCACCACCGGAATCGCGGCGAGCGCCGCCAGCTTCAGCCAGCGTCGGCCTGACGACACCGGGCGCGCGGGGACCATCCCGACCGGGGTGGTGGCCCCGCTGACCTGGAACGACTCGAGCTGGCTCAGGATGGCGTCGGCACTCTGCGGGCGGTCGGCGGCACGCTTCTCCAGGCACTGCATCACCAGCGCCTCGAGCGCCGGCGGAACCGATTGGCGGTGGGTCGAGAGCCGCTCGGGGGGAGTGGTGAGATGCGCGGCGATCAACCCCTGCATCGTGGCGTGCTGGAACGGGGGCCGCCCGCCAAGCAATTCGTAGGCCACCACCCCGAAGGCATAGAGATCAGCGCGGTGGTCGGTGGACGGGTCGGCGGTGGCCTGCTCCGGCGCCATGTAGGCCGGGGTACCGAGTGCCACGCCAACGCTCGTCAGCGCATGTCCCCCGGTCGCCTCGCTCACCGCCTTCGCCACGCCGAAATCGGTGACCAGGGCGTGCTTGCCCGAGAGCATCACGTTCTCGGGCTTGATGTCGCGATGCACCACCCGGTGCGCATGCGCCGCGGCCAGGGCGTCGGCAATGTCCCGCAGGATGCGAACGGCGTCGGGAATCGGCAGCGCCCCTTCCCGCGCGATCCGATCCCGCAGGGAGGAACCCTCGACGAACGGCATGACGTAGTACAGGAACCCACCGGCTTGGCCCGAATCGTACAGCGGCAGGATGTGCGGATGCTGCAGCGCCGCGGCAATCGAGATCTCCCGCAGGAACCGCTCGGCCCCCAACGACGCCGCGAGGTCCGATCGCAGCACCTTGACCGCCACCTTCCGATGGTGCCGGAGATCCTCGGCCAGGTAGACGGTGGCCATGCCACCGGCCCCGGCCTCCCGTTCGATCCGGTAGTGATCCCCCAGCGCGGCGCGGAGCCCCTCCAGGTCGACTCCAGACATCATCGATCCGCCCGCATTCAGTTCCGTTCCCCAACCAGACGGGCCAATGCCTGCTTGGCCCCGTCGAGCTTGGGTTGCAGCGACGGCTCGGAGTGGCGTCGCAGCTCGATGAACCGGCTGTAGTTCTCGATGGCTGCCTGCCGGTCACCGGCCAGTTCGGAAAGCCTCGCGGTCTCGTACCAGTGCGAAGCCAGGAAGTAGGGATAGAGGTAGTACACGCGGTAGCGACTCGCCGCACGGGCGGCCCGGGCATACTCCCGCTCGTTCTCCAGCAATCGTGCCAGCGCCAGGTTCTCCCAGGTGACACCACGATCCGGCCCCTGGCCAAGCATCTCGTCGAGGGCATTGATCATGGCTCCAGCCCTGGCGTCCCCGTCGCGCTGCGCCATCGTCGCCTCCAGGACGGCGGCACAGCGCCGGCCGCCAGTCGGGGAGAGGCCCCCTGCCGTCGGCGTGCCGGATCCGCGGAGCTCCTGGACAGCGCTGCGGACTCGACTGTCGTCGCCCCGGGCCAGCTCCCACAGCGCCACCGCACAGAGCGCATTGCCAGTCAGGGCACCTGCGCTTCGGAATCGTGCAGCCACCGCCGAAGCGGTCGTCGAATCGCCATCGCCAAACAGCGCTCCCAAGATGGAGAACACCGCCGGGTTCCCTTCCAGCCGCCCGAGGTGGCGATTTGCCACGGAGGGTTGGCCGGCATCCAGGGCCATGAGCGCCGCATTCATCGCGATGTACGTGCCCCCATCGGAGGCAACCGCACTCGGATACAGACTGTCTGCCCAGCGCTGCAGCACCGGCAGCCCGCTCGGCATTGCCATGATACCGTACGCGGCCCCGATCAGCTGGTTCGGCTCCTGGACCCCGGCTCCCGCCTGGGCCAGGAAGGCCCGGACCGCGCTGGAATCGGCCCGGTAGATCGCCATCTGGAGATCGGTCGGGATCCGATCCTCGCCGCCGACCGTCGCCCGCTCGAACAGGGCGTAGGTCCGCTCAACTTCGGCCGTGTCGTTCCGCAGCTGCGCCAGCAGGATCAGGTGCTGGATGACACCAGCTTCGAGGGAGTCCCGGGCCAGGGATTGCCGCAGCGCGGATTCGGCCCGCTGCACCCAATTCGGTTCGTTCAGGTACAACCCGTCGTGCATGTAGGCATCACCGAGCATGTACCAGACGATCGACCGGTCCGGAGCCACGGTCGTGGCCTCCACCCGAACCTGCAGTTCCGCGCGCAGGGTGCTCGGTTCGGTGCCGTTCGGCCCCAGGGCAGCCAGGATGACCGCCCGGTCCTTCGGGCCGAGCCGCTCCCGGCCATTCCACGCTGAGCGCTCGGCGAGGGCGAACATCTCGGGCGCAGCGGTCCCCGTCCACCCGTTCGACGCGACCAGCCCAAGGCCGGCGAGCGCGAAGGTCGAGTCGGCCTGCAGTGCCTCCGTGAAGCGATTGACCGCCTCCGGGAACGCCCCCCGCCGGTACTCTGCCTGCCCGCTGAGGTAGGCGCGGAGCGCGGGAAGCGAGTTGGTGAGCACCCCACGACTCTCTTCCACGGTCATCCCGGCAGAGAGCGTCAACAGCTGGCCAACCAGCTGTCCCAGGAGGCTGTTGATCTCGCTGGCGGGGCCCTCCACGCTCGCCTGGAAGGCCTTCCCACGGAACCCGATCTCCATGAGCGAGGCACGGATCACCAGCTTGGACTCCTCCCCCACGATCGACCCCGACATCAGCATCCCCGCGCCGAGCGCCCGCGCGAGGGAGGCGGCCTCCGATTCGGCCAGGTCGGCGCCGGTTCCACCCGACCGCTTCTGCCATTCGGCGATCACCGAAGCCGGCTCGACCGATCGCGCGGTGCCTCGATCACCGGTCAGGTAGGTAGCCATCAGGTCCACCATGCCTTCGCGCAAATAGCTGAGGTCTGCCCCGGTCGTGTTGACCCGGAACGGCAGCACCGCGACGAGCCCAGCGTCCAGCCCAGGACCACTCGACGGGCGGAGCGCCAGCCATCCACCGACCCCGACCACCACCGCCACGAGCGCCGCGACCAGCCAGCGGCCCGTCGACCGGCCCGGCCCGGCTGCCGAGGCTGACATCGAGCGGGTGGGTTCCATCCCGCCACTCGGGGTGCCCATCGCCTCGAGCCGGGTGACGATCTCGTCGGCGGTCTGCCACCGATCGGCCGCCTTCTTCTCCAGGCAGCGCATCACCAGTTCCGCCAACGGCGCCGGCACCGAGGGGCGGCGCTGAGTGACGGGCGCAGGGGCCTCGGTCAGGTGCGCCGCCAGCACCGCCTGGGCCGTCTTGCCCACGAAGGGGGGGGCGCCGTTCAACATCTCGTAGGCCAGCACCCCGAAGGCATAGATGTCGGCGCGGTGGTCGGTGTTCGGATCGGCGGCTGCCTGCTCTGGAGCCATGTAGGCCGGGGTTCCCAGCGCCACCCCAACGGTGGTGATCCCGCCGGCCTGGGTGGCCTCACTCACCGCTTTCGCCACGCCGAAATCGGCCACCAGCGCGTGGCGGTCGGCCAGCATGATGTTGTCGGGCTTGATGTCGCGGTGCACCACCCCGACGCCGTGCGCCTTGGCCAGCGCATCCGCCACCTCGCGCAGGATCTTGATCGCATCGGTGATCGGGAGCTCGCCCTCCCGGGCCAGCCGGTCACGCAGGGACTCGCCCGCCACGTACGGCATCACGTAGAACAGCAGGCGATCGGCGACCCCGGAATCGTACAGCGGCAGGATGTGCGGATGGTGCAGGCGCGCCGCGATCTCGATCTCGCGCTGGAACCGCTCCGGCCCAATGGATGCACCCAGATCCTCGCGAAGCACCTTGATGGCCACCTGACGATGGTGCCGAAGGTCCTGGGCCAGGTACACCGTGGCCATGCCACCGGCACCGAGCTCCCGCTCGATGTGGTAGCGCGCATCCAGCGCCGCGTTCAGGCGGGCGACGGTGTCGGTCAGGGGCGTCTCCAGTGGGGGAACCCCTGAATCTAGGCCGGTGGGCGGGCAATGGGGAATAGGGAACAGGGAATGGGACTGGGGACTAGGGACTAGGGACTAGGGACTAGGGGCTCGGGGCTAGGGGCGGGGGAACGGGTGTCGGCTATCGGGTGGCAGGCTTCGGGTGGTGGGTGGCAGCATTCTACAGCGCGACAGCTTACTCTCTGCCCCGCTGTCCCCCTGACCATCTGACCCGCGGACCTGCGGCCCCCCTGCCCCCCTGACCCCCTGACCCGCCGACCCACGGACCCGCCGAGTATATTCCCCCATGACCCCCACCTTTGCCGCACTCGGCGTCTCACCCGTCCTGGTCGAAGCGCTCACCGCCCTGGGCTACGAGGAACCCACCCCGATCCAGCAGCAGGCGATCCCGCCGCTGCTGGAGGGCTGGGACATCCTGGCCCAGGCCGCCACCGGGACCGGCAAGACCGCCGCGTTCGCGCTGCCGCTTCTCCAACGGATCTCGGACGCGAAGCCCGTCCCCTCGCGTCCGGCGCTGCTGGTCCTGGTGCCCACCCGCGAACTGGCGGTGCAAGTGGCGGAGGCCTTCCACCGCTACGGCAGGGCGATGGGGGCACTCACCGTCCCGATCTACGGTGGACAGGAGTTCAGTGGCCAGATCCGGATCCTCCGGCGTGGGGTTCATGTGGTCGTGGCCACCCCGGGGCGGGCGCTCGACCACATCCGGCGTGGGACCCTCGACCTCGGCGGTTTGTCCGCCGTGGTCCTGGACGAGGCCGACGAGATGCTCGACATGGGCTTTGCAGACGAGATCGAGGCGATCCTCGAGTCGGCGCCCGAAACCCGCCAGAATGCGCTCTTCTCCGCCACCATGGCGCCACGCATCGCCAAGATTGCCGACCGGCACCTCGAGGATCCGATCCGGGTGCTGGTGGCGCGGGAAAAGGCGGCCGCCGGCAAGCTCCCCAAGGTTCGGCAGACCGCGTACGTGGTGGCCCGTCCCCAGAAGGTCCAGGCGCTGGCGCGGGTCCTCGACCTGGAGTCGCCGACCCTGGCCCTGGTCTTCTGCCGGACCCGCCACGAAGTGGACAGCCTGGCCGAGAGCTTTGGGGGACGTGGGTATCGAGTGCTGGCGCTGCACGGCGGCATGACGCAGGACCAGCGCGAGCGGGTCATGAAGCGCACCCGCGGCGGCACCGTGGACATCCTGGTGGCCACCGACGTGGCGGCGCGCGGACTCGACATCGAGCAGATCAGTCACGTCGTCAACTTCAACGTGCCCGAGTCTCCGGCGGCCTATGTCCACCGGATCGGGCGAACCGGCCGCGCGGGGCGCGAGGGCGTGGCGATCACCTTCGTGGAGCCGCGCGAGCACCGCCTGATCAAGAACATCGAGCTGCTCACCAAGCAGAAGATCGGCACCGAGCGGCTCCCCACCGTCCATGATGTCCGGGCCAAGCAGTTGGAGATCACCCGCGGGGCCATCCGCGAGGCGATCCAGGCGGGCGAGCTGGACCGGTACCGGGTGATCGTGGAATCGCTGGCGGCAGAGCACGACATCATGGACATCGCGATGGCGGCCGTGAAGATGGCGCACCAGGCCGGAGCGGGAGCGGGCGAGGAGTCGGAGCAGGCTGCCGAGGACCTCAACCCGCCTCCACCAAAGCCCAAGAAGAGCACCGGACCAGCCAAGGGCACCAAGCCCTCCACCGGCGGCCACAAGAAGCTCGCCGGCATGTCCCGGATCTACATCGGGTCGGGTCGCAAGGACAACATGCGTCCAGCCGACCTCGTCGGCGCCATCGCCAACGAGGCCAAGATCGACGCCAAGCTGATCGGCGCGATCGAGATCACCGACAATTTTTCGTTGGTGGAGCTACCGGAGGACCTGGTGACGGCCGTGGTGACGGCGCTCAGGGCCACCAAGATCAAGGGCAAGCGCCAGACGGTGCGGCGGGACCAGGCGACACGGCGGGGGTAGGCAGCGGGGCAGCGGGGCAGCGGGGCAGCGGGGCAGCGGGGCAGCGGGGCAGCGGGGCAGCGGGGCAGCGGGGCAGCGGGGCAGCGGGGCAGCGGGGCCGAATGTTGGTCGCGCCACCCTGGTGTCAAGAGCTCCGCCCGTGATCGCGGCCCCCCTGCCCCCCTGCCCTGCGGCCCCCGCTTACGGCTTCGTCATCGCCAGCCCGGACACCGTGAGCTCCAGGTTGTGGCTGACGCGGATCCCGTAGTTCCCGTTCAGCGACGTCAGCTTGTCGGGGCCGATCAGTTCGCTGCTCGGGAAAGTCTGGACCACCGTGCCGTTCACGACGCAGGAGGCGTTGCCGCCTCGCACCCGCCAGCCGATCTCGTTGGTGGACTCGCCGTTGGCGTCGGCCTTCCGGATCGCCGGGTGCGCCTGCATGTTGACGAGGGTCGTCACCTTGGCCCCGTGGAAGGTCTTCACCGAGAAGGTCCCGGTGCCGTAGGTGATGCAGTACGCCAGCGTCTCCATGTCGGATTCGAGATTCGCCCCGCCAATGAAGATCCCGTACGAGTGCGGGTGGTCGGCGGCCATCTTGTGCTCCTTGAAGGTGGCCTTCACGTCGTAGTCGCCGCTCGCCATGTGGGCCGGATTCCAGAAATTCCCGGCCGGGCCGACCGACAGCCGCAGGTTGCTGCCCTCGGCGACCAGCCTGGAGTCCGCGATGGTCTTGCCTTGCGACATCGGCCGGCGATCGACCCGGCCCTTCCAGCCGCTGATCTTGATGCCGCCGTCCGCGACGCTGCGGTCGGCGTCCTGGGCCATGGCGGTGCCCGTAACGAGTGTGGCCAGCATGGCCAGAGCAAGAATGCGCAATGTTCCTCCCGGGTGAGCGCAGAATTGGATGATGGGGCCAGAATGCCCCGGACACAAGGAGGGACCCTTGTCCGCCTTGTGCCGGTCAGTTGGAGCGGATCGCGTCGGTGGGGTTGACGCGTGAGGCGCGGAGGGCCGGAAGCAGGCCCGCCAGGACTCCGGTCAGCACCAACAAGAGGGGGACGCCCAACAGGACCGGAGGGTCCACAAGCTCCACCCGGAAGAGGGCCGCCCGCAGGCCGCTCGCCAGCCACCAGGCCACCACCCCGCCCAGGGCCAGCCCGGCCGCCACCTGCCGGAGGGCCTGGCCCATGACCTCGCCGAGCACCACCTGGCGCCCGGCACCCAGGGCCATGCGAATCCCGAATTCCGATCGCCGGCGCGCCACCGACCCCGCCATGACCCCGTAGAGCCCGATCACCGCCAGCGAGAGCGCCACGGCCCCGAAGGCCAGGTAGTACCGCCCGAACAGCCGGAACCGGGCGGTCCGGAGCGCCACGACCTCGGCCATCGGCTGTTCGGCATAGACCGGGATCGCCGGGTCGATCGCCGCCGCGGCCGACCGGAACACCGCTGGTGGCGGCAGCACCGTTTCGCCTCCCGCCGCGGCGAGCGTCAGGAAGCGCAAGCCCCAGCGGCCCAGTCGAATGGTGGGATCGGCGGTACCGCTCTGGGCCAGCGGCACGAAGACCCGTGAGAGGTCGCGTGCGGGATCGTCGTGGGCCCAGAGATCCGGCACCACGCCGACGATCGTGAGCCAGGGCTCATCGCCGTCCTCCCCCAGCCGGATCCGCTCGTGGAGCGGTGAGCGCCCCCCGAAATGGCGCTCCGCCAGGCTCCGGTTGATCATGGCCACCGGCTCGCCGCCGGCCCGATCGGCCGCGGTGAAGGTCCGCCCCTCCAGTGGCACCACCCCGAACACCGCGAAATAGTCGTCGCTCACCGTGGCGACCCGAACCGAGGACCCAGCCCCCGACTCGGGCACCACCCCCGCAACGGCCAGGGAGGTCGATGGCCCGGGTTCATTGGGCAGGACATTGGCCACCGCCGCCAGCGTCACCCCGGGCTGCGCCCGGGTCTCGGCCAGCAATCGCTCGGCAAAGAGGAGCCGGCTGGCGTGATCGGGATACGCCGCCTCCGAGAATCCCGCCTGGGCCAGCGGCAACGCGGCACGTCCGGTCCGGATCCCCTCCGACCGGAAGGCATCGGCCACTCCGGTGACGTTCAGCACCGAGCGCACGGTCAGCCCAGCCGCCAGGGCCAGCCCCGTCGTCAGCGCGAACTCGACCACGACGAGCGCCCGACTGAGCCGCGCCGTCGGGCGACTTGTCGATCCCCGCGAGGCGTCGCGCAGGGCCACGGCCGGCGCGGCGCGCAGGGTGGAAAGCGCCGGGACGAGGCCGGCGCAGAGCGCCGCGATCCCGGTGGCACCCACGGCGAAGAGCACGGACACGGCGTTCAAGCGGATGTCCCACCAGAAGAGGGAATCGCTGCCATGGGGCAGGGTGAACACCCCGGCGCGTGCACCCGCCTCGAACCACGAGATCCCGATCGCCCCGATGGCCACCCCACCCACCGCCCCGATCCCCGCCAGGACGGCACCCTCGACCAGGAACTGCCGCACCACCTGTCCCCGACTCGCGCCGAGCGCCATGCGGACACCCACATCGCGGCTGCGGCTTGCCCCTCTCGCGATGAGCAGGTTGGTCACGTTGGCGCAGGCGATGAGCAGGACGAGGATGCTCCCCGCCAGCATGGTGTAGACCAGCCGGGTGAATTCCTCGCCAACGTACTCGTCGCGAAAGCTGCTCAGGTTTGCGCTCAGTCCCCGGTTCGTCTCCGGATACGCCTCCGCCAGCCCAGCCGAGATGACCGCGAATTCCCCCCGGGCCGCGTCGAGGGTTGTCCCCGCCCTGAGCCTCCCGAAGACATCGAGGCGGCCCTGCCCGCGGGGAGTGCGCGCCAGGTCGATCCGCAGCGGGCGCCAGAACTGCTCGGCCACGGGAAACCCGAATCCGGCGGGCATCACCCCGATGATCGTCACGGGCTCGCCGTTCAGGGCGAGCGACTGCCCGACCAGGGCGGAATCGCCGCCGAATCGTCCCTGCCAGAGTGCGTGGCTGAGCACCATGGCCTCCGGCCCGCCCACCCGCGCTTCCTCGGCGGTAAACAGACGGCCGAGCGCCGGCTCGACTCGCAGCAACCGAAACGCGGCCGGGTCGATCGCCACGCCGGAAAGCCGCTCCGTGAAGCCATCTGAGCCCGTCATGTGCGCCACGGACTCCACATAGGCGCCGAGGTCCTCGAAACTCCGCTGTTGCTCCCGCCAGGCGACAAAGTCGTGCGGGGTCACGGCCAGGGTGGTGACGCCCGCCTCGAGATCCGACCGCTCGAAATGCACCAGCGCGTCGGCCTCCTCGAACGGCAGTCCCCTCAGTACGGTGGCGTGGGTGATGGAGAAGGTGGCGACGGTGACACCGATTCCCAGCGCCAGGGCCACCACCGCCACGAAGGCGGTGCCGGGATCTCGCGCCAGCATCCGGAGCGCCTGGCGAAGGTCGTTCCCCGCCCCACGACCGGCCCCTCGTGGTTGGCGGCTGGGCTCGGCGCGCGTAGCCTCGGGGCCTTCGCTGGGAGTCCCCCACCGGGCGGCCAGCCCGAGCGCCAGGGTCTCCCGGGTGGTCCGCAGCCAGAACCGCCGCACTGCTGCGGGACCTTCGGCCCGGACCTCAGCCAGCCGGGCGCGAAAGGTGGCGGCCATGTCCTCGCCGAACTGGCGGCGGAATGACAGTGGCCAGGCCAGGGCGAGCAGGCTGAACAGTCGATCCGAGATCGAGCGGTGGAAGTCCATCGGTCAGGCGGGTTGGGGCAGGTCGATGAGCCTCAGGCGCCGCGAGTGCTCCACCAGCGCCGCCATCCGCAGCGCCTCGGCGCTGAGCACGCGGCGGCCGAGCGGGGTGAGCCGGTAGGTGCGCCTCCGCGGGTCCTCTCCCTCCGGGCGGGCGGCGGGATTGGCCTCCGCCACGAGGCGGTCGGCAAAGAGCCGGTGCAGGTGACGGTAGAGCGGCCCCGTCTCGAGCTGGATGGCTCCGCCGGAGCGCTCCCGCACCGCCTGCATGATGCCGTACCCGTGGGCATCTCCCTCGGCCAGCACCAGCAGGATATGGGCGACGACGGGCTTGAGGGGGAGAAACTGCTGCGGGTCGGGCATCGGGCCTCTCAGTTCATAGGTACATCACGTATATATACGTTTTGTACCTATGAGGCAAGGGACCCATGACTCCCCGAACGCCCAGCTCCCGGTGTGGGCCACAACCTGCGGCGCCACACCGGGAGCTGGGATTTCCGAATGCGCCGCCGATCTCAGGGCACCGCCGGCTCCGGCTTCGGGGCGACGTGGTCGTTCCAGTTCAGCACCGCGTTGAAGATCATCCCGAACTCCCCGTGGTTCTGCCACCGATAGATCGGGTTGTTCGAGAACATCACGACCCGGCCCTTGCCGCGATACGCCTCCGGAATGTCCACCGCGAACGGCCGGCCCTTCAGCGCGTCGGCGCCGGTCATCAGGCCGGACAGCACCGCAGCGTTACCGCCGACGTAGCGCGCCAGCACGCTGGACTCGTTGGCAACGCCCACCTCGAACGGCTGGCCACCAACGTATTTCACCGGGATCTTCCCGGCCTCGAACCCGTAGAAGACCGGGTGCTCGGGACGCAGCACCTCGCCCTCGATCAGCGGCCGCTGGGCTACCAGGCCCTCCACCGGGGTGCGGGCCACAGTGCCCGCCCAACCGAATTCGATCGGGAGCCGAGCGGCGTCGCCCACGGCGATCAGGGTCCCGCCCCCCTCGAGGAAGGCGGCAAAGGCATCAACCCCGGCCTGGCCAAACCCGCCGGTCATGTCATCGGTTTCGCCATACATCCCAAGAAACTGGTACTTCTCGCTCTTCTTGTATGGGACCGGACCGGCGGTGCGGGGCGCCTGCATCACCGTCTGGCGGCTCAGGTTCTGCTCGGCGATCAGGATGACGTCGTATTGTGACCGCAGGTTCCCCTGGACCACCCGCTCCTTGTAGATGAGGTCGTAGGGAATGCCGAACGCATCGAAGGTGAGCCGGTACCAGCCCAGGTTCTGGGTGCCGGACCACTGGCTGTAGACCGCCACCCGGGGCACGTCGGCGTTGTGGAGCCGGACCGCCGGCCAGTTCTCCAGCGCCACCCCGGTGAGGCCGAGTTCCTGCACGGCGGCGCGGACGGCGGGGGCGTGGATCGAATCGGCCACCAGGAAGGACCCCGCCGGGAACTCGATCCCCCCTGCGGTGAACTTCTCCTCGGCGACCTGCATCGGGATGTCCTTCAGCCGGTAGCGAAAGGTGACCATGTTGTTGGAGCCGAAGTGCGCGATCGCCAGCCCGGCCTTGCCGGTACCGAGGAGGCGACCCGGGACGGCCGCCGTTTCGACCGGGGTCACGGCAGCGCCCAGGATGGTGGAATCCGAGACCTCCACCACCTGGACGTTCATTGCCAGGCCCATCGTCCAGCCGCTGTCATCATAGGTACTGAGGCGGTCGTCCGGATACTGCTGCCGCTCCAGGAAGTTCTTGGCCAGCCGGCCGTATGGCTGGTTTCGCTTGATGAGGTACGCGCCGGCGGGATACTTGGTGCCCGCGACCGTGATCTCCCGGGTGGTCTGCCCCACTTCGATCCGCTGGACGCGCAGGATGTTCACCATCTCGGCGGCGCGGGTCATGTCGCGCTGCACCGGGATGAGGTAGGCATAGGGACCACCGGCCATGCCGTCCGCGATCGCGTTGCGGGTCTTGACGTAGAAGTTCTCGAGCACCGTAGCCGGAAACATCGAGGCCAGCTGCAGCGCCGAGAGGACGCCCGTCTGCATGTAGTTGGCGTTGGCCCGGCGGGTGAAGAGGTCGGAATCGAGCGGGTCGATCGCAATGCCCCGGTACCATTCGCGCTCCTGGGCGCCGCCCCGACCGCTGGGGACCGCACCCCCACGCCCCATGCTGCCGGGGGGCAGGGTGCGGGCGGCGGAATCGGCCCGTGCCGCGGCGCGGCGGAAGGCGCTGGCCACCTGGGCCGTGTCGAGGTCCCGGCCGGAGTTGGTCTCGTACATCTTCATCAGGCCGTTGTGATTGTAGGCGATCGACCCGAGGTAGCCAGGCGACCAGCCATCCATGAAAGCGTGGGTATACACCCCTGGCATCCCGTACTTGGTCATCTGCGCCATCTCCCAGTTGGCAAACCACGGGAGTTCGGCAAAGAGCAGCGGGTCCAGGTTGGGGTTCTGCGGCGCAGCGCCGCTGTAGGTGTAGAGCAGCGGCAGCGACTCGTGCAGGTCGTGCATGATCGGCGGGTGGGCGGTGAAGTACCAATCCGCGATCGCCCGCATCTGGACCAGCTCGAGGTTGATGTCGCGATTGTTGTCGTGGTAGGCGTACTTCCCCCAGTACGGCACGCCCGGCACGCCCTGGTTCCCCCCGCCTCCGCCGCCACCGCCGCCACCGCCGCCCTGCGGCGGGTTGGTGAGCCCCATCTCCAGGTTCCGGAAGAACCAGTCGACATTTCGGTCGCGCCCGTCGGCATCTGCCACCGGTGTCACCGAGACATAGAGGTTTTCACGGATCCCCGAAATGACCGGCGAGGTCTCGGTGGCGATCCGGTAAACGAGTTCCATCAACATTTCCGACGGACCGGTCTCACCACTGTGAAGCCCGCCCATCAGGTGATAGTGCGGCTTGGTGTCCCGGATCAACTGGGCAATCTCGGCCTCGCTCCGCCCGCGGGGGTCGGCAATCTTGGCCAGGTTGGCGCGATTCGCGTCGATGGCCGCCATGTTGGCGTCCGAGGAGACCCAGACGACGACCAGTTCCCGGCCCTCGTCGGAGCGACCAATCGTCTCGACCCGGACTCGCGGGGTCGCGGCGGCCAGCGCCCGGTAGTACCGGAGCTGGTCGGCGTAGTAGGTCAGGGTCCTGGGGGCGCCGATGTGGTAGCCCAGGATGTCCTTGGGGGTCGGGATGCCGGGGACCCGCGGCAGGTGGTCCACGAGGGGGCTCCCCAGCCGGGCATTCGGCAGCCATTCCTTGTAGACCCGCGCAAAGGAGGTGTCCTGCTGCTGCGCCGGGTCGCGGGTATCCGTGGTCCGGAGCTGGGCATCGGCGGGGGTGGCGGCCAGGGCAAGCGCCAGGACCAGCGACATGGCCGCGCCGGTGCGCGACAGGAGGGCCGAACACGAAGTCATCGGTGAAGTTCCTTGGTGGTGAACGGAAGGGTCCCCGATAATATACTCCCGGACCGGCCGGTTGGTTGGGCCTCGCACCGTTTGCGCCATCGGCAGATCGGCGCTACTCTATCTGGAATCCCAGACCGTCGCAGTCGCACTCCGCAGCCACAGCCACGTCCCACCACTGTGCAAGGACCTCCCGATGCGTCTCCGTGCTCTTTCCCTCCTGGCCCTGGGTGGCGCGCTGCTCGCCTCCGCGGGCGCCCAGTCGGTCTCCGCCCAGGCGGCAGAGACCCCCATGATCAACGCCTCGACCAACCCGTTGCTGCGGGGCCTCAAGTGGCGGTCCATCGGCCCGATCGGCCAGGGCGGCCGGGTGGACGACATCGCGGTGGTGGAGAGCGACCCCTTCACCTACTACATCGGGTTCGCCACCGGTGGCATCATGAAGACCACCAACGGGGGGACCACCTTCACCCCGATCTTCGACACCTACTCCACCCACTCGATCGGGGACATGGCGATTGCGCCCTCCGATCCGAACATCATGTATGTCGGCACCGGCGAGCCGAACAACCGGCAGTCCTCCTCGTTCGGTGACGGCGTCTACAAGACCACCGACGCCGGCCGGACCTTCACCCAGATGGGACTGCGGGAGACCCAGTCGATCGGCCGGATTGTGGTCCACCCGACCAACCCGAACGTCGTCTGGGTGGCGGCGGTGGGCCACCTGTTCGGGCCCAACCCGGAGCGCGGGGTGTTCAAGAGCACCGATGGCGGCCGCACCTGGCGCCATGTCCTGGCGGTGGACCAGTGGACCGGCGCCAACGACCTCGTGATCCACCCGACCAACCCGAACGTGCTGTTCGCGTCCACCTATGCCCGCCAGCGCACCGCCTGGGGCTTCGCCAGCGGCAACGCCGGCAGCGGCATCTGGCGGAGCGATGACGGCGGCGAGCGGTGGACCCGGGTCACCGGCAATGGCCTGCCCAACGGCACGATGGGCCGGGTGGCCCTGGACTTCTCGCGCTCCAACCCAAACGTCATCTACGCCCAGATCGAGGTGGCGCCCGACAAGGAGCCCCGCGCCGCGCAGCCGGCCCAGCAGGGTGGCGGCGGTGGCGGCTTTGGCGGCGGCCAGCAGAACCTGCCGCCCGACCCGCAGGTCAGCGGCATCTGGCGCTCCACCGACGGCGGCCGCACCTGGCAGTTCCGGAGCAACCAGAACGCCCGCCCGATGTACTTCAGCCAGATCCGGGTCGACCCGAACAACGAGAACACCGTCTACACCGCGGGGGTCCAGTCATACAAGTCCACCGACGGTGGGGCCACCTTCGAGACGATGCGCGGCCAGGGCCATGTCGACCATCACGCGATCTGGATCGACCCGAGTGACAGCCGCCATGTGATGTACGGCAATGACGGTTCGATCGACGTCTCACGCGATGGCGGCGACACCTGGGAATCGCTCCGCACCTGGGCGATGGGCCAGCCGTACCATGCCTCCGTCGACATGCAGCGCCCCTACAACGTCTGCACCGGGCTGCAGGACAATGGCAGCTGGTGTGGCCCCAGCTCGGTGCGCAGCGGCCCGATCCTCCTCCAGGACTGGTTCCGGGTCGGCGGCGGCGACGGGTTCTACACCGCCATGGACCCCAATGACCCGTACACGATCTACTCCGAGTCCCAGAACGGGAACGTGAACCGGGTCGACCTCCGAACCGGGAGCTCCCAGAGCATCCGGCCCCGGGCTGGTGGGGGCGGCGGTGGCGGCGGTGGCGGCGGGGGCGGCTTCGGTGGCGGCGGGACCGGGAACATCGTCCCAACACCGGCCGCGGGCACCCAGATTCGCTGGAACTGGAACACCCCGTTCATGCTCTCGCCGCACAACTCCAGCACCGTGCTGCTGGGTGGCAGCCGGTTCTTCGTCTCGCGCGACCGCGGCCAGACCTGGACGATGAGCCCGGACCTGACCAGGCAGATCGACCGCGACTCGCGGACCATCATGGGCGGCATCCCGTTTTCCCTGCCGATCTGCGCGCGGGCCCGGGTGGGCCAGTGCATCCTCTCCCGGGGCGACGGCGTCAACATCATCGGCAGCATCGTGAGCCTGGACGAGTCGGTCATCGTCCCCGGGATCTATTGGGCCGGCACCGACGATGGCAACATCCAGGTCAGCCGCGACGGCGGCGCGACCTGGACCGAGGTGGGCAAGAACATCCCCGGCGGCACCCGGGAGTACTACGTCTCGCGGGTGGAGGCCTCCAAGTTCGACCCGGCCACCGCCTATGCCGCGCTCGACGGCCACCGCAGCGATGACCTCAAGCCGTACCTCTACGTCACCCGGGACTACGGGGCGACCTGGACCTCGATCGCGAACAACCTCCCCGCCATGGGGAACATCAACACCGTGCGGGCCGACCCGAAGAACCGTTCCCTCCTCTACGTCGGAACCGAATTCGGGGTCTTCGTCTCGGTCGACGAGGGGAAGGCCTGGACCCCGCTGATGACCAACCTGCCCGTGGTCCGGATCGACGACATCCTGGTCCACCCCCGGGAGAACGACCTGGTCCTGGCCACCCACGGGCGCAGCATCTGGATCATGGACGACATCTCGCCGCTCCAGCAGCTGACGCAGGAAGCGATGGACCAGGATGCCATCCTCTTCCAGCCCCGCGAGGCGATCCAGTGGAAGCAGGACATCCGGATGCGCCGCTCGATCACCGGCGACAAGAACTTCGAGGGTGAGGGCGCGCCCAGCGGAACGGCGATTTCCTACTACCTGAAGACCCCCTCGCGGGACCCGGTCAAGCTCACCATCACCGAGACCGCCACCGGCCAGGTCTTCCGCCAGATGGATGTCTCCGGTGATGCCGGTGTCCACCGGGTGCAGTGGAACATGTGCAGCGACCCGCGCCCGGTGCAGCCGGGCCAGGGCTTTGGCGGTGGTGGCGGCGGTGGTGGCGGCTGCGGGGGCGGCGGGTTCGGTGGCGGCGGCGGTGGTGGCGGCGGACAGGCCGCCGGCGTCGCCCGCATGGGCGCCCCCGGCCTCTACAAGGTCACCCTCACGGTCGGCGGACGGGAGTACACCAGGATGCTGACCATCCTTGAGGACATCTGGATGAAGTAGGCAGTCCTCTCCGACGCGGTAGGTACCGGCGGCCCCGCCACTCGGCGGGGCCGCCGTGCGTTCCGGATCGGGAAGCCTCTGTTGGTGCGCGAGAGGATCGCCCCATTGACTGGCTCGGCGT
This sequence comes from Gemmatimonadales bacterium, assembly GCA_048499805.1. Lineage (GTDB taxonomy): Bacteria > Gemmatimonadota > Gemmatimonadetes > Gemmatimonadales > GWC2-71-9 > JAWXBA01. The sequence goes on along the minus strand of JASNZF010000003.1, from coordinate 488,856 downwards.
TGGTATGGATCGGGAGCGTCTCACCGCGATCGGGCGCCGGCTCGAAGGTGCCGTCGACCCGACATCCCAGCTGGCCAAGGTGCAGCGAATGGCCGGGCCCAGTTCGGTCTCCGGGTCAGGGGAGGCGATCCCGAGCAGGCCGCCAGTAGCGGGAGGAGGAGGAGGGGCGGTCGGGGGTGGGTCGGGAATGGGAAGGGCACCTGTCACTCCGTGACCGCGCCTGCCGCAACCCCCACCAGGCTGGCACGCTCCGGCGGTGCGTTCATGGATTGGACAGGCCGAGGGTGGCGCTACCCTGACAGCCGGTGTCCTGGCGGGGTGTGCGCGCCCCGATCCACCAGTTCAGCCATCGGGCTGGCGCACCCGAACGCCATCGCGCACCCGGTCGGTCGGATGCCGAACCACCACCGCCCCTGGCGCCAGGCCGGCGACCACTTCGGCCTCGCTCGAGGACCGATGGCCGACAGTCACCTCCCGGCGCCAGGCCCGCCCCTGCTCCACCGTGAACACGGCCCAGCCGGTTCCCGACCGGAACACCGCGCTCGAGGGCACCTTCAGGACGCTGTCCGCGGCCCAGAGCACGACCTGCACCTGGACCCGGAAGCCGTCGCCGAGCCGCGGTACCACACCGTCCAGGGCGCCAACCACGTTGACCCGTTGTTCCTCCACACCCAGCGCGGACACCTTGGTGAACCCCGCCGGTTCCACCCGCGTCACCCCCCCGATCAACAGGCTGTCACCACCCCAGCCAGTCACCCGGAGCGGCGCCCCCACCACGACCCTCACGGCATCGGTCGAGAGCAGGTCCACCACCACCTCAAGGTCGGTCGGATCGCCCACTTCCAGCAGCGGCTCGCCCGGACCGACTGTGCGGGAGCTGCGCTCGGGAATGGCCAGCACCACCCCGCCGAGGGGACAGGTGATCGGCAGGGCACGGCCCCCCGAGCCCTCCACCACCATCAGGGCGGCCCGCGCAGCGGCCACGTCGTGCTCCGCCGCCCGGTGCTGCGCCTCCGCCGCCTCCAGCTCATCCATCTGGGCCCGTTCCAGCCGCTGCAGTCGCTCCACCTCCGCCGGTGCGATCCCGCCGCTCGGCAACAACTGCTCAGCCCGTGCACGATCCTGGCGTGCCTGCTCCAGCGCAGTACGGGCCTGGCCGACGGTCGCCTCGGCCATGCGAGCGCGGTCCCCGGCAGCGGCAGTCGCTGCCACCGCCTGTTCGCGGGCCCGGGGGTCCAGCGCCACCGGCGCCAGGCGCGCCACCACCGCTCCCGGGGCAACCGAGTCTCCCACTTCCAGTGCGATCCGCTCCACCCGGCCGGCCGTCGGCGCGGTGACCAGGTGCCGGTACCTCGCGCGGGTTCGTCCCTCGTCACCGACGGTCTCCATCAGGGGCCCGGCTTCCACCACCGCGGTGTCCACGGTGACCTGCTCGGGGCGGACCGCCTGGTACACCAGCCAAGCCACGACGGCCAGGGCCGCGGCATACCCGATGTGCTTGCGCTGCAGGGTCATCGTTCACTCCCGTGTCTTGAGCACTGCCACCAGGTCGAGGCGCTGGATCCGTTGGCGCACCGCCAGGGCCGACAGGGCGGCCGAAACCATCACCACCCCCACGCTGATCAGGATCGTGTGCCCCCGGATCACCATGGGCAGCCGAAACAGGTCCGACTCGAACCGGTTCACCACCAGCCAGACCAGTCCTCCCCCCAGCAGCAACCCCAGCGGGATGCCAGCCAGGGTCAGGACCGCCTGCTCACCGAGCAGCAACCGGGTTACCTCCGGCCGGGTGAAGCCAAGGACGCGAAGGCTGGCCAGTTCCCGGCCACGCTCCGATAGCGCCACGCGAGCACCGTTGTAGATGATGCCCGCAGCGATGACCACCGCAAATCCCACCATCAAAGTGATCGAGATCAGAAAGCTCTCCGCGATGGTCCGCTCGAACCCCTCGATCACTGATTCCCGCACCACCACGCTGCTGACGGCGGGCGTCAGCTTGAGTTGCCGGAAGAGATCCGGGGCCAGCACCGGATCCACCCGGATTGTCGCTCCGGAAACGGACCCACCCTCGCCGAGCAGCGCGTTCAGAGCCGACAGTTCCATGGTCGCGGAGGTGCCGATCAAGTCCTCGGTGACGGCCACGATGACGACCTCGTGCACGGGGCGCTTCCCCTCCAGCAGTTCCACCGTGACGGAGTCCCCGGCCTGCAGCCGGAGCCTTTCGGCCAGGGTCTCGGAAAGCATGAGGCCGCCATCGGGGACCTGTCGCACCACCAGATTGCGGTCCACGAGTCGCTGCATGGTGCTCCCGGCCGGCAGCCCGAGCACCCCGACCTGCCGCTGCAGGGGGCCGGCCCTCAACCTGGCTGGCGCCGTCCGGAAGGGCTCCACTGCAAGGACTCCGGGCAACCGGCCGAGGGCCCAGATCGCTCCGGGTGGACGGGGTGACTCGAAGACCACCATGGCATCGTGCCGCTGCACCTCGTCGAACTGGATGACCTTCATCACCTCGATCGCATCGAACATGTACCAGCCGGTCATGACGATGGCGGTGGCGAGCCCGATGCCGACGGTCGAGAGCAGTGCCTTGCCGGGATATCGCTCCAGGTTGCGCAGGATGATCCGGGGCGCGGCGGGGACCTGCCGAGTGAGGCCCAGGCGTTCGATCACGCCGGGCCGGAAGGCTGCGGGTGCCTCCGGGCGCATCGCCTCGGCGGGGGGAAACCGCACCACCCGCCGCACGGCACCCGCCGCCCCGAGCAGGGCGGCTCCCCCGGAAACCACAAACGCCCAGGCCACCACTCCCCACGCCTGGTGGTACTCGACCGAGGGGAACTGGTAGAACCGGACATAGACCGCGGCGAGTGCCTCCGCTAGCCAGACGCCGAGGCCGACTCCCACCATGGCGCCGAGCAGCACCGGTCCCAGCGCCAGCTGCAGGTAATGACTCGCCACCGCGGCGTTGGAGTACCCGAAGGCCTTCAGCACGGCAATCTGTTCCCGTTGGGTCGCCACCAGCCGTGCCAGGACCATGTGCAGCAGGAAGGCGGTGATCCCAAGGAAGATGGCCGGCAGCAGCACGCTGGTGACCTGCGTCTCCTCGATCTCACTCGAGACGAAGAGGTGGGAGATCTGGTCTGACCGGCTGATCGCGCCTCTTCCCCCCCACGGCTGCAGCACGTCGTCCACGGCATCAATCACGTCGGGCTCCGATGCCCCCGGAGCCAGCGACAGCGACACGTCATTGAAGGCGCCGTCCATGTTGAAGGCCGCCGCCAGGGCGAGCTGTCCCATCCAGAACACCCCAAACCGGCGGTTGTCCGGAAAGATGTCGCCCAGCCCACGGATCTCGTAGATGTGCTCGGGTGAGATCGCCAATCCGACGACCCGCAGCCACTGCCACCGGCCATTGACGATCGCGGCGAGGGAGTCACCCGGTTCGAGGCCGTTGGCGGTCGCAAAAGCCGCGCTGACCAGCACCTCATTGGCATGCCCCGGCTCCAGGTAGCGTCCGCGGCGCAGATGCAGCCCGTTCAGGACGGGGGGGCGATCATCCGGGACGCCAACCAGCCGTGCGGTGCCCGGCTCCTCCAGGCCGGGCAGGTCCAGGGTCACATCCATCACGATCCTGGGGGCCACCACGGCCACTCCGTCGATGGCGGCCAGGTCCCCGGCCACCGCCAGCGGCACCCGCTGCGCCGAGGCGAAGACGTCCGCAAAGGCATACTGCTGGTAGTAATTCGCCTGGGTGTCACGCAACCAGCCGTGCATCGATCGCAAGGTCACGAACATCGCGACGCCGCAGGCCATGACCGCCGCAATCGCCAGCACCTGGCTTCGGAGGTGCCACAGGTCGCGCCAGAGCTTGCGCGCCAGGGACGGGGATCGCCTCACCAGTGCAACTCCGCCGGCGGGGTCCGGCGCAGGTTCCGGCGAACCTCGGAGATCGCGCCGCTTCGCATCCGGATGACCCGATCGCCCATCGCCGCGATCGCGGCATTGTGGGTGATGATCGCCACGGTGGTCCCCAGCCTCACATTCACCTCGGCCAGCACCTCGAGGACCTTGAGGCCGGTCTCGAAGTCGAGGGCGCCGGTTGGTTCGTCGCACAACAACACGTCGGGGCGCTTGGCTACTGCCCGCGCAATCGCGACCCGTTGCTGCTCCCCCCCCGAGAGCTGGGCCGGGAAATGGTGGAGCCGCTCGCTCAACCCGACCAGGCCGAGGGCCTCGGAGGGTTCCATCGGACTGGCCGCGATGTCGGTGACCAGCGCCACGTTCTCGAGGGCGGTGAGGGAAGGGATCAGGTTGTAGAATTGGAAGACGAAACCGACGTGGTCCCTCCGAAACTGCGTGAGGGCGGTGTCGTCGTCGACGGAGAGATCGTGGTCGAGGAATCGCACCGTGCCATCGGTCGGCGTGTCCAGCCCGCCGAGAATGTTCAGCAGTGTGGACTTGCCGCTGCCGGAGGGACCGAGCAGGACCACGAACTCGCCGCGGAACAAATCCAGGTCCACATCCCGGAGGGCGAAGATGTCCACCTCACCCATGTGGTACACCTTGGTGAGTCCTCGCGCCTCGAAGACAACCGGACCCGGTTCACCCATGACCCCAAGGTAGGCCCGGAAGGATGAAGATCCCGATAACCTGAGTTGTGAGGAGCTTCAGGGTGGCCAGGCATCGTGGCAGCGGGGCAGCGGGGCAGCGGGGCAGCCGAACGGCTGCGTCCGCTGCCACCGGAAATCAACGAGGGGTCTCTGGAACCGGCATCGCCGGCCACTGGGGCCCCTCGCTGCTTGGGTGGTAGCGCATCGCGCCCCTACGCCACCGCCCCCCCTGCCCCGCTGCCCCCCTGCCCCCCCGACTTCTCGGCCTGGTACGCCATGCCCCGAAGCCGGGAGAGCCGCATCGCCATCGGCGGGTGGGTACCGAAGAAGTCAGCCAGCCGGCCCGAACGGTGGTTGATTCGGCGGCCGATGGGATCGGCGATGCAGAGGTGCGCCGCCCCGGCGGTGATCCGGTGGGTCGGCGCCCCGGCCGACTCGATCTTCTCGAGCGCACTCGCCAACCCCATCGGGTTCCGGGTGAATTGGGCGGCCGTGGCGTCGGCCAGGAACTCGCGCTTCCTGCTCACGGCCATGGCCAGCAGGCGGCTGACCAGCGGCGCCAGGATGAGCGAGATGATCCACAGCACCAGCACGACGAGCACGACTGGGTTCCCGCCTTTTCCCCCATTCTTCCCGCCTCCCCGCCCCCCTGCCCCCCTGCCCATCCGCCCCCCATACCGAAAGAACCGCGTCCCCACCTCCGACATCAACGCGATCGCCCCCACAAGTGCGGCCAGCAAGGTCATCAGCCGGACGTCATAGTTGCGGATGTGGGCCATCTCGTGGGCCACGACCCCCTGGAGTTCATCGCGGTCGAGGAGCTGGAGCAGCCCCTCGGTCACCGCTACGCTCGCATTGTGTTCGTCCCGCCCGGTGGCAAAGGCGTTGGGATCATCGTCGGGTACCACCCAGATCCTGGGACGGGGCAGACCCGAGGCGATGGCCATTTCCTCGACCACGTTCACCAGTCGCCGGCGCGCGGGGGTGTCGGGGGTGATCACCTCCCAGGCGCCGGTGGCCCGCAGCACCTTCTCCGGGCCGGTTCGCCACGCCACGAGGGCCGTCACCCCGGCGATCGCCGTCACGATCATGCCCACCCAGGGGACGACGTGCCGATAGCCCCCCGCTGGCGCACCTGCGGTGGCCAGGTACCAGGCGAGGTCTCCCCCGAACCCGATCCAGGCAAAGAACACCATGAATCCCGTCACCAGCCAGAAGGAGCGTCTCCGGTTCTGCTCCTGCTGGGCGAAGAGATTCGCGTCGCTCACGCCCTGGGGGGTCCGGACGAGAGGTCGACCTTCGGCACGGCCCGCTCGGCGGCGTCCTCGATCTCCCACAGGTCGGCCGGCGAGGCGCCCGCGATCCCGGCCATCAGGTTGGTCGGGAACTGCTGCTGGGCGGTGTTGTACTGCGTTCCGGTGTCGTTGTAGAGCTGTCGCGCGAACGCGATCTTGTTCTCGGTGCTGGTCAGCTCCTCCTGGAGCTGGCCGATGTTGCCGGTCGCCTTGAGGTCTGGATACGCCTCCGCCAGGGCAAAGAGCCGGCCCAGCGCCTGGGTCAGCATCCCCTCCGCCTGCGCGGTCTCCCGCACCCCTTCGGCGCCCATCGCCCTGGCGCGGGCGGTGATCACCGCCTCGAGGGCGGACTTCTCGAAGTCCATCGCACCCTTGACGGTGTTGACCAGGTTGGGAATCAGGTCATGCCGCCGCTTGAGCTGGACATCGATCTGCTTCCAGGCGTTGACCACCTGGTTCTTCAGGCTGATGAGCTTGTTGTAGGCACTGACCATCCAGAAGATCAGCGCCAACAGGACGGCAAGAAAGATCCAGGTTCCCATCGGTCCCCTCCAGAGCGAGATGCATCAACCTGCCGATCCACCCGGATCCCGGGCGACGGGCGCGACGGTGCCGCGGTGTTGCATAACGAGGATACAACTTCGACAGTTTCGGTTGCCACCTGTTGGCGCCGCCACGCCATGCTGGGGGATGACCCGCGGCGCCACCCTGCTCGAGCTCCTCCTGGCCCTGGCCATCCTGGCCATCCTGCTCGCCCTCGGCGCGCCCGCCGCCATCGCCGCGCGCGACCGGTCGCTGGTGGCGCTGCAGGCCCACCACCTCGCCGCCGCCCACCTCGACACCCGCACCGCCGCCCGGCTGGCGGGCGCCCGCGCCGAGCTCGTCGTGACCGCGACCGGGTTCCACCAACGGACCTGGCGGGCCGGCGGGTTCCTGCCGAGCTGGTCCAGGCCCGGTCCCGCCAGCGATGGCGTCACCCTGTCCGGACCCGCCACCCCCATGATCTTCGACTCGCGCGGCTTCATGCTCGGCGTCGGGAACCGGACCTACCACCTCTCCCGGGGGTCGGCGTCCACCCAGGTGGTCATTTCGCGCCTGGGCCGGCTCCGGATCGTGCCGTGACGCGCTCCAGGCCATGCCGCCGGATCTTGGCCAGCAAGGTGGAGCGCGCAATCCCGAGGAGCCGAGCCGCATCGCGGCGGTTGCCGCCGGTGTATTCCAGCGTCCGGAGGATGTGCCGGCGCTCCATCTCCGCCAGGGTTTCGGGAGGTTCCCCATGGGCATCAAGCATCTCTTCAAGCTATCGCTGCCGCACCCGCAGGGCCACGCCCAGCACCACCGGCAGCCACGGCCGGCCGGTGCGGCGGCAGCGCCCGATCCTGCCAGCGACCCCGGTCGTTATCTTTGCGCCATGGCCGAGCCACCTGTCCTTCCCACCGCCGCGCCGGGAGACCGGATCCAGTCCCCGTTGGTGATCTTGGATGTCCACGCGCGGGGAACTGGCGACACGGCCCACACCATCCTGACCTTCGGCAACGCCTCGGGGCGGCTCGAGTCGGCCCCGTTCTGGCCCGGCGAGCAGCACCTCGTGGCTGCGGTGCGCAAGGGACAGGTCGCCCAGGTCATCGGCGAGGTGCAGCTCTACCGCGACCGCCGCCAGCTCAAGGTCACCTCGCTGCGGGTGCTGCCCCGGCAATCGGTGGATGTGCGGCAGCTGCTCCCCGCCATTCCCGATCCAGCGCCATACTGGGAGGTGCTCGACCGCTGGCGCGCCGAGATCCGCGGCCCCAGGCTTCGCGCCGTGCTGGCGCTCCTGTTTGACGATCCCGAGTTCCGGGATCGCTTTGCGCAGTCGCCCGCAAGCCTCGCCGGTCACCACGCGCTCCTGGGCGGCCTCCTCAAGCACACCGCCGAGGTCGCCGCGATCGCCCGCGCCGTGAGCCGGGCCAGCGGCGCCGACGGCGACCTGGTGCTGGCCGGGGTCCTGCTTCACGACATTGGCAAGCTGGAGGCGTACCGCTGGGATACCCACTTCGAGATGACCGAGGCGGGGGCGCTGATGGGACACGTGGTGCTCGGTGCCCAGATGCTGGACCGCGCCGTGCTCGACGCGGCGACCCCACCATGCACCGACGAGGAGCTCCTCCTGCTCCAGCACCTGATCCTCTCGCACCACGGCCGGCACGAGTACGGCGCTCCCGTCCTCCCCATGACCCTGGAGGCCGAAGTCCTGCACTACGCCGACAACGCCAGCGCCAAGTCGGCCAGCATGGCAGAAGCGATCGGCAACCCCGAGAACTTCACCGAGGACGAACAGGTCAGCAACCGCCGGATCTGGAGCCTGGAGAACCGGAAGATCTACCGGGGCCGGAGCGACTGGGGAGGCTGATTCCCACACGGGCTGTGGATCCACATCCTCCACATGGCGTGGAAACACCGTGAAACGCCATGCGGGACGGACAGATAGGTCTCCACACCGCCCCGCCGAGCAACGTCGTAACCCGAATAGAATCAGGCACTTGCGTCATTTCTTGCCGAGCCGATATTGGTGGGGTATGCCGGCTGGGTGCGTCGCGCGCCCGGCCCACCCCGATCTGGCGCCTCGGGGTGCTGTGGGACCGGCCGGACCGCGACCCGGCCTGATGCCCAGCGCCCTCGCTCTTGAGCGTGCGAAACGGCCGCGACGGGTCTCCCGTGCGGCCGTTTCGGCGTCCTGGCTTCCGTGCCGGTCTCGGGCCCCGCTAGCTCTCGGTCCCGACCTCGATGTACTTGTGGGACGGGTCGTCCTCGGTCCCGGCGAACAGGGCGCCGGCCGAGGTGGCGGCGAACCAGCCACCGACCAGCTGGCGGGGACTGTCGAGTTCGCGGAGGATGGGACCGAACCAGCGCCGGACATGACGGATCTCCGGTGCGCGCCGTCCCATCAGCGAGAGCATGCACCCGACCCCACCGGTGGCACGAAAGAAGAAGGCCAGGGCGTGGGCGCGCTGCTGGAATTCGACCGCCTTGACCCCGACCGGATCGGCGAACACCACCGTCCCCTCGGAGGTATCCATGTTGACCGGATCCAGGCGGGGACCAAGGTAGAGGTACTGGCGGGTGTCCCCGGCCCGCCGCTCGACGACGGCGGCTGCGGTCTCGGCCGTCAGGCGTGCGGCGTGCACCTGGTCGTCATCCGGGAGGATCCCCACCGCGCCGGTCCACTCGAGGGCACCGAGCGCCGTTTCGACCGGGCATCCGGCCACATCGTCGTAGGCGAGGAGGCGAGGGGCCTCACCCGCCCGGAGAAAGAAGTGCCCCAGCCCCTCGGCCCTGTCAAGGAAGGTCCGGACCACCAGCGTCCCTGGTTCGATCATCCCGAGAACTTACAGCCGTGGATTAGCTTTGGGGAGCCGCGGAGGCGTGCATGGCGTTGCAGTGGACCACCTACTCTTCCCCGATTGGCCCCCTGGCCCTCGTCGAGTGCCCGGACGGTCCACTGGTCGTGGAGTTCCCCCGCCGGGCACTCCACCTCCGGTGGATTGAGCGGATCACCGCCACGCGGGGAGCGGTGACGGTGGCCCAGGGTGACTGCCCCCAGACCTCCGCGTGGCTCGACCGGTATTTTGCCGGTGACCCGCTGCCCTTCCCGTGGCCGACCTGGTTGCCGGAGTGGCTGCCGCCCACCCCGGGGCAGGCAGCCGTCTGGAAGGCCATCTGCGACATCCCCTTTGGCCAGACCCGCACCTATGGTGAGGTCGCCCGGCAGGCGGGGATGCACCCCCGTGCCACCGGCCAGCTCACGGGGGCCAACCACCTCGCCATCCTCATTCCCTGCCATCGCGTCGTCGGGGCGGGCGGGGCGCTGGTCGGCTACGGGGGAGGGATCAAGAAGAAGCGACGCCTGCTGGGCCACGAACTCCGGGTGGCGGGGGTCACGCTCCGCTAGCGGGGGGCCATATTGACAAATCCCAAATCCGGCCTGACCTTGGAAATCATGGTTTTCCCGCTCGATCCCGATCTCAGGTTGGTGCAGCACCTGCCGCCCGGATGTCTGTCCGGACGGCGTTTTTTTTAACCTGGCCACGCGGGCCAGGGATTTCCCGGGGCCAGTGGCTCCCCCAAGGCGAGGTTGTTGCAATGGCGAATGGCACCGTCAAGTGGTTCAATGATGCGAAGGGCTTCGGTTTCATCGCGCAGGAAGGCGGCAAGGATGTATTCGTGCACCACACGGCCATTGCCATGGAAGGATTCCGCTCACTTGCCGAGGGAGACGCCGTCGAGTTCGACATCGTCGACGGGCCGAAGGGCCTGCAGGCCGCCAACGTCCGCAAGGCCTGAGTTCGTCGCTACTGATCCGGGGCCGCGCGTTCGGCCCCCCACCCCCACACCGGCCACCAGCCCGGGCTGTCGCCTCTTGGCGCTCCTGGCCCTGGTGGCCGGTGGCACCTCCCCCCTCCCGGCCCAGGCACCTGGGGCGACCCTGGGCTTCCAGGGGCTGCGCCCGGCGATGTCCCGCACCGCCATCGACTCGGTGTTGGCCGGCCATCGGGCCCAGCTCCGCTGCCAGCCGACCCGCGAGCCCCGGCTCCAGGCCTGCAGTGCCGAGGCCACGTTCGCTGGTGGGGACCGCACCACCGTGACGGTCCACCTCGTGGACAACCGGGTCGGCATCGCCCTGATCGCAGCCCGGCTGCCGGCCGAACGGATCGCCGACTGGCACGATGAGCTCACCCGGGCCTACGGCGATGCCCCGCCGGAGCGGCGACCGGGCCAGGAGAGCTTCCAGTGGATCCGGAACGGTCAGATGCTCCGTCTCACGGTCCGACGCGAGGCGGGCGGCCTGGTGGCCTCCGTCAGCCTGATTGACGGCCCCCTCCTCGACGGGCTGCCCGCCCCCTGAGACCGCGCGAGGCTTGCCCCGCCGGGGCACCCCGCCTTAACCTCCGCCGTGCCCTCAAGCTCCCCCGACCCTCGCCCGTGGGCTCCCCCCCGTGCAGGCCGCTGGCTCGGCTGCACCCTGCTCATGGTGGCCGCCGCCTGTGCCGACCCGCCCCCGATCGTGATCGGCATCGCCGGCCCGTTCACCGATCCGGCCGGCGCCACGATGGTGCAGGCAGCCGAACTGGCGATCGAGGAACTCAACGCCGCCGGGGGACTGCGGGGCCGCCGCGTGGAGCTGGTGGCCTTCGATGACCACGGCAGCCCCGACAGCGCAGTGGCGATCGCGGAGGCGATCCGCGCCTCCGCGGCCGTCGCCGTCATCGGGCATGTCTGGTCCTCCACCACGCTCGCCGCTGCCCCGATCTATGGCATAGGGAATGACCCCATCCCCGTCATCACCCCGTCCTCCTCCGCACCCGAACTGACGGCCATCGGCTCCCACCTCTTCCGGGCCTGCCCGACCGACGGGGAGCATGGGCGCGCGCTGGCCCAGTGGGCGAGGAGCGGCATGGATCGGCAGAGGGCCGCCGTGCTCTACCTCAACGACGGCTACGGCCGGGGCATTCGCGAGGCGTTCGCCGGGACCTTCACCCGACTGGGTGGGGTGATGGCCGGGGAGTATCCCTACCTCGATCCCGCTGCCGACGTCGCACCGTACCTGGATCTCATCGCGCGCGATGGCGAGGTGGACGCCCTGGTCATCGCCGGGAGCCGGGAGGAGGCACGCGTCATCCTGGCCCAGGCCCGGAGTCGCGGGATCTCGGTGCCGGTCCTCGGTGGGGATGGCCTGGAGGGACTCGAGCAGGATGGCCCGGTCGGCGAGGGGGTGTACATCTCCAACGCCTGGCTGCCGACCGGCGATCGCCCGGAAGCCCAGCACTTCCTGGACCGCTGGAGGCAACGCTACCCGGACCTGCCCCTTCCCAACCAGCCGGCCGCCGCCACCTACGACATCGTCTCCCTGCTCGCCAGCGCCATTCGCGAGGCCGGGACCGACCGGCAGCGACTGCGTGCGGCCCTGGCCGCGATCGGTCGTACGGCGGCTCCGCTGGAGGGGGTGACGGGCCGCATCCAGTTCACGGAGCAGGGCGACCTGGCCGGTCGGACGGTGGGCATCGCCGTGGTCCGCGCGGGGCGCCTGGAACGCGTGGCGACGCGATGAGCGCGGTCACCAGCCTTCGCGGCCGGCTGGCCACGACCATGACCCTCCTCCTGGCCCTCGTGCTCGCGCTGGCGATCATCAGCGCCACGGCCATGTCCAACCTCGACCGGGCTGCCGCCGAGGCCGTCGGTTCCCTCGTCGATGGTGGCCGCCTGCGGGCCGCCCTGACCGATGCCATCACCCAGCAGATCCGGTTGGCCGAGGGATTGCTTCGCGCCGAGCGCGAGGGATCACCGGCCCAGCTCGCCCTGATGACCGACTCCACCCATCGGGTGCACCGGAGGTTGCGGCTCCTCAAGGGCCAGGGCCCCGAGGACCAGGCCCAGCTCAATCGGATTGCGGAGGCCCAGGCCCGAATGGAGGTGGCGTCTGCCGCGGCCAGGGCCTGGCAGGCCCTCGGCCAGGCCGGCGCCGCCGCGGAGGCCGCGGCGCGGGCCGATGCCCAGGCCGCTCTGGTCCTGAACGAGGTGCGGATCCTCAGCGGCCTCCAGTGGTCCCGGGCGCTGACGCGCGCCGAGGATCTCCGGACCACGGCGGCCCGACTCCGGACCATCCTGTGGGGCCTCTTCGCCCTTGCCATGATCATCGGGGTGGTGAGCGCGTGGCGCACCGTCCGGAGCGTGGACGGGCCGCTGGCCCGGCTGGTCGCGGCCACCCAGCGGTTCAGTACCGGCGACCTCCGCGCGGCCGACCTCGCCGGGATGCCGACCGAGCTGGCGTCTCTTGGCAGCGCCATGAACACCATGGGCGGGCGGATTCGCCACCTGCTCTCCGCGGTGGCGCAGGAGGCCCGCGAGATCGGCGCCAGCGCCAGCGATTTCAGCGCGATGAGCGAGGAACTGGCCGCCACCAGTGGACAGGTGTCCGAGGCGATGGTCCAGATGACCCAGGGGGCCACCTCCCAGGTGACCGCGCTCCGGGACGCCGACATGCGCCTCGGTGCCCTGCGGGAATCCGGCGCCACGACCCTGCGGGCGGCCCAGCGCGTGACCGCCGTGGCTGCCGCGATCGCCACGATGGCCGATGACCACCGCGAGCACGTCCTGGCCGCCTCGGATACGCTCCTTGCCCTCCGCGAGACGGTCCGTTCCTCCGCCAGCGCCGTTCGCGAGGCGACCAAGCTGGCCGATCGGCTGGGCGGGATCGTGGACCGCGATCGCCAGCTGGCCACCAAGGTGGGGGTGCTCGCGGTGAACACCTCGATCGAGGCCGCGCGCGCCGGGGAGCATGGGCAGGGCATCGCCGCCGTCGCCGAGGAACTCCGCCTCCTGGGCGAGCTGTGCGAGGAGGTGGCCAACGAGGGAGAGCGAGCCGTCGGGGCGCTCCAGGCGCAGATCTCCGCCACCGCCAGGACCCTCGAAGCCGGGACCCGGACCGTCCTTGGCGTCGAGGCCACCGCCGCCCGGGCAGCCTCCGCACTCGCGGAGATCGCCGAGGGTATCGCCGAGACCAATCGGGTCGCGAGTCGGGTGGTGCAGGATGCCTCGGCGGCGCGGGAGGGGGTGGCCACCATGCTGGAGCACACCGCCGCCGTGTCGCGTTCGGCGGTGGAGCATGCCGAGACCGGGGACTCGGTCTCGGCGGCTGCCGAGGAGCAGGCGGCGGCCACCCAGGAAATGGCAGCCGCCGCGGCACGTCTCAACGACGCGGCGCAGCGGCTGACGGGCCTGCTGGAGGGGTTCCGGACCTGAGCGCTAGCGCTTCCGGGCGGGCGCCTTCTTCTTGGCCTTGGGCTTGGCGGCCGGCCTGGCCTTCTTCGCCGGCTTGGCCTTGGCCTTGGCAGCCGCCTTGGGCTTGGCCGATGGCTTGGCCGCCCCCCGCTTCTGGGACGGCGCCGGCTTCCGGGCCTCGGCACGATCCGCCGCCCGCTCTGCCTTGCGTTGCGCCCCCTCCCGGAGTTCGGCGGCGATCCGGTCGCTTTCCTCCTGGCTCATGAGGTTGCGGCGGACCGAGTACCGGAGCACTTCCTCCGCGGACTCGAGCTGGAAGTCAGGATGCCGGGAGGCCTGCCGGATGAGGGCGGAGAAGGCGTCCGCCACCGGGCTGCGCAGGACTTGCGCAATCCCGGGGAGGGTTTCCAGGAGGGACGATATCTGCGCGCCACCAAGCTCCGTAGCCACTCGAACTCCTGCACCAAGAGGGGGAAAGCGGAGGCATTGTACCACGTGGCGCACCGCCCGTCAAGAAACTGTGCGCCCCGCGGCGGCCGGCCCTACGGCGTAAACCGAAGAAATGCCGAAAGGGACCACGACTGCAGACTGGTCCGGTTGACGGTGGTCCGCCCTTGGTCGTCGAGCGACTGGGCATCGAGGTACCCGCCATCGTACCGCACCCCCGACCACCCGGAGAGCCGCCGCGTCAGACGGCCCCGCACCCCGATTCCCCCGCCCGCCAGCAGCCCCTTCCCCCCCTCCCTGCCCGAGTACTTGAGTTCGACCCCAGGCTCGAGGAACACCCCGGGCAGCAGCGGCCAGGCCGCGGTGGCGGTGACCCCGAGCATGTTCTCCTGGTTCTCCAGCGAGACGCCGGCGGTATCGCCGGCGTTGCGCTGGTACCCCCAGGCAGTCCCGGTCAGGGTCCCATTGCCAAGCGGAGCGGCCATCACCGCCTCGAGGATCCAGCGCAATCCCGGCTGGTAGGCCCCCCGGACCACGCCGAGCCCGGAATAGCTGTCGTCGCCGAAGCCACTGACGGTCAGTCCGAACGCCATGCGCGCCTGGCCCACCACCCGGTCGGCACCCAGCCGGAGCCGACCCTCCACGCCCGCCCGATAGTTGAGCGGCCCGGCGACGGGATCGACCACCGGGGTGAAGGTCCGATTGGCCCGGAGGCTCCCCGCCGCCCCCAGGCTCCAGGACTGCGCCGTGGTGGCCACCGCCAGGGCGGCGGTCAGCGATCCCCCATTGGCGTAGGCGTTGACCGGGAATCCGAGAAAGGGGGAGGAAACCGTCCCCAGGACGTCGAAGTCGGCGGGCGACATCCGGTCGAGGCCGGTCGGCAGGTTGAGGACCAGGCTGGCGACGCCGCGGTCGCGGCCGAAGGCCATCGCCACCCGGGCCTGGGTGTCGGTCGGCCCGGTGACCCGGCGAAAGCTCCCGTTCTGGCGGGTCAGCGTGGTCGCGGCCCAGTAGGCCCCGAGATCCACGCTCCACCGGCCCGAGGTGGCAACAAGGCCCACCGGGATGGCAACCTGGGTGATTCGGCGAACGGGGAGGGGGGCGGCGAAGCGGTAGCTGCGGGATTCGAGGCCGCTGATCACGGCGGCGGTGGTACTGCGGACCTGCGCCTCAGCAGTGCCGGTCGTGAGCCCGACGCAGATGAGGGCGACCGCCAAGCGGCGCCCGGACAACGTCAAGGACGAGGCACCACGAGGATGATGGTCCCGATCAGGCCGATGAGGGTGGGATCGTCGCGATTGAGCCCCTCCTGCACCTGGGCGCGGGAGCGGGCGCGGGGCTGCTCCCCGATCCGCTGTTCCAGCGCCGAACCGGTGCTCGGCGAGACCAGGGACACCGCACGCCCCAGGCGCTGCGCCTGGGCGGGCCCGGCGCTCACCCGCGCCGCGAGCGCCGCCCGGTCGGCGCCGATCCGGACCGCCGCCGCCATCCGCTGGGAGTCGGCCAGCCGCCCGCGGGCATCGCCAAAGCCGTCGTCCCGCCGCGCTGCCGACTCGAACCACTGGCCGGCGGCCTGGAAGTCGCCGCGGTCCTCCGCCTCCAGCCCCCGGCTGAACGAGAGGAAGGCCTGCAGGTCGGCGGTCGGGCGCTCCTCGATCGCGCGGCGCTCGGCGGGAGTGGGCACCACGCCGATCTGGTCCAGGAGATCAAGCACGATCGACTTCTCGAGGTCGAACAGCCGCTGCAACCGGGCCTCGGCGACCCCGCTGGCTCCAATCGACCCGTCGGCGGTCGTCACCATGTTGGCGGCGATCTGGATGCCGTCCCCATCCGTGAGGTCCCGGACCGTGCCCTGCACGACTCGCCCTGCCCCGAGGAGGCGGCCGGAACGCACCGCCAGGTCGGGGGCGACGTGGCCGTTGGCGGAGAGACCCAGTTCGTCGGTGAGCGCCTGGACCCGCTCCCGCTCCAGGAGCGTCAGCTGGGACACCTTGGCCAGGTCGGTGAGCACCAGGTGGGTCAGTCCCCGGGCCAGCGGCCGGAGGGCCTCGTCGCGACCCAGGTACTGGAACGGCAGGACCGCCACGGCACGATCGGTCAGCGGGGGATTGGCCTGGGTGCGCTCGCGGGCCACGGCCTCGCGGGCCTCGGCGGCGAGCAGATGCCGCCCCAGCATCGTCAGCCGCGCCTCGACCTCGCCGCGCTGCGACCGGTCCAGCCGCATCCCCCCGGCCTGCTGGAATGCGCGGCGGGCAGCGTCGAAATCGCCCAGGTGCTCGTGGGCCAGCCCCAGGTGGATCGCCGCCGAGAAGCGCTCGGGGTCGAGTGTCAGCGCCATGGCCAGAATGTCCGCCGCCAGCCGGTGATCCCCGGCGTGGTAGTGGGCGATTCCCGCCCGCGTGATGAGATCGGGATCCTGCGGGTTGGCGGCGCGCTCGGCGTCGAGGGCGCGGAGCTGCTCCGGGGTGACCGTGGGCGGCTGCACGCCGCCGGCGCACCCGGCGGCCCCAAGGCCCCCCAGGGTGAGCAGGCAAACGACAACAGCGCAACGGGTTGGAGCCATGGTGCGAATACCGCCCGGAAAGTGTCTCCCCCAATCTAGGACCACGGGACAGGGGGGAAAAGGGAGCCCAGCCTACCTGGGACGATCGAAGATCCGTCCCCAACGTATCGAGGTCAGGAACGGCAGCGGCTTGTAGGTCGAGGCGTCGTAGCTGAAATAGACGAACCAGGGACGACCCCGCACGTTCTCCTTGGGCAGGAAGCCCCAGTAGCGGCCATCGTAGCTGTCGTCCCGGTTGTCGCCCATCATGAAGTAATGATCGGCCGGCACCACGATCGGCCCCCAGTCCTGGAGGTCCGGCTGGTAGGTGGAGGGGTCGCCTCCAGCCAGGTAGCGCAACTGCCACTGGCGCATCCGCTCGCGCTGGTACGGGTCGGCACTGGCGGCGGGGTTCCCATGCTGGGCCCAGGGCTCCTCGACCCGCTGCCCGTTGCGGTAGAGGATCCCGCGCTCCATCGCGAGGGTGTCGCCCGGCGCCCCGACCACCCGCTTGACCACCTTGATGTCCTCCTCCACCGAGTCGAAGACCACCACGTCGTCGACTTCCGGGTCACGGACCTTCGGCAGCCGCTTGTGGATCAGCGGGACCTCGGCCCCGTAGAGGAACTTGGTGACGAAGAGGAAGTCGCCGACGAGCAGGGTTCGCTCCATGCTCCCGCTGGGAATCCGGAACGCCTCGACCAGGAAGGTCCGCAGGAAGAACCAGACCACCAGCGCAATGGCGATGGATTTGGTCCACTCCCAGAGCCAGCCCAGGAACCCGCCACGGGGGCGCTTGGTCATGGCCGCTCCACCCAGTCGGCGATGAAGAGGTTGGTCTCACCCGGATTCGCCTGGTTGCGGTTCGAGGCCCACACCAGCTTGGTGCCGTCCGGGCTGAACATCGGGAAGCTGTCGAAGTCCGCAAATTGGGTCACCTTCTCGAGCCCCGATCCGTCGATGTTCACCAGGTACAGGTCGAACATGCTGCCACGCGGATTCTCATAGTTGGACGAGAAGAGGATCCGCTGGCCGTCCGGGTGCCAGAACGGGGCGAAGTTCGCGCCACCGAGCTGGGTCACCTGCCGGGCGTCGCTGCCGTCGGCGTTGGCCACCCAGATCTCGACCCGGGCGGGCCGCACCAGCCGGTCGGCGAGCAGGCCGAGGTAGTCGGCCGAGTCCGCGGCGGTCTGGGGATACCCCGCCCGCCAGACGATCTTGGACCCGTCCGGCGAGAAGAACGCGCCACCGTCATAGCCCACCCGGTTGGTCAGGCGCCGCAGGTCCGACCCGTCCAGGTTCATCGAGTACAGCTCAATGTCGCCATCCATCGTACTGGTGAAGACGATCCGGGAGCCGTCGGGCGACACGGTGCTCTCGGCGTTGTACGCCCCATTGTTCGTCAGTTGCTGCAGGTCCCCACCATCGGCCGCGCGCACCGAGTAGATCTCGAGGTACCCCAGCGGCCAGACATAGCCGCGGCTCCGGTCGGGATCGGCCGGGCAGGCGACATCGTGGCCGTGGGTGCTGCTGAAGAGCACCCGCTGGTCATGGTCGTAGAAGAAGCCGCAGGTTGTCCGGCCCTGTCCATTGGAGATCCGGCGCATCCCCGAGCCATCGATGTTCATCACGTACTGCTGGTCGCAGCCCTCGCCCACCACCTCCTGGCGCTGGAAGACCAGCTGCCGACCGTCCCGCGAGAAGTACGACTCCGCGTTGTTGCCGCCAAAGGTCAGCTGCCGGATGTTCCGCAGCCGGACTTCGCCCGGCTCCGGGTCGAGGTAGGTCTCGCTTGGCGGGGTGGTTGCCACCGGCTCGGCCTCGTCGGCCGGGGTGCAGGCCATCGCCAGCAGGGCGAGCAGGGGCAGCGAATACAGGGTGCGAAAGGGCATTTCCCCACCAACTCCTTGAATGGGCCATCGGGCGACCGCCAACGGGCCTCCCCAGCCGCCAAATATATACGGACGGGTTGGCGCGGCGGGTTCAGGCCTCGAGCGCGGCGGCGATCCGGGCGCCGTGCCCCTTGGTCCGGACCCGGTCGAAGCGGTGGGTGATCACCCCATCCGGTCCGATCACGAAGGTGGTCCGGTGGAGGCCGATGTACCGCCGGCCGTAGAGCACCTTCTCGCCCCAGACGCCATAGGCCCTCGCGGTCGCGTGCTCCGGGTCCGACAGGAGGGGAAACGGCAGGCGGAACTTGCGCCGGAATCGCTGGTGCGACTCGGTGTCGTCGGGGGAGATGCCTACCACGTCGATGCCTGCGGCCTGGAGCCGCTTCCACTGGCTCCGCAGCTCGCAGGCCTGCACGGTGCAGGTGGGCGTGTCGTCGGCCGGATAGAAGTAGAGCACCAGCCGGCGCCCGCGGTAGGTCTCGAGGGTGTGGATCGCGCCGTCGTGCGCCACCAGGGCGAACGCCGGTGCCGGGTCGCCGACGCCGGGACCGGACCCGCTCATTCGGGCACCTGGCGGCGGCTCAGGGGACCAGTCGCATCGCGGCCACCACCGGGCGGCGCACCCGGAGAATCGGGGCCTCGCCCCCCCGGCGAAGGTCGCGGTCGAGGAAGTTCCACTGCACGAAGCCATCCTCCGAACCGGGTTCGAGCAGGTAGGCGGCGAGCACCCCCAGGCGCTGGTCGGTGGGGACCACATACCACCCGGCCGTGGCCGCCAGTTCCCGGGGCTGCCAGCGCCCCTCCACGAGAACATTGCGGTGCCCCTCGAAGACACCCGTCGACGCCGTCAGGGTGTCGATCCGGAACCCTTCCACCGGGCCGCGCCAGGATTCCTGGAGCCGGGAAACCACCACCCCGTGGCGGCGGAGGGCCTCGACCAGGTGGGCGTGCTGGGGGGGAAGCAGGTAGGCGGCCGGGATCGCCTCCTGGCGGACCGCCACGAACCGGTCGATGACCGGCATCGTGATCGTCCGAAACTGTCCGGTGCGCTGGCGCCGCGCGAACCCGCCGGTGCCCTCCGCGCCGGAGGTGGTCAGCTCGGCAATCACCTCGGTCATGCGCGGCGGGGCGAACTCGCTCCGGACCCCGACCGAGTCGGGGCGCTGGGCGCTCGACTGCGCCACCAGGCGTCGCACCGTGGCCCGCTCCTCCGCCACGAAGCGGAGGATCTCGAGGACGAAGTTGTAGCTCGCGGAGACGCGGGTGGCGAAGTCCGCATTGCTGTAGGCCTCGCTCAGGATCGCCATCCGCCCGCGCATCCCCATCCAGTTGACACCGAACCGGGGGCGGGCGTCATAGGTCCACCATCCCTGGGTGAGCGAGTCGGGATGCTGGTTCCGGAAGTTGCCGTAATCGAAGATCTCCTGGCCGTGCCGGGCCCGCACCCGGGACCGGACCTCGGGCAGCAGCCGCTCGCGCACCCAATCGTTGGCCGGGCTGGAGTTCGGGTTGAGGCCAGGCGCGTAGGTCAGGGCGTAGCCGTGGTAGCTGCCATTGGTGGTGTGCAGGTCGATCAGCAGGTCGGGATCCCAGGCCTCCAGCAGCGCCGCCGCCGCCCGGGTCTCGGGGGCTTCCTGCTTGATGTAATCCCGGTTGAGGTCGAGTCCCATGCCGTTGGGGCGCAGCCCCACCGTGTCGGGTCCGTTCTGGCCGGCACGCTGCCGGGCCCCTGGCCCGAAGGCATCGTTGCCGTCGGTGTTGTAGATCGGCACCACCACCAGCACGATCGAATCCAGCAGCGGCCGCAGCGGCCCCAGGGTCAGGTCGCGGAGGAGCATCATCGCCGCCTCCTTCCCCTCGACCTCGCCCCCGTGGATGTTGCCCTGGAGGTAGATCACCGGCTTGCCGGTCCGCTGGGCGGCGGCCGGATCGTCGACCAGCGGGCGGGAGGCGAGGATGTACGGAATCGGCCGTCCCTGGGCGCTGGTGCCCATGGTCCCGACCCGGATGGCGGCCCCCCGCCGTATTAGTGAATCCACGAACGCCACGACGTCGGCATGCGACGAGGTGGCCTGGTACCGGGTGCGTTCCGCGGTGGTGGTCTGCGCGGCCGCGATGCCACTTGCGCCGCAGAGGGCGAGGCCCAGCAGGACTGCCCGATTCATGACGCCGGCTCCCGTCCCGAGACTTGACGGCGTTCCACCATGGTGGTGACGACCGCGGCCCCGTTCTGCAGGCGCTCACCGCCACTGACCACCACCTGCTCGCCGGCGGCCACGCCACGCACCTCCACGAACCCTGGCGTCCGGACCCCCAGCTCCACCTCGCGCCGGGTCACCTTGCCGTCGGCCACGATCCACACGGCGTTGGTCCCCTGCAGCGGCTGGATCGCATCTTCCGGCACGACGACGGCGTCGGGCCGGGTGGCGATCACCAACCGGGCCTCGATGAACATGCCGGCCGAGAGCTCGCGACGCGGGTTGGGCACCCGCGCCTTGATCGTGATGGTGCGCCCCGGGAGCTGGACAACGGGATCGACGAAATCCACCACCCCCCGGAACTCCCGCCCCGGCAGGGCCGCGACCCGAAACTCCACCGCCTGGTTCAGCGCCAGCCGGTCGGCGAACCGCTCCGGGACCTGGAAGCTGGCCCGCTGCGGGTCGACGGTCTGGAGGACCACCAGGCGGCTGCTGGAGTTCACGTAGTCACCCAGACTCACCAGGCGCTGGCCGGCCACTCCCGCAAAGGGCGCCCGGACCAGGGTGCGCTCGAGGCGGAGCGCGAGCAGGTCGAGGTCGGCCTGGGCGCTCCGCAGGCTGGCCTCGGTCCGCTCCATCTCGGCGGTGGTCGAGGCCCGCTCGGCCGCCAGCAGCCGGGTGCGCTCGGCCGCCTGCCGCGCCAGGTCGCGGGTGGCTTCGGCGCGGGCCACCTGGGCCTGCAGTTCCTTGTCGTCGATCCGGAACAGCGCCGCTCCCTCGGCGACCGGGCCGCCCTCGCGCACCAGGATTTCCACGATCCGGCCATCCACCTCCGGCCGGAGTTCGATGCTCTGCATCGCCTCCACCTGCCCGGTGGCGGTGACCGCATCGACCACCGTGTCCGTCCAGGCCACCACCACCTCGACCGCCGCCGGGCCCTGGGGGCCGCGTCCACCCCCACCCCCCGCCGCAGCGGGGGCGGCCGAACCGCTCCCGCACGCCGCCAGGAGTGCACCCAGCCCGACCACCCACATGGTCCTCACGTCGCCACCTTTCCCGCGCGCACGCGGCACATCCGTCTCACGTGGAAGGATTCCCGTCACTCGGCGTCCATCGCGGCGACCGGCGCGGGCTGCATCACCCGGGCGCGGCGCCGCGCGAAGAGCGCATCAAACAGGGTATAGACTACCGGCACGAGATACAGCGTCAACAGGGTCGAAAGCAGGATGCCGCCGACAATGGCGTACCCGAGCGGCCGGCGGCTCGCCGATCCCGCCCCGAGCCCCAGCGCGATCGGCATCGCCCCGGCGATCGTCGCGATCGAGGTCATCAGGATCGGCCGGAGGCGGATCCGGCCGGCCTCGGCCACCGCCTCGAGCGTCTCCATCCCGCGGGCCTTGAGCTGGTTGGTGTACTCCACCAGGAGGATCGAGTTCTTGGTGACCAGCCCGATCAGCAGGATCATCCCGATCTGGCTGTACAGGTTGATGGTCGCGCCGGTCAGCTTGAGCGTGAAGATCGCGCCCGCCACCGCCAGCGGCACCGCCAGCAGGACCGTGAACGGGTGGATCAGCGACTCGAATTGCGAGGCCAGCACCATGAACACGATCACCAGCGCGAGCAGGAACGCGAAGTACAGCGCCGAGCCGCTCTCGGTAAGCTCGCGGGACTCCCCGGAAAGGGTGGTCTGGCTGCCCGGGGGGAGGAGCTCCGCGGCCACCGCGTGCAGGGAGTCGAGCGCCTCGCCGAGGGTGAATCCCGGGGCCAGGCTGGCGTTGAGCGTGAAGGCCCGCATCCGGCTGACGTGGTTGAGCTGCCGCGGACCGGTCGTCTCCTCCACCCGGGCCAGCTGCTGCAGCTGCACCAGCTGCCCGTTGCGGCCCCGCACCGTCAGCCCCGTCATGTCGCTGGGCGTGGCCCGCGATCCCGGCGCCAGCTGGACGATCACGTCGTACAGCTTGTTGTCCCGCGTGAAGGTGCTGACCCGCGAGCTGCCGAGCAGCACCGACATCGTGTTGGCCACGCTCGAGATCGGGACGCCCAGGTCCTCGGCGCGATCCCGCTCGTAGTAGATGTTCAGTTCCGGCTTGTTCACCCGGAGGTCGGTGTCGACGTTGATCAGCCCGTTGATCTGCCGGGCCCGTGCAACGAGGGTGTCCATGACCCCGACCAGCGTCTCGAAGTCCGGGTGCTGGACCACGAACTGGACCGGCGACCCGCGCCCGCCGAACGCCGAGGGGTTGCTCGCGAAGACCTGCGCCCCCGGGATCGCCGCGAACTTGGGCTGCACCGCGCGGAGGATCTCGGGAACGGTGCGCTCCCGCTCCGCCCAGTCCACCATCCGCACCGTCATGAAGCCGCTGTTCACCCGGCCGCCCATCCCCACGATGCTGGTGTAGTTGTCAATCTCGGGTATCTCGGCCAGCACCGCCTCCGCCTGCCGCTGGTAGTCGTCGGTGTACGCCACCGTGGCGCCCTCGGGGGCGGTGACCGAGACCCGGAAGTTGCCGAGGTCGTCCGGGGGAACGAACTCGCGCTTGAGGGTGGTGAAGACCATCCCGGCCGCCACGGCCACCACCAGCATCACGCTGACCACCGCCAGGCGATGGTGCAGTGCCAGGGCCAGCGAGCGCTTGTACCCCCGGGCCAGCCCGTTGAGGGCACGCTCGAGCAGCTGGTAGAGCGCCCCGTGCCGGGGGGGCACCTTGAGGATCTTGGCGCAGAGCATCGGGGTGAGGGTCAGCGCCACGAAGCCCGACACCACGACCGCCCCGGCGACCGCCAGGCCGAACTCCCGGAAGAGGCGGCCGGTGCTGCCCCCCATGAAGGCCAGCGGGGTGAACACCGCGACCAGCGAGATCGTGGTGGTGATCACCGCGAAGGCGATCTCGCTGGTGCCGCGTGAGGCGGCCTCCTCCGGCGATTCCCCCAGTTCCTCCTGGTGCCGGTAGGCGTTCTCCAGCACGATGATGGCATCGTCCACCACGATGCCGATCGCCAGGATCAGTGCCAGGAGGGTCAGGTTGTTGATCGAGAACTCGAAGAAGTACATCACCGCGAAGGTCGCGATGATCGAGGCCGGGATCGCCAGCCCGGGGATCACGGTCGCCCGGAGGTTCCGGAGGAAGACGAAGATGATCAGCACCACCAGGCCGGCGGCGATCAGCAGGGTCTCCTTGGCCTCCACGATCGAGCGGCGCACATAGACCGACTGGTCGAAGCCCACCTGGAAGGTGACGCCGTCGGGGAGGGTGGCCTGGATCCTCGGCAACTCCGCGCGCACCAGGTCCGCGACCTCGACCAGGTTCGACTTGGACTGGCGGGTCAGCGACACCCCGATCCCCGGGACCCCGTTGGCGCGGAAGCGGGAGCGGTCGTCGCTGGGACCGAGCTCGACCCGGGCCACGTCCCGCAGTCGCACGATCTGGTCGTTGGCGCTCGAGACCACCACCGCGCCGAACTCCTCCGGGGTCTTGAGCTCGCCCATGGAGCGGATCGAGAACTCCCGGCGGTCCGACTCGATCCGGCCCGCCGGCACCTCCACGTTGCGGGTCTGGATCGCGCTGGTCACGTCCTGCACCGTCAACCCGCGCGCCGCGAGCTCGGCCGGATCCACCCAGACCCGCATCGACCACCGCCGCTCGCCCCGGATCTCGGCGCTGGAGATCCCGGGGATCGTCTGGAGGGCCGTCTTGACCTGCCGGTCGGCAATGTCGGACAGCTCCAGCAGGCTGTAGCCATCGCCCCGGACCAGAATCCACATGAACGGCTGCGCGTCGGCGTCCTGCTTCGTGATCACCGGCTCGTCCACCTGCTGTGGCAGGCGGCCGCGGACCCGGGCCACCAGGTCGCGCACGTCCTGGGCGGCGTCCTCGATCGGGCGGTCGAGGTTAAATTCCAGCGTGATGCTGGACCGCTGCTCCGCGCTGCTCGACGTCATCGTGCGGAGCCCCTCGAGCGCACTGAGCTGCTCCTCCAGCACGTCGGTGACCGTGGTCTCCATGACCCGGGGGTTGGCACCCCGCAGCGTCACCGACACCGACACGATCGGCGGGTCCACGTCGGGATACTCGCGCACCGCGAGCCGCTGGTACCCGATGATCCCGAATAGCACCAGGGCGGCGCTGCACATGCTCGCGAAGACTGGCCGCTTGATCGAGATGTCCGACAGGAACATGAGACCGCCTCCGAAGGACCCGACCGCCGGACCGGAATCGGTACGGCGGGGAATACCAAGATACGGCCGCGGCCCCCTCCCTGTTGAGCCCTTCCCACCCCTGCCCCTCGACCGGAATCCCCATGGCTGTCAAGCTCTCCGCCCGCCAGCAAGCCCAACTCGCGGTGCTCGAGGTCCTGCCCCGGCGCTTCGAGCAGCTGCACCGCATGATCGAGGAAATGGCGCAGCTCCGGGTCGACGAGACCCTCCAGCGCCGCCTGGTGCGCAACCTCGATGAACTGAAGGCCCAGACCGCCGGCATCGGGCTGGACGCCCTCACCGAAACGCTCGGGGTCATGAGCATGCTGGCCCGCCGGACGGGGGGCAACCAGATGCGACTGCGGGGACTGCAGGAGGGGCTGGCGAGCCTGAAGATCAACTACGAGGGGGCCCTGCGATCCGCCACGACCCCGGGAGACGGCGTGGCGGGAGACGAGTGAGGACTACTCCTTCACGAACCGATCGATGACCGGCCCGGCCATCAGCACCACCATCGCGTTGACGATCGCCCCGACCAGCAGGGTGACATAGGTCAGGGCAAAGAGGATCATCCCGGCGCCCAGGGCGGCAAAGACGATTCCGATGGTGCTCCACATGGTCAGGCTCCGGGCACGGGGTGGCGGCCAATTCTACACCCGCCCCCGGCGCCCGGCAACCAGCGGGCCGCTAGCTGGCGGGAGGCGGCCGACGGCCGCCACCCCCGGCCCCCGGCCCCTGTCCCGGTCCGGCCACCGGCGCCCGGGTCAGCGCCTCCGGCAGGGCCGCCCACTGCTCGGCGGTCAGGATCTTCTGGGCCGCCTCGAGCGAGGTCTGCCGCAGCATCTGGGCTCCGGTCAGGGCCGGGCGGATCAGGGTCAGTGCCTGCTGCGGCTGGGGATTGGTGCCCAGCGCCTTGATCTTCGCCTCCAGCTCGGTGGCGAGTGCGGCGGCCCGGACGTTGAACGAATCCGACTCCGCAGTCAGCGCCGTGACCTGCGCCTCGGTGAGCCGCAGCTGGATCCGCCGCTCGATGATCTGCTGGGCCGGGTTGGCCACCAGCCCCCCGAACCGAGACAGGAAGCTGGTGGAATCGCCGCCCGCCCCGAGCATGCCCATCAGGCCGGCCGCTCCACCCGCACCGCCGCGGCCGCCCCCATCGCCACCCCCGAACCCACCGAAGCCCCCGCCACCACCACGTCCCCCGCCAGCGCCAATCCCGCCCAGGCCACCGATCTGCCCGAGGCTGCCGGGCCGGTTCGGGCCCAGGCTGAGCCGGGCCTGGATCCCGATCTGGAACGGGATGCGCACCGCATTACCCTGGATTCCGGTGGCGCCGAACCGCTCATTCACCCGGTACTGGAACTGCTGGGTGAGCGGGTCGAACCCCTGGACGTAGAGCAGGGTCCCATCCGGGCGGGCCGCCTGACCCCACCCCCGAATGCCGTCGGCCCCATGGAAGAGCTGGTCGATGCCGCCGAGCAGGTTCTGGGTCGTGACCGACAGCGCTAGCCGGCGCTGCAGCCCGAAGAGGTTCGGCCGCAGGTTGAGCTGCAGTTCGACCGACGGCTGCCAGGGTCCCATGCAGCTGTTGCGGGCGGCGATCGTCCCCATCTGGCTGGTCAGGCACTCCACCGCTCCGCTGGAGCCGGTCTCGAGCAGCCGCTGCATCGCGGACGCGACTTCAGGGCTGGTGGCCGGCGACGCCGGATCGAAGATGAAGGCCCGGTCATTGCGCGCGCCGTCGCCGTTAACGTCGCCCGCGACCCCGGGAGAGTACGCCTGGCCGCTCGACAGACGGGAGATCGTGGTCAACTCGACCAGCGCGGTGATCGGCCAGGTCACCGTCGCCAGGAAGCTGTGGGTCCGCGCGAAGTCACTGCGGGCCCAGTCACGCTCGTTGGGATTGCCGGCGGTGTTCTGGCCGCCAAAGCCCCGGCCGCCACCGCCGGAGCCCCGGTCCGTGGCATGCTGCCAGGTGTAGGACATGTTGTAGAGGATCCCCTTGCTGAGGATCGCCCCGTTGAACCCGAGCGTGGCCTGGAGCGACTTCGACCCGAGCCTGGAGTCCACCTCGAAGACCTGGCCATACTCGGGATGCAGCCGGGAGGACGCCAGCTGCACGGCGCCGCTCGCCGGGTTGATGCCGGCGGTCGTGGCGTACACCGGGCGCCCGGCCTCATTGGCGAGGGTGAACTGCCGGGGGCCGAGGTTGAGGTCGGTGACCCCCGATTGCCCCACCCCGCGCGCCCAGCTCATGTCCAGGCTCAGCGCGCGCGCGATCCCGAAGCGACGCGTCACCCCGAGGGACCCGCGCCACGCGCGCGAGGCACCGAACTCCTCGTCGAATACGGTGATCCCGGGAAGGGCGGTGGGCCGGGTGCTGGACGGTCCGGCACACGCGGTCGGGATGGCACTCACGTCCACCCGGTAGGCCTGCCAATCGGGAGTCGGCACCGCGTCCCCCAGGCAGTACAGCTGGGTCTCGCCCGCGGAGAGCCCCGTCGCGGCCTGCGCGGCACCGACCAGGTTGGACGGGATCGGGCTCCGGAAGTCGCCGAATCCGCCGCGGAAGGCGTACTTCGGGGGCCCGCCCTGGTTTCCGGTCGGAGTGTAGCTGAACCCGAGGCGCGGGCTGAAGTGGGTCTCGGAGGGCAGCCGGTCGGTCCGGAACCCGAACACCGACTCGGCATCGGCGTTGTAGGCCGGGGCGCCCTTGAAGCTCGACCGCTCCAGGCGCGCGCCCAGCGTCAATTGCACCCCGCTCGGCCAGCGCCAGACGTCGCCGACATAGACCGCCTGGTCCACGCTGGTCGTGGAGCGAATGGTCGGCGCCAGGGTGCGGGAGAAGATCGTGGGGCGGTTGGCCTCGAGGTCGGCCAGCGATTGGTAGGTGAACACCCCGTACCGGTTGCTGGTCACGTCCTGGCTGTTGTCGGCCTCCTTGTACAGCACGCCCAGCTTGAAGCGATGGCCCCCGACATTGGGAATCCACGAGACCTCGTTGCTGACCTCCAGGGTGTTGGAGGAGGTCCTGCGGGCCGCGCCTGGGTTGCCACCGAACTGGTAGGTGGCCACTCCGAAGCCGCCTCCCTCCACCTCACTGGTGACCTGCACCCGCCCCTGCGGGAGGTCGTTGAACGGCGCACCCTCCTGCTCGGAGGCGTTGAGGTAGGCGCGGAACTCGTTCAGCACCTGGAACCCGAACCGGGAGCTCATCGTCAACTGGGCGCCACCGGCGGTCGTGCTGTTCCTGCCGGCGACCTCGGGGAGCGAGAGGCCGCTGGTGCGGGTCGGGTCCTGGCGGTTGTAGCGGCCATCGCCCCGAAGCGAGAGGGAGTGACTCTGGCTCAGGGTCCAGTCGAGCCGGAGCAGGCTGGTGTAGTCGTCGGTGGAACGGGTGTCGAGCAGCGTCGTCGGGATCGGGGAGCCGGCGGCACGGGCCAGCTCGATGAACCGTGCGGCAGAGTCGGCGTTGGTGCCGAGGTTGTCCAGGGTGGCCGAGGGGGCGTTCAGGAGGGTCTGGAACGCGTCATTGCGGATCCGCGCCTGGCCCGATCCGAAGATGAAGAGCTTGTTCCGGATGATCGCCGTGCCAGCGCCCCCGGAGATCTGGTTCTGCGAGTAGCCGCGGGCGAACGGGTCGCGCACGTCGTCGCCGAAGGCGAGTTCCTCGTCGCGCAGCCCCCAGGTGAAGCTGCCCTGGGTCAGGTTGTTGCCGCCCCGGCTGGTCATCGACACCTGGCCGCCGCTGAACTGCCCGCGCGCCACGTCGTAGCTGCTGGTGATCACCCGGGTGGTGCGCAGCCCCTCCGACGGGATGGAGGTGCCGCCGAAGGACGCCCCGTCCAGGGTCGTGGCGTTGGCCTCCGGCCGCTGGCCAGCCACGGAGAATCCCGCCGCCGTCGAGTCGGTGCTGCCCACACTCACCACGCCGGGCGCCAGCAGGGCCAGCAGGGTCAGGTCGGAGGCGTCGATCGGGAGGCGCGCCAGCTGCTCCGGGCTGAGGACCCGCTCGGTCTGGCCCGGGGTCGGGGCATCGACACCACCCACCGGCGGCGGGCGGCGGGCATCGACCCGCACCTCCGCCAACTGGGTGGCCGCGGCGACCATCTGGACGTTGGTCACCAGCCGATCCTCGTCGGCGTAGCGCACCACCACCCGGGTGATGGGGGCGAACCCGATGCCCCGGAAGGTCAGGCGATACTGGCCACCGCCGTCGGGGAACAGGATGGTATAGCGCCCCCGGGCATCGGTTCGGGCGCCGCGGACGATCTCGGTTTCCACCGAGGTCGCCTCGACCACCACCTGGGCCATCGGGTTGCCGGCCTCGTCGGTCACGACCCCGGTCAGGATGTCGGTCGTGGCGCCAACCTGGGCGCGAACACCGGCCGGAACGAGAACGAGGAGCCCCAGCAACGGCAGGAGTCGCATGCGCATAGGTACCCAGACACCTAGAGGTGGAAATCGTTCCGGAAGCCCCAGAGACGCCGAGGAGGCTCCGCTGTTAAGTGCCGGGCCCGTGAAATGTTACTTGACAACGAACCAGTTACCCCTACCCCACTCCTCCTCGACCCGCCGACCCGCCGACCCGCCGACCCGCCGACCCGCCGACCCGCCGACCCGCCGACCCGCCGACCCGCCGACCCGCCCTACCCCACCACCTCAAACACCCCGGCCGCTCCCATCCCACCACCTACGCACATCGTGGTCAAAACGTGGCGTACTCCCCGTCGCCGGCCCTCGATCAGGGCGTGGCCAACCATCCGTGCCCCGCTCATTCCGTACGGGTGTCCGATCGCGATGGCCCCACCATCCACGTTCAGCAGGTCATCGGGAATCCCCAGCCGGTCGCGACAGTAGACCACCTGCACCGCAAAGGCCTCGTTGAGTTCCCAGATCCCGATGTCGTCCATCGAGAGCCCGGTCCGTTCCAGCAGCCGTGGAACGGCGAACACCGGGCCGATCCCCATCTCGTCGGGCTCGAGCCCCGCCACCGTGAAGCCACGGAACAACCCCAGGATCGGGAGCCCGCGACGGGCCGCCTGGTCGGCGTCCATCAGGACGCAGGCGGACGCGCCGTCGGAGAGCTGGCTGGCATTGCCCGCAGTGATCGTCAGGTCGGGTGCGACGACAGGCTTGAGCCCGGCCAGTCCTTCGGCGGTGGTATCCGGACGATTCCCCTCGTCCTGCGCCAGAGTCACGTTGCGGTACGACACCTCCCCGGTGGCCTTGTCGGTCACCTTCATCCGCGAGGGCAGCGGGACGATCTCGTCGTCGAACCGCCCAGCAGCCTGGGCGGCAGCGGTGCGCTGCTGGCTCTGCAGGGCATAGGCGTCCTGCGCCTCGCGCCCGACACCGTAGCGCCTGGCGACGACCTCCGCCGTCTCCAGCATCGACATGAAGACCGACGGATGGTGCTCGGCCAGCCAGGCATTGCGCCCCTCGTAGAGCCCCGCCTTGCCCTGCACGAGGGAGATCGACTCGAGTCCCCCGGCCACCATGACCGGAACCCTGTCGTGCAGGATCCGGTGCGCCGCCATGACGATGGCCTGGAGCCCCGATGAACAGAACCGGTTGATCGTTGCACCAGCGGCGGTGACCGGCAGGCCACCGCGGATGGCAGCCTGCCGGGCGATGTTCCCCCCGGTGGCTCCCTCGGGCAGCGCACAACCCAGGATCACGTCTTCAACCTCGGCGGGATCGATCCCGGCCCGGGCCACCGCGTGGCGAATGACGTGGCCGCCGAGCTCGGCGCCATCGGTGTCGTTGAAGGCGCCCCGGTAGGCCTTGCCGATCGGGGTGCGGGCGGTGGAGACAATGGCGACGTCGGTCATGGGCAGGGGGGTGAGGGGGGGCGTAGGGGCCGCCCGTGGGCGGCCCGGCGAGGAAGGGGTCAGCGGGAAAGGTAGCGGGTCAGGTAGGGACCGATCCCGGGCGGCCAAAGGAAAAGGAAGTCCACAGATTACGCAGATTTCACAGATTATTCGGGGTCCGGAAGGGGTCCGGGCACTGCGGGCTCCCATTTGCAGCCACGGATTGCACGGATGACGCGGATTGCACCCAGCTCCGGAGCTGTTCCTGCACCCCCAAAGCGCTCCCAGAAGATGGTGTGAACTGCCTTTCCCAAGGGCCGCCGTGCGCTCCTCCAGCCTGACCTGGGGATGCTGGCCCTGCATGCCGTTCCACCAAAAACACTGGGAATACTCAGAATGCGAGGCGGTTGGCGAGAACCCGGAACAATCCGCGTCATCCGTGGAATCCGTGGCTCAATCCCGACTCCCGGACCACCCTGATGCCTGCCCAGGCATTGAACGAATCTGTGACATCTGTGTAATCTGTGGATTCAGTTCTGATGATCGGTGGCGCAGTACGAGCCAGCCCCCCAGACAGGCCCAGGGGGAACTAGGGCCCCCGCCGGGTCCACAGCAGCACGACCCCGCACGCGGCGGTCATGCCACCATACTCGAGGGGAACCCCAGCGGCGCTTCGATAGACTTCGACTGCCACGAGGTTGGAAACCGTGACCATGTCCGTACTGGTTCCCTTGGGGAACTTGATCCCGTCAACGTAGAGCTGCGACAGGCAGCGCTGGCTGCCACGACCCGCATAGATCAGCCAACCACCGCCCCGCACACGCGTGACATTGATCCCCGGCTCGCCGCGCAGGAGGTCACCCAGTTCCCGATGCTCATTGCGGCGCAGCAGGGTCGAGTCGAGGAAGATCCCGAACCCCATCTTCCGCCGCTCCTCGAATGCCTCCAACCCCATCCCCATGCCCCGGAATCGCTCAGTGGTCCCCCGGACCAGCACTGAATCGAGCTGCACCGCCAACCCGATCATGATCCCGTTCACTACGGTGGTGTCGCCGCGCTTGAAGGCGGCCATGGTCCGGACCGGCCGGTACCCAACCAGGCGGAACAGGACAACGCGGTTGCCATCGGGCACCCGCTGGATCAAGAAGCGTCCCTGCGCGTCGGTGAGCGCGGGGCGATTGTGGCCATCGATGAGGACTTCGACTCCCGCCAAGGGGAGCTTGGTCGAGGCGTCGGTCACCACGCCGGTGGCGACGACCTGGGAGTGCAGGGGGGACAGTACCGGCAGGCAGAGCAGAGAGGCGGCGATCCAGGCAGACGCGGTGCGCACCCAGTCCTCCATCGGTGGCGATCCCTTGAATTGTCGGCGCCGGGGAATCGGCCCGCAAGTGGTCGGATGGGTTCACCGCCTCGTGGAGAGAACAAGGGGAATCCACAGATTACACAGATGTCACAGATTGTCCGATGTCGGGGTGGGGATCCTTCCACTGCAGGACTTGCGCTGGGCCACGGATTGCACGGATGAAAAGGATGGTACCGAGCGCGGAGCAGGTCCCCGTGCCCCCAAGTCGTTCACTGATGATGGTGTGAACTGCCTTTCCCAAGGGCCGCCGTGCGCACCTCCAGCCTGAACTGGGGATGCTGGCCCTGCATGCAGTTTCACCACAAACATTGGGAACACTCAGAATGCGAGGCGGTCGGCGAGAACCCGGAACAATCCGCGTCATCCGTGGAATCCGTGGCTCAACCCCGGCTCCCGGACCACCCTGATGCCCGCCCAGGCATTGAACGAATCTGTGACATCTGTGCAATCCGTGGATTCCAGTCCCCATTGGCAGCCCGGCTCAGAGGCCACCGACCCGCGGACCCGCGGACCCGCCGACCTCCCCCCCCTGCCCCGCCGCCTCCCGCAGCCCACGCTCTATGTCCGTCCGCCAGAGCATCACGGCGCCGACCACGAAGAACGCCACGATCAGCAGCACCGCGGTCCGGCGCGACCCGATCCCGTCCGCCACGAACCCGAAACTCATGCCGAGCAGGGTGCCGCCGCGCGAGAACATGCTCCAGAAGCCGAACATCTGGCTGACCCGATGGGGGGGAGCCAGCAACCCGACCACCGTTCGGCTCGACGCCTGGGTCGACCCGATCCCCGCCCCGGCGAAGAGCCCCAGGATCAGGAAGATCCGCTTGGGATCGGCCCCCGTTACCTCGGCGATCGTTGGCAGCATGTAGATGCCAAGCACGCCGACGATCCACCAGACGAGGGTGGCCAGCACGGTGTTCTTGGGACCGATCCTCCCCTCCAGGGCACCAAAGGCGATCGCCCCGGCGGCGGCGCTGAACTGGAGGACCAGGAAGAGCCCCGTGAGCTCCGCCACGCTCAGGGATACCTCCTCCCGGGCGTAGATCCCCACGAACTTCACGATCGCGTCGAGCCCCGCCATGTAGACCATGAACGCGGCCAGGAACTGGAACAGGATCGGGTACTGCCGTGCCACCGCCACCGACTGCTTGAACTCCCGCAGGCCCGCCCGGAACAGCAAGATCGGGCCGGCATTCTCATACCCGGGGACCGCGGTCGAGCGGTTCCGGAGCAGCAGGAAGGTCGGCAAGGCGGCGGTCAGGAAGAAAATCCCGACCACGACCATGGCGAGCTGGTTCTGCGCCACGAACCGGGCCAGGTCGGTGTCGGGGTCGGCCACGATCACGAGCTGGGCTGCCACGATGATGCTGACCACCCCACCCAGGTAGCCGATGCCCCAGCCCAGCCCGGAGATCTTCCCCATGTTCTTCGGGGTGCTGATCTCGGGCAGGAAGCTGCCGGTGAAGGTCTCGGAGAGCATGAATGCGGCGTTGCTGACGATCAGGAAGAAGATCGCCAGCCCGACTTGCCCCGGTCCGGCCAGCGCCAGCGCGGCCGTGCCCAGCGAGCAAACGATGGCGGTCAGGGCCAGGTAGCGCTTCTTGCGACCGCTGTAGTCGCAGATCGCCCCGGCCAGCGGGGACAGGACCAGCGCCAGGACGGTGGAGAGGATCATCGCCAGCGACCAGTACGAATCGCGGGCGGTCGATCCCTGCGGCACCACGTACCCCACGAAGAACGCAGAGTAGATCACCGAGATGACCACGGTGGTGTAGCTGGAGTTGGCGAAATCGAACATCGCCCAGCCGAAAATCTCCCGCTTCTTCACTGGGATGCTCATGCCGGTCCTGGGATGGGGATGGGGGAAGGTAGGGGACGGGGGGGCAGGGGGGCAGGGGGGCGGGCGGGCGGGCGGGCAGGCGGGCAGGCGGGCAGGCGGGCAGGCGGGCAGGCGGGCAGGCGGGCCGAATGTATGGACGGGCGCAGGTCAAATCACCGACCCACCGGGCCGAGCCGCGGCTTCAGCCGCGACTAGCGGGGGCGGGGGTCAGGGGGCCAGGGGGTCCGGAAGCGGGTCGGAATGAAGGGGAGTGGGAAGAAAGGGTGAAGCGATTTGACATCTCCCCGATCGGACCGCAAACTCAGGATCCCTCCTTCCGGGAAGCGGGCCAATGAAGACCTATCCAAGTGAGGCGATCCGCAACGTGGCCTTCGTGGGCCACGGGGCCAGCGGCAAGACCACCCTGGTCGACGCCCTGGCCTTCGTTTCCGGCTCCAGCCGGCGGCACGGCAGCATCAAGGACGGCACCACCCTCACCGACTACTCCCCCGACGAAATCGAGCGCCAGCACTCCATCAACCTCGCGTTGGCCTACGCGGAGTGGATGGACACCAAGCTCAACCTGATCGATGCACCCGGTTTCCTCGACTTCTTTGGGGAGACGGTCGCCGCCCTCCACGCCGCCGACAGCGCGGTGGTGGTGCTGAGCGGCGTCAGCGGGGTCGAGGTTGGCACCGAGCACGCCTGGGAGGAGTGCGACCGGCTGCACCTGCCCCGGATCCTCTTCGTCTCGCAGATGGACAAGGAACGGGCCGACTTCGAGCGGGTCTTCGACGACGTGAAGGCCCACCTCTCCCCCAAGGTCGTCCCCGTGGAGATTCCCCTCGGCAGCGGGGAGGCGTTCACGGGCATCATCAACCTGCTGACCCGGAAGACCCACATGTACAAGCCGGGCACCCGCACCGGCGAGTACGACGAGTCCCCGATTCCCGAGGCGTTCGACGAGCAGTTTGCCAAGTACGACGAGCAGCTCACCGAGGCGATCGCCGCCACCGATGACGAACTGCTCGAGGCGTACCTGGCCGGCGAGGAGATTTCCCGCCCCCGGCTGGTGCAGGCGCTCAAGCGGGCGATGCTGGCCGGCGAGGTGGTGCCGATGTTCTGCGGCAGCCCCGAACTGACCTGGGGCATCCAGGCGCTGCTCACCGAGATGGTGGAGCTGCTCCCCTCGCCCCTGGAGGCGACCGTCCCCGCGAAGGCGCCGCTCCTGGGCCGGGTGTTCAAGATCATCAATGAGCCGCACGTCGGCGAGATCTCCTTCTTCCGCCTCTATCACGGGTCGATCCGCAACGGCGACGAGATCTGGAACACCGAGCACAGCCTGGCCGAGAAGCTGTCCCACCTGTCCGTCCAGCAGGGCAAGGAGCGCAGCGAGGTGGAGGTGCTCCACGCCGGGGACATCGGCACCGTGGCCAAGCTCAAGGACACCCATACCAACGACACCTTCTGCCGGAGGGACCAGCCGGTCCACCTCGAGCCGATCCCCTACCCCGAGGCGGTCGCGGTGGCGGCGGTCCAGGTGCTCAAGCGCGGCGAGGAGGACAAGCTCGCGGCGGGGCTCCACCGGCTCCACGAGGAGGACCCCGCCTTTCACTTCGAGTACAGCTCCGAACTCCACCAGACCCTGATCCATGGCATGGGGGAACGGCACTTCGAGATCATCCTCGACCGGCTCAAGCGGCGCTACGGCGTCGAGGCCGAGCTCACCCGGCCCCGGATCGCGTACCGCGAGACGATTCGCGGCAGCGCCGAGGGCCAGGGCAAGCACAAGAAGCAGTCGGGCGGGCGCGGCCAGTTCGGCGACTGCTGGATCCGGATCTCACCGCGGCCGCGCGGGGCCGGCTATCTCTTCGTGGACGAGATCAAGGGTGGGGTGATCCCCAGCAAGTACATCCCGGCGGTCGATCGCGGGGTCCAGGAGGCCGCCGAGCGCGGCGTGGTGGCGGGGTATCCGCTGGTGGATTTTCAGGTGGCCTGCTACGACGGCTCCTACCACGACGTCGACTCCAACGAGATGTCGTTCAAGATGGCCGGCATTTTGGGCTTCCGGAACGTCGCGCCCAAGTGCAAGCCGGTGCTGCTCGAGCCGCTGGTCACGATCGAGGTGATGACGCCGGATGATGTCCTCGGCGAGGTGATGGGCGACCTCAGCGCCCGCCGGGGCCAGATCGTCGGCACCGAGCAGGCGGGCCGCCTGACCAAGGTCCGGGCCATCGTGCCGGAGGCCGAGCTCTATCGCTACAGCACCACCCTGTATTCCATTACCCATGGGCGGGGCACCTACCACGTGTCACCGCATGGCTACGCCGAGGCCCCGCCCGACGTGGCCGCGCGGGTCGCGGCCGACAATCAACCCCAGGAATCCCATGCCTGAGATTGGCGTGTTTCATCCCCAGATCGTGCACTTTGTCGTGGCCCTCCTGCTCGTCGGAGTGGCCCTCCGGGTGGTCTCGCTCACCGGCAAGCTGAAGTGGACCAGCCCCGCGGCCACCACGCTCCTGCTGCTCGGCACCGTCGCCGCGGTCCTGGCCGTCAAGTCGGGTGACGAGGCCCACGGCCCTGCCGAACGGGTGCCCGGGGCCCGGGACGCCGTGGTGGAGCACGAGGAGTGGGGCGAGCGGACCCGCAACATCTTCCTCGGCGTGGCCGCCCTCGAGCTGGTCGCCCTGGCCGGGGCCGGCCGAAAGTGGCAGCGCGGGGTGCTGGCCGCCTCGGCGGTGGTCGGGCTGGCCGGTGGCTTCGCCGTCTACGAGGCCGGGGAGCATGGTGGGGAACTGGTCTACAGCTACGCCGGCGGGGTGGGAGTTCGCAGTGGTGAGCCCGAGGACGTCAACCGCCTGCTGACGGCCGCGCTCTACCACAACCTGGTCAAGGATCGGAGCGAGGGTCGGCACGTGGATGCCGCCAGGCTGATTGACGAACTCGTCTCCCGAAATGCCGACGACCCCACCGTCCAGTACATGGTCGTCGAGTCGATGATGATCGATCGTGGCGACCCCGCCCGCGCCAGGGCACTGCTGGCCGGGATGACCCCGCCGGCCGACCAGCCGCGGCTGGTGTCACGGCACACCCTCCTGCTGGCCGACGCACTGGAGGGCCTCGGCTTCCCCGACTCGGCGCGAGCGGCATTGGAGGCGGCAAAGGGCCAGCTGCCTGAGACCTCCCACCCGGGGATCGACCGGCGGATTGCGCGGATCGGGCAGCCCGCGCCCTGATCGGGGGTAAGAGGTGAGAGGGTGGAAGTGAGAAGTGAGAAGCAAGCGGTGGAGAGACTTCCTCTTACCTCTTACCTCTCACCTCTCACTTCTTGCATTCTGCTTCTCGCTTCTCGCTCCCCTCACACCCTCAGCCAGTCCGCCCGCCACTCCCGCACCGCCTGCTTGATGGCCTTCGGCTCGGTGAGCTCCCCGCTCATCACCCGCCCCACCAACGCCGGAAACTCGGTATCCGAGGCGAACCGCAGGGCGATCAGCTGCCCGGTCCGGAGCACCGACTCGGCCTTCGCGGCCTCCTCGGCGGGAAGCAGGCGGGCCAGGCGGAGCCGTTCCTCGAGCCGGATGACGCGGTCCTGGACCCGCAGCGCCATGACGCGGCCCAGGGCCACCCCGAGGGCGATCGCGATCGCCACGACGGCATCAGCGGCGCTGGCAAGCGACGGCTGTCGCGCGGCCACCACGATCATGTAGGTGGCGTACCCGAACAGGATCGGGGCCACCAGGAAGTGGTACCACGGGAACCAGCGGGTGTGGTTGGCGTAGGACTGGGACATCAGAGCCTCGCGAAGGGGAGGAAGAGGTGAGAGGCAGGAAATTAGAAGGGAGAAGGCGAAAGGGAGAAGGGAGCCGTCAGCGCTGGCGGCGAGTTCGGCATCGCCTGGAGACGCCTCGCCCTACTTCCAGCTTCTCCGTTCTCGCTGCTCGCTGAGCCACTGCGCGTACGCGGCCTTGAGCTGCGCCTGGAAATGATGCACGCCTTCCTCGCGCTCGACCAAGAACCGGCCCCGGTCATACGCACGGGAGCCGAGCCCCTGCTGTACCCGTTCGCAGATCGCGGCATCCTCGGCCTGGATCCGGTGACTGGCCGCCTGATCCTCCGCGCGCTGCCGGAGGGCCGTGGGGGAGTCGGTCTCGGCGTGGTAGTAGTCGAAGTGCACCAGGCAGCGATCATGGCCGAGCGCCTCCACCAGGTTCCCCTGCAGGCGGCCCGGCAGGATGTTGTGCATCAAATGCGGGAAGATGCGGACCCCTCGAGGAAGTTGTCGACGTACACCTTCCAGTTGGCCGGAACCGGAGACGTGACCCGGCGGGCAACCGGAGCACACCGAGTCGACCCACCCCGATCCGCTCCACGGTTGGGGCCGTCAGCTGGTCCAGGTCTGCCGCGTCAGGGTCGAGGTGGACGAACACCATCCCCTCCCAGACCGCCACGGCGAGGGGCATCGCCAGGGGCACCCACCTGCCCCACGGCGCCGGGGCGAGCAGGGCCGGGTGCAGGTCGCGAAAGGCATCGGGAAGGGGTGGAGGCCGCATCTGCAGAGGATGCCGTACGCGCCGCCGCCACAATTCCTGGCGGGGCACCTTACGCCGAGGGCCGCGGGTCGCTATCGTCCCAGTTCCCCCGGACGCGCGGCGACCCCCTGCCCTGCTGCCCCGCGCGCCCTGCCCTACCATCCAGCACGAAAGTCCGCCCGATGCGATCCAGCCACACGCTCGTCCTGTCCAGTGCACTCCTGGTCACGCTCACCCTCTCCGCCGCCGCCCAGGGCCGCCCTGGCGCCGCCAATGCCGCGGCCCCCGGCCGCCAGGGCGGAGCGGGACCGACTCCGGCCACCTTCGCCAGCAACCTGCGGTTCCGCAACATCGGTCCCGCCTCGACCGGGGGCCGCATCGGCGACATCGCGATCCATCCGAAGGCCAAGGCGACCTGGCTGGTGGGGGTGGCATACGGCGGCGTCTGGATCACCCGGAACGCCGGGACGACCTGGACCCCGGTGTTTGACGGTGAGGGCGCCTCGTCCATCGGCGCGGTGGCGATCGACCCCGCCGACACCCTGACGATGTGGGTCGGCACCGGCGAGAACAACAGCCAGCGGGCGGTGGGCTACGGCGACGGAGTCTACAAGTCGCGGGATGGCGGCCGCAGCTGGACCAACATGGGGCTCAAGACCTCGAACCACATCGGCATGATCAAGGTGGACCCCCGCAACTCCGACGTCGTGTACGTCGCCGCCATGGGTCCGCTGTGGAGCTCGGGCGGCGAGCGCGGTCTGTACAAGACCACCGATGGCGGCGCCACCTGGGAGCAGGTCCTCAAGATCGACGAGTGGACCGGGGTCTACGAGGTGCACCTCGACCCCCGCAATCCCGACGTCCTGTACGCCTCGAGCTACCAGCGTCAGCGCCGCCAGTGGACGATGATCAACGGCGGCCCGGGCTCCGGCATCTGGAAGTCCACCGACGCCGGCAAGACCTGGCGGCGGCTCACCCGCGGCCTCCCCGGCGAGGACCTCGGCAAGATCGGAATGGCGATCGCGCCAACCCGGCCGGACGTGATCTACGCCATCGTCGAGGCGGCCCGGGGCGCCGGCGGCTTCTATCGCTCCAGCGACGCCGGGGCCAGCTGGCAGCGGATGAGCGCCACGACCGCGGGTCCCCCGTTCTACTACCACGAACTCACGGTCGATCCGGTCGACCCCGACCGGGTCTACTCGATGGACGTGCAGATCCGCGTCACTACCGACGGCGGCGCCACCTTCGGCAACGTGCCCGGCCGCAACAAGCACGTCGACAACCAGGCGCTCTGGATCGACCCGGACAACCCGTACCACATGGTGTCGGGCAATGACGGCGGCCTCTACTCCACCTGGGATCGCGGGGAGAACTGGCTCTTCCACGGCAACCTGCCGATTGCCCAGTTCTACCGGGTGGACCTGGACAACGCCCTCCCCTATTACAACGTCTACGGCGGGACCCAGGACAACAACACCGTCGGCGGCCCCTCGGCCACGATCAACTCCGAGGGCATCCACAACCAGGACTGGTTCATCACCACTGGCGGCGACGGCTTCCAGCCCCGGGTGGACCCGACCGACCCGAACATCGTCTACTCCGAGTCCCAGCACGGCGAACTGGTCCGCTTCGACCGCAAGACCGGCAACCGGATCAACATCCAGCCCCAGCCCGAGCCGGGTGACTCGGCGCTCCGCTGGAACTGGGACAGCCCGCTGATCATCAGCCCGCACAGCCACACCCGGCTCTACTTTGCGGCGAACAAGCTGTTCCGCTCCGACGACCGGGGCGACTCGTGGCAGCAGGTGAGCCCCGACCTCTCCCGCCAGATCGACCGCAACCGGCTGCCGATGTTCGGCCGCGTCCAGAGCGTCGATGCGGTGGCCCGCAACACCTCGACCTCGCTCTATGGCAGCATCGTCTCACTGGCGGAGTCGCCGCTGCGCGAGGGGATGCTCGTGGCGGGCACCGATGACGGCCTCCTCCAGGTCTCGGAGGATGGTGGCGCCACCTGGCGCGCCACCGCCACCTTCCCCGGGGTGCCGGAGTTCACCCATGTCTCCGACGTGGAGCCGTCCCGCCACGCCGCGGCGACGATCTACGCCACGTTCAACAACCACAAGAGCGGTGACTACAAGCCCTACGTGCTCAAGAGCACCGATGGCGGGCGCAGCTGGACCTCGATCACCGGCAACCTCCCCGAGCGGGGTTCGGTCTGGACGATCGCCGAGGACCACGTCGACCCCAACCTGCTCTTCGTCGGCACCGAGTTCGGGGCCTTCTTCACCCAGGACGGCGGCCAGCGGTGGACCCAGATGCGCGGCGGCCTGCCCAACATCCCGGTCCGCGACATCGCCATCCATCGCCGCGAGAACGACCTGGTCCTGGCCACCTTCGGGCGCGGGTTCTGGATCCTGGACGACTACAGCTCGCTGCGCGCCGGGGCGATCCCGGCCGGTCGCGCCGCCGCCATCCTGCCCATCCGCGACGCCAAGATGTTCGTGGCTGCCTCGCCGATCGGGAGCCCGGGCGACGCCTTCTATACCGCCGCCAACCCGGAATTCGGGGCGGTCATCACCTATTACCTGCGCGAGGGGTATCGCACCCGTGAGCAGGTCCGCCGCGAGGCCGAGCGCGCCGCGGCCCGCGACAGCCAGGACATTCCCTTCCCCTCGTGGGACGCCCTTCGTGCCGAGGATCGCGAGGAGGCGCCCGCCATCGTGCTGACCATCACCGACACCGACGGGAACGTCATCCGCAAGCTGAACGGGCGTGCCTCCGCCGGCATCAGTCGGGTGACCTGGAACTTCCGCTACCCGTCCCTGAGCCCGATTACCAGCGGTGCGGGCGGCGGCGGCGGAGGCGGCGGGGGGGGCGGCGGGTTTGGCGGCGGCGGCAACGGCCCGATCGTACCGCCGGGCACCTACCGCGTGAGCCTCTCCGCCGTGGTGGATGGGGTGACCACCGAGCTGGTCCCGCCGGTCAGCTTCCGGGCGGTCCCGATCACCGAGCCGACGATCCCGGTGGGCGACCGCGCCGCGATCGCCGAGTTCCACCTGCAGGCCGCTCGGCTCCAGCGCGTGGTGCAGGGCGCCACTGCCGCCATGGGTGAGGCGGAAAGCCAGCTGGCGGCCCTGCGACGGGCGCTGGACCAGACCCCGTCCGCACCCGCCGCCCTGATGGATACCGTCCGCGCCCTCACCACCCGCCTGCTCGATCTGCGGATCGCCATGAGTGGTGACCCGACGCTCTCTCGCCGGCAGGAACCGGACATGACCTCGATGCAGGATCGGCTCGGGCGGATCGTCGGCGGGACCTGGAGCACCACGATGGCCCCGACCCAGACCCATCGCCGCCAGTACGAGATCGTCTCGACCGAGTTCGCCGCCTGGGTCCCGCAGCTGCGGGCCATCGTCGAACAGGACCTGCCGCGCCTGGCGCGGGCGGCCGAGGCGGCCGGAGCACCCTGGACGCCGGGGCGGCCGATCCCCAACTGGCCGTAGGACGCATCCCGAAGTCCCACTCGAAACCTGGCGCCCGCCCCGGGCGTCAGGTTGAGTGGTTCACGCGGAGGCGCGGAGGCGCAGAGCGATTGGGGAGCGCGGATGGATCATAGGATGCCCTCACCTGCAGGCCTGTTGGGTGAACAGAACTTTCGCGTGAGAATCGTTCCATGCGGGTGCGTGCAGTTCACCAACCAGTCCTGGAGCGTTCCTCTGGAAAGGTGAGGTGGCATGGCGGCGGGTCACCTCTGTGCCTCCGCGCCTCCGCGTGAGCCCCTGATCGGCTCCGCGTGACCCCGCGACCGGAACACCAAACGGATAGCCCAACATGACCGACGACCTCTCCTACCCCATTGGCCGCTGGGTCGAGCCCGCCGAGGTGACGCCCGCCACCATCGGGGCGGCGATCAGCCGGATTGCCGCCCTGCCAGCGGCCTTTCGGGCCGCCATCGCTCCCCTGACCGCCGAGCAGCTCGACACGCCCTATCGGCCCGGAGGGTGGACGGTCCGGCAGCTGGCCCACCATGTGCCCGACAGCCACCTCAACGCCTACGTCCGGATGAAGCTGGCGCTCTCGGAGGAGGAACCGACCATCCGGCCCTACGACCAGGAGGCCTGGGCCCGTCTGCCCGACTCCGAGTTGGCCCCGGTGGGGATCTCGCTGGACCTGCTCACGTCCCTGCACGCCCGGTGGGTGGTGCTCCTCCGGGCCCTGTCGTCCGAACAGTGGAGCCGCCGGTTCCACCATCCGGAGACGGGGACCCAGCGGATCGGGGTTGTCCTGCAGCACTATGCCTGGCACGGCGATCATCACCTGGCCCACGTCACCCGGCTCCGCGAACGGATGGGGTGGGGGTAGGGCCGGCGTGGGGGCATGCCGTCGGCATGCCCCCCGTCGTCAGGGCGCCTGCCGGTAGGCGATCTCCCCGTTGATCACCGTGTACAGGGTGCGCGCGGTGAGGATCTCCGCTTCCGGGATCGCCATGATGTCCTTGTCCAGGATCGTGAGGTCGGCCCACTTGCCTGCGGTGATCGTGCCGCGGCGATCCTCCTCGAAGGCGGCAAACGCCGGCCAGTAGGTGAACATCCGGAGTGCCTGCGCCCGGGTCAGCGCCTGCTCCGGGTGCCAGCCCTCCCCGGAAAACCCGCGCAGGTCCTTCCGCGCCACCGCCGCATAGAACTCGATCATCGGCTCGCCCCGCTCGACCGGGGCGTCGGAGCCGCCCGCCACCGGCACCCCCTGCGACATGAGCGTCTGCCAGGCATAGGCGCCACCCACCCGGTCCAGGCCGATCCGGGCGGGCACGAAGTGCAGGTCGCCAATGGCATGGGAGGGCTGCATCGAGGCGATGATCCCGAGCTCCTTGAATCGCGGCAGGTCGGCAGGGTCCACGATCTGGGAGTGCTCGTTCCGCCACCGCGGATCGGGAGATGGCCGCTCGGCCGCGGGAACCGCCGTCATGGCCGCCTGGTACATGTCGAGCAGCAACCGGTTGCCGCGGTCGCCGATGGCATGGGTCTCAACCTGGATGCCGGCCCGGAGCGCCGCCTCGAGCATCGGCCGCAACCGCGTGGTGTCGGTCGTGATCAGGCCGGAGGTGGTGGGGTCGTCGGAGTAGGGCTGCAACAGCGCGGCGCCGCGCGAACCAAGTGCTCCATCCATCACCGCTTTGATGGTCCGGACGGTGAAGCGCCCGTTGAACTCGTCCACCGAGGGGCCGAGCGCGATCAGGGAATCGGCGTCGCGGGAGGGGCCGGAAATCGCCTTGTAGATGCGCAGCTTGATCCGGTCCTCGCCATAGAGCCGCCGCATCCGGTCCACCTCGGCGAGGGAGCCGTGGGCATCGTGCACCTGCACCCAGCCGAGCCGCACCTCGCGCTCGGCGCCCAGTTCCACGGCGCGGTCCAGCTCGGCGCTGGTCGTGGCCGGCACCAGCCGGCGCACCAGCCCCTGGGCGGCGTCGATCAGCATCCCGGTCGGCTCGCCTGAGGCGTCGACATTGATGGCACCACCACTCGGCGCCCGGGTCGCCCGGGTCACGCCGGCCAGGCGCAGCGCCATCGAGTTGGCGATCGAGGCGTGTCCATCGGCGCGGGTGAGGATGACCGGATGGTTGGGCGCGATCCGGTCCAGGTCCTGCCGCGTCGGGAAGACCGGCGGATTCCAGAACGTCTCGATCCAGCCCCGGCCCACCACCCAGTCGCCCGCCGGCGTCTGGTCGACCCGTTCCTTGACCTTGGCCAGGAACGCCTCCAGGGAGTTGAGGCCCTCGAGGTTGAGGTTCATCTCGCGCTGGCCGATGCCGGTCAGGTGGACGTGGGCGTCTACCAGGCCGGGCAGCACCGTCGCACCGGCCAGGTCGATCACCTCGGTGCTGTCCCCGATGTAGCGGGCCGCCGAGGCATTGGTCCCGACGAAGAGGACCCGGCCATCCTTGATGGCGACCGCCTCCGCATTGGGCATCGCCTCGTCTGCGGTGTACACCACGCCGTTCTGGAACACCAGGTCGGCAGGCTCGTTGGTGGCGCAGCCTGCAAGGACGGCAAGGACGAGGAACGGGACAGCCGGGCGCATGGCAGATC
This sequence comes from Gemmatimonadales bacterium, assembly GCA_048499805.1. GTDB lineage: Bacteria > Gemmatimonadota > Gemmatimonadetes > Gemmatimonadales > GWC2-71-9 > JAWXBA01. The sequence goes on along the minus strand of JASNZF010000003.1, from coordinate 444,315 downwards.
CTGGGCGGGGGAAGGGGAAGGCCTTGAATCTAGCGCCCCGGGTCAACCGGGGAAGCTCCGGTGGCCCTGCCCTGCCTTGTGTGGTCCCCGCCCGCGCCCATAGAATTGCGGGTGGCGGTTCACGCCTTGCCCCCACCGAGGCCGGTCGTTCCAGTCCTGCATCTCCTCGCCTCCCGGGACGTCCTTCATGACCATGGCGACCAGCGCATTTCCTCCCCTCTCCGGGGTCCCCGCGGCGGCGCCACGCCGAGGCGGGCCGGTACGACGCTGGCTGGGAAGGACCATCCTCCGGCTGCTGGGCTGGCGCATGGTGGGGGAACTCCCGGACCAGCCCAAGCTCCTGATCATCGCCGCCCCGCACACCTCCAACATGGACTTCATCATTGGAATGAGCCTGGTTTTTGCGCAATCGCTGGACGCCCGCTGGATCGGCAAGCGGGAGCTCTTCCGCGGCCCGCTGAACCGCCTGTTCCGGTGGCTGGGAGGAATTCCGGTCGACCGGAACGCGCCGGGAGGCATCGTGGACGAGGCCATCGCCGCCTTCCGGGCGAGGGAGCGGATGATCCTGGCGATTGCCCCGGAGGGCACCCGGAAGTCGGTGGACCGGTGGAAGTCGGGGTTTCACCGGATCGCCTTCGGGGCCGGGGTTCCGGTGGTGTGCGGCTTCTTCGATTGGCGGCGCAAGCTGGTAGGGTTCGGACCCACGGTCTGGCCGACCGAGGACCTCGAGGGGGATATTCGGCGACTGCGGGAGTGGTACGGGCAGGCCTGATGACCCCGCAGAAAAACCGAAACAGTCCTGGCCGATTTCGCACCATCGCCCCCCGGAAAGTGGCGTTTTGCGGCGGACTGGGCCAGAATCCCTCGGGAGAACTTGTTGGCCCGTCCCGGGAAGGCAGGTGGCACTAGATATGCACCAGATCCCCTTATGAAACGACCCGTCCGCATCTCCGGGTTCTCGCTGATCGAGCTCCTGATCGTCGTCACGATGGTCGGGATCCTGACCGCCATTGTGGCGCCCTCAATCCGGCGCGGCATGATCCGCAACGAGGTGTTCAACGCCCGGAACGCGGTGGCCAACCTGTACACGACGGCGCGCCTGGCGGGACTCCAGACGACCCGTCGGGTGGTGCTCAAGCGCAGCGGGAACGTGGTCCACATCGCCGCCTGGCCCCGGCTGGACGGCACCGGGGGGGCCACGGCCCGCGACACCATCGGCGCCGTGATCGACCTGAACGACCGGTACGGTGTGACGCTGACCGTCAACGCCGATTCGATCCTGATCGACCCAAAGGGATTCGGCGGGGCGACCCTGAACTGGGTCGTGAGCCGGGGCGGATTCAGCGACAGCGTCCGGGTCAACAACCTCGGGGTCGTGCTGCGATGAAGGCCACTGAATCGGGATTCTCGCTGGTGGAGGTGCTGGTGGCGATCGTGATCCTCGCGATCGGGCTGCTGGCGCTGGCCCAGTCGTCGGGATCGGTGACCACGATGATCGCCCGCGGCAAGCAGGACACCCAGGCGGCCATGGCCGCCCAGACCCAGCTCGAGACCCTGCGGCGGGTGGCCGCCACGACGACCCCCAAGTGCACCGCCCTGACCAATGGCTCCTCGACCGGACCGGCGCCCGGCACCACCACGACCTGGACGATCACCGGCAGCGGCGACAGCCGGACGGCCGTGGTCGTCGTGGCCTACCGGATCGGGAAGGGCACCCGCAGCGTGACCACCCAGGCGGTGCTCGGATGTCTCTGATGCCCAGCAAGTGGACCCGGGGCTTCACCCTGGTCGAGCTGATGATCGCCATCGTGATCACCGGCATCGTCGGCGCCTCGATCATCAGCCTCCTGGTGCGCAGCCAGCGGCTGTCGCGCACCCAGGCCGACCGCTCGGTCATGCAGGCCAACATCCGTGCCGGCATGGCGCTGATCAGCTCGGAACTGCGCGAGATCAACGTCAACGCCACGCAGTCCGACATCACGGCCCTCAGCTCCACCAGCATCACCTACCGGGGCCAGCGCGGGCTCGGCTTCGTATGCGACGTGGCCGCCGGGTATGTCCGGATCCCGCGCAGCACCTTCGTGGGGTATCGCTCCCCAATTCCGGGAACCGATGCGCTCATGCTCTTTGTCGAGAACGACCCTGACCAGTCGATCGACGATGGGTGGCTGCAGCGGTCGATCACCGCGGTGGACGCCGAGGCATGCAGCAGTGGCGCGGCGGGCATCAAGCTCACCTTGGGCACCAACCTGCCAACCAGCCCGGACACCCTGGCGATGATCAAGGTCGGCGCCCCGATCCGGACCTACGAGGTGATGGAGATCGGCGAGCTGGTCCAGGGTGGCCAAACCTGGCTGGGGGCCCGATCGATCAGTGCCGGGCAGAGCTTCCAGCCGGTCCTCGGGCCGCTCGCCACCGGCGGCGTGGCCTTCAGCTATCGCACCGCCGCCGGGACCGCCGGGGCCACGGCGCTGACCGTCCGGGCAATCCAGCTGACGCTGACCGGGATCACTGACAACATCGTGGCGGCCGGCGCCGGCCCCAATGCGTGGGCGCGCGCCACCGACCAGCTCATCACGACCGTGCAGTTGCGGAACACACCCTGAGGATCCCGCCGATGCCCCTGCCCTCGATCGCTCGACCCAACCTGCGCCGCGACGAGCGCGGCATGGCGCTCGCCCTGGCAATCTTCGCGCTGGTGATCATCGCCACCCTGGTCTCCGGGGTCTTCTTCATGGCCCGCCTGGAGCAGCGCAGCGGGTCGAACACGTTGTGGGCGACCCAGGCGGCCGAGGCGGCGGATGCCGGCCTCAATGCCACACTGGCCAATTGGTCGGGGGCCTACAACGCCCTGGCGGTGGGTGCCTCGAGCGCCTTGGCTACGCAGGTGTTGGGGTCTTCGGCACGCTATACTGTCACCATCCAGAAGGTCTCGCCCCAGATCTTCCTGGTCCAGTCCCGCGGGGAACGGACTGGAGGGGGAGGCGTGCTGGCCGGCACCACGGTGGGGCGGATCGTGCGGATGGTGGTGCCAGATGTCGACATCAATGCTGCGGTCACCGCCAATGGACCCGTGACCCTCCAAGGCAACCTGACCGTCGATGGCCGCGACACCGACCCTGCCTACTGGCCGGCCTGCACCACCAAGGACACCGTAGCGTCGGTGAGAACCAGCCAGAGCATCAAGGCCAAGGGCAGCTACAGCGCCTACGGAGACCCCAGTCCGGAGGGGCTCGTGTCGAGCGATGCCAGCATCGACGCCACCGATTTCACCGGTCCTTATTCGGCCTTCACCGCCCTTGCCAACAAGACCCACATCGGGGCGTGGTCGGCCAGTGATTCGCCCCGCCCGAGCCTGTCTGGCGCGACCTGCGACCAGGCGGACTACCGCAACTGGGGAGAGCCCTACCGGGATGCCGCCCAGGGTGGCTACCTCGCCGCGTGTGCTGGCTACTCCCCGATCACCTGGATCAAGACCGGCGGCGGCACGGCCAAGATTACCGGCGGTAGGGCCCAGGGCATTCTCATCGTCGATGATGATCTGGAAATGGCGGGCGGGTTCGAGTTCAGCGGTATCATCCTGGTCATGGGCGATGTCCGGACCACCGGCATGGGTGCCAAGATCACCGGCGCGCTGTTGGCGGCGAACGAGACCATCGGTGACGTGACCTACATCGGCGGTACCCCGGTGGTGACCTACAGCTCCTGTGCGATCGCTACCGCATTGGCACAGTCAGCCTCGGTGCGCCCGATTGCCGAACGGAGCTGGGTGCAGCTGTACTGGGAGTGAGAAGTGGGAAGGGAGAAGCGAGCAGTGGGACGGAGTGAGAGGTAGGAGGAATCAAAGGGACGGCAAACAGGGGCGCTCCGCCAATACGGTGGGGCGCCCCTTCGCTTTCCCCTGGCCCCGTCATCTCCGTTCTCCCTTCTCGCTTCTCGCTTCTCCCTTCTCGCTCCCACGCCCCCTCCAGTACCGCGCCAGCCCGTGCCAGCTGTCCCGCACCCCGCCGAACCCGATGCGTCCGGCCTGATCTTCCCCCACCAGCGCCTGGAAATCCGCCACCACCGAGAGCATGAACCGGTCGGCCCGCTCGGCATCGGATCCCGGTTGCTCCAGGGACTCCCGCACCCGCTCGGCCCACTCCGCCAGCATCCCCTCGTGCCGGTCCAGGTGCTCGCGCGGATCGCCCCCCACACCAAAGTGGGTATGGATCAGCCGAGCCGGTTTCCAGGCCCGCAGGGTGGTGTGGGTCTGGCGCCAGCCCTCGAGGTCGATGTCCGGCGGTGGCGTGACGGGAAGGGCGAATCGCCGGCCGACCAGGAGCAGGCCGGCCGCATCGCCCACCCAGGCATCGCCGCTGGCCGTGTCGAGGTAGCTGACATGATGCACCGCGTGTCCCGGGGTATACGCCACCTGCATCGTACGCCGACCCACCCGCAGCTGCTCGCCCCCCTCCAGGGCGGTAATCCTCTCCGCCGGCACCGGGACGATCTCGCCCCAGAACTCCGCCATCCGCTCGCCATAGATCCGGGTGGCGCTGTCGATCAGGCGGGTCGGGTCGGCCAGGTGGCGCGCCCCGCGCTGGTGGACATGGACCTGGATCGCCGGGTTCTGGCGGAGCAGCGTTCCGACGCCCCCCGCATGGTCGAGGTGAATGTGGGTCAGGAGGATCGTGGTCACATCGCCAAGGTCGGCGGCCAGCAGGTCGAGTCCCCTGTGCAGGGCCTCCAGCGACACCGTCGGCCCCGGATCGACGAGGACCAGCCCCGCACCGGAGTCGATGACGCCCGCCGCGATGTACCCCGGGCGGCCCCGGTACTTCACGTCGATGAGCGTCGTCCCCGCACCAATCCGGTGGTTCATGCCATCCCTCCGGCAAAATTGGGTGGGGTCCGGTCGAACCAGGGACGGGCGCGCTCCAGCTGCCCCGCCAGGCGAAAGAGGGTGGCCTCTCGGGCCGTGGCGGCGACGAAGTGGAGCCCGACCGGCAGGCCGTCGTCGGTCCAGGCCAAGGGCACCGACATCGCCGGCTGGCCGGTCACGTTGAACACCGGCGTCCAGGGGATGAACTCGAAGACCTGCTCGGCGGCCTGTTGCAGCGCCCCGCCCCAGCGCAGCAGGCGCCCGGCCCGGAGCCTTCCCAGGAGGGCAAGCTGCCGCCGCTCGGCCACGGTCGGCTGCAGCGCGCCGATCGGGAACGGTGGCATCGAGAGTGTCGGGGTCAGCAGGAGATCCCACGACTCGAAGAAGGCGCCCACCTGCCGGGTGGTCCGCTCCAGCACCCGCACCGCCTGGACGAATTCCGCCGCCGAGAGCTGCTCGCCAAGCAGGGCCAGCGCCCAGGTCGTGGGCTCGAAGTCCGCGGCGCGGGCCCGGCGGCCCAGGAGCCGCTCCGCGTCGGCGATGTCGCCGCGCAGCTCCCCGCAGAGCATCGTCAGGAAGGCCTCGGACAGCACCGGGCCATCGACCACCGGGGCGGCCGGTTCCACCTGGTGTCCCAGCGACTCGAGCAGTGCGACGGTCTCCTCCACCGCGCGGACGCACTCCGGGGCCACGGTGCGGCCCATCATCGGCTCCGTGGTCCACGCGATGCGCAGCCGCCCCGGCTCGGTGGAGACCTCCGCCAGGAACGGACGATCCGGGGGTGGTGCCCAATAGGGAGCTCCGACATCTGGGCCGGCAATGGCGTCGAGTGCGGCGGCACTGTCCCGGACACTGCGCGAAACCACTCCCTCCACCACGGCCCCCTGCCAGATCTGCCCGATCGCCGGCCCGGTCGGCACCCGGCCCCTGGAGGCCTTGAGCCCAAAGAGGCCGCAACAGCTGGCAGGGATCCGGATCGATCCGCCTCCGTCTCCTCCGCTGGCGAGGGGCACCATCCCGGCGGCCACCGCGGCCGCCGACCCGCCGCTCGACCCGCCGGGGGTGCGATCCAGCGCCCAGGGGTTCCGGGTGGGGCCGAGCAGGGCCGGCTCCGTGAACGGGGTGAGCCCGAACTCGGGGGTGTTGGTCTTCCCGGCCAGGAGCAGCCCGGCCTGGCGATAGCGGCGAACCACCTCACTGTCGGCGGGGGCGATGTAGTCGTCGAGGAAGCGGCTGCCACAGCGAAACGGCTCGCCGGCAACCGTCGAGACCAGGTCCTTGACGAGGAACGGCACCCCGGCAAACAGCCCGTCGGGGATCGGGGCCCGCGCCGCTCGGCGGGCCTGCTCGAACATGGGATGGATGACCGCGTTGACCTGCGGATTCAATGCCTCGATCCGGGCCACGCACGCTTCCACCAGCTCGATGGCAGACACCGCGCCGGTGCGCACCAGGCCGGCAAGGCCAAGACCATCGTACCGGGTGTATTCGGGGAACGGCAGCATCCAGACTCCGCACAGGGGTCTGGAAAGGTAGTGAGGCAGCGGGGCAGCGGGGCAGCGGGGCAGCGGGGCAGCGGGGCCGAAGGTCGCTCTCGGCGACTGGTGCGCAAGCCCCTGCTGCCCCGCCCCGCCCGAGGCGCGCCTTACCCGGCGGTAATCACCGGGATCTCACGGGGACGGGCCCGCTCCACCTTGGGAAGCTGGAGGGTCAGGACGCCCTGCTCGATCTTGGCCTCGATCTTGTCGGCATCCACGGTCGTGGGCAGCGTGAACGACCGCTCGAAGGTGCCGTAGGACCGCTCGTACCGGTGCACCCGATCGGTCTGCTCCTCGGCCAGCTGCCGCTTCTCGCCGCGGACGGTGAGCCGGCCATTCTCCAGCGACACCTTGATGTCGCCGGCCGCGATGCCCGGAATCTCCATGACGAGCTTCAGCGTCGCCTCGTTCTCGTAGATGTCACAGGGAGGGATCCATGCCGAGGCGAGCGTGCCATCGCCATCCGTTCCGGTGACGAGAGGGCCGAACGCCTGGTTGAAGATCCGGTTGACCTGTCGCATCCCGTCCAACGAGTCGCGAAGCGCGGGCATCCGGGACGTGGCAGTGTAGAACATCGATTCCTCCTTCCGCCAAGCGGTGAATGGGGTTGGTGTCCGGAGATCGAGGAGATCCCCTTCGCTGGCCCTGATTTGCAGCCGGCGTGCCGGGAATCGGGGGGGATTTTCGGTCAATGTGACAGCCGGGTCGGCCGTCGAGGCCAGGAGGTGTGTCAGATTGGCGGACACGAAAGGCCGGGGGGACTCCACCCATCCCGCTCCGGGCTGTCGTGGGAATTCTACCGTTCCACCGGGAGCCCCTCGGCGGTCCAGGCGCCGTACCCACCCGACAGGTTGGCCACCGCGTCCCGTCCCCGTGCCTGCAGGAGGCTGGCGGCAATCGCCGATCGTCCTCCCCCCTGGCACTGCATGACCACCGGACGCCCCTCGGGGATCTCGCCGAGCCGTTCCTCGAGTTCGGGGAGGGGAATGTGCAGGGCGCCGGGCAGGTGCCCGGCCTCCCACTCGGAGCGGGCGCGGACATCGACCACGACCGGTCCCGCTCCGGCGGCGGCCACCGCACGGGGCGAGAGCTGGGGGACCTGCTGGAGGGTGTTGCCCTCGGCCGCCCACAGCGCGATCGCCTCCGGGCCCAGATAGCCGGCCACCCGGTCGAGTCCGATGAGGACCAGGTTGCGGACCGCGTCGTCGACCAGCTCGCGCCGGGCCTCCGCCATGACCAGGTACAGGTCGCGATCGTACGGGAGCAGCGACCCGGCCCAGGTGGTGAAGCTCCGGTTGAGCGGCAGGCTGATGGCGCCGGGGAGGTGACCCGCCGCGAAGTCCGCGGCATTTCGGGTATCAACGATGAGTGCGCCGTCGCCAAGCAGTTGGCCGAGGCGACCCTCGCCAATCCGCTCCGGCGAGGGCCGGCGCCCGAGCAGAGCCGGCCCCTCGCGGTTGAGGCGCTTCATGATCCCGAAGTACCGTGGCGGTTCGGGCTGGCCCGCCAGGACGAGGCGGACGAACTCCTCCTCGTCGGCCGCGCCGAAGGCCCAGTTGTACCGGCGCTCATAGCCCAGGGTGGACTGGGGTACCGCGCTCAGCCCCTTGCCGCAGGCCGAGCCCGCGCCATGGCCCGGCCAGATCTGGAGCAGGTCCGGGTACTGCTTGAAGGCCGTCAGGCTCCGCCAGAGGTCGCGGGCCGCACCCTCGCTGGCGCCGGCGACGTGGGCGGCCTTCTCGAGCAGGTCGGGCCGGCCAACATCCCCGACGAAGACGAAGTCCCCGGTGCAGGCCCCCATCGGCTCGGAGGCCACGGCACCATCGGTGACCAGGAAGATCAGGTGCTCCGGGGTGTGTCCCGGGGTGTGCACCGCCCGGAGGACGATGTTGCCGACCCGGATCTCATCCCCATCGGCGAGCAGGGTGACGGTTGGGTCCGCACCGAAGGCATACTGCCAGTCGGGGGTGCCGCACGACGAGAGGTACATGCGTGCCCCGGTCCGTGCGGCCAGCTCGCGCGTGCCGGAGAGATAGTCGGCATGAATGTGGGTCTCGGTGACACCGGTGATCCGCAGTCCCTCGAACTCGGCGGCGGCCATGTAGGCATCCACGAGCCGGTTCGGGTCGACCACGATCGCCTCGCCGGTGGCGGCGCAGCCGATCAGGTAGCTGGCCTGGGCCAGGGTCTCGTCGTAGAAGCGCTTGAAGATCATCAGGCCATCCGGGTCAACGTCCAAAGAGAAGGACCACCGCGCCCATCACCAGCAGGAACATGGCAAACCCGCGCCGCAGTGCCCGTTGCGACACGTGCGCCACCAGGCGGGTGCCGCCCAGGACCCCCACGAAGGCGAGGGCGGTGAAGGCGGCAATCGCGGCCCAGTCGAAAGATATCTCGCCGCTGTAGCGGGCGAATCCGGACGCGGCGCTCAGGACGATCAGGACCAGGGAGGTGCCGACGGCCTGCTTCATGCCGAGCCCCGCGAGCAGGACCAGGGCGGGAACATAGAGGAAGCCGCCGCCGATCCCGATGAGGCCAGTGAGGAGGCCAACGGCGCCGCCCAGCAGCCCGACAAATCCCAGGGGGCGGGGGGTGGTCGGGGCCTCACGTGGCCCACCCCGGGCCCAGAGGGCCTGCCCACCCCACATCGCGATCGCGGCCACGATCATGATCACCGAGAAGATCGTTAGCTGCAGCCGAGCCGAGACGAGGAGACCCAGCTGCGCCCCCCCCAAGGCACCGAGGACAGCCGCGGGACCAAACGCGAGCGCGGCGCGCCAGTGGACCGTCCCGGCCCGGGCGTGGCCGACCACGCCCATCAGGCTGGTCAGTCCGACCACGACAAGGCTCATCGGGATCGCCGTCTTGACGGGGTACGCCAGGACATAGACGAGGACCGGGACGGTCAGGATCGACCCCCCGCCACCCAGGAGCCCGAGCGAGAGCCCGATCACCAGGGCGAGGGCGTATCCGAGGAAGGTCAGCGGTGGCCTCCGGGCGGGGACTTTTCAACCATACGGTTGTATAGTAATGTTCAGGGATGAAGGATACAACTCTCCCCCGCCTCTCTCCCGAGATGCTCGACGCCGTGGCCGAGCGGTTCCGGATCCTGGGCGAGCCGATGCGACTCCGGATCCTGAACGCGCTCCGGGGCCACGAGCACACCGTCTCCGACCTGGTCACGCTGACCGGCGGGGGCCAGGCCAACGTCTCTAAGCATCTCCAGCTGCTGCACCGCGAGGGATTCGTCAAGCGGCACAAGGAGGGCACCAGCACCTGGTATGCGATCCAGGATCCCGCCGTGTTCGAACTGTGCGACTTGGTCTGCGGCGGGGTCGAGGCCGACCTCGAGCGCCGCCGCCGGGCCCTCAAGCCCGCCCGCCGGGGCTAGCGGCGGGAGGCGGCGGGCGCGCAGCCGAAGAGCCGGAACCGGCCGAGGATCCGCTCGAGCAGGCACCAGTTGGTCAGGCTCGACTGGAACAGGTTGAGCCCCACGAACGCGGTAAAGAAGAGCCACAGCGGGCTCACCCACACCCCCAGCGCCACCGACAGCATCACGAAGATCCCGGCAATCCGCCGGATCAGCTTGTCCTCACACATCTCGCGCCTCCTCCTTGAATGGTTTGCCGACTCCCGGCCCACCGGGGGCATGCCCTACCCGAACTCCTCCATGGCGATCACGCCGACGTGCAGCCGTTCCCCGGGGGGAAGGTGGCCGGACTCGACCCGGAGGGCGGACCCCACGATGCCGGCGCACTCCGCCGACATCACGCTCATGAACAGGCGACTCCGGCCCGGCCAGGCCCGGGAGCCCTCCCGGCGACCGGACGCCCCGACCCCATGGACCTCGCCAAACTCCGTGTACCCGCCGACCGGGTGGGCATCGAGGATGTCCCGGACCCGGCCGGCCTCCGTCCCGCTGTAGATGATCACCAGCATTTTCATCGCGTCCATTGTTCCTCCCACTGCGAGCTCGACTCCCCATCGTCCATTTCCAAGCACCCAGTCCCTAGTCCCTAGTCCCTCGTCCCTGGTCCCTGATCGCTGCGCCCCTTCTCCAGTTCCCAGTACAGCAACGGCACCACGACCATCGTCAGGGCGGTCGCCACCACGGCGCCGAACATCAGCGCCACCGCCAGCCCCTGAAAGATCGGGTCGAGCACCATCACCAGCCCGCCCACCACCACCGCGGCGGCGGTCAGGGCGATCGGCCGGAACCGCACCGCGCCCGCCTCGATCAGCGCCTCGCGGAGCGCGTGTCCCCGCTCCTGCGCGAGCTGGATGAAGTCCACCAGCAGGATCGAGTTCCGGACGATGATCCCCGCGAGGGCAATCATCCCGATCATCGAGGTGGCGGTGAAGAAGGCGCCGGTGATGGCATGCCCAGGGAGGATCCCGATCAGGGTGAGCGGGATCGGGGCCATGATCACCAGCGGCACGGTGAAGGACTGGAACCAGCCCACCACCAGCACGTAGATCAGCACCAGCACCACCGCGAAGGCCAACCCGAGGTCGCGGAAGACCTCGATCGTCACCTGCCACTCGCCATCCCACTTCATGGCCAGCTCGTCGAGCCGCTCGGGCTGCACGGCGTTGTACCGGGCGATCTCGGCCCCCGCGACCCGCACCGTGTCGAGGGCGCGGTTCATCGCGAGGATGGCGTAGACCGGGGACTCGACCTGGTCGGCAACATCGCCGGTCACGTAGATCACCGGCCGGAGGTTCTTGCGGTGCAGGGCGAGTTCGCGCACGGTGGTATCGACCGTGACGAACCGGGCCAGCGGCTGGGGGCCCCGGGCGGTGGCCACCGGGATGCCGAGGAGTGCCTCCACCGAGCTGCGCTGCTCGAGCGCCAGTCGGGGCACGATCAGCGGCGCCTCGCGCGCGGTCGGCGATGCCACCACCCCGGCGGGGGCGCCGGAGAGCACCAGGGCAAGCGTCTGGGTCAGCTGCTCCACGTTCGCGCCGGCTTCCGCCGCCCGCACCCGGTCCACATGGAAGCGCACCCGCGGCTGCGGTGCCTCGACCGTCCAGTCCACGTCCACCACCCCGGGGGTGGCCTCCATCACCGCCCGCACCCGGCGGGCCGCCTCCAGCCGCAGGCTGTCGGTGGGTCCGTAGATCTCGGCCACCAGGGTCGCCAGCACCGGCGGGCCAGGCGGGATCTCCGCGATCTTGGCGCTGGCCCCGTAGCGCCGGGCGATCGAGTCGATCGCCGGTCGGACCGCCACCGCAATGGCGTGGCTCTGCCGCGACCGCTCCCCCTTGGGTGCCAGGTTCACCTGGACATCCACCACGTTGGCGCCCCGACGCAGGAAGTAGTGCCGCACCAGGCCGTTGAAGTTGAAGGGCGCCGAGGTGCCGGCGTAGACCTGGGTGTGCTCGACCTCGGGCACCTGGCGCAGCCAGGCCGACACTTCCTGGCCCAGCCCGTTGGCGGTCTCCAGCGTGGCGCCCTCCGGCAGGTCGAGGATGACCTGGAATTCACTCTTGTTGTCGAACGGCAGCATCTTGACCTGGACCAGCCGGGCGCCGACCAGGCCCATCGAGAGCAGCAGCAGCACGATGACGCCCGCATAGGTTGCGTGGCGGCGGCGCGGGTGGTCCAGCAGGCCGGTCATCAGCCGGGAGTAGAAGCCCGCAAAGCCGGTGCGTGGCGCCGACCCCGCATCGCCGCCCGGCTCGGCGTGGGCCTGCACCGCGACATGCCCGCGCAGCAGCCGGAGCGCCAGCCATGGCGTCACGATGAAGGCCACCGCGAGCGACGCCAGCATGGCCGCCGAGGCGCCGATCGGGATCGGCCGCATGTAGGGGCCCATCAGCCCGGAGACGAACGCCATCGGCAGGATGGCCGCGATCACGGTGAAGGTGGCCAGGATGGTCGGGTTGCCGACCTCGTCCACTCCCTCCACGGCGGCCTCGTCGGGGGTGCGGTCGCCGCGCTGCAGGTGGCGGTAGATGTTCTCCACCACGACGATGGCATCGTCCACCAGGATGCCGATCGAGAAGATCAGGGCGAAGAGGGTGATGCGGTTGAGGGTGTAGCCCAGGGCATAGTAGACGAAGAGCGTCAGGGCCAGGGTCACCGGCACCGCCACCAGCACCACGATCGCCTCGCGCCACCCCAGGAAGAGCCAGATCAGCGCCGTCACCGACAGGGTGGCCAGCAGCAGGTGGAAGATCAGCTCGTTGGCCTTCTCGGTGGCGGTCTCCCCGTAGTCGCGGGTCACCTCGACCGAGACGTCCGCCGGCAGGAGCCGGGCCCGCGCCGCCTCGACCTGCGCGAGCACGGCGTGGGTGACCACCGCCGCGTTGGCACCGGGGCGCTTGGCGATGGCGATGGTCACGGCGTGCTCGGCGTCCGCGCCCGGGACCCGGTGGCTCACGTAGTCGGTCCGCTCGCCGAAGTCGTCGCTCACGGTGGCAACGTCGCGGAGGTGGATCGGGCGGCCGGCCCGCACCCCCACCACCACGCTGCCGACGTCAGCCACCGTCTCGAGCGGCGCCCCGACGGTGACCAGGGTGACCGCGTTGTCGCTGGCGAACTCGCCGGCCGGCAGCCGGGCGTTGGCGCCCCGCAGGCCCATCAGGACCTCCGGCGGGCTGATCCCGCTGGCGGCGAGCCGGGCCGGATCCAGCATCACCCGGAACTGCCGCGGCTGCCCCCCGGTGACAAAGGTCTCCGAGACGTTGACGATGGTCCGGATCTCGTCCTCGAGGTGGGTGGCCATCTGGCGGAGCTGGTCGGAGCCGTACCGGCGGGAATGCAGCGTCAGCGCCATCACCGGGACGTCGTCGATCGCGTGCGGCTTGACCAGCGGCGGCAGCGCCCCCGCCGGCGCCTGGTCCATCCCGGCGAAGAGCTTGGCATGGACGGCGGCCACGCTGCGGACCTGGTCCTCCCCGACCTTGAACCGGACCGTCACCAGCGTCATGCTCTCGGCGGCCATGCTGTAGACGTACTCCACGCCGGGGATCTCCCACATCCGCCGCTCGATCGGGCGGGTCAGGAGGTTCTCCACCTCGGCCGGCGAGGCGCCCGGCATGGCGACGATGACGTCGATCATCGGCACCGAGATCTGGGGCTCCTCCTCGCGCGGGGTGGCGATGATCGCCAGCATCCCGACCAGGAGTGAGGCCACCGTGACCAACGGTGTCAGCTTGGAGCGCAGGAACCCCCGCGCCACCCGTCCGGCGATGCCCATGGCTACTCCCCGCCCGGCGTGGTGGGCCGCACCAGGACCCGGTCACCGGCCGCGACGCCGGAAAGGACCTCCACCAGCCCGGTGGGCAACTCCCGGCCGAGCCGCACCCAGCGACGCTCCGCCCGATCGGCCACCAGCAGGTCCACGCCGACCAGGTCGCCCTCACGGATCACCGCGGCGACGGGAATGACGAGCGCCGTCCGACTGCCCTGGGGGAGCAGCACCGTCGCCGCCGCACCGCTCAGGACGCGCCGATCGGGATTCGGCACCAGGACATTGACCTGGGCCAGGTTGCCCGAGGGCCCCCGCACCACCCCCTCCACTTCCCCACGCAACGGGCGTCCCTCGACCAGGACCTCGACTACGCTGCCCCGACCCAACTCGCGCACCTGCTCCGGCGCCGCCGTGACCTCGACCCGCAGGCGCGAGGCGTCCTCGACATCCACCAGCGGCGCCCCCGGCGCCGCCAGGGCGCCGGGATCGACGTGACGCCGGGAGACCACGCCGGCGAACGGCGCCCGCACCTCGGCATAGGACCGCACCGCCTCCAGTTCGGCGCCGGCGGCCCGCGCGGTGCGGACGGCGGCCTGGGCTCGCGCCAACCCGGTTTCGGCCTGGTCCAGCTGGACCCGCGTGGCGGCGCTGTCGGCAAAGAGGGCGCGGATCCGCCGGGCCATCGCCTCCGCCTCGCGCTCCACCGCCTCGGCTTCCGCCAGCCCGGCCTCGACCTGCGAGCGCCGGGCATCGAGATCGCGCATGTCGAGCCGGACCAGGACCTGCCCCGCCGCGACCCGGTCGCCCTCGCGCACCAGGACCGCCTCGACGGTGGCCATCACGCGAGTGGAGAGGGTGCTGCGCTGGAGCGGTTCGGCGATGCCAGCGGCCTCGATCGTGGCGGGCAGGACGGTGTCGCGGACCGCGACCGGCGTGCCGGTCGGCGCGGCCGTGGTGGCCGCGTCCTCGACAGGCGCATCTCCGCCGCAGCCGGCCGACAACCCGGCGCCGAGCAGGGCAAGGGACAAGATCAGGGATCGGTACATGGTGAGCTCCTGGCTCAGCGCCCGAGGGCGATCAAGAAGTCGAGGGAAAGCCCGCGGGCCTGCTGGCGTTCCGCGGCCGCCACCACCACCTGGTACAGCGCCGCCGAGTGGGCCAGGCGACTCCCGGTCTCGGCGGCGGCGGCGGTGAGCAGGTCGGTAATCGTGGCCAGTCCGCCGGCATAACTGCGGCCCACCAGCCGGTGGGCTTCCGTGCTCTGGGCCACCGCCTGGTCGGCGATGGCGAGTCGCGCCCGGGCAACGGCGAGGGCGTTGTCCCGGTCGGCCGCCTCCAGTCCCGCCTGGGCCGCCGCCGCCTCGGCGCCGGCGTCGGCCATTGCGGCGCGCCCACGCGCCGCCTGCACCGCGGCCAGTTCCGCCCCGCCCGAGAAGGGGGTCCAGGAGGCCATTACCCCGACGGTCCACGCCCGCTGCCCGCCAAAGAGGGCGTCGGCGGTGTTCCAGTCGTAGCGGGCGAATCCGTTGATGCGGGGGAGCAGCGCGGCCCGGGTGCGGGTGAGGTCGCTCTCCGCGGCGGCCTGGCCGAGCCGGGCCGCTTCCACGTCGGCACGGGTCTTGGGATCGCCTGACAGCCGGTCAAGGCCACCGAGGGCCAGGTCGAGTGCAGCACGATCCGGCATGTTCGTCGGGAGTGTCAGTGCGGTGTCACCGGGCGTGCCGAGCACCAGGGCCAACTGGCGGGTCGCAAGGGCCAGGTCACCGCGAGCGGAGATCAGGTCCGCGTCCAGTTCACCGGCCTTCACCTCGGCCAGGAGCAGGTCGGCCCGGGTGACCATCCCCTGCTCCAGCAGGGCGGCGGCCTGCCGCACGTGGCTCCGGGCAGCGGCGACTGCGGCCTCGAGGGTGGCGACTTTCTGGCCGGCCAGAACGCCGCCGAACCAGATCCGGACCACATCCAGACGGGTGCGAGTGGCGGTCCAGCGCTCGGAGGCCCCGGCGGCCTGGGAGGCCAGTGACGCCGCCCGGCGACCCGCCCAGGCGTCGAGGTTCACCAGGGGTTGCTCGAGGACCAGCGCGGAATTGACGTGGCTGGTAGCCGGCGGATCGTTGAGCCGGGCCGGGTCGAAGGCCGCCGGTGTCACGGCGCGCTGCCGGAGGGTGAACCCGAAGGCGTTGAGCGGATCGGTGGTGCGCATCCACCCGGTCTCGACCCGGGCAGTCGGGAGGATCCCCCGGAACGCGGCCTTCCCCTCGCCCTCCTGCGCCAGGCGGGCGGCGCGGGCGATCCGGTTCGGATAGGCCAGCCGATCGGCCCGGTCGAGGGCCTCGGCGAGGGTGAGGGGCTGCTGGGCGTGGACCGTCGCCGCGGATGCCGCGGCGAGCCACCCCATCACCAGCCAGGATCGTACCGCCATGAGGGACCTTCCCTATTTAAGACTATACAACCATACAGTTGTATAGTCGTTCCGTCAAGCCCCAGGAGCGGGGCCGGGAGCAACATCGGAGCCCCCTTCCTCGTATGTTGTGATTAGGATCCATGACACACGCTGCACCCCTGCTCTGCCCAGGCCACCCGTCCTTCATCGCTTCCGAGGGTATCCCGCCGTGGAACGACGCGACTTTCTCCTGCTGACCGGGGCCGCCGCCGGCACCCTGGCGCTCCCGGACTCGTTGCTGGCCCGGCAGTGGTCCGGCAGCCTGACCGCCATCCCCTCGGCCGACAAGAAGGTGCTGGCCGACACCGCCCTGGGCGCCGCCCGCAGCGCCGGCGCGAGCTACGCCGATGTCCGGATCGGCCGCTACCTGAACCAGTTCGTGGCGGCCCGCGAGCGGGCGGTCCAGGGGGTCTCGAGCAGCGAATCCTACGGGGTCGGGATCCGGGTGATCGCCAGCGGGACCTGGGGCTTCGCCTCGACCCATGACGTGACCCCGGATGGGATCGCGGCCGCGGCACGGCAGGCGGTGGCGATCGCCAAGGCCAACAGCATCCTGCAGACCGAGCCGGTCCAGCTGGCCCCGGTCCGGCCGGCGGGCGAGGTCACCTGGCGGACCCCGATCCGGACCAACGCCTTCGACATCCCGATCCAGGAGAAGGTGGACCTCCTGCTGGCCACCGGCGACGCCGCCCTGACGGCCGGCGCCACCTTCATCAACACCCGGCTGGCGTTCATCAACGAGCAGAAGTACTTCGCGAGCACCGATGGCAGCTACATCGACCAGGACGTGCACCGGATCTCGCCCAGCTTCAACGTGACGGTGGTGGACCGCGCCTCGGGCCAATTCGCCACCCGCAACGCGATGAGTGCCCCGATGGGCCTGGGATGGGAGTACCTCTCGGCGAGCCCGGCCGGGAAGGTGCAGCTGCCGGTGGGGACCCTCTACAACCACAGCTCCTACGACATGCTGGAGGATGCCCGCCTGGCCGCCGAGCAGGCCCGGGAGAAGCTGTCCGCCAAGTCGGTGGAGGCCGGCCAATGGGACCTGGTCCTCGACCCGACCCACCTCTGGCTCACCATCCACGAGTCGGTCGGTCACCCGACCGAACTCGACCGGGTGCTCGGCTACGAGGCGAACTACGCGGGGACCAGCTTTGCCACGCTGGACAAGTGGCAGAGCAAGAGCTTCCAGTACGGCTCGCCGATCGTCAACTTCTTCGCCGACAAGACCCAACCCGGCTCCCTCGGCGCGGTGGAATACGATGACGAGGGGGTCAAGACCAAGCGGTGGGACCTCGTGAAGGACGGCATCCTGGTCAACTACCAGGCGATCCGCGACCAGGTCCACATCCTGGGCGAGACCGAGTCCCACGGCTGCTGCTACGCCGACCACTGGAGCTCGGTCCAGTTCCAGCGCATGCCGAACGTGTCGCTCGCCGCGGGCACCCGCCCGCTCACCCCGGCCGAGATGATCGCCGGGGTCGAGAAGGGGATCTACATCGTCGGCGACGGCAGCTATTCGATCGACCAGCAGCGCTACAACTTCCAGTTCGGCGGCCAGCTGTTCTACGAGATCCGGAACGGCCGGATCGCCGGCATGCTGAAGGACGTCTCCTACCAGTCCAACACCCAGGAGTTCTGGAATTCCGTGACCGCCATCTGCGACACCCGCGACTATCGTCTCGGCGGGTCGTTTGGCGATGGCAAGGGGCAGCCGGGCCAGTCGAGCGCGGTGTCCCACGGATCCTCGACCACCCGGGTGGACGGCGTCAACGTGCTCAACACCGCACGCCGCCTCTAGCCCCTCACCCCCGACCGACAGCCGAGCGAGCACACCATGCCCGAATTGAATGAGCAGCAGGCCCGCGCCCTCCTCGAGAAGGTCATCCGGATGTCCCGCGCCGACACCTGCCAGGTGAACGCCGGGGGCGGCTCCGGCGGCAACATCCGCTACGCCCGCAACACCGTGAGCACCGCCGGCGAGACCACCAACCAGTCGATCAACGTCACCGCGAGCTTCGGCCGCAAGAGCGGGTCCGCCTCGGGCAACGAGTTCGACGACGCCGCCCTCGAGCGGGTGGTGCGGCGGGCCGAGGAGCTGGCCCGCCTGGCCCCGGACAACCCGGAGTGGATGGAGCCGCTGGGACCGCAGGACTACCTCCGCACCCCCGGCTACTTCGCCTCCACCGCCGGGATCACCCCCGAGTTCCGGGCCAAGGTCGCGGCCGACAGCATCCTGCCCTCGAAGAACCGGCAGTGCGTGGCCGCCGGCTTCATGCAGGACAACGCCGGCTGGACCGCGATCATGAACTCGAAGGGGCTGTTCGCCTACGACCGCCGCACCGGCGTCGACTTCTCGCTCACCGTCCGGACCAGCGACGAGCAGGGCTCGGGATATGTCACCCGGGACTTCAACGACGTCTCCCAGTTCGACCCCGCCGCCACCGCGGCGATCGCCATCGAGAAGGCCGTGGCCTCGCGGGTCACCCGCGCGATCGAGCCCGGCAAGTA
Organism: Gemmatimonadales bacterium; assembly: GCA_048499805.1. Lineage (GTDB taxonomy): Bacteria > Gemmatimonadota > Gemmatimonadetes > Gemmatimonadales > GWC2-71-9 > JAWXBA01. Next base: position 425,763 of record JASNZF010000003.1, on the reverse strand, counting down.
CACCGTGGTGCTCGAGCCGACCGCGGTCAGCGACTTCATGGGCAACATCCTGGGCGGCTTCAACGCCCGGGCTGCCGAGGAAGGCCGCAGCTACCTCTCGAAGCCGGGCGGGCAGACCCGCCTCGGCGAGAAGCTGGTGAGCGACCTGGTCACCATCTCGAGCGACCCGATGAACCCCATCGTGCCCGCGGCGCCGTTCGGCGGCGACGGCATGGCCCGGCGCCCGATGACCTACATCGAGAAGGGCGTCGTCAAGGCGCTCAACTACGACCGGGTCTGGGCGGCCCGGAAGGGGGTGGAGCCCACCGCCGGTGGCGGCAACATGATCATGGCGGGCGGCGACGGCGGCACGGTGGAGGACCTGATCCGGTCCACGACCCGCGGGGTGCTGGTGACCCGCTTCTGGTACATCCGGGGGGTCGATGCGCAGACGGCCCTGTCCACCGGGCTCACCCGGGACGGCACCTTCTACATCGAGAATGGCCGGATCCAGTACGCGATCAAGAACTTCCGGTTCAACGAGTCGCCGATCATCATGCTCAACAACATCGACGCCCTCGGCACGCCGGTGCGCCAGGGGAACAGCCTCCTTCCGCCGATCCGGGCCCGGGACTTCACGTTCACGAGCCTCTCCGACGCCGTATGACCTCGGGGGGGCAGGGGGGCAGCGAGGCAGGGGGGCCGGAAATACATGCTGGGGGTGGTCGACCCTGCACACGGTGCGAGGCCTCCCCTGCCTCCCACGTGGGCGAGCGGGATGGCGCAGGACGGGCAGGCGGCCTCGCCGCCCCGCCGCCCCGCTGCCCCCCTGCCCCGCTGTCCCGCCGTTCCTTCCTGACCGCCGCCGCGGCCCTGGCGCCCTGGGCCGAGGCCCGGGCGCTGGCATTCGGGCGGGTGCGGGCCGACTTCGCCTTCACCCGGCTGATGTACAGTTCCGGCAACTGGGACGTGGACCAGCGGATGCCGGCCAACCTGCTCAATTCGCTGATCGAGTACACCACGGTGCCGGTGGACCCGGTGGAGCGGGTGGTGGCGCTCGGCAGCGGCGAGGTGCTCGACGCCCGATTCGCCTACATGGCAGGGCATCGGCTGGTGCAGTTCGACGCCCGGGAACGGCGGGTCTTCGAGCAGTACGTGCGCCAGGGCGGATTCCTGTTCGCCGACGACTGCAACCACGACATCGACGGCCTCTTTGCCCGCTCGTTCGAGTCCCAGATGGCCGAGATCTTCGGGCCCGATGCCCTCCAGAAGCTGCCCAACGACCACCCGATCTACCGGGCCTTCTTCGCGTTCCCGGACGGTCCGCCGGCCACCAGCCTCGAGCTCAACGGCTGGGGCGACGACCTGGTCCACGACTACCTCAAGGCGATCGTCCTCGACGGGCGCATCGCGGTGCTCTACAGCAACAAGGACTACGGCTGCGAATGGGACTACGACTTCCGCAACAAGCGGTTCTACCGCGAGGACAACACCCGGTTCGGGGTGAACATCATCCTGCACGCCATGACCGCATGAGGCCCGCGTGACCACCGCCACGAGCGAACAGGACGTCGCCCACCTCCTCGGCCGCCTCGAGGCCCTCCGCGCCGAGATCGGGCGGGTCATCGTCGGGCAGCAGATCGCCGTGGACGAGCTGCTGACCGCCTTCCTGGCGGGGGGCCACGCCCTGCTCGAGGGCGTGCCGGGCCTGGCCAAGACGCTGATGATCCGCACCCTGGCCGATGCCGTCCACCTGAGCTTCCGGCGGATCCAGTTCACCCCCGACCTGATGCCGACCGACATCATCGGGACCGAGGTCCTCGAGGAGGACCACACCACCGGCAAGCGATTCTTCAAGTTCAACCGGGGTCCGCTCTTCGCGAACATCGTCCTGGCCGACGAGATCAACCGGACCCCGCCCAAGACCCAGGCGGCCCTGCTCGAGGCGATGCAGGAAGCGGAGGTCACCCACGGCGGGGTCACCTATCCCCTCGACCGGCCGTTCTTCGTGCTGGCCACCCAGAATCCGATCGAGCAGACCGGGACCTACCCCCTGCCGGAGGCGCAGCTGGACCGCTTCCTCCTCTACATCCGGATCGGGTACCCGAGCCCGGACGAGGAGCAGGCGATCCTGGCCCGGACCACCGGAACCCAGCGGGCCGTGGCCGAGCCGGTGATCACCGCCGAGGAGATCGTCCAGGCCCAGCAGTTGACCCGGGAAGTCCTGATCGGCGAGCCGCTCCTGGCCTGGGTCACCCGCCTGGTCCGGGGCACCCGCCCCGACGATGCGGCCGACCCCTACGTCCGCGAATGGGTACGGTGGGGCGCCGGACCGCGCGCCGGACAGGCCCTGGTCCTCAGCGCCAAGGCGCGGGCGATGCTCTCGGGCCGGTTCGCCGTCACCTTCGAGGACTTGCGCAGCGTCGCCCCGCCGGTGCTCCGGCACCGGGTCCTGGTGAACTACCGCGCCGAGGCCGAGGGGATCACCGCCGACACCGTCACCACCCACCTGTTGCGCGCCACCGCGGAACCGCGGAGTCCCCTGGTGTGAGCCGCACGGTCCGCGGCTACCGCTTCGTGGACCTGCGGGCGCTGGCTGCCCTTCGGGACCTGGAACTCGCCGCCCGCACGGTGGTGAACGGGTTCATGCTGGGCGCCCACGTCAGCCACCGATCGGGGGCCGGGCTCGAGTTCAGCCAGTTCCGCAGCTATCAGCCGGGCGACGACCTTCGCCGGGTCGACTGGAAGCTCTACGCCCGTTCCGATCGGTTCTTCATCCGTGAATCGGAGGCGGAGACCAGCCTCACCCTCCGCCTCGTGCTCGATGCGACCGCCTCCATGGCCCATGCCGAGCCGGGGGGCACCACCTTCGACTACGCCCGGTTCCTGGCCGCCTCGCTCGCGCTGCTGGCCGAGCGGCAGGGCGACGCCGTGGGACTCTGCGCGCTGAACGACGGGGCCATGACCGTCGTGCGCCCGGCCCGCCACCACCAGCACTTCCATCGCCTCCTGCACCAACTGGAACGGCTCGAGCCCCGGGGCGCCTGGCCCGCCTGGCGCGAGGTCGAGGCGGCGGTGTCGGCAGACACCAACCGCGGGGTGGTGGTCATCCTCAGCGACCTGCACCAGCGCGGCGACGAGATTCGGCGCGCCGCCCAGCGCCTCCGGGCCGCCCGGCACGACGTCCTGGTCCTCCACCTCGTGGGGCGCGCCGAACTCGAGTTCCCCTGGCAGGGAGCAACGGTCTTCGAGGAGGCCGAGACCGGGCGGCGGATCGAGTTGGATGCCGGCGAGGCGCGGCCCCGCTATCTCGCCGGTGTGGCAGCGGCCCACCGCGCCCTGGAGCGCGACCTCGAGGCCGAGGGGATCGGGTATGCTCGGATCCCCACCGACGAGCCGCTCGATGCGGCCCTGCGGCGGTTCCTGACCTCCCGCGCCCGCGGCGCCTAGGCCCGGGACCGACACGATGTTCTCCCTCTCCACCCCGGTCTGGCTGACGGGACTCGGTGTGCTCGTCGTGCCGATCGCCCTGCACCTGTGGAGCCGCCGGCCCAGCCAGGTGGTTCGGCTCGGCACGCTCGATCACCTGGCCGGCGCCCCGGGCCCCCGGGCCTGGGGGAGGCGCTTGGACGACCTGCCACTGCTCGCCCTCCGGCTGCTCACCCTCGCCGCGTGCGTACTTGGGTTGGCCGGCCCACGATGGCACGCCGATTCCCCGGGTCCGTCGGGCAACAGCACCCTCGTGTTGGCCGACCCCTCCCTCGTGGGCGACTCCCTCGGGTTCTTCACCGACCCGGTGGTGGACTCCCTGCGGCGGAGCCAGACGCCGATCCACCTCCTCCAGGACGGCCTCCCCCTCCTCGGATCCGACGGAGGCCCCACCGAGCCGACCTACCGGACGGGAAGGACGACCTGGTCATCCTTGCTGGAGGTGGACCGCCTGCTCCGGCCCGAGCAGGGGCTTCTCGTCCTGGCGCAACCCGAGGCCCAGGAGTTGGGTGTCGCCCGCCCGACCCTGATGCGAGCGGTTCGATGGTACCGGCCAGGGAATGCGGCCAGCGACGACCCCAGGGTGGTCGAGTCCTGGGCCGGCCCTCAGGACTCTGTGGTCGTGTTGACCGAGGCGGCGGGGCCGTTCGCGACTTCTCGATCGCTCCGCCTCAGGCACCGCTCGGAACAGCTCACTGCGCCCGGGCCATCAGCAGCGGGTTCCGGACAGCCGACGCTGAACAATCGTTCAGGCACTTTTGATCGAGTCCAAGTCCATGTGGGAAAAGACGATAGCGCGTTGGCCCAAAGTGTCGTCGCCGCGGTTGAGGCCACCCTGGTCGCTTCACAGGGATTTGCGGCATCGGTCGCTGGCGATGCCGCCGGATCGGACCCCGATGGCGAGTTGATTATTTGGCTGAACGACCAGTCAGTATCGGATGGCACCCGCAGTCGGGTGGCCGCCGGCGCCTGGATGGTGCAGTTCATCGAGGCCCCTCCCGACTCACTCCCTGTGCTCGCCGTCCTCCCCTCCTCGGCGCCGACCTGGACGGGGCCACTCCCCCAGGGGACAGCTGGAGCCGTGGCCCTCGAGGACCTGCTCGGACGGCCCATGGCCACGGTTGCCCAGCATGGAGCCGGCCGCTGGCTCCGGATCGGCGTCCGCCCCGAGGGCTGGGCAACGCTGGCAGCCGGTGACCCTGACCTGCCGTTGCTGCTCTACCGACTGCTCTCGCCGGACCGCCCGGCAGGGTCCGCTCCGGTTGGCGCAGCCCAGGCATCGCCCGGCTACCGCCCCCCTTCGGCGGCCTCGCTCGGTGGGGGTATCGACCTGGCACCCGCCCTGTTCTGGCTGACCCTCCTCCTGCTGGGTGCGGAGCGGGTCGTGGCGCAGTTCCGGCCGCGAGGTCGGCAATGACCCTGGGGGCGGCCTGGATCGAGGCGCAATCGGCCGCGCTGCGGCGGTGGCGGCGGCTGGCCGTCGTGACGCTGGCTTTGGCGGCCGCCGCGGCCGTGGCAGCGCTCATCCTTCGGATGGGTGGCGGTCTGCCGCGCGCCCTGGCCGGCGCGCTGGCCGCCGGCCTGCTGGCGGGGCTGGGTTCGGTGTACCAGCTCCAGCGTCGCCTGCTGGGCGCGCGGGAAGTGGCGGAGCACCTCAACCGGACCGTGCCGGCGATCGAGGAAAGTGCCCTGCTGCTGCTCGCCGACCAGCGCGGCCTCTCCCTGGTCGAGCGCCTGCAGCGCCAGCGCATCGAGCATCGGCTGGCCGACCTGGATCCGCCGGCCCGGCTCCCCGACGGGCGGAGGCGATTCCTGCTCCGATCGGCCGCCGGGTGTGCCCTGGCGGCACTGGCGCTGGCGATCGCACCCGAGATGCACCTTCCCGGCTCCCTCCCGGTGTCCCGACCGGTGGATCCAGCGTCGCGGCCGGGCGGAGCGCAGGCAGGTGCCCTCGCGATCGCCGCCATGGAGGTGGTGATCGTGCCCCCCGCCTACACCGGTCGGCCCACGAGACGCCTGGCGGAGTGGGACATCGAGGCGGAGGAGGGCGCCACGATCACCTGGTTGGTCACCGCCACCGGGCCAGTGGCCGGCGGGAAGCTGGTCACCACGGCGGGCGACACCATTCCGCTGGCCCCTCTCGACGGGAATCGTTTCCGCGCGGCCCTCCGGGGCACCCATTCCACCCTGTATCGCTTCCTGCTCGCCGGGTCGGACGGGAGGACCGTCTCCGACCTCGACCACCGCCTGATCCTGCTCCCGGATGCCGCGCCGGTGCTGACGATCGTGGAACCGGCCCAGCGCTCCGAGATCCGGCCGGGCGACCCGCTCACCGTCCCGGTGCAGGTCCTGGCGCGCGACGACCACGGGGTGGACTCGATCGCCCTGGTGGCGACCGTCACCAAGGGCCAGGGCGAGGGGGTCAAGTTCCGCGAGCAGCGCCTCGCGTTCGCGAGCCGCGCACCGCGCGAGCCGGGCGGCCTGCTGCTCCGGCAGGTGCTGGACCTGGCCGCCCTGGGGCTGGAGCCGGGCGACGAGCTCTATTTCCACGTCGTCGCCACCGACCATCGGACGCCCCGACCCAACCAGTCGCGCTCGGAGACGGTGTTCGTGACGATGGTGGACACGACGCGGGAGGGCTTCGGGCCAGGCGCCGGCGTCACCCTGGACCTTCCCCCGGACTTCTTCCGCAGCCAGCGCCAGCTGATCATCGACACCGAACGGCTCCTCGTGGACCAGCCCCGGATCAGCCGGGAACTGTTCCGCGGCCGCTCCAACGACCTGGGACTGGACCAGGGCCTGCTCCGGTTGCGCTACGGGCAGTTCATGGGGGACGAGTACGAGGGCGAGCTGGTGGCGAGCGGCCGGGAGGAGCATGCCGGCGAGCCTGGTGCACCGCCGGTCACCGAGCCGGTGGTCGACCGGATCACCGGCGTGGCGATCGTGGACCCCCTGGCGGAGTTGCTGCACGACCACGACGACCCGGAGAACGCGACGCTGCTGGCGCCGCAGATCAAGGTCAAGCTCCGCGAGGCGATATCCCAGATGTGGAGCGCCGAGCTCCAGCTGCGGATCGCCGAGCCGCGGAAGTCACTGCCGTTCCAGCAGCGCGCGCTGGAACTCCTCCAGGAGATCCGCCAGGACGCCCGCTCCTACGTCCGCCGGGTCGGCTTCGATCCACCGCCGCTGGAGCCGGATCGCAGGCGCCTCGCGGGCGACCTCTCCAAGGTCCGGATCCCCAGCTTCACCGCCAGCAGTGAAGCCCGGCCGACCCATCCGGCTATCCGGACGGGCCTCGATGTGGTGCAGCGCCTGCAGGCAGGGGGCACTCCCCGGGCCGGCGACCGGACACTGCTCGAGGACGCTGGCCAGGAGCTGGGACGCCTGGCGGTGGACGATCCGACCCACCTGCTGGAGCCGCTCCGGGCGCTGCGGCAGGCGATCACCTCGCTGCAGCCCGGGGAACGCCCCTGCCGCGAATGCCTGGCCGAGGCGGAGCGGGGCTTCTGGCGCGCCCTCCCCGACGCGGTGCCGCAAGCCGCCCGGGGGCAGGACCGGGTTCCCGCCCTGGTGGAGCGTTACCTCCGCCTGCTTGAGCGCCGGTGACGTCCGCGTGGGTGGTCTGGAGCGTCGTGGCGCTCCTGCTGGGTGGACTCGAGTGGCGCCGGCCCGACCGGCGGCACCGCTGGCCCCGAGTCCTGGTGGTGGCGGCAGCGGTCGCCGCCGCGGTGGCACTGGTCTCCCCTCCGATGGTACCCGGAGCCACAGGGGAATCGGGGACGGTGATCCTGGTGACCCCGGGAGCCACTGCCGAAAACCGGGCTGCGGCACAGGAGGGGCGCGCCGGCGTTCCCGTGGTGACCTGGCCCGACAGCGTGGCGGACCTCGACCTGCTGCAGCTGCGGTTCCCGGCGCTGCGACGCCTGGTGGTCGCCGGCTGGGGGTTGCGTGCCGCCTGGTGGGAAGGGCACGAGGCACTCGAGGTCGTCGCGGTCCCCGCCCCGTCCCCATCCGGCTTCCGACTGCTCGAGGCCCCGGACGGGGTTCGGCTCGGGGAGCGCGCACGGTTCGTTGCCCGGCTGGAGGGCAGCGCCGACAGCCTCGCCTTCCTGGAGCTGCCGGGAGGGGTCGTCGACACCATTCGGGTCGACCCCGGGCAGGCGGGACTGGTCCGATTCGAGGTTACCCCCAAGGCCGCTGGCACGCTCCAACTCGTCCTGGCCGCGATCTCGGTCCCTCCCGAGACCTTGCAGGTCGCCGTCGCGCCCCCGGTTTCCCCAGCCGTCCTGGTGCTCGAGGGGGCACCATCATTCGAGACGACCTTCCTCCGGCGCTGGTTGGCCGGACAGGGTGGCCGGATGGCCATCCGCACCCGGCTGAGCCTGGACCGCGACCGGGAGGAGCGGGTGAATGCGCCGGGGCTGCCCCTGCAGCCAGTCACCCCGGCCCTGCTGGCGGAGTTCGACCTGGTCATCGTGGACGGCAGCACGGTGCGTCGGTTCGCGGCCGGGGAGCGGGCCACGCTCCTGTCCGCGATCCGCGAGGCCGGACTGGGCCTCCTCGTCCTCCCCGACTCACAGGCGCGGGGCGACCGGGAGTTCTTCCCCTTTCGGCTGGCATCGACAGGAGACGGGGAGGATCGCCGGGTCCGGCCACGGTGGGTGGGAGCGCCCGGTCGGTCCACCACCGCGGTGCCGACCGCGGCGCTCGAGATCCTGACCGCGCCGGGCCAGGCCGACCTGCTCCAGGATCCGGTGGGCCGGATCCTGGCGGCCAGTGTGCGCCGCGGCGCCGGCCGGATCGGGACCACCCTGGTCCTGGCGCCGTCGCGATGGCAGCTCGAGGGCGACACCGTGGCCTACGCCGACTACTGGTCCCGGATCCACGCCTCGCTGGCGCGTGGCCGCGGGGAGGAGTGGGTGGTGGCCGCCGACGGCCCGCTGGTCCCCGACCACGGCTTTGACCTGGGACTGGTCACGGACGATCCCTCGCCCCGGGTGGAGGCGCGCGCCCCCGATGGCTCGGTCGATACCGTGGGCATGGCCCAGGAGCTGGCCGATCCATCGCGCTGGTGGGGCCGATTCTGGCCCCGGATGCCGGGGTGGCACCGGGCAACGAACCATGCCGGCGCGACGTATCCCTTTCATGTGGCAGAGGCACGCCTGTCCCCGAGCGAGGCGGATGCCCGGCTCCGGGCCACGGCCGCGCGGGCGGCGCTCCCGCCACCGGAAGCCCCGGCCGGGAGCGGCGCCACCCACCGCCCCCTGCCACCCCTGATACCTTTCCTGGTCCTGGTGGCCATGCTCGCCGCGCTCTGGGCGGAGGGACGTGGGCTCTGGAACACCGCCCGCTCCCGGATCACCACCGACCGCTGACCGCATCCCGATCGCCCCCGACTCAACGCAGGAGCACCGTCCCATGGATCGTCGAGACTTCCTCCAGTACTCCTCCCTCGCCGGCGGCCTGATCGCCCTTCCCCGCGGATACCGGCACTGGAACGGCTCGCTCACGCCGATCCCCACCGCCGACAAGAAGGCGCTGGCCGACACCGCGCTGAACGCGGCCCGGGCCCGCGGCGCCAGCTACGCCGACGTCCGGATCGGTCGGTACCTGAACCAGTCGGTCAGCACCCGGGAGCGCCGGGTGCAGGGCATCTCCAACAGCGAGTCCTATGGCGTGGGGATCCGGGTGCTGGCCAACGACACCTGGGGGTTCGCGGCCACCAACGACGTGACCCCCGACGGGGTGGCCCGCACCGCCGAGCAGGCGGTGGCGATCGCCAAGGCCAATGCCATCCTCCAGACCGAACCGGTCCGGCTGGCGCCGGTGCCGGAGTACGGCGAGGTCGCCTGGAAGACCCCGATCCAGACCAACGCGATGGAGATCCCGATCCAGGAGAAGGTGGACCTGCTGATGGCCGTCAACGAGGCCGCCCTGAAGGAGGGGGCCCGGTTCATCAACTCGCAGATCGGGGTGGTGAACGAGCAGAAGTACTTCGCCTCCACCGATGGCACCTATGCCGACCAGGACATCCACCGGATCTACCCCAACTTCACGGTGACCGCGATCGACCCGGCCAGCGGCCGGTTCCAGTCGCGCAACGCCCTGAGCGCCCCGATGGGCCTGGGGTGGGAGTACCTGCGGGCCGGGTCGGGGCAGCCCGGCACGACCGCGCTCTACGGCCAGCGCTACGACATGCTGGAGGACGCCACGCTCGCCGCGCAGCAGGCGCGCCAGAAGCTCACCGCCAAGTCGGTGGAGCCGGGCCAATGGGACCTGGTGCTCGACCCGACCCACCTCTTCCTGACCATCCATGAGTCGGTCGGCCACCCCCTCGAGCTGGATCGGGTCCTCGGCTACGAGGCCAACTATGCCGGGACGAGCTTCGCCACGCTCGACAAGTGGCGGACCAAGGCGTTCAACTTCGGGAACCCGAAGGTGAACTTCTTCGCCGACAAGACCCAGGAAGGGTCGCTGGGCGCCTGCGGCTGGGACGACGAGGGGGTGAAGACCAAGCGCTGGGACCTCGTGAAGGATGGCATCCTGGTGAACTACCAGGCGATCCGGGACCAGGTGCACATCCTGGGCGAGACCGAGTCGCACGGGTGCTGCTACGCCGACTCGTGGGACTCGATCCAGTTCCAGCGGATGCCCAATGTCTCGCTGGCCCCGGGGAACGCTCCCCTGAGCCAGGCCGAGATGATCGCCGGGGTGGAGAAGGGGATCCTGATCTATGGCCGGGGCTCCTACTCCATCGACCAGCAGCGCTACAACTTCCAGTTCGGGGGGCAGCTGTTCTACGAGATCCGCAACGGCCAGGTCGTCGGGATGCTCGACGACGTCGCCTACCAGTCCAACACCCAGGAATTCTGGAATTCCGTGTCGGCGCTCTGCGATGCCCGCGACTACCGGCTGGGCGGGTCATTCAACGACGGGAAGGGACAGCCGGGCCAGTCCAGTGCGGTGTCGCATGGATGCCCCACCACCCGGTTCGATGGCATCAATGTCCTCAACACGGCGCGCTCCCTGGGCTGATTTCCCCCGGTGGACGGCGCTTTTTCACGATGCCGAGCCCCCTGGCTCGGCATCGTCGTCTTGGCCCGGAGCTTGCAAAACCTGGGTGGCAGCCGCCGCGGCGGGACGAGGGAGCCCGGCTCCCGCCGTGCCAATCCAGGGGTCCGACACGGGAGCACGAATGGCCAACCAAGTGGTGGCCCGCTACATCGATGGCCGTCTCATCAAGGGATCCAGCCTCGACGTGGCTCCCACCAAGCCCACCTGCCACATCCGGACGCCGGACCAGGGTGTGCTCGAGGTGACGCTGGCGGAGCTCAAGGCGCTCTACTTCGTGAAGACCCCGGAGGGGGATCCCGCCCACGAGTATGCCACCACTCCGGTCGCTGGCGACCCGCGCCTCGCCGGGTCCCACCGGATCCTCATCACCTTCAAGGATGGCGAGAAGCTCGCCGTGCTCGCCAATCGGTATCCGCCGGCGGGGGCCTTCTTCTTTGTCCTGCCGGTCGATGGCCAGGGCAACACGATCCGGGTGCTGGTGAATCGGGCCGCCGTCGAGGAGATGCAGAAGGACGGGTGAGGCAGGAATCAGGGCGTGGTGGGGAAGACGGCGGTGATCCACGGCAGGTGAAGCCGTCCCAGGTGGAGGCGCACCTCGAAACGGGGCGCCCCGGCCTCCGGCGTCCCTGCCGCCAGGTCCTCGAGCGCGGGGATCAGGGAGCGGGGGACGTGGATCCGCGCCGGGGTGATCAGGTCGAGCGACGCGGTCCAGGATTCCGCGTCCCCGAGTCCCGACACGGAATCGGCGGGCAGGGGCGCCCGCCCCACACGCACCACCCCCCGCACCACGAGGTGCAGCGCCGGGTCATTGGCCTGCCGATACAACGCCCCGGGGTCGGTACCCACCGCCACCGGCACCAGGCGGCTCCCCTCCATGGGGCTCGCCTCGGCGGCCTCGAGCCGGAGGAGCACCCAGGCCGGGCGCCGCGCGGGTCGCCAAGCCGCCAGCCGCTCCGCCTCCCCGGTCGAGAGACGGGCAGCCTCGAACCCCAGCCCCACCAAGGCAGCCGAGTCGGCCCAGGCGGGGTCGACGCGCGGTTCCCACGCGTCGGCACGCCACAGTTCCAGCCACACCGAAGTGTCCTCGTCGTTCCCCCAGCGGACCCCAACCTCCCGTTCACTCAACTCAACCGTGGCCCGCGGGGCCCCCATCCGGTTCCACCACCACCCCGCCAACGGCGCCAGGTTGGCGACGAGGACCAGGACGACCGCGTAGGAGACGCCGGGTCGCGGGCTCATTGGGTGGCCGCCGCCGCGCGCAGGCGCCGCAGGCCGACAATCGAGGCCAGCGCCAGGGCGCCCAGGACCAGGAAGAAGAGCCACGCCGGCAGCAGGTCCCACCACCAGTCCACCGCCTTGACGAGCATCAGCAGCAGCGCGACCCCCGCCCCGGCCCGGACCGACTGGTGCCACCCTCGGCGCACGCCGGCAATCATCGCCCCGATGCCAAGGGTCAGTCCGCCCAGGGTGTAGGCCATCTCGGCGCCGCGCCGCCCGAACGGCAGCAGGCTCAGCTCCCCGTTCAGGGAGATGCCGGACGCGATGATGCCGAGCACCACGATGGCGAACGCGCGGTAGACCTCGTTGAACCGGGGATGGGAACGGTGGTGCACGACGGCCGGGAGGAGGAGGACCACCAGGGCGGGAACGGCGATGGTCTCGGGGAGCGCCGGGAAGTCGGGGAACCACCCCCCCAAGAGGCTGTACAGCGAAGCCGCGACCCACCAACCGACCGCACCGAGTCCGGTGGCGAGGAGCACGAGGATGTCGTAGCGATAGGCCAGCAGGAGGGCCACGCCGCCGACGGCGAGCGCGGGGTGCGGGTTGTCCGGCAGGTTGAGCACCTGATGGATCACCGCCAGGTTGGCCGCGAATCCCGCCACCGCCACCATCGCAAAGAGGGAGGCGACGTAGAGGCTGCGTTCCCGCCGCGCTGCCAGCTCGGCGATGCCGAGCGGCACCAGGGGCGCCGCGAGGGCGAGCCCCAACTGGGCCGCGGTGGGCAGGTGCCCCCAGACCCGCAGGACGAAGAGCACGACGGCCGCCGAGAGCGCCACGGTGCCCAGCATCGTGGCGAGCCGCAGCCCCAGCGAGAGCTGGTGCATCGAGGCGGTGGTGTCCACGTCGGCATCGGCGGCGAGGCGTGCCAGGACCTGGGCGTGGTGGGCCCGGAGACGATCGGCAGTGGCCGGGTCGAGGGCGAGGAGTCCCTCACCCTCCAGGAGCTGCAGCTCGGCCTGGAAGGCCCGGATCTGGTCGGCGCGGGCCTGGGGGGCCCCGGACGCGTCAGACATCCCCGCAAGATGGGGGCGTGGGGGGTGGGGGGCTAGGGGCGGGGGGGCAGGGGGGCAGGGGGGCAGGGGGGCCGCGGGGCCGCGGGGCCGCGGGGCCGCGGGGCCGCGGGGCCGCGGGGCCGAAGGTGCCAAGTTGAGGGGTGGGGGTCAACTCGCTCAGGCAGCTACGGCCAACCTGCCCCCGCTGCCCCCCTGCCCCGCCGCCCCGCCCCCTACACGTAGATCTTTCCTCCCAGCTCCCGGAACTCCTCCGCCTTGGCGGCCATGCCGGCCTCCGCCTCCTGCTTCGCCGCATAGTCCCGGATTTCCTGGGTGATGTGCATCGAGCAGAACTTGGGGCCGCACATCGAGCAGAAATGGGCCACCTTGGCGCCTTCGGCGGGGAGGGTCTCGTCGTGGAACGCCCGCGCGGTGACGGGATCGAGGGCCAGGTTGAACTGGTCCTGCCAGCGGAACTCGAACCGCGCCTTGCTCAGCGCGTCATCCCACTTCTGGGCGTTCGGATGCCCCTTGGCCAGGTCGGCGGCATGGGCCGCGATCTTGTAGGCAATGACCCCCGCCTTGACGTCGTCCCGGTTGGGCAGGCCGAGGTGCTCCTTGGGGGTCACGTAGCAGAGCATCGCGGTGCCATACCAGCCGATCATCGCCGCGCCGATGGCGCTGGTGATGTGGTCGTACCCCGGGGCAATGTCGGTGGTGAGGGGACCGAGGGTGTAGAACGGCGCCTCCTCGCACCACTCGAGCTGCTTCTCCATGTTCTCCTTGATCAGGTGCATCGGCACATGACCGGGGCCCTCGTTCATCACCTGCACGTCGTACTCCCAGGCGATCCTGGTCAGCTCGCCCTGGGTCTTGAGCTCGGCGAACTGGGCCTCGTCGTTGGCGTCGGCAATGCTGCCGGGGCGGAGTCCGTCTCCCAGCGAAAACGAGACGTCGTACGCCTGCATGATCTCGCAGATCTCACGGAAATGGGTGTAGAGGAACGACTCCTTGTGGTGGGCCAGGCACCACTTGGCCATGATCGAGCCGCCGCGCGAGACGATGCCGGTGAGCCGGTTGGCCGTCATCGGCACGTACCGCAGCAGCACGCCGGCATGCACCGTGAAGTAGTCCACCCCCTGCTCGGCCTGCTCGATCAGGGTGTCGCGATAGAGTTCCCAGGTCAGCTCCTCGGGCACCCCGTCCACCTTCTCCAGCGCCTGGTAGATCGGCACCGTGCCAATCGGCACCGGGGCATTGCGGAGGATCCACTGCCGGGTCTCGTGGATGTCGCGCCCGGTGGAGAGGTCCATGACGGTGTCGGCACCCCAGAGGGTGGCCCAGCGGAGCTTCTCGACCTCGTCCTCGATGCTGCTGCGCACCACCGAGTTGCCGATGTTGGCGTTGATCTTCACGGCGAAGTTCCGCCCGATTACCATCGGCTCCAGCTCGGGATGGTTGATGTTGGCAGGGATGATCGCCCGGCCCCGCGCCACCTCGCTCCGCACGAACTCCGCCTTCATTCCCTCACGAAGGGCGATGTACTCCATCTCCGGGGTGATCTCGCCCTTCCGGGCGTAGTGCAGCTGGGTCACGGGGCCGGTGCCGCGGAGCACCTGGCGCTTGAGGCCGTCGGGCATGCTGATGCCGAGGGTCTGGTCGGCCTCGGGAATTGCGCGGACGGCTCGGGCACGGATCCACGCGTCGCGGATCGGGGGGAGCCCCTGGCGGACGTCGCAGTCCTGCGGGCCGGAGGGGTCGTACACGTCGAGGGGCGGTTCGCCACCGGAGAGGGCAATGCGGCGCACCGGGACGCGGATCCCGCCGGGACCCTCGAGGTGGACCTTGGTGGAATTGGGGAAGGCTTCGGAATAGGGCAGCATCTGCCGCACTCCCTTCGCCGGTATGAACCGGATCAGGTTCCAAGGGTAGCGTCTCAATCCCTCCGGCGCCGACGTGCCCGGTGGATGCCCCTAGCGGTGTGTGCATGCTAAACGGTAGGGCGGGCTGGGGCTAGGGACTTGGGACTTGGGGCTGGGGTCTCGGGTGGCGGGCGGGCGGGCGGGCAGGCGGGCAGGCGGGCAGGCGGGCAGGCGGAAGCAATGATCTGCGCGCTACAAGGAGTGTCATCCCGACCCCGAGCGCAGCGAGGGGGAGGGATCTGGCCGACAGGATAGGGAGCCTACCTGCAAGAGAGTAGCTTTACCCAACATCCACCAGACCTGACACCCCGACTGGACCGGGAGCCCGACCGATGCGCTCTCCACTTCGTGCCCCTCACTTGCTCGCCCTGACCATCGCGGTGATGACCGCGCCACTCGCGGCGCAGTCCCCCGCCCAGTTCGAGCTGGCGGAGGCGACGATCAGCCAGGTGCACGCCGCATTTCGCGGTGGGAGTCTGACCTGCCGGATGCTGGTGCAGGGGTACCTGGACCGGATCGGGGCATTCGACAAGCGAGGGATTGCCCTCAACGCGATCATCGTGACCAACCCCGATGCCCTGGCGATTGCCGATTCACTGGACCGGCAATATCGGGCCTCGGGGCCGATCGGCCCGCTCCACTGCGTCCCGATGATCATCAAGGACAATTTCGACACCGAGGGGCTGCAGACCGCCGCGGGTTCGCTTTCCCTGGCGGGTCACGTCCCCGCGAGCGACGCATTCCAGGTGGCCCGCATCAAGGCCGCCGGGGCCATTGTGCTGGCCAAGTCGAACATGGCGGAGTTCGCGTTCAGCCCGCTGGAGACGGTGGGCTCACTGCTACCGGGATACACGCGCAATCCGTACGATCCCTCGCGGGTCACCGCGGGTTCCAGCGGGGGGACCGCGGCGGCAGTGGCGGCCAGCTTTGGACTCGCCGGGCTCGGCACCGACACCGGCAACTCGATCCGTGGCCCGTCGGCACACCAGGCGCTGGTCGGCATCCGGTCCACCATGGGGCTCACCAGCCGATCGGGGGTCATTCCACTCAGCTTGGCAGCAGATATCGCGGGGCCGATGGCCAGGACAGTGGCAGATGCGGTGGCGGTGTTCCAGGTGATCGTGGGCAGCGATCCGAGGGATCCCGTCACGGCACCGGCCGACGCCCATGTTCAGCTCGATTATGCGGCAGAGCTCCGGGCCGACGGACTCCGGGGCGCGCGGATCGCGGTGCTCAACCAGGCGTGGGAACGGTCCAGCACTGATCCGGAGGTGCGTGCGGTGCTCCGCCAGGCGGTGGCCGATCTCCGGCGCGCAGGCGCCATCGTGTTCGATTCGATTCCCCTGCCCGGATACGACTCCCTGCAGCGCATCTCGCCACGTGGCTGCAACCGGTTCCGGCACGACATGGATGCGTACCTGGCCGACCATCCCACCGCGCCGGTCAGGAGTGTCGCAGACATCCTGCGGTCAGGACGGTATCACCCGTCGGTGCAGGTACGCCTGCAATCGGCGGCCGCGGTGGACTCCACGCCGGAGTGGGATCCCGGCTGCCGGGGGAGGGAGCGCTTTGGGGAAGGACTGCGCGAACTGCTGACGAGGGCGATGGATGCGCTGCAACTGGACGCCCTGGTCTACCCCACGTGGAGCAATGCGCCGCGCCTGATCGGCGACCTCAACACCCCGGGCGGCGACAACAGCCAGGTGTTTTCGCCCGCCACCGGCTGGCCCGCCGTCAACGTGCCCATGGGTTGGCTTCGGGACGGATCGCTGCCGGCGGGGATGACGTTCTTCGGGCGGGCATGGAGCGAGCCGGTGCTGTTCCGGCTGGCCTTCGCGTACGAGCAGGCGACCAAACATCGGAGGGCGCCAATCCTTCGCTGAGGAGCCTCCTTGCGTCCTTCGCGTCTTGGCGGTGACCAGTTGCTTTTGACCGCGAAGGCGCGAAGAGCGCGAAGGGATTGGGGACTAGAGTCGGTTGACCATTCGTTTGATGCCGTCCTTTATTCTGGGAACATTCCAGTTGATGAGGAATCCCAGCTTGAGCCCCGACAGTTTGAGGTAGGTCAACAGCTGGGCCTCATGAATCGGCACCAGTTCCTTGACAGCCTTGTTCTCCACCAGGATTGACCCGCCAACCACCATATCCACCCGATACCCAACCTCAACGGCCGTTTCCCTGTAGTGAACTGGGAACGCCACCTCCGTCACCACCTCGATACCCCTCGCCCTCAACTCGACGGCCAAGCAAGCCTGATACGCTGATTCGAGCAGCCCCGGGCCAAGGGCGGAGTGTACCACAAAGGCCGAGTCCACCACAATCGTGGCCAGCCGCTCTAATTCCTCTCGAGCACGTCCAACGCCCTTTGCGACCTTCGCGTCTTCGCGGTTCAAGCCCTATGCCCCGATCTCATGCCCCGGCCCCGCAAACCGCGGCAACCGGATCTCCTCCACCATCTGCTGCACCTCCAGTGGCGGTGGTGCGGTGCGCCAGGCCACGACGATCGCCACGGCAAAGTTCACCAGCATCCCGACCGCCCCGATCCCTTCCGGACTGATGCCGAACCACCAGTGATCGGGCGTGTTGAGTTCCGGGTGGAGCATCTTGAACCAACCGATGTACACCAGGGTGAAGACCAGGCCCGAGACCATCCCGGCCACCGCCCCGGCGGTGTTCATCCGCTTGGTAAAGATCCCGAGGATGATGGCCGGGAAGAACGATGCCGCCGCCAGGCCGAACGCCAGCGCCACCACCTCCGCCACGAACCCCGGCGGATGGACTCCGAAATAGCCGGCCACGATCACCGCCACACCCGCCGCCACCCGGGCGGTCAGCAGCTCCCCACGCTCGCTGATCGACGGCCGGATGACCCGCTTGAGCAGGTCGTGGGAAATGGCGGTGGAGATGACCAGCAGCAGCCCAGCCGCAGTGCTGAGCGCCGCCGCCAGCCCGCCCGCTGCCACCAGCCCCACCACCCAATTGGGGAGCCGGGCGATCTCGGGATTGGCCAGGACCATGATGTCGCGGTCGATGGTCAGCTCGTTCTGCACCGGCGAGGCGGGTCCGGTGAGCTGAATCAGGCCGTCGCCGTTGTGGTCGGTGAACCCAATGAGGCCGGTCGTCTCCCAGTTGGAGAACCACGCCGGCATCGCGGCATGCGGCTTGTTGGACACGGTGTCAAGGAGGTTGGTGCGGGCGAACGCCGCCACCGCCGGGGCGGTGGTGTAGAGGATCGCGATGAAGGCCAGCGCCCACCCCGCGCTGCTCCGGGCATCGCGCACGTTCTTGACGGTGAAGAACCGCACGATCACGTGGGGCAGCCCCGCGGTCCCCACCATCAGCGCCGCGGTGATGGCCAGCACGTCGAGCGTGGTCTTCCGACCCGACGTGTAGGCGGCAAAGCCGAGCTCGGTGGTGAGGCCATCGAGCCGATCGAGGAGGTAGACGCCGGAGCCGTCGGCCATGGTGCTGCCAAACCCAAGCTGGGGGAGCACGGTCCCCGTCATCTGCAGCGAGATGAAGATTGCGGGCACCATGTAGGCAAAGATCAGCACGCAGTACTGCGCCACCTGGGTGTAGGTGATGCCCTTCATGCCACCCAGGACGGCATAGGTGAAGACGATGCCCATCCCGATCAGCACCCCCTGGGCGATGTCCACCTCGAGGAAGCGCGAGAAGACGATCCCCACCCCACGCATCTGGCCGGCCACATACGTAAAGGAGACGAACAGGGCGCAGACCACCGCCACGATGCGCGCGGTGCGGGAGTAGTAGCGGTCGCCGACGAAGTCGGGGACGGTGTACTTGCCGAACTTGCGGAGGTACGGCGCGATGAGCAGTGCCAGGAGCACGTAGCCACCGGTCCACCCCATCAGGTAGACCGAGCCGTCGTACCCCGCAAAGGCGATGATCCCGGCCATCGAGATGAACGAGGCGGCGCTCATCCAGTCGGCGGCGGTGGCCATCCCATTGACGACCGGATGCACCTTGGCCCCGGCGACGTAGAACTCGCCGGTCGAGCGAGCCCGGCTCCAGACGGCAATGCCGAGGTAGAGCGCAAACGAACTTGCCACCATCACGAAGGTCCACGCGCCTACGTTCATGGAACCTCCCCGCGGTCATCCATGGCGAACCGGCGGTCGAGCCGGTTCATCAGGATCACGTAGACCACGATGAGGAGGACGAAGATGTAGATGGACCCCTGCTGGGCGAACCAGAAGCCGAGCTGGAACCCGCCGATCCGGATCCGGTTGAGCGGCTCCACCAGCAGGATGCCAAACCCGAACGAGACAGTGGCCCAGATGGTCAGCAGGATGACCAGGTACCGGAGGTTGTGGCGCCAGTATTGGCGGGCGGAGGTTGTCTGCACAGATATCTCGGTTCGGGTATCGGGGGGCAGCGGGGCAGCGGGGCCGAGAGTTGCCCCCGTTCGCCGCACCCGACTAGGTGTCGGCGGCGAGGACGGCGTTGAGGAGCACGTTGGCGCCGTTGACCACATCCACGGCGTGGCTGAATTCCCGCGGGGAGTGACTGATCCCGCCGACGCTCGGGATGAAGATCATCCCCATCGGCGCGATCAACGCCAACTCCTGGGCGTCGTGCCCCGCCCCGCTCGGCATCCGCTGGCGGGAGAGGCCGAGGGATGCGGCACTGGCATCGATCCAGTCCATGACCTGGGGGGCCGCCAGGGCGGGGGCGCTGCTGGTCACCCGGCGGACGGTGAAGGTGGTATCGGTTGCGTCCCCGATCTCTCGCCCCAGCTGCTCGAAGCGGCTTGCGAAGCGGTCGAGCTTGGCGGGGTCGAGGTCCCGGAGGTCCACGGACAGCGTCACCCTGCCGGAGATGACATTCCTGGTGTTGGGTTCCGGCACGACCCGCCCAACGGTCGCCACCTGCCGCCCGGGCTCGGCGCGCACGGCGTCATTCACTGCGACGGTGAACTTCGCCGCTGCCAGCATCGCATCCCGGCGCTGGTCCATGGGCGTGGTACCGGCGTGGTTGGCAAAGCCCTCGATGGTGACCTCGAGCCAGCGCAGCCCGATGATGCCCTGCACCACACCGATCTGGAGGCCGGCCTGCTCCAGCAGCCCGCCCTGCTCGATGTGGAGTTCCAGGTAGCAGGCGGCGCTGCCCTTGGAGCGCACCTCGTCATCGAGCCGGGCCACGTTGCCCCCCACGATCCCGATTCCCTCGCGGATGGTGCGGCCGGAGCGCGCCACGCTGTCCAGATCCACGGCGGCATGGTCGCCCACGGCGAGCTTGCTGCCGATGACGCCCCCCTCTTCGTTGGACCAGACGGCCACTTCAAGCGGATGGCGGAGGCGCACCCCCTGGTCCTGGAGTGAGCGGGCCACCTCGATGGCGGCGAAGGAGCCGACCGGCCCGTCGAAGTTGCCGCCGTCGGTCACTGAGTCCACGTGGGAGCCGATGACAATCGGCGGGAGGCCGGCGTCGGTGCCGGTCAGCCGGCCGATGATGTTCCCCGCGGCGTCGATCCGGGGTGTCAGGCCGGCCTGGCGGAAGAGGTCCATGGTGAAGGCGCGCCCGGCCAGGTCGGCCTCGGAGTACCCGACGCGGTTGATCCCGCCGGCGGTTCGGCCAACGGCGTCGAACCGTGCCAGCCAGCCGTTGAGGCGTCCGCCGTCCACGTGGAGAGGTTCACGACCCGGCCGCAAGCGGATGAAGGGCACCGCGACGAGTGCCGCGGCCTGTCCGATGAAGTGACGTCGGTGCATCATCGCCTCCCGAGGGGCAGTGGTCGTCAGGGCCTGGCCAGTTCCGCCTTGAACTCTGCCTTGCGCCGCGCGGCCCGGGCCGCGATCCGCGCGAACTGCGGGTGGCCCCGCAGGGGCGCCAGAAACGGACAATGGGCCGCGATGTACTCGGACGGGTAGAAGCCACGCGCGATGCCGTGCTCGAGCAGCTGGAGGCCCGTTGCGACATCCCCCGCCATCGCGTAGCTCTCGCTCAGGTGGAAGGTGATATGCCCGTCGAAGTTGAACGCCGGCAACGTGGCCAGCGTCGCCAGCGCCTCGGTGTGGCGCCCCTCGAGCGCCTCGACCAGCGACACGAGCTGCACGGTGTAGGGCATCTGTGGAACCCGGGCGCGCATCCAGTCCGCCCGCTGGCGCGCCCGGTCCCGCTGCCCCAGCAGGGCGTAGGTGTAGCCCAGCGACCAGTGGATGATCGGGTTCTCGGGATCGAGCACCAGCCCGTGCTCATGCTCCCGCAACCCCTCGGCCGGACGGCCCGCAAACCAGTGCGCCGAGTTGAACAGCACCCCCGCCATCGGCGACAGCGGGTCGATCTCCAGGAATCGCCGGCCCGCGGCGAGGCCCTCCTCGATCTGACCAGCCGCCGTGAGCGCGATGCCCTGGAAAAAGAGGGCGTCGGCGTCGCTCGGGTCCCGCTCCAGCGCCTGGCCAAGGTACCGCACGGTCTCCGCCATCCGCCCGCGTTCGTAGCTGACGAAGCCGAGCAGCGCGTAGCCGTAGGCGGACTCGGGGGCGAGCCGAATCAGCTCCCGCGCTTCCGCCTCGGCCTTGGCCAGGTGCGCCTCGTCGGTGCTCATTCCCGCCCGCATCTGGCTGACCCAGAGCAGCCCCCGCAAGGCTCGCAACGGGAGCGACGGACCCTCGATCTCCACCGCCCGTGCAATCAACGCCTCCACCTGCTCGACCGGCGACCCATAGTGGCGCACCAGCGCCTGGGCGCGCAGGTAGATCTCGTAGGCGCGGGCGTCCTTGATCGGGCGATCGGCGAGCCGGCGATCCTCGTCAGCGGTGAGCGTGAGGCCCAGGGCCTTCACGATCTCGCGGGCCACCCGCTCCTGGACCTCGAACACCTCGTCCATCGTCCCACTGTACTTCTCGCTCCAGACCGGCGCGTCCTGTGCGGCGTCGATCAGCTGGGCGGTGATCCGGAGCGCATTGCCTGCCTTCCGCACACTCCCCTCGAGCACGTACCGGACACCGAGCTCCCGGCCAATCGTCCGGATGTCCTTGGTGGTGCCCTTGAGCTGCATGGCCGTGGTGCGGCTGATGACGCTCAGCGCCTTCACTGAGCCGAGGTCGGTGATGATCTCCTCGGTGAGCCCGTCGCTGAAGTACGCGTTGTCGGGGTCGGGGCTGAGGTTGGCGAACGGCAGCACGACAATGGACCGCTCCCGGGCCGCAGTGGGCCTGGGAGGCGGGGCCGTTGGGGCCTCGAGAATCGCGGCAGCGAAGGCGCTCGCCGTGGCAAACCGGTCCCCCGGCTCCCGAGCCAGGGCACGGGCGATGGCCGCATCGGCGCCCGGCGGGATGTCCGCCCGGAGCGAGGAGGCCCGTGGGGCCTCCTGCGTGAACCGCTTCACCAGGATCGCCTCGAAGGTCGGCCCGCTGAACGGGGCCTCGCCGGTGATGAGTTCGTACAGGATGGAGCCGAGGCCGTATACGTCGGAGGGCGGGCCGAGTTCCCGCTCGCCGGTGGCCTGCTCGGGGCTCATGTAGGCCGGGGTGCCGAGCGACGTGCCGGTCTGGGTCAGCCGGGCCTGCTCCGAGGTTCCCATCGTGCCGCCGGCAATGCCGAAGTCTGCCAGTAGGGCGTGGCCGCGGCTGAGCATGATGTTCTCGGGCTTCAAGTCGCGGTGCAGGATCCCGGCGCCGTGGGCGTATTCCAGGGCGTCGGCCACCTCGCGAACCAAACGGATCGCTTCCTCCACCGGAAGCGGCCCCTCGCGATCCAGCCGCGCCCGGAGCGATTCTCCGTCGATCAGCGGCATGACGAAATACAGTTGGCCGTCTGCCTCGCCCGAATCGAAGACCGGCACGATATGCGGATGGGACAGGTTGGCGGTGGTCGTGATCTCGCGGAGGAAGCGCTCCTTCCCGACCGCTGCCGAATGCTCGGCATGGAGGACCTTTACCGCCACCGGGCGGTGGTGCTTCAGGTCGTGTGCCAGGTAGACGGTGGCCATGCCGCCCCGGCCGAGTTCGCGCTCGATGCGGTAGCGGTCGGCGAGGGCGGCGGCGAGGCGGGAGGGTTCCACTACTTGATGCCCTTCAGGGTGCCGAGGAAGTTCTGGATCAACACCAGTTGGGCGCTGGTCGAGTCCGAAAGGGTCGGGGACCAGAGCCGCAGCGTGCCCTGGCCGTCTGGATGGACGTCATATCCCGGGATCGGGCCCAAGGTGTGCAGCACCCCGCGGCGTCCGATGGACAAGGTCGGCGTGGTGCGAATGGAGGCCACGAGGAACCGGTTGGCCAGGTTGGCGTAATACAACTCCCCTCCATCCGGGGACCAGCGCGGCATGAAGCCGCCATCGAGGGACACCTGCCACTTGCCCCGGTTCACCTCGGGAAACGGCCGGATGTAGACCTCGGCCGCTCCAGACTCCACCGACGTGTAGGCGAGCCACCGCCCGTCGGGCGACACCGCGGGCAGGCCCTCGAACGCGGGAGTCTCGAGCAACGGCGTCATGGCAGTGTCGATCCCCAGCCGAAAGGCGAGGATATCGGCGCTCCGGGCGCCCCCATCCCCCGTGCCAACCACCACCCATCCGTCCCGGCTTGAGACAGCGACGGCGTCGGCCCCGCGAGCATCGGCAGGCAGCGGCTCCGGCGACCCGGTCCCGTCGGCGCTGATCCGGTGGAGCCGAAACAGGACGTTCGGGTCGTCTGCCCTGGCTGAGGAATAAATGATCGCGCGCCCGTCCGGGGCCCATGCCGGCGCCCGGTTGATGTGCTCGAAGGTGAGCTTCGTGAGGGGGCCGTCGTCCAGTTCCTTGATCCAGATATCGCTCAGGGCGCCGACACCACCCGCCCCGATCGTCACCGCCAGGCGGCGACCGTCGGGAGAGAGGGCAAAGTCCAGCACCGTCTCCGAGGGAAGATTCCAGTTGGGGTCCACGATCCGCGAGCTCCCGTCGCGGTTCACCCACGAGAACCGCTCCCCACCGGTGATGCTGGCGCTGACGTACAGCAAATCACCCGAGGCCGCAAGGGCCAGGTCCACGCCCCCGAACCCGGCCACCCCGATCCCCTGGGTGATGGGCGTGGCCGCGCCAGTCAGTTCCATCCGGCCCGGGTCAAACGGCTGGGCCAGGAGGACACCTTCGGAGGTAACGAACAGCAGGTGCCCGGACGACGCGTATCGGGCGACCACCCCAGGGACCAGCACCCGCGATTCCCGGGTGCGGAGGTCAAGGACCTTGATGACATAACTCTGGGTGGATTCGCCCGCTCGGCGGGATCGGTAGAGCAGCCCTCGACCATTGGGCAGGGGGTCGGGCCAGGCGAACCCGACCTCGGCGTTGGCCGTATCGAGCGCAACGACCCGTTCCCGGTCGCCGCCACTGCCTCGCACTCGGTCCAATCGGTCGCCGGCATCGAAGTAGATCCAATCGTCGGCACTCCAGGCCACCCCTCCGCCGATGACCTCATCGGCCACCAGCGTAATGGCGGGTGCGCCGTTGAGCGCCACGACCTTGACGGCAAATGGCGCCACGGAGAGGAAGGCAATCCGGGTGCCATCCGGGGAGAAGGCCGGCGAGGTTCCCCCTTCGGTGCCCGGCAATGGCGTGGCCGCGAGCTGGGCAAAGGAACGGTACATGAGGCGCGCCGTCCCGCTGGCATCCACCCCCGCGAACACGAACCCCGAGCCATCGGGTGCCATCGCCAGTCGATTGACGGCACTGGGATTCAGACCCTCGTTGGCGGGGAGCGACAAGGCCAGCCGCCGGACCGGCGCCTCGGGGTTGGGGCGCGTGGCCAACCATCCGGCAGCCAACACGGCGGCGACCGCCATGCCCGCAGTCGCGATGCTCAGCGGGTTCCAGAGCGATCGCGGTTCCGTGGTCGCCGCGCCGGCACCTGCAACGCCCGGCGTCGTGAACGCCGGGTTGCCGAGCGCTTCCGCAAACTCGGCCGCGGTAGCGAACCGGTCTGCCGGCAGCCGCTCCAGCGCCCTGTGGATGGCGGCCTCCACGTTCGCAGGTACGGAGCTGCGCGTCTTGGTAATGCGCGGCGCCGTCTCGGTCAGGATCTTGGCGACGATCGCCTGGGCAGTGTTCCCGCTGAACGGCGGGGTCCCGGTCAACATCTCGTACAACATGGCGCCGAGGGAGTAGATGTCGCTCCGGGCGTCGACCTCGCGATCGCCCATGGCCTGCTCGGGAGACATGTAGGACGGGGTGCCGACCGAGAGGCCCGTGCCGGTGAGCCGAGTGCCACCCGCCTCGCGGATGGCCAGGGCGATCCCGAAGTCGGCCACCATCGCCTGGCCATCGTGCAGGAGGACGTTCTCGGGCTTGATGTCGCGATGGACCACGCCGTGCCGGTGGGCATAATCCAGCGCCGCCGCAACGCTGCGGGTCAGCTCCACCGCTTCCTTGACGCTCAGTTCCTTTTCGCGGTCGAGCTTGTCACGGAGGGTGTCGCCCTCCACAAACGGCATCACATAGTAGAGGAAGCGGGAGCCCTCCCCTTCGCCGGCCTGGGCGATGCCGGAGTCGAACAGTGGCAGGATGTGGGGGTGCTGCAGGTTGGCGGTGACCTCAATCTCCTTGAGGAATCGCTCGGCGCCGATCATCGCCGCCAGCTCGGCGGCCAGCACCTTGACCGCCACCTTGCGGTTGTGGCGGACGTCATGGGCCAGGTAGACCGTGGCCATCCCGCCCTGGCCGATTTCGCGCTCGATGCGATAACGATCCTTGAGCGCTTCCGCGAGGCGCGGCAGCGAGTCGGGCATGCGAGCTCCTGGGAGGGAATCCTACGGAAGATGGCCCCGGATCAGCGGTTTGGCGAGGGGTGGGAGGGCGGCGGGGCGGCGGGGCCGCGGGGCCGCGGGGCCGCGGGGCCGCGGGGCCGCGGGGCCGCGAAGATACTATGGCACTCTCCGGCCTGCCGTCGATTGCGCCTGACGCCACTGGTCCACCGTCATCACCATGCGGAAGCCGATGTGCGACGCCCCGGTATCGGGCGCCCCGTTGCCCCGGGCACTGACCCGGTAGCCGCGGCAGTAGGAATCGTTGCAGGGGAAGGATCCACCCCGGGTGACTCGGGTGGCCTCGAACCCGAGCGGGGGATCGAGCCCCGGTGGGGGGGCCGGTGGGGTTCTCCACGACGCCACGTTCGCCATCCCGCTGGCCATGGCCGGCTACCCGACCGCCTTCATCGGCAAGTGGCACATGGGCAACGACGACACCCTGCCCCCGCTGGGGCCGGCCACTGGCACGCCGGATGCCGATGTCCGCGGCCGCCTCGAGATGCTGCTGGCGGTGGACGAGAGTCTCGGCCGGATCGTGGAGACGCTGGAAGCGCTGGGGAAACTCGAGCATACGGTGGTGATCCTGACCAGCGACCACGGCTGTTTCTACGGGGAGCACGGCCTCAATGAGGAGCGGCGGCTGGCCTACGAGGAGACGGCCGGGATCCCGATGATCATCCGGTATCCGAGTGTCGCCACGCCGGGCTCCACGCCGTCGGAAATGGTCCAGACCATCGACCTCGCCTCGACCATCGTGGCACTGACCGGGGCGCGGGACAGCGTGGCGTGGCAGGGCCGGTCGCTGCTACCGGTGCTGGCGGGGAACGCCCCCGGCTGGCGGACGACTTTGCTCACCGATTACTGCAGTGACACCGGCTTTCCGCGCGCGCTCGATGGGGTACCAGGCGGTGCGCACTGCGCGGTCGAAGGTCGAAGCACATCAATTACACCTCATTGCCCGGCATGGATGAGATCTATGACCTGGAGACCGATCCATTCGAGATGCAGAACCTGATGGGCACCGATCGGGAGGCGGAGCTGTTGCCGATGTTCCGGGCTGAGCTGGAGCGCCTGCAGCGAGAGACGGGGTACCGGCCGGGGGCGTAGGGCGGGCAGGCGGGCAGGCGGCCCTCACGCAACCTGGCTCAGACCAGGAACTGGTCCAGCGACACCGGATGCACCGCATCCACGCGACCAGTTTCCGCCTGATTGAACGTCACGAGGGCCGCGCCCGCGTGCCAGCGCAATGGCAAGTCGAACAGAGGCAGTTACGGCGGCGCCAGCAGTCGACGAAACTCGGTGGCCGCGTTCACCAGCATCACCAGCGGGGTTTCGAGGAACGCCGCAGCGCCGCTCGAGCCCCAGAACAGCGAGTCCCCAGGCAACACGTCGCGGACCGCCGGCCCCTTGAAGAGCCGCCGCCGGTCGGTGACACGGCGCTGGGCCAGGTCCAGGCGAGCCTCGATGAGGTCGTCCGGGAGGCCGGTGTAGAACAGGGAGCGGCCATCGCGACTCCAGAACGCGGCGACTCCGCCCTCGCCATCATACCCGCGCCCATCGGACACCTGGATGCTTCCCCCCGCCAGCGGAAAGGACTGGATGTAGATGTCCGGCCCCGCACCGGGGTTGCTGGTGTAGCTGACCCACCGGCCATCGGGGCTGAACTTGAAGTTGAAGGATTGGGCCTGCTCGATGCGCGTGAGCGTGACGGTGGTATCACCCATGACGACACTGCGCAGGCCGTCGTCCGATCCCCACGCCAGCCGCCGGCCGTCGGGCGAGACCGAGAACCGGACCGGCCTGCGGTCTGACGACGGCAGCCGCGCAGCCAGGAACGCCGGGGCTGGCGGGGCGGCGCCGTTGGCGGGCACCGCCATCACGGCCACGGAATCGTTCGCGTACTCGGCGAAGAGAATGGTCTCTCCCCGCGCGCCCCAGCCGATGACGACGCGCTCGACGCCCCCGCCAAAGGTGCGGCGCTGCGACGGCGCCCCGTCGAGCGACGCCACCCAGACATCAGAATCCTGAGGAGCCGTGGACGACCGATATGCCATGGGGTCCCGGTACACGGCGTACGCCACCTCCGTCCCCGAGGGTGACAGGATGCCACCCACCGCGCCCGAATCGACTCCTGGCAAGGCGCGCGGGCTCCCGGACCTGTCCATCAGGAGGGGCACACCACTGAACCGGCCGGGCGAGGGCAGGCCGTAGATGACGATCCCATTGCCGCTGGCCGCGAGGAGAATCCCCGTCGACCCAACGGGCGCCGGAACGCCCAGCACGCGGCCGCTCCGGGCATCGAAGCGCACGACTGACGCACGGGCATCCAACCGCGAGAGTCCATCCAGAAACAAGAGGAATCCCGCATCAAGGTAGCGAGCATTCCATCCCCTCAGCCCGAGCGGACGCACCTCCTGTGACTTGAAATCAAGGAAGACGAGTTCCGTCCCCCCCAGCTGCCCCGGGATCGAGCGGAAGCCCACCGCCGCCCGCGAGCCCGGCAGGATATGTTCGACTCCGGAGATGCGCCCGGAGTCGGCATCAAACTGCGCAATCGTGTCCACCACCCCAGCCGTCGGTGGAATGCGCAGGACGAGGCGTCCCCGCGATTGCGATGCGTAGAGGTGGCCATCGTCCCCCCAGGCGTAGAAGAGGACCGAGTCAGCCCGGGCTTCCGCGCTGCCCCCGTCAACCGGCCTGATCCAGACACGAGGATCATTGCTCCGGTTAAAGGCGACATGCCGGCCGTCGGGGGATAGACGCGCCCTGAATCCGCTCTCGAGGCGACGCACCTCCGTCTGGTCGAGGTCCCGGACGAAGAGCGTGTTCACGGTCGTGTACACCAGGCGGCTGCCGTCGCGGGACAGGTCCAGGTCAGTGACCGTCTCATCAGGCAGTGACAGCAGCTCGCGAATCGCCGGTGGCTCGGGCCGCGGTCGCGAGGAATTCCAGGCCATCCCTGCCGAGACCACCACCGCGGCGATCGCGGCCCACGAGAACGGGCTCCGGATCCAGGACGCCGCCGCCCCGACGGCCCCGGGCGCCGCGACGAGCGCCGCAGCGGTGACGAAGCCCGGATTCCCCAGCGCGTCGGCGAAGGCCTTGGCCGAGTCAAACCGGTCCGCCGGCAGCTTCTCCAGCGCCTGGCCCAGCGCCGCAGCCACGTTGGCCGGCACCGACTTGCGCAGGTCGGTCACCGGGCGCGGGGTGTCCGCGATGATCCGCATGATCACCTGCTGCGCTGACCCGCCGTCGTGGGGGGGCACGCCGGCCAGCATCTCGTACAGGACGCTCGCCAGCGAGTAGATGTCCGAGCGCCCGGTGATCTCCTTGTCGGCGGTCGCCTGCTCCGGGCTCATGTAGTGCGGCGTGCCGAGGCTGAGCCCCGTCTCGGTCATCCGCCCGCCCGCCGCGGCGCTCACTGCCAGCGCGATCCCGAAGTCCATCACCATGGGTCGCCCGGCGTGGAGCAGGATGTTCTCCGGCTTGATGTCGCGGTGGATCACCCCGTGCTGGTGGGCGTAGTCGAGCGCCTCCGCCACCTCGGTGGCGATCTTGACCGCCTCCGCGATGCCGAACTGCCCCTCGCGGGTGAGCTTCTCCCGGATCGTCTCGCCATTGAGGTACGGCATGACGTAATAGAGGAACCCGCCCGCCTCGCCGCTGTCGAACAGCGGCAGGATGTGCGGGTGGGAGAGGGCCGCCGTGGTCTTGATCTCGGTGATGAAACGCTCTGAACCAAGGACCGCCGCCAGATCGGGCTTCAGGACCTTGATCGCCACCTGGCGGTCGTGCTTGAGGTCGGCGGCCAGGTAGACGGTGGCCATGCCGCCCTGCCCCAGCTCCCGCTCGAGGCGGTAGCGGTCGGCGAGCGCGGCACCAAGGCGGGCCATCGGGTCCGTCATCGCGGATCCTGCTGCCCGATCCGGCCCAGCATCTCGCGAAACCAGTTGAGCACCACCAGGTAGCGGTCCGTACCCGTCTGCGTCGTACCGCCCGGCGAAGGAGCCTCCTCGGCGACGGCCACCACGACACGGCGGCCATCGGGGTGGAGGTCCCAGAAGGACCCCGCAATATCCACCGTGATCACCAGCTCCTCGCCGCGAATCACCGGGACGCCGCCGGGTGCTCGATCCACCCGGACCCGGAACAGAGAGTCAGCGGGGGCGCCGAACCGCACGAAGTAGACGTAGTCCCCGTCAGGTGACCACCGTGCCAGATAGCCGGGTCCATTCGTCGTCACCCGCCACTTGCCTTCTGCCACCGGGAAGTTCCGGATCCAGATATCCCCCCGGCCCATCTCCTGCGACGTGAAGGCGCCGAGGATCCCGTCCGGTGAGACCGTGAGATCGTACTCGGCCCAGGGCGCCTCCAGGTACGTGACCGGATCACCGCCTCCCTCGGCCGGGAGGGTGAGGAGGTCGGCATTGTTGCCCACGAACGAGTTGACCAGAATCGTCCCGTCCGCCAGCCAGCCGGTCGGGTCCTGGTCGCCGGGCCGGCTGAGTAGCTGGCGGGCCTCGCCGGAGTTGTCCACTGGCTTGACGTAGAGATCCGCCCCGTCCGCTCCCTCGACATCCTGAGCCGCGTAGGCGAGGCGGGTGCCGTCCGGGGACCAGACCGGGTATGTCGTTCTTCCCTCAGAGGTGATCTGGGTGTTGGTTCCGCTCACCAGGTCGAATGTGAACAGCCCGCCCTGAATTCCCTGGCCTCCCCTGAAATAGGCGAGCATCCGACCATTCGGGGAGAACCGCTGGTGACTGACGTTTCCGGACGGCAGCCGGAGCGTATCCGCTGCGCCGGTCTCGAGATCGATGATCACGAAGCGCCGGGCCTGTGCCCCGGTGAGGTCGGCCGTGCCCTCGTGGTGCACCAGGACACCGTCCCGGGAGATCGAGTAGCCGCTCCGCACCCCGGTCGCGGCGACCCGGTCGAGCACCCGCACCGGAGGACCGGTCACCTCATGGCGACCAAGATCGAAGGGCACGGCGAAAAGCCCGCCATCCTCCGCCACGTACACCAGGTGGCCGGTCGCCAGGTACGACGGATGCCGGGCATTCGGCACCAGCACCCGCGAGGAGTCGGTGGCGAAGTCGGTGAAGGCCACGTTGTTGTTCTGGGCGTGCAGCACCCCCGACCCATCCGGCAGCAGGAACTGTGTGGACCCGCCACCCTGGACCCGCTCCGGCGCTCCTCCGGTGGCGGGGATCCGGAAGAGCCCGGTCGGACCACTGAAGACAATCCAGTCGTCGGTGCCCCAGTGGGGAAAGACGGGCCTCGGGTCGCCGCCGGAATGCAGCGTGATCACCCCTCCCCCCGCGGTCGAGACCTTAACCAGGGCCTCGTCGGAATTGCGGCTGAACACCAGCCAACGGCTGTCGGGCGAGAAGCTGGGGTCACTGCCACCTATTGTCCCCTCCAGGCTGGTGAAGTCGGCATCTTCGATCCGGCGGATCCAGATGGCCCGTTCGCCATTCTGCCTCCCCGAAAAGGCCAGCGTGGTGCCGTCCGGCGAAATCACGACGTCGCCGTAGGGGTCGGGCTCGATGTCGCCAAAGGCGAGGTCGAGCCGGACCACCGGCGGCTCGGGTACCGGCCGGGTCAGGGCCCATGCTGCCGCGCCGAGCGCCAGGGCCGCCACCGCGCCGAGGACGAGGAGCGGGGCCCGACTGGCTGCAGCCGGGCGCGTGGCGCCAACGGCGGTGGTCCCCCGTCCCGGGGTCCCCGCGGCGTAGTGGAACCCCTCGTCGGCCAGGGCGTCACCGAAGGCCCTGGCGCTTTCGAACCGGTCGGCCGGCAGCTTCTCCAGTGCCCGTGCCAAGGCCGCCGACAGATTCGGGGGGATCGACTTGCGCAGCTCCCCCGCGGGCCGCGGCGTGTCGGCGATGATCTTCATGATGACCTGTTGGGCCGAGTTCCCCATGTGCGGGGGCTCGCCTGTGAGCATCTCGAAGAGCACGCTGGCCAGGGAGTAGATGTCGCTGCGGCCGGTGATCTGCTTGTCGGCGGTGGCCTGCTCCGGACTCATGTAGTGCGGCGTGCCGAGACTGAGCCCGGTCTCGGTCATCCGGCCACCCGCCGCGGCACTCACCGCCAGCGCGATCCCAAAGTCCATCACCATCGCCCTGCCATCGTGGAGCAGGATGTTCTCGGGCTTGATGTCGCGGTGGATGACCCCGTGGCGGTGGGCGTAGTCCAGCGCGTCGGCCACCTCCCGGGCGATCCGCACCGCTTCCTCGATGCCGAACTGCCCCTCGCGGGTGAGCTTGTCGCGGATCGTCTCGCCCTCGATATATGGCATCACGTAGTACAGGAACTCGGACCCGCCGCCCCCCTGCCCCGCGGTCCCGCTGTCAAAGAGTGGCAGGATGTGCGGATGCGACAACGCGGCGGTGGTCTTGATCTCGGTGATGAAACGCTCGGCACCCAGCACCGCGGCCAGGTCGGGCTTCAAGACCTTGATCGCCACCTTGCGGTCGTGCTTGAGATCGGCGGCCAGGTAGACGGTGGCCATGCCGCCCTGGCCGAGTTCGCGCTCGAGGCGGTAGCGGTCGGACAGGGCAGCGGCGAGGCGCTCGGCGACGCTCATTGTCCCCTCGCTGCGGTCTTGCGCCGTACATCGCCGAGCCATCCGGTAATCCCAACGAGCGAGGACGGGGGCAGTGCGGTCGCAGCGAGGAGCCGACGGAGGACCAGATGCCGCCCGTCGGGACTGAGGTCGTCGAGGAAGGACATCGAATCGGCGATCACGCGGCGTGCGGTGGCACGCAGCGAATCACTCCCGGCGATCTCCACCGCCATCACGCGCTGCCCCTGCATGTAGTGTATGGTCCTGTTGTCGGGCGACCATCGCAGGGTACCCCCTGTGATCGAGTCGGCGATCACGGTCTTTCGCTCGAGCGCCGGCCACGAACGCACGGTAAGTTGATTTCGCCCGGACTCGTTGCTGACATACGCGATCCAGCGGCCATCGTGCGAGACTTGAGGGTACGACTCGCTCCAGTCCGCGCCAAGGACCGTCCGCGACATCCCCGTGGTGTCGGCGTGGAATGCGACAATGTCTATGTTCGACAGCGAAAGCCGGTGGCCAAGCATCGTCCCGTCGGCGAGCCACTGCTCCAGAAGCAGGAATCCGCCCCCGGCGGGACCGAGCCGATGTTCAGTCGTGTCGCCCTCGAGGGCCCGGACCGTGGGTGCGTTACCTGGGCCGGCATACGCGAGGGACCGGCCGTCTGGCGACAGGACGACTCGGCCGCTGCCCGCCGAGCCGCCAATCAGGCGATTGGTGCCCACGTCCAGATCGAACGTGAATGGCCTGTCGTCGCGGATGTACGCAATGCGCCGACCACCGGGGGCAAAGGTCGCGTCACGGAGCCGTCCCGGTGAGATCGGCAACACGGTGCGTGAGCCGTCGCGCCCGGCGAGGAGGTACTCGAACGCGCGCGACTGGATCGGTCTGCCTCGAACGTACAGCAGCGTTCCGCCTCGGGTAAGATGGTAGCTTGCTTCACCGCCGTTTCCGACCTTGATGTCACTGATGAGCGGGATCGGCGCTCCCGTGACCCGTACCGCTGCCGGATCGAACGGCACGGCACGCAGCGTCCCGTCGCGGGACGTGAGCAGCAGATGGCCGGTCGGCGCCCAGCGAGGCGAGCAGGCGTCGTCTGTCACATGCGTCGTGTCGCCCGACGCGATGTCGACAGCGTACACCGAGGAGACCTGCACATTGCCGAGCAGATCCATCGTGCACACGACGATCGTGCGTTCGCCCGGAAGCAGTGTAAGGCCCAGCACGGCGGCCCGCACGATCGGCTGGGGTTCACCGCCAACGTCCCGGACTCGCACCAGGGCGATGCTGTCGGGGGTGGGCGTCGGCACGCTGAGCGCATAGATCCATCCGTCGTCGCTCCACTCCAGTGGCGCGACGGCCCCCGTGGGCGTGGTGAGCAGTCGTGTGGCCACCCCTCCCCCGACGGGCACGCGCACGATCGAGGCGTGTTGCTCATTGGCAGAACCGGACAGCACGCCGACCGCGAGGTGCGCTCCGTCCGGCGAGAACACCGGGTCGAACCCGACGCGTTCGATTCCAGGTACCTCCGACGCGGCGCTGTCTCCAGGCGGCTGGACGTACAGCTTGCCGCCGCGCGTGTACGCGATCGCGCCGTTATCGGCCACGTCGAAGCCGAACCCCGGCGGAAGCGAGTCGATGAGGGTGAAGGCGATCACGGCCTCGGGCTCGTCCTCGCCGCCATCGCCGCGGGTCGTCAGCCACCCGACCGTCGCGCCAAGCGCCGCGATGATGCCGAGCGCGAGTTGGGAGTAGCGGTTGCGGATCCACTGCCGCGGCATCGCGACACCGCCACTGACCACCGCCGTTGCGGTCGTGAAGTGCGGGTTGGCCAGCGCCTCGGCGAAGGCCCGGGCGCTGTCGAATCGGTCCGCGGGGAGCTTCTCCAGCGCCTTGCCCAGCGCCGCGGCGACGTTGGCCGGGACGGAGCGACGCAGCTCCCCCACCGGCTTGGGCGTCTCCGCGATGATCCGCATGATCACCTGCTGCGCGGAGCCGCCGTCGTGGGGCGGCACGCCGGCCAGCATCTCGTAGAGCACGCTCGCCAGCGAGTAGATGTCCGAGCGGCCGGTGATCTCCCTGTCGGCGGTGGCCTGCTCCGGGCTCATGTAGTGCGGCGTGCCCAGACTGAGCCCCGTCTCGGTCATCCGGCCGCCCGCGGCGGCGCTCACCGCCAGCGCGATGCCGAAGTCCATCACCATCGGGCGGCCGGCATGCAGTAGGATGTTCTCCGGCTTGATGTCGCGGTGGATCACCCCGTGCTGGTGGGCGTAGTCGAGCGCCTCCGCCACCTCGGTGGCGATCTTCACCGCCTCGCCGATGCTGAACTGCCCCTCCTGAGTGAGCTTCTCCCGGATGGTTTCGCCGTCGAGGTACGGCATGACGTAGTAGAGGAATCCGCCCGCTTCGCCGCTGTCGAAGAGTGGCAGGATGTGAGGATGCGACAACGCCGCCGTGGTCTTGATCTCTGCGATGAAACGCTCTGCCCCAAGGACCGCGGCCAGGTCGGGCTTCAAGACCTTGATGGCCACCTTGCGGTCGTGCTTGAGATCGGCCGCGAGGTACACCGTGGCCATCCCGCCCTGACCGAGCTCGCGCTCGAGGCGGTAGCGGTCGGACAGCGCGGCGGCGAGGCGGTCGTAGCTCATGGTCCTCACTATGGCAGCAACGAGAGATCCCGACCGGTGCGGCCGGCCGGGAATCGGATCAGCATCGCTCCTCTAGGCGGGCGCTGGGCCCAGCGAGCCTCAGCGCGGCGCCTGGCGAATCGAGCGGAGGTCCAGGCGGACCGCCCGCTCGGCATATACGCCTGACTGATAGACCAGCGACCGCCCGTCCGGCGTGACGACGGGACCACTTTGGTACTCGACGGGATCCTCGAGCCGGGTCACCGCGCCCGTTGCGAGGGCGACAATCGCCAGATCCCGGTCGTCACCTTCCTGGAGCGTGAAGACCAGGCGACGGCCATCCGGGAACCAATGCGGCGTGGCCGCATCCTGCACGTCCGGGGTCGCGTCGCGATAGCCGGTGCCGTCGGCGCCAAGCACGCCGATGGTCCATCGGTCGCCGGCCCGAACACGAAACGCAATCCGGGTTCCATCGGGGGACCAGCTCGCTTCCCTCACCTCACCCTCCACCGGGAGGTGGGTGATGGCGCCGTCGGCGGCACCCATCAGGTAGATCTGGTGGCGCCCCTCAGTTTCTGCATTCGAGCTGATGATCAGGAGCCGGCTCCCGTCGGGACTCCACACCAGGCCATGGGTGTCGCGCAGGTGGGTGCGCCGTACCACCTCACCGCCCTCCACCGGCATGGTGTAGACCTCCTGGCCCGGCGCATCGTGGGTGGAGACGAAGGCCAGGGTACTTCCGTCAGGTGAGAGCGCCGGTCCGGATTGGCTGCCCTCGAGCGTCACCACGGGCGTCGGCGCACTGCCATCAGCGCCCATCCAGAAAACCTTGTTGCGAAGGCCACGCTGGGAGTTGTACACGACGCGCTGGCCGTCCGGGCTCCAGGAGCCGCCAAAATCATTGGTCGGGTTGTCCGTGAGCCTCCGGGCCGCGCCGCCTGCCAGCGGCATCACGAAGACATCGGCGTTGCCGTGCTCCCCGGCCCCGAAGAGCAACTGGGTTCCGTCGGGAGAGACCTCCGGATTGCCCGCCCCCTGTGCCTCCCGGGTCAGCTGGACCGGAGCGCCGCCCTCTAGATCCCGCCGGTAGAGCTGCGGGAACCCCCCGGCCACGTCGTAGAGCACCCCTTGACCATCCGGGGTCCAGCGGGGGAGGTACTCATGCTCGGGGTCGTTGGTCAGCCGAACCGACTCGCCGCCTGTTGCCGGCACCGCCCACAGGTCGGGCTGGCCGCCCCGATCGGTGAAGAAC
Organism: Gemmatimonadales bacterium; assembly: GCA_048499805.1. GTDB lineage: Bacteria > Gemmatimonadota > Gemmatimonadetes > Gemmatimonadales > GWC2-71-9 > JAWXBA01. Next base: position 389,833 of record JASNZF010000003.1, on the reverse strand, counting down.
ACGATCCACTGCCCATCCGGGGACCACTCCGCCATGAACTCGTTTCGGATGTCGCGGGTCACCTGGCGTGCGCTGTCGGTCTCGAAGGAGTAGATCCAGAGGTTGTCGTCACCGGAGATGGCCGAGAGATAGAGCACCTCCCGCCCATCCGGCGACCACTTCGGCTCCGACTCCCGGCCCCCGGTCGTCAGCTGTCGCTCCTCACTGCCATCGAGCGAAGTCACCCACACGTGATTGCGGTCAGCCTCGCGACGCACGAACGCCAGTCGCTGTCCGTCGGGCGAGTACCGGGCATACCCCACCGCGCCCTCGACGCCATCGAGCAGGGCCGGTGCCTGGTCCAAGCCGACGGTGTAGAGCCGGGGGGTGCCCGAGGCGAAGGTGGTGTAGAGCAGCCGGGAGCCGTCCGGATGCCAACCGAGGGGAGTCTCCACGCCGACGGCGTCGGTGAGGCGGTGCGCCTCCCCTCCCGCGGAGGGAACCACGTAGATATCCGGCGAACCCGCCGCGTCCGACCGGTAGGCAATCCAGGAACCGTCGTCAGACCAGTAGATATCGCTGACATCGGTCGCCTCGGGACTCACCCGGGCCGCCTCATTCCCATCGAGGCCCGCCACCCAGACGGCCCGCTTGCCGTTGAGCTCAGCCACATACGCCAGGCGCGTCCCATCCGGCGAGTAGGCCAGCTCATAGTAACCGACCCCGCCCAGCGGCAGGTCCACCGCCGGGAACCCCTCGGCGCCAGGGCTGCAGGCCAGCCCCGCGGCGGCGACCGCCAGGACCATCAGGTCACGGCGGATCATGCCGGCCCCCTGGATCCGTCGGGCGATGTCACGACTGGGTGCAGGGTCGCCTGGATTTCGGTCGCTATCAACTCCACCACCTCGCGCTGAACGGTCATGACGTCGGCCACATCGCGGTCGTAGGACTGGGCCCAGACATGCCGGAGCCCCTGGGGCTCGACCAGCTGGACGTTGACGCGGATGCGATCGCCATCGCGATAGACGGTGCTCTCGAGCACCGCATCGGCGTGCACCGCTCGCGCCACCTCACTCGTGCCCGAGGCGCCACTGAGGAAGCGAATCACCGCCGAACGAGGGACCACTTCGGCCACCTCGAGGCGCGCCAGGGCGCTGATCAGGTCGTCGTGCATGGCGTCCACGAAGACGCTGTCCTGCCCCGAGATGTCCCGGATCGGGAGCACCGCGATCGACCGGATGGCACCGTCATCGGCCAGCAGCAGACTGGCCACCAGGCCCAGCGCGGCGAGTCCACCGCCCCCGATGGCCACGGGCAGCCAGCGCCGCCGACGCCGGCGCGTGGCTGCCCACACCGGCCGGGTCCCGGTCGGGGTCATTCCGCCGGAGCCGGAGGAGATCGCCTCGAGCAGGGGCAACATCTCTTCGGCGGTCTGCCACCGATCCTCCGGGGCCTTCTCCAGGCAGCGCATGATCAGGTCCGAGAGGGGCGGGAGCACCCCCGGGCGCCGCTCGGTGAGTTCGACCGGCTGCTCGAGCACATGGGCGGAGAGCACCGCCTGGGCCGTCGCCTTGGCAAAGGGTGGCGCGCCCGACAGCATCTCGTACCCGAGGGCGCCGACGGCGTAGAGATCGGCGCGATGATCGACATTGGTATCGCCGGTGGCCTGCTCCGGGGCCATGTAGGCCGGCGTCCCCAGCGCCAGCCCCACCGTGGTGAGCTGCTCGCCGCCGGCGGCGCTCAGCGCCTTCGCCACGCCAAAGTCCATGACGATGGCGTGCCGCCCGCTCAGCATGATGTTCTCGGGCTTGATGTCCCGGTGCACCACGCCGTGCTGGTGGGCGAAGGCGAGGGCGTCCACGACCTCACGGAGGATCCGGGCGGCGTCGCTGATCTCCAGCTGACCCTCGCGCTGGAGGCGCTGCCGCAGCGTCTCGCCCTCCACATAGGGCATGACGTAGTAGAGGAATCCCGCCGCCTCGCCGGAGTCGTGCAGCGGCAGGATGTGGGGGTGGGAGAGCTGCGCGATGATCGCGATCTCCCGCGGGAACCGCTCGCCCCCCAGCGCCGATGAGAGCTCCGGGCGCAGCACCTTCACCGCGACCTTGCGGTGGTGCTTCAGATCCTCGGCCAGGTACACGGTGGCCATGCCGCCCGCGCCGAGCTCACGCTCCAGGCGGTAGCGCTCGGCGAGGGCGGCAAACAGCGGCTCAGCGGTCATCGGGTACGCTTCGGCGAAGGGGCGGGGGAGCGGAACACCCGAGAACGACCCGGTGCCCGTCCCGTCCAACGCGCGCAACGTAGCGCCCGCCCCTTAATCACCCCTGAACTGGCACTGAATTCCCGCCGCCTCCACGCGAGTTCGGTGTTTTGTCGGGGTCCGGGGGGCTAGCCAACTCACCTCGCCGCGCGGAAATTGATTGATTCACCCTGCAAAGCCCGGGTCAGCGTTGACAGAAACCAACCGCGTACAGCTCAGGTTGCGGACCTTCGGGACACTCCGGCTGGAGTCGCCCGACGGGCCGGTGGCCGGTCCGATCTCCCAGCGGCACCGCCTGGCTCTGCTGGCGCTGCTGGCGGCCGCGCCCGGCCGGCTGATGAGCCGCGATCGTCTGCTCGGCCTCCTCTGGCCCGAGAACGACGACCACAGCGGCCGCACGTTGCTGAACACCACCGTCCATGCCATCCGGAAGGAGCTGGGAAGCGAGACGTTGCGCTCGGTCGGAGACGGCCTGTACCTCGACCCGGAGTTGCTGCCCTCGGACCTGGACCTGCTGGAGCAGCACACGCGAGCCGGGGAGGCGGAGCGTGCGGTCGCCGTCTGCACCGGTCCGTTCCTGGACGGATTTCACCTGCCCGATTCGGCCACCTTCGAGACCTGGCTGTCCGATACCCGCGCCGAGTATCATCGCTGGGTCCACGACCTGCTGGACCAGCTCGCCACCAGCGTCGAGACTCCCGATCCGGCCGTCCGGGTGGCTTGGACCGAGCGGCTCTGCCGCCACGAGCCGCACAGCGCCCTGGCGGCCGTTCGCCACATGCGGACGCTGGCGGACCTGGGCGACCGCCCCGCAGCCCTGGAATTCGCACACGCCTTCCAGGAGCGGTTGCGCCTCGACCTGGAGGTTGGCCCCGACGCCGAGGTGGAGGCATTCCGCCAGGCACTGCTGCGCGAGCCTGTCACGGTCGCGCCACCGGCGATCGCACGCCGGCGGCTTGCCTGGACCCCGCCCCAGACGGCCCTGCCGGGGGGGGCGGCACCAGCAACGGTGCGGCCGCGCCGCGCGCGGTGGGTGCCGGCAACCCTGCTCGGGCTGGCGGCGATCGCGTCGTGGGCCTGGTGGCCGCGACCGGCCATCCCGGCAGGGAGTGCCCCTTCGGCGGGTCGGGTGCTGGTGATGCCGTTCGCGGTGCGCGGCAGCACGGCGCTGGACTACCTGGGTCCCGGCCTGATGGACCTCCTCGCGGCGCGGCTCAACGGCATGGGGACCCTGACCACCGTGGATCCCGCCGCCCTGGTCGAGTTCCTCGCGCGCGATTCCCGCGACCCGCGCGGAGACCTGAGCCAGGCCCGCCGCGCGTCGGCCGCGTTCGGCGCGGATCGCGTGGTTCTCGGCACTTTGATCGAGGTCGGTGCGCGAGTGGAGGTCCAAGCCGGCATCTACGACCGGCTGGGGACGCGCCTCGGCGAGGTGCGGGTCAGCGGGGCCGAGGCGGAGTTGCCGGCAATGGTGAACGCCCTGACCCGCCAGCTGTTGGCGGAACACCTCCGGGTGAGCGGCCTCTCCCTGCCCGCCCTGGCGGCGCAGACCACCGACTCCCTCGCCGCCCTGCAGGCGTACCTGGCCGGCGAACAGGCCATGCGTGAAGGCAAGATGCCCGAGGCCGTCCAGCACTATGAGGCAGCGGTCCGGATCGATCCGCAGTTTGCGCTGGGGTACTATCGGCTCGGCCTGGCACGCGATCGATTGCCCGGCCTGCATCGTCCCTGGTGGGAACGCGAGGTGGACCAGACCGCCGCTCGACTTGCGGCCCGCCTGCCGGTCTTCGAGCGCGAACTGGTCCGGACGGCCGCCATGCCCAATGGCGAGGCCTTGCCCATCCTCCGCCGCCTGGTGGCCGGCCGCCCCTCGAGCGCCGAAGCATGGTACTTCCTCGGTCTGGCGCTGGACAATGAGTCCGCGGCCCGGGGCACCCCCAACGACGAGGCGATCGCGGCCTTTACGGAGGCGCTCCGGCTGGACCCTGGGCACCACCAGGCAACCCGGGCCAAGGCCTTTGCGGTGGCGCGGGCGGGGAACTATTCGCGCCTCACCGAGCTGGCGGAGCAGCTGGCCGTTGTCTCCGCCCACGATGCCCTCCTGGCCCGGGCGTACATCGCCTTTGGCCAGGAGGACGATCACGGAATGACGCAGACGCTGCAGGAACTCGCCCGCGCGCCCGAGCCGCTCGTTCGCGAGGCGGCGGCCGCAGTGACCACCCTGACCCGCCGACCGGATCTCGCCCGGCCGATCTACCGCCTGCTGCTCGCCCCGCACCACCCACCCGAGGTCCGCTGGCTGGTCCACACCCGCCTGGCCGACCTGGCGGTGGCGGAAGGGAGGTGGCGCGAGGCCATGCGCGAGATCGAGGCCGCCGATGCCGTCCTCGGTACCCGCCACCTGGGCAAGCGCGCCCGGCTCGCGTTCCTGCCGTTCTCCCCGATCGGGCAGGCCGAGGCGGAAGGCCTCCGGAGGGAGTTGCTTACCGCATTCGCCACCGGGCGCTCCCCGGAGGGGCCGGGCCGGACCATTCCCATCCTCGCGTACAACGCCGGAATGATCAGCGCGGCGCGCGGGGACAGTGCCGGAGTCCGGGAGGCACTGACGGCGCTCGCCTCACTGCAAGGGACCGAGCACGCGGTCCGGCTGCCCCTCCTGACCCGCAGCCTGGAGGCGGAGATCGCATGGATCGCCGGCGAGCCGCAACGGGTGATCGCCCTGCTGGGGAACACGGTGGACCCCAACAGCAATCAACGGTTTCTGATGGCTCGCGCGCTGGAGTCGGTGGGTCGCGCCGACGAGGCCCTGCAGTGGTACCGGTCGTACCCCGACCTCGACCTCAATGCCCCGAACCAGCTCGGCTGGAGGGCCGCGTCCCTGCTCCGGATCGCCGCCATTCACGAGGGCCGCCAGGAGGCGCGGGCCGCGGCCGAGGCCCGATCGGAGTTCCGGCGCCTCTGGCGGAACGCCGATCCGGAACTGCAGCATCTGGTGGACGCCAACCGGTAGCGCTCGCCCCATCACCGCATCACCCCCCGGCGGGAGCTTGGCAGGCTGCCGGCACCTTCCTCCGAAACGCCTTCCGGCGGAACCCCCGCCCGTTCAGAGTTGATTGATCCCCGGTTCAGGGCATGGTCGTATCTTGGCGCCGCAGTCCGAACCACCACCCGCCAAGGAGAACCACCCATGTCCCACCGGACCCTCACGGGGGTACGCATCCCCGCCCTGTTGCTCAGCTTCCTCGTCCTCGCTCCCGCCAGTCTTGCGGCCCAGGCCGCCCCGGCGCCCGGCCCCACCAAGCTCGAGTTGACCCACGTCCCTGCCGCCGCTCGCACCGCGTTCCAGGCGGGGGTCCTGGACCTGGCCAATGTCTTCATCGCGCGTGGCATCACCAACCTGGAGGAGGCGCTCCGCCTCGACCCCACCTTTGGCCTGGCCCGGGTCTTCTGGGCCATGCAGGCCCCGATGGACGCCGCCGCTCGCACCGCCGAGCTCGATCGTGGTGTGGCCGACGCCGCCAAGGGGAGCGTGGGCGAGGCCACCTTCGCCATGGCGCTGCGGGCCAACCGGCTCGGCCGTCGCGCCGAGGCACAGCACCTGTTCAAGACCGCCCGCGAACTCCTCCCGGCCGACCCGATCGTGGCCAATTACGCCGCCCCGGTCTCCGCCGGCAGCGTTGAGGAGCTGACCATGGCCTACCGCCAGCTGACCGTCGACTTCCCGACCTGGGCGGCGCCGTTCAACAACCTGGCCTACAACCTCAGTCGTGCGGGCGACCGCGCCGGGGCGCTTGCAATGGTAAAGAAGTACATGGAGCTGGCACCCAACCACCCCAACTCCCATGACTCCTATGCCGAAATGCTGCAGTTCGAGGGGCGCCTGGACGAGGCGGTGGCCCACTATCGGCGGGCCCTGGCGATCGACCCCGACTACGCCGCGGGGTATACCGGCATCGCCGATGCCCGCCAGCTGCAGGGACGTGGTGCCGACGCCAGGGCGGCGCTGACCGAAGGCCTGGCCCACGCCCCCACGCCGGTGGCCAAGGCCAGCCTGCATCGCCTGGTCGCGCTGAGCTTTGCTGCCGATGGCAACCTGCGGGGTGCCGAAACCGCCCTTGGGGAGGCGATGAAGGAGGCTACTGCAGCCAACGTTACGCCGCTGACGGCCAACCTGCACCGGGACTTCGCCATGGTGAACGCCGTGACCGGCAATGCCAACGGCGTGGCGGGCCATCTCAACGCCGCGGGTGCCCCCAACCCCAATCTGGCGGGCCAGAACGCGATGGTGCTGGCCGTGGCGGGGAGGAATGCCGAGGCGCGGGCCGCCCTGGACGCCGCCAGCGGGATGCCCAACGCAACGCAGGCGTTGTACTTGACGAGAAATGGCCCGGTCATCCGGGCGTTGCTGCTGGTGAACGAGGGTCAGGGCGAGGCGGCCCTGGCGGAACTGGCCAAGGGGGATATCACCCTGCCGACCGCTGAAGCGGTCGCGGCACTGGCCGAGCACCAGCGAAGGAATGCGACCATGGCACGGTTGTTCCGCGATCGCGTCATGTCCAACCCAGCCTACACGCTTGCCAACACGGAACTGGCGATCGCGCGGGCCCTGGCGGCCCGTGTGCGGTAGGGCGAAGCGGGCTCCGTGAACCTGCAGGGGCCGGGCCTGCCCGGCCCTTGGGGTTCGATCGGCACAAACGGGAGCGCCAGGGGTGCGCCCCTGTTTCATTTCACCATCGCCGAATACACCAGGGAGGTGAACCGCGCCCCGAGGTTGCCGACTGGCGAGCGATACATGTTGGTGTAGATCTGGGCGACCAGCTGTGCCTTGGGATCGGCCCAGTAGGTGGTGGCGAAGGCCCCTCCCCAGGAGAACGATCCGATCGTCTTGGGGGACTGGTAGTCGTTCGCCCCGGTTTCCAACCCGAAGCCGAGCCCGACTTCGGTGTCCAGGGTGGGGAGCTGCTCGGTGAGCATCATCTCCACGGTCTTCGGACTGAGCAGCCGCACGCCGTTGAGTTCCCCCTTGTTCAGGAACATCTGCAGGAACCGGGCATAGTTCTCCGTCGTGGAGGAGAGCCCCGCCCCGCCCGAGAAGTAGGTGCCCGCCAGTTTCGGATAATCGGGATTGGCCCCATCGAAAACCTTGGCGTGAATCGGCACCGCCTTGCCGCTCTGGCCGTCGTGGATGGTCACCAGCCGTTCGTGCAGGTTGGGGGGCAGGTAGAACCAGGTGTCGTGCATGCGCAGCGGCTCGAAGACCCGGGTGCGCAGGAACTGGTCGAACGGCATTCCCGACATCACCTCGACGAAATAGCCGAGGAGATCGAAGGACAGGCTGTAGATGAACGCCTCCCCCGGCCTGCCGCGCAGCGGCAGCCCACCGAGGACCCGCATCTTGGCCCCAATCGTCTCCGCATCATTCCCGATCCCGCTGGGCACCCCCGCCTTGGCATAGATCGCCTGGAAGGTCTGGCTGCCGATACCGGCGTAGTCGAGCCCAGCAGTGTGGGTCAGGAGCTGCCGGATGGTGATCTCGCGCCCGGCGGGCTCGGCGGTCCAGGTGGTGTCGCTGGCGCGAAAGGTCTTCAGCACCTGGGGCCTGGCAAATTCGGGGATGTAGCGCGAGATCGGGTCGTCGAGCTGGAACTTCCCTTCCTCCCAGAGCATCATGACCGCGAGCGCGGTGATCGCCTTGGACTGCGACGCGATCCGGAAGATGTCGTCGCGGTGCATCGGGACCCGGGTTTCCAGGTCGCGCACGCCATATGCCTTGTGGAACACCAACTGCCCATACCGGGAGATGAACACCACCGCTCCGGGGATCTGCCCGGCGGCAATGACGCTGTGCACGAGGGAATCAATGCGCGACAGCCGTTCGAGCGAGAAGCCGGCGGAGTCGAGGCTCACGGCGGGCGGGAAGGCGGAGGTGCTCTGGGCCCCCGACGAGGTGATGCTGGCGACCGCCAGGCCGATGACCAGGGTGGCCCGGCGCAGGGTGTCATGCATGGGGTCCTCCTCCAAGACGTGGTTGGCCCGAGGCCGGCATCCGGTGCGGCGGACCAGGCGCCAAGGCGCAGTGGTCAGGGCTGCTTGAGCTCCTGGACCCAGTTCACCACCACGACCAGCTCCTGGTCCACCGGCCGCTTGATCATCAGGAACCGGCGCCCGTCCGGGGTGATGTCATAGGTGGTGGCGTTGCCATCGGAAAAATACCGACCCGCGGAAAAGAGCGTGCGCCGCGGGCCCGGCGCAAAGGTCGCGCCGGGCAGCACCGGGACCGCCACCAGGTTCTGCTGGGCATCGCGATAGAACAGTTCCGCGCCATCACGCGACCAGAGCGGCTCGCTGCCGCCCCCCGAGGAGACCTGCCAGCGTCCGGGCCCCTCGGGAAACGGCTGGACATAGACCTCGTAGCTGCCCGACTGGTTGGAGTTGTAGGCCAGCCACCGGCCGTCGGGAGAGAGCTTCGGGTTCTGCTCGTCCGCGGGGGTGGCGACGAACGGCCGACGGGTCGTATCGCCCTGGGCCTGCAGCACGTAGATGTCCCGGTTGGTGGTGCCATCGGTGAAGCCCTCGCGGAAGGCGATGGCGCGTCCATCGGCTGACCAGGTGACCTCCTGGGCGTGGCGCGTGGAGCGCACCAGGAGGCGCGGCTGGCCGGATCCATCGGCGCGCTGGATCCAGATGGCACGCAACTTCTCCTCGCTGTCCCGGTCCGAGGTATAGGCGATCTCCGACCCGTCGGTGCTCCAGAGCGGCCGCCAGACCAGGGTACCGTCAAAGGTCAATCGCGAGAGGGTCTGCTGGGCGATGTCATAGGTCCAGATCGCCGACTTGCCGGGATCATTGATGCCCATGGCGATCCGGCGCCCGTCCCCGCTGAGTGCCACTCCGTTGAAGTTCCGCCAGAGCTCGGGATCCACCAGCTCTTCCTTCCCGTCCCGGTCCACCCAGGCCAGCAGGGAGCGGCCTGACGTCGGCAGGGCGTAGACCAGCGTGCCCGTTTCGCTCACGGTGAACGCCGCGCCCCCCTCCTCCCCCAGCGCCACCGTGATGCCGGTGGATCTGGCGGATCCCGTGACACGAAGGGACCCGACGTCAAAGGGCACCGCCATGAGGGTGCCCGCTTCCAGGGCATAGAACAGGTACCCCGACGAATACCGGGCACCTCGCCCCTTGAAGAGGTACGTCACCGCGCGGTTGGTCAGGTTGACCACCGCCACATCTGATTCCACCCCGGGGCCGCGATAGAAGGTCACCAGGAGTCCCTTGCCCCCGGGGAGCAACGCGGGATAGCCCGGCCGGTTGAACCCGGTCACCTCGGCATGCAGCGAGTCATTCGCCACCACCTGTTCCGGCTCCCCTCCATCGGCGGACACCCGCCAGATGCCGCCCCCCCCGCCCAAGGGGACGTAGTACAGAAACCCGTCCGATCCCCACTCCAGCCCGCCAATCGACTCCGCCCCCTGCGGCAGCGAGCGGGACACCCCGTTGCCGCGCTCCAGGATCTGCAGGGTGCCCGTGGAGCTGACGGCCACGAGCGACCGCCCATCCGGAGAGAAGGTGCCCTGCCAGCCGCCTTCCTCCTTGATCAGCTCCGGTTCCAGCTGATCCAGGTCCTGGGCGTAGAGGGAGAGCAATCCCCGCTCCCCGCTGCCGATGAAGGCCAGGGATCTCCCGTCCCGGGACAGCGCCAACCGAGTGGCGAAATCCCCGATCGTCCCCGCAGGGACGGCACGCTGGAAGCGTACCACCTCCGGGGTGGCCTGCGGCACGGGCCGGAACCAGCCCCATAGGGCAGCCGCCGTGGCCAGCACCGCAACCCCACCCAGGACCATCGCAAGTCGCCGGGAGCTCGAGGTGGCTGCACCGCCTGCCACCGTGGTCCCATGTCGGCCATAGCTGACATCCCCCAGTGCGTTGACCAGTTCCCTGGCACTCGCAAAGCGATCAGCGGGCAGCTTCTGCAGCGCCGTATGCACGGCGGCGGTCACGTTGCCGGGCACCGTGGCCCGCAGTTCCGAGAGCTGCCCCGGGAGCGTGGTCATCACCTTGGCGACGATCGCCTGCGGAGTGGGGCCGGTGAACGGCGGCTCCCCGGCCAGCATTTCGTAGAGCACGCAGCCCAGGGCGTAGACATCGGTGCGCGCATCGAGGTCGCGCTCGCCCATCGCCTGTTCGGGGCTCATGTAGTGCGGGGTACCGAGGCTCATGCCGGTCTCGGTCATCCGGGAGCTGCCCTCGGTCTTGCTGGCGGCCAGGGCAATGCCGAAATCAGCGACCAGGGCCTGGCCGTCGTGCAGCAGGATGTTCTCGGGCTTGATGTCCCGGTGGATCACGCCGTGGCGGTGGGCGTAGTCGAGGGCGCTGCCCACCTCGGAGGCGATCCGCACGGCGTCGGCCACCGGGAGCTGCTTCTCGCGGGCGATCCGGTCGCGCAAGGATTCGCCCTCGACATACGGCATCACGTAGAAGACGGTGCCGTTGACCTCGCCGGAGTCGTGCAGCGCCAGGATGTGCGGGTGCTGGAGGTTGGCGGTGGTCTGGATCTCGACCAGGAAGCGCTCGGCGCCGATGACGGCGGCGAGCTCCGGCCGCAGCACCTTGATGGCCACCTTGCGCTTGTGCTTGAGGTCTTCGGCCAGGTAGACGGTGGCCATGCCGCCGGCACCGAGCTCGCGCTCGATGCGGTAGCGGTCGGCGAGGGCGGCGGCGAGGCGGGATGGGACGTCGGTCACGGCTTCACCTTGGACTTGAGCTCCTCCAGCCAGTGCTCCACGTACACCACCTCGCGCGCCGCATTCCCCGGCTCCCGGATCATCACGAAGCGCTGGTCTCCCGGGGCCACGTCGTACTGCGGCCGGTTGCGGGCCACATGGAACCCGGCCAGGGAAAAGAGGGGCCTGGGTGCCCCTGGGGCCAGGATCGGTCCCGGTGGCACGGCGACGGACATCAGCATCCCTCCGCTCTCGAAGAACAATTCGCGGCCACTCCGAGCCCAGCGCGGCGAGGTCCCGCCCCCACGGGACACGAGGCGCACGGAGCCCATGTCCGGGAACGAGGCGACGTACACCTCCCCGACCCCAGAGGCTTCTGACGCGGCCCACGCCAGCCAACGACCGTCCGGCGACAGGGAGACCTGGTTGCTCCCCGCCAGCCGGTCCATGCGCAGCGGGAGCACGGTGGTGTCACCCACCAAGCGGCGTGCGTACAGTCGGTTGGCACCACCCTCCTCGTCGGATCGGAAGACCACCCACTGCCCGTCCTGCGAGAGTTCCACCTCCCAGACGCCAAAGCCATGGGTCAGCAGCTGCCGGGCTGTGCCCGCGTCATCCAAGCGTGCGATGAACGCCCGCGCCTGGTCCGGCCCGACCGCGCTGGAGACGGAAATGAATGCCAGGGACCGTCCGTCCGGGCTCCACGACGGGCGCCAGATGGCATCGCCGTCGGCGATGATCTTCTGGCGCGTCCCATCCTCCCGCCGGATCCAGAGGTCGGTGGTCCGGCCGCGCAGGCTGACGGCCACCGACTGGCCGTCGGGCGAGATGGACGGATACTCAAACCATCCCCGCCAGGTGGAGTCCACCGGCTCGACCTGGCCATCCCGGCTGACCCAGACCAGGTCGGACGGCGCCTCGGCGGTCCGATCCTCGACATAGACCGTCGTTCCCGACGCCGACAGGGCGAACCGCGTCGGCTCCACGCCCTCGATCACCGACACCGCGCCGCCGGTGACCTCCAGTGTGCCGAGGTCGAATGGTGCCGCGAACAGTCCGCGCTCGCGTTCCGTATACAGGAGGTGTCCGGTGGGTGCGTACCAGACCCCCGAGGCGTTCGGGATGAGGAGCCGGGCACTGTCCGCGCCGAACTCGTACACGTACACCGCGGAATTGACCGAACAGTTGCCGGCGCAGAGCGCCGCCAGAAACCCGCGGCTGCCGGGCAACGGTGTCACGGACAGGAGACTGACACCACTGGCGCCACCCGGCATCGGGAGCATCACCGATTCTCCCCCGTCCGCTGACACCCGGGCGACCTCGGTGAGCCCCGCACCGTAAACGATGGTCTGGTCGTCAAGCCAGGCGCCGCCCTTGTAGTTGTAACTGCCGTTCTCGGCCAGGGTGACGGCGCCCCCACCGTCCACCGGAATCTTGCGCAGCTTCCGGTCCAGGGTCTGAAACGCAACCCAGCGGCCATCGGGTGAGAAGAACGGCGCGATCCCGCCCTCGGTGCCCGGCATCGGCACTGCCCTCGCGGCATCGCGCGCCTTGCGCCACAGCATGAGGGTGCCGTCCACGGTGTCGGCGAAGATGATGCTGGATCCATCCGGGGCGATCGCGACCTGGCTGGCGACCAGCCGCGCACCGGGGTCGAGGGGGGAGGTGAGGTGCCCGGACCAGAGCATCACACGCTGCCGGGTGACTTCGGGGGCAGGGGCAGGGCGCAGCCAGCCGATGCCAGCCACGACCAGCAGGACCGTGGCGAGCCCCGCAACGGCAAGAAAGGCCTGACGGGAGACCCCAGTCCTGACTGCTGCCGAGCCTGCGCCACGACGCGTCCCCGCAGTGGTCGCAAGACTGGCATTGGTGAGCGCCGTGGCGAAGTCGGCCGCGCTCGCGAATCGGTCGGCCGGCAGCTTGGCCAATGCCATCGTCACCGCGTCCTCGACGTGCGCCGGCACGGTCTTGCGGTAGGTGGACACCGCTTCGGGATCGGCAGTCATCACCTTGGCCACGATCGCCTGCGCGGTGGGGCCGGTGAACGGCGGCTCGCCGGTGAGCATCTCGTAGAGCACGCACCCGACGGCGTACACATCGGTGCGGGCGTCGAGGTTGCGCTCGCCCATCGCCTGCTCGGGACTCATGTAGTGCGGCGTGCCCAGGCTCATCCCCGTTTCGGTCATCCGGGAGTCGGCGCTGGTGGCGGCCAGGGCGATGCCAAAGTCGGCCACCAGGGCGCGGCCATCATGCAACAGGATGTTCTCAGGCTTGATGTCGCGGTGGATCACCTGGTGCCGGTGGGCGTAGTCCAGGGCCCCCGCCACCTCGGAGGCGATCCGCACGGCGTCGGCAATCGGCAGCTGCTTTTCGCGATTGAGCCGATCGCGGAGCGACTCCCCCTCCACGAACGGCATCACGTAGAACACCGTGCCGTCCACCGTGCCGGAATCATGCAGGGGCAGGATGTGTGGATGCTGCAGGTTGGCGGTCGTGGTGATCTCGGCGAGGAACCGCTCGGCCCCGATGACCGCCGCCAGTTCGGGGCGCAGCACCTTGATCGCCACCTGGCGATGGTGCTTGAGGTCCTCGGCCAGATAGACGGTGGCCATGCCACCCTGGCCGAGCTCGCGCGCGATCCGGTAGCGGTCGGCGAGGCTCACCCGGAGGGATTCAACATTCATTGGAGAGCACCCTCACATTTGCGCCCTGGGGGCGGCGGCCTGGCGGTCGAGTCCAGTGGTCATCGTGGCCCTCGCAGTGCTTCGCGCCGTTGCTGGATGGCGGTCCGCGCCGGAATCAACGCCGGATCGGCGTCGCGCCACAAGTCCACCAGCCGGGAATACCACTCGATCGCGTCGGCGGTGCGTCCATCGGCCTCGGCAATCTCCCCGAGCCGCTGGTACGCCACCGGACGGTGATACATGTCGAACGGGCTCCAGCTCTCATCCAGGCCGCGGTACAGCCCGCGCGCCACGTCACGGTCGCCGAGCTGCAGCTCCAGTTCCGCCCGCAGGAATCGCGACCGGGTGCCATCGGCAAGGGCGTGGTAGGTGGCGCCGTGGGGCGCCTCGTACGTCATCGTCCGCAGGACCCGAAGCGCCCCGGCATCGTCCCCCGCCTGGTGCAGCAACTCGGCATCCAGGCTCTTCAGGACGTCCGATTGCAGCGCGCCCATGTAGGGGAGTTCGGGCATCCTCCGCATGGCGGCCAGGAGCCGGCGGGCCTCCGCGACCTGGCCAAGCTGGATCCTCAGCAGCGCACGCGTATAGTCCAGCTCGAAGCGGTGGAACGCGACCGTCAGGTCCTCATAGGCCGGCACCCAATCCCCCTGTGCCATCACCGCCGGGTCCGCGTTGGCCAGGCGGTCGAGGACCGCCTGCATCCGGGCGGTGTCGGGCGCCAGCGCGCCGGAGGTCCATACGAACGCCTCGAGCAGGTCCCATTGGGCCGTCCGGCCGCCAGGGGGTGCATCCACAATTCCCCGGAAGGCATCATGCTGGCCGCGGACGGCATGGAAGTTCGAGACCAGCATGTCCAGCAGGGGGCCCGAGGTGGTGCGCTGGTCCAGCATCGCCTGGGCGCCGGCCGGGTCTCGGGCAAAGCGGGAGACGCCATGGGGAACCAGGAACCAGTACGCGCCGGACTGCCCCCGCATGCCGTCCACAATGCGGCGCTGGGCGGCGGTGTCGCCAACGGTGTACGCCTGGATCGCCTGCACCTCGACCAGCCGCTCCCCGCCCTGGTCGCCCTCGCCGCGGGCGGCGTTGGCGGCCGCATCCTGCTCGAAGTGGCGCACGTTGGAGGCGAGGGAATCGAGGTGGCCGAACATGGCGTACAGTCGCGTCAGGTGGATTCGGGCGTTGGCGTTGGCAGGTTCCAGCACCAGCGCCTGCTGGAAGAGGGGAATCCCCTCCGCCATCGAGAGGCCCCGGCGCGGGTTGTCGTGGAACTGGATCTCACCCAGCTGGATCAGCGCCTCGACTTCATCGGGCCATTGATTCAGGTGGGCGCGATAGGCCCGCTCCGCCGCGGTGGACTCGCCATGGCGCCGGAGCCGCAGCGCCGCGAGGAGGCTCCGGTCCCGCGGCGAGAGGCGGTCGGCGTGCGCAAACGCCTTGTCCGCCGACGACCGGGGGTCGAAGGCATCGATCCACTCCGCCACCAGGCTCTTGCGATAGTACGCCAGCGCGAAGTTCGAGTCGAGCGCGACGGCCTGGTCGTACGAGGTGGACGCCTCGCGGTATTGCCCTGCCCGGATCAGGCGTTCGCCGTCGAGGTAGTGCTTGAGGGCGGGGAGGGAGCCGGTGGTGGTGGTTGCCAGCCGTTGCAGGCGGGCCATCGAGTCGGGCAGGGTGCCGGCCACCAGGGCCAAGGCCAGCGAATCGACCATGTCGAAGAGATCCTCGGCGCGCCCTTCGGCCAGGGCCCGCTGCGGCGGGTCGGCGGCCAGGCTTCCGTGGATGTACGCCGTGATCTGAATCCGGCCACCGGCCTCGAGCACATCCCCCGTGACGTACCGGCCGGCACCAACCTGCTCCGCCACCCGGCGCCCGGTTCCCGGGTCGGCAAGATCCAGCTTCCGGCTGGTGACCACGGCAATGACTGCCCGCGGGTTCACCGCGCGGAGCGGCCCTGCCCCGTCGAGCTTGGCGGAGATCAGGTCCACCATCCCCTCGCCGAGGTAGGCCACGTCCGGGGAGCCCCGCACGGTGAACGGAACGACGGCGATGACGTCGGCCGACATCGGGACGGCGTCCCCACCACCCCGAGACTTGAAGAACCCAATCGCCGCGGCGATGAGGACCACCGCGGCGATGGCCGCCGTGATGGCGACCGCACTCAAGCCCGTTCGACGGGGCGCCCCCACGGCCAGGGAACTGGCCGCTCCCTGCAGCCCGGCGATGAACTCCGAGGCGGTGGCAAACCGGTCGGCCGGCGACTTGGCCAGGGCGCGACTGAGGAGCTGGTCGAGATGGGGCGGAACCGTATCGCGCACCACGCTGACCTGGGGCACCGGCTGGAGCAGCCGCTTGGCCATGATGGCCTGCACCGTGGGCCCGGTGTAGGGGGGCTCTCCCGCCAGCATTTCGTAGAGGACACAGCCGAGGGCGTAGAGGTCGCTCCGGCCGTCCACCGTCTCCGCGCTGGCCTGCTCGGGACTCATGTAGTGGGGCGTGCCGATCGCCATCCCCGTCTGGGTCAGCGTCTCGCCGCCCGCCTCGCTGACCGCCTTGGCAATGCCGAAATCGGCCACGACCGCGTGGCCGTTGGCCAGGAGGATGTTCTCGGGCTTGATGTCGCGGTGGATGATGCCGCGCGCGTGGGCATACCCCAGTGCATCGGCCACTTCACGCGCGATCTGGAGGGCGTCTTCAATGGGGAGCTGCTTGTCCCGGTCCATCCGATCGCGGAGCGACTCGCCTTCCACGTAGGGCATGACATAGAAGAGGATCTCGGACCCGCCGCCCCCCTGTCCCGCGGACCCGCTGTCATACAGCGCCAGGACATGGGGATGCTGCAACCCCGCCGTGGTCTCGATCTCCCGGAGGAAGCGCTCCGCACCCAGGGCTGCAGCCAGCTCCGGGCGCAGCACCTTGATCGCCACCTGGCGCTTGTGCTTGAGATCCTCGGCCAGGTAGACGGTGGCCATGCCACCCTGGCCGAGTTCGCGCTCGATTCGGTAGCGGTCGGAGAGGGCGGCGGCAAGGCGATCCGGGGCCGCACTCACCGCGGCACCCGCGCCTTCAGTTCCTCGACCCAGTGCTCCACCAGGATCACCCGTTCGCCGCTGGTCGATGAGACGACCGCCCCGGCGAGACCGGGCGTCTGCGACCGGATCATCAGGAAGCGGCTGTCGTCCGGGGTGATGTCATAGGCGGCCGTGGCGATGTTGCGGTTGACACCGCCCGGCACGGCAAAGAGCGTCTCCCGGCGGGTCACCACGAACGCGGGAGAGGTGGCTACCGAGGCAGCCACCAGCTCATTCCCGGGCGTGACGTAAAAGAGCTCGCGGCCACTGTGGGACCAGAGCGGCTCGGTCCCCCCGTTCAATGACACCTGGAACTTGCCCTCGTTGACGTTGGGAAACGGCCGGACCCAGATCTCCGCGCTGCCACCCTCATCGGAGCGGTAGGCCAACCACCGGCCGTCCGGGGACAGGGCGGGATAGCGTTCCTCCGCCGGGGTGGCCACCAGCGGGACCGGCACGGAATCACCAGTGCGGAGCGCCAAAATGTCCCCCCGCCCCCCCTCGGTGGCATCGGAGCGATAGATGCGCCACTGGCCATCGGCGGAGATGACCCCGGTGGCAATGGACCGCTGCTCACTGGCCAGCAGTTCGGTGGGGCCAATCCCGTCGGCCCGCTTCGCCACAAATTCAAACCGCCCCGTGGCGGTGTTCATGGTCCGGAAGGCCACCCGCTTGCCATCCGGCATCCAGGTGGGGCGATAGTTGATTGGCCCCTCGGTGGTGAGGCGCGATTGCGGTCCATCCGGCATCTGCCGGATCCAGAGTTCGGCACCATCCCGGGTGAAGGCACCGGCCGCGAGCTGGCTCCCGTCTGGCGAAAAGGCCACGCTCTCAAAGTCGGCGTGCCAGCCGGGGTCGAATGGTGAGACGGTTCCGTCGCGCCGCACCCAGATCAGTTCCGCCGCGTTCACCCCCGCCGGGCGTTCGACATGGAGGAGCGAGCCGTCGTCGGTCACGGCGAAATCGAGGAACCCGCCGCTGGCGTCGACCTCGCTGCCCAGGGCCACCAGCGGACCGGTGAGTTCCAGGCGGTCCGGATCAAAGGAAGCGGCCAGCATGACACCATCGGCCCGCACCACCACGAGGTAGCCGGGCGCGACATACCGGCCGTAGACCGCCCGCGTCAGGATCTTGTGACTGCCCGACTGCAGGTCCAGGACGGCCACGTCATACAGCGAGACCATGGTATTCGGCGTATGGGCCACCGTCATGATCAGCCCCCTGCCATTGGGCAGGGCGTCGGTCGGGGTATGCCCCTTCTCGTCCGCGAGGGTATCCAGGCTGGAGGCCATGGTCCACCTCCCTCCCGCCTCGGGAATGCGAATCACCCCGTCCAGGGAGCCGGAGTAAATGGCCCCATCCATCCCCCAGACGGCGGCGGCGGGCTGGGCCCGGCGGCCCGACCGCAGCCCGGTATCCGCGAGGACGGTGGCCGGCCCGCCGTCGAAGGCCACGACCTTGAGCACCGTTGGTTCGACGGTGAAGAACGCGAGCCGGGTCCCGTCCGGGGAGAAGAAGGGTGCGTGTGCCTCCGAGGTCCCCGGAATCGGCACCGCGTCCAGGCGATCGCTCTGCCGGAGCCAGAGCTGGCGCCCCCCGGACCCGTATCCACCAACCACCATGCGGCTGCCATCGCGCGAAACGGCCACCCGAGAACCAAACGTCGGGGTGAACAGGATCACGCTGTCGGGCAGGGCGATGACGGTTCGCAGCACCCGGTTGGGCGCGGCAACCGGGCGTGTGGTGATCGCCCAGGCGGCCACCACAGCCAGGATCGCCGCCAGCGCAGCCACCGACATGGTGAGCCGATTCCAGGCGCCACCAACGCCGGTCGCCCCCGCCGAGGCAGCGGTCGCACCGGCAGTCCCGACGAAGTGGGGATCGCGGAGCGCCCCGGCAAACTGGGCCGCACTCTCAAACCGGTCGGCCGGCAGCTTCTGGATCGCCTGGGCCACCGCCGCCGCCACGTTGTGCGGTACCGCCTTGCGGAGCCTGGTGACCGGTGCGGCCTCCTCGGTGACGATCTTCATGATGATCTGCTGCGCCGAGGCGCCCACGTGCGGCGGGCTGCCGGTGAGCATCTCGTACAGCACGCTCCCCAGCGAGTACACATCGCTGCGCGCCGAGATCTCCTTCTCTGCCGTGGCCTGTTCGGGACTCATGTAGTGTGGAGTGCCCAGGGAGAGGCCGGTCTCCGTCATCCGTCCGCCGGCCGCCGCACTCACCGCCAGGGCGATGCCGAAGTCGGCCACCATTGGCCGCCCCTCGTGCAGCAGGATGTTTTCGGGCTTGATGTCGCGGTGAATCACGCCATGCCGGTGAGCGTAGTCCAGCGCATCGGCCACCTCGGAGCTGATCGTGACCGCCTCCGCCACGCCGAGCTGGGTCTCGCGATCGAGTTTGGCGCGGAGTGTCTCGCCGTCAATAAACGGCATCACGTAATAAAGAAACTCGGTCCCGCCGTCCCCCTGACCCGCCGACCCGCTGTCGAACAGCGGCAGGATGTGCGGGTGCTGCAGCGCGGCGGTGGTCGTGATCTCCTGCACGAACCGCTCGGCGCCGAGCACCGCGGCAAGCTCGGGCTTCAAGACCTTGAGCGCTACCTTGCGCTTGTGCTTGAGGTCCTCGGCCAGGTATACCGTGGCCATGCCGCCCTGGCCGAGCTCGCGCTCGATGCGGTAGCGGTCCGACAGTGCTGCGGTCAGCCGGGCGAGTATCTCCAATCCCCACGACCTTTCAGGCGTCCGCTCGAGGAATGCTGACAACCTTGGGAAGGTACCCCTTCATCATCCTGCCGCCAGCGGGTGCCGCCAGCGCAGCGACGGAAACCGGGCGAAATCGCGATCGGTGGTGATGAACTCGCACCCCCGCTCGATGGCCAAGGCGGCGAGCCAGGCATCGGGAACCAGGTTCCCCTTGACGCCTGCCTCCTGGCAGAGCCGGGTGAAGATCTCCCAGTGGCGTGCCCCCGGCGCCACCAGCACCGCGTTGGGCCTGGCCCGAAACGCCTCAACGAAATCCATTGCCGCCTCGATCGGCGCGGGCGGATGGAAAATCCGCGGATGGGTCACGATCCGGAGAAACCCGCTCAACACCTGGTCCGACACCGCGTAGGCCTCGTCCGAGTCCACCAATCCTTGCAGCCAGGCCCGATGCTCGACGTGGCCTGGCGCGTCGGCGCGGAAGGCGTAGACCAGGACGTTTACGTCAACGAGGCGCATCGCCCGCATCCATCAGGTCCGCCAGCCCCGCCGAGTCATCGAGGTCCACGCCGGGTTGCAGCCCCTGGCCCTGAAAGGTTGGCAGCGGCGCGGCACTCACCCGCTCCGGGGCCGTGGGCCTCCGGGTCTGCGACTCCAGCGCCGCCAGCCCGCGGCGCAGGACATCCGACTTGGTCGCCTCAAGCTGGGCGGCCAGCCGCTCGAGCCGATCGCGGTCGGCCGGGTCGAGGTAGACCTGGACCGGCTCCGCTACCCGCTTGGGCTTTCCAGGTCGTTCATGAGAGCGTTTCATGGTTCATGAACCTATTCATATCAGACCAATACACAAGGCAACCGACCCAGCCCTCACTGCTTCCCCACCCCGAGGCGCGCCCGGACCTGCTGGACCCAGTTCCGGATGATCACTAACTCCGTCCGTTCCGGCTCCGGCTCCAGCTGCAGCATCAGGAATCGCCCATCGGGGGCCACGTCGTACATGGTCAGGAACTGGTTCGAGAGGAAGCCGTTGGCATCGAAGAGCCGCTCGCGACTGGCGACCTCGATGACGGGGTCACGAGTCAGCCGAACCGCGGTCATCCAGCCGCTCAGGTCCCGATAGAAGACCTGCGACCCGACCCGGGACCAGGTCCCCTCTCGCCCCCCCTCAAGCGACAGTTGCACCCGATTGCCGCCCTCCGGAAACAACTCGGCGTAGACCTCGTCCCGACCGGTCCGGTCGGAGACGTACAGCAGCCAGCGCCCATCCGGCGAGAATCGCGGGCCGCGCTCCTGCGCTTCCTCGGTGGCAAAGGGCACCAGCGAGTCGCTCGCCATCCTTCGATAGAAGATGTTGCGGCCGGTCCCTGGCTGGGTCACGCGAATCGCGAGATACTGGTCATCGGGAGATGCGGCGACCTCCCCGAAGAAGTTGGTGGGGAGGGCCGTTGGAAAGATCGTGGGCGGCGCCGAGCGATCGACCGCCTGCGTGGCCAGGTATACCGAGGTCACGGTATCGGTCGTTCCGGCTCGTTGGCCTCGGACCATATAGGCAATCGTGGCGCCATTCCGCAACCACACCGGCCGGCTGCTGTTCCCATCGCGAACCAGTGGGGATGTCGTGCCGAGGCGCAGGTCGTTGACCCAGATGTCGGCGCCCGCCGTGAGGTCGCCGAGCACGAGCGCAACCCGGGTTCCGTTGGGTGACAGGGCGACTCCGCCGTAAATACCCCATTCGGCATTCCGAATAGGTTCCACTCTGTTACCACCGACCCACACCGGTCGCGACCGTCCGGCCGAGCTCCCAGGGGCATAGATCAGGGTACCGTCGCGCCCGAGGGAGAACACGGCGGCACCGCTTCCCGCGCTGGCGACACTGGGAATCACGGGTTGGGGTGGCTCAACAAAGCGGGTCCGGTCCGCACTCAAGCGCCCCACCTGAACGCTCCGGTCCGGCGCCACGAACGCAAGGAGATCTCCACCCAGGAAGACCGGGTTGCTGCCGGCTGCCACGGCGTGAGGGGTCGAATCGCCCACGGCGAGGATCACGATCGAATCCCCCTGACTCAGTCTTCCCGTCCAGGCGAACCACTGCATGTCGTGGGAGAGCTCCATGGAAAAAAACTGTTGTCGAGCGACGGCGGAGCGCGCCAGGAGCGAATCTGGCAGATCCGGTGCGGAGAGCTCCACGAGCGTTGGCCGGAGGGTGCCCAACCTGGCCTTGTGGTCCGCGGACACCTGTTGTGATGCCCCTGATGCGCGCCTCGGCAACCCCCCATCGAACCCCACTTCCCATCTCACATTGGCGTTTCCACTCGCCGCCCGCTTCGAGAACGAGACAGTCTGCCCGTCGTAGGCCACCCTCGGACCTTGCGCGCCCCGCGTTCCGGGAATGGGGGTCGCCTCGAGACGATCCAGGTCTCGTCGCCAGAGTGCGGTGGCACCGGCGCTGTCGGGATCGGGACCGACGTACACCAGGAAGCTCCCATCAGGCGCCAGGGAAATCGGCCGGTTCACCTCATTGAGGGGCACGTCCGATGGTGTCCGGATATTCAGGGCCAGGGTGGCCGCCGTCACAACTGCCGGGGGCTCGGGACGCGTGAGCGCCCACGCCGCCACCAGGGTCACCGCCACCAGGGCGGCGGCCAGGCCCCAGACAAGGCCGCGCGATCTGCCACCGGATGAAGCTCGATGGGTCGCCGTGGCCTGGACCGTGGCGAAACCTGGATTCGCCAGCGCCTCGGCAAAGGCCTTGGCGGTCGCGAACCGGTCGGCCGGGAGCCGCTCCACCGCCTTGGCCACCGCCGCCGCCACGTTCGGCGGCACCGCCTTCCGCAGCCGGGTCACCGGTTGGGCATCCTCGGTCACGATCTTCATGATGATCGCCTGGGCCGAGTTGCCGAGGTGCGGCGGCTCCCCGGTCAGCATCTCGTACAGGACGCTGCCCAGCGAGTACACATCGCTCCGAGCGGTGATCTCCTTCTCCGCCGTGGCCTGCTCCGGACTCATGTAGTGCGGGGTGCCGAGCGAGAGGCCGGTCTCGGTCATCCGGCCACCCGCGGCCGCACTCACCGCCAAGGCGATCCCGAAGTCGGCCACCATCGGGCGGCCGTTGGCCAGCAGGATGTTCTCGGGCTTGATGTCACGATGGATCACGCCATGCTGGTGGGCATAGTCGAGCGCCTCGGCCACGTCCTTCGCGATCTGCACCGCCTCGTCCACGCTGAACTGCCCCTCCCGGTCGAGCTTGCCGCGCACCGTCTCGCCGTCGATGAACGGCATGACGTAGAAGAGGAAGCTGTCGGCGGTGCCGGAGTCGAAGAGCGGCAGGATGTGGGGGTGCTGCAGTGCGGCGGTGGTCTTGATCTCGACCACGAACCGCTCGGCGCCGAGCACGGCAGCGAGTTCGGGCTTCAAGACCTTGAGTGCCACCTTGCGGTCGTGCTTGAGGTCCTGGGCCAGGTAGACGGTGGCCATCCCGCCCTCGCCGAGCTCGCGCTCGAGGCGATACCGGTCGGCCAGGGCCTGCCCGAGACGTTCCATTGGATCAGCCACGACACTCCTCTCTCCATGCCAAGGGCGCCCGTACCTATTTCAGATGAGTCTCCCACCAGCGCAGCTCGTTCAGCGTCCGGTGCACGTTGTTCCAGTGCCCCGAGATGCCATGGGCCTGCCCCTCGTAGATGATCATCTTCGTGGGCACGCCGTTCTTCTTGAGGCAGGTGTACAGCTGGATGGCGCCCTCCAGCGGCACCCGGTAGTCCACCGCCCCGTGGATGAAGAGGGTGGCCGCCTTGGTGCCGGCGCAGCGGAAGTAGGGCGACTGGGCGATCATGATCTCCAGCGCCCGCGGCTCCCACGGCGCCCCGAAGAACTCCATGTCCTTGGTGCGCGAAATGTCCGACAGGGCGTAGTTGGCGGTCCAGTTGGATTCGCCGGCTCCCGGAACAGCCGCCTTGAACCGATCGGGATACCGGGTGATGAGCCAGTTGGTCAGGATGCCGCCGTAGGAGTGGCCGGTGGTGCCGACCCGGGCCAGGTCGATGGCATGCCGCGCCGCCAGAAAGTCGATGCCTGAAATGACATCCTCGCCGTCGTTGTTGCCCCAGCCGCCCCAGGTGCCCCACTTGAAGGCATCACCGTAACCGGTCGAACTCCGAAAGTTGGGCAGAAAGACGAAGTAGCCATGGGCCGCGAAGAGTGCCTCCTTGAAGGAGAAGCCATACCCCGACGCCGCGTGCGGCCCGCCGTGATTCATGACGATGAGCGGATACGGGCCGCGTGCCGGATCGTACCCGTGGGGAAAACGCAGGAACCCCTCGATCATGGTGCCATCACTGCTCGCCCACCGGACCGTCTCGGTCGGCCGAGTGGCAATGGACACCTCCGCCATGAAGTCGCGGTGGATGTCGGTGAGCCGGCGCTCGTTGCGGCCGTCGATGTCGGCTACGTAGACGTCGGGCAGCCGGTCGAACTCTCCCACCGTGTAGGTGATGCGGCGGAAGGCCCGGTCGATGTCCAGCCCGTTGATGCGGCGGTCGCCGCGGGTGACCTGCTCCACCGCGCCACCCGACGCCGCCACCCGGAAGAGATGGACGGCGCCACCGATCTGGGCGGTCCAATAGAGGTACCGGCTGTCGGGTGACCAGCGCACCGCGCCGGGGTCGAGGTCCCAGTCGGCAGTCAGGTTGCGGGGCGCGCCGCCCGCGGCGGGCATGAGGTAGATGTCCTGGGGGCCGCCATGGTTGAGCTTCCGGTCCACGATCATCTGGGTGCCGAACGAGCGGGTGAAGGCCATCCACCGGCCGTCGGGCGAGAAGGTGGCCCCGCCTTCATTCATGCCATCGGGAGTCAGCTTCGACACCTGGCCCTCGAGGGTGACGCGATAGAGCTCCGTGGCTCCGTACGCGCCCTCCTCCTGGGCCGCTGTGGCGTTGAGCGAGAACTGCAACCCCGAGCCATCGGGCAGCCACTGCAGCCCGCCGATGCCCGGCAGGCCGAGCGAGGTCAGGTTCTTGCCTTCCCCGCCGGCGGCCGGCTGGATGTTCACTTCGCCTGGTGGCTGATTGCGGCGGTTGGGGAGCGGAAACCGCTGGCCGTCCTGCCGGAAAGGGTACCAGTCGAAGGCGTCACCCTTGAATCGCTCTTCGTGACGCTGCTCGAAGGCCGACAGGCCGGAGGGCGCCGTTGGAGGCGCCGGCTGTTGCCGCACCCGCGCCAGCCAGCGGCCGTCGGGGCTCGGCAGAGGTGTGGGCCCGGGGTTCGCGGCCGACTCACGGCGAGCCGCAGTGCCGGGGACGGCAGGATCCCAGGTCCAAGTGGCGTTGCCCTGCGCGAATCGGAGACGATTGTCGTCGTCCCAACGAGGGTTGGAGACGTCGTTGCCATCGTTGGTCACCTTGACCGGTACCCCTCCTCCCACCGTGGCCACGACCCAGGTCTCGATCGTGCTGCCATTGGTGGTCTCCACCGGCAGCGACACGGTATACGCCACCCAGCGCCCGTCGGGCGAGATGCGCGGGGCACCGACGCTCCGGATCCGATAGTAGTCCTCGGCAGTGAGGGCGCGCGGGGCGGCGGCCTGCTGGGCCTCGAGTACGCCTCGAGCCCGGAATCCGGTCCCGAGGATCAGGACCACGGCAGCTGTGCCGAGCCAAGCCAGTCGACTTGCGGGTGACATCGGGTGCTCCTCGTGGTGGAAGCCGCGGGGTTCACGCCAACCGGTGGACGCCGCGCAGGATCGGGGGCGACGGGGGGTCGGGATCCGGGGTGTGCTCCTGGGATCGTGCTTGAGGTCCTGGGCCAGGTAAGTGGTGGCCCTGCCGCCTTTGCGGAGCTCGCGCTCGATGCGGAAGCGGTCGGCGAGGGTGGCGGTGAGGCGGTCGATGCTCATGGGCGAGCGTCCACCGCCGGGGCCCGCGCCGTCAGGAGCGCGGGGAACCCCGCGATGATCCGGAGCTCCCGGGTGGCATCCCCTGGCATCGCCACCATGGCCACGAGGCGGCCGTTGGGCATGATCGTGTGATTCCACGCAAAGGTCCGGATGAAGGGTCCTTCGGCCACCAGCCGGGGTGGCCCCGTCCGGAAGCCGGTCGTCGTCTCCAGGGACACTTCGAAGAACTGTCGCCCATCCCGATAGATCAAATGCCGCCCGTCCGGGTCCCAGAGCGGTTGTTGCCCGCGCTCGGCCACCACATGGATCGCCCCGGTGGGCGGCAGCGGCGACACCGCCACCCGCCCATCCGCTCCCCCCCACGAGAGCCATCGGCTGTCCGGCGAGAAACTCCCCGTGGTGCCACGCGCCTGGATCGGGGTGCTGGTCGTGTCCCCGCGCAGGGAGCGGAGAAAGAGCGCACCCGTCCGCCAGTTCGAGTAGACGAACTGCGCCCCGCTCGGCGAGATCGACATGTAGGAGCCGTCAAAGCGGGGCAGCTGTTCCCAGCTGCGCTGCGCCAGGGTGTACATCCGCGCCCCGAGGAAGTCGTTGCCCACCGGGTGGAACAGGCCCACCATCAACTGCGTCCCATCGGGCATCCAGGACCCGGGGTAGGCCCGGAAGTCGCCCTCGACCTGGATCCGCTCCGGCACGCCGGTTGCCAGGTCGAGGATCACGATCTCCCACCCACCAACCGCCCGGCGGGCATGCACCGCCAGGCGGGACCCGTCGGGAGACATCCGGGGTTGGGTGTAGAGTCCACGGGGCAGGGGCAGGGTGTCGAAGGTGCCGTCGGGCCGGATGGACACGAGATGCCCGAAGAGCTGGTTCCGCCCCGGAACAAAGATCAGCGTCCCGTCATCGGTGATCGCGTACTGGGCAAAGCCGAATCCTTCCTCGGTCCGCAGCCCGTCGGCCACGGGCACCGCCACACCCCGCACCTGCCGGGTCCCGGCGTCGAATGGCAGCGCCATGAGCGCCCCGTCCCCGGCCCCGAACACCAGGTGGCCGCTGGCGACGTACTTGGGGCTGGCCCCAAAGAGCAGGTCGGCGACGGTCACCGAGTCCATGGGAATGACACCGCGCCCGGTGATGGCGAGGATGGTGGCGTCGGTCAGCGACAAGAGGGCCAGCTGGCCGGTCCCGAGGTGGCCGACGACCCAATCCCCGCCGGGCAGGAGGGAGGGGGCGCCGAACTGTGCCGGCAGCACCACCACCGAATCGCGCCCACCAGAGGCCGAGACTCGACGCAGCTGGAACCCATCCTGCTGGAAGAGGACGAGCTCATCCGGCAGGTGCCAGACGGCGCCCACCGGCCGCTCCACGGTGGCCAGGGTGATCGGGCTGCCGCCACTGACGAGGACCTTGCGCAACTCGGCCCCCGCAAAGAAGGCAATCCACTGGCCGTCGGGCGAGAACACCGGATGGTACGCGCCCTCCGTGCCCGGCAGGATCACGACCGAATCCTGGTCGAGGGGCCGGAGCGCCAGCATGGTCGTCCCGCCACGCGGCGACACGTAGGCCAGCCGGTCGCCCGCCGGGGAGACGGCCACCGCGAGCTGCCACATCCCGAGCGGACCCGGCCCGGTGAGGGCCAGCGGCGACTGGTCAGGCAGCAGGAGGCTGAAGCGGCGAGTGGCGGTCTCGGGCGGGGCCTCGCCGTTCCGGCTCGCGCGCCCGATGCCGAGGCCCGCCAGGAGTGCCACGGCAGCAATCCCCCCGGCGAGCGCCACCTCCCGCAGCGGGGTCCGCCATGCCGCACGGCCCGCGCCACGGTGCGCCAGTCCGAACGCGGGATTCTGCAAGGCCTCCGCAAACGCCCGGGCGGTCGGGAATCGGTCCGCCGGCAGCTTCTGCAGCGCCCGGTCCAGGGCCGCCGCCACGTTGGGCGGCACGCTGGGCCGCATCCGGGTGACCGGTAGCACGGGCTCGGCGAGGATCTTCATGATGATCTGCTGGGCCGACCCCCCAAGATGCGGGGGCTGCCCCGCCAGCATCTCGTAGAGCACGCTGGCCAGGGAGTAGATGTCGCTCCGGCCCGAGATCTCCTTCTCGGCGGTGGCCTGCTCGGGAGACATGTAGTGGGGCGTGCCCAGGCTGAGCCCGGTTTCCGTCATCCGGCCGCCGGCTGCTGCGCTCACCGCCAGGGCGATCCCGAAGTCGGCCACCATCGGGCGACCGTCGTGCAGGAGGATGTTCTCGGGCTTGATGTCGCGGTGGATGACGCCGTGCTCGTGGGCATAGTGCAGCGCGCTGGCCACGTCGCTGGCAATGCGGACCGACTCCTCGATGCCGAGCTGCGTTTCGCGACCGAGCTTTCCCCTCAGAGTCTCACCGTCAATGAACGGCATCACGTAATACAAGTACTCTGTCCCCCCGTCCCGCTGACCCGCTGACCCGCTGTCAAACAGCGGCAGGATGTGCGGGTGTTGCAGCGCGGCAGTGGTCTTGATCTCCACCACGAACCGCTCGGCGCCGAGCACGGCGGCGAGCTCGGGCTTGAGGACCTTGAGCGCCACCTTGCGGTCGTGCTTGAGGTCCTGGGCCAGGTAGACGGTGGCCATGCCGCCCTGGCCGAGCTCGCGCTCAAGTAGATAGCGGTCGGCGAGGGCGGCGGCCAGGCGGTTCAGGTCGTCGGTCAGGGTGCCGTCCTCTGCCAGGGAGAGAGGGCTATGTCAAGTCAGGGGAACAGTTTAATTGACCCCCAAAAGGGCCCAAGCGCAACCACTTGCTGTCAGGGTGCGGGGACCGAGTGGGTGTCTGTCTGATGAGCGCATCGGGGGGGTGGAGGGCGAATCCTTCCATGCCGAGCCCTCCGCGCGCTGCGGTTCGCATGACAGCTCGGGATCCCAAGAGTGGCTGCCGCTCACACGACGCGCGGTACGGGCCGCCTGGGAAGGAGCTTCGTGGTACCGGGTGACCTGACAGGCCGAGCCCTATCTAGGTCGCCGGAGTAGAGAGGGATCCATCGAATGGGAGTCAAAATGCACGCAACCTGTTGGCCTTCATGGAGATCCGCCCTTGCGATGGGAGCAATCCTCGCCAGCGGATGCGCCACTTCCCCGATCAACGGCCCCGACCCGGTCGAAGTCCCACCGGGATTGGAAGTCTCCCAGCCGTTCCCGATCGACCGTGGCGACGATGGGCCCAGCACCCCGGGCACCTACAAGGGGCTCTGGCTCCGGCTGGTGGACAACGGGGCCCCGACCGTCACACCGGTGGACGGGGTCATCGGGGTGGTCTGCATCGGGATGAGCAACTCCAACCAGGAGTGCGCCGATTTCATCACCCGCCGGAACGGCGAATATGCCTCGGCGATCAACCCGGCGGTGCGGGTGGTGAACTGTGCCGTGGGCGGCCACGCGATCGAGAAGTGGAACGACCCGGCCTCCGACGGAGCCCTGTGGAATTCCTGTATCACCACCAAGCTCGCAGCGGCGGGAGTCCGCCTGGACCAGGTGAGGGTGCTCTACCACAAGGCGGCCAACCAGTTCACCACCGCGCAGGGTGGCGGCGCGCTGCCCACCTACCCGGCCGGCGGCAGCGACTATGAGAACTTCCGCACCAACCTGGGAGTCTTTGCCTCGCGGGTGAAGACCAAGTTCCCTGCAGTGCAGGCGGTGTACACCAGCTCACGCACCTATGGGGGGTTCTCGGGTGGCGTGAGCCGTGGCGAGCCGCTGAGCTACGAGGAAGGCCACGCGCTCAACACGTGGCTCCGAGCCAACCCATCGGTCCAGGGCGTCTGGTACGGCTGGGGCCCGTACCTCTGGGCTCCCGATTGCGCCACTTCCATCACCAACGGGAGCGGGGTCTGCTACGACCGCGCCGACTTCGTGGCCGATGGGGTCCACCCGGGCGACGGGGCGCGGGCCAAGGTGAGCGCCATGATCCATGCCCGGCTGCTCCGGGAGGGGTGGTACCGGTGGTAGGGCGCGCCCGTGGTGGTGGGCTCCTCCCACCCCGGGTGTGGCGGCAACGTCTGATGCTCCCGCCGGGTGTTGGCGTTGCCTAGCGAGCCCTTGGTGGCAGGTGGTCGAACCAGTTGAGCAGCACCTTGACCGTCTGGCCGCCGCCGCCACCCGAGGCCCGCGCGATGTAGAAGGTGTTGCCGTCCCGACTGACATCATAGTTGGTGTACACGGGGTTGCTGGTGTACATGGAATTCGATCCCCCCTGGAACCGGAAGAGCTCCCGAACCTCGCCCTGGGCAAAGCCGTCACCTGCCTGCACCACCGCCGACATCATGGCATCTGCAGTGCGGAAGAAGATCTCGCGCCCGGTCGGGGACCACCGGGGCTCCTCGCCGCCCTCGCGCGAGACCTGCCATTTCCCCCCGGGGCCCGGAAATGGTCGCACGTAGACTTCGCTGCGACCCGATTCGTTGCTCACGTACGCCACCCAGCGGCCATCGGGGGAGAGGCTCGGCGAGTGGTTGTCATAGTCGTTCGCGATCAGGGGCCGCACCGTGCGGGCCGAATCGAGCGTGGCGGTGGAGACCTGGCGCCTGCCCCCAATGGTCTC
Source organism: Gemmatimonadales bacterium (assembly GCA_048499805.1). Taxonomy (GTDB): domain Bacteria; phylum Gemmatimonadota; class Gemmatimonadetes; order Gemmatimonadales; family GWC2-71-9; genus JAWXBA01. Next base: position 359,970 of record JASNZF010000003.1, on the reverse strand, counting down.
CCGGATCACCAGGGTGCGCCCATCCGGTGTGACATCCCCGCCGTACTCGTCGGTGCCCGACACCAGCAGCGACTCCGCCGGAGCGCTGCCATCGGCAGGCACCCAGGCGAGGTCCAGTCCGTTGCCCACTCGGGTGTAGATGATGCGGCGCCCATCCGGCGTCCAGATCGGGAAGCGGGCGGACCCGTCGAAGGTGAGCCGCGACAGCGTCTTTCCCGCCAGGTCGAAGACCCAGATATCGTTGCCTGTGTCGATCACCTGCAGGGCAAGGCGACGCCCGTCCGGCGAGAGGCGCGGGGCCTGGTAGAACCGCTCGTCGGTGCCGAGCTCGCGGGCGGTGCCATCCCGACTGACCGCCACCACGGTCGAGAGGCCGACGGTTCCGGCCGCAAAGGCGATCGTCCCACTTCGCGACATGCCGAGTTTCGCGGTCCGACTGTTGATCCCGACCTGGATGCTGTCGGTGACGGGCACCGCGGAGCCGAGGATGGCCAGTCGGTCCGGGTCGAACGGCACGGTGAGGAGGGTCCCCGAGGCAAGCGCACCACTGTTGCCGCCTCCGGCGGAGCCAATCATGGCGAAGACCAGGTATCCCTGCCGGATGTAGTGCGGGTTGCTCCCGGCCAGACCCAGGCGCTGGAGGGCGCCACTGCCCAGGGTGACCGCCCCCAGGTGGTCGACATTGCCGTCCCAGATGGCGACCAGGGCGGCCTTGCCACCTGGGAGGAACTCCGGCCACCGGAACGACTCGCCGGAGCCCGAGTCGGGGGCCACCAGGAGGGCGGGCACCCCGCCGGCATCCGGCACCAGGTACAACCCCGCCTCGGTGGCGAAGAGGATCTCGCCCGCCTCGTTCCAGGTACCGCCGAAGAAGGTCCCGTTGATGTCGGCGATCGGCAGGGCCGGCCCGCCGCGCACGGCGAGCTTCACCAACCTGGAGCCGACGATGAAGGCGACAAATTCGCCATCGGGCGAGAAGAACGGGCTGAGCGCGCCGCCGGTTCCCGGAATCGGCACCGGCTCGACCTGCTCCAGGAGCCTGGTATAGAGCTGCGCGTTGGCGGTGGAGACGTACACGATGCGTGAGCCATCCGACGAGATGGCCATGACCTGCCCGTTCTGGTTGGTGGCCACCTCGGGCGACAGGGAGACCGCGAACTGCGCCACCGGCGGCGGCACGACGTCCGGCTTCCGAGTGGCGAACCAGATGCTGGCGCCAATTCCAGCTGCGGCAAGCAGCCAGGGCGCCGCGCGCAGCAGGCCCACCCGCGTCGAGGTGGCCGGAGCGGCGGCTCCCGCCGTTGGCCATGCCTGGGTGCCGGGCACCATGAAGTCGGTCCGGCCCAGGGCGTCCGCAAACGCCTTGGCGCTGGCGAACCGGTCGGCCGGCAACTTGGCCAGCGCCACCCGCACCGCCGCCTCGACATTGGGCGGGATGGTGTTCCGCTGCACGGTGAGTGAGCGCGGCTCCTCGGTCAGCACCCGGGCGATGATCGCCTGGGCTGACGCCCCCTGGAACGGCGGTTCCGCGGTGAGCATCTCGTAGAGCACGCAGCCCAGGGCGTAGATGTCGGCCTTGGGGGTGATCTCCCGCTCGCCCATCGCCTGCTCGGGGCTCATGTAGTGCGGGGTGCCCAGCGACATCCCGGTCTCGGTCATCCGGGAGCCGCCGTCGGAGTGCGCCGCGGCCAGCGCGATCCCAAAGTCGGCGACAACGGCGTGGCCGCCATGGAGCAGGATGTTCTCGGGCTTGATGTCGCGGTGCACGATGCCGTGCTGGTGGGCGTACTCGAGCGCGTCGGCCACCTCACGGGCGATCTGCACGGCTTCGCCGACCGGGAGCTGCTTCTCACGGTCCAGCCGGTCGCGGAGTGATTCCCCCTCCACGAACGGCATGGCGTAGAAGACGAGGCCATCGGCCTCGCCCGAGTCGAACAGCCCCAGGATGTGCGGATGCTGCAGGTTCGCCGTCGTCTTGATCTCGGCGAGGAAGCGCTCGGCGCCGAGGATGGCGGAGAGCTCCGGGCGGAGGACCTTGAGTGCCACCTTGCGGTCGTGGCGCAGGTCGTGGGCCAGGTAGACAGTGGCCATGCCGCCCTGGCCGAGCTCGCGCTCGATCCGGTAGCGATCGGCGAGGGCGGCGGAGAGCCGCGTCAAGGCATCGGTCATCGGTTGGCCTCATCGACAGCACGCTTCATCCGCTCCACCCAGTTGGGGATGACCCGCAGATATGGCACCGCCTTCCGGGGGGAACCCTGGACATAGAGCACCTGCCCGGCTGGGGTCAGGGCGAACGACTGCCCGGGCGTCGAAATCATCCACTGCGCATCAAACCAGCGGCGGGTGGTCACCTCCGGCGTCCCCCCACCCGGGCGGACCGTGGCCCGGTGGAAGCCTTTGGTGCGCCCGTACTCGGTGTACACAAACTCCCCAGGTGAGAGCCACTGGGGATCCTCCATGGAACCGGCGGCCACCTGGGCCCGGCGCCCGGTCCGGGGCAGCGGTTCCACCCAAAGCTGGCGGATGTCCGCGGAGTTGTAGGCCACCCATCGCCCGTCCGGGGAAGGCGTGGCGAACGAAGCATCGCTCACCAGGGTATCGATGGTGATGGGGACAGCGCCGGTGCCGAGGGCGAGGGCGAGGCCGGGACCCCACTCGGACCCTACCAGGCGGCCGTCCGCCAGCCACCCGAAACCCTCGAACTCGGCACTGGTCCATTGGAGGGCACGCGGCATACCCGCCGCGTCAGGCGAGCCCACGAAGAGGGAGTCCCGGACCTGGATCAGGACCTCGTCACCGCCGGGGCTCCATACCGGTTGTCGGATGTTCAACCCCCGCCACAGGACCTGGTGCGCCCCCGTGGCCAAATCATAGATCCGCAACTGTTCACCGTCGAGCACCTCGACCACGGCCGCCAGTCGCCGGCCATCCGGGCTCACGCTGAACCGCAGAAAGGCCTCCCGCCCGAGCGGCAGGGTGTCCAGCGCCTGTCCGGAAGTCCGGACCAGGTGGCCGATGGCGTGATCTTCCCCGGTGGCGTAGACCAGCGTACCCGACGGCGAGACCTCATAGGTGGCCTCGCCCCAATACGCCAGGCGGTCGAGCCCGGAGAGCATCCGGACGGGGCGCCCCACGCGGCCCGTGGCGAAGTCGACGGGGGCGGCGAGGAGATCGCCACCCACCGAGACGAAGGTGAGGTATCGACCCTCGACGACCCGGAAGTGCGATCCGACCACCGTCGTCGAGTCGGGACTTGCGGTCCAGAGCGGCAAGGCGGAAACGCTGTCGCGTGGATCGATCCGGTACGCCGTCTTACTGCCACCACCGCCGCAGAGGAGCAACTCGGAGTCCGGCAAGCCGGTGGAAAGGATGCAGTAGCGGATCCGGCGACTGACCGGGGCCCCGCCGGCGGGGTCGAGCCACCGGGCCCGGGTCCCGTCGCCCTCCACCAGCAGGATCCGGCCATCGGGGAGCCATTCCATGTTGGCCCAGGAACTGCCTTGGGCCAGGACGGTGGCACGCCCTCCCCCGACCGGCATCAACTCCACGTTCCAGCTGGTCTCGGTGCCTCGGAGGAAGGCGATCCGGGTGCCGTCAGGGGAGATCTTGGGCTGGTGGGCGTTCTCCGATCCGTCGATCCGACGCGCCGTGGCGTCCAGGAGACTTCGGTACCAGAGCGCCGAGCCGCCTTCGCGGGCCACCTCGTACACCACGAAATCCCCGGCGGGAGAGATCGAGAACGGAGAGATCCAGGAGCCGCCCATCGCCGCACTGTCGGGGAGACCCACATCATACTCGGTGGGGCCGCCGTCCCCGGAGGATCGAGACAGCCCCCAACCCACCGCGGCCACGGCCACCAGACCCGCAGCGAGCGCCACCACCCGCCAGGGCCCCGCGGCCCCCGAGACGGCCTTGCCCCCGACGGCGGTCCGAAAGGCGACGGTCGAGTCGGCCAGACCGTTGGCGAATTCCGCCGCGCTGCCGTAGCGGTCGGCGGGAAGCTTTTCGAGCGCCCGCTGGATGGCCCCGGCCACGTGCGCGGGCACCGCCTTGCGCAGGGCGGTGACCGGTTCGGGCTCGCTGCTCATCACCTTGGCGATGATGGCCTGGGCGGTGGGTCCGCTGAAGGGGGGTTCACCCGTCAGCATCTCGTAGAGCACGCATCCCAGCGCGTAGACATCGGTCCGGGCATCGAGGTTGCGCTCGCCCAGTGCCTGCTCGGGGCTCATGTAGTGCGGGGTGCCGAGGCTCATCCCGGTCTCGGTCATCCGGGAGCTGGCGTCGGTGCGACTGGCGGCCAGGGCGATGCCGAAGTCGGCCACCAGGGCGCGGCCATCGTGCAGCAGGATGTTCTCGGGCTTGATGTCGCGGTGGATCACCCCATGACGATGGGCGTAGTCGAGCGCGCCGGCCACCTCCCCGGCGATGCGCACGGCATCGCCCACCGGGAGCTGCTTCTCGCGATCGAGCCGGTCGCGCAGCGACTCGCCGGCCACGAACGGCATCACGTAGAACACCGTCCCGTCCACGGTGCCCGAGTCGTGCAGCGGCAGGATGTGCGGGTGCTGGAGGTTGGCGGTGGTGGTGATCTCGGCGAGGAACCGCTCGGCTCCGATGACGGCCGCCAGTTCGGGGCGCAGCACCTTGATCGCGACCTGGCGATGGTGCTTGAGGTCCTCGGCCAGGTACACCGTGGCCATGCCGCCCTGGCCGAGCTCGCGCTCGATCCGGTAGCGGTCGGCCAGGGCGTCGGTCAGGCGGCTCACGGGCTCAGTCATCAGGCCGTCCGGGACCGGGAATCAGGGGCGATGTCACAGGGGATCAAGCGCGAAATTGACCCCTGCCCGGTGCGGGGCGCAACCACTGGTCCGCTCACCCGACCTCGTCACTCCCCTCCTCGATCCCCTCGAACAGGAAGGTGGAGAGGTAGCGCTCGCCGGTGTCGGGCAGCATCGCCAGCAGCACCGTCCCTTCCGGCGACCGCTCCGCCACCTTTCGGGCAGCCGCAAAGGTTCCCCCCGAGGAGACCCCGCAGAAGATCCCCTCGCGGGTGGCCAGCTCGCGGGCCGCGTCGCGAGCCTCGAGGTCCGAGACGGTCACGATCTCGTCATAGACCGTCCTGTCGAGCACCTCGGGAATGAAGTCGGGGGTCCACCCCTGGATCTTGTGCGAGGCCCAGTCGTTCCCCAGGAGGAGCGCCGCCACCTCGGGCTCGGTGGCCACGACTCGGATGCCCGGCCGCGCCAGCTTGAGCATCTGCCCCGCCCCGGTCAAGGTGCCGCCCGTGCCATAGCCGGTGACGAACACGTCCAGCCGCTGGCCGGCAAAGTCCCGCAGGATCTCGGGGCCGGTGGTGTTGCGGTGGTACTCGGGGTTGGCGGGATTCACGAACTGCCGGGCCAGGAACCAGCCGTGCTGCTCGGCCAGCTCCGCGGCCTTCCTGACCATGCCGGACCCCCGCTCGGCGGCCGGGGTCAGCACCACCTTGGCGCCGAGAATCCGCATCAGCTTGCGGCGCTCGACCGAGAAGCTGTCGGCCATGACGGCCACGAACGGATAGCCCTTGACCGCGCACACCATGGCCAGGGCAATCCCGGTGTTGCCGGAGGTGGCCTCGACCACGGTCTGGCCGGGCTTCAGGGTGCCCCGCTGTTCGGCATCATTGATGATGGCGAAGGCCAGCCGGTCCTTCACCGAGGAGAGCGGATTGAAGGCCTCGCACTTGACGTACATCGTGGTGTGCGCGGGCGCCAGGTTGTTGATGCGGATGATCGGGGTGTTGCCGATCGTGCCGAGGATGTCGTTGTGGATCACGGATCTTCCCTTGTCCGAAGCAAAAGTGATGTGGGCTCGAGCCTACTTCCCGACCTTCCGCTTCAATTCCTCGAACCAGTTGAGCGTGACCACCAGCTGATTGCTTCCGCTCAGGATCCCGGGCGATTTGATGAACAGGAAGGAGCGGCCATCGGGGGCCACCGTGAAACCGCGATGCCGGTTGTCCCCGAAATACGAGGCGATCGAGAAGAGGACCCGGGTGGAAGCCACCTGAAACCCTGGGCCCGGCGCCATCACCGCCGCCACCAGATTGTCGTTGCCATCCCGGAAGAAGAGCTCCCCGCCCGCCGGCGACCAGACCGGTTCCGCGCCGCCCCCGCGCGAGATGGTGTATTTGGCACTCTCGGTGTCGGGAAACGGCCGGACATAGACCTCGGTCCGACCGGTCTCGTCCGAGGCGTAGGCCAGCCACCGGCCATCGGGGGACAGGGTGGGTGAGAACTCCTCGGCGCTCGAGGCCACCAGGCGAACGACGGTGCTGTCGTCGCTGACCCGCCGCGCCAAGACATCGCGACCGCCGCCCGACCCGGCGCGAAGGATCAGCCACTGCCCATCCGCAGAGTAGACGGCCTCATCCACCGAGGCAGCCAGCTGCACCAGCGGTGAGGGCGGGCTGCTGCCATCCGCGCGCACGCGATACGTGGTGATCTTCCCGCCCTGGTCGGAGGTGAAGATCACCTCGCGGCCATCGGCGGACCAGCTGGGCCGGTAGTTGAAGGTTCCCCCGGAGGACAGCTTGGTCATGACATCGCTCCGGAGGTCCCGGACCCAGAGCTCGGTACGACCCGCGCGCCCGACCCCGATGGCCAGGCGGGTCCCGTCCGGCGAAAGCGAAACGGTGTTGAACGTGCCCCGCCAGTTGGGGTCCACCGATTCCTCGCGCCCGCCGTCCCGTGACACCCGTACCACTTGGCCATCGGGCGGGGCCGGCTGATACAGCAGCGTCCCGGCATCCGACAGGCCAATCGAGGGAATGATCGAGGACCAGATGGCCAGCCCCTCGGCCACGACCGTGAAGCCACCTGAGACTTCCCCCGTGGCCGGGTCGAACCGGGCCGCCTGCAGGGTGCCGTCGATCCCCACCACCAGCAGGTGTCCGGTGGGCGCATAGCGCGCCGTGGTGCCGGTGGCGATCAGCGTCACCTCACCCGTCGCCGGGTCCAGCACGCCGATCCGCGAGTCCCCGTCGAGCGGCTGGACGGAAAGCAGGATGAGCCGGCTGCCTGGCAGGGCCTGCGGCCAGATGAAGAACAGGGCCCCCTGGGATTGGTCCGGGCGGCCCACGAACTCCGGGGCTCCTCCCGTGGCGCGGATCCGCATGAGGTCCCGGCCGTATTCCTCCCCATGGAAATAGTAGATCCAATCGTCCTCGCTCCAGGCCAACCCCGACCCGTAGGCCGAGTCGGCCACGAGGGTCCGGATCGCTCCCCCCTCGAGCGAGATGACCTGGATCGGGCCGGGAAAGCCCTTGCTGACCACGATCTCGCGGCCGTCCGGCGAGAAGGTCGGCGCCCAGGAGGCCTCGGAGCCCGGAATCGGCCGGGCATCCAGGCCGTCCGACGGGCGCAGCATCAGGGAGCCTTCGTCATCCGAATAGATGAAGCGCGAGCCATCCGGTGAGACGATCGGGTTGGCGAAACTGGGAAGGGAGCGGTCCATGCTGACATAGAACCGGTGGACGAGCCCCGGGGACCCCCGCCGCGACCAGCCGATCCCGGCCGCCACCCCCATCGCCACGGCCAGCAACCCCGCCACGGCGGCGATCCGCCTCCAACGGGCATCCGAGGCCGTGGCCCCTTGGGCGGCAACCGCGGCGGTGGTGAACCCTCGGTCCGCCAAGGCGGCCGCGAACTCCGCCGCCGAGGCGAAGCGATCGGCGGGCAGCTTTTCGAGGGCGGTGAGCACCGCCGCCTCGACCTGCGGCGGGATGGTGTGTCGCTGCGACCGGAGCGGGTGGGGCCGCTCGGTCACCACCTTGGCGACGATGGCCTGGGCGGTGGACCCGGTGAACGGCGGGTCGCCGGTGAGCATTTCGTAGGTGATGCACCCGAGGGCGTAGACATCGGACCGGGCCGAGATTTCCCGCTCGCCCATCGCCTGCTCGGGGCTCATGTAGTGCGGCGTGCCGAGGCTCATCCCGGTCTCGGTCATCCGGGTGCCGGCGGTGCTGGCGGCGAGGGCAATGCCGAAGTCCGCCACCAGGGCGCTGCCGTCATGCAGCAGGATGTTCTCGGGCTTGATGTCGCGGTGAATGACGCCGTGGCGGTGGGCGTAGTCGAGTGCGCCGGCCACCTCGGTGGCGATCCGGACCGCGTCGGGAATCGGCAGCTGCTTCTCCCGCTGGAGCAGGTCGCGCAGCGATTCCCCCTCCACGAATGGCATCGCGTACCAGAGCAGCCCGTCCACCTCGCCCGAGTCGATCAGGCCGAGGATGTGGGGGTGCTGCAGGTTGGCGGTGACCTTGATCTCCTTGAGGAACCGCTCGGCGCCGATCACGGCCGCGAGTTCCGGTCGGAGTACCTTGAGCGCGACCTTGCGCTCGTGGCGGAGGTCGTCGGCGAGGTAGACGGTGGCCATGCCGCCGGCGCCCAGCTCGCGATCGATGCGGTACCGGTCCGCCAAGGCGGCGGTGAGGCGGTCCAGTGGGGGCGTCACGGCTGCCTCCCGCCCTGGGCCGCCATCCGTCGCTGCACCTCCTCGAACCAGTGCAGCACCACGGTCGGATTGGCGAGGTCCCCGTTGCCCCGCGGCTGCTTGAGCAGCAGGAATCGGCGACCGTCCCAGGAGACGTCGAACGCGGGAGAATTCTCGCTGTACTCATACGGCTCCAGGCTGAACAGGGCGCTGCGATTGACCACCCGCACGGTGGCTCCGAGCTCCAGAGTCGCGAGCATCATCGACCGCGTGGCATAATCGGCGTACACCAGTTCGGTGTTCGAGGCCCACAACGGGGTCCCCGCGCCACCGGTGGACACCAGCCATCGCCCGCCCGGCTGCAGGAAGGGGCGCACGTACACCTGCCACTGCCCCCCTTCATCGGAGCCGTACGCCAGCCACTTGCCATCGGGACTGACGGCGCCGGTCTCATCCTCCGCATTGGAGGCGGCCGCCACCTGCCGGGAACGATCGGCTCCGGTGCCGATGGCGAAGACGTCCTCGTCGCTCTTGCCGTCCGTGAGCTGGCCATCGAACACGATCCAGGCTCCATCGCGGGTCCAGAAGGTGGTGCCACCCGTCTGTTCGGACGGGGACAGCGGCTCCGCCGTCCCGGAGCCGTCCGCCGGCATCCAGTAGATGCCCGCGCTGTCGGCCAGGTTGGACAGGAACGCCAACCGCTGGCCATCCGGCGACCAGGTTGAACGGGCGTTGGTGCCCACCGAGGTGAGCTGGGTCAGGGTCCTGGAGGTGACATCATAGATCCAGATCTGGTCCCCGTCCGCCCCGGCGATGGTCATGGCGATGCGATCGCCGTTGGGGGACCAGCGGGGGTGGGCCCGGCGTCCCAGCTCGGGAATCACCGGCGTCTCGCGGCCGGATCGGTCCACCTCAACCAGCTGCGAGCCGGTGATCGTGGTGCCCGGGAGGTAGGCCATGGCCCCAGCCGGGGAGATCGCAAATCGAGCCCCAAAAGCGTTTCCGGCCTGGACCTGATCGAGTACCGGCACCGGGGATCCGGTGACCTCCCGGCGCCCGGGATCGAATGCCACCGCATAGAGGGCCCCATTGTCGGTGGCGTAGAGCAGGTGCCCGGTACGGAGGTACCACCCGCGCGTGGCGCCGGGCACCAGCACGGTGATGTCCTGGGTGGCAATATCCAGTACCGCCAGATCGCTGCTGCTGCATCCCACCGAGCAACGCTGAAACAGGACCGCCGTGCCGCCCGGCAGCAGCGATGGCCACAGCATGGCATCAATCCGGATGCTGTCCGGATTGACCAGGTAGGTCGACACCCCACCTGTACCGGGCACCCGGGCCAACAGCCATCGATCGGCGGTATACACGATATAGCCATCGTCGCCCCAGGAGGCGGAGGCAAATCCTTGTTGCACATCCTCCGCGAGGGTGATCGCCGGGCCGCCTGTTACCGGGACCTTCTTGAGGTGGTCGTCATCGTCGCTGGTGAAGCCGATCCAGAGTCCGTCGGGTGAGAAAAAGGGCGCCACCGCGTCCTCGGTGCCCTGCAGCGGCGTCCCCTCGAGCTGGTCGAGGGCGCGGAGATACAACCGCGTCCGGGCGGCGCCGGAATCGACCGCCGCGTAGACGATCCGGGTGCCATCGGGCGAGATCGCGAACGGGGCGTCCTCCTCATCATCCCAGGCCAGCCGCTGGGTGGACGGCAGGGTCAACTGGAAGCGGACCACCTCCGGCGGGGGTGGATCGCCACGGAGGAACAGGAAGCCCAGGCTGGCGAGCAACAGGCCGATCGCCACACCAGCACCGAGGAGGAGTCCACGGGTGCGACCCGACCCGACACCCCGTGCCCCGGCGCCCGGGTGCAGCGCCGTCCCGGCCAGCGTGAACCCCGGGTTGGTCAGCGCCGCGGCAAAGGCCGCCGCACTCTCGAACCGGTCCGCAGGCAGCTTCTCCAGCGCCTTGGCGCAGGCCGCCGCCACATTCGGCGGCACCGACTTCCGCAACTCGGTCAGGGGCCGGGCCGTATCGGTCACGATCTTCATGATGATCTGCTGGGCCGATCCGCCCAGGTGGGGCGGCTGGCCGGCCAGCATCTCATACATCACACTGGCCAGCGAGTACACGTCGCTCCGGGCCGAGATCTCCTTCTCGGCGGTGGCCTGCTCCGGGCTCATGTAATGCGGGGTGCCGAGCGAGAGGCCGGTCTCGGTCATCCGCCCCCCGGCCGCGGCGCTCACCGCCAGGGCGATCCCGAAGTCGGCCACCATGGGCCGGCCCTCGTGGAGCAGGATGTTCTCGGGCTTGATGTCGCGGTGGATCACCCCGTGCCGGTGGGCGTGGTCGAGGGCATCCGCGATGGCCACCGTGATCTTGACCGACTCGTCCACTCCGAGCTGGGTCTCGCGATCCAGCTTGCTGCGCAACGTCTCGCCGTCGATGAACGGCATGACGTAGAAGAGGAACCCGCCGGCGGTGCCGGAATCGAAGAGCGGCAGGATGTGCGGGTGCTGGAGGGCGGCGGTGGTCGTGATCTCCTGCACGAATCGCTCGGCGCCGAGGACCGCGGCCAGCTCCGGCTTGAGGACCTTGAGCGCCACCTTGCGCTTGTGCTTGAGGTCCTCCGCCAGGTACACGGTGGCCATGCCGCCCTGGCCGAGCTCGCGTTCGATCTGGTAGCGGTCGGCCAGGGCCTCGGCGAGCCCTCCGGGAACTGGCGTCATCGGCCATCCGGTCGTGGGGGAACGGAGTTATGTCGTGAAGTGGTAACAGGTTAATAGACCCCCATTCCGGGGGTTCCGCAACCACTCGGTGCGCATCCCGACCGCGTTGGTGCCGCGGAATGCGCCCCGGCGTGACGGCGTTTCGACGTGACCACCTGCCCTGGCACCCCATCGCGCCACCCGCGGCGATCCCAGCAACGACGGGGAGAGTCCCCGTTTTTCCAACTCAAGTCATTGCTGGATAATAGCTTAGAGGTTCCCAACGGAGTCGGAATGTATTATGTTAAGTCATTCGCAGCATGACCAGTGTAAGTGATTGCAGCAATGGAGGTTAGGTTGGCAACCAGAGGAACGGCGGAGGACCACGGTCGCCCCGGAAGCGCCACCCAGGACCCGGGGTATCCACCACCCAGCCTCCCCAGCGATCCAGAGTCTACCCATCGCAACCGGAGGGAACAGATGTCATACAAGATTGAGCAGATCGAGGGAGTCGGGCCGGTCTACGCCGAGAAGCTGATGGCGGTCGGGATCCTCACCACCGATGACCTGCTGGCCAAGTGCGCCACCGCCACAGGCCGCCAGTACATCGCGACGATGACGGGGCTCTCGGAGCACCTCCTGCTGACCTGGACCAACCAGGCCGACCTGATGCGGGTTTCGGGCATCGGTTCGGAGTTCGGCCAGCTGCTGGAGTCGTCCGGGGTGGACACGGTGAAGGAACTGGCCCAGCGCAACCCGGAGAACCTGGTGCACGTAATGGAGCGGATCAACGAGGAGAAGAAGCTGACCCGCGTGGTGCCCGCGCTCAAGACAGTGGAGAAGTGGGTGGACCACGCCAAGTCGCTGGAGCCGATGCTGACGCACTGACCGGCCCCACGGATCTGAGGGGCTGCCGCCCCGCTGGGCCGGAGCCCGCCACCCTTGGGTGGCGGGCTCCTGTCTGTGGTCCCCTACGGCGTCAGGGTTCGCCCGATCGCGTCCCAGATGAACGACTGGGTGGTCATGGTCTGGCCGCGGTACTGGGGCTGGAACCCGAACAACACCACCTTCCCCCGTCCCACCGTCACCTCGACCAGCGCGGCCTTGCCATTGAGCTTTTCGCCCCCGAGCAGCCACCCCGATCGCAACGGATCCCCACTCGCCTGGTAGCGGGCCACCACACGAGCGCGCGCCGGATCGGTGACCTCGAAGGTGGGGCTGTTCTCGAACCACACGACCGGAACCGGCGCGGTGTGGCGCGCGGCAATGGGATGACTCCGGTCCACCTCGACCCCGAGGAGCGAACCCGGCGCGTACAGCTCGGTGCGCGCCACGCCGGCGGTGGCGTTCCGGACCGGGAGGTCGAGGATGTCGATGCCATAGTCGCTGGCGTCGTTGAAGAAAAGGATCGTCCCGCCCCCCTCCACGAACGCCTTGAGCGCGGCCGCCCCCTCCTCGCCCAGCCCGCCCTGCAGCGAGTCGGGCGCGGTGCGGCCCAGCCCGCGCGCGATCTGGTTGGGACTCTGGTCGGGCATGATGATCACGTCAAACCGGGAGCCCAGGTTGCCGGCGCGGACCTCACGGTCGTGCAGCGAGGTGAACCGAATCCGGTTGGCGTCGAACATCCACCGGGTCCACCCCTCGTCCATCGAGGCGGCCCAGCTCTTGTAGATCCCGATCCGCTTCCCTGCCCCGTCGCTGAGTCCGGCCACGGTGTACCTCGGCTCGGCCACCGCGGTGATCGGGGCACCGGCGGCCGGCGCGCTGCCCTGCACCGCCGCCACCTCCACCCCGAACAGCAGGGGCAGGGTGTGGGCCGTGACATCATACGGCGCCTTGGGCGGGCCACCCGGATACTCCCGCAGGTTCGGGTACTGTTGCCACTCGAGCAGTGCGTTGGCGTAGCTGCCGAACATCTGTCGCGTCGGGACGAAGTAGCTCCCCGCGGGGTAGGTCTTGCCCACCACAGTGACCGGTTCACGGGTCTCGTGCACCTCCACCTGGCCGTGCTGCAGCGTCCAGAGCAGCCGCTGCAGCGCCTGCGCGTCGGGCTGTGCCTTGGGGAGGACATATCCTGCTGGCACTTCGCTCCCGGGGCGCCAGGGATGGTCCTCGGCCAGCGCCCGGTCGCCGAGCGCGGCGTAGCTGGTGAGCCAGCCGGTGCGGTCGCGGGCCGCCTCCACCAGGAGGGCCCAGCTGGCGCTGGACTGGTACTCCACGATGTCGCCGATCCCCCACCGCCCCCCCGGCCACGGCGCCGGGAAGTTCCAGCTGGCCACCTTGGCATCGTACCCGCGGGCGGTGCCGAGCTGGCTGAAGGTCATCTCGACCGGAGAGGCCAATCGGGCGCTGGCGGTCTCGGTCAGGATCCGGATGCCCCGGTGATTCAGGGAGTACTGCCGGGCCGGGGACCATTGGTCGTAGGAGGCATTGGTGGCCACGCCGAGCTTGCCGTCGGCCAGCATCCGCCAGGCCATCGCCATGCCCATGCTGTTGGTCCCAGCGGTCAGGATCGGGTCGATGTTGGGTTCCACGGGGTCCATGTAGGGCGGGATGAAGATCCGCCCCGAGTTCCCGCCCTGCTGGTGGATGTCATTGACGATCTGCGGGTTCCATGGGGTATAGAGCGAATCGACAGTGTAGCGCGTCTCCGGTTGGGTAAAGGCATACCAGTCCCGGTTGTTGTCGTGTCCGGTGTAATAGTGGTACAGCACCGGCGGGCCACTTCCCTCGGCGGGGGTGTCGAGGGTGGAGCGATACCAGTCGCCCACGATGTCCACCCCGTCCGGGTTCTGCGACGGCACCAGCATCACGATGGTGTTGGCCAGGATCGACCGCGCCTCGGCGGTTTCGGCGCGCGCCAGCCGGTCGGCCAGCACGAATGGCGTCAGGAAGCCGCCGACCTCGGTGGAGTGGATGCTCGAAGTGATCAGGATGACGTTCTTGCCGTCGCGGATCAGCTGCTCCAGCTCCCCGGCGCTGCGGAGGCGCGGATCGGCGAGCTTGCGCTGGATGCTGCGATACCGCTCCAGGTTGGCGAGGGTGGCGGAATCGGCGATGAATGCCACCAGGAACGGGCGTCCCAGCACCGTCTTGCCCAGCGTGCGGACCGAGACCCGCGGGCTGGCGGCGTCGAGCCGGGTGAAGTAGTCGGTCACCTGCGCCCAGGTGGGGAGCCGCCGGTCGGTGCCCGGCTCGAATCCCAGGACCGATGCGGGTGAGGGAAGCGGACGCGACTGGGCGGCCAGCGGTGCTGCACCGAGGACCAGGAGCGCGGCAAGGCGGGACAGGTAGCGCATGGGATGGGCCTTTCAGGGATCCAAAGTCAGTGAGAACGGCAACGGGACAGGCCGCACACGACAAGCTCACGCCACGGCCCTGGGGCGTCGGCACCATCGCTCCTCCGTGCGCTGCAGTTCGCCGCACCGCAGCGACCCCAAGCGCAGCGACCGCTCACTGACGCGCACTCCGGAGTCGATGGTGACTCCGCCCCGTGGCCTGTGCGACGGGCGGATGCGGCGGCGCGGGATGGCGGCTGGCGCGCAGCGCGCGTCGGTGAGCGGTTGCCTTCCTTGGGATCCCGACCCGAACCGCGAACCGCAGCGCGTGGAGTGCCGGTCGCCATCCAGCGCCGGGCTATGCAGCCCGTGCCGCGATCGTCTTGAGAGCCGAGGCCAGTCGCTCGCAGTCCTCGGGCGTATTGTAGAGGGCCGGCGTCACCCGGATGCAGTCCCCCTTGGCCACTCCCGTCCGCCAGACCGTGAACAACTGGTGCTGGTCGAACAGCTCCTGGACGATCGCCTGGTTGTCCTCGCGGCTGGTCTTGCCGCCCAGCCGGAACGAGGTGATCGCCGCCACCATGTCCGCGTCATCAGGAGTGAGGACGTCGATCCCAGGCGTGCCCCGTACCGCGGTCACCCACTGATCCCGGAGATACCGGACCCGCGCAGCCTTGTACGCCGACCCGATCGACTCGTGAAAGTCGATTGCGGCGGGCACCGTCAGGTAGGTGGCAAAGTTGGCGGTGCCGGTGTGCATCCGGCTCTCGATCCGGTCGAGGGCACCGGGGTCGCCGAGCATCCGGTCGATGTCCGCCAGGCGGCTGGACTTGATGTACATGGCACCGACACCCACCGGGGCGCCGATCCACTTGTGCAGGTTCAGCCCGACGAAGTCCGCCCCGAGGTCATCCATCTTCAGGTCCACCTGCCCAAACGAATGCGCGGCATCGACGATGGTATCGGCACCTGCCTCGCGGGCCATGGCGGTGATTTCCCTGGTGGGAATGATCAGCCCGGTCTTGTTGTTGAGGTGGGTCAGCAGCAGCAGCCGGGTGCGCGGATTGGCCTGCAGCGCCTCGGCGTAGGCCGCCAGGATGTTCTCGTGGGTGGCCGGCTCCGGCAGGTCGAACCGCACGACCTTCACCCCGCGCAGCGCCTCGAGCGCATCGAAGGCGTACTGCATGGCGTTGTAGTCCAGGTCGGCGTACATCACCAGGTCGCCGGGGCTGAGCTTGTTGTACTGCACGATCAGCCGCTGCAGCGCCTCGGTGGCGTTGCGGGTAAAGACCACCTCGCCCGGCGCCGCCCCCAGGAACTCGGCGGCCCGGTCACGCGCGGCGTCGGAGGCACCACCAAAGGCCCGGCGGGCAAAGTGGGAGCTCTCGTAGTTGGCCCGGTCCACCTGGCGGTGAAATTCAGCCAGTACCGGCGCGGCCATCATCCCGAAGTAGCCCGCCTCCATGTTGGTGTACTCGGCGGGGACGCGATAGTAGGCGGCCACCCGGGCCCAGTAGTCCTCGTCCCGGGCCACCGTGTCGGGGCTGCCAGACGGACGGTCCAGGGGCGGGAGCCCTGCTCCGGATTCGCGAGGATTGGCGCAGCGGGCGGTGGCGAGCGCAAGACCGGCCACGCCGGTCGTGCCGAGGAAGGCGCGTCGAGAGAGCATTTCCGGAATCTATCGCGATCGACCCAGGGACGCAGGAGGCCCCGTCGGCGGCGCTGAAACCCGGCCCTCCTCTTGACCGTCTAGAGAAAGAGACCTACCCTTACCCTAGACCCTCAAGAGGAACGGGCATGCCCGACAGCCGAGCCGACATCCTGCAGGGCACCATGGAGCTCCTGGTGCTCAAGATCCTGTCCCACGAGCCGATGCACGGCTGGGGCATCACCCGCCGCATCGAAGAGGGCTCCGGGCAGGTGTTCCAGGTCAACCAGGGCTCACTCTACCCCGCCCTCGAGCGGATGCGGCGCAGGGGGTGGATCCGCTCCGAATGGCGCACGACCGAGAACAACCGCCGCGCCCGCTACTATGAGCTGACGACGGCGGGGATCCGCCAACTGGCCACCCAGCGCGCGGCCTGGCAACGCGCCTCAGGCGCTGTCGAGTGCATCCTGGCCTGGGCCGGGGGCACCGCATGAGCTGGCACTCCGACCTCTGGGCCCGCCTCGGATCCCTCTTCGGCCGCCGCCGGGCCGATCGCGAGCTTGCCGAGGAGCTCGACTTCCACGCCCGGATGGAGGCAGAGCGCCTGGAGGCGGCGGGAATGTCGGCGCCCGAGGCCCGCCGCCAGGCGTTGGTCAACCTGGGTACGATGACCCGGATCACCGAGGAGGCACGGGACGCTCGCGGCATCCGCTGGTTCGAGGACCTGGTTCGTGACACCCGGCACGCCTCCCGCCAGCTGCTCCGGACACCGGCATTCACGCTCGCCGCCGTGCTCACCCTGATGCTCGGGATCGGCGCCACGACCGCGATCTTCAGCGTCATCGATGGCGTGCTCCTCCGGCGGGTGCCACTGGCCGATGCCACGCGCCTGGTGGTGGTCTGGGAGACCGACCGCTCCAGCGGCACCGCGCACGAGCCCTCGGCCTGGCCGGACTACGTGGACTTCAAGGCGCGCACCCGGACCCTGAGCGGGGTGGCCGCCCTCCGGGGCGCCGTCGGGAACCTGACCCCGCTGGAGGGTGAACCGGTCCGCGTCGCGGGGGTGCGGGTCACCCACGACTACTTCTCGCTGATCGGGGTGGCTCCCCTGGTTGGCCGCAGCTTCACCCCCGCCGAAGACCTTCCCGGGGGCGGCAACCTCGTGGTACTGGGCGAGTCGTTCTGGCGCAGCCGCCATGGCGGCGACCCCGGCGTGGTCGGCCGAACGATCCGCCTCAACGAGGCCGACTTCCAGGTCATCGGTGTCATGCCGGCGGCGGCAGAGTTCGGCCTGGACCAGCTTCACGCCCGGGCCGACTACCACGCTGCCTACCTGAGCAGCGGGCCCGTTGATCTCTGGCTGCCCAACGCCGCCAGCGAGGAGGCGTTCCCGCGCAGCACCCATCCGTTCCTGGTGGTGGGGCGCGTCGCGCCGGGGTTCGGGCGCGCCGCGGTCGCGGAGGAGTTCGACACCATCACCGCCGAGCTCGAGGCCAGCTACCCCGAGTCCAATGAGGCCCGAGGTGCCAACGTCGAGAGCCTCGACGCTGTGGTGTTCGGCTCGGTGCGCCCGGTGCTGACCCTGCTCGCGGTGGCGGTGGGGCTCGTCCTGATCGTGGCCTGCGTCAACGTGGCCAACCTCCAGCTGGCCCGCGGCACCCGCCGCGCCCACGAAGTGGCGGTGCGGGGGGCACTCGGCGCGGGCTCCTTCCGCCTGGGGCGGCAGTTCCTGGTGGAGTCGCTGCTGCTGGCGCTGGTGGGCGGGGTGGCTGGAATCGCCTTCGCCCATCTCAGCCTGCAGGGCCTTGCCACCCTGATTCCCGCTGATCTCCCCCGTGGGGATGCGATTGCCATTGACCTGCGGGTGCTGGGCGTGGCGCTGGCGGCGTCGGTCGCGGTGGGCGTGGCCTTCGGGTTGGTCCCCATGCTCCAGGCGCGCCGGGTCGACCCGATCACCGTCATCCGCTCGGCCAGCACCGGCAGCGGGTCGAGCCGGCCGAGCACCCGGTTGCGCTCGGCGCTGGTGGTGGCGGAGCTGGCCCTCTCGGTGGCGCTGGTCACCTCGGCGGGGCTGCTGGTGCGCAGCCTCTGGTCGGTGCTGGCGATCGATCCCGGGTTTTCGGTCGAGGGTGTCGTCAAGGCGGAGTATCAATTGCCGGCCAGCCGGTACCCGATGGACTTCTCACGCTACCCGGCCCTCGACGAAATCCACGGCTTCAACGCCCGGCTGCTGGAGCAGGCCCGGGCGATTCCCGGTGTGGAAGCGGTGGCGTTGGCGGGCGCCCATCCCCTCAACCGCGGGTTCACCAACTCCTTCGTGATCATCGGCCGGGAGGCGGAGGGCCAGGACTGGCCGGAGATCGCGATGCGCATCGTCTCCCCCGGCTACCTGTCCACCATGTCGGTGGACCTGCTGGACGGCCGCGCCCTGGATGCGGGAGATGACGCCACGGCGCCGCTGGTGGTGTTGATCAACGCGGCCGCCAGGTCCCGGTTCTTCCCCGACGGCACCAGCCCGGTGGGGCAGCAGATCCGGTTCTGGGGCAGCACGCGCACCATTGTCGGCGTGGTGGCCGACGAGCGCGTCTACGGCCTGACCGAGGAGGTACCGCCGGCCACCTATGTCTCCACCAGCCAGGCACCTGGGCAGGCGGGCGTTCTGCTGCTGCGGGCGCGGGGAGAGTTGGCCTCCGTCCAGGCGGCCGCCCGCACCGCCATCAACGCCGTGGATCCGCAGCTGGCGGTGTTCGGCGTGGAGCCGCTGGCCGAGACGTTGCGGGCCTCGGTGTCGGGGCGTCGGTTTGCAGCGCTGATGACCGGGCTCTTTGCGGGGATCACGGTGCTGCTGGCGCTGGTCGGGATCCACGGGGTGATTGCCTATACCACAGCCCAACGCTCCCAGGAGATCGGGGTGCGGATGGCCCTGGGCGCCACCGCCGGAGCCGTCCTGGCAATGGTGCTGCGGAGCGGCCTGCGGCTGGCCGTGCTCGGGACGGTGTTGGGGTTGGCAGGGGCGTGGCTGGGTTCCAGGCTGCTGGGCCAGTTCCTCTTCGGCGTCGGAGCCCTCGACCCGCTGACCTTTGCGGTGGTGCCGGTGGTGGTGCTGGCGGCCACGCTGGTGGCCTGCTGGGTGCCGGCCCGGCGGGCGGCGCGGGCGGAGCCGGTCAGGGCACTGCGGGAGGCGTGAAGCCGATCGCCCCGGAGCGAGGGCTCAGTCCGCGATGGAATCGGGAGTGTGGCGGAACGGATTGACCACCAGGACCCCATCGAGGTCCTGCCCGTCTTGCAGATCCTCCGTCAGGAGGTACCGGCTCCGCGTGGCTTTCGCCGCCGCCACGATCGCGGCATCCCACCACGAGAGCTGGAAGCGGTCCTGCAGGCGCCACGCGCTCTCGAGCATCGCCGGTCCCTTTTCGATCGGTTGCCAGGGCACGAGGGCACGGACTTCCTCGCGGGCGCGATCCGGGGGCAGCCCCGGGCGGAGCTTGCGCGTCAGGGTGACATAGAACTCCTCAAGCACCTGGACGCTCAGACGCCCCCGCCCAGACTGCCACGCCATCGCCATCCACTCACGCGCCCGGACCTGCTTCTGGCGGGCACCGGCATCGAGCGCGTAGACGAGGATGTTGGTGTCAACGAAAATCGGTGCGGTCATGCAGCCCTTCCCGGGAAGGATACGGCTGCCCCGCCTCATGCAGCACCCGTGCGGGTTGAGCCAGATACCGCTCCATTGCCGACTGGTAGCTGGTATCGCGGGTCATCATCTCACGGAGCTGGTCGGAAAGCATGCGGGAAACGCTGGTATCAAGTTCCGCCGCCCGGATTCGGGCCCACCGGGCGACGTCCTCGTCGAGGGAGAGGGTGACATTCTTCATGACACGAAAATAGCGTTACACCATTTTCGTGTCAAATGGCGATCCCGGATTCCGATCCATCTGGGCGGGCCGGAGGAGTCGAGTCCACCTCGCCGGTTTGACGCCCCCCCACCGGGGCCTTACAATGGGTTGTTCCCCCCGCCCCTTCCCGCACACCGATTCCCGCTGTCCCGGGAGCGCGATGAGCGACGCCAAGGACCGCTTGGCCGAGGCCCTGTCCGACCGCTACACCCTCGGGAACGAGATCGGGGTGGGGGGGATGGCCACGGTCTACATGGCCGAGGACATCAAGCACGGCCGGACGGTGGCCCTCAAGGTCCTCAAGCCCGAGCTCTCCTCGGCGATGGGCACCGACCGGTTTCCCCGCGAAATCCGGCTGATCGCCTCGTTCAACCACCCCCACATCCTCTCGCTCTACGACTCCGGCGAATCCGCCGGGTTCCTGTACTATGTCATGCCCTTCGTCGAGGGCGAGACCCTCGGCGCCCGGCTGGCGCGCGAGAAGGAACTCCCGATCGGGGATGTGATCCGGATCCTGATCGAGGTGACCGACGCCCTGGCCTATGCCCACGACCGCGGGGTGGTCCACCGCGACATCAAGCCCGGCAACGTGCTCCTGGCCAACCGTCACGCGGTGGTGGCCGACTTCGGGGTGGCCAAGGCGCTGAGTGCCGCGGGCGGCGACCAGCTCACCACCGTCGGGATCGCGGTGGGTACGCCCCAGTACATGGCGCCCGAGCAGGCGATGGGCGAATCGGACATCGACCACCGGGTGGACATCTACGCCGTCGGCATCCTGGCCTACGAGATGCTGACCGGGCGGGCCCCGTTCGAGGCCAAGACCTCCCAAGCGATGCTCTCGGCGCATGTCATGGAGGTCCCGAAGGATCCGCGGGAGCTGCGCCCCGGAATCCCGGCGCCACTGGCCGAGGCGGTGCTCAAGTGCCTGGCCAAGCACCCGGCGGATCGCTGGCAGAAGGCCGAGGACCTCCGGGCCCAGCTGGAAACGATGCTGGCCACTCCCAGCGGCGGGATGACCCCCACCGACACCCGACCGTACCAGGCCACCACGGCACGGACCAGGCCCCGCACGTCCCGCTGGGCGATCGGGGTGGCGGCGGCGGTGGCGCTGGCGGCAGTCGGGGGCACCACCTGGATGCTGGCCCAGGGTGGCGGCGCGATCGAGCGGATCGGCGTCATGCCGATCGAGGACATCTCGGGCCAGGACCAGCTCTTTACCGCCGCCATGCACGACGCCCTGACCAACGCCATGGCCCAGCTGGGCGTTGGGGTGGCGTCGCGGTCCGACATGGCCCGGTACGCCGGGGGCGGCAAGTCCACCCGCGAGGTGGCCACCGAGCAGAACCTCGACGCCGTCGTGGAAACCACGGTGTTCCGCGCGGGCGACGTCATGCGGATCACGGTGCAGTTCAGCGACCCGGTCACCACGAGGAGTCTCTGGGCGGCCACCTACAACACCAACGTGACCGACGTGCTGTCGGCCCAGGGGGCGGTCGTGGACTCGATCCGCACCGGCATCGGGGCGACGCTCGGGGCAACCGGCAAATCAGGGGGAATGGAATGAGGCGACTCGTGTTGTGGGGGATCGTGCTCGTGGCCGCGGCGTGCGGACCATCTGAGCCCGGGGTACCGGAAGCGGTGGTCCTGTCGGGAGAGGAGGCCAGGGACATGGAGCCCATCCCATCGCCCGATGGTGCGCAGATCGCGTTCCTGCGCCCGAACGCCGGGGGCAGCGAGCTCTGGGTGGCCGATGCTGACCTGTCCAACGCCCGCAGCGTCGGCGTCACCACCAACATCCCAGAGAACGGAGCGATCTGGTCTCCAGACGGCCAGTACCTCGCCGTTTCCGCGAGCATGCGCAACGCCGGGGACATTGTCACCGTACGGGTCAGCGACGGGGAAGTGGACTGGGTGGCCGAGTCCCCCAACCTCAAGGTCCCGCTCCAGTTCCATCCCGACGGCGACCGGCTGGTCTTTGCAGCCCTCTCCGGGGGAAGCATCAGCACCTTCGCGGTGTCCCGCTCCACCCGCGAGGTGCAGCCGTTGGTGCCCGACCTGACGGTTCCCCACATCGGGCGGATTTCCCCCGATGGATCCACGATCCTCATTCAACGGTTCGACAGGGGGGCCAGCACGATCTGGCGGGCCGATGCCGTCGGGGGCGGCAACCAGCGGCAATTGACCACCGAGGGGTTTGAGGAGCTGTTCCTGACAACGGAGCCGTTCTCCCCGGATGGGAGCCAGGTGCTCTACACCTCGCGACGCACCGGCAAGCGGGATGTATGGTCGGTCAATGTCGCCGATGGCACCACCCGCCAGCTCACGACCGAGATCCAGGACGACTACGATCCGGTCTGGTCGCCCGATGGCCAGTGGGTGGCGTTCCTGTCCAATCGAGGCCGCCAGACCGACATCTGGGTGGTGCCCGCCACCGGGGGCGAGGCAGTCCGGGTCACCGACAGCAGGGCGGCGGAGGGCTGGGTGCGCTGGGTCGGGAACGGGGAATTGAGCTTCAGCGTCGGTGACTCTCCAGGGTCGTTCTGGACCCGATCGCTGGCCGACGGGACCGAGACCCGGCTGAGCCCCGACTCGCTGGATGTCGGGGACTTCTCCATCTCGCGCGACCGGCAGCGGCTGGCGTTCCTGATTGACCTCCCCGGCGAGATCAACGACCTGGGCTTCATGCCGGCGGGCGGTGGGGCGATCGAAACGCTGGCCCGGGGAGCGCACCACACCAGCATCCAGTGGAGCCCGGATGGCGCGCGGGTGGCCTACACATCCGACCAGGCCGGCAGCCTGGACACCTGGCTGGCCGAGCCGGGGAGCGGTGCCACGCCGCGGCAGTTGACCGATTGGCTGGGGGGTGAGCAGGTCCTCGGCTGGAGCCCCGACGGCAGCGCGGTGTATATCCAGGCCGAGCGGGAGTCTGCGCTGGGCGATCTGTGGAGCGTGCCGGTCGACGGATCTGACCCTCAGCGGGTCACGACGTTGGGGAACGTGGGGTTCGGCATGGTGTCCCCGAGGCAGCAGCCGGGGGAGCTCCTGGTCGTCCGGATCGAGTCGGGGGTCCAGACCATGGCCAGGGTCAACGCAGACGGCTCGACCACCGCGCTGACCCGCCCGGCGGACGGCAACATCGGTCTATTGATGTACTCGCCCGATGGCAGCAAGCTGGTGATGGTGTCGGTAGCGGCAGGCGGATTCCAGGCCCGGGTGATTCGCACCTCGGATTGGACGACGGTCGCGACCCTCCCCGCGAACACCTTCCCCGCCAGCTTCAGCATGGATGGGAGCCGGCTGGCCTACGTGGTGAACGCTGGCGTGGGTAACGCCGAGGACCTGGGGATCCTGGACCTGGCCAGCGGAGAAACAACGGCGGTTACCGCCACCCCCGAAAGTGAGCCCATTGCGGCGTTCACCGCCGACGGCAACGCCCTGATCCTGCGGCGGGTCAAGATCGTGGAGCGGGTGATGCGGGCGGATGTGAGCGGGGTGCTGCGCGCGGCGGCGCCGTGATCAGCGCCTGACCTTGGCCCGCAGCTCCTCGAAGAAGTTCTCGACCACGATGAGCTCGGTCGGCACCTCGCTCGGCACGATGCGGAGCATCAGGAACCGCTGGTCGCCGGGGGCCAGGTCCCACATCCGGCCATTGTCGGCGCTGCGATAGTTCTCCAATGAGAAGAGGGGCTGCGGCTCCCCCCAGGAGAAGGTCTCCCCGGCGGTGACGGGGACGCTCACCAGTTGCCTCGCGTCCGTCCGAAAGAAGAGCTCCCTCCCGCTGTGGGCCCATCGCGGCTCGGACCCGCCGGTGGTCGACACCTGCCAGACGGCAGCATTCACCTCAGGAAACGGCCGGACGTACACCTCCGCGCGCCCCGTGGTGTTCGAGACATACGCCAGCCACCGTCCATCCGGGGAGAGCGTCGGCATCCGTTCCACGGCGTCGGTCACGACCAGTGGGGTCGCCACGCTGTCCACCCCTGGGCGGATGGCGTAGATGTCGGAGCCGCGATCCTCCACCCGGAAGAGGATCCATGGCCCGCTCCTCGGATAGACCACCTCCCACACCGGCTTCTCGGAGGCCTTGCCGAACAGCAGCGTTTCCCGCGCACCCTGATCGGCCGGCTTGACGAGGACGTCATAATTGGGGCCGCGGTCCGAGATGAAGGCGATCTGCCGGCCATCGGCGGACCACGACGGCCGGAAGTTCACCCCACCCTCACGGGTAAAGATCGTCTGCGTGGCTTGACCCAACCGCTTGACCCAGAGCTGAATATCGCTCCCAGCCGGATCCGGAACGCTGTAGGCAAGTCGCGTCCCATCGGGCGACAGCGCGGGATAGCCGATATCCCCCTTCCACCCCTCCTGAATGACGGTCGCCTCGCCTCCCCGGGACACCCAGACTGGCTCGACCAGGAAGTCCACGTTCCCCGAGACATACCAGAGGGTTCCGTCGCCGCTCAGCGCCAGGTCAACTTCGCCAAAGGCTCCAGGTGAGGGCAGGCCCTGCAGGATCGGCACGGCGCTGCCCGAGAGGGCAAGCTGATCCAGGTCGAGGGGCGCCGCCATCAGGGCACCCTCGCTGGTCACAAAGAGCAGGTGCCCCGATGCGGCGTACCGGGCGGAGACCCCACGGGCCAGGATGGTGTGCGAGCCCGAACCCGGCACCGCCACGGCGATGTCATTGGTGGCGGTGGAGCCGCCGCGCTGCACGGTGAAGAGGATCCCCTTCCCACCCGGGAGTGCCTCGGGGAAGATGTGGGCGGTCTCACCGGCATCGCGATCGAGTACGGTCACCACCTCCGCAGGACGCCCGCCACCCGCCGGCACCCGAACGATGCCGTTTGCCGTCGGAACGGAGGACGAGGCGTAGATGAACCCATCGGAGCTCCAACTGCCGCCCCACGCTCCAATCCCGGAATCGGCGACGGCAAGGGTGGGTCCTCCTGACAGGGGAATGGTCCGGATGCCGACCCGCCCGGGAACCAGGTACCCAATCTGGGACCCGTCTGGCGAGAAGAAGGGCGAGTAGGCGTTGGCAGTCCCTTCCAGGGGACGGGCCTCAAGCGCGTCCAGGGGCCGAACCCAGAGCCGAGCATCGGCCCCGATGTACACCAAGGTCTTGCCGTCCGGCGTCATCAGGATGCGCCGCTGAACGCCTCCCTCACGGGTCCGGAGGAGCGGCAGGACGACGCTGTAGCGCCGCACCTGCGGCGCCACGCTGGGACGCAGCGCCAGAAACAGCGTCGTCCCGAGCAGCACCACGGCCAGCGCTGCCACCCCGAGGAAGGCATTCCGGGAGACTCCCCTGCCCCGCCCGCCCCCTGCGCCGGCCGTCTCAAACCCCGAGATGGTCCCCGCGACCGTGAACGATGCATTGTGGAGCGCCTCGACAAACGCCTTGGCGCTCTCGAAGCGGTCGGCCGGCAGCTTCTGGAGCGACTTGGCCACCGCTGCGGCAATGTTGGCCGGCACGGCCTTCCGCACCTTGGTGACCGGGGCGGCCTCCTCCGTCACGATCTTCATGATGATCTGCTGGGCCGTGGCCCCGACATGGGGCGGGCTGCCGGTCAGCATCTCGTACAGCACACTGCCAAGGGAATAGACGTCGCTCCGGGCGCTGATTTCCCGCTCGGCGGTGGCCTGTTCCGGGCTCATGTAGTGGGGCGTGCCCAGGCTGAGTCCCGTCTCCGTCATCCGGCCACCGGCCGCCGCGCTCACGGCCAGGGCAATGCCGAAGTCGGCCACCATCGGGCGGCCATCCTGGAGCAGGATGTTCTCGGGTTTGATGTCGCGATGGATGACGCCGTGCTGGTGGGCATGGTGCAGCGCCTCGCCAACCTCGGTGGCAATCCGGACCGACTCCTCGATGCCGAGCTGGGCCTCGCGGTCGAGCTTGGCGCGCAGCGTCTCACCATCGATGAACGGCATGACGTAGAACAGGAACCCGTCGGCGGTGCCGGAGTCGAACAGCGGCAGGATGTGCGGGTGCTGGAGCGCAGCGGTGGTCTTGATCTCGACCACGAACCGCTCGGCGCCGAGGACGGCGGCGAGTTCGGGCTTGAGGACCTTGAGCGCCACCTTGCGGTCGTGCTTCAGGTCCTCGGCCAGGTACACCGTGGCCATCCCACCCTGGCCGAGCTCGCGCTCGATCCGGTAGCGATCGGACAGGCTTGCCCTGAGGCGTTCCAGGCTCATGGGAGGGACCTTACACCGTGCAACGCCGATGGGGTAGTGGTGCGGCGGGAGGCGGGAGATGTCATCCCGTGCCCCTTCGCGCGGCAAACGCGGCCCGGACCTCCGCGATCCAGTTCACGACCACGACCGGCTCCCGAAGGCGGGCTCGTGCGACGCTCCGCGTAAAGAGGAAGGTCTGCCCGTCCCGGGACACATCGAACGCACGCCAGGAGGATGATCCCGGCGAGTAGAGCCCCCGGGAGAACAGCGGGGTGCGCACGATGCCGATGGCCTCGCCGAAGGTGAGACGTGCGGCGATGACGCTGTCCGTCGGGATGGACGAGTAAACGAGTTCGTTGGCGGAGGTCCAGATCGGTTCGATCGCGGCACCCAGCGACACGAGCGCGCGGCCGCCCGGCCGCAGGAATGGCTGAACATACACGTGGGGCTGACCCGCGTCGTCGGAGACGTAGGCAATCCACTGGCCATCGGGCGACACCACGCCGGCCTGTTCGTTCGCGCCGGTCGCGACAACCGGACGCAGGGCGCTGTCCCCGCTCACGGCAAGGGCGTAGACATCGTCCAGCCCAGCATTCGGCCCCTGGTCCGCCAGGCCGTCGACGATGATCCACCGGCCATCGGGCGACCACGAGGTCTCGGTGTGCTGCTGCACATCCCTGCCCGCCGCGATCGGCTGCGGGGGGGCCGACCCATCCGCCGCGACGATCCAGACGTTGGTGGCGGAGTCGCGCGAGGAGGAGAACGCGATCCGCTGACCGTCCGGTGACCAGCTTGCCCGCTGGTTGGACCCCGCGAAGGTGATCGGCGACATCGCCCCGGTGCGATTGTCGTGGATGAAGATCTGGGCGCCCGAACGCAGGCCGCCCACCAGGGTCAGGATGCGCGTGCCGTCGGGGGACAGCCGGGGCCACAGGTACTTGCCTGGCGTGGCCACCACGGTCCGTTCCGCCCCACGGCGCTCCACCTGGACAATCACCCGGTCGTCGACCTCCTCGCCGTCCAGGAACACGAGGGTGCCGGTCCCGGAGACCGCAACCTGCGGGCGCTGGAGGATGTCGTCGCCGAGCCCGCCGAGCAGTGCGACCGGCTCGCCGCGGATCGCGCCGCTTGCCGCGTCGAACTCCACGACCGACAGCTCGCCACTCTGGTTCACGAGCAGCAGGTACCCCGGCAGATACAGCCCGCGCGAGGACGGGACCTCGAGCGGCGTCGTCTTCCGCGTGGCGACGTCCATCAGCACGAGGCGCCCGTTGCAGTTCCCGTTGCCGCGCAGGATGCCCGCGACGCATTCACTGAGCAGGATGCGCTTGCCCCCGGGCAACGGCACGGGAAACGAGAGGACGGACGGCAGCGCCCCGCCAACGGTGCCCATGACCAGCGCGGTGTCGCTGAGCTGCCGTGATTCCCCGCCACTCTCCCGGATGCTGAACATCTGGAAGTCCGGCCCACGGAAGTAGATCTGCCCGTCGTCGGCCCAGGCCGGTTGCATGCGGGGATCCGCCGGCCGATCCGAGATGGCGGTGACCGGCCCGCCGGCCACGGCCACGCGCCGCAGCCGCCCGTCGCCGGCCACGAACCCCAGTTCGCGGCTATCCGGCGAGAAGGAGGGTGCGTCGGCGCCGGAGCTGCCGGCGACGACGCTCTCCTCCAGTCGGTCGAGGCGCCGCAGGTAGATCTGGGTCGCGGCGTCGCGGGCGGGACGCGCGACGAGTGCCAGCCATTGGCCATCGGGAGAGATCGCGAAGGCGTTGCCGGTGAACCCTGCCACGTTGAGCTGGGTGCCCTCGGGAACCGGGACCCGAAAGCGGACCACCGCTTCGGACGGCGGCGTCGCTGGCTTCAGCATGAATCCAATCGCTGCGCCAAGGGCGAGGACCAGCGCGGCGCCACCGAGCCAGGCCGCACGGGGCACCCGGTCTGTCGTCGTTCCTGCCAGGTGGCCATGCGCCGTCGTGCCACGAAACGCGGGGTCCCCAAGCGCCGCCGCGAACGCCCTGGCACTCTCGAACCGGTCGGCCGGCAGCTTCTCCAGCGCCTTGGCCACGGCCGCCGCGACGTTGGGCGGCACCGCCTTCCGCAGTTCGCCCAGGGGCCGCGCCGTGTCGGTCACGATCTTCATGATGATCTGCTGCGCCGACCCGCCCAGGTGCGGCGGCTGCCCCGCCAGCATCTCATACAGCACGCTGGCCAGCGAGTACACGTCGCTGCGCGCCGAGATCTCCTTCTCGGCGGTGGCCTGCTCGGGACTCATGTAGTGCGGCGTGCCCAGTGAGAGGCCGGTTTCGGTCATCCGGCCACCCGCGGCCGCGCTGACCGCCAGCGCGATGCCGAAGTCGGCTACCATCGGCCGGCCCTCGTGCAGCAGGATGTTCTCGGGCTTGATGTCGCGGTGGATCACCCCGTGGCGATGGGCATGATCCAGGGCATCCGCGATCGCCACGGTGATCTTGACCGCCTCGTCCACGCCGAGTTGGGTCTCGCGGTCGAGCTTGGCACGGAGTGTCTCGCCGTCGATGTACGGCATCACGTAGAACAGGAACCCGTCGGCAGTGCCCGAATCGAAAAGCGGGAGGATATGCGGGTGCTGCAGCGCGGCGGTGGTCTTGATCTCCACCACGAACCGCTCAGCGCCGAGCACGGCGGCGAGCTCAGGCTTGAGGACCTTGATCGCCACCTGGCGATCGTGCTTGAGGTCCTGGGCCAGGTACACCGTGGCCATGCCACCCTGGCCAAGCTCGCGCTCGATCCGGTAGCGGTCGGACAGGGCGGCGGCGAGGCGCTCGAGGGTCGTGGTCACGGCGTGGCCTTCGAGGTCCGGCGCACCAGCCAGATGTTCGACTCGATCTGGCGGGCGCCATAGAAGAGGGTCCGCCCGTCCGGCGCAGCCACGATATTGCCCATCTGGTCGGGCGGATACGGCAACGCCGCCGTCAGGACCCTCCGCTGCAGGGTCTCGATGTCCTGGATGACCAGTGCCCCTGCCAGGGTGAAGTACACCACGCGCCGGTATCCCGGCAGCCACCCCATGTCATCCCCGTAGGCATCGTCGCTCAGCTTGAGGGTGCGCCCCGTCTCCACCTCATACAGTCCGTTGCCCCGGACCGCGCCGGTGGAAGACTGGATGCCCCCCGACAGCCACCGCCCGTCGCGCGACCAGTAGGAGGCGTTCAGCGTCCCGCCCACCAGCGCCGCGGCCGGCAGTGCGGTGACGGTCTGGGTGGTCAAGGGCCACGGGGTCGTGCCGATCCAGATCGTGGTGCTGTCGAAGCTCTGCACCTTGAGGCGCTCGCCATCCGGGCCAAACATCGGATAGACGATGCCGGCGCCGCCAACGTCGGTGAGGCGCGTCCGCCCGCTGCCGTCCCGGCGCAGCAACCACCCCTCGTACACCCCGCTCTGGTTGGAGTGAAAGGTCAGCGCCTCCCCATCCGGCGTGAACCGGGGGTACCAGTCGCGGGCCACATCGTCCGTGAGCCGCGTCAGGTCGCTGCCGTCGGGCCGCATGATGAACACATCCTGCTGCCGGTCGGGGACATTGCCCAGCGCCAACCAGGCGCCGTCGGGGCTGATGTCAAACGGGGTCAGGATCCCAGTGCGGCGCTGCAGCAGGGTTACCGTTCCAAGCCGCTCCGTGACGGGATCGAACGCGATGGCGGCGGGGTTCACCGACTCGAGCTGGGAGCGGAAGAGCACCGACTCGCCATCGCGCGAGAGCTGGGGCAGGTCCATGGTGACGTCCACCCCGGCCACCACGAGTTCCGGCGCACCGCGGGGACTTCCGGAGGACTCCTCCACACCGATCCGCCAGATCCCCATCGTCCCGCCGCGATCACTGGCGAAGTACAGATACCGCCCATCGGGTGACCAGGTGGGCGCCCAGTCCACCGCCACGTCATCGGTCACCTTGACCGGCTCGCCGCCGGCCGCCGCAACGGTCTCGATGTCCCGCTGCCCCGCCCGGGCGGACCAGAAGGCAATGCGCGTCCCGGACGGGGACCACGAGGGCTGATAGCCTCCCCCCACCTCCGTCTCGAGCAGCAGGGTCGGTTCTCCGCCCGCCACCGCAGCGGTCCAGAGCGCTCCGGTGCCATTCACCTGGTACGGGCTGGTCACCTCTTCGGTGCCGAACACGATCCGGTTGCCATCGGGTGCCCAGGACGGATTGAATCCCATGGAGGTCAGGCGCCGGGCCGACTCGCCCGTCGCGCCCACCAGGAAGAGCCCGCCTCCCCCCACGCTGAAGGCAATCTGCTTGCCGTCAGGACTGTAGGCGGGCCAGCGCTCGTCCCGGGTGGTGTCGCCGGCCACGAGCACCGGATTCCGGCCACCCACGCGCTGCACGAAGATGTCCCAGGTGCCCCGGCCATTGCTGGCGTACGCGAACGACTCGCCATCCGGTGAGAGGCTCGGCGAAGATTCCTGCCCCGAGGCATCGGTGAGCTGGGTGTACGCGGTCCACCCCTCCCCGGACGGCCGTCCCATCCGGCCCAGCCCCCAGGCGGCGGCAATGAGGAGGGCCGACACGACCATGCCAGCAATCAGGGGCGCACGACTGCGGCTGGCACCGGCGACACCCACGGCTGTCGTCGGCCGGGTCGGGTCGCCCTGCGCCAGTCCCTCGGCAAACCGGGCGGTGGTCGACCAGCGATCGGCCGGCAGCTTGGCCAGCGCCTTGAGCACCGCCGCCTCGACCGTGGCCGGCACGGTGTCGCGCACCGCACTCGGCCGGGGCGGCTTCTCGGTCAGGACCTTGGCCACCACCGCCTGGGCGGTGGCGCCAGAAAATGGCGGCTCCCCGGTCAGCATCTCGTAAGTCACGGCGCCCAGGGCGTAGATGTCGCTGCGGAGGTCGATCGTGCGCTCACCCATCGCCTGTTCGGGCGACATGTATTGCGGCGTACCGAGCGAGAGCCCGGTCTGGGTCATCCTGGCGCCACCGGCCTCCTGCACGGCCAGGGCAATGCCGAAGTCGGCCACCACGGCGTGGCCGCCCTGGAGGAGGATGTTGTCTGGCTTGATGTCGCGGTGGATGATGCCGAGGGCGTGGGCAGCACCCAGCGCGTCGGCCACCTCCCGGGCAATCTGGAGGACGTCCTCGATCGGCAATTGGCGTTCGCGCTGCAGCCGGTCCCGAAGCGTCTCTCCCGAGACATACGGCATCACGTAGTAGAGCAGGCCGTCGGCGGCCCCGCTGTCGAGCAGCGGCAGGATGTGCGGGTGCTGCAGCCGGGCGGTGGTGCGGATTTCGCTCAGGAACCGCTCGCCACCCAGGGCGGCCGCCAGATCGGGGTGGAGCACCTTGATGGCCACATCCCGGTCGTGCTTGAGGTCATGCGCCAGGTAGACGGTGGCCATCCCCCCCTGGCCGAGCTCGCGCTCGATCCGGTAGTGGTCGGCCAGGGCGGCGGCGAGGCGGTCGTGGCTCATCGGGTCACTTCCTGGCGCCCTGGCGCGGCAGCGCTGGTGTCGTGGCCGGCGGATGCCGATGCCCCGTGGCCTGCTCGTAGGCATAGCCATACTCGAGCAGCCGCGCCTCGGTGAAGGGCCGCCCAAGGAACTCCAACCCGACCGGCAGCTGGTCACTCGTGAACCCCGCCGGGACCGTAAGCGCGGGGAAACCGATCGTGGGGCTCAGGCCCCGGTTGTCGCCCCGGCCATAGCCATCCACCGGGCGCGGGTTGGTGAGCACATCGGCAGCAATCGGGGTGGTCGGGGCGTCGTAGGTGGCGTACACGATCACGTCAATGCGCGCGTCGGCCATCGCCTGCAGCACCGATGTGCGGAGCGCGGCGCGCTGCTGCATCACGGTGAGGTACCCGGCATCGGTGGTCCGCTTGCCGATCAGGCCCATCAGGCCGCGCGCCCGCCACGGGTTGACCGTGCCGGAGAGCAGGATCTCCTGCAGTGTCTTGGCCGGCGCGTTCGGATGCTCGGCCAGGTAGGCATCGGTGGCCTGCTCGGTCTCGAAGTCATTGCCGACCCGCCGGTCGGCGAGTGTCGGCACCACGAACGAGTCCACCACCTCGGCGCCGAGCGCCTGCAGGTCGCGAATCGCCTGCTCCATCACCACCCGAACCTTGGCGTACTCCTCCGCGAGGTGGCGCGCGGTCGAGTCGGCCGCGGCCGGCGCGGCCGGCGTGGCCGCGGTGTCCCGGGCCGCCGGAGGATTGCTCCGGGTGCGCAGCACTCCAACCCGTACGCCGCGCAGCGCATCCGGCCTGAGGCCCTCCGCGTAGCTCGCCGGGATCTCCCCCACCGACTCGGCGGTGATCGGATCCTTGGGGTCGTAGCCGGCAATCACGTCCAGCAGCAGCGCCGCGTCGGCCACGCAGCGCGTCATCGGTCCCATCGTGTCCTGGGTGGGATTGGCGGGCATCATTCCATGGCGGCTCACCAGCGGCAGGGTGGGCCGGAGACCGACCAGGTTGCTGACCGCCGCGGGCCCGCGGATCGAGCCGCCGGTATCCTCGCCAATGCCCACGAGACCAAAGTTGGCGGCCACCCCCGACGCCGAGCCGCCGGAGGAGCCACTGGGATTCCGGGTCGGGTCGTAGGCGTTGCGAATGATGCCGGCGGCCGAGCCGACATAGCGTGACGCGAACTCTCCCATCGTCGTCTTGGCCAGGATGATCGCGCCCGCGGCTTCGAGGCGCTGGACGATGGTGGCGTCGCGCTGGGGAATGAACGCCTTGAACAGCGCCGAGCCGTAGCTGGTCGGCATGTCGCGCGTTTCGACCTGGTCCTTGAGCAGCACCGGCACGCAGTGGAGCCGGCCCAGGGGCTGTCCCGTGCGCTGCACGGCATCGAGGGAGTCGGCCTCGACCAGGGCGCGGGCGTTGACGTGCTGGATGGCGTTCAGGGCGGGGCCGACCTGGTCGTATGCCGCGATGCGCGCCAGGTACTGCTGCACGATGGCGCGACAGGTCGTCCGGCCGGATTGGAGCGCGGCGTGGGTTCCCGCGATCGTCGCCTCCATCACGTCGAATTGCTGCGAGTGCACGGGGGTGGGCGCGCACAGGGGGAGAAGCAGGGCGGCGACGAAGCGCATCGGCATGACTCTCACTTCGGAAGGACCTCCGCGACGAAGACGTCGCTCTGGCGGTCGGCGATGGCGAAGTAGAAGCGGCGACCATCCGTGGCGAAATCGGCCCGCAGCGACTGGCGGTCCGGGTCGGTGAAGGCCACCAGCAGGCGCGGCATGCCGCCGCCGGCGCTCACCGCCCAGAACGAGGCTCGGCCGACCTCATCGAACGACTTGAAGTAGACCGTGCGACCGTCCGGGCTCCACTGCACCTTGGCGGCCATCGGTGCATCGGGTCCCGGCGTGAAGAGCCGCCGGGGTGTCCCACCCGCCGACGGCACGATGGCAATGGGGCCATAGGAGTTCGGATGTCGCGCGCCCTCGATATAGGCCACCCACGCGCCGTCTGGCGACCAGACCGGGAGGGTCGCCTCGGACACCAGGGGCGCCGGGTCCCTCGACCAGGCCCCCGCCCCGTCCCGGCGGGCCACCCAGACCGCCGCGGGAACCACCTGGTCGACGTAGACGATCGCGTTGCCATCGGGAGACCAGACCGGATAGCTCTCCTGCGCCGGCGTGTCGGTGACCCGCTCCACGGGGCCGCCGTCGAGCGGCTTGACCTCGATATCCCGGGTGCCGGTGCGCCAGGAGTGATACGCAACCCGGCGGCCGTCGGGAGAGAGGTCCGGCCCGAACTCTGCCGCCGGGGCGCTCGTCAACTGCTCCGGGGAGCCGCCGGCCAGGGGAAGGCGATAGATGTCGGGATTGCCACGCAGGTCGGAATCGTAGACTAGCCATTGGCCGTCGGGGGATACCCGCATCGCCTCCACGACCTGTCGCCCGGAGGTGAGGGAGACGGCCCGCTCGACGCCCGTCGCGGCCCCGGTCGGGATGGGCAGCGCCCAGAGATTGGACTGGGCGGTGTAGACCGAGTACGCCATCCGCCGGTGATCGGTCGAGAACGAAATGGCGCTGGCACCGAGCCCCGTCGTCAACCGTACCGGCTCGCCCCGGGCCCGGCCCGATCCCGTCAACGCCTGGGCGTAGATGTCGCTGGGCCCGTCGCGGGTGGAGAGGAAATACAGGTGGCGGCCATCCCCCCCCCAGGCCGGGCTCATGTTGGAGGCCGTCGCCGCGGCCAACTCTACCGGCTCGCCCCCGGCCACCGGCACGAGCAGGATCCTGGTCGGGGCCAGGTTGCCGAAGGAGGCCCCCAGCTGGACGGCAAACCGGTTGCCGGAGACGCACGCAATCCACGCGCCGTCGGGAGACCAGGTGCACGAGTGCAGTTCGAAGGCGGTAGCCAGCGGACGGGCGTCGCCTCCGGCGAGCGGCACCACCTGGAGGGTGTCGCCGCGGGCAAAGGCGATCTCCCGGCCGTCGGGCGACCAGGCCGCCGCCGTCACGGGGCCGCTGCCGGCGGGCGCCACGATCGCCCGCGAACTGCCGCCCAGCGCCGGGGCCACCGAGACGCCTCCCCGGGTCAGGAAGAGCAGGCTCTGCCCATCGGAGGACCACCGGGCCTGCATCTCCACCGCAGTGCTGTCGTCGGAGAGGGGGATGGTGCGCCCGCCGCCCACCGGCCGGATGTAGATCCGCATCCGGGTACTGTTTCCGGCAGAATACGCCACCAGCCGGCCATCGGGAGAGATTGCCGGCGCAATCTCGAGTCCAGGGTCGGTCGTCAGGGCATCCGACCGGCCCATGACCAGTTCCGGTGGGGCCACGCGCGTCATCTGCCAGCCGGCGTACCCCAGAAGGGCGAGCACCGCGACGCCGGCCACTCCCCACGGGAGCCGACGGGAGCGCACCGGCGGCAGGGGCTCGGATGCGGGGCGGACCTCGAGGGCTGCCGCAAAGGCCCCGGCGCTCTGGAAGCGGTCGGCGGGGGTCTTGGCCAGTGCCTTGGCCACGGCGGCTTCGACGCCGGCGGGCACGGCACTGCGCACCACGCGAAGCGCGGTGGGACGCTCGGTCATCAGCTTGGCGATCATCGCCTGGGCATTGGGGCCGGAAACCGGCGGCTCCCCCGCCAGCATCTCGTAGAGCACGGCGCCGAGGGAATAGACGTCGGAGCGGGCGTCGATGTGGCGGTCGCCGGTGGCCTGCTCGGGGCTCATGTACTGGGGCGTGCCGAGGGAGAGCCCGGTCTCGGTCAGGCGACCCCCACCGGCCTCGGTCACCGCGAGCGCGATGCCGAAGTCGGCCAGCATCGCCTCGCCTTCCTGGAGCAGGATGTTTTCCGGCTTGATGTCGCGGTGGATCACGCCGTGGCGGTGGGCAAAGTCGAGGGCGCTGGCCACCTGCTTCGTGATGGCGATCGCCTCGTCGAGCCCCAGCTGCTTGTCCCGGTGGAGCCGGTCACGCAGCGACTCGCCGCGGACATAGGGCAACACGTAATAGAGGAGGTCGTCGCTGGCCCCCGAGTCGATCAGGGTCAGGATGTGGGGGTGGTCGAGCTGCGCCGAGATCTTGATCTCGGCCAGGAACCGCTCGGCGCCGAGGACGGCGCGAAGCTCCGGCCGGAGCACCTTGATCGCCACCTGGCGATCGTGCTTGAGCTCCCGCGCCAGGTAGACGGTGGCCATGCCCCCCTGGCCGAGTTCGCGCTCGATGCGGTAGCGGCCGGTGAGGGCGGTGGTGAGGCGGGCGAGGGGTTCGGTCATCGCGACGTCTTTGTCTTCAATTCCTGGAACCAATTCTCGACCACCACCAGCCGCGCCCCTGCGGCACCACCGGCAGGCTGCACCATCAGGAAGCGCTGGCCATCCGGCGCCACGTCGTAGTTGCGCCGGGAGATGGCGGTGCGCACAAACCCATCGGCCGGAAAGAGGACCCTGGACTCCCGCAGGGCAAAGTCGGGTGCGGTGGCCACCTGGGCCGCGACGAGGTTGGCCACCTGGTCAAGGTAGAACAGCTCATCCCCCCGCGGGGACCAGACCGGCGCCATGCCCCCTTGGGTCGAGACCTGCCATTTCGTGGACCCCGGTTGGGGGAAGGGTACCACGAAGATCTCCTGACGCCCCGTCTCGTTGGAGGAATAGGCCAGCCATCGCCCATTGGGCGAGATCTCCGGGGTGTACTCCGTGTGGCTGGTCGCCGCGATCTCAAAGGAGTCGCCACTGCCCGTCGCCGGGAACACGAGAATGTCGCCGGAGCCGAGCGTGGGCGTACCGGTCCGGACCACCAGCGACTGCCCATCCGGTGACCATAATTGCTCCGAAAGCGAACGGTCGGTGTCCAACAGCCGCACCGCGCTGGCGCCACCTTCCGCGGCACGGCGCCAGACATCACCGAGGCCGGAGAGATAGGTCACCGCACGCCCATCGGGGCTCCAGGCAGGCTCGGTGTTGTCGGCCGTGCCGAGCGAGAGCTTCGAAGCCAGGCCGCCGGACACGGGACGGATCCAGATATCCGAGCTCGCCGCCTCCTGGATCGTGACGGCCAGCCGCCTCCCGTCCGGCGAAAGCCGCGGACTGGCAAATGCGGCGCGCCACGCGGTGTCGAATGGCGTGCGGTGGCCGCCCCGCGTCACCCAGACCAGCTCGTTCCGGGTGGTCGGGGTTTCGAGAGCGTGGACGAGCGTCCCGGTTTCCGACACGGCAAAGTTCACCGGACCGACCATCGTGCCCGGGAGGCCACCCCCCACCTGGGTCGGCGAACCGGTCACCCGGCGCGCACCCGCGTCGAAGGGCACCGCCCAGAGGCTGCCATCCGTGGTGGAGTACACCAGGTGGCCGCTCCGGGCGTACCGGGCCCGGTCACCGTCGAAGAGGATCGCATGCTGCCCGCCGGCCAGGCCCGTCACGCCGATGGCGCGCCTCCCACCCCGGAAGGCAACCTGGAACAGCACCCCGTTCTTCCCGGGCAGCGCCTCGGGTAGCAGGTGGCTCGTTTCCCCTGCCGCGGTATCCACCGTCGTCAGGGGCGTGACCCGCGCTCCGGGAGCAGCCACCATCTGCCCGATGGAGAAGACGCCCAGGGAATCCTTCCAGGCCCGCAGGATCGTCCCGGCTTCCGTCCAGGCCGCTCCCTCCGGCGTGGTCAGCGAATCGTCGTAGACGACCGGCGGGCCGCCGGCCAGTGGCGCCACCATGAGCTTGCCGTTCTGAAAGTACCCGAGCTGCGTTCCGTCGGGGGAGAAAAACGGGGAGGCAGCCCCCCCGGTGCCGTCCATGGGCTGGAAATCGAGCCCGTCGCGGCGACGCACCATCAGGGGGCTGTTGACGCCTCCCGCGTACGCCAGGATCGATCCATCCGGAGAGATGGCCAGCTCCCCCGACCAGAGGCGGAGAACCTGAACGGAGTCTACTGCCAGCCGGTAGCGGATCACCGCGGGCACCGGCGTCGGGCGGAGCCAGCCCCAGAGCGCCGCGATCCCAAGCACCACTGCCGCGGCTGTCACCATGGACATGCCGGGACGAGTGCCCGGGGCGGTGGGCCAGGCCCGGGTGGCCCGCGTGCCACCGTCCGCCCCGGCGCCGAGCGCCGCCGAGTACTCGGCCGCCGTGGCGAACCGATCGGCCGGGAGCTTCTCGAGCGCCCGCAGCACCGTGTCCTCCACCATCGGGGACACCGCCTTGCGCTGCTGCACCAGGCTCCGCGGCTCCTCCGACATGACCCGGGCCACGATCGCCTGCACCGTCGGTCCCGTAAACGGCGGTTCGCCCGCCAGCATCTCGTAGGTCACGGCGCCCAGCGCGTAGATGTCGCTGCGGGCGTCGATGCTCCGCTCCCCCATCGCCTGTTCGGGGCTCATGTAGTGCGGCGTACCCAGGGACAATCCGGTCTGGGTCATCCGCTGGCCGCCGGCGGTCTGGACGGCGAGCGCGATCCCGAAGTCGGCCACCAGGGCATGGCCGCCCTGGAGGAGGATGTTCTCGGGCTTGATGTCGCGGTGGATGATCCCCTGCTCGTGGGCATGGCCCAGCGCGTCGGCCACCTCGCGCGCGATGCGCAGCGCGTCGTCCACCGGGAGCTGCCGTTCGCGCTCCAGCCGGGCGCGGAGCGTCTCGCCGGTCATCAGCGGCATCACGTAGTACAGCAGCCCGTCGGCGGTGCCGCTGTCGAGCAGCGGCAGGATGTGCGGATGCTGCAGCCGCGCGGTGGTGCGGATCTCGCTCAGGAAGCGCTCGCCGCCCAGGGTGGCACCCAGGTCGGGGTGAAGCACCTTGATGGCCACCTGGCGGTCGTGCTTGAGATCCTGGGCCAGGTACACGGTGGCCATCCCACCCTGGCCGAGCTCGCGTTCGATCCGGTAGCGGTCGGACAGGGCGGCGGTCAGGCGGTCGGGGATCGTCATGCCTGAAGCACCTCGATGTCATACGGGAGGAAATGCCGATCCGCACTGACGATCGGCACCCCTTCCACCTGGGCCTGGGCGACCAGGAGCCGGTCGAAGGGATCCCGGTGGTGCTCCGGAAGCTGGGCGACGTGAAGCGCATGCCGATGATGGACTGGCAGCGGGGTCACGCTGGTGTGCACCATCATCCGCGGGATGTATTCCGCGGGCGATTCAGGCAGCTGGAGCTTGCCGAGTCCGTGCTTGATGGCAATCTCCCAGGCGCTTGCCGCGGAGAACAGCAGCTCGTTTTCGGCGGCGGCGAGTAGCGCACGGCTTGCGGTGGACAGCCGGTCCGGCGCCGCCAGCATCCACAGCCAGACCTGGGTGTCGAGGAGGACTCTCATCGCTCGAATGCGTCGAGGAGATCCGGTGGCAGCGGCGCGTCGAAATCCTCGGCGATCAGCACCGCGCCCCGCTCAGTGCCGAGCGGCCGTTCGGCCGCCGACGCGACGATCGGCACCAGGCGCGCGACCGGGACCCCGGCCCGGGCGATGATGATCTCCTCGCCATCGGCCGTTCGCTCGAGCAGCTTCGAGAGATGAGTCTTGGCCTCGTGCACGTTGTAGGTCCGTGCGGCTGGTTTTTTCATGCTTTCATCTTAGCTAAGTCCGTGGACTTAGTCAACAAAATGAGATCCGGCTCGGTGCGGTGACGGTCGGAGGGGACGAGGGCGGTCGCCAGCCGCGTCAGCATACCGCTCATGGGGCCCCCCGGCGCGTGCGCGCCACTACCGCGACCGCCCGCCATCGGGCAGCGTCAGCCGCTCGACGTCGAGATCCAGCTGGCGGAGGACGGCAGCGAACCGCGGGTCCGCACGCAGCGGGTCATAGGCCCGGTTGTGCACGCCGTACGACACCACGCGCTGCGGCAGGACCCGGACCGCCGCCTCGAGGGCCGTCATCGCGCCCTCCAGATCATCGAGCCCCAGGCGCGCGTAGACCAGGGCCAGATCGCGCTCCTGTGACCCCGCGGCTGGGAGCGCCTCGATGCGGCGCAGCAGGGCGCGTGCCTCGTCGCGCGCGCCGGAGCGGCCCAGGATCCATGCCGCACTGCCGACCCGAACGGGCGTGATCTCCGACAGCGCGAGCAGTCGGCGCGCCTGCGCCGCGGCCTCCTCGCGGCGCCCCGCAAGGTCGAGCACATTGGCGTACCACTGGTTGGCCTGGATGTGCTCCGGATCCAGCGCCAGCGCACGCTGGCCCACGGCGATCGCCTCCTCGAACCGCCCGAGCATCGCCAACGTCAGGCCGAGGTAGGCGTTGTTCTGCGTGTACAGCGGATCCAAGCGATTGGCGGCCTCGAGATAGCCGAGCGATTCGCGCGGAAGCCCCATCCGATACAGCATCTCGCCCATTCGGTAGTGGGCTTCCACGAACTGGGGATCGAGCGCGATCGCACGCTCGTACTCCTGCCGCGCCGCAACCCACTCGTTCGCCTCGGCGTGGGCGTGGGCGAGGGCCTGGTGTCCATCGGCCAGTGAGTCATCGAGGGCAATGGCCCGGAGCGCAGCGGCCCGCCCCCGCTGGGCGACGTCGCGAAAGCTGACGGTGACAAAGTACGGCTGCGCCAGGAGTGTCGACGCCAGCATGGCGTGGGCGCGGGCATAGCCCGGATCCAGGGAGACCGCCTCCACGAGGTACCGCTCCGCCTCGAGCAGCCCGGTGCCGCGCCGCTGGTAGAGTGGGCGCGCACGCAGGTAGAGGTCGTACGCCTCGAGGTTCGTCGTCCCCCCGCGGGCGCTCATGCCACCGGGGCCACCGGCCACCGCGAGCCGCAGCTGCAGCGCCGCCACGATCTCCCGGGTAATCTCGTCCTGCACCGCAAACACATCGGCCAGGGAACGCTCGTAGGTCTGGCTCCAGATCACCCGTTCATCGCCGGCGCTGGTGAGCTCCGCCGAGACGCGAATCCGGTCGCCAGCGCGCCGGACCGAGCCATCGAGCACCGCCGCGACGTTGAGCGCCTCACCGATCTCGCGCGCCCCGCCACCCTGCTCCTTGACGCGAGCCGCCGAGGCCCGTCCCGCCAGGCGCAGTCCCGGGATCTGCATCAGCGCACTGGTCAGCTCATCGGCGATGCCGGCCGCAAAGTAGCTGTTGGCGGTGTCGCCTCCGACCGAGGTGAACGGGAGCACCACCAGCGACCGCTCGTCCGTCGTGGCGGCTGCGGGAGAGGAGTCGCCGGCCGGGCGCCACTTGATGACCGCTCCCACGATGCTCGCCACGATCACGAGGGCTAGCACCGCACCGACGGCGAGGCGACGCGCCCCGCCGACCGCAGCACGCGGGGTCCTGTCGTCGGGGCCCCCGGGGCTCGTCGCCGGGGCCCGCGCGCCGGCGGCCAGCGCCTCGGCGAACGCGCCGCAACTGGGGAACCGGTCGGCGGGGGACTTCTCGAGGGCCCGCTGGATCGCGGCATCGACCCCAGCCGGGACGGCGGCCCGGGTGGCGCGAATGTCCCGCGGCTTCTCGGTCATCAGCCGCGCCACGATGGCCGGCGTGGTGGGGCCGGTATGCGGTGGCTCGCCGGTGAGCATTTCGTACGCCGTCGCGCCCAGCGCGTATTGGTCCGACCGGGCGTCCACGGTGTGCGTCCCCGCCGCCTGCTCCGGGCTCATGTAGTGCGGCGTGCCGAGGGAGAGTCCGGTCTGGGTGACCCGCTCGCCTCCGGCCTGCGCCACGGCCAGGGCAATGCCGAAGTCGGCGATGATCGGCTGCCCTGCCTGCAGCAGGATGTTCTCGGGCTTGAGGTCGCGGTGGATGACGTTCCGGGCGTGGGCAAAATCGAGCGCCCCCGCCAGCAACCCGACCAGTCGCACCGCCTCGTCCACCGGGAGCTGCCGCTCGGCGTCCATCCGCGCCCGCAACGTCAGCCCCTCGACATACGGCATGACGTAGAAGAGGAATTCTGGCCCGCCGTCCCCCCGGCCCGCAGACCCGCTGTCAAACAGGGGCAGCAGGTTGGGATGCTGCAGGTTGGCGGTGGTGCGGATCTCATTGACGAACCGCTCGGCGCCCAGCACCGCCCCGAGTTCCGGCTTGAGAACCTTGATGGCCACCTGGCGGTCGTGCTTGAGGTCGGCGGCGAGAAAGACCGTGGCCATGCCACCCTGGCCGAGTTCGCGCTCGATCCGGTAGCGGTCGGACAATGCCTGGGCGAGGCGCTCGAGGGTACTCATGCGCCAGGCTCGCGGCGGACGAGGCCATTGATCCGGTCGAAGTCCTGGTCGTAGCTGCACACCCCGTCGAGTCCCTCCTCCATCACCACCGCCGCGTGCAACGCGTCGCGGGCCATGATCGTGGCATCCGCGTCCAGGAGCTGCCGGGCGCGATCGAGGATCTCGGCCGTCACGGGAATGACCTGCGGAAAGATCCGGCGGGCAAGGTCGTACACCTGCTTCCCCTCCTCCCACCGGTGGATGGCCCGATAGCGATGCAGCACCTCCTGCAGCACCCCGGCGTCGATCACCGCCTCGACGGTCCCGCTCGCCACCTGCTCGAGCAGAGCCACGGAAGGTGCCTTGTGCGGATGGGGTGCCCCCGCCGCATACATCAAGACGTTGGCATCGATCAGGATCATGGCAGCAGGTCGCCCGCCGAGGGCACCGACTGCCGCTTCAGCTCCTCCGGCGTCCCCACCGGCAGTTCAAGCCGAGCCAGGGCGGTGACTGCCTCGAGCTGGGCACTGCTTCCGACGACGCCGTACTGAAGCTCGCAGGCTTCTCGGACCAGTTCACCCAGGCTCCGGCCGCGCCGAGCCGCCAGGATCGACAGCCGCCGGTGGAGTTCCGGGGAGAACAAGATGGTTGTCTTCTTGGTTAGCTCCATATACGCCTCCATATATGGAAGCTACGGTCCCAGGCGGAGTCCGTCAACCAAGCGCCCGAATTCCGGGGCCACTGGTCCCGGACTCCGATCACTGTGGCACCACCGCCTTCAACTCCGTGAACCAGTTGAGGACCGCGATCATCTCGCTCGCCGTCGCCGGCGCGACCTGGTCGATCATGAGGAACCGCTGCCCATCGCGGGTCACATCGAAGCCCCCCCCGAAGGTGTTGGACTTGAACCGGAGGGCGGAAAAGAGTGCCTGCTGGCTGAGCACCCTGAACGAGGGCGCCGTGCCGACGCTGGCCGACACCATGGCGCCGGATCCGTCGCGGAAGAACAACTCGCTGCCGGTCCCCGACCACCGGGGCTCGGTCCCCCCGGCCCGCGAGACCCTGAA
Organism: Gemmatimonadales bacterium; assembly: GCA_048499805.1. Lineage (GTDB taxonomy): Bacteria > Gemmatimonadota > Gemmatimonadetes > Gemmatimonadales > GWC2-71-9 > JAWXBA01. The sequence continues at coordinate 317,193 of JASNZF010000003.1, read as the reverse complement.
CACCCCCTCGGCCGTCCGGGGAAAGGGGCGCACGTACACCTCGTCCACGCCACTTTCGTCGGAGGTGTAGGCCAACCACCGTCGATTCGGGGACAGGGCGGGCATGATCTCCTGTGCCGGTCCGGCGACCAGGGGAGCCACCGTCGTGTCGGCCCCCATGCGCACCAGGAGGATGTCGCCGCGACCGGGTGCCTGGTTGTCGGTGCGAACGATCAGGCTGGTGTCGTCGACCGGCAGGACCTGGAAGATCGGCCGCGGCTCGGGCAGGACCACTCGCCGGGGGGTATCGGTACCGTCCACCGACATGACGAACACGGCGCCAGCGTCATCCCGATCGGAAATGAAGTACAGCAGCCCACCATCTGGGGAGAATTCGGCGCGCCAGTTCTGCTGCCCCTCGAAGGTGTGCCGGGTTGGCTCGCCCCCTGCCACGGCACGGGTCCAGAGGTGCCGCCCCTCCCCGGAGAGGCGTCCGAACACGAGTCGGTTGCCATCGGGAGCGATGCGCGGGTCGGACAGGTCTCCGTCGAGTTCGCCGGCTGCCGGTCCGAGGATCGTGCCGTTCCGGTCGACCCACGTGGCGGCATCGATCATCCTGCGGCCACGTCGGTACACCAGCGTGCCCCCGGGGGACAGGGCCATCCGGGCCGCGCCATAGCTGCCCACCTCGACCCCAGCCCATTGCACCATCGGGTCGCCGTTGACAACCATCCGGCCCTGCTCGAACGGCACCGCGAGCAGCGTCCCGTCGGCCTGGACAAAGACGATGTGCCCGGAGGCCGCATACCGGGCATAGGTCCCGGGAAACAGTACCGTGACCCGTCCGGTGGCAAAGTCCACCACGCCAATGGTATAGCCGCTCGGGTCACCCGACGCGGTCGGGATGACGGTCAGCAGGGCGCCCTTGCCGTTCGGGAGCACATCGATCCAGGCGTGGGTCCGCTCGCCGGGGCCGAGCGTGGTCACCCGCTCCGCTGCTCCGCCGTCGGGTGCGAAGCGCCAGATCCCGTCCACCATGGTGACATAGAGCCAGCCGTCCGGGCCCCAATCCAGACCGGTCCCGTACAGGCTGGGATCCTGCAGTCCGGAATCGGCCACCGTCCGCGCGATGCCGCTCTGGAGCGAGACGACCTTGAGTTCGAGATTCAGCGTGATGTACGCCAGGGAAAGGCCATCGGGCGAAAAGATCTGGCAGCAGCGGACATCGCCGGTGGCGCGGACCAGGTCTGGCTCGAGCTGGTCCAGTCGCCGGACGAGGATCTGGGGCTGGGCGCCCACGGTGCCGAGATAGGTCAAGCGAGTGCCATCGTCGGAGATCGCCAGGCCCGGCCCGTACTGGCGGCTCTCCGAACTGAAGCCACCGGTTTCGTCCTTGAGCTCAATGGTGAACCGTGCGACAGGCGGCTCCGCGGGCTCGTCCCCTCCGAGTGTCAAGGCGGCGACTGCGATGAGCAGTGCTCCCGCGACGCCGGCCAGCGCAAGGACGGTGGGCTCCCGAAAGAGCGGCCGGTTCGAACGTGATCCCGCGGAGGACGCTGCACCCGCGGCGCGGAACGCAGGGTTCTTGAGTGCTTCCGCAAACGTCTTTGCGGACTCGAACCGATCCGCCGGCAGCTTCTCCAGCGACTGCGCCACCGCCGCTGCCACGTTGGGCGGCACCGCCTTGCGCAGCCGGGTGACCGGTGCCGCCTCCTCGGTCACGATCTTCATGATGATCTGCTGGGCCGAGGCCCCGGTGTGGGGCGGGTTCCCCGTCAGCATCTCATAGAGTACGCTGCCGAGCGAGTAGACATCGGAGCGGGCCGAGATCTCCTTCTCCGCGGTCGCCTGCTCGGGGCTCATGTAATGGGGCGTGCCGAGCGACAGCCCGGTTTCGGTCATCCGCCCACCGGCCGCGGCGCTCACCGCCAGGGCGATGCCGAAGTCGGCCACCATCGGGCGGCCGTTGGCCAGCAGGATGTTCTCGGGCTTGATGTCGCGGTGGATGACGCCGTGTTCGTGGGCGTAGTGGAGCGCCTCGGCGACGTCGCTGGCGATGCGGACGGCCTCGTCCACGCCGAGCTGAGTCTCGCGGTCCAGCTTGGTACGCAGCGTTTCGCCATCGATATACGGCATGACGTAGAACAAGTATTCTGTCCCGCCGTCCCGCTGTCCCGCTGTCCCGCTATCGAACAGCGGCAGGATATGCGGGTGCTGCAGCGCCGCCGTGGTGGTGATCTCCTGCACGAACCGCTCGGCGCCGAGCACCGCGGCGAGTTCGGGCTTCAGGACCTTGAGCGCCACCTTGCGCTTGTGCTTGAGGTCCTCAGCCAAGTAGACGGTGGCCATGCCGCCCTGGCCGAGTTCGCGCTCGATCCGGTAGCGGTCGGAGAGGGCGGCGGCGAGCCGCTCCAGGGCTGACATCTCAGGGCCTCCCGAGGAGCGCGCGCCAATCATGGATCAGGACCAGCTGCTGCCCCCCCACCCCGGAACGCACCTGGTTCAGCAGGAGCCGGCCATCTGGCGCCACGGCAAGGTCATTGAGGACTTGCTGCGCGCGGAAGAGCGAGTCCACCCGAACCGGAGCAGGGTCTGTCCCACGGGACAGCCTCGCCACCCGCATGGTGCCCGCTGACAGAAAGTACAGCTCCTGGCTGTTCGGGGCCCACCCGAGTCCCCCTGATTCGACACCTGCCCCGGGCGCGAACCCGAAGACCGGCCATCGCTCGGTGCGCATCGGATCGGTCGACCGCAGGAACAGCTGGCTGGCGTCCTGTTCCGCACCGACATAGGCGAGCCACCGGCCATCCGGGGAAACCCGGGCGAGCCAGCCGGCGGCAGTCGCCACGGCCAGTCGGGACTCGGTGGCATCCGCACCATCCGCTGAGCGGGCCAGGATGTCGACGCCTCGCGTGCCGGCCTGGCTGAGATAGAGGGTCTGGCCATCGGGAGAGATGCCAACGAGGGAGCGCTCCGGGGCCGGCAGGACCGGGGTGACTTCCGCCAGGCGGCCGAGCGGCGCCCGGTACAGCCCGCCCCGCGCGGAGAGCGTCAGCCGGAAGTAGATGAAGCGGCTATCCGCCGAGAACATCGGCTCCACCAGGGGGCCGGCGGAATCCGAGATGCGGGAGCTGGCCCCGGTCCGGAGGTTCCGGACCTCGATGACCCGTGTGTTGCCCAGGAAATACTCATAGGCGAGCGTGGTCCCGTCCGGGGAGATCGCCGGCGAGCGCGTGGCCCCTGCCGGTTCATTCGAGTCTACCGGTACGGTGCGTCCGGCCCCGTCCGCCCAAACGAAATCAAACCGTGGCTCCGTCCCGCCGACGTACACCATCGCCCCGGTCGGCGCCACCACGGCGTACCCTCGCCAGCTGAAAGTGCCGGGCTCGTTCGGCACGGTCAGCAGGGGGACGGCGTCTCCCGTGATGCGCCGGGCCGCCAGGTCAAAGGGGACGGCCACGATGCCACCATCGGTGCGGGTGACCAGCAGGTATCCCGGCTCCGCGTACACCGCTGTTCGTCCGGGCATCAGCACCGTGTGGGCCCCGCCCCCCGAGCCGACGACGGCGATCTGCAGGGTGGCGCCGCCTGCGGGAGACTGTCCCACGGTCGTGAACAGCAGCCCCTTCTCGTTGGGCAGGGCGTGGGGACTCCAATGCTGGGCTTCCCCGGCCGCGGAATCGAGCACCGTGTAGGGCGTCGCATCCCCTCCGCTGGCGGGGAACCGGAAGAGCGGCGAGCCACCGACTGTCGTCCCGATGATGGACCCATCGGCGAGCCAGGCCAGGTTGTCCCCCCCGTCCACCCCCGACCCCGCCAGGGTGCTCGCGCCGCCAGCCAGCGGAACGATCCGGATCTCGCGGCCGCGCACGAACGCGACCCGCTGGCCGTCGGGGGAGAGCGCGGGGCAGCACCCGCCCTCCGTCCCCGGGATCGGGATGGGATCCTGGGCGTCGGCGCGCCGCATCCAGATGCGGTTGCCACCATAGAGGATGAACGACCCGTCTGGCGAGATGGCCAACCCCGAGCCAAAACCCCGCACACCCAGGTCCACGATCCAGGGAGTGCCGCCCGCTGCGGTGGTCCGCGTGCCTGCCAGCTGAGCCGCAAGCATCACCGCGGCCACGGTGGCGACTCCCGCGACCAGCCACGGCCAGCGGTTCCCGGCGGCAGCACCCGCGGCCGCCGCACCCGCCATCCCCACCATCGTGAAGCTGGGGTTCCCCAAGGCCTCACCGAAGGCGCGCGCGCTCTCGAACCGGTCCGCCGGCAGCTTCTCGAGCGCCTTGGCCACAGCTGCCGCCACATTCGGCGGGACCGCCTTGCGCAACTTCGTGACCGGCGCCGCCTCCTCGGTCACGATCTTCATGATGATCTGCTGCGCCGACGCGCCGGTGTGCGGCGGGGTCCCGGTCAGCATTTCATAGAGCACGCTGGCCAGCGAGTAGACGTCGCTCCGGGCCGAGATCTCCTTCTCCGCCGTGGCCTGCTCGGGACTCATGTAATGCGGCGTGCCGAGCGAGAGGCCGGTTTCGGTCATCCGCCCACCCGCCGCAGCGCTCACCGCCAAGGCAATGCCGAAGTCGGCCACCATGGCGCGGCCGTTCTGGAGCAGGATGTTCTCGGGCTTGATGTCGCGGTGGATCACCCCGTGCTGGTGGGCGTAGTCCAGGGCATCGGCCACTTCGCGGGCGATCCGCACCGCGTCGTCGATGCTGAGTTGGGTTTCCCGATCCAGCTTGCCCCGGAGCGTCTCGCCCTCGATGTAGGGCATGACGTAGTAGAGGAAGCTGCCGGCGGTGCCTGAGTCGAACAACGGCAGAATGTGGGGGTGTTGCAGGTTGGCGGTGGTCTTGATCTCCTGCACGAACCGCTCGGCGCCAAGGACCGCGGCCAGCTCGGGCTTCAGGACCTTGAGCGCCACCTGGCGGTCGTGCTTGAGGTCCTGGGCCAGGTACACGGTGGCCATGCCACCCTGGCCGAGCTCGCGCTCGATGCGGTAGCGGTCGACCAGGGCCTCGGTCAGGCCCGCAGGTGCGGTCACGCGACTCCTTGGTCAGGGGCCGATCGGGGAGAATCCTTCCAAACGTACCCCGCGCGTGCCGGGGGGGCCAGAGGCAGGCGGGCAGGCGGGCAGGCGGGCAGGCGGGCAGGCGGGCAGGCGGGCAGGCGGGCAGGCGGGCCGCGAAGGTACTCGGTGCTGCCGAAGGCTCCCCGGCTTCCGTCGGCGGGGATCAGGCTTGACAAAGCCATCGGCCAAACCACCCATGGCCATCACAAACAATCCGGCCCACCTGCAAGGGTGGGCCGGAAAGCATGACTCGTGCGGGCACTACCTCACGGCGTGAGCACCTGCTTCGGCTGCAGACGGGCTGCCCAGAGGCCGCTGTTGAAGTCGCTGAAGAGGACGTGCCCCTTCCACGGCATCGCGTTCATCACGAACGAGGCGTTCGGGGTGAAGCCCTTCGGGTCGTACGGCTTGAAGACGGCGATCTCGCGGTTCTGGTCGGCCAGGTTGCCCATCAGTTCGCCGGAGACGTCCACGAGCCGGACGCCGCCCTCGTAGTAGGCGTGGTAGAGGACGTCATCCTCCACGATGATGTCGTGGGCCCCGAAGTCCTCCAGGTGGTACCGCCCCACCGGCAGCGGGTGCATCGGGTCGGTGAAGTCCACGATGTGCACGTAGCCACCCGAGGTCTGCGGCACGCCGCCGGGGGTGGTCATCTCGCCGCGGTAGTTGGTCCCCTCCCAGACCCGGCCGGCCCGGTTCATCTCCTCGTCGCCGATGAAGAGGTAGGTCTTGCCGGTGGACTGCTGGACATACGGAAAGATCTCGTGGCCCGAGTTCACCTCGTACACCGTGATCAACTTCGGGTTCTCGATGGTGCCGCCATACTTGCCGTTGCCGACATCCACCACCACCGTGCCGGCGCCACCCTGGGCCGAATAGGCAATGCCATCGCGCACCCAGAGGTCGTGGATCCGGGCATTCGGGTGCCGGTACTCGCTGACGTACTTCGGGTTGTAGATGTCCTTGACGTCGATGATGACGTACTTGGCGCCGCCCGAGACCGCGAAGAGGTGGTCGTTGGTGGCGAACATGTTGTGGACGCCGCCGGTCAGCTCCTGGTCGAAGGTGCTCGCCACCTTGGGGTGGGCCGGATTGGCCAGGTCCAGGATGACCACGCCGTTGACCCGGTTCGACGCGCCCTCGCGCGAGAGTACGCCGTAGCGGCCATCGGGGCTCACCGTCACGTCGTTGATCGTCCGGGCATCGACCCGGATCGAGTCGGTCTTGACGATGTTGTTCAGGTCGGTGATGTCAAACACGAGCGCGTAGCCGTCGGCGCCCCAGGTCCCGACCAGGGCGTAGTCCCGGCCATCCTTCCCGGTCCACGGCCAGAGGTCGGAGGTGTGGGTGTTGGTGATGTTGCCCCGGCTGGTGATGCTGATCCGCCGCCGCACGTCGCGGAGGGTCACTGCCAGCGTCTGCTCGGCGAACTGGTTGCCGGAGCGCGCCATCAGGGTGTAGCGACCCGGATAGTTGCCCACGAAGCGGTCGAACTGGACGATCCCGGCGCCACCCGGCAGCCCGGCGGAGGCGTTGGCCTCCTCGGGCACGTAGGTGTAGCTCCAGGTGATCGGGGCGTCCGCCACCACCGACCCGTCGGCCCGCTTGGCGGTGGCCTTGAGCGGGAGCACGTCGCCGGTCCGGAGCGCGGGCTCGCCCAGGTTGAGTTCGATCGAGGCGACCGGGTTGGCCACCACGGTGTGGGACTGGGTGGCGGTGGCTCCATCGGCCGTCGCGGTGATCGTCACCGCGCCGGGCCGGAGGCCGCGCACGTTGCCGAACCGGTCCACGGTGGCAATCCGGGCGTCGGAGCTGCGCCAGACCGGCTCGAGCCCCGGCCGGGCGCTGCCGTCGGCGTGGGTACCGCGCACCGCGTGCGCCAGCGTCACCCCGGTGTAGAGGTTGCCGCGGGCCGGGATGATCTCGAGCCGGGCCAGGGCCGGCCAGGTCACCGTGACCGGAATCTCCAGCATCACCGGCACGCCACCCGCACCCGCTGCCGTCGCGGTCAGGACATGGGATCCCGCCTGGAACGCCTGAACCTGGCCGTCGGCCCAGGCCACGGTCCGCCGGGCACCGAAGACCCGCAGCTCGGGGTTGGCGATGGTGCGCCCGTTGGTGTCCAGGGCCCGGATCGCCAGGGGCGCCGTCGTCCCCGCCACCATGGTCAGGCTCCCGGGTTCCGCCACCAGCCGGGCAACCGGAACCGCCTCCTGCGCCGCCAGCGGGGCCGCGGCCAGGAGGAGGGCGGGAAGCGCCAGGTGGCGCGTGGCGTGGCGGAGCAAACGAATTAGCTTCATGGGACGGAACCCCCAGCGGGAAACGGTCGGCCGCAGCGAGCGCAGGACCGCCACGCCCGCCCAGAAATGGATGGAGAACCCTCCAATGATGTCGGCCATGCACCCCTTCCGCAAGGCAGTTCGGCGCGCCACCCTGGCCGGCCTGCTCGCCACCCCCGCCGCCGCCCAGGCCCCGGCCACCCCGGCGCCCCCGACCGCCAACTACTGGATCTATGTCGGGGCCGAGTCGGCCGACCTGATCCACCGGGTCCGGTTCGGCCCGGGCGGGACGGTGGTGGAGAAGACGATCGGGGTCGGGGAACTCGCGGCCGAGATGGAGGGACCCCACGGGCTGGTCATCTCCCGCGACGGCCAGTACCTCCACATGACCACGGGCCACGGCTTCCCCGACGGCAAGTACTGGCGCTACCACCTTGGTCCCGACACCCTCCTCGGCCCCGGGACCCTGCTCGGCAACTTCCCCGCCTCGATCGACATCTCCCCCGATGGCCTGTACGCCATCGCCGCCAACTTCAACCTCCATGGCGACATGGTGCCCTCGTCGATGTCGGTGGTCTACACCCCGACCCAGACCGAGGTGACCCGCATCGTCACCTGCACGATGCCCCACGGCAGCCGGATCTCGCCGGATGGGCGGTTCCACTATTCCGGCTGCATGATGGACGACCAGCTGGTGGAGATCGACACCCGGAAGTTCGAGGTGTCGCGGCGCTTCTCGCTGGCCAAGGGCAAGGAAGGGCCGATTCCGGTGGGCGGCGGAATGGCCGGGCACGAGGGGCACGACATGGCAGGCATGGGAGCCGCCCAGCCGGTGCGCCCGGTGGTGGATCCCGCCGACCTCGGCTACCAGGGCGAACGGCACCAGATGGAGCCCAACAGCTGTTCCCCCACCTGGGCGGCCCCCTCCGCCACCGGCGACAAGATCTATGTCGCCTGCAACAAGGCCGACGAAATCCTCGAGGTGGACCAGAAGTCGTGGACCCTCACCCGCCGCTTCGCGACCGGCCGCGGCCCCTACAACCTGAACACCACCCCCGACGGCAAGCTCCTGGTGGCGACCCTCAAGCAGGGCGGCGGGTTCCAGGTCTTCGATCTGGCCACCGGCCGGAGCGTGGCCAACCTCAAGAGTTCCACCAACGTGACCCACGGGGTGGTGATCAGCCCCGACAGCCGCTATGCCTTCGTGAGCAACGAGGGGGTCGGCGCGGCACCCGGCAAGGTCGATGTCTACGACCTGCGGGCACTGGTGCGGGTGGGGTCGGTGGAGGTGGGCCTGCAGACCGGCGGGATCGCCTTCTGGAAGATGGAGCCGACGCGGTAGGCCACGCTGCCGCCAGGGGGAACGAGGCCCGCCGACAGGCGGGCCTCGTTGCACATGCTACCCCGCCGACTCGTACGCCGCCTTGATCCAGCCGATCAGCTCAGCGTCCACTTCCTTGGCATCGGTCACCTTCACCACGTAGTTGCACATCTTGCCGGCGCCCTGGTCGATCAGCCGGGGATGCTTCGGCAGCCCCTTCACGTTGAGCCCCACCTCCACCCGGGTGTTGGTGGCCGGCCCGATCATCGCAAACTGCTTCTTGCGCCGGTAGCTCACGTAGGTCTTCTTGGGCGCCTCCTCGAAATCGCCGAGCTTCTTGAGGGCGGGCAACAGCTTGTCATGAATCGGCCGGAGCGCCGCCTTGGGCCCGGCATAGAGCCCGTCGAGCACCTCTTCCGTCGAGCCACCCTGTGCGGCCGCCGCCGCCGGCCCGGCGGTCTGCTTGGACAGGTGCACCACGGTGTTGGCATCGCCGTGGCCCATGCCCAGGGTGGTCTTGAGCATGGTGACCAGTTCACCGTGCTTGGCGAGCTTGCTGTCCTGCACGATCTTGGCCAGTTGCGCCATCGTCTTGCCGGTCTTCTTCTCGATGTTGGCAATCTGGGTGGCGAGGGCCTTGTCGATATCTGCCATGGATGCGAGTCCCTGTTGTGCGAGTGAGAAGGGAGAAGGGAGAAGGGAGAAGGAGTCCCGAGATGAGTGGGTCGCAGGAGTGCCCGCGAGGCCGTGCTTCTCCCTTCTCGCTTCTTGCTGCCTATTGTCCCCGCGCCGGCGCCAGTTTGGTCGTGTAGTCCAGCCGGACGACGTGCAAGTTGAGCCCCTGCCCCACCCGGAACCCGAAGGGCCCCTCGGGATTGAGTCCGGCCCGGGCGAAGGCGGCGACTCGCTGACGGTTGACGAAGAACCGGACGCTGTCCGCCTCGGCGTCCACCGCCAGGATCAGCCGCTGCGAGGTGCTGACCGGATGGGGGCTCACGCTGTCCACCCCTCCCCAGGGCCGCAGGGCATGCAATTCGCCGCCCCGGGCGTGCGCCACCGCGACGTGGCCGTCGCGGCGGATCAGCAGACCGAACCACTGGACATTGGCCAGCGGGCCTTCAAGCCCGGCCCCCCCGACAAAGAGGCCGAGCGGCTGGTCACCAGGATTCGGAAAGAAGAACAGCTCGGTCTCGACCCGGAACCGGCCGGTGGCTGGCATGCCGGGATTGAACAGGAGGGTGCCGGGCCCGGTGGTGATATGCCATCCCGGCGCCATGTTCACGAAGTTGTACCGGGCTCCCGGGTTGGGATCAATTCCCTCGGCCGAGTACTCGGCAGGGGTGTCGGTGATGGCCCTCCACCCCGCGGGCATCCCGGCCACCTGGGCCGCCGCCGGTGGGGCGCCCAGGGCAAGGGTCAGGGCCACGAGACGGCTCCAGCAAGCCTTTGGCAGGTCACGCATCGTTCAGGATCCTCTTGCCTATGCCGCCTGCGGGCGGCTGCCGTACTTCTGGGTCGCATACCCCACGATCACCCCCAGCGCGCTCCCGGGCAACATCATCTGCCAGTAGTATCCCCGCCCGTCCATGTACGCCACCAGGAAGGCAAAGGCCCCGGCCACCACGAGGCCGAACCCCATGGTCGCGCCGAGCGAACTGGACTTGCGCGCAAACCAGCCGATCAGTGCTCCCGCCACCAGCCCCTTGAACGTGGAGCCAATCACGATCCCGACGATCTCCGGCGCGACGCTGGGCTCGGAGATCAGTGCGGACAGCCCGTCAAAGACGCCCAGCACCCCGCCCAGCACCGTTCCCAGCAATGGCTTGTTCATCGTCGCATGCTCCTCGGGTTCAGGATGTCGTCGTTCCCTGCCCTTCCCTTCGCCATCACCCCGGAATCCTTTGACTAGCGTCCCAGCCACGCCACGGCCACCCGCATCAGCAGGTAGGCCAGGATGAGCAGGATCGGGGTGCGATAGGACCGGACCCACCGGGTCAATCGCTCCACCACTCCCTCGCGGTAGGCCTCGACCCGGCCACCGAGCCGGAGCTGCCGGAGTTCCTCGGCCACCTCGGCAGCCGAGTGGTATCGTGCCTCCGGTGCGGGGGCCAGGCACCGGAGCGCGATGGCACGGAGCCGTGGCGGTACGGTGCGGTCGGCGGCGAGCAGCTCCCGCGGGGCGGTGATCGCTGAAGGTTGCCGCCCTGTGGCCAGAAACGCCAGCAGCGCACCAAGGGCATGAATGTCGGTCCGCGCATCCACCGGGCCGGCAGCGGCCTGTTCGGGGGACATGTACCCCGGCGTGCCCAGCACCGTCCCGGGGTCGGTCCCGCCGGCCACGACTCGCGCGGTCGGCCCGGGACCCGGATCCCCCGAACCGACCGCCTTGGCCACCCCCCAGTCCATGACCAGGACCTCGCCGAAGTCGCCGACCATGACATTCTCCGGCTTGAGGTCGCGGTGCACGACCCCATGCTGATGGGCGAACGCGACCGCCTCCGCCACCCGCTCCAGGATCGCGAGGCGGCGGTCGAGGTGGGGCTCCGCCTCGATGGTCGCCGCCAGGGTCCGGCCGTGCACCAGCTTCATCACATAGAACACCCGCCCATCGGCCAGCACCCCTGCGTCATGCACCGGCACGATCCCCGGGTGTTCCAGCCGGGCCAGCACCCGCGACTCGTTCCGGAGTCGCTCGGCGAAGGCCGTGGCGGTCACCCCAGCGGGAGCATGGGCCACCTTCACCGCCACGTCTCGCTGGAGCAGTGCATCCCGGCCCCGGTACACCGTACCCATGCCGCCCTCGCCCAGCACCTCCAAGAGATGATACCGGGCATCGGCCGTGCCGGCGTCGGCCGCGCCGGCCCGCAGCCGGTCGAGCGCCCGATCCGAGAGGGGGGTCATCCCAGCTCGATCCCCAAGATCTCCCGGGCCTCGTCGCGGAACTCGGCCTCGGAACCACTCAGCTCCCGCAGCCGGGCCAGGACGAGCTCCCGAAACCGGCGCCGGGCGGCATGGAGGTGGTTGGTCACCTGGGTCGCAGAGAGCCCCAGCGCCTGGCCCACACTGGCATAGGTGGCCCCGGTCTCGGGCCCCAGGTCATAGCGATCGAAGACCTCGTAGACGACGCCCCGATCCCGGCCGTACAGCTCCGACCGGAGTTCGCCGAGCGCCTCGGCGAAGAGGGTCCGCACGAACTCGCGCTGGAACAGCTCCTCCGCCGTGTCCGGCTCCGCCGGCACTCGCTGGCTCAGGTCCCCCTCGGCGGCGACGAAGTCCAGGGAGAACTGTACCGCGCCACCGCCGCGCTTGAGGGCCCGCTCCGCCTTGCGCCGTGTCTGGACATGGCGATCCAGGCAGGTGCGCAGGAAGGTCCGGAACCGGGCCCGGGCCGGATCGAACCGCTCCAGAAACCCCTTCGCCCAGGCCGCCGCCAGGAAGTCCTGCGTCAAGTCCTCGGCATCCGCCGGCTCGGCGTGCCACCGCAACCGCAAGTAGGTGTAAACTGGACGCCAGTAGGCGGTTACGAGGACATCAAATGCCGCGCTGCGCTCGGCCTCCCCGCCATCGCGGATGCGCTGCAGCACCGAGTGCCGGGTGGCCGGGAATCGATCGGGGGCGGAGTCGTCGGGGGCGAAGACCATGACCTCGGAGGATAGTCCCCGAGCGGGGGCGGAGGAAGGAGGGTCCGGGCGAGGCCGCGCTGGTGCCCGGGCCGGTCCCTCGCTAGGATCAATGCCGCAGCCCCCCCGTTCACTGCGGAGCACGCATGGGTTTCCTGATTCGCGTGGGACTTGGCATCGCCGTCATCGTCGGGCTGGCCGCCGCCTGGGGCGCCAGCATGCCGCGGGAACATGTCGCGGCCAGCCGGATCGTCCTGTCCCAGCCCATTGACCAGGTCTTCGCCGTGGTCCGCAATCCCGCGGCCCTGGTGGGCACCTGGGGCGACCTCAGCCAAGCCGAGCGAGTGGCGGGACCGGGCAATCGGGAGGTCTGGGAGCAGGTCGTCGGCGGCGACCCGATGCGGATCATCATCACGAGCCTCCGGCCGCCAACCCAGATGGTTACCACCATTGATGCCCCGCCCGATGCCGTCTTCGGCGGCACCTGGACCTACCAGCTTCGGCCCGTGCCGGAGGGCACCGAGGTCACGCTGACCGAGGCCGGCTGGATCGCCAATCCGCTCTTCCGGGTCATGAGCCGGGTGATCGGACACCACACCACCCTCGAGGGCTATCTCAAGGCGCTGGGACAGCACTTCACGCAGGGGGTTCGGCCGGAGCGACTGCAGTAGCAGCGGGGCAGCGGGGCAGCGGGGCAGCGGGGCAGCGGGGCAGCGGGGCAGCGGGGCAGCGGGGCAGCGGGGCAGCGGGGCAGCGGGGCAGCGGGGCAGCGGGGCGGAAGGTAGATAGACTTGCGATCGAGTCAATACCCTCTACGGCGGGGTTTCACCGACACCCGATTCCCTATTCCCTATTCCCTATTCCCTATTCCCTATTCCCTAGTCCCTATTCCCTAGTCCCTAGTCCCTAGTCCCCAGCCCCATTCCACACCCCTGGAACCATCCCCCCCTCCCAGGCGTACTGCTCATATGTCTACCCACGAGACCGCGACCCTGGCCGGCGGCTGCTTCTGGTGCCTCGAGGCGGTATTCGAGCGCCTCAACGGTGTCCATCAGGTTGAATCGGGCTATACCGGTGGATCGGTCGCCGACCCCTCCTACGGCGCCGTGTGCGCCGGCATCACCGGGCACGCCGAGGCGATCCGGATTATCTTCGATCCGGCGGTCATTGCCTACCGGACGATCCTCGAGTTGTTCTTCGCCTTTCATGACCCGACCACCCTGAACCGGCAGGGTCCCGACGTCGGGACGCAGTACCGCTCGGCGATCTTCGTGCACACCGATGCGCAGCGGGCCACCGCCAAGGCCCTGATCGCCCATCTGGATGCGGAGGGGGTGTTCCCGGATCCGATCGTGACCACGATCGAACCGGCCGCGGCCTGGTATCCGGCCGAGGCGTACCACCAGGAGTACTATCGCCGCAACCCGAACCAGCCGTACTGTGCGGCGATGATCGGGCCCAAGGTGGCCAAGCTGCGGGCGCGCCACGCCGCCCTGCTCAAGGATGTGCCCGCCGGTTCCACCTGAGTTCGTCTTTCTCCGGCCGCGTCGCCAGATTGCCGGCAGGAGAATACCATGCACTTCATGTTGACCTCGGTCGGTTCCAGCGGCGACGTCCACCCCTACATCGGCCTCGGACGGGCGCTGCGGGCCCGCGGCCACGCCGTGACGCTCCTGGCGGCCGATCCCCACCGCCCGGCGATCGAGCACGCCGGCCTGGGCTTCGCCTCGATCTGGTCAGAGGCGGACTACCACGCCGTCACCGAGCATCCCGACCTCTGGCACCCGCGGCGGGGACTCACCAAGGTGCTGGAGATCGCGACCGCCGGGTTGGAGCCCCTCTGGCGGGAGCTGGAGGCGCGGTACGTCCCTGGCGAGACGATGATCGTCGGCCACCCGCTGGCCTTTGGCGCTCGCGCCTTCGAGGAGAAGTTCCGGGTTCCCGCCCTGACCATCCACCTCGCCCCCGGGAGCATCCGGACCGCCCACCAGGTGCCGGCGCTGCCCCCGGGGGTGGACATCAGCGGGTTGTCGCACCGGCTCAAGCGGATGCTCTGGTGGCTGGTGGACACCGCCACGATCGATCCCCAGATCGTACCCGCCCTGAACCGGTGGCGGGCGGGACATGGGCTCCCCCCCGTCCGCCGCATCTTTCAATCGTGGCTCAACTCCCCGCAGGGGGTGATCGGCCTCTTCCCGCCGTGGTTCGGGCCACGACAGCCGGATTGGCCGGCGCGGTTCCACCACGCCTCCTTCCCGCTTTGGGACGAGGTGGGGCCGACCGTCCCCGATCCGGGCCTGGACGCCTTTCTCGACGCAGGGCCACCGCCAATCGTCTTTTCGCCCGGCAGTGCCAACCGCCAGGCGGCCGCGTTCTTCGCCGCCGCCACCGGCGCCGTGGCAGCGCTCGGTGCGCGCGCCATCTTCCTGACCGGCTATCCCGAGCAGCTGCCGCCGGGGCTGCCGGACACCATCCTCCACCGCCACTACGTGCCGTTCTCCCGGGTGCTGCCCCGGGCCGCGGTCTTCGTCCACCACGGCGGCATCGGCAGCACCGCCCAGGGACTCGCGGCGGGGATCCCCCAGCTGATGATGCCGATGGGCTTCGACCAGCCCGACAACGCCCTGCGCACCGAGCGCCTCGGCGCGGGCCGGTGGCTCTCGCCGCGGCGCTTCACGGCCACCCGGGTCGCCGGTGTCCTCGCCTCCCTGCGTGATGATGCGGGGCCGCGTGCGGCGGCTGGGGCGCTGCGCGACCGGTTGCGGGAGCGGGCGGGCATCGACATTGCCGCGGAGATCATCGAGCGGCACGCCCACAGCTGACCGGGACCCCACGGCACGGCAAACGGCCCACCCCTGGGGGAGTGGGCCGTTCGCGTGGTCGCCAGCCGGGATGCTGTCCGGTCAGCGCCGAACCTGTTCGACCCCCTGCACCACCCGGTCCGGGGTGCCGTCGGCCATGTAGGCGATCCGGCCGTTGGGGGCGACCACGTACACCACCGAGGGGTGGATCACGTCGCCAGTGGAGGGATTGCGGACCCGCGGGATCTTCCAGCGGCTCAGCACCTCCTCCACCTCCGCCACCTCACCGCTCACGACGTGGACCCCCTCGGGAAGCTGCCACGCCGCCGCGATGGCGGGGAGGCGGCTCGGCACGTCCCGCCAGGGATCGAGGGTGACGATCACCAGCGGTGGGCGCGGCGGCGCGAGCCGGGCACGTGCCGCGATCGCATCCCGCACGAGCAGCGGGCAGACGGTCTCGCAATGGGCAAAGGCGAAGGTCACCAGCAGCGGCGCCCCCCGGAACTGCTCGATCGAGAGCCGGGCACCGGACTGGTCCAGCAGGTTCAATGCGGGCGCCGCCTCGTTCATCTCCACCAGCGGCCCGGAGGCGGGGAGTCCGGCGTTGGGGTCGAAGGTGGTGCCCTTGGCCGAGGCGACCCGGGAGGCCGCGGCCGCCGAACCGACCAGGAGGAGCAGCGCCGTGGCGGCCAGTGCCAGTCGGCCAACCCAGCGCTGTCGCAGGGCCTCGAGGCTCCGGGTCACCGATCCACCCCAGACGGCAAAGAGGAAGACCAGCATGCCGAGTGGTTGCCCGATCAGGAGCGCCCACCCGCCACCGTTGGGCAGCCCGCTGATCGTCTGGCCAAAGCAGGCGGCGCGCGCCCGGGCCATCCACTCCGGCGCCTCGGCGGGGAGCGGCCAGAGCGCCAGCGTCCACCATCCCACCGTCACCACGATCACGCCACCGAGGGCGGCCAGCGCCCAGCCGGAGCTCTGCGGGAGCGCCGCTCCGGTGGCGGGCGGATCCATCGGTCCAGGCATGGTCATCAGCCGATCTTCCAGAGGAAGCTCAGCGCCTTCCAGTTGACGAAGTAGTAGAGGATGAAGGCGGTGAGGAAGACGCCCACGAACACCAGCGTCCCCGGCGCGGGACCCAGGCGCCAGCCGCGGCCGTGCTCATGCAGCTCGGCGTTCTTCGCCGCCGCGTCGGCCGGCTGGACCGGGGGGTGCGTCAGGCCGCGCGGCACGCCGACCATCTCGACGCCCCTGGTGATCTCGCCGAGCGGTTCGCCGAAGAAGACTGACTTGACGGCGATGGCGATGAACATGAAGGCGGCGGTCGCGGCCAGGAGGCCACCGATCGCCATGATCCCCAGGAGCAGGTCGACCGTCGGGCTGAACTCGACACTGAACGCCGCGTCGCGGAAGCTGATGTCCCAGTGCCGGCGCGGCACGCCAAAGCTGCCGGCGAAGGTCATGAACATCGAGAAGATCAGGATCCCGAGCGCGAAGAGGTAGGGCTGGATCCGGGCCATCTTCCAGAACGCCACCTTGCGCTGGAAGATGAGCGGGATCAGGTAGTAGGTGGCCCCCATGAAGGCCAGGGCCGTCCCGGCCACGACGGTGGCATGGAAGTGCCCCGGCACCCGCAGGGTGTTGTGGACGATGATGTTGATCTGCTCGGTCCCGATGGTGACCCCGGTGATCCCGCCGACGAACCCGAAGAGGATCACCGAGAAGACCATCGCGCTGAAGCCCGGATCGCCCCAGGGGGCCTTCCAGAGCCAGCCGAAGAGTCCGCTGGTGAAGCCGCGCAGCCGCATGCCCAGTTCCATGCCGGCCGGCACCGTGAAGCCGTGGATCATGCTGGCCAGCACCGCCATGTACATGAAGTAGCTGGTGTTGACCACCTTCCAGGTCGGGCCCATGCCGGGGTCCACCAGCAGGTGGTGGGCGCTGGCCATCGAGATGAACAGGATGTACAGCACGAAGGCGGTGCGGCTGATCTTCTCGTTGAGCACCACCGCACCGACCGTCAGCGCGCCCAGCATGTACCAGATGGACACCTGGGCGGCCATGTTGATCTGCTGCGACGAGTGCCCCAGCCCCCACCACACCATCCGGTAGACCTGGGGGTCCATCTCCATCCACCCCAGCGACCAGAAGAAGGTCGGGATGTAGATGATGGCCCCATGCAGCAGGGTGATCACGGCGATGATCGCCGCCGTGAGCGCGCCGTACACCACCAGCGGCAGGGAGCCGGTGTAGGTCTTCTCCCGCTTGGCCACCACCAGGTTGGCGAAGAAGAGGCTGGTGATGACCAGCGCCCCCACCGCAAAGACGATCACGCCGAGGTAGAAGAGCGGGTGGGCCCGCAGCGGCACGTACGAGGTGAAGAGCACGTCGGCGTTGCCCGACCACATCATGTACTCGACTGTCAGGGCCCCGACCAGCATCAACCCGAACGCCGCCCACGCCGTTTTCGGGGCGACTTGTCGGCTGTTGAGCAGCACGGTGCTGGCAAAGATCAGCACCGCCATCTCGAAGAAGATGATGAAGAAGATCAGCATGCTCATGCCGTGCACGCCGAGGATCCGGTAGAACCAGACCGCCGGCAGCAGGTGCACCGCCTGCCAGCGGGTCAGGACCAGGAGCACGGCGGCGGTGGCGCCCACCAGCAGCGCCACCACCGAGGTCACGGCGTGCGCCTTGATCATCTTTTCGGCCTGGGACTCGATCTTCCTGCCGGTCGAGCCGCAGGTCCGGAAGGTGGCGGTGCTCATGGCTGGCCTCCCGCCGCCCCCGCGGCGCCGTCGGTCACGATGACGCGGCCCACCATGTTGTGGTGGCCGATGCCGCAGAACTCATTGCAGACGATCCGGAAGTCGCCGGCCAGGGTCGGCTTGATCTTGAGGCCGTAGTCGTAGCCCGGCACGACCTGGAAGTTGATGTTCATCGGATAGAGGCTGAAGCCGTGGTTGACGTCGAGCGCGGAGAGGTGCAGGGTGTACTCGGCGTCCTTCTCGAGCTGCAGGATCGGGGTCCACTGGAAGCTCAGTCCCACCAGGTACACGTGACTGCCCGGTGGCGGCGCGACGATCGGGATCCCCTGGTCCTCGCCGACCCGGTACTGGGCAATGAATTCCTGGGTCCGGGCGAAGTAGGCACTCGGCGCCACCTTGGCCCGGAGCCCGCTGGGATTCTGGCCCCCCTTCAGGTGCCAGAGCGGCATCATCGCAAAGAGGACCATGCACCACCCGAAGGCGATGCCGACCCACAGCTTCTCGTGCTTGTGTGCCGGCGTCCACCACACCCCCTGGGGGCTGTCGAGGCCGGTATGGGTGTCGAGCTTCATGGCCGGGCCCTCACGGCAGGGTGGCGGTGGGGAGGGTGAGGATCTCGAACATCCCCCAGCCGGTGTAGATCACGAACATCACGATCAGGCCGGCGATCAGGAGGAGGAACGGGTTGTCATACAGGCGCTGGAGCCGGGGAACCGGCTCGGGATCGGATGGGCGCTCACGCGGATCGGTCACGGCCACCTCCCCGCCGGGCTGGCGGAGGTTCAGGGGTTGAGGATATAATCATGATAATATGATATATTGAAGCTGTTGGCAAGATGGCACGGCCCACCCGGCCTCCCACCGCCCCTGACCCCCGCAAGGACCGACCGATCCGCCGCTTCCTCGACCCCCTCGACGCCGCCCTCGATCGCCTCGCCGGCTGGCGCTACAACCCGCTCTACCAGAGCGGGACGATCGTCGTGGCCATGCTGCTGGTCCTCCTCGTCACCGGCGCGTGGCTGCTGCTCTTCTATCGGGTCGGCACCCCGTGGGAGTCGGTCGCGTCGATCACCGCCAGCCGCTGGACCGGCACCTGGGTCCGGGGGGTGCATCGCTTTGCCTCCGATGGCGCCGTCCTGGCCGTCCTGGCCCACATGATCCGCATGGTCGCGCAACGGCGGACCTGGGGGCCCCGGGCACTGGCCTGGTTCTCCGGCGTGATCCTCCTCGGCGTCTTCCTGCTGAGCGCCTGGACCGGCTTCGTGATGGTCTGGGACAGCTTTGGCCGGATGCTGGCCATCGAGGGCGCCCGGATCTTCGACGCCCTCCCGATCCTGAGCGAACCGGTCGGGCGCACCTTCGTGGCGGAGCACAACCCGCCCGGCGCCTTCTTCTTCTTCAACCTCTTCCTCCATGTGGCCCTGCCGCTCGGCATGGGCGTCCTGCTGCTGCTCCACGTCTCGCGGCTGGCCCGGGCCAGCCTGCTGCCGCCGCGCCGCCTGACCTGGGGACTGATCGGGCTGCTGGTCGCCATCGCGGTCCTCTGGCCGGTGACGATGGCGCCACAGGGTGATCCGTTCACCCGTCCTGGCACCGTCCCGATCGACTGGTGGTTCGCGTTCTGGCTTCCCTTCACCACGCGCCTCTCGCCGGGCGTCGTCTGGCTGCTGGGACTCGGCACCGTGGTTGCCCTGCTCCTGGTGCCCCGGATGACGCGGCCCAGGGCCGGCACGGCGCCGCCGATCTCGCAGGTGGACCACAGCCTGTGCACCGGCTGCATCCAGTGCAGCCTTGACTGCCCGTTCACGGCGATCACCATGGTGCCGCGCACCGACGGCCGCGCCGACCTGGTGGCGGAGGTGGACCCCGACCGGTGCGTCAGCTGCGGCATCTGCGCCGGGTCGTGCGCGCCGATGGGGGTGGGGCCGCCGGGACGGACCGGCCGCGACCAGCTGGAGCGCATCCGCCCGCTGGCGGCCGCGGGCGCCCTCACCGGCCGCACGATCGTGATCGCCTGTGAGCAGGGGGCGTGGCGCCACCGTGCCGAGCTGGAGGCGGCCGGCGCACTGGTCCAGGCCACCCCCTGCGCGGGTAACCTCCACAGCTCGGTGGTGGAGATCGCCATCCGGGGTGGGGCGCGCGGGGTCCTGGTGCTGTCCTGCCCCCCGCGGGACTGCCACGGTCGCGAGGGCCCGAAGTGGCTGGTCGAGCGGCTGTTCCACGACCGCGAGGCCGAGCTGCAGGCCCGGGTGGACCGCCGCCGGGTGGCGGTCGGGTATGCCCGCTCGGGCGCGCCGGTGGAGGCGCTGGGTGAACTGCGGCAGTTCACCGAGACCCTGGACGCCTTCGAGCCGCCGCCACCGCTGTCGGGACTGGAGATCGCGGCGATCTGCGAGCCGGTGCTGGTCGAGGAGGAGGCGCGATGAGCACGGCACGTCGCGCCCCGCGGCTGGTGTTCTGGCTGCTACTCGCCGCGGGGACGGTGGCCATGGCCGGCCTGTCCCGGGCGCCCTGGGTGGCCGATCCGGGCACCGAGGGGGTGCTGCGCCTCAGCCTCAGCGCGCGGCCCGACCGGGTGGAGTCCTGTCGCGCCCTGTCCGAGGAGGAATTGGCGGCGCGGCCAGCGCACATGCGGCAGGCGGTGGTGTGCGAGGGGGGAGCGGCCCGGTACCGGCTGACGGTGGACGGCAGCGCCGGGCGGCTCCTGGACGAGCAGGTCACCGGAGGCGGCGCCCGCAGCGACCGGCCGATGCACCTGCTGCGCGAGTTTCCCCTGGCGGCCGGATCGCACCATCTTTCGGTGCACTTCGCCCTGCTCGACTCCCTGCCCGCCGATTCCGCCGCGGGCACCGGCCGGGAGGCGGCGGAGCGCGACCGACGACGGAGCGAGGCGGTACCGGCGGAGATGCGGCTCGACACGACGATCACGATCCAGGCGCAGCGCGTGGTCCTGGTCGCCTATGATCCGCAGCTGCGCCGGCTCGTCGCCCTCGCCGCACCCCGCGCACCCTGACAGGATGCCGATGGCACACGATGCCCTGACGATGGAGCCCGAGCTTCGCCGCCGAGTCGGCGGCTGGTTCGTGGCGTGGACGGTCCTGCTGTTCATCACGGTGGTGATTGGCGGGATCACCCGGCTCACCGAGTCCGGCCTCTCGATCACCGAGTGGAAGCCGGTCTCGGGAGTGCTGCCCCCGATCGGCGAGGCGGCATGGCAGGAGGAGTTCACCAAGTACCAGCAGATCCCCCAGTACCAGCACCTCAACGCCGGGATGACCCTGCCCGAGTTCAAGCGGATCTTCTGGGTGGAGTGGATCCATCGGCTCTGGGCGCGCCTGGTCGGGGTGGCGATCGCGATCCCGGCGCTAGTGCTGCTGATCCGGGGCGGCTTGCGCCGCGTGATCCGCAACCGGATCGTGTGGCTGCTGGCCCTGATGGCGGTGCAGGGGGCGATGGGGTGGTACATGGTGGCCAGCGGGCTCGCCGAGCGCACCAGCGTGAGCCAGTACCGGCTGGCGGCCCACCTGTCGGTGGCGCTGGTGCTGATCGGCCTGGCCGTCTGGACGGCGGCCGACCTGCTCACCCCTCCTCGGCCGGCGGGGAAACCGCCCCGCACCTCCGGGCTCGCCCGACTGACGGCCGTGATGGTGGGCCTGGTCGGGCTCACCGCCGTTGCCGGCGCATTCGTGGCGGGACTCGACGCCGGCAAGCTCTACAACACCTTCCCGCTGATGGGCGGCAAGGTCGTCCCGGCCGGCTACGGCGCCATGAGCCCGTGGTACCGGAACCTGTTCGAGAACCTGATCGCGGTGCAGTTCAATCACCGCCTGCTGGGCGTGGCCGTCACGCTCCTCGGCGTGATCCTCTGGTGGCGGACCCGGGAGGACGACACCGCCATCGGCACCTGGGGCCGCGCGGTCGGGCTGATGTCGCTGGTACAGATCGGGCTCGGCATCGTGACGCTGCTGCTGCTGGTGCCGATCTCGATGGCGTCGATGCACCAGGCGGGCGCGGTGGTGCTGCTCTGCTTCTCGCTCCTGCTGCTGCATGCCCTCCGCCGCCGGCGAATGTCTTCGGATGGCTGACATGTTGATGGCACCGGACGGGGTTGATCCGGGTCTGGACGGCACCTCAGCAACGGATTGCACGGATTCAACGGATTGCTGCTGGTCCACGCCACCCTCGCCGCATTCTCGGGCTTCCGGGGTGCTTTGGTGGAACAGCATGTAGTGCCCGCCCCCAGAGGTCGGGCTGGCACCGCGCACCGCGGCCCTTGGAAAAGGCTGTTCACACCATCGTCAGGGAGGTCCTTGGAGGTGCGGAGATGTGCGCAGCGCTGGGTGCCATCCGTGTCCTCCGTGCAATCCGTGGCTTCACACGGGACCCCGGGGTGCTGAGATCCAAGCCCAGGCATCCGAGACAATCTGCACGATCTGTGGATTCGCCGTTTCTCCAACCCACCCGGACACCCCGCTGCCGCTAGATTCCTCCAGTCCCGAACCCGCGAGCCCCATGGCCGATCACGCAGCCCCCGGTGCCCGAGTCGCCGCCCTCTGGGCCCGGCTGTCGCCGCTTCCCGGTGGCACCTGGCTCTTCAGCCGGGCGCTGGGCCGGATGGTTCCCTATAGCGACACGATCGGCGCCCATGTCCGGGAGCTCCGCCCCGGATACGCACGCGTGACCCTGCGCGACCGCCGCCGGGTGCGGAATCACCTGCGCTCGATCCATGCGGTGGCGCTGACGAACCTCGGCGAGCTGACCAGCGGCCTCGCCATGCTCACCGCGCTGCCTCCGGGCGTGCGGAGCATCGTGACCCGGCTCGAGACCGAGTACCTCAAGAAGGCCCGAGGAGCACTCACTGCCGAGTGCACCGCCACCGTGGGCGAGGGGTCCGGAGACCGCGAGCAGCAGGTCACCGCCGAGGTGCGGGATGCGGACGGGGACGTGGTGTCGCGGACCACGGCGACGTGGCTGCTGGGGCGGAAGTGATGGGGGCTGGGGAACGGGGACTAGGGACTAGGGAGCTAGGGGCTAGGGGTTGCCCATCTGATTGCCTGTGCCTGTGGCATCGACCGGGTCACGGGACAGCTCCATGAAGTCTCCAGCCACTAGCCCCCGGCCCCCAGTCCCCACCCCGCTCACCCGCCACGCCGGCATCGAGGTCCCCCTGATCTGCGGCGCGATGTATCCCTGCTCCAATCCGGAGCTGGTCGCCGCCGTGTCCGAGGCCGGTGGCATCGGGATCATCCAGCCGATCTCGCTGACCTACGTCCATGGGCACGAGTACCGGGCCGGCCTCAAGCTGATCCGGTCGCTGACCGCCAAGCCGGTCGGGTTCAATGCCCTGATCGAGGCGTCCTCCAAGGCCTACCACGAGCGGATGATCCGCTGGGTGGATATCGCGATCGAGGAGGGGGTCCGGTTCTTTGTCACCTCCCTCGGCAACCCCAAGTGGGTGGTCGAAAAGGCCCATGCCGTGGGCGGCGTAGTCTATCACGACGTGACCGAGCTCAAGTGGGCCCGGAAGGGGCTGGACGGCGGTGTGGACGGGCTCATCGCGGTGAACCGGCGCGCCGGCGGGCACGCCGGCCCGAGTGGCGCCGAGCAGCTGATGGAGGAGCTGGGCGGGCTCGGCGTGCCGCTGGTCTGCGCCGGGGGCATCGGCACCCCCGAGGAGTTCGCCGCCGCCCTCCGGATGGGATATGCCGGGGTCCAGATGGGCACCCGGTTCATCGCCACGACCGAGTGCAGGACCAGCGACGCCTACAAGCAGGCGATCATCGACGCCACGGCAGAGGACATTGTCCTCAGTGAGCGGATCACCGGGGTGCCAGTGGCGGTGATCAACACCCCCTACATCCAGAAGATGGGGCTCAAGGCGGGTCCATTCGCCAGGTGGATGCTGCGCGGTCGCCGGACCAAGAAGTGGATGCGCAGCCTCTACGCCCTGAAGTCGCTCTGGCAGCTCAAGCGGTCCTCCCTCGACACGACGGCGAGCCGGGACTACTGGCAGGCCGGCAAGAGCGTGGACGGCATCCACTCCATCGAGCCCGCCGGCGAGATCGTCCGGCGCTTCGCGGCGGCGTGCCGACCGTAACCCGCTGGTTCATCAAGAGCGGGATGCTGTGCCTGCTCGCCGCGCTGGCGGGGCTCGTCGCCGTCCCGGCCCGTGCGTTCCTGGCGATTCCCGATGCCCTCCTGGTCGCGTGGCCCACCCTCCTTCACCTCCTCGTGGTGGGGTGGCTGACGCAGCTGATCTTCGGTGTCGCCTTTTGGATGTTCCCACGCCACACCCGCGAGACCCCCCGCGGCAACGAGCGGCTGATGT
Organism: Gemmatimonadales bacterium; assembly: GCA_048499805.1. Taxonomy (GTDB): domain Bacteria; phylum Gemmatimonadota; class Gemmatimonadetes; order Gemmatimonadales; family GWC2-71-9; genus JAWXBA01. Next base: position 293,029 of record JASNZF010000003.1, on the reverse strand, counting down.
GGATCGCGTGGGGCGGCCTCAACCTCGGGCTGGTCCTTCGACTGGTCGGGGAGCCGCGCGCCCTGCTCGGCGGCGATGCCGGCGTCCTGCTGACCGCCTCCGCGCTGCTGCAGCTGGTCGCGGCGGGGTGTTTCATCCGGGTCATCTGGCCCCGGGTCAAGGCGCGCTGAGGTGCCCCCGCTCTCGACCGTCGTCATCAGGCTGGCCCTGGTCCACCTGGGCCTGGGCGTTGCCGCCGGCGGCTGGCTGCTCACCGCCCGCGGCTTCCCCTCGCTCCCCACCTGGCCCTGGCTCCAGCCCATCCACCTTGAGGTTGCCCTGCTGGGATGGACCCTGCAACTGGCCATGGGCGTGGCGTACTGGATCCTGCCGAAGTTCCCCACCCAACCCGAACGGGGGCGCCATGCCCCCGTGGTGGTTGCGTTCGGCCTGCTGAACCTCGGCATCCTGCTCGCTGCTGCCGGTGCGGTGGTCGCGGCAGATGGCCTGCTGCTGGCCGGCCGACTGGCCGAGGCCGGTGGCCTGGCGCTCTTTGCCACCAACGCATGGCCACGAGTCAAGGCGTTCGGCGCATGAACTGGATCCTCCTTGCCCTGGTGGGGTACCTCGTCCTCCAGCTCGGGATCGGGGCCTGGCTGGCGCCGAAGATCCATACCGAGACCGACTACCTGGTGGCCGGCCGCAAGCTTGGCTACCCGCTCACCATCTTCTCGATCTTTGCCACCTGGTTCGGCGCCGAGACCTGCATCTCGTCCGCGGGGCGCGCCTACGAGGAAGGGTTCTCCCTCACCTCGGCGGAGCCGTTCGCGTATGGCATCACGCTGATGCTGACAGGAATGATCTTCGCAGTCCCGATCTGGCGCCTCAAGCTCACCACCATGGCCGACCTCTTCCGGCTGCGGTTCGGCCCCAACGTCGAAAAGCTCGCGGCGGTGATGCTGATCCCTCCGAGCATCCTCTGGGCGGGGGCCCAGCTGCGGGGGTTCGGGCATGTGCTGACCACCATCACCGGCCTCTCCCTCGACACCGCAGTCATGGCTGCCGCCGCCTTCTGCATCGTCTACACCGTGCTCGGCGGGCTGCTCGCCGATGCGATCACCGACCTGGTCCAGGGGACCATCCTGGTCCTCGGGCTGGTGCTCCTGGTGGTGGTGGTCGTGGCGCATCAGGGGGGAATCGGGGCCGCGGTGGCCGGGATCGACCCCGCCCGGCTGGCCGTCGTGGGACCCGACGTCACCCCCTCGTTCTTCGGGCTGCTCGAGGAGTACGCGATCCCGATCGCGGGGTCGGTGGTGGCGGTGGAGCTGATCAGCCGGGTCATCGCGGCGCGAAGTCCCACCGTGGCACGGAATGGCGCCGTGATGGCGGGCGGGCTCTACATCATGGTGGGAGTCCTGCCGGTCTTCCTGGGGCTGGTGGCCTGGCGGCTGGTCCCCAACCTGGCCGACTCGGAGCAGTTCCTCCCGGCGCTGGCGCTGGAGATGCTGCCCACCGTGGGCTACGTGATCTTCGTGGGCGCGTTGATCTCGGCGATCCTCTCGACGGTGGACACCATCCTGCTGGTGGCGGGCGGGCTCGCGGCCCACAACATCGTGGCCCCGGTGTTCAAGGTGACGGAGGAGCGAGCGAAGCTGCGACTGGCCAGGGCCGGGGTGCTGGGCTTCGGGATCATCGCCCTGACCCTGGCACTGGGGGCGCGGGGCGTGGCCGAGCTGGTGGAGGAGTCGTCGTCCTTCGGCACGGCGGGGACGCTGGTGGTGGTCTGCTTCGGGCTCTTCTCGCGGATCGGCGGCGCCCGTGCCGCGACGGCGGGGATGCTCGGCGGGCTCGGCGTGTACGTGGGCGGCACGCTGCTGGAGCTGCCATACCCGTTCATCACCTCGGTGGCCGGGGCGGCGGGGCTCTACCTCCTCGCGGGCTGGAACGAGTCGGCCACCCCCTTCCCCTCCCCCGGCTGAACGGCGAGGATTCAGGATCCCTCCAACCTCGTCTCGCCGGAGTCCCGCCATGTTGAGCCCGTGGACCACCGCTCGCTGCCTCCTGCCCCTCCTCATGCTCGTCGTCGCCGTGCCCCTCGCTGCCCAACAGCGCCTCAAGGTCTTCATCTCGGTGGACATGGAGGGTGTGGCCGGGGTGGTCTCCGACCAGCAGCTCGGCCCCACCGGCTTCGAGTACGCCCGGTTCCGCGAGTTCATGACCGCGGAGGCGCTGGCCGCCATCGAGGGCGCGCGGGCGGCGGGAGCGACCGAGATTGTCGTGGCCGACTCGCACGGCAACATGCAGAACCTGCTGGTGGAACGGTTCCCCGCCGACGTGCGGATCGTGCGCGGGCCGGGTCGGCCGCTCAGCATGATGCAGGGGCTCGACTCCACCTTTCACGCAGTGGTCTACATCGGGTATCACTCCGGCACCACGAACCTCGACGGCGTCCGGGCCCATACCATGAGCAGCGCCCGGATGACCGGGCTCAGGCTCAACGGTACCGAGGTATCGGAGTCAGGGTTCAACACTGCCATTGCCGGTCATTTCGGGGTGCCGGTCGTGGCGATCTCGGGGGACAATGCCGCGGTGGCCGAGTTGCTGGCCCTGGTGCCTGGCGCGGCGGGCGCCGTGGTCAAGGAAGCGGTCGGCTTCCATGCCGGGATCACCCGCACGCCCGAGGCGGCACAGCAGCTGATTCGCGAGGCGGTGCGCACCGGGGTGCAGCGGCGGGCGTCGATCCCCGTTCCGCGCCTCGCGGGACCGTACACCCTCGAGGTGGGCTTCAAGAACTACCGGGCCGCGGAGTTGCTGGCCTACCTGCCGATCGTGGAGCGGACGACCGCCCACAGCATCCGGTACCGTTCCAGCTCGCTGGTCGACGTGGCCCGGTTCCTGGCGTTCATCGGGAGCTACGAGCCGGAGATTGCCCCGTGACACCGGGGCAGGCCGGCTGTGCCGCCGTCCTGGCCCTGCTGGCGGGATGCGCCGGCCCGGAGCCAGCCCCACGCTTCGCCGTCAGGGACAGCTCCGGCATCAGCATCGCAGAATCCCGGGCGCCGCGCTGGCAGCAGGGCGAAGAGTGGACTGTCGACTCCATGCCATTCCTCGACATCGGGGGTGGCGGCGAAGGACCGGCCTACGAGTTCGACACGATCGAGGATGCGCTGCGGCTCGACGATGGGTCGATCGTGGTCGTGGAGTTCGGGCAGGGCCTGATTCGCCGCTTCGGCGCCGACGGAAGGCTCGTCTGGGCGACGGGCCGCGAGGGAGAAGGCCCGGGTGAATACAACCGGATCCGCAACATCACCAGCTATCCAGGCGATTCGATCCTGGTCTACGATTTCTGGCTGGGCCGAGCCACCGTGCTCGACCGTGACGGCAAGTTCGGACGGGTCTTCCGGATCGAGGCCACCGGCCGAAGCGACCGGGTCTATCCAGTGGATGACACCACCCTGGTGGCGGTCTACCTCTCCCTCCAGGCCTTGGAAAGAGGGGCCGGCCTGGTGCGCATGCCGGAACCGCTGGTACGGGCCCGACCCGATGGCGCGGTGGTCGATACGATTGCTGTGATTCCTGGAGGGGAGAGCTTCATGGTGCCCGAGGGCGAGGTGCGGCCCCTGTTCGGACGGAGGGGCAGCCAGGTGGCAGTCGCTGGAGGCCGGGTCTACACCGGAACCGCCGACCAACTGGCCTATGGGATCCGCTCGCCGGATGGCCGCCTGCTCCGCCTGGTCCGTGCGGCCGGTCCCGACCTGGCTCTCTCCGCTTCCCAAATCGAGGGTGAGCGCCAGACCCTTCTCAACCCGCGCACTCCGACTTGGCTCCGTGACGCGGTGGCAGCTTTGCCGGCCCCGGCCACACGGCCCGCCTACTCCCAGTTGCTGGTGGACGAGTCCGGCCATGTCTGGCTGGCCCCCTACCGGGGGCGCTCAGAGTCGGGCATTCCCATGCCATGGCAGGTCTTCGATGCCGACGGCGACTGGCTCGGCGAGGTCCAGATTCCCGAACGGGTGCGAGTCAAGCGAATTGGTGCGGACTACGTGCTCGGCGTCCGCCCCGACCAGGACGACGTGGAACACCTGCAGTTGCTGCGACTCACCCGCCACTGATCGATCCCCGAAACCTGACCCAGGCCGCCTTCGTAAACTCCCGCGCGGAAGCCCACCCCGGCAGGGACACGCTGAGCCAGCGCACAATTTGCAGATTCGGCGTTTATTCGGTATCTTTCTCAGTTCCACCTCTCGACCTGACGCCGCGTCATTCCGGTATCTTGAGAGACCATGACTTCGACCCCTCCTGATCTCTCCCGGCTCCGGATCGCCCGCGACGAGCCGTCGGCCGGCCAGCGGAGCGCCCTGCGCACCGCCGTGATCCTCTTTGGTCTCGCTGTCATCATCGTCGGGGCGGCCTATTTCTACTTCCGTCCCGGGAGCGCGCTCGACGTCACCGTGAGCCGCGTCGAGATCTCCGGAGGTGGCGGGGCGAGCAGCACCGGGATCACCGCCAATGGCTATGTCGTTGCCCGGACCCGGGCATCAGTCTCCTCTCGGCTCAGCGGCCGCCTGGCGGAGCTGCGGGTCGAGGAGGGGAGCCGGGTGCGCCGGGGCGAGGTCATGGCGCGGCTCGAGAACGCCGAGTATGTCGCGGCACTCGCCCAGGCCGAGGCCGACAGCGGCCGGGCGGAGGCGAGCCTGACGGAGGCGATCGCCCAGCGCGACCAGCTCGAGCGTGACCTGGCCCGGTCCCGCGATCTCGTCTCCAGGAACATGGAAGCCGCCGCCAACGCCGAGGCGCTGCAGGCGCAGCTCCAGGGCGCGACGGCGCGGGTCGGGGTGCAGCGCGCCCAGGTCCGTTCCGCCACGGCAGCGATCGCCTATGCGCGGGCCAATCTCGACAACACCTACATCCGCGCCCCGTTCGACGGCACCGTGCTCCGCAAGGATGCCGAAGTCGGTGAGGTCGTGGCCCCCGTGGCGGCGGGAGGTGGGCTGACGCGCGGTGCGGTGGTCACGATGGCCGACCTCGAGACGCTCGAGGTGGAGGTCGATGTCAACGAGGCGTACATTGCCCAGGTCACCGATGGGCAGCCGACCCGGATCGTGCTCGATGCCTATCCGAGCGCGGCATTCACCGGCGCGGTGCGGCAGATCGTCCCCACCGCCGACCGCCAGCGCGCCACCGTGCAGGTCAAGGTGAGCATCACCGACCGCGACCCGCGGATCCTCCCCGAGATGGGGGCGCGGGTCGAATTCCTGGCGGTGGCCCAGGCCGCCGACTCGGCGGCGCCGATGCGGGTCTTCGTGACGGCCGATGCGGTGCGGACCGAGGGGGCGGAGACGGTGGTGTACGTGGTCAGTGCCGGTCTCGCCAGCCGCCGGGTGATCGAGGCGGGGCCGGTGTCCGGAGGCCGCCGGGAGGTCCGCAGCGGGCTGTCCGGGGGCGAGCAGGTCATCGTGAATCCACCCAGGGATCTTGCCGAGGGAGCTCGAGTCAATGTCATCAACTGAAGTCGCTTCTGCCCCGAGCGCGACGGGCCCAACGGGGCGGGTCCTGGTCCAGATCCGGGACCTGAGCAAGAACTACCGCCGTGGATCGGAGACGATTCACGTCTTCGAGCACGTGAACCTCGACATCCACGAGGGCGAGTACCTCGCCCTGATGGGCCCCTCCGGCAGCGGCAAGTCCACCCTGCTCAACATCCTGGCTGGCCTCGACACCCCCGACCGTGGCCAGGTCGTGGTCGATGGCCAGGAGGTGACGCGGATGAACAGCAAGCAGCTGGCCGCGTGGCGCTCCACCCACATCGGCTTCATCTTCCAGTTCTACAACCTGCTTCCCGTGCTGACGGCGGCGCAGAATGTGGAGCTGCCCCTGCTGCTCACCCGCCTCAACAAGAAGCAGCGGCACGAGCACGTCATGATGGCCCTCGACGTGGTGGGGCTGACCGACCGCGCGGAGCACTTTCCGACCCAACTCTCGGGCGGCCAGCAGCAGCGGGTCGGGGTGGCCCGCGCCATCGTCAGCGACCCGACCATCATCCTCGGCGACGAGCCCACCGGTGACCTGGATGCCGCTTCCGGGGACGAGATCCTGAACCTGCTGGAGCGGCTCAACCGGGAATTCAAGAAGACGATCCTGCTGGTGACCCACGACGCCCACGCGGCCGCGCGGGCCCAGGCGATCATGCGGATGGACAAGGGGGTGCTGTCACGATGACCAAGTCCGGACTGGTCTGGGCCAACCTGCGCCGCAACAAGAAGCGCACCATCCTCACCATGCTCAGCGTCACGGTCGCCTTCTTCCTGTTTGGCGTGCTGCGCTCGGTGACGACCACGCTGGACGCCGCCACCGAGGTGGGCAGCGAGGGCCGCCTGATTGCCTCGAGCGCCAGCGGCATCACCTTCCCGCTCCCGGAGGCGCATGCCAGCAGGCTGGCCGCCGTGGACGGCGTCAACGGCGTCAGCTGGGCAAGCTGGTTCGGCGCGTACTACCAGGATCCCAACGACTTCTTTGCGCAATTCGCCATCAAGGCCGACACCTACCTCCCGATGTACCCCGAGGTCGTCATCACCGCCGGCAGCATGGACGACTTCATGCGCGAGCGCCGCGCGGCCATCCTCGGGGCCGGCCTGATGGAGAAGTACGGCTGGCAGCTGGGCCAGACCATCACCCTCAAGGGCACCTTCATCCCCGGCGACTGGGAGTTCGCCATCCGCGCGGTGTACGATCCCCCCGACCCGGCGTTCGGCGACGAGCTGATGTTCTTCCACTACGAGTACCTGTACGAGGGATCCAATGGCCAGGCGAGCCCGGGCTGGTTCGTCATGACGCTGGACCAGCCGGACCGGGCCCCTGAGGTGGCGGCCACCATCGACGCGCTCTTCAAGAGCTCGGTCGCCCCGACCAAGACCCAGACCGAGAAGGCGTTCAACGCCGGGTTCGTCACCATGTGGGGCAACATCGGCTTCCTGGTGAACGCCATCGGCACGGCGGTCTTCTTTGCCATCCTCTTCGTGGCGGCCAACACCATGATGATGGCGGTCCGCGAGCGCATCGGCGAGATCGCCGTGCTCAAGACCGTCGGATTCGGCGATGGCACCGTCTTCGGCCTCGTGCTGGCGGAGTCGGTACTGATCACCATCCTCGGGGGGACCCTCGGCCTGCTGCTGGCCTGGGCGGCCTTCCTCCAGCCCACCCCGCTCAACGCCTTCTTCCCCGGCTTCGGGGTCACCGCCGGCACCATCACCCTCGGGCTGGCGATCGCGGTCTCGCTCGGCATCATCAGCGGCGCCGTGCCCGCCATCCAATCGGCCCGGCTGTCGGTGGCCGGCGCCCTCCGTCAGGTCGGGTGAGGCGCCCATGAAGATCCCCATCATCTACAACATCCGCAGCCTCCGGCAGCGGCCCGTCTCGACCATCACCACCGCCCTCGGGATGGCGCTGGTGGTGGCGGTCTTCATTGCCATGAACGCCCTGGCCAACGGGTTCCGCGCCGCCCTCGTCAGCACCGGCGCGGTGGAAAACGTGATCGTCCTCCGCAAGGGCGCCCAGCAGGAAATGAACAGCGGCATCGGCCGCCAGAACGCCAGCATCATCGGGGGCTTCCCGTTCGTCGCCCAGGGTGCCGACGGCCTGCCGATGATCAGCCCCGAAACCTTTGTCGTGGTGCCGCTCGACCGGCGCAACCAGGGCGGCATGGCCAATGTCGTGGTCCGCGGGGTCAGCCCCCGGGCCTTCGAGGTCCGCAAGGGCATCGAGATCGTGGCGGGACGCGCCTTCACCCCGGGGGCCCGCGAGGTCGTGGTGGGGACCGCGTTTGCCAATCGCTTCCCGAACTCGGCGGTGGGCGACGTGCTCCGGTTTGCCGAAACCGACTGGACGGTGGTCGGCCAGTTCTCGGCGGAGGGATCCTCCTTCGAATCGGAGGTCTGGGGGGAAAACGAGCAGTTCATGCCGGTCTTCCGGGGAGAGATCTTCCAGAGCGTGACCTTCCGGATGCGCGACCCCGCGGCGTTTGACGGCATCAAGGAAGCCCTCGAGGCCGACCCGCGGTTGACGCTCGACGCCTTCCGAGAGCGGGACTTCTACGCCAGTCAGTCCACCCTGCTTGCCGGCATCCTCAACTTCATCGCCATCTTCGTCGCTTCCATCATGGCGGTCGGCGCGGTATTCGGGGCCGTGAACACGATGTATGCCGCAGTGGCCTCGCGAGGCCCGGAGATCGGGGTCCTCCTGACGCTCGGATTCCGACCCCGCAGCGTGCTGGCGTCGTTCCTGCTCGAGGCGGTCGTCATCTCCGCCATCGGAGGGGCCATCGGCTGCCTGATCGCCTTGCCCATCAATGGGCTGGTCACGAGCACCACCAACTGGGCGTCGTTCAGCGAGGTGGCGTTCGCGTTCCGGATCACCCCGGCGCTGCTGGTCAACGGCATGATCTTCGCCGTCGTCATGGGCGTGATCGGAGGACTCCTCCCGGCCAGGCATGCCGCCAAGCAGCAGGTGGTGGAGGCGCTGCGGGCGGGGTAGGGGCTGGCGGCTAGGGGCTGGGGGCTGGGGGCTGGGGGATGGGTGGATCGGAAAGCGGGCCTCGCATCCTCGCCGGGTCTCGAACAGGGCTGTATACTCTCCCGGTCGGCCGGTGCGCCTTCCCCGGGCCTCACAACCCTAGTCCCTAGTCCCCAGCCCCTAGCCCCCAATCCCCATGGACCCTCTCCTCCTCCTTCTCCGCCTCCTCCACATCGTCCTCGGCTCGCTCTGGGTCGGGATCATCGTGTTCAACGCCGTCTTCCTGGGCCCGACGGTGGCGGAGCTTGGCCCCGACGGCGGCAAGGTGATGGGCGCCCTCCAGCGGCGGGGCATGATGACGTTCCTCCCCGCCATCGGACTCCTGACCCTGCTCAGCGGGGCGTGGCTGCTCTACGAGGCCTCCCTCGGTTTCGAGGGCGCCTACTTCCGCTCCGGCCCCGGCCACGCCTATTCGATGGGAGGCGGCTTGGCGATCGTCGGCTTCCTCCTCGGCATCGGCGTGATGCGCCCCGCGATGCTGCGCGTGATGGCGATCGCGCAGGGAATGGCCCAGGTGACCGACGAGGCCACCCGGGCCGCGCGCCAGGCCGAGATGCAGAGGCTCCGGGCCCGCGCGAGCCTGATGGGACGGGTGGTGGCTGTCCTCCTCGTCGTGGCCACGGCGGCGATGGCCGTGGCGCGGTACCTGTAGGCAGGGGGGCAGCAGGGCAGCAGGGCAGCAGGGCCGAAGATATCTTTCTCAGTGCAAGTCCGCTTCCCTGGAGGTCGGACCCTGGGGACATCCCGTTCGTTGCCATTGTGACCGAAATCATGCCTGGCAGGTGGCTCGCCGGCCCCGCTGCCCCGCTGCCCCCCTGCCCCGCCCACACGGAGTCCGCGGCATGCTCAGAGCAATGCTCATAGCCCTCCTCCTCCCGATGGCGTCGCTGCAGAGCCAGGAGCGTCCCGCGACCATGGCCCATCGCTCGACGGTCTACGCCCCGAACGCTGCCATTGCCACCAGCCAGCCGCTGGCCACCTCGGCGGGGCTGGAGGTCCTCCAGCGCGGGGGCAACGCCATTGATGCCGCGGTGGCCGCGGCCGCGGTGCTCAACGTCACCGAGCCGCACATGACCGGCATGGGCGGGGACCTCTTCGCCATTGTCTGGTCAGCCCGCGACCAGAAGCTGTATGGGCTGCACGCCAACGGGCGGTCGGGTTCGCTGATGACCCGCGAGGAGCTGGTCAAGCGCGGCCGCGAAGCCGTTCCCTCGCGCGGGGCCGAGTCGGTGAGCGTCCCGGGCGCGCTCTCGGGCTGGGCAGCGCTGCTGGAGCGCTTCGGGACCCACACCCTGGCGGAAGCCCTCCAGCCGGCCATTCGCATCGCCGAGGGCGGCTTCCCGGTGACGCCGATCATCGCCGAGGACTGGGCCCAGCAGGTGCAGGTGCTGAAGCGCGACCCCGGCGCGACCGCCACCTTCCTGCTTGACGGGGAGCGCTCACCGAAGGCCGGCGACTGGTTCCGGAATCCCGACCTCGCCGCCTCGTTCCGGCAGATCGCCGCCGAGGGACCCGGCGCCTTCTACGGTGGGTCATTGGGACGGAAGGTCGTGGACGGGCTCCGGGAGCTGGGCGGGTTCCTGACGCTCGAGGACCTGGCAAGTCACCGGGTGAGTTGGGTCACGCCCGTTTCGGTGCCGTTCCAGGGGTACCGCCTGTACGAGCTGCCACCGCCGGGCCAGGGGATCGCCGCACTCCAGATGCTGACCATCCTGGGGGGATTCGACCTCAAGGCGATGGGACACAACACCCCGGCCTACCTGCACCACCTGGTCGAGGCCAAGAAGCTCGCCTACGCCGACCTGGCCGCCCACGTCGCCGATCCCGACCACATGACCGCCGACGTGGCCCGGCTCATCTCGCCGGCCTACCTGGACCAGCGCCGCGCCCTGATCGACCCCACCCGCGCCGCCGAGCGGATGGAGCCCGGCGCCGCCCAGACCGCCGGCGAGACGATCTACCTCACCGTGGCCGACAGCGCCGGCAACATGGTGTCATTCATCAACAGTGTCTACGGGTATTTCGGCTCGGGGGTGGTGGTGCCGGGCACCGGCATCCTGCTCCAGAACCGCGCCAGTGGGTTCACGATGGCGGAGGGGCACCCGAACACGGTGGCCCCGCGCAAGCAGCCCTACCACACCATCATTCCCGCCTTCGTCACCCGGGAGACGCCCGCCGGCGAGGAGCCGTGGATGAGCTTCGGCGTCATGGGTGGCGGGCACCAGCCGCAGGGCCATGTGCAGGTGCTGCTCAACATGCTGGTCTTCGGGATGGACCCGCAGCAGGCGGTGGATGCACCGCGGTTCAACCATGGCGGTGGCCTCCGGGTGCAGCTCGAGTAGGCGATTGGCGAGGAGATCCGCGAGGGCCTCCGCGCCCTGGGGCATGAGCCCGTCAACGCCGGCCGGCTCTCGTTCGGGGGGGCCCAGTTGATCGTGAAGTTGCCGCGCGGGTGGGCAGCCGCATCGGATCCGCGCAAGGATGGGCACGCGGCGGGGCGGTGAGGGGCAGCGGGGCAGCGGGGCAGCGGGGCAGCGGGGCAGCGGGGCAGCGGGGCAGCGGGGCAGCGGGGCAGCGGGGCAGCGGGGCAGCGGGGCCGAAGGTACGGCTGGCTAGGGCACTGTCAAGGCCTGTTCACCTCTTACCTCTCACCTCTCACCTCTTACCTCTCACCTCTTACCCCGCACTTCTCCCTTCTCGCTTCTCCCTTCTCCCTCCCTATAGGTCCTTCCGCACGAACCGCTGCATCCCCACCCACGCCGGGATCCCGATCCAGAGCGCCAGCGCCACCGACGACACCACCAGTCCCCGCCCGCTGCCGAAGAACCGCTCGAACACCGCACCGGTATAGCCCATCAGGGCGGCGATGTCGATCTTGAGCAGCAGCAGCACGCGGGCCAGGTCGATCGGGTTGAGGACCACCGCGGCCAGCACCGGGGTCTCGATCGGGTAGTCGGCGAAGATGGCGGTTCCGATGAGGATCAAGCCGTCGTACACCACCGCCAGGAGGAGCCAGGCCAGGATCGCCGCGCCCAGCCCGGCCGCCCGGTCCTGGAAGAGGACGGCGATCAGGTAGGCCAGGGCGGTGAAGACCGCCGTGAGCGCGGCGCCGGCGAGCAGCAGGGTCGCCAGGGTCCCCCCTGCCCCGCCGGTACCATGCCAGAGGAACGGCAGTCCCACCCCCGCCACCAGCGCGAGCGCCATCGGCACCGTCAGCCCCAGCCACAGCGCCCCAAAGAGCGCCCGTCGCCCCACCGGCTGCGAGAGCAGCAGTTCCACGAACTCTCGCGACTGGTACAGGTGCATCGTCCCGACGACGATGCTCACCAGCGGCACCAGGAGCAGCACCACGTTGAGCAGGCTCAGCAGCACGCGGTCGCCGCTCCCGCCGAACCGGAAGAGCAGGTCGGTGAGCAGCAGGAAGAGCATGGCATACCCGGGCAGCCACCGGCTCCGGAGCACGTCGCGCAACTCGGCGCGCAGGATCCGCCAGAACGCGGTCATGCTGCCCGCACCATGAGCCGCGCCACCGCACGCTCCAGCTTCGATTCGCCGGTCTCGGCGCGGAGCGCCTCTACGGTGTCGTGGAACCGCACCCGGCCCTCCAGCAGGAACGCCACCCGGTCGGCCAGCTCCTCCACCTCGCCCATCAGGTGCGAGGTCAGGAGCACCGTCGTCCCCTGCGCCGGCGCCGCGAGCACCTTGTCCTTGAGCTGGGCGCTGGCCACCGGATCGAGACCGGCGGTCGGTTCGTCGAGGATCACCAGGGCCGGCCGGAAGAGGAAGGCGACCACGGCATTGAGCTTCTGGCGGGTCCCCCCGCTCAGGGTCCGCACCGGCTTGGCCAGCTCGGGCTCCAGGCCAAAGGTGGCGATCAGCTCGGTATCCTGGTTGGCCGGGTGCCCCCGCAGCCCACTCAGCAGGCGGATCACCTCGTGCCCGGTCAGGTTCTCGGGAAACCGGGCCGCCTGGGGCATGTACCCCACCCGGGCGCGGTAGCCATCGCCCTGCGCCGGGTCGTGGCCCAGGACCGCGAGGGTCCCCCGGTCGGGCCGGACCAGGCCGAGCACTGCCTTGATGAAGGTCGACTTGCCGGCGGCGTTGGGCCCGACCAGTGCCGTGATGCCGCCGGCGGGCACCACCAGGTCCACCCCCTGCAGCACCGGGAGCTTGCCGAACCGCTTCTCGAGCGCGGCCGCCGCGATGACCGGTGTCACGGCCGCACCGGCATCAGGGGACGTCGATCCACCAGCGTCTCCGGGGAGAGGACCGGCAGGACTCGCTCCGCCGCATCAAGGAGGTCCACGAAGAGGCTTCGCTGCAGCACCAGCGTCGCATCGTGCCGCGCCACGAGGTAGGCGAACAGCCGGACCGGACGGAACGGCACGTCGCCCACCCCGTCGCCATCCAGGTCGTAGCCGTCATACTGGTCCCAGCGGTTGCCCTCGAACCGGCTGGTGTGGCGCCGGCCATTGGTGGTCACGTCGAAGCTGTTGCCGATGAACGTGTTGGCGGTGAAGAGGTTGTCGTTGGAATTGGCCATCAACTTGACCCCCCAGCCGTTCCGCGCGATGGTGTTGCCCACCACGTCCAGCCGGCTGCCCCCCTCGATGTAGAGCCCCACCGTGTTGTCGGTGAGCCGGTTGTCGGCAATCCGGCTGTCGGCGATGTCCTTGAGCAGCAGCCCGAACGCCGCCTGCCCCTGGTTCTGCTCGAAGCTGTTGTCCACCATCGCCACGTTCCGGGTGTACATCACCGCCACGCCGGCGCCGTTGCGGCGGAAGGTGTTGCCGCGGTACTCCGCACTGTCCGAGAACATGAAGTGCAGTCCGTAGCGCAGGTTGTCCACGCTGGTGTTGCCAATGATCGACGGTCGCCGCGCGAACTCCAGGTAGATCCCGTCCCGATGCCCGCTGAGCCGGTTGTCGGTGATGGTGATCTCCCGGCTGTTCCAGAGGTGGATGGCATTGCCGCTGAGCGCCTCCGTGGTGGCGTGGCCCTCGATCGTGTTGCCCGACACCAGGCACCGCGCCGTCTCGGCCAGGTAGACCCCGAAGAAGGTCCGCTCCAGGCGGTTGTCCACGATCCGGCAGTCGTCGGCGCGCTCCAGCCGGATGCCGGCGCGATCGTCCACAGCGCTCTGGCCGGTGTTCCGGATCACGAACCCGCGGATGGTGACCCCGGGGGAGGTGACATGGAAGACCCCCCCGCGACCGTTGCCATCGACCACCGGCCATCCCTCGCCCACCAGCTCGAGGGGCCGGTCGACGAGGAGCATGGTCGCGTCGTAGGTGCCCGCCGGCACCACGATCCGGCTCCCCGCCGGCGCCACCCGCAGTGCCTCGGCGAGGGTGGGCGCCGCTGGCCCGCCGACCACGAGCGTGACGGCCTGCAGGAGGGCCAGGATCATGTCAGTGACCGTGGGGGGTGGTGCGGACGTCGTCCCAGCGCAGCACTTCGCCGCCGAGGACGGTGGCGAGGCTGTCGGCCTGGGCGGCGCTCCCGACGGCGGCCAGTCCGCTGGCCATCGGGGTGCTGAGTGAGGGCGCCCGGACAAACCAGGCGGTGGGCGCCTCGAGGAGTCCGGCGGGCGAGAGGAAATCGGTGACCCACAGGGACCGGACCTGGTCCTCGGTCACCACCGCGTCCTGCAGGGCGGTGGCGAGGCAACCGGCATCATCGTACACCAGCACCTTGCCGGTCGTGGTCACCAGCTGCGAGACGAACCGCGGATCCGCCACCGTCATGTGGCAGTGCTCGCAGAGGTCGGTGCCCACCAGCACTGCGCGCGGGCCCGGGGAGGCGCACGCGGCGAGCAGCAGAACCGACCCGAGGAAGGTACGCAGCATGGGGACTCAGGCCACGGCGGTGCGCCGGGCCAGCCGGCGCTCCCGCACGATCAGGACAATGCCGAGTGCCAGGACCCCGAACGCGATCCAGCCGCCGAGTGCCGGCAGCGAGGTGGCGTGGAAGTTGAGCAGCTGCTTGCTGCCGAGCACCGGCGGCTGGTAGCTCATGCCGGGGATCTTGATCGCGGCGGTCGGATCGAGGTCGTGTCCATAGTCATAGCCCCACCGCCAGAAGTCGGCGAGGCCGGCGAGGGCGCCCAAGCCCAGCAGGGACACCCACGCCACCAGCGCCTTCCGCCTGCCCCAGGCCGCAGCCCCGAGGCCGGCCACCACCAGGGCACCCAGCGCCCACGGCATCAGGGAGAGCTCCGGGATCGACTCCGGTACGATCTGCTTCATCCCGATGTAGTGGTTGAGCCCGTTGATGCTCTGGAGGTCGCCACTCATCCGGTTGGCCCAGATGTAGAAGCCCAGGCCCTCGGGGTACTGCGGCGCGATCAGGGCCACCCGCCAGAGCGGGAGGAAGAGGCACGCCACGAGGGCCAGGGCCAGGCCGGCGAGTGCGGTACGGGACAGGCGGTCCATCATCATCGCCTCACTGACCCGGGGAGTTCCACTTGAGCGGCACGTTCGAGCCGCGCTCGGACACCCGGACGTAGCCCTGCATCTCCTGGTGGAGAGCCGAGCAGAAGTCGGTGCAGTAGAACGGGAAGACGCCCACGCGGGTCGGGACCCAGACCAGGGTGCGGGTCTGTCCCGGCATCAGCAGCAGCTCCGAGGTCCGGGCACCCATCATCGCGAAGCCATGGGGCACGTCCCAGTCCTGCTCCAGGTTGGTCACGTGGAAGAAGACCGAGTCCCCGACCTGCACGCCCTCGATGTTGTCGGGCATGAAGTGGCTGCGGATCGAGCTCATGTAGACGTGCACCTTGGTGCCGGTGCGGGTCACCTTGGTCTCGGCCTCGCTGCGGACCACGTACGGGTCGTTGTTCTCGGCCAGCGCGAAGGTCCGCACCTGCCGGTCCTTGATCTTGCTGGCCTCGATCGCCTGGGCGTAGTGGGGCTCGCCGGCGGTCGGGAAGTCCAGCAGCAGCCGCATCTTGGGGCCGGAGATGTCATAGAGCTGGGCCGACTGGGTCAGCTCCGGGCCGGTCGGGAGATAGCGGTCCTTGGTGATCTTGTTCAGCGCGATCACGTACTTGCCGTAGGGCTGGCGGGTGTCGCCGCCCGGCACCAGCAGGTGACCGATCGAGTAGTAGGTCGGGGTCCGGTCCACCACGGTGAAGTCCTTGAGGCTCCACTTGATGATCTCGGACGAGATGAACACCGAGGTGTAGGCGAAGCCGTCGGCATCGAACTCGGTGTGCAGGGGGCCGAGGCCCGGGTTCTGCACCTCGCCTGCCATGACCGCCTCGTACTGCAGCACCGGAATCCCACCCACCTCGCCGTCAAAGGCCTTGGCCTCGATGGCGGCCAGCATCTTGGAGAACGAGTGCACCGGGAGCACGGTCGCCAGCTTGCCACCCGCCACGATGAACTCCCCGGTCGGGTCCACGTCCACGCCGTGCGGCGACTTCGGGGTGGGCAGGAAGTACACCAGGTTTGCGCAGCTGGCCACGTCCAGCATCGTCACCGAGTTCTGCATGGTGCTGGTGGCGCGCATGGTGGAGTGGTCCATCTTGTTGTGCACGTACCGCGACGGCGTGGCCACGCCCAGCCCGTTCGCCACGCACTCCTCGGCCCGCTTCCAGTTGATCGCGGCGATGAAGTCCTTGTCGTTCTGCGAGGCACCGATCTCCTTCAGGGTGTTGGCCTTCTCGCTGTTGTACGAGGTGAAGAACGACCACCCGTGCGAGGGCCCCTTGCCCGAGGCCGACAGGTCGTAGTCGAAGCCCGGCATCTTGACCTGGAAGGCGATCGCCATCTCGCCGGAGGCCGGGTCCACCTTCACGTAGGTCAGCACGCCGTCGAACCCGGCCTTGTACTCGCTGATCGGCATGTCCCGCTGCGGCGTCGGGACGCTGAAGCGCGTCGCGCTCACCACGTACTCGGTGTTCTCGGTCAGGTACGGCGAGGCATGGGACCCGGCGGAGTTCGGGATCTCGATGATCTCGACGGTCTCCATCGTGGTCAGGTCGATCCGGGCGATGCGCGGCGTGTTGTTGCCGTTGATGAACAGCCAGCGCCCGTCGGTCATCCCCGCCGTCTGGGAGAGCTTTGGATGGTGGGAGTCATCCCAAGGGATGAAGCCAAAGCTGGTCTCCAGCATCGGCTTGGTCTGCTCGGTGTAGCCGTAGCCCTTCTCCGGGTACTGCGAAAAGACCGGGATCTGGGCCAGCAGCCGGCCGGAGGGCAGGCCATACACCGTCAGGTTGCCGCTGAACCCGCCGGACATGAAGGCATACAGCTCATCATGCTCGCCCGGCGCCACGTAGACGGCGCTGGCCGCGTCGGCGTCGACGGCCATCCCGGCCGATCCCCCACCCCCACACCCCGCCACGGCCAGGACGGCCAGGAGGCCTGCGGTGAACTGGTACGTTTGACTGCGAGACATCTTCTCCTCCGAGTGGGTTAGGGGTGCTGGGTGCGAATGTATTCGACCACCGCGCGTGCGTCCTCGCGGGTCAGGCCCTGGTTGGCCATGAACGACATCGTCTCGGCCAGCATCTGCTTCACGACCGGGTGCTTCTCGATCATTTCCTGCGGATTGAGGATCATGTTCATCACGAAGGCCGGGGTCCGGCGGTCCAGCACGGTGCCGAGCTCGGGCCCGATGTACTTCTCCGCCATCTTGTGGCAGGCCGAGCACTTCTGTGCGAAGATCTCCTCCCCTTCCTCGGCCAGCTCGTGATCGATCTCCGCCGGGAGCGTCATCGGCTCGGTGATTGGGCCGATGCCGTGCTCCAGCTGGAAGGCCGTGAGCTCGTCCGCTGCCGCGGGGGGCGGGGCCGGGGGGGCGGCGTCCCCGCCCCCACCACATCCGAGGAGCAGCAGTGCTCCTGCCACGATCGAAGTCATGCTTTTCCTGCGCTGCATCGCCGCCATTCTCTGCTCCTGGTGTGGTGTCTCCAGCCCGGACCGGGCCGATTGTCGATCCGGAACCTCGCCGTTGGCTAATGGACTCCTCATGAACTCACCTTGAAGCTTCCTTCATCTCGGGTTTGTGCTGCCAGGCCTTGCCGTTTCTCCCCCTGCCACCATCCCACGGGCCTCCGTTTGCGGCCCCCAGTCCCGCCTCCGACCGTTGCGTCGGGATAATATCATATTATCATGGTAATAGCAAGTATTAACTTATGGAGGTTCCGGAGTGCCCCAGTCCGCCCCAGAGGAGTCCCGCCCCGTGCTCTCACAGACTGCCGAGTATGCCTTGCGCGCCGTCCTATATATGGCCGAGCACGGGGACGCTGATCCGTACCGGGTGACGACGCTCGCTGAGGCACTCCGAATCCCGCAGAACTACCTCAGCAAGACGATGCATCAGCTCGCGCGGCAGGGGATCCTCACCTCCTCGCGCGGCAAGTTCGGCGGGTTCCGCCTGGCCCGCCCGGCCGCGGAGATCCCGCTGCTCGAGGTGATTCGCCCCTTCGACCAGCTCGAGGCCCGCCGCCAGTGCCTGCTCGGCCGCACCACCTGCAGCGATGCCACGCCGTGTGCGGCCCACGGGCGGTGGAAGGAAGTCGCCGACCGGACCGCCGCGTTCTTCCGGGATACGACGCTGGCGGATATCACCACGCCGAGGTCGAGAGAGGTGCGGACGTCTAGCAGGAAGGCGAACTAAGGCTTGTGGGATTCCGTCACCGGCTGAACCGGGTCCTCCCGGCGGCCTCGAAACCCGACGAATGCGGTTGGGTCATGATGTGAGCTGGGGGCTGGCCAGTTGGGGCTCGGTGTCACTTCGTTCTTGGGACCGCAGGAGGAGAAAACAGCCGACAAGCGATCCTGTGCTATTGCGCCCCTCCACCTCGGCTGGTGAACCTAGCTGGATCGATCCCCAGCAGTAGTCTCTCAGCCGCGATAACAAACAGATGGTCACGCGAGGAAGCACCAAGCCGCTTGCGAGCCCGGGCGAGGTGGTGATCGATGGCACTTACTGTCAGACCCAATCGGCCCGCAATCTCCTTGTGTGGACGACCTGTTGCGGCTTCCTGAAGTACACGAAGCTGCCTTGGGGTAAGCAGATTCTCCCCTTCCAGTCGTGGCGGACGCCCGAAGTGGCCACGCCTGGCTTCCGACACCGCACCGATCACACGAAGAACTGGGGCATCGTTCGGTATAAGGCCCGCGGCACCCATCCGGTGTGCAAGCCATGCCAGATGTGGGTCATCCACAGGTGCGCGGACGATGATGGGCAGCTCCGGAATCATCACCCGTAGCATCGAGAGAAGGCGCCAGCACTCCCTCCCGTGGCGCCACCGGAAGTAGCCAAGAAGCAGCACGTCTGGCTTGAGCGCGCGAACGCCTGGCAGAACTTGCCTCGAATCTTCGAGCAGTTTGACCTTGCCATAGACGGGTGTGAGGGCGGACTGCAACCCCACCAATGCAACGGGTTCGTCGTCCGCGACAATCACCATAACCCCGCTCCCTGATACCGATTACAAACGGCCGTGCCAATCGCCAGCATTGCAACGCCCGAATTCTACGGCGGACTCGACTAGTATGCGAGTCCACAATTCCCCAGTCAAGTAGCCACGAACCAGGGCCTGTTGAAGCAGAATCGATGAAATGGGGTTCAGGGTTGACCACAGCAAGTCCTGTTCCACAATGCAACATCGGCGCGGTCCCACGAGCTGCATCGGCGGCTTCGCCCTTCCAATGACAGCGGGATCTGAAGTCCGAATCCTGTATCTGGCGGCAACCGGTAGCCGCAGCCACCTTGAGATTCCAGCAGATCGCCCCCGGCGTCCAATACGGTTGCGGGGAGGAATCGCGGTACCAACGACACTGTCAGTGTTTCGCAACGTCGTCCGCACGGCACGACACGTCGTCGGCACTTCCGCATTGGCCGAATGAGGATGGCTGTAGCCTCATACTCTGGCGACAAGGTTTGGACCATGCTCCTGATTCTTAGTATCCTCTTCTCCCAGGCCTACTCACCGGCACTTGCACCTGATACGCTCTGGATCACGCGGCCTGCCGGCTGTGGGAAATGCGAATTGGTACTCCAGCCCCGAGCGACGCTCCAGCTGCCGGGCAGACCCGAGGTGAGCCCTCCCTTCTTTAGCATCGCTAGGGTTGAAGGGGTCGGCTTCGTCACCACCGGATATGGACCGGACTCCGGCCTGATGGTATTTGGCCCATCAGGGAAGTACTCGCACGACATCAAGGGCGCACTCCCACCATTCGTACCGCTTAGACGGCCCAAGCAAGTGGTTGTTCGTGAAGGTGGTACGATCCATGTACTCGATGGTGGTGCCAATACAGTTCTAACGCTTGATCCCGGGCTGGCGTTTGTTGCGCTGGACACCCTGAAATCGGTCAGTGCGAGCCTCATCGCCCCAATTGGTGGTTCCAGCCTCCTCTTGGCAGGGCTTTCTTCGGTACCGCTCACTGCAGGGCACCCACTTCACATCCTACCCCTTGTGCGAGGGAACCAGTCATTTCCGATTGGAGCCGAAACAACGGTACGGCCCGACCGCCCTGCGGGAAGCTGGCGAGTAATCACGGCAGCGTTGGGCGGCGGGGCCGTTGTGGCCCGCGTCAACAGCTACACCGTTGAACTGGCGGACTCGACTGGGCGAGTCAGACGCGTCTTGAAGTCGGCGCCGCCATGGTTCACTCCTTGGGAGGAGGGTCATGACCCATTCGTGCGCCGTCCACATCCGGCCATCGGCGGGCTGCAAGTCAGCTCCGATGGCATGCTGGTCGTCTTCATCGGCGTGCCATCCGCGAACTATCGCCCGCTGGCCTCAGCCCAACCAACCTTCTGGGGTGTCAGGCGGGAGGTGGGCTCGATACCGCTCAGCAGGCTACTGGACGTATATGACACTATCATCGAGGTGGTCGATCCTGAGACCGGCACCCTCGTGCTTTCACAACGGTTTGCGGGAATAATATTTCCGTCCGCACGGTACCCAGTTGTGGCCAGAGTTGCCAAGAACATCCTCGGGCGTCGTCGTGTACTTGTATCGTCACTCACTCTGCGGAAGCCAACAGACTAGCGCGTGCGCCGCCACGGAGAGGCCTGATTCCTCGGGCAGGCCTCGACCACCGCTCCAATCCCGAGAAATGGAGGACGTTATGCGCGTAAGCATTAAGGCTGTGGTCATTGCAGTGACCTTTGCCGCAGTAGTTCCGGTGGTTGGTACCGCGGTACCCTTCAGCGCGGTCACGCATGGCGCACCGCCACCTGAGTGTGATGTCTGCAAGACCCATGGGTTCTTCGGTGCGACGGTCCATCACTTCGGAACTGGTCCGACGGAGTACGACTGTGACGCCTTTAACACATGTCACCCTGGCGATCAAATTGGCAGCTGCAGCGAGTACCACTTTGGCTGCGACGAAGCGATGAATTTCGATCGTGCGTCCGACTTCGACCGGATCGAGCACGCGATAGGAACACCACACCTGGCCGGGCTTGCTGAACTCCTCGCGAGGTCACCGGCGGTCAAGGTTCTCGAAGCATCCGGTGCCATCCAAGTGGTTGACTGCAACGGCTCTGTGATCGCCCACTTCCCAAACTCGTCGGGAGGTGCCACGATTGTAGCCTTGGACTAAGCCATGGAAGCGCCGGTGACTTCACTGGTTCGCCGTAGCAGTAGCGAGGAGGCGTGCGTTCGAGGGGTGCAGCCCCTCGGATGCACGCCTGTCGTGTCGGCGTCTTGCCCACGTGGAGGCAAAGGAATGGCAGCACACTGGTGGGCGACCCTGCTCCTTGTGACGGGAGCCTGTGCCGGAACGAACAGCCCTCCAAGCATTGCGAACACCTCAGAGGAACCTGAACTGGGCACCTGGGTAGTGTCCGCCAGCCCCAGCTGGCAACTGGGGGGTGACCTTCTCGGCGCGGAGTACGAGCTACACAACGCCCGGGGCGTGCGAAGGCTCTCAAGCGGCGAGGTCGTCTTGGCCAATGCCGGCACGTCCGAGCTTCGAGCGTTCACTCCGGACGGTGAGCTCCTCTGGAAAGCCGGGCGGCCTGGCGATGGCCCGGGCGACTTCAGGAACCCCGCATGGGTTGAGGTCTTGCCTGGCGATACGCTCATGGTGCTGGATACTCAATTGAACCGGCTGTCCTATTGGACACCAGAGGGACAACTCGCCCGTACGGAGCTGCTAACCGATGCATTGCGCTGCGGTCCAAAGTACCCGGGTCTACGCGACGGAGTGCTCGTCGCAGCGGACTGTGATCCATGGCAAGACGTATCCCCAGGGCTCCACCGGCGTACTCGCTTCCTCACTTTGGTCGGCCCCCGAGTCCGGAACGGCCGGCGCAGACTGGCTGTAGTCGAGGGGTCAGAAATGCTCGTGGCGGCTGGGCAGCGCTACTGGTATCCGCCGTTCGGGGTGGGGACGGTACTTGCGGCCAGGGATTCCCTGATATTCTACGGCACCGGTTCGCAGTTCCAAGTTGATGTCTATAGCGAGAGCGGGACACACCTCCGAACAATCGGGCTCCCGCGAGGACGCCGTCCCGTCAGTGAGGCACTGAAGGCAGAGTGGTTGGAGCGTGCGGATCAGCGCCTACGTGACCTGATCGCTCGCCGCGGGGGAACGCCTCGTGAGGAACCGGGGGAGAGACCTGAGACCATCTTCATGGACTCGGTGCCGGCCTATGGGCATTTCCTGATCGATCCCGATCTGAACCTGTGGGTCGGTGAGTACACCATGATCGGGCAGATCCCGATGAGCTGGACAGTCCTGAGCCAGGAAGGCCGCTGGCTTGCAGAGGTCGTCACCCCGCCGCGGTTCCGCATTTGGGAGGTCGGTCGAAACTACTTACTCGGGGTCTGGAAGGATGATGACGATGTGGAGCGTGTTCGGATGCATCTATTGACCCGCTCGGGGGCCGCCCAATAGCGAGGGTCACGGTGGCTCGCGATCTTCAGTCCAATGAGGCATATTGGGGGCACCCCGACCGGAGCGACGACTGCGCGATCTTCCTCGAGCGTGCTTCGCGGCCCTCGCCCTCGCCGCCTGCACCCCCGCCCCACCCGCCGAGCCGGTCCTCGAACTCTCGGGCCCACCCCGCAGCGGCAAGACCTACCTGTCCACCGGCTCGGACGGCCGTGCCGTCCTGACCTGGTTCGAGCGGACCGACAGCGTCAATTCGGCCCTCAAGATTGCCATCCGTGACGGGGGCACCTGGTCCGCGCCGCGCACCGTGGCCGAGCACGACCGGTTCTTCGTCAATTGGGCCGACTTCCCATCGTCGGTGGTGACGACCGACGGCCGGCTGGTGGTCCACTGGCTGGAGAAGACCGCTGCGCGCCCCTACGCCTACCACGTCATGCTCACCACCTCCGCGGACGACGGTGCCACCTGGAGCACCCCGATCCGTGCCCACGCCGACACGTCGTCCACCGAGCACGGCTTTGCCGCGCTGAGTCCGCGTCCCGACGGCGGGGTGGACATGGTCTGGCTCGACGGGCAGCAGATGATCGGCGACCTCGGCGGGACGATGCAGGTCCGCTTCGGCTCGCTCCTCCCTGATGGCACCCTGGCCCCGGAGGTGGTGCTCGACGGGCGCACCTGCGAGTGCTGCCAGACCCGCCTGGCCCGCACCACCAGCGGGCTGGTCATGTCCTACCGCGATCGCAGCGAGACGGAAGTGCGCGACATCGGCGTGGTGCGCTACGCCGACGGGCAGTGGCATGCACCGACCCTGGTCGCCAACGACGGCTGGGTCCACCGCGCCTGCCCCGTCAATGGCCCCGGCCTCGACGCCCTCGGCGACCGGGTCGGCCTGGCCTGGTATACCCAGGCCGACAGCACCCCACAGGTCAAGTTCGCCTGGTCCACCGATGGCGGCGCCACCTTCGGTGAACCGATCCGGATCGATGCGGGGAGCCCGGTCGGTCGCGCCGAGCTGCTCGTCACCGACGACCATTCCGCCCGGGTAATCTGGCTCGAGGGCACCGGCGACACCTCGGCCGAATGGCGGATGGTCCGCATCGCCGACGACTACACCGTGGGACCCTCGCAGGTCCTGCACCGGACCAGCAAGGCCCGCGACGCTGGCTTCGCGCGGATGCTCTTGGCGGGGGACGAGCTGCTCGTCTCCCTGACTGCGGTGGGGGATACGGGGGGGGTGCGGGTGGTGAGGGTGCCGGAAGGGAGGGACTAGGGACTGGGGACTAGGGACTGGGGACGGGGGACGGGAAATCAGGAGGCGTGAAGTGTTGAGCACGGCAGGGACTCCGGAGGGCCAACCTGCTGCCCCCTAGCCCCTAGCCCCCAGTCCCCATCCCCCTACCGCCCCCCCAACACCCCTACTGAAAACCGGAAATCCTGCTGCGCCGTGGTGACCGGATCGGGCCCGCCGAACTTGGCGTTGTAGATCAAGGCTTCTGCCCCCAGCACCAGTCGTATCCCTCGCATGAAGGGCACCCCGGCCTGGACCCCGGCCACCGCGGTCGGCCAGTTCGAGGCGTCGGGCTGTGGCGACGCGATCCAGTGTCGGATCCACCCGCCACCAGCGTTGACCGCTACCATGACGCGACTGCGCATCGGCGTCACCTGGTAGGTGGCGCGAGCCGTCACCGCCAGGAAGTTGGCCTTGCCGGTCTGGTTGGCATTGCCGGACCCGATGCCGCGGATCTCGCTGCGGGCATAGCCGAGGTCGGCGACGGCTTCCAGCCGCGGCCGGATCGGCACCTGCAGGCGACCACCGAGAAGCCACCCGGTGCGGGCCTCCCAGCCGCTGCCCCCATCGTCATCGGGCAGGAGGGTACGGGTCGGGATGCTGATCCCGGCGTAGGGCACGATCATGATCACCGTGGGACCGCCCCGTACGGGCTCCTCCTGCGCCGTCACCGCAGTGGCACCCGCGAGCGAGGAGACGAGCAGGAGCGCCAGGCGGCGGGCAGGGGTGCGATGCACGAGGTGCCTCGTGGTGCAGGGTGACGGATGGACCGGATCGGGCTAGCTTCGGGACGATGCAACTGGAAGGATGGGACGAATATCCCTGGACGGCGTCACACACGCCAGCGGCGACCCGCCTGCTGGTGCGCCGTGGCATCCTGAGTCCCCAGCTCCGCAATTACCGGGACCTCCTGGTCGCCATCCCCCCCGACGCCATGACCTCGGGGCGCCGGTATCCTGTCGTCTACCTGCAGGACGGCCAGAACCTGTTCGACCCGGCCACCTCCTACGTGGAGCCCTGGGGGCTGCTGGAGGTGCTGGACCGCCTGTCCGAGGCGGGGACGGAGGCCCTGGTCGTCGGGATCCCGAACCTGGGGCGGCTGCGACGCTACGAATACAGCCCGTTCCGCGATACGCTCCACGGCGGGGGCGGCGGCGACCGCTACCTGGCGTTCCTGGTGGAAACCGTCAAGCCGTTGATTGACAGGGACTTCCCCACCGCGCCCGGGCCAGCGGCGACGGTCCTGGGGGGCGCGTCGCTGGGCGGGCTGATCAGCCTGTACGGGGCCTATCGCCATCCCGAGCTGTTCGGCGCCGCCCTGGTCCAGAGCCCCGCCCTCTGGTTTGCCGGAGCGGCTATCTTTCCCTGGGTGACGGACCGGCCCCGGCCGGCCCGGATGCACCTGGACATCGGCACCGGCGAGGGGGAGGAAGCCCTGGCGGATGCTCGGCGGCTTCGTGACCTCCTGCTGGAGCAGGGGGCGAAGCTGGGTCGCGATTTCTCCTACGTCGAGGAGGAGAACGGCGATCATCACGAAGTCACCTGGGCACGCCGGTTCGAGACCGCGCTGCCGTTCCTGCTCACCGGCCGGGGTACCCCGTGAAGCATGAGATCCGCACCTGGCACAGCCATGCCCTGGGCCGTGAGATGACGATCCAGGTCTTTGGCCATGCCGGCGCCCGCCTCCTGGTCTTCCCGACGACCCTGGGCACCCACTCCGAGTGGCCGGACCGGCGGATGCACGAGGTGCTCCGGGACCACCTCGAGGCCGGCTGGCTGCAGATGCTCTGCGTGGACCAGGTCCACAGCGAGAGCTGGTATGCCAAGGGGATGCACCCCGGTGCCATGGCCTGGCGGCACCTCCAGTACGACCGGTATGTCCACCAGGAGGTGCTGCCGTTCAGCGCCTCGATCAACCCGAACCCGTTCGTCATCGCCACCGGCGCCAGCTTCGGCGCCTACCATGCGGTCTGCTTCGGCTTTCGCCACCCCGAGGCGGTGCATCGGATCATCGGGATGAGCGGGCTGTACGACATCAAGCAGATGACCGGCGGCTATTCGGACCCGAACGTCTACGCCTGCAACCCGTTCGACTTCATGCCGAACGAGCATGACCCGGCCCGGCTGGAGGCGTTCCGCCAGCAGGACATCATCCTCGCGATCGGCCAGGACGACCCCAGCGCCGCCAACAACACCCAGCTCTCCGGGATCCTCTGGGGCAAGGGCATCGGCAACGCACTCCGGGTCTGGGACGGCTGGGCGCACGACTGGCCGTACTGGGAGAAGATGATCCGGCAGTATGTGGGGGGGCATGACTGACCTGTGGTGGGAAGTGACTGGGCACTAGGGACTGGGGACTGGGGACTTGTGGCTCGGGGCTGCGAGACCGCCCACGAATCACTGATCCATCACAGGGATGGATCTCTCTCACCCAACCCCACGGCACCCTAGCCCCTAGTCCCTAGCCCCCAGTCCCAACCAACAATGAGAGGAACCATGTCCAACCCCAAGCGCATCGGCCTCGTCGTGGGCCGCGAATGGTCCTGGCCCCCGGCGTTCATCGAGGAAGTGAACCGCCGCAACGCCGGCGTCGTCGCCGAGTACGTGAAGCTCGGCGCTCCCCGCATGGACGACCCGGCGCGCTACGCCGTGGTGATCGACCGGATCTCCCATGAGGTCCCGTTCTATCGCACCTGGCTCAAGCATGCCGCGCTGCGCGGCGCGACCGTCGTCAACAACCCGTTCATGTGGTCGGCCGACGACAAGTTCTTCGGCGCCACGCTGGCCACCTCGCTCGGGATTGCCCACCCGAAGACCGCCGTGCTCCCCAACAAGGAGTACATCCCGGGGATCGTCCACGGCGAGAGCCTCCGCAACCTCGAGTTTCCGCTCGACTGGAACGCGGTCGCCGAGTACATCGGCTTCCCGTGCATCCTCAAGGACGCCCACGGCGGCGGCTGGAAGGACGTCTACGTCTGCGAGAACATGGACGACCTGATCCGGAACTACGACGAGTCCGGCCTGCTGACCATGATCGTGCAGGAGTTCATCAAGTGGGAGGAGTTCGTCCGCTGCCTCTGCATCGGGCAGACCGAGATCCGGGTCATCAAGTACGACCCCAAGGCCCGCGCCTACCACCAGGAACTCGACTTCCTCCCGCCCGCGGTGCACACCCGCGTGGTGCAGGACGCCCGCAAGCTGGTGCGCGCGCTCGGCTACGACATGAACTCGATCGAGTTCGCCATCCGCGATGGCATCCCCTACGCCATCGACTTCATGAACCCGGCGCCGGACATGGACATCTACTCGCTCACCCAGCCCCACTTCGACTGGGTGGTCAATGCCATGGCCGACATGGCGATCGACCTGGCGCTCCACCCGGCCGGGATGGGGACCCCGGGGTGGAACAGCTTCCTCAAGGGGCGCCCCCTCCCCGGCGGGCAGGGCTGACCCGACCGTGACCGCCCCCGCCACCGGCATCATCTCCGCCTGGCACGACGCCCTGACCCCCGAGCGGGCGGCGGAGTCGTGGGCGTGGCTCACCGGCCAGCTGGCGCGCCGGGGGCTGATGTTCGGGGAGCGGCCGCTCTGCACCGTGCTGCGGCCCCGATTCCTGAGCACGGCGGAGTACCGGTTGCTCCGCGACCGAATTCCGCTGCTGCTCTCCGCCTTCGCCAGCACCCACGCCGCGGCCCTGGCGGACCCGACGGTCATGGCACAGCTCCGGCCGGAGCCCTGGGAAGAGGAGCTGGCGCGCGCCGACCGGCCGCTGATCGACGCCGGCGCCACGCCGATGGGCCGGGTGGACGCCTTCTTTGACCCCGACGGCCACCGGATGCGGGTGACCGAGTACAACGCCGAGACCCCCGCGGGCGCCGCCTACAACGACGCCCTGACTGACCTCTTCCTTGGCCTGCCGGCGATGGGGCCGATGCTGGCGCGGTTCGACATCCGGGCCCTGCCGGCGCGGGCGCCCTCGCTCCATGCCATGCTCGAGGCCTGGCACCGCTTCTCGGGCGCCCACGCGCTGCCGACGATTGCGATCCTCGACTGGGCCGAGGTGCCGACCTGGAGCGAGTTCCTGCTCTGGCAGGCCTACCTCGAGTCGATGGGCTATCCCTGCGTCGTGGCCGACGTGCGAAGCGCGGAATACCGGGACGGGGCGCTCTGGGCCGGCGGGAAGAAGATCGATGTCGTCTTCAAGCGGGTGCTGATCGCCGAGCTGATCGCGCGCGAGGGAATGAACCATGCCCTGGTCCGCGCCGTCCGCGACGGGGCGGTCTGCATGGTGAATCCGTTCGCCTGCAAGCTGCTCCACAAGAAGGCCAGCCTCGCGGTGCTGAGTGATGAGCGCAACGTGCGGCTCTTCACCGCCGCCGAGTTGGCCGCCATCGAGGAGCACGTGCCGTGGACCCGGCTCGTGGAGGAGCGCCACACCGAGTTCCACGGCATGCCGGTGGACCTGGTGCCGCACCTGCTCCGCCACCGGGAGCGGATGGTCCTCAAGCCCAACGACGACTACGGCGGGGCCGGGATCGTCCTGGGCTGGGAAGTGGACGACGGTGCCTGGGAGGCGGCCGTGGCCAGGGCCCTCGAGCTGCCCTACATCGTCCAGGAGCGGATCGGGCTGCCCTCCGAGTCGTTTCCGAGCATGGACGGCGACACCCTGGTCTTTGCCGAC
Organism: Gemmatimonadales bacterium; assembly: GCA_048499805.1. Taxonomy (GTDB): domain Bacteria; phylum Gemmatimonadota; class Gemmatimonadetes; order Gemmatimonadales; family GWC2-71-9; genus JAWXBA01. The sequence continues at coordinate 264,654 of JASNZF010000003.1, read as the reverse complement.
CGGATCGTGGACACCGCCCCGTTCGTGCATGGGGGCACCCGGGTGGATGGCTGCCTGAGCCGGATCAGCAGCGCCGCGCTGGTGAACGTGACCGCCGGCGGGGGCAGTACGGTGCCGACGTTCGTGGTGGGCGGGTAAGAGGTGAGAGGTAAGAGGTGAGAGGAGTGGCGAGAATGTGCATCAGGAGGCTGGTGCCAGTTTCATGCAGGCGAGGCGGGGGAGCAATGAACCTTGAACGGACAGGAACGGCCAAGTTGCCCTTGTCATCCACCGGCCCTGGAAGAGTTCCAGGCGACCGATCCTCTTACCTCTCACCTCTTACCTCTTACCCCTCATGAAGCCTCCATCACTCACGATCGGGATCGAGGAAGAGTACCAGATCATCGATCCGGTCACCCGCGAGCTGCGCTCCTACATCACCGAGATCCTCCAGGAGGACTCGATGGTGCTGGGCGAGATCAAGCCGGAGCTGCACCAGTCGATGGTGGAGGTCGGCACCAAGGTGTGCCAGACCCCCGCCGAGGCCAAGGCTGAGCTGATCCGGCTCCGCCGGCTGGTGATGGGACTCGCTGCCAAGAAGGGACTGGTGATCGCGGCGGCGGGGAGCCACCCGTTCTCCAGCTGGATGGACCAGGAGATCACCCCGCTGGAGCGCTACATCGGCGTGCGCGAGGACCTCCAGGACCTGGCCCAGGCCCTGCTGATCTTCGGGATGCACGTGCACATCGGAATCGAGGACCAGGAGTTCCGGATCGACGCGATGAACATGTGCCGGTACTTCCTGCCCCACGTGCTGGCGCTGTCGACCAGCTCGCCGTTCTGGATGGGCCGGGCCACCGGGCTCAAGTCGTACCGGAGCATCGTCTTCCGGAGCTTCCCCCGCACCGGCATGCCGCGCCGGATCGAGGGGTGGGCCGACTTCGAGGGGCTGGTCAACACCATGGTGGCCACCAAGGCGATCCCGAACGCCTCGAAGCTCTGGTGGGATGTCCGGCCCAGCTGGAGCTACCCGACGCTGGAGTTCCGGATCTGCGACGTCTGCCCCCGGGTGGACGAGGCGGTCTGCATCGCCGCGCTGTTCCAGGCCATTGTCGCCAAGCTCTACAAGCTCCGGCGCGACAACCTCTCCTGGCGCGAGTACTCGGTGTCGCTGATCGAGGAGAACAAGTGGCGCGCGGTGCGCTACGGGCTGGACGGCAGGCTGATCGATTTCGGCAAGCAGGAGGAGTTCCCCGCCCGCGACCTGATCGCCGAGATGGTGGAGTGGTTCCTGGGCGACGTGGTGGACGAGTTGGGCAGCCGGAAGGAAGTGGAATACGCCCTGCGGATCCTCGGCGAGGGGACCAGCGCCGACCGGCAGATGGCGGAGTTCAAGCGCACCGGGGACTTGAAGGCGGTCGTGGACCTGCTGGTTCGCGAGACCGCGGAGGGAGTACTGTGAGCCGAAGGCCAGTGATCGGGATCCCGACCCAGACGTTGCAGGCGATCGACGGGATCCCGGAAGGGTTGCCCCATTCGTGGGTCATGAACCGCCGGTACTACCACGCCATCACCGCGGTCGGCGCGGTGCCGTGGATGGTGCCGCTGCTCCATGACGACCTCGACACCCTGCGCGAGATCTACGACCGGCTCGAGGGCCTGCTGATCGCCGGGGGCGTGGATGTCCACCCATCGCGTTTCGGGATGGACCCCATCCCAGAGCTTGGTCGCACCGACGACGCCCGCGACATCGTGGAGATGCAGCTGGTCCGCTGGGCGCTCGAGGATGGGATGCCGATCTTCGGGCTCTGCCGCGGACTGCAGGTCCTCAACGTGGTGCGCGGGGGTTCGCTCCACCAGGACATCGCCGCCCAGGTCCCCACGGCGTCCAAGCACGACTACTTCCCCACCGCCGGCTTTGCCCGCGACCACCACGCCCACACCGTCACCGTCCCCCAGTGGTCGATCCTGCACAGCGTCTACGGCGCCACGACCTTTCCGGTCAACTCGATGCATCACCAGGCCATCGACCGGCTGGGCGAGGGACTGCTGGCCAGCGCCCACAGCCCCGACGGGCTGATCGAGGCGGTCGAGACACCGGGAGAGCACTGGGTCCTTGGCGTCCAGTGGCACCCGGAGATGTTCGAGGAGACCGACCCCAAGACGAAGGCGCTGTTCCGGTCGTTCATCGAGGCCTCCAACACCTTCGGCGAAGCCCACCGCAGCCCCGGGGTGCTCGCCCCGCGATGAGCACCGTCCTGGTCGTGGCGCTCGGCTCCGGACTCGGCGGGGCGCTGCGATACCTGGCGGGGCTGTTCCTGCAGCGACCCGGCCTCAACTTCCCGGTCGCCACGCTGGCGATCAACATCCTCGGTTCGTTTGCGCTCGGGCTGGTCCTGCGCATCGGGCTCGATCCCACCGCGATGAGTGCCAGTACCCGGGCATTCCTGACCGCCGGGGTCTGCGGCGGGTTCACCACCTTCTCCACCTTCAGCGTCGAGTCACTGGCGCTGCTGGAACAGGGTTCGTGGGCGCGGGGACTGACCTACATGGTCGGGAGCGTGCTGCTCTCGGTGGGCGCGGCGGCGGTGGGGTATGGGGTGGGGGCGAGGGGGTAGGGGCCAGGGAATGGGGAATGGGGAATGGTGTTTCAGGCTTCGGGTTTCGGGGGGCATCGATCGTAGGGGCCGCGTGGACGCGGCCCGCTGTACCGCATCCCCACGCGTGCGTTCGCAGGGGCCGGGTGGGCCCGGCCCGCGACGGGTCAGGCTTCGCCGGCCTCGGGCACCTTTTCCCCGGGCCGATACGACTGCAGCGCACCAGACGGGCATCGCGCCACCTGGGCCGCCACCTCTGCCGCACTGGCGGCTTCGGGACGCACCCAGCGCTTGCGCTTGACATCGAAGACCGCCGGCAGGCCCCGCACACACGCCCCGGAGTGCGTGCAGACCGTGGGGTCGAAGGTGACGGTGATTTCTGGGGTCTCGTACACCTGCAGGCGACGGGGCATGGTCGGCTCCCTTCACGGGTGCGAGGGTTGACTCCCTGCAATATAGGCTGCGGCGACACCGCCCCGGCTCCTCGCGGATTGCCGCTTCCGGAGCTAACATCTCCGGGAGCGAACCGTCCTGTTGCCGGTACGCAACGATTGCCTTCCCTCCCGAGGAGCCCATGGACATCGATGATCGCACCATCGGACAGATCCTCTCGCGCCGGCAGGTCGTGGCCCTGCTCGGCGTGTCGGGATACGCCATGCTGGCACGACGCCCCCACGTCCAGGCGCTGGCGCAGGGCATCGGGCAGGCGCCCCCTGCGTGCGTCGTCCGGCCAGAGCAAACCGAGGGACCGTACTTCGTCGACACCCAGCTTCATCGGACCGACATCCGCTCCGACCCCACCGACGGCACTATCAAGGCCGGGGTGCCACTGGCGCTCGGCATCGTCGTCTCACGCCTCTCGGGGCAGGCCTGCACCCCGTTGCCGGGCGTGATGGTGGACATCTGGCAGTGCGACGCCGACGGCGTCTATTCCGGCGTGCAGGACCCCCGGTTCAGCACCCTCAACCAGAAGTTCCTGCGCGGCTATCAACTCACCGGCGCCGACGGTGCGGCGCGCTTCACGACCATCTATCCCGGCTGGTATCAGGGCCGGACGGTCCACATCCACTTCAAGCTCCGCTCGCCAGCCAGCCAGACCCCGGGCTACGAGTTCACCTCGCAGCTGTACTTCCAGGAGTCGGTCACCGATGCGGTCTTCGCCAAGGCGCCGTATGCCGCCCGCGGCCGGCGCAGCACCCTCAACGCCAACGACGGCATCTTCCGCCGGGGGGGCGCGGAACTGATGCTGGCCACCAGCATGCAGGACCTGGGCTACGCGGCCACCTTTCACGTGGCGCTCGATGGGATCTAGGCGAACCCTGCCTCTCCTCCGGGGGTGCTGCTAGAATTCAGCCATGCGCATTCGATTCATTCTAGTGGTTCTCACCCTCCTGGCCCTTGTCTCATCGGGGGCGGCAGCGCGGTTCCACGCCCGCCTCGAGCGGGCAGTACCGGCCATTGACGGCACCGTGACGGCGCCTCCGATCGCCATCCAGCTCTGGTTCAACGAGAAGGTCAGCGCCAAGCTGACGACCGCCACCATCGTGACACTCGACAGCACCACCGTGGCCACCGTCAAGTTCATCGCCACGCCCGATTCGCTGAACGTCATCGGGCCCGTGGGGGTGACACTCGAGGCCGGGGGGTACCGGGTGCAGTGGCGCACCATGTCCGAAGACGGTCATGTCATCCGTGGCGACTACCGCTTCACTCTGGCCCCCTAACGCACGCCGGGCCTGAATCAGGTCGACCCCCAAGCCAGGATCAGCCATGCGCGAACCGAGCGAGTGCCTGCGTTGCCGCGGCCCGATGGAGCGTGGGTTCGTGATGGACCGCGGCCATGCCAATTCCCCTGACCAGCAGGAATGGGTCGAGGGGGAGCCCGACCGCCGCTGGTGGGGCATCCGGACCAAGGACAAGGACCGGTTCAAGGTCCATACCTTCCGCTGTGACCGCTGCGGCTGGCTCGAGTCGTACGCGAACCCCGACTAGCCCTGGGGGAACGACTATTCCCCGAATGGAATTCCGCCAGTAGCTTCCAGGACCAGATGGATCCGTCTCGATCCGACTTCGCCGCCGCCCTGGCGGACCGCTACCGGCTCGAGGCAGAGCTGGGCCGCGGTGGCATGGCTGTGGTGCTCGCCGCGCGCGACCTCCGCCACCACCGCCAGGTGGCCATCAAGCTCCTGACACCCGAGGCCTCCGCCCTCCGCGGTGCCGAGCGGTTCCTGCAGGAGATCCGCGTCTCCGCACGGCTTTCCCACCCCCACATCGTCCCGGTGTTCGACTCCGGCGAGGTCGCGGGCCAGCTCTACTTTGTCATGCCGCTCGTGGACGGGGAAACCCTGCGCAGTCGCCTGTCCCGGGAGGGGCGCCTGGCCATTCCCGAGGCGATCCGGATCGCGGGCGAGGTCGCCGATGCCCTGGGGTACGCCCACCAGGCCGGGGTGGTCCATCGGGACATCAAGCCCGAGAACATCCTGCTCTCCCACGGCCATGCCCTCGTCGCCGACTTCGGCATCGCCCGCGCGGAGGCCGATGCCGGAGCTGTCCGCCTGACCCAGACCGGGCTTGCCATCGGGACGCCGGCGTACATGAGCCCCGAACAACTGCTGGCCGATGGAGCAGTCGGCCCCGCCACGGACGTCTACGCCCTCGGATGCGTCCTCTTCGAGATGTTGACCGGGGCGCCACCGCACGGCGGCCCAACGGCGCACGCGATCATTGCCCGGCGGCTCGCCGGCAAGCCCATCGCACTCCGGGCCGATCGCCCCGAGGTGTCCACGGGCATCGAGCGCGCCGTGGCCACCGCACTGGCTGCCGACCCGGCCCGTCGTTTCGCCTCGGCGGCGGCCCTCGCGTCTGCGCTGGTCGATTCCATGGGCAGCGGCACTGACCCCGGCCAGGCGGATCTCGCCCTGGTGGTGCGGCCGTTTGAGGCAACGGGGGCAGACCCCGACATGGTTGGGTTTGCCGACGGGCTCACCGATGAAGTGACGGGGGACCTCTCCCGGTTGCGAAAGCTCCGGGTCATCTCGCGGTCTGCTGCCCAACGCCTCAAGGGGACGCTGCTCGACCCCCGGCAGATCGCGGAGGAGTATGCGGTGCGGTATGTCGTCACCGGCGGGGTCCGCCGCGCCGGCACCCGGGTGCGGGTCACGACCGACATCGTGGACACCCTGCTCGATACCACGGTCTGGACCGAGCGATTTGACGGCACCACCGAGGATCCATTCGACATCCAGGAGCGGGTGGCCCGCGGCATCGTGGATGCCTTGCGCGTTACGCTGAGCAGTGATGAGGACGCACGGTTGTCGGCGCGACCGGTGCCCGACCCGCGGGCAGCAGAGTGCCTGCGGCTGGCACGGGCGGGGATCATGTCCTTCTCGCAGGAGGGCTTGGACCATGCACTGGCGCTGCTGAGTGAAGGCATCGCCCTGGTGGGGGAGAACCCCCACCTCTTTGCCGGAATGGGGATGGTCGAGTTCCAGCGGGTCAACGCCGGGTTCGAGATTCGCAACCCCGTCCGCGCCACCGAACGGCTGAACCTCGCGCGCCAGTGGCTTGGGCGGGCGTTCAGCCTCGATCCCGAGCTGCCCGATGCGCATGTGGCCGCGGCTTGGCTCAACCTCAGCAATGCCGACATGAAGGCAGGGATCCAGCACGCGCTGCGGGCACTCCGCACCGAGCCGAATCATGTCTTCGCGATGGTGCTCTTGACCGTGGCCTTCGCGGCCCTGAGCCGTCCGGAGGATTTGCGACAGTATGCCGGGCGGGTCAAGCGTATCGACCCCTGGGACGTGTGGGGGGTCACCACCTCCGGGATCCTGGCAAGCCTTGACCGGGATCGCGCCGAGCGTGACCGCCAGTTCGCCCGCGCCATGAACATGGCCCCCAACCCCATGCTGTATGCCATCTGTGGGCTGACCCTTGCCCAGGACGGCGAGATCGATCGTGCCATGCCAGTCTGGGCCCGTTGCACGCCCGACGCGGACGACCTTGGCACCCAGCTCTGCATGGCCGCCCTGGCCGCCAACCGAGGTGACCCCGCTCCCGCCAGGGCCCTCGCCATCACACGCCGCAACGCGCCGTCCATCAGCAAGGATGCCCAGTGGACGTGGATGGCGGCCGAGGTCATGACCATGGCCGGCGAGCGCGCATTGGCGGTCGCCACGCTCGCCGAGGCGGTTCAGTATGGGTTCTGGAATCCCGTCATGCTCGAGGGCCGGGATGCCACCCTGCGGAGCCTGCACGGCGAGCCTGGATACTCCAGCCTCCTCGCGGAGGCGCGGACCAGATCCGAGGAGTTGGATCGCATGCTTCGCGACGGGGTCAGTCCCTCCACATTGCTGGACGGGAGCTGATCGCCGACTGCTTGCCCTCAATCACCCAGGGCGGTATCCTGCTGCCGTTCACCGCCGGCACCGGCCGGTCCGCCTGCCATCCCGGCGTTCCCCCCGAGCGTTCCCCATGATCCTTTCCGATCTCCGCGACAAGTCCATCGGCATCTGTGTTTCCGGCGGCCTCGACAGCAAGACCGTCACCAAGCGGCTGGTCGAGGCCGGCCTCGAGGTCACCTGCTTCACGGCCGACCTGGCCCAGCCCGACGAGCTCGACATCCAGGACATCGCCCGCCGGATGGCACCCTGTGGCGCCGAGACAGTGATCGTGGACCTCAAGGACGCGATGGCGGAGATGTGCCTGGACGTGGTGCTGGCGGGAGCGAGCTACGACGGCGGCTATTGGAACACCACCGGAATCGGGAGGGCGGTGACGGTGCGCGGCCTGGTGCGGGCCATGCAGGAGCGCGGCATCCAGGTCCTGGCCCACGGCGCCACCGGGCGCGGCAACGACCAGATGCGGTTCGAGCGCTACACCCGCTCCCTCGCGCCGGAAATGGACGTCTACGCCCCGTGGCGCGACCCGCAACTGCTGGCCGAATTCCCGGGCCGCAGGGAGATGGCGGCCTACCTGGCGCAGTTCGACATCCCTGCCGTGGTCGGAATGAAGAAGCGCTACTCGACCGATGCCAACCTGGCCGGCCTGTCCCACGAGGCGGAGGATCTCGAGAGCCTCGAGACCCCGAGCCAGATCGTGGAACCCAAGATGGGGGTCTGGCCCCACCAGGCCCCCGATGCGATCGAGCCGGTCACCATCCGATACCGCGCCGGGCGGCCGGTCGAGATCGACGGCGCGCCCGTCAATCCCCTCGCCGCCATGCGGCTCGCCAACGCCCTGGGCGGCCGCAACGGCATCGGCATCCGGAGCGCGCTGGAGAACCGGATCATCGGCACCAAGAGCCGCGGGGTGTACGAGGGGCCCGGCATGGAGCTGCTGCACGTGGGGCTGCGCTTCATCCTGCAGGCCACCATCGACCGGCGCGGCACCGCGCTCTACCAGCAGCTTGGCCGGCTCCTGGCCGACCAGCTCTACGACGGCCGCTGGTACGACACCACCACCCGTGCCGCCTTGGATGCCGTCCGGACCCTGACCGCCAACGCCGACGGCGTGGTCCAGGTCGGGCTCTACCGCGGCAACATCTTCTTCCTGTCGATGACCGACGTCCCCGCTTCGCTCTACAACGAGGCGGATTCCTCGATGGAGGCGAGCGAGGGACTCAACCCGCACAGTTCCCAGGGATACGCCGACATCATATCCGTCGAGGCACGAGCCCTGGCCAAGGCAGGACAGTTCCGGCACGTGGAGTAGTGCGCTGTGGGCTCACGCGGACCTTTTGCGCCTCCGTACCTCCGCGTGCCCCCTACGGTTCTTGCCCCGGCAGCCACAGATCCAGCCAGGCAAAGCTCCGGAACCCCACCTCAATCGCCGTCTCCACCAGCGGCTGCCGGCGGTTGAGCACCCGGATGGTCATCAGTTCATCGCCCGGCAGGTCGCAGAGCGCAAAGAGCCCGCGCCTCCCCATCCGGGCCGACACCTCCTTGGATCCGCCACCCGGCGTGCGCCACGACGCCCGGACCTCCATCCCCTCCTGCCCCGAGCCATCGGGCGAGAGGACCAGCCCGATGAGCCCGGACTGCCGGTCGGCGCCGCGCCCGCAGAGGGTGGTCGCGAACCGGGCCAGCGAGGGCACGCCGAAGTTGGCCATGGTCGTGTCACCGAGGGAGAGGATGGCGGGCAACGTGGTGGAGAGGTCCAGAAGGCCGAGCTTCGGGTGAGTGGCCGCGATGCCGCGCTCCCCGAACAGCGGCACCGCCACCTCGTAGCTCCCGTCCGGCCCGGTCAGCATCACCTCGCTGGACCCTTCCACCCGGATGGTGGCTCCCGCGAGTCCAATATCGCCAAGGGTGCTGTCCACCACTCGGCCACGTACGACGGCCAGGTCGACCCGGCCCCCCGTGCTCCCGGCCATCGACACCCGGCCGCCGAGGTCCAGATACCCCACGTGCCGGGGCAGTTCACGCCGCACCCCACCGGTGGCCCGCACCTCCGAGGAGGTGATGTCGGGGGTGCGGACATGCCAGTAGCTGACGATCCACTCGCCGGTCGGCAGGTGCTGGAACTCCACCCGACCACCCAGGTCGGCTCGGCCCAGGAGGCCAGGGAGGTTGAGGTACTGGTACTCCAGGAGCTTGAGCTCTCCGGTGGCGCGGTCGATCCAGATCGTGCCGGCCACCTCCGGCAGGCGGCGACCCGGCACCGGCTCGAAGGTCAGCCCCACCAGCCCCTCGTCGCCCGGAGTCACCCCGAAGCAATGGGTGGAGACGAAGGCGTCCGAGGTGAGGAGTGCGGCGTCGGGCACCGCGTAGGTCATGCTGTCCCGCGCGTCCATCACCACGAACCCCGCCCCGGCCAGGGTGGCCGGGTCGAGCGAGGCATAGACCTGGCCGCGCATGATGGTGGAGGTGACGTTGTACTCGCGGATCGGGGTGCCGTTGCGCTGGAGCCAGCGTCGGAACTCGCGGACATGCAGCGGCACGGCGGCGCTGCGGGTGGTGATGAGGTTCGCCGTGAGCGCCTTCTGGATCTCCTCCCAGATGGCTAGGGCTTCCCGGCCCTCCGGTCCGCTGGTGTTGCAGCGACTCCGGGTCTCCACCTCGATGGTGGGCAGCTCCAGGCGCGTGGTCGGCATCAGGACCTCGCTGGGAAACGGTCGCCCCGCCACCAGGTCGAATGCTCCGGTCAGGATGCCGATATAGCCGATCCGGTCGATTTTGAGGCGGTAGCTGCCATTGACCGGGGCGCTCAGGGCAATCCGCCCCGCCGCATCGGTAAGCCCCTGGGCCACCGTCCCACTGTCGGAGAGGAGCCGCACGATGGCGCCGTTGATTGGCGCGAGGGATCCCTCCTCGCGGAGCCGGACCTGGACCTGTTGCGCCGAGAGCGAGGGTGCGATGACCAGGAGGGTGAGGAGCGCACCGCGGACGATCCTCATGGATTCACCCGCGACCAGAGGAGGACGACGCCGCAGCCGGCGCTGGGGCCCCCGTACTCCTGCGGAATCTCGGCGGCGCTGCGGTACACCTCCACCGCTTCGAGTCCCGACAGATTGTACATCCGGAGGTCAATCGGCCGGATGTCGCTCACGCCCACGACCCCTCCCTTTCCCACCGGTGCGCCGTTGTAGTAGATCTGCATCAGGCAGTTGGGCTTGCCGTTGATGTCCCGCCGGAGCCGGTTGAAGGCGTAGAAGCCGGTCGGGTCCCGCATGATCTCGACATCGGAGTATCGCCGGAGGATGTCCTCCAGCTTGAGGTAGCCGTCGTATTGCCGGAGCTGCTCCGCGTCGAAGAACCTCCCAAACCCCATCTTCCGCCGCTCCTCGAACGCCTCCCGGCCAACCCCCACCCCTCGACTCGTCTCGGGCGTCCCCGTCACGATCACCGGGTCGAGCACCACGGCGCTCTCAATCAGGGTGGTGTTGGCGCGGGTGGTCTCCCCCGACACCAGCCGCACATCGATGCGGACCGGGAGGTGCCCCACCTTCCGGAAAATGGCCTGGTAGACACCGGCCGGGAGTCCGCTGAGCGTGTACCGACCATCGGCACCGGTTTCGGTGCGATGCGGGGTGGTGTTGATGAGGATCTCGACGCCCGCGAGCGGGGCGCCGGTCGAGTCGTGGCGGACGATGCCGGAGAGGGTGGCCTGGGCACTGAGGCCCGAGGCCAGGACGATGGCAGCGCACCCCAGGAAGGCTCCTGCCAGCGATCGCCTCATGCCCTGCCTCCGGGTGTCCGTCATTCGACAATCTGGACCTCGCAGCCCCCGGCGGCAAGAGGTGCCCGGCGGGGCCAACACGGGCTCACGCGGAGACGCGGTGCAGGGGCGCACCCCAGTGCGCCCCGTGGTGACGCCGCAGCAGGGCTCACGCGGAGCCGCGGTGCAGGGGCGCACCCCTGTGCGCCCCGTGGTGACGCCGCAACAGGGTTCACGCGGAGCCGCGGAGGTGACCAGCGAGCCGCGGAGGGATCCGGGAGTCCTGCGAACACCTGTGGCCGGAATGGTCCCGCGAGTTTGTAGGTAACTGCACTCAGCCGTAGGGAGCCGGTCCCAACGGGACGGGCGGTTCACCCAACGGCCTGGAGGATTGGGAATGGGGCAATCTCAGCGCGGTCCCGCTATCCCTCCGCGTCTCCGCGTGAGCCTCCCGTCCCCGAACCCTCATCGGATCCGCGCCTCCGCGTGAGCCCCTGACACAATCCGCCCCCCATCCCCGTATGTTTCGGGGCATCGGGACCCTGGAGCCGGAGGCGCGGGATGGGCGTGTTTGAGATGGTCTTCTACCTTGCCATCGCCGGAATCATCGGCGAGACGGCGGTGAAACTGGTGCGCGGTCACCCGGCGAAGGAGAAGGAGATCAAGCGCCTCCGCGAGCGGGTCGAGGAGATGGACCAGAAGTTGAGCGACACGATGACCGAACTGGTGGACACCCGGGCCATGCTCGACGACGAGATGACGATGCGCTCCGAGCTGGCCGAACGGGTGGACTTTGCCGAGCGGCTGCTGGCCAGCGGCCCCCCGCCCGGCGGCGCCGCACCCGAACCCCGAGGTGGCTGATGTCGTTGCTGCGTACCACCCCACTGCTCCTGGGCGCCCTGCTCACCGGCGCCTGCCTGGACGTCGCCAATCCCACTGCCTGCACCGCCGTGGTCGTCTACGGCCTGACGATCGCGGTGACCGATTCCGTCACCGGTGCCCCCTCGGCGGCCGATGCCTCCGCCGTGGCGCGCTCCGGCAGCTACGAGGAGGTCCTGACCCCGATCCCCGGCAACAACCTCCACCTGGTGGGGGCCGCCGAGCGGCCTGGGGTCTACGAGGTCACGATCTCCAAGCCGGGATACCAGGTCTGGACGCGCTCCGGGATTACCGTGCAGGCCGGGGTGTGCCATGTCACCCCCGCGGCATTCGAGGCCAGGTTGCAGCCACAGGCGGAGTAGGCAGGAAGTCGATGAGCACTCGGCCCCGCTGACCAGCGGACCCGCAGACCCACCGACCCGCCGTCCCGCTACTCCGCCCTGAGCACCTCCACCGGCTCCACCCGGGCCGCCCGCCGAGCCGGCCCAAGGCTGGCCAGCGCCGCGATCGCCAGCATGATGCCGGACACCGTCGCCAGGATGGCCGGATCGGTCGGGCTCACGTCATACAGCACCGCCTGGAGCAGTCGCATCCCCACCATTGCTCCCACCAGTCCCAGTGCGACACCGATCGCGACCAGCGCAAGGGACTGTCCCACCACCAGTCGCGCCACCTGGGGGACTCGCGCACCCAGCGCCATGCGCACGCCAATTTCGCCGCGCCGCTGGGCCACCAGGTAGGAAATCACCCCGTAGATCCCGACCGCGCTGAGCAGCAGCGCCATCGCGCCGGCCAGGCTCAGCAGCGTCATCACGAAGGAGGTCCGCGCCATCGACTGGTCCACCGCTGCCTGCATCGTCGCCGGGCTCACCAGCGGCACGTCGGGATTGAGCTCGGTGACGACCTGCCGAATCGCGCCCACCAGCGAGACCGGGTCGGCGAGCGTCGTCTTGATCGCGTACTCCAGGTCGTGGAGCGCGCCCCACTGCACGTCCGCCACCCGCTCGCTGGCCGGGTAGAACACCACCTCGGTCGGCGGCTGGTCGAGCCCGTCGGCGCGCAGTTCCGGAATCACTCCCGTCACCCGGTAGTAGCCGAACGGCGAGTCGGGGCCGCCGTTGGTGGTGATCCCCTTCCCGATCGGATCCTCGCCCGGCCAGAGGCGATCGGCGAGCGCCCGACTCACGACCACGGCGCCGGAGCGCGAGTCCACGTCGGACCAGGCCGGTGCCGTACCCTCGACCGTGATCCCCATCGCCGCGAAGAACCCGGGAGTCGCACGCGGCGTGGCGACGCAGGGTGTCTGTTCGTCGGGCTCGTACGGCCGTCCCTCCCGGAACACCACCGAGCAGCCGCCGAAGTCGCGCAGCGGCAGCGCCGTGCTGGCGCCGACCAGCGTCACCCCCGGCAGCGCCGCAATCCGCTCGTGCAACTGCCGGTGGAACGCCACTCCTTCGTCCAGGGTGCCATACTGTGAGAACGGAATCGAGATCGAGACGGTGAGCACTCCGGTCGCATCGAGCCCCGGCTCCACCCCGCGCAGCCGCGCGACACTCTTGAGCATCACGCCGGCGGCGGCCAGCAGCATCAGCGCCAGCGCCACCTGCGCCACCACCAGGGTGCTGCGGACCCGCCGCGGGCCGGGACCCGAGGTCAGGCCGCGCCCCCCTTCGCGGAGGCCACCGACATCCACCCGGGTGCGCGCCAAGGGCATCAATCCCAGCACCACCCCCGCCACCACCGACAGCCCAAGCGCGAACGCCACCGCCTCCCAGCCGAGGGTCACCCCGACCAGCCGGGGGATATTGGTCGGCGCGATGACCAGCAGCGAGCGCAGTCCCACCCAGGCCAGGGCAAGCCCCACCGTGCCCGCCACCAGTGTCAGCAGGAGGCTCTCCGACAGGAAGAGCGCCAACATCCGTGGGCGGTCGGCACCGAGGGCCGTGCGAATCGCCGATTCGCGGCGGCGGGCCTCCATCCGGACCAGGAAGAGGTTGGCCACGTTGGCGAGGGCAATCACCAGCACCAGTCCCACCGCCCCAAAGAGCATCCACAGCGTGGGACCGAGGGACGGGCCCAGGACCTCGTCTCGCAGGGGGATGACCCCGGCACGGAATCGGTACTGCTCGATGAACCCCGCCGAGTAGGCGGTCGGGAAGAGCTCGGGGAAGCGCGCGGTCATCGCCTGGAAATCGGCCTGGGCCATTTCGGCCGTCACCCCGGGCTTGAGGCGCCCGATCCCGGAGTACTGGTGCGAATTCTGGGGCCGAGCTGCCGGGTCGAGTCGCATCGCCAACCAGACATCGACGCCGAACCCGGCGAGATTGGCGGTCGATCCGAACGGCCCCGGCTTGGGCAACGTCAGCCCCGGCTCCGCCACCCCCACGATCTCTATGGCGCCCTCCGCCGTGGGCAGCATCGTGCCGACCACGCCGGGATCGGCGCCGAACCGCCGCTGCCAGAACGCATGGCTCAGCACGACGACCGGTGCCGCGCCCGGCTGGTCGTCCGCCGGCAGGATCAGCCGGCCCATCGCCGGCCGCGCCTGCAGGGTGCTGAAGATCGAGGCGGTGATCATCCCCGCCTGCACCGTCTCGGCGCCACCCTCGCCGGTGACGGTCACCCCGCTGGTGCGGTAGCCACCGAGGTCCGAGAGCGTGGCGTTGTTTGCCTTGAAGTGGAAATAGCCGGCGGAACTCATGCCCCACTTCTGGTCACCACTGCCCGGGACAGTGGCGGGCTGGAGCACCGACACCAGCTCCTCGCTGTTCCGGTACGGCAGCGGCCGGAGCACCACCGCATCGAGCACCATGTAGATCGCCGTGGTGGCGCCGATGCCCAGGGCCAGGGTCGACAGCGCCACCAGCGAAAAGGTGGGGCTCCGCCGCAGCACGCGGGCGGCGTGGGCGAACTCCCGAACGACTCCCCGGAGCCGTTCCGTGCGCTGGCGGTTCTGCATCGTGGCCTCGTGGATGGCAGTGGACTGCGAGCGGTGGAGGTCCAGGTTGCCGAACCGGCGCCGAGCCTCGGCCTCCGCGTCGGCGGGGGTCATGCCGGCGGCGATGAACTCGTCCACCCGTTCCTGGATGTGAAAGGCGAGTTCCTCCTCGACCTCGCTACGGGCGCGCCGACGGGAAAACGGCAGACGGAAGGCCCGACGCGCCTCGCGCCAGCGATCGAACGCGTCGGTCATCGCCCAGCCCCCCCATCCGCGGCGATCACCCGGCCAATGGCCCGGGTATAGCGCGACCAGGTCCGCAGCTCGGCGGCGAGCTGTCGGCGACCGGCGGGGGTGAGCTGGTAGTACTTGGCCTTGCGGCCCCGCTCGGTGAAGCCCCATTCCGCCTCGAGCCACCCCTTGCGCTCCAGGCGGTGCAGCGCCGGGTAGAGGGCTCCCTCTTCCACCTGCAACTGCTGGTGGGTGACCCGCTCAATCCACTGGACCACCCCCACGCCGTGCAGGGGCCCCCAGGACAGGGTCTTGAGGATCAGGAGGTCGAGTGTTCCACGGACAAGGTCGAGGCCGGCATCAGGCATGGGGGCTCTCCGCAGGTTAAACCTAAGGTTCTTAGGTTTGACGCACCCCGACCCGGAAACGTTGGATGCGCCCGGCCAGTGCCCCGCTCGAGGCCCCACCGCAGGGCCCCCTTCCCCCCCGCCTTATCATCCAACAGGCTGCGGGCGGTTCCCGCGGCCGCCCACCCACCCGGAGGACCCAGTGACCACAACCGGACTTGCCCTCTTCGTCCTGGCAGGATTCCTCGTACCGGTCCCCCTGCTGGCGTGGCTGGACCGGCCGCGACGGGAGCGGTAGCGATGTACGTCGGCCATTTCGCCGCCGGTCTGGCACTGAAGGGCGCCCAGCCCAAGGCCCCGACCTGGGGATTGCTCGTGGGGGTCGGGTTGCTGGACATCCTCTTCGGTCCCTTCGTCCTGCTGGGACTCGAGCGGGTGACACCCACCCCGGGGGTCCCCCCAGGCATGTCCCTCGACTTCATCGACTGGTCCCACTCGCTGGCGATGGCCCTCGCCTGGTCGGTGCTCTATGCCCTGTTCTTCCTGCGCCTGGGCCGGCCCGTCGCGCTCGTCATGGGGCTCGCCGTCTTCTCCCACTTCCTGCTCGACCTGCCGATGCACCCGCCCGACCTGGCGCTCTGGCCGGGCTCCCCCACTCACCTCGGGATGGGTCTCTGGCACGCACTGCCGGTGGGATGGTGGTTCCTGGAGCTGGGCGCCGTGGCGGCAGGCTGGGCCTACTACCGATCGCGCAGCCGGGGGAACCCCAGCTTCGGCGGTCGCGCGGTTGCGGTTGGCGTGGTGCTGTTGGCACTCCACCTGTTCAACTCGCCTTGGCTGATGTGATCACCCCGTCCCTCGTCGAGCTGCGGCCCGAGCCCGCCGACGCTGTGGTCGCGCTGTTGTGCACCGCCTCTGCCGACTGTCCGGTCGTGCGTTAGGTTCTCGACGGGCCCGGCTACTCCGCCCGGAGCACCTCGGAGGGATCCATCTGGATGGCCCGGCGGGTCGGCAGCCAGGTGGCCAGCAGCACGGTCAAGGCGACCACGAGCGAGACCACCACCGCCGTCCCCACCGCCACCCCCGCCCCGATCGGGAAGACCTGGCTGAAGGCCCAGCCACCGAGCCCGGTCAAGGGAAGCGCCACCAGCGCCCCGACGCCCAGCTGGCGACTCCCCTGCCACAGCAGCATGCGGAGCACGGTGCCGTCACTGGCGCCGAGCGCCCGCCGCACACCGATTTCCCGGGTCCGCCGGGCGATCGAGCGGGCCATCAGCCCATAGGTCCCGCTGATCGAGAGGAGCAGCGCGAAGAGGAAGCAGCCGCCGAACATTCGTGCCGTGGCGGTGGCCATCAGGGCCGACTTGGTCAGCATCTCCTCGAGGCTGGCGACCTGGTCCGGCAGGATGAGTGGGTCGAGCTCCACCAGCGTCTCGAGGATCGCCACCCGTGCCGCCGTTTCGCTGCCGGCATGCTGCACCACGATGTTGAGGCGCCGGACGGGAACCTGGCCAAGCGGCAGGTAGACCGCCAGGGCACTGCGGTCCCGACTCAGCGGATTGCCCATCGGCACGTCGCCACCGACCCCGACGATGGTGCGCCACGGGGCGTCCGGCCCCTCGAGCCCGCTCAGCCGGATCTGGCGGCCGATCGCGGAGCTGCCGGGCCAATGCGCGGTGGCCACCGCCCGGCTCACGACGGCCACGGGCGCACTGTTCGTGGCATCGGCGGCCTCGAGGCCACGCCCCTCGAGCACCGGCACGCCCACCGGGGTGAGCGAGCCCAGCACCGCCTGCACGTAGGCCCTTGGTCGCTCGGCTGGCTCGACTGCCCGCCCCGCCACGTCGAACACCGCCTCGCCGTCTCCCAGCTCTGCCAGCGGTGACCGCAGGAGCACGCCGGCCACCCCGGCCTGCTGCTCGAGCCGGTCGGCCAGCGCGAGCTGCGCCGTCCAGACCCGGCTGTCATCGGGATACCGCTCCTGGGGCAGTGCGATCCCGGCGCTCATCAAGCGGCTGGCGTCGTACCCCAGGTCGATGTCCAGCACCCGCTTGCCCACGATCGCCGCCAGCCCTCCCGCGAACATCACCACCGTCACCGCCACCACCTGGGTGACCACCAGCCATCGGGCCAGCCGCCCACCGGCACGGTCCCCCGCCTGGGCAGTGCTGTCCCGCAGGGTCTCGTGGAATCGCTCGCTGGTGGCCCGGATCGATACCAGGCCGCCGAGGAGCACGACCGCCACCGTCACGAAGCCCGCCGCCGCCCAGACCACGCTCGGGTCGTATCCCCAGCGCCACCAGAACGCCAGGTTGCCCTGGAGGTTGGCCTGCGACCAGCCATCGATCAGGTCGAGACCGGCCACCGCAATCCCGATAGCCGCGGCGCCACCGAGGGTGCAGAGAATCACGCTCTCCCAGAGGTTCTGCATGACCAGCCGGGCCCGCGGTGCACCCAGGGCCTGCCGCAGCGCCATCTCGCGATGCCGTTCGCTGGCGCGCGCCAGCAGCAGGTTGCCGACGTTGATACACGCAAGCAGGAGGATCAGCCCCGCCAGGAGATTGAGCACGGCCAGGAGCAACGGTCCGTCCTCGCCGAACTGGGCCATGGGGAACGATCGCAGGACGATTCCGGACGGGCCGGGCTCCGCCTCCACCGGGACGGGATGGTCGGCCCGGACCCGGGCCAGCACGACGGAGAGCTCCGACTCGGCGGACTCCCGCGAGACCCCGGGAGCCAAGCGGGCGAAGACGCCAAGCGGCACCGACCCGGCCGACGCGGGGTCGAGGAGCGCACGATCGATCGGGGCCCACGCTTCGGAGAAGACGGGGAATCCAAACCCTGCTGGCATGACGCCGATGATCCGCGTCGCGATGCCGTTCACCGCGACGAGTTGACCCACGATCGCTGGATCCCCACCGAACGCGGACTGCCACAGCCGCTCGCCGAGGACCAGAACCGGATCGGCGCCGGCGACGGCATCCGAGGCGTCCAGCGTCCGGCCAAGCGCCGCGGTGGTCCGGGCGGTGGCGAACAGGCTCGGCACTGTCGCGATGATCGAGACTGGCCGTGCCCCCGTCCCCTGCCCCAGCGCTGCCCCCACCTCGGTGTATGCCCCGACACCCGACAGGCTCCGCAGACCAGGGCGTATCCTCGCCACGTCCGCGGCGGTGAGGTTCTGGCTGCGGCCGTCGGCCGCAGTGCCCAGCACCCGGACGATCCGTTCGCCCTCGGGGAGCGGGAGCGGGGCCACCATGGCCGTGCGGAGGAAGGCGAAGGTGAAGATGCTCACCGCCATGCCGCCGCCGAGCACCACGATGGTCATCAGGGTGAAGAGGGGCGTCTTGGCGAGGAGGCGGACGGCGTAGCGGATGTCGGACCACGCGAGGAGGTTGGGCATGGGAGCCACCTACGAGCGGGGAACCGGCAAAGGTTTCACAGTGAAACACAAAGGATGGACCGCTCTGCCATGGGTCGCGGCGACTGGCGGAGCGCCCTCCAGTCGCGTATGGTGCGGCCGTCCCCAGGGGGCCAAGGCCGCGACTTTGAGGGAGGGCGTGATGTCGGACAAACCTGCCACCGTGGCGGCCTTGTTCCAGGCCCTGGATCACCCGCTCAAAGGCGCCCTCAGGGCAGCCTGTGCCGCCATCCGCGCCGCGGATCCCAGCATCGTCGAGGGGATCAAGTGGAACGCGCCAAGCTATCGGGTTGGGGAGGGGGAATTCTTTGCCACCGCCAACATCCATGCCCGCGGCAAGCAGGGCGAGACGGTGCTCATCATTCTGCACCGCGGAGCCAAGGCACGGGGCGGCAAGGTGTCGGTCGCCGATCCTGATGGCCTGATCGAATGGCTCGGCGCGGACCGGGGCGCCATCCGGTTTGCCGATGCAGCAGCGGTCCGCCGGGGCACGTCATCGCTTCAGGCAATCGTTCGGGAGTGGATCCAGCAGGTCTGAGCCCCGACACTCGGAGGCCCTCGGGTCCCAGAACGCGATCAGTACGGATCGCTGACGTCCACCATCGGGGGCAACGAGTGATCACCGATGTCTCCGGGCCTCTCACGCCAACCCCCACCGCCGAGTAGATTTCGGAACCAACCCTCACTTTCTGCCCGGAGCCCGCCGTGACCATCCTGCCCATGGCCCGTCGACTGCTGTGCACCCTGGTCCTCGCGGGCCTTCCCACCGTGGCCAGCGCACAGGCAGCCGGATCCCCGGTCCGCCTCAACCGCGCCATCGAGCTGCTCTCGGCGGGCCAGGCCACCTTCGGCATCTTCAGCCATGACCGGTCGCTCGAGAACGCCCGCGCCCTGGCCCGCTCCGGCCTGGACTGGGTGTTCATCGACATGGAGCACGGCCCGCTCGACATCGAGACGCTGCGCATCTTCCTGCTCGGCATGACCGACAAGAGCCGGATCATGCAGAAGGGCAACCTCCAGCCCGACGTCACCCCGATCGTCCGGATCCCGGTCAACGGTGGCGACCTGGCCACCTACGTGGTCAAGCAGGTCCTGGACGTCGGGGCCATGGGGATCATGTTCCCGTACATTAACACCGCCGAGGAGGCGCTCCAGGCGGTGCGTTCCGTCCGGTATCCCCAGCGGCGCGGCTCCCCCGACTATGAGCCGCAGGGGCTTCGCGGCTCCGGCGCCGGCAACGCGAGCTGGCTGTGGGGGATCAACGACTACAGCACCAAGGCCGATGTCTGGCCCCTCGACCCGCAGGGCGAACTGATGGTGGTGATCCAGATCGAGACCGCCGAGGCGATGCGCAACCTCGATGCCATCCTCGACGTCCCCGGGATCTCCGCCATCTTCGTCGGCCCCGCCGACCTGGGACTCTCGCTCGGCGGCAGCGGCGCGGAGGGACAGGCCGAGGTCGAGGCCGCGGTGCAGCGGGTACTCGTTGCCGCCAAGGCCAGGAATCTGCCGATCGGCATCACCACCTCGGCGGGCAATGTCGAGGAGCGGATCCGGCAAGGTTTCAACTTCGTGACCGTGAACTTCGGGGATGGTGGCATCACCCCCGCCACCGCGACCGCGCTGCAACGGGGAATGGCGGCCGCCGGCCGGCCCTGAGCGCCCCGGGCGGGGGATCCCGCGCCCTGGGCCGACGTTTCAAACGTTTCACCCTGAAACCGCGTTGCAAGCTGCACCGTAGGGGGCACCTCAACCCCTACGGGACAACTCATGCGCGCACTCTGGCAGGACCTCATCCTGAGCATGCGGACGCTTCGCAAGGAACCAGCGTCCGCCCTGATCGCCAGCCTGACCCTGGCCCTCGGCATCGGGCTCTGCAGCGCCACCTTCAGCCTGAACTACGGCGTCTTCATGCGGGGCCTGGGCGTTCCTGAAGAGGATCGGGTGACCATGATCGCCCGGTCGAATCCGGAGTTGAACCAGGAGTGGATGTCGGTCACCCAGCACGACTACTACGATTGGCGCGAGCAGCAGACCTCCTTCCTGGGCCTGGCCGCCTACTATACCGGCACCGTCAATCTCAGCGGCACCGAGGGACCCGAGCGCTACAACGGCGGCTTCGTCTCGGCCAACATCTTCGACCAACTGCGGGTTGCCGCCGCATTGGGCACCGGGTTCCGCTCGGGCGATGACCTTCCCGGCGCCCCCCTCACCCTGGTCCTCGGTCATGAGGTCTGGGTCAATCGCTATGCCTCCGATCCGGAGGTGGTCGGCAAGCCCGTCATCGTCAACGGAGAGGCCGCCGTCATCCTCGGCGTGATGCCGGAGGAGTTTCGATTCCCGCAGAACCAGCAACTCTGGGTGGCGCTGCGCGACAGCCGATCCACGCTCGCGTCCCGCGGTGACGGCACCCAGTATTCCGTCTTCGGGCGCCTGAAGGACGGGGTGACGCTCGACCAGGCCGAGCGCGAGATGGCCCTGATCGCGGGTCGCCTGGCGGAGGCGTACCCGGTGACGAACCGGGGGGTCACGGCTCGGCTGCGCAGCTTCGTGGACAACGATACCGGCCCGGAACTGACCGCCATCTTCGCGGCGATGCAGGTCGCCACCTTCCTGGTGCTGCTGATCGCCATCGCCAATGTGGCCAACCTGCTCATGGCGCGGGCCACCCTGCGGACCCGGGAAGCCGCAGTCCGGAGCGCCCTCGGTGCCAACCGGTTCCGGATCGTCCTGCCGTTCTTTGCGGAGACGCTGGTGCTCTCCGGCATCGGCGCCGTGTTCGGGATCGGGATCGCCTATGTGGGCGTCACGCTGTTCGACGGCGCCACCGCCGACGTGGGCAAGCCCTACTACATGCTCTTCCGTCTCGACCTGCCGGTGATGGCCTTCATCGTCCTCATCACCGTCGTCACGGCGGTCCTGGCCGGGCTGGCCCCGGCGTTCACCGTCCTGCGCACCGATGTGAACACCACCCTCAAGGACGAGGGGCGGGGCGGGTCCGGCGTGCTCGGGGGGCGGCTCACCCGGGTCCTCGTGACGGCGGAGATCGCCCTCTCGTGTGCCCTGCTGATCGGCGCCGGCCTGATGACCAAGAGCATCGTCAAGCTGCAGAACTTCGACTTCCCCTTCGCCACGTCCAACATCTTCACCGCGCGGGTGGGCCTGTTCGAGACCGCCTACCCCACCCGGGAGACCCGCCAGCAGTTTTTCCGCGACCTCGGCGACCGCCTGGCGACCATCCCCGGCGCCGAGGCGGTGGTGATCACCGCCAATCTCCCCCTCAACACCAATGGTTCCGGAATCGCCATCGAGGGTGAGACCTACGCCACCGAGAGCGACTATCCGACGGCGCGCTCGGTCAGCACGATGCCAGGGTACTTCCGTACCTTCGGCGTCGAGTTGCGCAGCGGCCGCGACTTCAACGTTGGCGACGATGCCAACGGCCCGCCGGTGGCCATCGTCAACGAGGCGTTCGTGCAGAGGTTCCTGGCCGGGCGGGAGCCGCTCGGGATGCGGTTCGCCCAGCGGGCCAGCCGGGACAGTCTCGCCGAGTGGAAGACGATCGTCGGGGTGGTACCGGACCTGGGCATGGAGGGGTTCGGCGGCAACACCAACGACGAGGCCTAGGGCTTCTACGTGCCGTTGACCCAGGAGGATCCCCGCTTCGTGAGCATGGCGGTGCGGACGGCGGGGGCCGATCCCATGGCGATCACCCCGGCGGTGCGGGAGGTCATGCGCGCCCTCGACCCCAACCTGCCGATCTACAACGTCGAGTCGATGGACAAGGTTGCCAAGGACGCCGGTTGGTTCTACCAGGTCTTCGGGACCCTGTTCATCGTCTTCGGTGCGGCGGCCCTCTTCATGGCGACCGTCGGGCTCTATGGCGTGCTCTCCTTCTCGGTGAGCCGACGACTCCGGGAGATGGGGATTCGGATGGCCCTCGGGGCCAGCCCGAAGCAGGTCATCCGGATGGTGGTGCGCCAGGGCACCCGGCAGATCGGGATCGGGCTCGTCCTGGGGCTCGTCCTGGCGTACTTCCTGACCAAGGCGCTGGCGATCATCATGTTCCAGGTCGCCCCGCAGGACCCGCCGGTGCTGCTCGTGGTGGTGCTGACCATCACCGCCGTGGGGATCCTCGCCAGCCTGGTCCCGGCCCGGCGGGCCACCCTGGCGGAACCGGTGGCGGCGCTGCGAACGGAGTAGGGGCGGCGCATGCATTGACAGGTCGGGTGATTGCGCGGAAGTTCCGAGATCACCACCCTGCGGCCATCTCGCCGCATCCTTCTCGGAGGCCCGACCCATGCAGAAGACCGCCCACGACTTCGACCAAGAACTTCTGGCCCTCTTCGATGCCTACGTCCACGGGGCCCTCGACCGCCGAGGGTTCCTGGACCAGGCCGCCCGGTTC
Organism: Gemmatimonadales bacterium; assembly: GCA_048499805.1. Lineage (GTDB taxonomy): Bacteria > Gemmatimonadota > Gemmatimonadetes > Gemmatimonadales > GWC2-71-9 > JAWXBA01. The sequence goes on along the minus strand of JASNZF010000003.1, from coordinate 241,703 downwards.
GCGGTGGGGGGCGTGACGGCGGCCATGCTCCTCGACCAGCTGAGTCCGAAGTTCCTCGAGGCCCAGAAGGTGTCCAACGACGACAGCCGGATCCGTGCCGAGTATGTCGAATTCGACTCGCCCGCCGGCCACGGGCGGGGCCGGGGCTACCTGGTGGTGCCCGCCGGGGCGACGGCCAAGCTCCCGGGGATCTTGGTCATCCATGAGAACCGCGGCCTCAATCCGCACATCGAGGACATTGCCCGCCGCCTGGCGCTCGACAACTTCGTGGCGTTCGCTCCCGATGCCCTCTTCCCGGTGGGTGGCTACCCCGGCAACGAGGACGAGGCGCGGAGCAAGTTCCAGCAGCTCGATTCGGCCAAGTCGCGCGAGGACTTCGTGGCCGCCACCAGGTTCCTGCAGCAACGCCCCGAGTGCACCGGCCGGGTCGGGGCGGTGGGGTTCTGCTGGGGCGGCGGGATGGTCAACTTCCTGGCCACCCGGCTCCCGGACCTGGCGGCGGGCGTCCCGTTCTACGGCTCCTCGCCCAACAGCGATGACGTCGCGAAGATCAAGGCGCCGATCATGGTGCAGTCGGCGGAGAATGACGAGCGGATCAACGCCAGCTGGCCGGCATACGAGGCGGCGCTCAAGGCGGCGGGGGTCACCTACGAGCGGCACCTCTATCCGGGCACCCAGCACGGGTTCAACAACGACACCACCCCGCGCTATGACGAGGCGGCGGCCAAGCTGGCGTGGCAGCGGACGGTGGCATTCTTCAACCGGCACGTGCGGCAGGGCTAGACGGCGGCGCACGCGGAGGCACGGCGCTCGACCTGCCTCCGCGGCTCCGCGTGACAGCGTTCCGAATCCCATCCCCTCGCGGAGCTCATGTCCCCTGAACCCAGCGACCCGGTCACCGAATTCCTGGTCGCCGCCCTGGTGCCCCGGCACGGCCCACACACCGGCGGCACCACCGACCACGCCGACGCGATCCGCGCCGCCCACCCCGAGGTCGAGTCCGCCAGCATCTACACCGCCGCAGTGCTCGGCGACGGGACCGGAGTCCGGCACTTCCTTTCCGCCGACCCGGCCGTGGCCACCGCACCAGGCGGCCCCTACGGCTGGGACCCGCTGACCCACCTCTGCTTCTCCGGATACCTGAAGCACGAACCGACCCGCGACTTCGAGTCTGCCGCCCGGGCGCTCCTCGAGGCGGGCGCCAATCCGAACGGGGGGTGGTTCGAGCGGGACCACCAGCCCGAGCCGGTGTGGGAGAGCGTCCTGTACGGTGCCGCCGGAATCGCCCACCATCCGGGGCTCACCCGGCTCCTCCTGGAGCATGGGGCCGACCCGAACGACGGCGAGACCCCGTACCACGCACCCGAGACCCGGGACAATCGCGCCCTCCAGGTGCTGGTCGAGAGCGGCACCCTGACCGCCGAGAACCTGGCCATGGTGCTGCTGCGCAAGACCGACTGGCACGACCTCGAGGGGATCCGGTGGCTGCTGGGCGCGGGGGTGGACCCGAACCAGTTCACGGTCTTCGGCCGGAGCGCGCTGCACCACGCGATCCTGCGCGACAACGACCTGGAGATCCTCGTCGCCCTGCTCGACGCCGGCGCCGATCCTGCCTTGCCCGCTCACGGCCGCTCGGCGACCGCACTCGCCGCCCGTCGGGGGCGCAAGGATTTCCTCGCCGAGCTCGACCGCCGGGGCGTTTCGCTTGGGCTCGCGGGAGTCGACGCCCTGGTGGCCTGCTGCGCGCGGGCGGACCGCGACGGAGCGGCAGCACTGCTGGAGCAGTCACCCCTGCTTCTTGGGCAGCTCCTGGCCAGCGGGGGCGAGCTGCTGGCCGCCTTTGCGGGGAACGACCACCCCCAGGGACTGGAGCTCCTGCTGGATCTGGGGGTGCCGGTCGGGGCGAGCCACCATCCCGAGGACGGATACTGGGGTTACGCCCGCGGGTCGACGGCCCTCCATGTGGCCGCCTGGCGCTTGAGCCACGACACAGTGCGGTTTTTGGTGGAGCGGGGCGCCGACGTGCATGCCCGCGACGCCCGTGGGCAAACCCCGCTGATGCTGGCGGTGAGGGGCTGTGTCGACTCGTACTGGTCGGAGTGGAAGTCCGCGGCCTCGGTCGAGGCGCTGCTGGCGGCAGGGGCGTCGGTCGATGGGGTGATGCATCCGTCGGGGTACGACGAGGTGGATCGGCTCATCACCGCGCAGCGCTCGTAGGAGGCTCACTCGGAGGCGCCGGGATGGATGACGGACGGCGTCGCGTTTGGCGATCGCTTCCGGGAGGTGCGGCCGGAGCCTGAACCTGCGTAGGTGCCGAACGTGTCCTGCCCCTGACGGGGGCTAGGGATTCCACGGATTGACGCGGATTTGTTCGATGCCGCCGGTCGCCATGCTTCTCAGCAGGGGTCGCAGGGGAATCCACAGATTGCACCGATGACACAGATTGTTCGATGCCATAGCAGGGATCCGTTGTGCATGGTGGCCCCGCAGGATGTCGGTGCACGGCATGTGCTGGAGGGTGCGGATTCCGATGGGTGGCAACGCATACGAAGGGTTGCGGTGAGAGCAGTTCACAGAAACCCACGAGCCCCGAACACTCCCTGATGCAGGCCTGGTCTCGGAACCATCGGCGTCAACTGTGAAATCTGTGGACGCTGTTCCTCCGGATCCGACGGCTGAGCCAGCGCCAACCAATCCAACGATCAATCCGCGTCAATCCGTGGAATCCGTGGCGCATTTACGCCCGTTCCCCGATCCCTACCTCCAATACAGCTTCGCAAACACCGGCCGATGGTCCGACGCCACCGTCTCGGCGATCACCCGCACCGAGTCGGAGCCCCAGCGGCCGGCCGGGGCCCCGAAGATGAAATCAATCTCCTTGACCGGCTCCGTCGAGGAGAAGGTGAACCGGTCGCCAGCTGGCTTGGAGGCCTCGCGGGCGCGGGCGTGGAAGAGCGCCAGCGTGGCCGAGCCCGGTTCATCATTGAAGTCGCCCAGGAGGATGTAGGGTATCGGCAGCGAATCCAGGAACCGGGTCAGCGCCGTGGCCTGCGCGATCCGGAAGCTGTCGCTGGCCACCCAGTCGAAGTGGACATTCACCACCATCAGCGGCCCCACGCCGGGAGCATCCAGCTCGGCGGCCAGAGCAATGCGGGGCTCATTCCCGTCCGGGAGCCGCACCGGAATCACCCGCCGAATCGGGAACCGGGAGAGGATTCCCATCCCATACTGCCCTCCCTGATAGGCCATGAACCCGCCGAACGCATGCTGCAATCCCAGCCGATCACCGAGCGCCTGGGCCTCCGCGACCCGGCCGCTCCGTTCCACCACGCTGTCCACTTCCTGGAGCCCGACGATGTCGGGCTGCAGGCGGCGCAGGACCTCCGCGGTGCGAGGGAGGTTCACTTCGTTGTCCATGCCGCGGCCATGACGGATGTTGTAGCTGACCACCCGGAGGGTCGTGGTGCCGGGTGCGGGCGTGGCCGTGGGGGCGGTGCGGCAGCCCAGGGCCAGGGCGGCGAGCAGGAGGAACTGGCGGGAGACGGGCATGGTGGAAGGTAACGGCGAGGTCGTGTGAGGCGGGGAGGCGCTACCCGAGGCCATAGCTCATCGTGGTGATCTCCGCCTTCCCGGACCCCGAACCGCGGGTGCCTGGTCCGAGTCACTGCCGCACGGCTTGCGATTTCCGCACGTCATGGTTGCTTCCATCCGGTATTCGCCCGCCAACCCGGGGCGGAGCACGCTCCAGCACCTGACAGGGAGGCCCCGATGTGGTTCAAGCACCGCGGCTGGATTCCCGCCGCCTGGATTCTGTCGGGCATCAACGTCCTGGCGGCGTGGGTCGCCGCGCGGGCCGGCGAGCCGATCCACGCCTGGGTGCACGTGGCACTTACCGTGGCACTGGCGGCAGGCGCTCGGCACCTGATGGCGCGCCGCCGCCCCGCCCTGGCCGACGACCTGCAGGAGGTGCTCGACGAGAACGAACGGCTGCAGGAGGAGGTGGAGATCCTGCAACCCCGGGTGGAGGAGCTGGAAGAGCGGGTGGCCTTCGCGGAGCGGCTCCTGGCGCAACAGCGGGACCAGGTGCACCGGGAGCCACCGCCCCGATAAGGGGCGACCACCGGTTCCTTGACGCCACCCGGCCCGGGCGATAACCTCCTGCCATCCCGTCCCGGATTGCGACGAGGGCCAACGCCATGTGCCACACGCTGTTGGACCGGCCACGCCGGGGCCCGCCGTGGGCGCGGCCCGGGCTCCTCGCCGCAGTCGTGCTCCTCCTCCCCGCCTGCGACCCCGGACCCGGCCCCGACCGTGGCGGGCTCCGCATCCTGGTCATTGACGACCCCGTAGCCGCGAACCCGCTGGGCGCCGTGCCGGTCCAGTTGCAGGGGTCCGCCATTTACGGCATGACCAACAGCGCCGGCTTCGCCGTATTCTCCGACCTGCCCGCCGGCGATGTCGTCGTGGCCGCGCACAGCATCGGATACTGTTCAGCCACCGCGGCCGTCACGGTCGTCGCCGGTACGACCACCGACCTGACCGTACCGCTCTGCCCGGCGCCCGGGGGTACCAGCGGCGGCAACGACCGGGTCTCGATCACCACGCCGAGTCCGCATCCGGGCCTCCTCCTCTTCGATGCCGCCGCGGCCGGTACCTGCCTCCACGACCAGCTCGTTCCCGGGCTTGCCAGCTACCTCCTGCCGGTGAACGCGCTGCCGCCGGGCTCCACCGGCGGCTCCGGAGAGACCTGCCCGACCTCCGTGACCCTCTTCACGCCATCCCATGGCCTGTGGTTCTCGAGTGAGCCCGCCCAGTTGCCGTGGACCCCGGGCCCCGACGTGCTCCCGATCTCGCTCCCGCCGCTCCTCCGGGTCCCGCTGGCGATCTGGGTGGCACCCGGGCTGGGCAGCCCGGCCCTGACGGACCAGATCCGGAACATCCACCTGAAGGAAGCCGCCTCCATCCTGGGCGGCGCCGGAGCCGGCGTGACACTGGTGGCCGACGAGGCCGCCGGGGGCGATCCGGCAGTGGTGGAGATTCCCGCCTCCTCGCCCGGCGCGCCGCTCTTCCCGACATCCGGCACCGGCTGTGACGCCGCCACGAGCATCATGGCCGAGCCCTCCATCTACCAGGCGGACAAGCTCAACGTCTATTACGTGCGGGCGATCACGGGTCGTGGCACGGCCAGCACCGGGTACTATTGCTATATCGAGGGGGCGCGGTCGATCCTGTTCGTCGCGGTTCCCTCCGGCCTGCCCCACACCCTGGCCCATGAGCTCGGCCACGCCCTGGGATTGCTGGAGCCGAACTGGGGCCATACCCACGACTATCTGGCGGGCTTCCTCACCTTGCCCCCCGCCACGGGCACCACCATCGGCGCCCCGCGGAACTTCATGGCCTATGGTGCCTCCGGCGACGCCGGCCGGCCGATCTACGCCACCCTTGGCCAGACGTTCCGGATGAACCTGTCCCCGCTCTCGTGGGTCAACCTCCCCGGCACCGCCGGAACCAGCCTGCGGCAACGGGCAGGTGCCACACCCACCGGCGTGAGCTGCCCCTGCCCGGCCGCCGATGCCACCGCGGACTGCCCCGTCCTGTCCCTGACCGGCAGCCCGCCGGACTACCTGAGTGATGGCCCGGGGTGGGAATTGGCCTGCGCAGTAACACCCGCCCTGGAAGTCATCACCCTGTGCGTTGGCGAAGCGCGCCTGCTCAGCGGCAGCCTCTCGACCACGATCGCCGGAACGACCCTTCCTGCCCGCTCCGGTGACCTCATCTGGATCAGCAGCAACCCGACGGCGGTCGCGGTCGACCCCGACAAGGTGGACACCGGCATCGATGGGTCCAACGCCGGCTGGACGACCCTGTCCGTCACTGGTGGATCCCCGGGCGATGCCCAGGTGACCCTCTATGCCGGTGGGCCCTCCGCCACGGCCCGGTACGACATCACGGTCAAGCCGTGCCCATGAGTCGATCCTGCCGGCTCGCCGGCCTGGGACTCCTGCTCGTTGGCGCGGCGGCGTGCCGCGACGAGGCCGGTGTTCCACCCGCCGTGCTGCGACTCATGGAGTGCATCGAATGCTCCGCTGGAGAGTTGACTGCCGTGATCGCCCTCGGCGACACGGCGGTGCCTGCCCTCCGCGCCTTCCTGCTGGACGGCCCGCCCGCGGAGTCGGTGGACCGGATGCGGCGGCGGCTGGTGGAGCTGGTCGGCGGTGCGACGGTGTCACCGGCCGTGGGGGGCACCGCCGTGGCCGTGGTGGACCGGCAACTCGGCGAGTACGTTGGCCTCTACCGCAGCCGCGCCGCCCTCGGACTCGGGGGCGTGGCCACCGCATCCGCCCGGGCGGCACTGTGCGCTGGTCAGGCGGCGGGTCTTGGTCCCGTCGTGGACTCGGCCCTGGTCCAGGTCGGGGGAGCACCATGTCCGTGACGGGGGGATCCGGGCTCCCCACCGACCCACCCGCCTCGGCGACGACCAGCCCCCGGGTAGAGGGGTTCGAAATCGGGAAGCGGGTGGGACAGGGAGGCGCGGCGAATGTCTTCGCGGCACGCCGCCTCGAGGACGGCCTTGCTGTGGCGCTCAAGATGGTGCGTCCCGAGGTGGCGAAGATCCTCGGCGTGGAGCGGTTTCTCCGGGAGATCCGGATCGCCGGCAGCATCGACAGCCCCTACCTGGTACCGCTGCTGGACTGGGGCGCGGCGGAGGGGCTCCCCTACTACACGATGCCGCTCCTGACCGACGGCTCGCTGCGGGACCGCCTGGACCGCGAGCGCCAACTCGCCCTGCCGGCGGCGTTGCAGGTGGCGCGGGACCTGGCCGAGGCGTTGTGGGCACTCCACTCTCACGCCATCGTGCACCGCGACGTCAAGCCCGAGAACGTGCTGCTTGGTCCCGAGGGGGGCCGGGCTCGCCTGGCGGACTACGGGGTGGCCCGCGCGTTGAGTGCGGCCGCGCTGGAACCGCTGACCAGCACCGGCCTCGTACTCGGCACCCCGGCGTACATGAGCCCCGAGCAGGGCGCGGGCGATCCGGTCGATTCGCGTGCCGACATCTACGCCTGGGGTTGCGTCCTCTACGAGATGCTGGCCGGCGAGCCGCCGTTCAACGGTCCCACGGCCCAGGTGGTCATCGCGCGGCACATCGCGGAAGCGCTCCCCTCCATCCAGCTGGCCCGGCCCAACATTCCGGCCGGGGTCGAGGGGCTGATCCGGAAGGCGCTGGCCAAGTCGCCCGCCGACCGGTTCCAGGACATGGGGGAGGTACTCGCCGCCCTGGATGGCCTGGACCTGACCGCCGCTCCCGCGACGGCGCCCTCCTCACCTGGTTCCCGGCTGCGCCGCCTCGCGCTGGTGGCTGTCGCCTTGGTGGCAGCGCTGGCCGCCTGGCAGCTCTGGCTCCGCCCCGCAGACCTGGACCCGCGCCGGGTGGTGGTCTTCCCGTTCGATGGCGGCGGCGGGGATCCACCCGCCGAGGCCGAGCACCTGGCCATCCTGATCGGCAGCGCGCTGGAGCGGACCGAGCCGATGCAGTGGCTCGACGGTGGCGCCCTGCTCGGGGCTGATCGCGCCCCGGGGGCCGTCCTGCCGGCGGGTCGCGCCGCGGCAATCGCGCGGGACGCTGGCGCGCGCTACTACCTGAACGGATCGCTGCTCCGGGTGGGCGATTCGACGCGGATCATCGTCCGGTTACACGACCTCGAGGACCCCGGCAACCCGGTCACCAGCAGCCTGAGCGGGCCCGTCGGGCGAGCACCGGTGGACCTCGCGCTTGGCGCCATCCTCGAGCTGCTGCCCCGTCTGGTGGGCGCCGGCCCCCGCACCGATGTGGTCCGGCTGCGGGAACGGCACCCGGTGGCGGTGGTGCGCTGGCTCCAGGGTGAGGTGGAATACCGCGCCTCACGGATGCGGGCCGCCCTGGCGCTGTTCGAGGATGCCGTGGGCCTCGATTCGGTCCTCGCGCCAGCCGCGCTCCGCGGCGCCCTGGCCGCCAGCTGGACGAACTCCGATCGCGCCGCCCCGCTGGCCGGGCTGGCCCAGCGGCACGCCGGCCTGCTCTCCCCCCGGGAACGGTTGCTGGCCACGGCACTTGAGCGGTACCTCGGCGGCGAGGCCACCGCCGCCATCCGTGCGGTGCGCCGCGCCCTGGCCACCGACGCAACCTGGGCCGATGCCTGGCTCCTTGCCGGGGAGATCCAGCTGCACTTGCTGCCCGGCGAGGGGCTCGACTCCACAGCGTTGCTGGGTGTGCCCGCCCCCCGAATCTGGCCCCTCGAGCAGATGGCCCGCGCCGACTTCGAGCAGGCCGTCCGGCTTGATTCGCTGTTCACGCCCCCGCTGGTCCACCTCGCGGAGATCAGCCTGCGCGCGGGAGATGCGACGGAGGCCGACCGGCTGGTCGCGAGGTTGCGGCGCGCGGGCGCGGAGCCCGCCACAGTCCGGCGCCTGGAGCTGGCGCAACGCTGCGTCCGCGACCCGGCAAGCGTGGATTGGGCCGCCGAGGCGCGGGCGGACCGCCTCCCCGTCTTCCAGGTGGCCACCCAGCTGGCGGGAACCCCCCGGCTCGATGGTCGCCGCTGTGCCCGTGAGGCCTTCGCCGCGATCCTTGCGGCCGATTCGGCCCTCGGCGCCGAGGACTGGGGTTCGCTGGTGCTCCTGCAGGGAATGCTGGTGGCCGAGGGGCGCCCCACGGAGGCCGTTGCGATGGTCGATTCCGCGGTGGTCCATGGCCTCCCCGCGGCACTCGGGCTCTTCGTGGTGGACGAGGTGGCCGGCGTGGACGTGGGCGAGCGTGGCCGCCAGTTCATCCTCCAGCTCGGGACCGACTATGAAGCCCGGGGAGCCGCCTCGCTCTGGCTGGTCGCCATCTGGCAGGCGGCCCATGGCGGGCGGGCCGAGGTGGAGGAAGTGGCACGGGTCCTCGCCGCGCGGGCGCAGCGCACCGGGGCCAGGCGTGACCGCCTGATGGCCGAGGTCACGGCGGGCTACGCCACCCTGGCGCGCGGCGACACCACCGCGGCCATCGCCGCCTTCGAGGCCCTGGCCCCCACGGCCATCCACCAGGAAGTGGAGGGCTCCCTGTGGGAGTCGCTGGCCACCGAGCGCATGGTCCTGGCCAGGCTGCTGTTGGCCCGGGGCGAGTGGGCCCGCGCGCATCGGGTGGCCTCGGTGTTCGATCACCCCGGCGTCTTCGTGCACCAGCTCTTCCTCCCCGCCAGCTTGGCGGTGAGGGAGGCGGCGGCCCGGGGCCTGGGGGACAACGTCCTGGCGGCCGCGGCCAGGCAACGGCTTGATGGCCTCGCGGCAAGTTCTCCGCCGGGCCGGGACTGATTCCCGGTCCGGCCTCTCACCCTTCCGTTGGAGGCACCGATGGCAACCAAGAAGAAGAAGGCGAGCCCCAAGGCCGCGGCCAAGAAGGTGGCCAAGCGCAAGCGGGCGCGACCCTGCGTCCCGCCGGAGATCTGCAAGTACCTGGCCGAGCTGAACACCTACTTCATCAAGTTTCAGGCCGACTACGAGGCATTGCGCATCGCCATGTGCAATGTGGAGCAGGAGGCGTTCACCGGCACCGGAGTCGCCAGCAAGCGGTTCCCGAAGTGTGGCGGCGGAACGGGTGGTGACCCGACGCCCCCGCCAAAGCCACCCGTCTGGGAGTGAGCCCGGCTCGTTGAGGCGGCGCGGGTGCGCATGGCGCCCGCGCGGCCACCCGGTTGGCCTCCGTCCACCCCCGCGGTACCTTGGACCATGCCCTCCGCGCCCTGCCGCCTGGCCCCCGCGGGCCTGTTGCTCCTCGCCGCCTGCGGCGCCCCCGACAGCGCCGATACCTCGCGCCTGGTCGACCACCACGTCCATCTCCTCAGCCCTGCGCTGGTGAAGGACTGGAAATCGCTGGGCGTCAACTTCTCCCGTCCCGACTCCGTCTATACCTCCGCCAGCGCGCTGCTCGGCGACACCGCCACCGCCGACGGTGGCCCCGCACGGCAGGTCGCGGGCGCCGTCCTCATCCCCATGGCCCACCTGTACGGCCGGCAGGACATTCGCGGCCCGCTGCGCCTGTCCCTCGCCGCCGAGCAGGCGGCGGTCCGGCGCGAGAACGACTACGTCGCCGCCGAGGCGGCGCGCTTTCCGGACCGGGCCATTGCCCTCTGCGGGGTGGACTTCCTTCGGCCCTACGCCTGGTCAGAGGTGCAGCGCTGCCGCGCCGAGCTGCAGAGTCCCGGGATCAAGCTCCACCTGGCCAGCGCCGGTGCCAACCTCGGCTACGCCAGCCACCTGGCGGCGCTGCGGCGGTATGCCGAGCTGGCCAGTGCCGACAGCCTGATCCTGTTCGTCCACTTCGACCCCCAGAACAACCGCGGCAACCTGGCCGACATCCGCCGCTTCATTGCTGAGGTGCTCCAGCCGTTCCCCGACCTGACGGTGGTGATCGCCCACCTGGGTGGCAGCGGCGGGTTCGACGCCTGGACCCGGGCCATCTTCGAGACCTTCACGACCTGGCTCGACGAGGAGGCCGCTGCCGGTCGCCCCCGGACCGGGGTCCATTTCGACATCTCGGCGGTGTGGCTCGCCCGGGACTCCGAGGGCATGCCCCGCTCGACCAAGCAGGACGCCGAGGCCCTGGCCGCCGAACTGGCACGGGTCGGAGTCGGCCGGCTGCTCTTCGGAAGCGATGCCCCGGTCTTCATTCCCGGGCCATATGCCGCGGCGTTCCGCCGTCAGGCTGCGCTCAGCGCCGAGGCCTGGGACTCGCTGGCCCGCAATCGGTTGCCCGGCCTGCCGTCTCCCCCCTGATCCTGGTTCACCTGGAGTTCCCGATGCGCAAGCCACTCCTCTGCGTTGCCAGTTTGCTGACTCTGGGAGCCCCCTCGCTGGTGGCCCAGGGGGGCCGCACCCCGGCACCGCGGGTTCTCGTGATCGAGAACGTGTCGGTCGTGGATGTCGATGCCGCCCGCGTGCGGCCCGGCCAGCGCATCGTGGTGCGCGGCGAGGCGATCGCCGCGGTGGAACCGGTGGCGGCGCCCGCCCCGACCGACGTCACCGCCACGATCGACGGCACCGGACTCTTCGCCACCCCGGGGCTGGTGGATCACCACGTGCACCTGACCGCGGGGATGGAGGAGGCGCTGGAGCGTGCGGCGCGCGGCGGGGTGACCCTGGTCCAGGCCCTGGCCGGCGACAACCGCGTGGCCGGGTACCTGGCGCTGGCGGTGCGATCGGGACGGATCAAGGGGCCCGAGATTGCCTATGCCTCTGTCATGGCGGGACCGAACTTCTTCACCGACCCCCGCTTCATCAGTGCCGGCGCGGGGTATGCGCCCGGCACGGCGCCATGGGTCCAGGCGGTAACCGCCGAGAGCGATCTTCCCACGGCGGTGGCGGCCGCACGGGGGTCGGGCGCCGAAGTCCTCAAACTCTACGCCATGATCGACTCCGCTCTGGTGGCCGGTCTGACCGGCGAGGCACACCGGCAGGGGATGCGAGTGGTGGCCCACAGCACCGTCTTTCCCGCGCGGCCCACGGACCTGGTTGCCGCGGGCGTCGATGTCCTGACCCATGCGGCGTACCTCTCCTGGCAGGGGCTCACCTGGGTGGCACCCGATGAAGCCTGGAACCGTCGCTTCGGGCCGTACGCCACCACGCCGCCCGAGGGACCCGCGATGACCAGGATCGTCGAGGCCATGCGTGCCCGGGGCACCCACCTCGAGCCCACCCTCTGGGTCCTCGGGCGATCGCCGGCCGATTCGATCTCGGCACGCTGGTCGAGGGCGATTGTTGGGCGTGCCGCAGCCGCCGGGATCCCGATCCTGGCCGGGACCGACGGGTTGATTGATGCCGACAGCACCGCCCTGCCCAACCTCCACAAGGAACTGGCCCTGCTGGTCGAAGCGGGACTCACCCCGGCCAAGGCCCTGGCCGCCGCCACCACGGTGCCAGCCCGCCTCATGGGCCGCGGCACCACCCATGGCGCCGTGGCGGCGGGTCGGGTGGCCGACCTGGTGCTGCTGGAGGGCAACCCCCTCGTGGATATTGCCAGTACCACCCGGATCCGGATGGTGGTGCGTCGGGGGGAAATCCTCCCCTGACGCGACCTGCCGCCGCTGGCACGAGCAATGCACTGAACCGCCTCCCATGCTGACCCGCCGTCGCTTCCTCCAGGGCTCCGCTGCCACCGCCGCCGCCGGGCTCGGTCTCGGCGGCTACACCTGGCTGATCGAACCCCACTGGCTCGAGATCGTCCACCGTCCGCTGCCGGTCGCCGGACTCCCCGCGTCCATGGCCGGCCGCCGGCTGGTGCACCTGAGCGACCTGCATGTCGGGCGGCAGGTCTCGGACAGCTACCTCCTCGACACCTTTCGCCGGGTCGCGGCGCTCGAGCCGGAGATCGTGGTGGCCACGGGGGATTTCACCACCCACGGGCCCGGGATCTTCGAGCACGCCGCCCAGGTCTACCAGGAGCTGCCGCGGGGCCGGATGGCCACGCTCGGGGTGTTCGGCAACCACGACTATGGCCCGAACTGGGCCCACCCCGAGATCGCCGCACGCTTTGCCGGGATCCTCGGCGACGCCGGGATGCGCATCCTGCGGAACGAGGTGGTGGAGGTGGAGGGACTGCAGGTGCTCGGGATGGACGACTACTGGGCCAGCCAGTTCGATCCCCGTCGGGCCGTCGAGGCCCTCGACCCCGCCCGCGCCGCGGTCGCCCTGACCCACAACCCCGATTCCGCCGACCTGCCGGGCTGGCACGGCTACGCCGGCTGGATCCTCTGCGGCCACACCCACGGGGGGCAGTGCAAGCCCCCGTTCCTGCCGCCCCCGCTGCTCCCGGTCAAGAACCGCCGCTATACCGCGGGGGAATTCGCGCTGAGCGGCGACCGCCAGATGTACATCAGTCGGGGTGTCGGCCACATCCAGCAGGTCCGGTTCAACGTGCGCCCGGAGGTGACGGTGTTCGAACTGGAGTGTGCCTAGGGGCCGCCGGGCGACGGAAGTGGTCAGCCGGGTTCTGGTGCCAGCACCGGGGGGACGCTAGCTTCGAATCACCCCACCCTGCCGTCCCATAGCCCGGATTGTCACCGATGCGACGCGTACGTCCCTCCCTGCTCGCCATGCTGCTGCTCGCCACCCCGCTCGCGGCCCAGGTCGTCGTCGGTCCCGCCAGCGGGTCCCTCGTCATCATGGGCGGCGGACCCGGCGGCCGCGACGTGCTCGAGAAGTTCATCGAGCTGGCCGGGGGACCGGATGCGCCGATCGTGGTGATCCCGACCGCCGGGGGCAACCCGACCTACGACGCCTCCAGCCCGGAGCTCAGCCGGCTCCGCCAGCTCGGCGCCACCAACCTGACCCTCCTGCACACCTACGACCCCGCCGAGGCGCGCCGGCCCGGATTCGCCGATCCGATCCGATCCGCCCGGGGCGTCTGGTTCCCAGGCGGCCGCCAGTGGCGCCTGGCCGACTCCTATCTCGACACGCCGGTCCTGACCGAGCTGCAGGCGCTGCTCGATCGTGGCGGCGTGATCGGCGGCACCTCCGCCGGCGCCACCATCCTCGGCAGCTACCTGGTGCGCGGCGACACCCGCAACAACACCACCATGATGGGCGATCACGAGGTCGGCTTCGGGTTCGTGCGGAACACTGCGATCGACCAGCACCTGCTGCGCCGCAACCGGCAGCACGACCTGGTCCCGGTGATCGAGAAGCTGCCTCACCTCCTGGGCATCGGGCTCGACGAGAACACCGCCATCGTGGTCCGCGGCGATACCGCCGAGGTGATCGGGCAGACCTATGTGATGGTGTACGACAACCAGCGCACCTTGGGCAGCGATGGCCGATTCTACATGCTGCAGCCCGGCGACAAGCTCAACCTCAATACCCGCCAGCCCTCGCGCCCGATCGAGGGGCTACGGCTCGAACCGTGGAAGGTGAACACCATGTCGAACGCAGGAACTGGGAGCCACGCCTCTGGCACCTTCACCGTCACCATCACCCCCCAGGCCTCGGACGACCATACGCCCGGGTTGCTCGGTCGCATGACGCTCGACAAGGTGTTCACCGGCGACCTGGTGGCCACCAGCAAGGGGCAGATGCTCGCCGCAAGGACACCTGCCGAGGGCTCCGCCGGGTATGTCGCCATGGAACAGGTGACCGGGACGCTGGCCGGTCGGCGCGGGAGTTTCGTCCTGCAGCACAGCGGGACGATGGATCGGGGCATTGCCACCCTCGCCCTTTCCGTGGTGCCGGACTCTGGCACCGATCAGCTTGCTGGCCTGAGCGGAACGATGACGATCACCATCGTCGAGGGGGTCCACTCATATGCCTTTACCTATCACTTTGCGCCGGGGCGCTGAACCGATGAGGCGCAGGAGGGACTTTGTCGCGCTCCTGGCCCTCTCCCTCGTCGGGGGCTGCGGTGTAGTCCGCGCCATCGGCAGCCTGGTGCCCGGTCCCTCGGCGGAGATGTCCGAGGGACTGCGGATCGCGGAGCGGCACCGGGTCAGTGCCATCAGCGATCGACGCTTCAACCATGCGGAGTACTGGCGCGCCCTGGCGCCGTCGCTGCGGTCCGAGCGGCTCCGGGTGGCGGACGTCGGGCACTCGATGCAGGGGCGTGAGCTCCGCACGGTTACCTTCGGCACCGGTCCCGTCACCGTCCTGCTCTGGTCCCAGATGCACGGCGACGAGTCCACCGCCTCGATGGCGCTGGCGGATATCTTCGCCTGGCTGGCCGCCCCGGGGAGCGACGTCCTTCGCGACCGCCTGGGCGAGCGGCTCACCGTCACCTTCCTCCCGATGCTCAACCCCGACGGGGCCGAGCGGTTCCAGCGCGAGAACGCCGCCGGGATCGACATCAACCGCGACGCCCGCCGGCTCTCCACCCCCGAGGGCCAGACCCTGAAGCGGCTGCAGGAGCAGCTCCGGCCGCAATTCGGGTTCAACCTCCACGACCAGAACGCCCGCACCCGCGTCGGGCGCGACGGGAAGCAGGCCGGAATCGCGCTGCTGGCGCCGGCGGCCGACGCCGAGCGGACCTGGGGGCCGGTGCGCAGCCGGGCCCGGCTGGTGGCGGCGGGGATTGCCGCAAACCTGGAATCGGCGATCGCCGGCCGGGTGGCCAAGTACGACGACGCCTTCAATCCGCGCGCCTTCGGCGACCTGATGCAGACGTGGGGCACCAGCACGGTGCTGATCGAGAGCGGGGCACTGCCGGACGACCCGCAGAAGCGGGAGCTCCGCAGGCTCAACGTGGCCGCGATCATCGGCGCGCTGAATGCGATTGCCACCGAGGAGTACGCCCAGGCCGACCCCAACGACTACGAGCGGCTGCCCTACAACACCGGCGGGGCCTACGACCTGCTGGTGCGCGGCGGCGACCTGGTCATTCCGGGATCACCCCCGCTCCGCGCCGACATCGCGATCAACTACGACGACCCGGTGGCACGCACCGGCGGGCGGGTGCGCGAGGTGGGCGACCTGAGCGCGGTGGTGGCGATCGACACGGTGGACGCGACGGGGTTGTTCCTGCACCCGCGCAATGAGGCGCTGGTCCGCGACGGTGCCCGCGCCCTCCTGCCGATCGGGGCGCGGGCGGTGTTCGACCTGCGGGAGGGTCCGCAGGTTACCAGCCGGGTCCGGGTGCGGATCGAACGGTAATCAACCGGTTACGGGACCCGACCCCCTCGTGGGAGCCGGACTTGTCCGGCCCCTCGATGGCGCAGGGGCCGGGCATGCCCGGCCCCTGCGCCATCATCATCCGGGGGTCGCGTGGCCGCCCGGTTACCAGGCGTCCCTGGGATCCCTATGGGGTGGTGGCCGCCATCGGAAGGGCCACGACCCGGAACCGCGGCTCAAGTCCCACAACAACCAGGCCGCTGCCATCCGGCGTCCAGTCTCCTATTCCCAACCAAGTGCCCGGGGTCGAGGCGAGCGACCTCCACTCGCCGCCCGGCCACGTGACCAGCAGCAGGTCCTGGCCGTTCGTTTCAAGGACATACTCCTCGACCGCGATCACCGACCCATCCGGCGACCATTGTGGATTGGTCTGATAGACCTGATCGGACCGCGTGGTCAATCGCCGGGGAGTGCCTCCTCCCAAGGGCACAACCTCGATGTACCCCCACCCGCCGGTGAACCGGCTGAACAGCACCGATTGCCCGTCGGGGGACAGGTCGGGCGAGCCTACGTCCACGTCCCCAGACACCAGCACGCGTGGGGCCCCTCCCGTGACGGGCACGGCGTACAACCCCCGACCGCTCCCCGGCACCGCGCCGTCGATCACCAGCTCGGTTCCATCCCGGCTCCAGCGGAATGTCTCGACCAGGAGCCCGCTGGTCAGCCGCTTCGGTTCGCCGTCAAGGCCCCGCATCACCCAGAGTTGGGGAGAGGCCTCCTCCCGATTGGCCAGGAACGCGATCCAAGTGCCGTCCGGCGACCACCGGGCGAACCCCTCATCACTCGGAGCCCAATCCGTCACCCGGACGGGTTCCCCTCCGGTCGCGGCAACGCTCCAGAGGTCCATGGTGCCCCCGCGCCGGGAGGCGAAAAGCACCTGCGACCCATCCGGGGACCAGCTCGGCAGCCCTTCCTCGGTGGGGCCGCCGGCCAACAGCGTCGGCTCCCCCCCGGCAATGGGGATCACGAAGATGTCGTTGTTGCCCCCCCGCCCGCCGGTGAACAACACCTGCTGCCCATCAGGGGACACCTGCACGTCGATGAGCAGCTCGCCGTCCCAGGCGGCCAAGGTGCGCGGGGCCGTGCCGTCGAGCGAGGCGACACCGAGGCTCACGCGGGAGTCGTTCACGTCGAAGAGGATCCGGGTGCCGTCCGGCGCCCAGGTCGGGTTGTTCTCCTGGGCCAGGTCGTTGGTCATGCGGGTCGCCGGGCCACCGCTGGCCGGCACGACCCAGAGATCCTGCTGCCCGCCGCGGGTGGAGACGAACAGCACCCGCTGGCCATCGGGAGACCAGCGACCCTGATAATCGTCGCGCACGTCGTTGGTGAGCTGGCGCTGCTCTCCAGAAGTGGCGTCGATCACCCAGAGATCGCTCGTGCCGGTTCGGCGGGATTCGTAGAGGATTGAGCGGCCATCTGGCGACCAGGCGAAGGGCGTCTGGGGGTCCTCGAATCCCTCGGTGGTGAGCTGGCGCGGCTCCCCGTCCGGGAGGGCACGGACCCAGATCGTGGTCTGGCCGCCCCGGGTCACCTGCATCACCAGCTGGGACCCATCGGGGGAGGGGGTGCCCCAGGCCGAGGCGCCAGGCATGTCTGCGAGGGGACGCGGCGGCGACCCGTCCAGCGGGACGAGCAGGCTCCGGGTGATCCCCCCTTCCAGTCGCTCGACCACCACCCCGGAGCCATCCGGCATCCAGGACGCTGCGCCGTCTGCGCCCGGCCCCGAGGTCAACTGGCGACGGTCGCCACCGGCACTCGGGACCACGTACACGTCGGCGTCCTCATCGGAGTAGTACGCAATCCAGGCGCCGTCCGGCGACCAGATCGGGTTGGAGTCCCACACGCCGGAGGTGATTGCCCGGCCATTCTGTCCATCGGCGTCGGCCACGAAGATGGCGGAGCGACCCTCCACGACCTGGCTCCAGGCCAGGCGCGTCCCATCGGGAGACCAGCGCGCGTTCCGAACCTGGCCGAACCCGGCGTCGATGGTGAAGACGGGATCGGGCGCCACATCCATGGCGCCGCTCCCACAGGCCGCCAGCAGGATCGCACAACCACTCGACAGGAGACGTCGGTCCATGATGGAATTCCTCGCCACGGTCAGTCGTTCGGGGGGGGGGACGGGAGCGCGGCGTCGCGGACCCCGGCGGCGATGAGACGCACGACGGAGTCCTGCGCGCTGAGCACGTCCCGCACGTCAATTTCGTAGCTGTTGCTCCAGATCTGCTGCACGCTGCGGGGCTCGACCAGCTGGACGTTGATGCGCATCCGGTCGCCGGTGCGGAACACCGTTCCCTCCAGGATGGCCCCGATGTTGAGCGCGGCAGCGATCTCCGCCATCGGCTTGGGCGCATCCTTGTACACCAGCATGGCCGAGCGGGCGACGACCGAGAGACCAGCGGTCTGGCCCAGCGCCACGTTCAACTGGTCGTGCATGGCGTCCACGAACTGGGCGTCGGCGCCCGAAATATCCGTGATCGGCAGGACGGCCATCCGCTCGGGACCCGGCATGGCACCGGCACCCAGCAGCTGCTTCGCGCCCAACCCCAGGGCCGCCACCAGGGCCACGCCGATTCCGGACACCAGCAGTCCGCGACCGCCCTTCGCTCGGCCAGGAACCGCCGTGTCCAGCGCCCGAACCGGTCGCGTCGTCGTCGGGGTAATCCCGCCACTCAGCGTCACCACCCCCTCCAGCTGGTGATGGACCTCCTCGGCAGTCTGGATTCGGTCGGCGGCCTGCTTGGCCAGGCACCGTGCCAGCAGGTCGCTCAGCCCCTGCGGCACCGATGGCCGGACGTCGGTGATCGGAGCCGGTGCCTCGAGCACCTGGGCGGAGAGGATCGCCTGTGCGGTCTTGCCGGTGAACGGCGCCTTGCCGGCCAGCAGCTCGTACCCCAGGATCCCCAGCGCGTAGATGTCGGAACGCTGGTCGAGGTCGGTCTGCCCGGTGGCCTGTTCCGGCGACATGTACTGCGGCGTCCCCACCGCCACGCCAACGGTGGTGAGCGTCTCGCCGCCGGCCTCGCTCACCGCCTTTGCCACGCCGAAATCCATCACCATGGCGTGGCGGCCGGAGAGCATCACGTTGTCGGGCTTGATGTCGCGGTGGAGGATGCCGTGGCCGTGGGCATAGGAGAGGGCGTCGGCCACCTCCCGCAGGATCCGGACGGCGTCCTGAATCGGCAACTGCCCCTCGCGGTCGAGCCGGGTCCGCAACGACTCGCCGCTGACATAGGGCATGACGTAGTACAGGAACCCCTGCAGCTCGCCGGAATCGTACAGCGGCAGGATGTGGGGGTGCTGCAGCTGGGCGACGATCTTGATCTCGCGGGGGAATCGGTCCGGTCCGAGCGCGGCCGCCAGCTCCGGCCGCAGGACCTTGATGGCCACCTGCCGGTCGTGCTTGGGGTCGCGCGCCAGGTACACCGTGGCCATGCCACCGGCGCCGATTTCGCGCTCGATGTCGTATCGGCCCGCAAAGGCGGTCCGCAGGCGGTCAATCTGGTCGGCCATGAACTCGGAATGTACCGGCATTTCCGGGGCGGTGCGACCCCCACCCGCTTGACGGCCCCGCCAGGCCGGGCGAAGATCCGCGCCCATGGCCACCGCCCTCCCCCGCCCTGCCACCCCTGCCGACATCCCCGAGTTGGTCCGGGTCATCAACGCCGCCTACCGGGTCGAGGACTTCTTCATCGCCGGCGACCGGACCACCGCCGAGGAGCTCGCCGCCATGATGGCCCGGCCCCTCGGCGCCTTCCTCGTGCTCGATTCCCCCGCCCGGGACGCGCTCGCCGCCGGCGTCTATCTCGAGCTCCGCGGCAGGACCCTGTATTTCGGCATGCTGTCGGTGGACCCCGCCTGTCAGAAGCAGGGGCACGCGCGCCGGCTGATCGAGGCCATCGAGGCGCGGGCCCGGGAGGCCGGGTGCACGGCGCTGGAGATCGAAGTGGTGAACCTGCGGGAGGAGCTCCCGGCCTTCTACCGGCGGCTGGGGTTCGAGGTGATCGGGGAGCAACCGTTCCACTCCACCGAGAAGCTCAAGCGGCCAGCGCACATGGTGCTGATGGCGAAGCCGCTCCAGCCGTAGCATCCCCTGCTGCGGGTGGCTTCATTCCCGCTTCATGCAGGGTCGCAGAATCAGCATAGATTTGCCGCCATGCCCGGTGAACTCCACTACACCCACCAGGTCGGCTGGCTGCGCGCGGCCGTTCTCGGGGCCAACGATGGCCTGATCTCCACCAGCAGCCTGGTGGTGGGGGTGGTGGCGGCCCAGGCCAATCGCGAGGCGGTGCTGGTGGCCGCCGTGGCCGGGCTGGTGGCAGGTTCCCTGTCGATGGCGGCGGGGGAATACGTCTCGGTCAGCACCCAGGCCGATTCCGAAACCGCCGACCTGGAGCGGGAGCGGCGGGAGCTCGTCGAGACCCCTGATGCCGAGCGGGACGAACTGATCGAGATCTACGTCCGGCGGGGGCTGACCACGGAGACCGCCGCCCAGGTCGCCGACCAGCTCACCGCCCACGATGCCCTCGGCGCCCACGCACGCGACGAGCTGGGGATGCATGAGATCAGCCGGGCCCGACCGCTCCAGGCGGCGTTCTCCTCCGCTGCCGCATTCTCGGTGGGCGCCCTGCCGCCACTCCTGCTGGCGTGGCTGGTGCCCCTCACCACGCTCACCCCGGTGATCGCGGCCGCCACCCTGGTGCTCCTGGCCGTGCTCGGCGCCTCCGCCGCCCGGCTCGGGGGCGCACCGCTGGGACGCGGCACCCTTCGCGTCACCTTTTGGGGCTGCGTGGCGATGGCCGTCACCGCCCTCGTGGGCCGGCTCTTCGGCGCGGTGGCCTGAGCCTGCTTCTACCACAATTCAACTGAAGGATTTCACGCGGAGCCGCGGAGGGAGCAACTGAGCCGCGGAGCCCGGGACATCGCAGCCAATTGTCCATTTCCAATGACTCGATGTTGTCTTTGTGCCCCACCCCGCCGCCGGTTCGGCTGGCGGAGGGAGATTGTTTCCTTCCGACCTCGATGGGCACTGCTCAATCCGTGCTGATCCGCCTGGGGTTGGGGGGCGGGGCACCCCATCTTCTCCACTTGATATGCGCCGGTGCATGCTTGGGGTTGGACTCCGCGACTCCTGCTCTTCTCCGCGCCTCCGCGTGACCCCGTTTGGAGCTCATCACCACACCGATCCATTCCGAAAGCGCTGTTACTGCCCCGCTGCCCCACTGCCCCCCCGCCCCGCCACCTCCACGTTCGCCCGCAGGTGCGCCAGGCTCAGCGACCCGACCACCACACTCGAAACCCCTGGGTTGCCCAGCACGAACCGCAGCGCCGCCTCGGTCGGCAACTGACCAGACCCCAGCGCCTTCTTGACCAGCACCCCAACCCCCGCCGCTGCCGCCTCGGCGATCACCGCCTCATGGCTCCGGTCCGCCAGGTGATAGGGCACCATCACGACATCCGCCCAGGCCAGCGCGGCCCGGGCACCTTCCGGGGTCTTGCCCGACAGCCCGATGCGTCGAGCCACCCCCGCCGCACGCAGCGCCACCAGGGTCTCGACCGCGTCGGTGTCGGCCTGAATGGCAAGGTCGCGGCCATCGGAATGGAGCAGGAGGAGATCGACGTGGTCAGTGCGCAGGCGCCGGAGGCTCGCTGCCAGACTGGCGCGGATCGCCTCGCCCCGGAAGTCAAAGGTCGAGGTCCCATCCGCGAAGCGCTCCCCCGCCTTGGTGCTGAGGAGATACTCGTCGCGCCGGTGGCCGATCGCCTGCCCGATCCGCTCCTCGCTGCTGCCGTAGGCCGGGGCGGTGTCGATCAGGTTGATCCCGAGATCCAGCACCCCGTTCAGCAGGCGACCCACGTCGGTGTCGGTGGGAAGGTCGTAGCGACCGGGATACTTCACCCCGGTGTTGCGGCCAATCTTGACCGCCCCGAATCCGATCGGGCTGACCGCCGGTCCTTCGCGGCCTAGGGTACGGTGGTCCACTCGGCCTCCGTGTCCCACGGTGGGGCCGCCACCTCCGGCCGTGGCCAAGTGGCCGGCAGGACCGGCATCGGGCCGGGGGCGACCGGGATGCGCTCCAGCAGGCGGTCGGCCAGGCGGGGGGCGAGCGCCAATTTCGTTGGCCAGGCAGTGATCACGTTGCCCTCCACCAGGAACTGGACATCGTCGGGTCGCCCCCCGCCGGGCACCGCTCGTTCGGCCCGGTCGATGCGCCAGGTTGCCCATTCCGCCTGCCCCAGGTCAAGGCCGGGCAGGATCGCCTCCAGCTCCTGACGGGCATGGACCACCAGGACGTCCCGGGTCATGCCGACCCCCTGCTCGGCGATCAGGCCACCGACCAGCCACACCACCCGCCCCCCGGCATCCCGGACCGTGGTGATCGTGGCTCGGGTGGCACCCCCGTCCACGCAGTGTCCGTTGAGCTCCGGCAACCCTCCCCGCACCATCACCATGTGCAGGGGCCGCCGTTGCATGGCTTCCGGGTCCAGTCCCAGCTGGGTGCGGAGCGCCGCATTCCCGGCGCCGGCCGTCAGCACGAGCATCCCCACCGGCAACGCGATCGACCCGGACCCGCCAGCGGAACATCGAACGGCTGTCACGGCTCCGGCGTCCCCCCGCTCGAAGGCGAAATGCTCGGCGCGCAGGAGGTGGCCGCAGTTCCGCCGTGCCAGCGCGCCAAGCACGGCGGCCACGTCCACTACCGGTTCCGCTAGGCGTGCGACGACGCCGGGACAGCCCTGCAGGACCGCCGGGCGGCTCGCGGCCGGGACCACCTCGGGGGTGACCTCCAGCGCCAGGCGGGCGCCGAGCATGCCGAGCCCCGAGCTGAGCCCCTGGGTCTGCCAGAGGTGACAGTGGTCGGTCCGCAAGGCGGCGGCACGGAGGTCGGGCTCCCGTCCCTCGTGCAGGCTTGCCAGCCAGCGCCCCGGCATCTCGCCCACGTTGGCGGCGGACTCGGTCAGTGCCCCGGCAAGGGCGTACTTCACGCCGCCATGGATGATCCCCTGGGACCCGATCGACTGTCCGGCGCCGAGGGCCGCCGCCTCGAGCAGGACCACCGCGTCGCCCCGGCGGCGCAGGGCATCGCAGAGCCAGAGCCCCGCGATGCCACCGCCGATGATGATCGTTGCCCCTTGGGTCACCCTGGCTCCAATGGCGAGACCGCCCCGCGGTCGACGTCGGTATCATGCCGGACGCACCACCCCGGGCGCAAGGCGCGAGGGGCGGGCCAGGCCCCCAATTAGATTGCAGCCCGGCCGGGGCGAGGGGCCCTGGTTCGCGAACGCCTGACCCGGAGGGGAAGCATCATGCATCGCTGCGCCGTGCTCACGCTCGCGCTGCTCGGATTCACCACCGCCGCCGTGGCCCAGGAGGCCGCTCCCCTGCGTCCGCCGGGGTTCTTTGCCGGCGGGGGCGTGATCATCGCCAAGCCGACCGGCGAGTTCGCCGACTACGTGGATGTCGGCTACGGCCTTGCCGGCCAGGCGCTGTTCCTTCCCAACCCGGATGGCATCTTCGGCCTGCGCGTGGACGGGGCGTTCATCATCTACGGCAGCGAGACCAACCGCTACCAGCTGGTCCCGCTCGTCAACGTGGACGTCACCACCACCAACCAGATCGCCGCCTTCCAGTTCGGGCCCCAGCTGACGCTCGGAACCGGGTCGGTCCAGGGGTACGGCTACGGCCAGCTCGGGTTCTCCTACTTCGCCACCACCTCGTCGGTCGAGGGCAGCGGCAACGTCCAGCCCTTTGCCAACACCACGAACTTTGATGACCTGACCTTCGCCACCTCCGGTGGCGGCGGCCTGCGCATCCGGCTGTCCAGCGGGTGGACCCCGGTGCACCTGGACCTGGGGCTGCGCTACATGCGCAACGGCCGCGCCCGGTACCTCCGCGAGGGGAGCATCGAAATCACCGGCAACACCGCGACGATCACCCCGGTCGAAAGCGAGACCAACCTGGTCCTCATCCACCTGGGGGTGACGGTCGGCATCCGGGGAGCCCGTCGGCCCTAGCAACACCCCGGGGTGGCGGGGGGATGTGTCGCGCCGGCCCGGCGGCGCGTCCCCTCCCCAGATGGGCCTCCCGCGTTGCGGGAGGGTCCCCCTGCTTCCTCCACCCAAGGCGCCCGTGCCCCAGATCCTCTCCCGGCTGGCCCTCCTCGCCACGGTGACCCTGGCGGGGTGCTCGAGCACCGAGCCCACCCCCACCGAGCGGGAACGCCTCGAGGCGGCACTCCACCTGTGGGAATCCCAGGCCGCCAGCAGCTACGTCTATGAGTTCCACTTCCTCTGCGGCTACTGTCCTGCGGACTTCGGCCACCGCCGCCGGATCCAGGTCGAGGGCGAGGTCATCACCCAGGTCTTCGACCTGATCGCCAGCGACCTCGTCCCCGTGGACGAGCGGTCCTCGACGATCCTGCGGCTCTTCCAGGACCTCCGCGACAACCTCGAGGTCAACCCCTGGAAGCTCGAGGTGACCTATCACCCGACCCTCGGGTATCCCACCTCGCTCTTCATTGACCTGCGGGAATCGGTCCAGGACGACGAGTTCGGCTACACCGCCGAGAACCTGGTGGTCCTGGGGCGGCAGTAGCGGCGCGGGGAGGGGATCAGGAGCGGCGGGAGCGGTTGCGGGGCGGCTGGAACGGAATGGCGAGGAGGTTGCCGACCCGGGAGTGATCCTCCGGAGCCATGTGGGTGTCCACCCCATACACCAGCTGGTCCCGCTCCAGGATGCTGAAGGTCCCGAAGAGCCGGTCCCACACCGAGAAGATGTTGCCGTAGTTGGTGTCGGTGTACGGCAGGACATAGTGGTGATGGACCTTGTGCATGTCCGGCGAGACGATCACCCAGCTCAGCGCCCGGTCGAGCGCGCGCGGCAGGACGATGTTGGCGTGGTTGAACTGGCTCAGCACCACGCTCAACGCCTGGTACAGGAACACCAGCCAGATCGGCGTGCCCAGGACCAGGGCAGCCAGTGCGGTGAAGGCGAAGCGAACCACGCTCTCGCCGGGATGGTGCCGGTTGGCCGAGGTGGTGTCGACGTGGGCGTCGGTGTGGTGGATCAGGTGGAACCGCCAGAGCACCGGGGTCCGGTGCTGCACCCAATGCGCCAGCCACGCCGAGATGAGGTCGAGCCCGAGCAGCCCGAGCACCAGGAAGAGCCATCCCGGCATCGCGGGCGCCCACTGGAGCAACCCGAACTCGTGGGCCACCGCCCAGTCCGAGGCCGCCAGGAGCAGGAAGGCCATCCCGAAGTTCACGACCACGGTGGTCAGGGTGAAGAAGATGTTGATCGCCGCGTGGTGGAGCTTCCGGTACTCGAACCGGAAGAGCGGGATGGCGCTCTCGAGGATCCAGAAGAAGCCGATCCCTCCGGCAAGGATCAGCGCCCGGTGGCTGGAGGGAATGGTGGCGAAGTAGCTGGCGATGGAATCGATCACGCGGGACCCCGACTCTGGCTCGGCCGGCTCGCCCGGCCCGGAGCGTTGGTATGATAACCTCCCCCCTCCCGTCCCGGCCCGGATTGCGCTCCTCCCGGTTCGCTCTGACATTCCAGCCATGAGCCGTCGCCCCTCCCTTCGGGTCGGACTGACCCTGCTGCTGGCCCTCGCCGTGACCGTCTCGGTGGCGTGGGCCCAGCGCCGGGGCGGCGGACGGGGGGGGGTCTGGATCGAGCCCAATGCACCCTATGATGGGAAGTTCGCGTTCGTCCGGCTTCGCTACCAGGAGTACGGCGCCGCCGGCTGGGCGTTCGACTACCCCCAGATGGAACGCAACTTCATGACGATCGTGCAGGACCTGACCACCATCGGGCCCCACCTGCGGGAAAGCAACGTCTTCCTGATGGACGATCCGGAGCTGTTCAACTACCCGATCGCCTACCTCTCGGAGCCGGGGTACTGGCTGCCGACCGAGAGCGAGGCCGCTGGGCTCCGGGACTGGCTCCACAAGGGCGGGTTCCTGATCGTGGATGACTTCTACTTCAACCAGTGGACCCGCTTCGAGGAGTCGATGCGGCTGGTGCTGCCGGAGGGGCGGATCCAGCCGCTGACCGTGGACCACCAGATCTTCGACACCTTCTTCCAGATCCGGAGCCTCGAGGGGATGCACCACCCCTCGACCCCGCAGGCGCGCGCCCAGTATCTGGGGATCTTCGAGCACAATGACCCCAGCCAGCGCCTGATGGTCATCATCAACTACAACAACGACATCGGCGACTACATGGAATGGTCGGGCGAGGGATGGTACCCGGTCAACATGTCCAACGACGCCTACAAGTTCGCCACCAACTACCTGATCTACGGGCTGAGCAGGTGAGGCCGGCGGCCCGGCATGCCCTCGCCACGCTGGTGGTGCTGGCGGTGTCGTGTGGCGATCCGGTTGGTCCGTGCGGCTGCAGCCCGCCGGTGCCATGGGCGGTCGTGCGCGGCGAGGTCCGCGATGCCGCTGCCCGGCCGACCGGATCGGCGCTGGTACGGATCGAGTCCGTGGCCACCCCGAACTGCCGCGGCACCACGATCGTCGGCGAAGCGCGTTCGTCCGGCGACGGTCGCTTCCAGCTCCTGGTCGACCGGTTCTGCGAGTCCCCGTTCAACGTGGAGTATGACGCCTGGGCCGAGCCACCGGCCGGGACTCCGTGGCGAGCCTCCGAGCGGGTGCGTATCAGGGTGAATCTCCGCACGGGCACGACCCAGGACACCGCCACCGTCGCCCTCCTCCTCCGCGACCCGTGACGCCTGCGGGCGAAACCGCGAATCCGCAGATGATGCGGATTACTCCGGGCGTCAGGCCGGCGTCCGGTCCTTGGTCAGGGAAATGGTGGAAGAAGCCACGGATTTCACGGATTGACGCGGATGGGTCAGGGACTTCGCCGTGATTGAGTGAGGGCAGAGTCTCAAGAGTGTTTGTGAACTGCACCCCCGAGGCCGCCCCCCGAGTGCACCGCCGTGGGATACCGCACCTTCCCGGGCATGCAGTTCACCCCCACCACTGGGCGTCAGTACGGACGTCATTCCCGGATGGGAATCGAAACAATCCGTGTCAATCCGTGAAATCCGTGGCTCCAACTGCCGACGCCCGATCCGGCCACATTAGGCTGCGCAGGACCGTGCGACATCTGCGTCCTCTGCGGATTCTGCGGATCCTCCTTGCCTGATCCTGCGCCCTGCTGGCCCGACGCCACTCCGCGGCCTATACTACGATGTTCCCCAGCCAACGCCCCTCACCTCCCGGTGTTGCCCCGATGATCAAGCTCCTTGCCGCCGTCCTTGCCGTCTCTTCCCCGCTCCTCGCCCAGGACACCACCCGTGCCGCCTCGACCACGATTCCAGCCAAGTGGGATGTCCAGGCACCGCGCGGACCCACTGACACGCTCGAGTTCGAGACCAGCGAGGCGACCTGGATGTCGGTGGATGTCTCCCCGGACGGCCGCACCCTGGCCTTCGACATCCTGGGTGACATCTACACGATGCCGATCGCCGGCGGACGCGCCACGCTCCTGCTGGGCGGGATGGCGTATGAGACGATGCCCCGCTGGTCGCCGGATGGCCGGCGGATCGCCTTCACCAGCGACCGCGACGGAATAGAGAACCTCTGGACGATGGACGCCTCCGGCGGCGACCTGCGCCAGGTGTCGAAGGAGCGGGAGCGCCAGGTCAGCAACCCGGCCTGGACCCCGGATGGCATGTACCTGGTGGGCCGCAAGCACTACCGCAACACCCGCTCCCTCGGTGCCGGCGAGATGTGGCTCTACCACACCGCCGGGGGCGGCGGCCTGAAACTCACCGATCGTCGCAACTGGGAGCAGAACGCCACCGAGCCGGTCGTCTCGCCCGATGGGCGCTACGTCTACTTCAGCGAGGACGTCTCGCCGGGCGGGGGGTTCCAGTACAACCGGAACCCGCATGGAACCGTGTACGTCGTGCAGCGACTGGACCGGGAGAAGGGCGAGCGCACCACCTGGATCGGCGGCAACGGGGGCGCCTTCCGGCCCCAGCCCTCCCGGGATGGGAAGCAGTTGGCCTTCGTGCGTCGCGAGGGCACCCGCAGCGTGCTCTGGGTCCAGGATGTCGCCAGCGGCCGGGAGCGTCGCCTCTGGGACGGACTCGACCACGACCAGCAGGAGGCCTGGGCCATCTTTGGCACCTACCCCGGTTTCTCGTGGACCCCGGACAACCAAGCCATCATCATCTGGGCGCAGGGCAGGCTGTGGCGGGTCGAGGCCACCAGCGGCGCCCAGACCCAGATTCCCTTCACCGCGCCGGTGAAACAGGTGCTGGTCAAGGCGGTCCGCTTCGCCCAGCAGGTCGCGCCCGACCAGTTCGACGTCAAGATGCTGCGCTGGGTCAGCGTCTCCCCCGACCAGCGCCGGGTGCTCTATACCGCCCTCGGCAAGCTCTACGTCAAGGATCTCCCCAACGGCACGCCGCGGCGGGTCACCTCCGCCGGTTCCGAGATGGAGGTGTACCCGTCCTGGTCGCCCGATGGCCAGTCGATTGTCTACGCCACCTGGGACCCCGACTCGCTCGGTGCCATTCGGATCGTGCCGGCAGCAGGGGGAGCCCCGCGCCGGATCACCAGCCAGATGGGCCACTATACCGCGCCCCGGTTCTCGCCGGACGGGCGCCAGGTGGTGTACCGGCGGGTGGGCGGCGACCAGACCCGCGGCACCCTCTACAGCCGAGACCAGGGGATCTACGTGGTGGCCGCCACCGGCGGCGAGTCCCGGCTCGTCACCGAGTCCGGCAACGACCCGCGGTTCAACCAGGCTGGCACTCGGCTCTTCCTGTCGGGCAACGAGGGCGGCCGGGCGGCGCTCTACAGCGTGGACCTCAACGGCGGGGAGCGGCGCGTTCACGTGACCGCCGAAAACGGCACCCAGTTCGTGGCCTCGCCGGACGAGCGGTATGTGGCCTGGGTCGAGCGCTTCAACGCCTACGTGGCGCCGATGCCGCGAACCGGCTCGGCGGTCAGTGTCTCCCCCGGCTCAAGTGACGTCCCGGTCCGCCGGGTCTCGCGGGATGCCGGGATCGACCTCCACTGGAGTACCAACTCGAACCGGCTCTACTGGTCGCTGGGACCCGAGCTCTTCCAGCGCGACCTGAGCCAGACCTTCGCGTTCGAGACCGACGACAGCACCACGGTCCGCAAGGAACCCGAGGCAGCGGGTACTCCCATCGGGCTGCGCGCCACATTTGCCAAGCCCACCGGTCGGCTCGCGCTGGTCGGTGGTACCGCCATCACCATGAATGGCGACGAGGTCATCCCCAACGCGGTGGTGGTGGTGGACGGCAACCGGATCACCGCCATCGGGCCCGCGAGCCAGGTCCAGGTCCCCGCCGACGCGATGCGCGTGGACGTCACCGGCAAGTGGATCGCCCCGGGATTGGTGGACGCCCATGCGCACACCGGCACCGGCGGCGCCGGGATCATCCCGCGGATCCAACCCGGGTTCCTGGCCAACCTCGCCTTCGGCGTCACCACCATGCACGACCCGTCCAACAACACCGAGATGATCTTCAGCGCCTCGGAACTCGGCAAGGCCGGCCAGCTCCTGGCGCCGCGGCTCTTTTCCACCGGCGGCATCCTGTACGGCGCGGAGGGGAACGCCAAGGCGATCACCCAGTCGTTTGACGATGCGCTGACCCACCTGCGCCGCATGAAGGCGGTCGGCGCCTTCAGCGTGAAGAGCTACAACCAGCCGCGACGCGACGCCCGCCAGCAGATTGTCGAGGCGGCCCGCCAGCTGGAGATGATGGTCGTGCCGGAGGGCGGCAGCACCTTCTTCTTCAACATGACCCATGTGCTCGACGGCCACACCACGGTGGAACACAACATCCCGGTGGCCCCGCTCTACAACGATGTGCTCACGCTGTACGGCGCCAGCAAGGTCGGGTACACGCCCACCCTCATCGTCAACTATGGCGGCGTGAGTGGCGAGTACTATTGGTACGCGCATACCGACGTCTGGAAGGATGCCCGCCTGCAGCGCTTCGCCCCCCGCGGCTCCCTCGAGGCCCGCAGCCGCCGCCGCGAGCTCGGCGACGAGGACGACTACTACTACATGGAGGTCTCGCGCGCCGCCAAGGCACTCAACGACCAGGGAGTCCTCGTCAATGCCGGTGCGCATGGCCAGATCGACGGCATCGGGCTGCACTGGGAGATGTGGATGCTCGGCCAGGGCGGGATGACGGGGCACCAGGCGCTCCGGGCCGCCACCCTGAACAGCGCCCGGAGCCTGGGACTCGATGGCGACATCGGTTCACTGCAGGCCGGCAAGCTCGCCGACCTGATCGTGCTCGACCGGGATCCACTCGCCAACATCCGGAACAGCACGTCGGTGCGCTACACCATGATCAATGGCCGGTTGTTCGACGCGGAGACCATGGCACAGCTTGGCAACCATCCGGCGCCAGCACCGCGGGGGATGTGGGAGCGATAGCGGGGCAGCGGGGCAGCGGGGCAGCGGGTCGGCGGGTCGGCGGGTCGGCGGGTCGGCGGGTCGGCGGGTCGGCGGAGTGTATGACCTCGACATGCCCAGTGGAATGTCATCCCGAGCGCAGCGAGGGATCTTGCCCACGCTCGGCTGGACCCCTGCCCCGGATGCAGGCCTCGGCTTCCGGAGGAGAAGATCCCTCGCCTGCGGCTCGGGATGACACTCCTTGCGTGTCCGCCGGCGCGTCACCCCACCGCGTGCCATCCTCCCCGACCCCCGACCCCCATTCCCCATTCCCCATTCCCCGGCCTCCAGCCTCCAGCCTCCAGCCTCCAGCCTCCAGCCTCCAGCCTCCAGCCCCCAGCCCCTAGGCCCTAGCCCCTAGCCCCTTCAATCGACTCGCCGCCTCCACCAGCATCTCGTCGGTCTTGCAGAAGGCAAACCGGACCAGCGACCGGCCCATCGCGGGATCGCGGAAGAAGCTGGACCCCGGCACCGGCGCCACGCCGATCGTCCGAGTGAGCCACAGCGCGAAGGTAGTGTCGTCATCCGCTGACAGGTCGGAGAAGTCGGCCAGCACGTAGTAGGCACCCTCGGGTGGTACACAGCGGAACCCGGCTTCGCGCAACGCGCCGCAGAGGAGGTCGCGCCGGCGCCGGTACTCCGTGGCGAGTCCGGCATAGTAGCTCGCGGGGAACTGCTCCAGCGCCACCGCCACCGCCTCCTGGAGCGGCGCCGGCGCCCCCACCGTCAGGAAGTCGTGCACCTTGCGGATGGCATTGGTGGCCTCGGGTGGCGCCACGATCCAACCGATCCGCCATCCCGTGACACTGAAGGTCTTGGACGCACCACTGATCGTGATGGTGCGCTCCGCCATCTCCGGCAGCGTGGCCATGGGGATGTGCGGGCCATCGTACCGGATGTGCTCGTAGATCTCGTCGGTCACCACCCAGGCATCATGCTGCCGAGCCAATGCCGCCACCCCCTCCAGCTCGGCCCGGGTCAGGACCCGCCCCGCCGGGTTGTTGGGGGTGTTGAGGATGATCGCCCGGGTTCGAGCCGAGCAGGCGGCCGCGAGCCGTTCGAGGTCGAGCGGCTCGCCGGGACGGAGGGATACGTAGACCGGCTTCGCCTCGCAGAGCACGACGTCGGGGCCGTAGTTCTCATAGAACGGCTCGAGGATCACCACCTCGTCGCCGGGATCGATGATCGCCATCAGGACCGCCACCATCGCCTCGGTTGCGCCGCAGGTCACCGTGAGGTGCGCCTGCGGGTCGATCGGCATGCCGTACCAGTCGTGGTAGCGTGCCGCCAGCGCCTCCCGCAGCCGCGCCGCTCCCCAGGTGATGGCATATTGATTGATGTCGGACTGGATCGCCCGGGCCGCCGCCTCCTTGAGCAGGTCGGGGGTCGGGAAGTTCGGGAACCCCTGCGCCAGGTTGATGGCATCGTGCTCACGCGCCACCCGGGTCATCCCCCGGATGACGGACTCGGTGAAGCGGTGAGTGCGGCGGGCGGTGTGGGGTGTCATGGGGGAAAGGTAGCGACGGACCATGCGCCGAGGGTCCCCCGGGCCAGGCTGCTAGTCGAGCACCCCCTCCCCCAGCTCCTCCAGCGCATCACAGCACGACTCGTCCAGGCCGGTACCGCGCAGCTTCCCGAGGATGCCGGTCACCTCGTCCCACGGCAGGGCCCCCCGGTATGGCCGTTCCGCCGAGAGTGCTTCGCAGGTATCGGCCACCGAGAGCACCCGGGCCGCCAGCGAAAGCTGCTCGCGGCCGACCCCACGGTGGTACCCACGCCCGTCCAGCCGCTCGTGGTGGGAAGCCGCCAGCTCGGCGAAGCCCCTGAACGGTGCCACCCGGTCAAGGATGGCATGGGTGAATCGCGTGTGGGCGCGCATCGCGTCCCACTCGGTGTCGTCAAGCGGGCCGCGCTTGTCCAGGATCAAGTTCGAGACTCCGTGCTTGCCGATGTCGTGCAGGAGGGCGGCCCGGCGCAGCTCCCGGAGCGCCTCCGCATCGAACCCCAGCCGCTCCGCGACCCGCACGGCCACCAGTGCAACCCGCTCCGAGTGCCGGTAGGTGAAGGGACTCTTGGCATCGATCACCTTGGCAAACGCCTCGGCCACCCGGTCCAGGCGCGCCTCGTCGGCGTGCATCACCCGGTCCTCCGGTTCGTGGGCCTCGAGCTGGTTCCGGACATCGTCGGCCAGTGCGTCCCGCCAGAATTGGCCCTCCCCGCGCAGGGCACCCAGGCCCGCCACCAGTTCGGGGTCGAACCAGCTCCCGGCCCGCCGCTCGACCACCTCGAACGCGGCATCCACCCCCTGCTCCCGGGCAAAGACTTCCATCGTCTGGCTCAGGCACAGGATCCTTCCCAGCAGCGGGATCCCGGTGCCCGACAACCCCACCGCATGCCCGCCACCGTCCCAATGTTCGTCCAGGCTCCGGATGGCCTCCGCGGTTGCCCGGGGCAGCCCGAGCATGAGCGCAATGTCGGCGCCGCGCTCGCACCGGATGGCGATCAATTCCTTGCCCACCGCATCCGGCTTCGAGGCGATCGCGGCCACCCGGGCGGCACGACGCACCACCGAGCGGCCCGGCGCGGCGTGGCGCACGGTGTAGTGCACCGCCTCGCCGGTCTTGCGCCAGTTGATCCGCTTGTGGTCCTGCTTCAGCCTGCGGTCGTCGGCTTGGAAGACGGCACACAGCCGGGCCGCGTTGCTGGAGCACCCGGCATCCTTGAGCAGCAGGGCGTAGAACAGCGCTGACCGATCCTCGGCCGTGAGCCCGAGCACCTCGGCGAGACGCATCCCAATCAGGGCGGTCCGCGCCGAGTGGCCAAGGACCTGCCCCTCGGTCAGGTCCAGGGCATAGGACAGGGCGGAGACAATTTCGGAGAAGCGGAGTTCGTCCGGCCTCACTGCCCTGCCCCGATGCCGTACTTGCGCAGGATTTCCCGGACCCGCTCCAGCGGGATCGCCTCGACCGTGGCCGAGCGGCTGCTGACCGAGGTGGCCATGAAGAGCGAGTTGTAGATCGCCTCCTCGGTGGCTTCCACCACCGCCTGGAAGACCGGGGAGAGGGCATCGTTGCCGAGCTCCGGGCCGACGGCGGCGCCACCCGGAGGGCGACGCATCCCGGCGGCGGTGCTGAAGGCGATGACGTAGTCGCCCGAACCGTTGGACGCCGAGCTGCCGGTGCGTCCCAGGCCGAGCAACGCCCGGGAGGCCACGCGACCAAGGTTGCGGTCCCCGATCGGCGCATCGGTCGCCACCACGATGATGATCGAGCCATCGCCCCGCTCACCCGGCAGGTCATTGCGGAAGGCGAACCGGCCCAGCTCCTGCCCCACCGGCGCACCCATCACCTGCAGAACCCCGCCGAAATTGGTCTGGACCAGCACCCCCACCGTGTACCCGCCCAGCGAGGTCGGCAACACCCGCGAGGCGGTCCCGATCCCGCCCTTCCACCCGAACGCCGAAGTGCCTGTCCCGGCCCCGACGCTTCCTTCGGCCACCGGACCGGCGTTCGCCCCCTCCAGCGCCTCCCGCACCTCCCCAGGGCCAACCGGCCGGTGCCGGATCGCATTCAGCCCGCCGTCGTTGGTCTCGGCCACCAGCGGGTTCAGCGACCGCACCCGCTCCATCCCGGGCTGCTCCAGCATCCACCCCACCAGGGCGTCCGCCGCCCTCCAGACACACAGGGTGCAGGTCAGCAGGATCGGGCTCTCGAGCTCGCCCAGTTCGTTGGCCTGGGTGGAGCCGAGCAGCTTGCCGAAGCCATTGCCGACGTGCACCGCCGCTGGGACTCGATCGAGGAAGGCGTTGCCGCCATGGGGCAGGATCGCCGTGACCCCGGTGCGGATCGAGTCACCCACGATCCGGGTGGCATGCCCGACCCGGACCCCGGCCACGTCGGTAATCGCGTTCAAGGCGCCGGTGCGGAAGATTCCGGGGGCCACGCCGAGCGCCCGGGCCCGGAGCTGGGCGGAACCCGGGGACGGGGTCAACAGCAGGCCCGCGACGAGGAGCATCAGGAGGGAGTTTCGCATCCTCGAATATAGGAGCCCGGAGGCCACCTGCCTTGCGGGGCGCCCCCAACGTATCGAATCTTCATTGATGGCCCACTCCCCTTCGCCCCCTGCGGGAGGCGCCCCCGCAGGGAAGCGCTACCGCGCCTGCGTAGTCCTTGGCACCCGGCCCGAGGCGATCAAGCTGGCCCCGGTGATCCGGGAACTGCAGCGGCACCCCACCCGGTTCGACCCCCTGGTCCTGACCACCTCGCAGCATCGCCAGATGCTGGCCCAGGCGCTCGATGCCTTCCAGATCACCCCCAGCCACGATCTCGGCCTGACCCACGCCAACCAGACGCTGGCGGAGTTCACCGCCCGCGCGGTGATCGCGCTGACCGAGAGTCTGGCCCAGCTCCGGCCCGATGTGGTCCTGGTCCAGGGCGACACCTCCACCGTCGTCTCGGCGGTGCTGGCCGCGTTCTACCAGGGGATCCCGGTGGCCCATGTCGAGGCGGGGCTGCGCTCCGGCGACATGCGCCGCCCCTTCCCGGAAGAGGCGAACCGGCGGATCGCCAGCGTGGCCACCGACCAGCACTTCTGTCCCACCGAGGCGGCGCGCCGGAACCTGCTCCACGAGGGGGTATCCGACCACGACATCTACGTCACCGGCAATACCATCGTCGACGCCCTCTCCTCCATTCCCCGGGTGGCGTCGTTCGAGGAACCGGCGCTGGGCCTCGTGCCCTGGAGTTCCAAGCGGATCCTGCTCACCACCGTCCACCGCCGCGAGAACCTGGGCGAGGAACTCCGAAACATCTGCCGGGCCCTGCGCCAGATCGTGCGGGACCGCCCCGACACTCACGTGGTCATCCCGGTGCACCTCAATCCCCGGGTGCGCGAGGTGGTCTTCGAGGAGTTGAGCGACCATCCCGACTTTTCCCTCCTCAACCCGCTGTCCTATCCGGACCTGCTCGAGGTCATGCACCGCTCGGTCCTGGTCCTGACCGACTCCGGCGGCATCCAGGAGGAGGCCCCCGCACTCCGGAAACCGGTGCTGATCCTCCGGACCGTCACCGAGCGTCCGGAGGTTGTCCAGGCGGGATTTGGCCGGCTGGTCGGCACCGACCCCGAGGCCGTGGTGGCCCACACCCTCGAGCTGCTCGACGACCCCGCCGTGATCGAGCGGATGACCTCGGGCGACAACCCCTTCGGTGACGGCCACGCCGCCGAGCGGATCGTGGCGATCCTGTGGGAGCGGCTGAGCACGGGCCGGCAGTTCGCCACCCCGGAGCCCCGGCCGCCGGTCCCCGTCCCGGAACCCGCCCCATGAGGCGCGATTGGGTGGCCGGAATGGTGGCATTGCTGGTATCCGCGACGGCCGCGGCGCAGTCCCCTCCGGCGCTCCGTGGCGGCATGATCGAACTCAGCGGCTTTGCGCACCGGGTCACCAACGACTTCGGAAACTGGCGCGGCGGGCGGATCCGGGCGGTCGTGCCGTCGGGTGCCACGGTGGTCTACCTCGAAGCGGTCGCCCAGAGCGCCTTCCGCGACGACGGCCAGTACGGCTCCGCCGCCCTGCAGCACGGGTTCGGCGAGGCATGGATCGGCTTCGTCGCCGTGGGTGGCGGCACCGGCGAGTTCTTCTGGCCGGAACTCCGGGTGGACGCCTCGCTGGCTCGCAAGCTGCTGCCGAGCCGGCGGCTGGTCATGACGGTGGGCGGGACCTGGGTGCGCTCGAAGGAGGTCTACCGCGACCGGGCGGCCACCGCCTCCCTGGCGGCCTACCTTGGGAGCACGGCAGTCCTCGAGGTCGGTGGCCGCTTCAACTGGAGCACCCCCGGCGAGGTCACCTCCCAGCGCGGGCACCTGGCACTTACCCTGGGCCGTCCGGGGCAGCGCTACCTCGTCCTCCGTGGCGCCGCCGGATCGGAGGCCTACCAGTTGACCGGAAGCGGGGCCACCGAGCAGCAGTTCAACAGCACCGAGGCCTCGGTGTCGTGGCGCGAGTGGCTGGGGCGGCGGTTCGGCATCGTGGTCGGTGGCGAGTGGTATGACAACCCCTTCTACACCCGCACCGGAGTCCAGCTTGGCCTCTTTGCCGGCTGGTAGGGACCGGGGAGCGTCCCCCCTGCCCGACCGCGCCACCCGGATGGCCGACCTGCGCCTCCGGGGTGTACGGGGCGGGATCATTGCACCCCACCGCGCCATGCGCGGCATGGCGATCCCCCGGCCCCGGATCCTCCTGGCCATCCTGGTGGGCATCGGCGGCGCGGTGGCCGTGGTCGCTGGCCTCAACCCGCTGGCCGAGTGGTGGGCCCGGAGCTTCGAGGCCCTGGCGGGACCGCTGGGCATGCCGGGGGGTGTCGGCATGCAGGGGACCACCATCCTGGGGCTGCACACCCTGCACACCCCCTATTACCTGCTCGAGGCCGGTCCTCCCGACCCCGCAATGCTGCAACGCGTGGCGGTGGTGGCGGGGGCACTGCTCCTGGTCTCCCTGGTGCTGCCCCACCGGTTCATCCCGCTGCGCTACTTCCTCCGCTTCCTGGTGCTCCTCCAGGGCATCAGCATCGGGTACTTCGCGCTCGCCCCGGCCGGCAGCTTTCCCTACACCCTGCCCAGCTACCTCGCGGGGCTGGTCAGCATGGGGCAGGTGGTGCTGGTGCTGCTCCCCCTCATCCTGGCGGTCACCTACTTCCTCTTCGACATCAGCTGGGCGCGGAAGCTCCTGCTCATGGTCCTCCTGCTCGGGCACGTGGCGGTGATGATCCCGTTGCAGGCCACCGTCCACGCGTGGCTCATCGCCCGGGGCTCGTTCCTGCTGCTGCCGCCGCTCTTTCTGGCGTTCGGCATCCTGGTTCACGTGCTCATCTTCGTGGCGTTCTACGGCTGGGGCATGAGCTGGCCATCGCCGGAGAGCCGGCGATGATCGCGGGCCTCCTCGTCGGCGCCCTGGGCGTGATCGTGGCGGTCATCGTGACCTACACCGCCCGGCACTACACCTTCACGATCAACCGCCTGGTCGGGCACCATCGGCAACCGTACGTGGACATCGGCGTCGCCGACTGGCCCGAGGTGACCGTCCTGGTCCCCGCCCACAACGAGGAACGGGTGATCGGTGGGATGCTCGACGCCCTCCTGGGCCAGGACTATCCCGCGGACCGCCTGACCATCGTGCCGATCAATGACCGCTCCACCGATGGCACCGCGGCGATCGTGGACGAGTATGCCCGCCTGCACCCCGGGCGGATCGTGCCCCATCACCGGGGCGGGGGCGACGGCGGCAAGGCCGCCGCGCTTCGGGATGCGGCGCCCCGGTTCGGTGGACAGGTCCACCTGGTCTTCGACGCCGACTACCTCCCGGGCCAGAGCCTCGTCAAGCAGCTGGTCGCCCCGTTCTTTGATCCCGAGGTCGGGGCGGTGATGGGGCGGGTCGTCCCCCACAACATCAGCCGGTCGCTCCTCACCCGGCTGCTCGACCTCGAGCGCTCGGGCGGGTACCAGGTCGACCAGCAGGCCCGCATGAACCTGCGGCTGGTCCCCCAGTACGGCGGAACCGTCGGCGGCGTCCGGCGCCTCGCCCTCGAGCAGGTCGGGGGCTGGAGCGCCGACACCCTCGCCGAGGACACCGACATCACCTACCGGCTGCTGCTGGCCGGGTGGGAGGTCGTCTACCAGAACCGCTCCGAGTGCTACGAGGAGGTGCCCGAGAACTGGCCCACCCGCATTCGCCAGATCATGCGGTGGACCCAGGGCCACAACCAGGCGCTCTGGCGCCATTGGTGGGCCCTGCTCAAGCGGCCGGCACACCTCCGCCGCACCGTGGTCTTCGACGGCCTCCTCCTCCTCGGCGTCTTCGCGGTCGGCCCCCTGCTGCTGCTCGGCTGGGGCATCGCCATCACCCTGTTCTTCATGGGGGTCATCCCCCTGCACGGCTTCCTTGCCCTGCTGGGGATCACCGCCTACGGCACCCTTGGAAACTTCGCGGCCTTCTTCGAGGTGGCCACCGCGGCACGACTCGACGGCACCCTGGGGCGCATTCGGTTGCTCCCCTTCCTGGCGGTCGGGTTCCTCGTGAGCCTGATCTCGGTCTCCCGCGCGACCCTGGCCCAGCTCGTCCTGCCGCGCCCCAAGGCGCCGCGCTCCTGGGACAAGACCGAGCGCTACCGCGGTGGCAACGGCGGCGGCGCCCGGGCACCGAGATGACCGACACTGTCGCGTTCGGCCTCGTCCTCCTGGCGGCCACCGCCTGGCTCCTGGTGCCCCTCCTGCCGGCCGTGCGGGAACTCTACCGGCCTACCGACATCGCACCGCTCCGCGTGGTCGACCGGGACGCCGCCAATGTGGCGCTCTTTGCGCAGACCTTCCGCGCCTATTTGCATCGCCAGCTCGAGTTCCTACCGACCGACACCGCCGTGGAGAGCCTGGGCAAGCTCACCGACCGCACGCCATACCTTCGCGGACCCCGCCTCCCCGACGGCGTACTCGACGAGGCCCGGAGCGAGCGCGGGCTGGATCGCCTCGTCGTGCTCACCGGCCCGGTCGCCCTGGCCGGTGGCGAGACCTTCCTGCGGGAGCTCTACGCGACGCGCGGGTTTGCCGGTGGCCCCCGCAGCACCTACCGGGCAGTCCTGGGCGATGCCGGGCTCACCCTTGGCCCGGGCACGACGGTCCTTCGGTGGATTCATGCCCGGGGTGACCTGCTGATCGGCGACGGATCGGTGCTCGCCGGGCGCGCCAGCTCCGACCAGGCCATCCGGCTGGGCGGCGAGGTCAGGTTCGACCGCCTCGCGGCACCGCGCATCATGGTCTCCGGTGGCGCCGGCCTGCCCGATCTTCCCCCACCGATTCCCCAGCCCTATGGCCTCCCCACCGAGAGGACACGCGCGATCGGCGATCACATCCGGGTCGAGGGCGACCTCACGCTCCCCGCGAACGCGATGCTGCAGGCCAACCTCGTCGTCACCGGCACCGCCACCCTGGAGGCGGGCGCCCACCTCGTCGGCAGCCTCAAGGCCCACCGGGGCATCCACCTCGGCCAAGGAGCCCGGGTCGACGGCGCGACGATCAGCCGGACAACGGTGCAGTCGGAGTTCCGGGCTGCCATCGGGGGCCCGGTGGTCGCCGAGGAGTCGATCCAATTGGGGCCCGGCAACAGCATCGGGCAGCAGCACGCCCCGACCTCGATGGCGGCGCCCCAGGTCGCGCTTGGCGCGGGGTGCATCGTCCACGGCCTCATCACCGCCCCGGGAGGTGGGGTCACCGTCGCGCCAACGGAGTAAACACCCCCCACCAGTGTGGCATATTCGCAATATCTGTTGCGTAGACACAACACATCAACTCGTCACCCTGCCAACCAGAAATTCTGGTCTCGCAACCCTTCCTGACCCAGTCCGCGACGGGGTCCCCGGCAAGCCGTTATCTGGTGGTTGGTTACGATCGGCGTGCCGAACCAGGCTGATCGCGGGGTTGTTGGCATCCCGTTGGCTGCAGTGTACGGTTGTTGTACACTGACCGGAATTCAGGCGGCACGACGATTGCCCGATGGTCTGGTGAGGTTCTGGGGTCCTCCTGACTGGTGGCAAAGATGCGTAGGCCCGACCGCCAAGCGATTCTGGTCTTGCTGCTTCTGGCAGGCATGGCGTGGCCCGCCGCCGGCCAGGAGCCGATCTACCCCGGTGACCCGCGCTGGAACAACGATCCCGTCAACAGCAACGCCACCGCCGTCACGACGCCCGCCAATCCCTATCTTGGCAACGCCTCGCTGGAACTCAACCTGGCGGGCAGCCTGCTCGACTGGGGGTTCTACATGCGGGTGGCCGGGGCGCCGGAGTCCAGCAGCTGGGGGCTCCTCTCCGCCGTGGAGACGCTCGGCTTCGCCTGGTATCGCGACCTGCTCCCGATTGCGCCGACCGTCGCTCCGAACGACCCCTTCCATGTCCAGTCCCCGGTGCTCCGGTTGCTGGTGCGGGACATGATCGACTCCGAGGTAGTCTATTCCCACCTGGTGTGGGAGTACTGGTACAACCAGAACACGCGCCCCCC
Organism: Gemmatimonadales bacterium; assembly: GCA_048499805.1. Lineage (GTDB taxonomy): Bacteria > Gemmatimonadota > Gemmatimonadetes > Gemmatimonadales > GWC2-71-9 > JAWXBA01. Next base: position 201,535 of record JASNZF010000003.1, on the reverse strand, counting down.
GGGCGAGACCTTCGCCTATGGACAGTGGTTCGAGGAGAACCTGGTCGACCAGATCTTCTGGCGTCACCTGGCCGACCCCTCCGACCAGCTGCTGTACACCAACGGTGGGTGCGTCGATGAGGCCTTTGCGGGACGCGATGCCTTGACGTTGGCGAGTGTCTCGGGCTGGTCGGCCTGTTACAGCCCCACCGCGGTCGTCTGGGGGATCATGGTCGGAACCGGCAGCAATTGGCCCGACACCTTCCGGGGCTATGCCGACCACGTGCAGCTGGGGTTCGCCGGAGAGGCGGGCCTGACGGTGCACGACAACTTCGAGCTCCCCCCCGAGACCACCGTACCCGAACCCGCCACGCTGTTCCTGCTGGGATCCGGGCTGGCGGGAGTGCTGGGGGCAGGATGGCTCCGGCGCCGGCGCACGGCCCGGGCAGCGCGCTAGGCGCCCCAACCGCCTGGCCACGAGGCATGGCGGGGTGGCACCCCAATCGGGAGCCACCCCGCTGTCGTACCCGCCTCCCGCAATCCGATCGCTCCCCCATCCCACGTGTCACCACCCGGTCCTCTCTTTCCCTGCTTCTCCCTTCTCCCTTCTCGCTGGACAACGGCCCCCGCCGACGAAGCAAGGGGAGCCCCGGAGACCGAGCCATGAGGGAGGGGGCTGCACGAAACGACGGGAGTGGAGCAGGCACACACGTTGCGTGCCCCTCCACTCCCGCCTTCCCGCAGTTGGCGAAACCCTTCAGTTTCCTCTTACCTCTTACCTCTTACCTCTTACCTCTTACCTCTTACCTCTCACTTCTCACTTCTCACTTCTCACTTCTCGCACCTCGCTTCTTACATCTTCGGCAGGATCACCGTGTCGATCACGTGGATCGTGCCATTGCGGGCAGCGACATCGGCGGTGGTGACAGTCGCATCGTTGATCATCACCTTGCCACCCATGACATGGATCTTGACCTCCTGGCCCTGGACGGTCTTGGCGCTCGACAGCTTGACCACGTCAGCCGCCTTCACGTTGCCTGCCACGACATGGTAGGTCAGGATGGCGGTGAGCTTCGCCTTGTCCTTGAGCAGCGCTTCCACCGTGCCGGCCGGGAGCTTTGCGAAGGCGGCGTCGGTCGGGGCGAAGACGGTGAACGGCCCGTCGCCCTTCAGGACCGACACGAGGTCGGCAGCCTGCAGCGCGGCGGCCAGGGTGTTGAAGGAACCGGCGGCGATGGCCGTCTCGACGATGTCCTTCTGGGGCGCCATGGTGGACTGGGCGCTGGCCGGGGTGGCAACCAGGGCAACCAGGGCGGCGGCGGCGGCAACACGAGCAAGGGTGCGAACCAGCATGGTAATGACCTCGGGATTGGGGTTTGCGTCTTGACCAGGAAATTGGTCCGTCCAACTATCGTCCAGACAACATACAACGATGTCCAGATCTTGTCAAGAGATGGTTGTGGCTTTACCTTGACAGAACCTCGACACGACCGGAGATTGTCACCCCATGCCCCAACTCCAGAACGATTTGCCCATCCACCCCATGCGGGTCGTCACCCGTCGCACCGGGCTCTCCCCCGACGTCGTTCGCGTCTGGGAGCGCCGCTACCAGGTGGTGGAGCCCGCACGTTCCGACGGGGGCCAGCGGCTCTACTCCGACACCGACATCGAGCGGCTCACCCTCCTCCGCAAGGCGACGGAGCTGGGGCGGAACATCGGCCAGATCGCCAGCCTCGACCTCGATGCGCTCGCCTCCCTGGTCAGCAAGGACCTCGCGGCCCAGGCACCGGAGGTGTCCCTCGCGGGGGTCGACACGACTCCCGCCCCCGAGCCCTACCTGCACCGGGCCCTGGCCGCGGCGGAACAGCTCGATGCCCGGGCCCTCGACGACACCTTGTGCCAGGCGCTGCTCTCGCTCCCCGCCACCGTCCTGATGGAGCAGGTGGTTGCCCCGCTGCTCACCATCGTCGGGGCCCGCTGGCACCAGGGTCAGTTGCGGCCCTCCCACGAGCACCTGACCTCGGTCGCGGCCCGCCGCATCCTCGGGGCCATCATTGGCGAGGCCGCCGCACCCCGCACCGCCCCCGGGATCGTCGTGACCACCCCCGCTGGCCAGATCCATGAGCTGGGGGCCCTTCTGGTGGCGGCCACGGCCGCGCTGGAAGGGTGGCGGGTGATCTACCTGGGCCCCGATCTCCCCGCAGAGGACATCGCCGCGACCGCCGAGCAGACCGAGCCGCGGCTGATCGCGCTGAGCGTGGTCTATCCGCTCGATGACCCCGGTGTGCATGCCCAGCTGCGACAGTTGCGGGGAGCGATCGACCCCGGGGTCGACATCGTCCTCGGCGGCAGCGGCGCGGAATCGTACCGGGCCGGGGCCGAACGGCTGGGCATACGCCTGCTGGCCGACCTGCCGGAACTGCGCCGGTTGCTCCGGGAGGCCACCATCCGAACCGAACTCTCCGGCGCCTAGCGCCGACCATCGCTGGCTCCTTCCTCAAGTTCGCTTCACGATCGCTTCACCCCCGTGAAGGCACCTTTCCCCAGTCAAGCTGACTGGAGGGTCACATGCAGTGGACCACGCGAGGGGTGGCATGGATGGTGGCAGGCATCCTGACGGCCGCGGGCTGTCAGGGCGTGCAGCCGCCGGTGCCGGTGGCGGGCGACCTGATGCTGCTCGCGGGACAGTGGGACGGGGAGTATGGTGGCCGGGAGTCGGGCCGCCACGGCAGCATCATGTTCACGCTGGCCGCCGGGGCGGACACCGCCTATGGGGATGTACTCATGATCCCGCGCGAGTGGGAGAATCCGCCGGGGAGCCGCACCGGGGACCCCAATGCGCCCGGCCAGCCCCTGGGACAGGCGCCCCAGCCGCTCAAGATCGCGTTCGTGTGGGCCGAGGGAGGGAGGGTCGAGGGCCGGCTGGCTCCCTATCGCGACCCCGAATGTGGCTGCCTCCTCACCACCACCTTCACGGGGCGACTCGAGTCGGCCAACCAGTTCGAGGGGACCTTTGTCTCCCTGCACGCCGAGATGGGCAAGGAGACCCGGGGGTGGTGGCGCGCCACCCGCCGCACCCCCGACTGATCAGCGGAAGGTCGCGATCGCCGCGAGCGGCTTCCGGGTGATGTCCGGTACCACCGCCCCTTCGGCGGGATAGCCGACGACCAGCAGCAGGAAGGGCCGCTCCCGGCTCGGCCGCGCCAGGACCTCGTTCAGGAACCCCATCGGGCTGGGCGTGTGGGTCAGGGTTGCCAGCCCCGCATGGTGCAGCGCCGCGATCAGGAACCCCGTCGCGATCCCCACCGACTCCGCCACGTAGTAGTGGGTCACCTTGCTGCCATCGGCGGCCACTCCGTGGCGTTCGCCGAAGATGGCAATCAGGTACGGCGCCGTCTCCAGGTAGGGCTTGTCCTCGTCGGTCCCGAGTGGCGCCAGGGCCGCCAGCCACTCCGGCGGCGCGCGGTGGGCGTAGAACTCGCGCTCCTCGATCTCGGCGGCCTCCCGGATCCGGCGCTTGACCGACGGGTCGCTCACCACGACGAAGTGCCAGGGCTGCAGGTTGGCGCCGCTGGGCGCCGAGCCGGCGGCCAGCAGGCACTGCTCAATCACGTCGCGGGGAACGGGGCGATCGCTGAACATCCGGACGGTGCGTCGCCGTGCCAGCTCCTCGCGAAAACTGGTCGCGCGTTCCACCATCTCCGGTTCCGGATACTCGCGCCAGGTCGTCAGCGGGACCATCGGTCCGTGCGCCATGCCAATCCTTGGAATGGGTCCGGGCGCAATCTAGCCACCCCCCACGCAAATGGGGTCGGCCGAAGCCGACCCCACTCCCGGGAACCCACACGACCCGCCAGCCAATCACTTCCCGCCCTCTCTTCTCCCTTCTCCCTTCTCCCTTCTCTCTTCTCCCTTCTCACTTCCGCTGCACCGTCACCCCACCGTTCGTGGTCGCCACCCGGATCGGCGCGCCGCCGCTGCCGAGGTCCGTGGTCAGCTGCCGCCGCATCCGGCCCTGCACGGTGACGGGAAAGTCGAATTGCATGCCACCGTGGACGGTGCTGGCCTCGAGCCGGGCATTGTAGGACTCCGGCACCCGCAGCCGAACGCCGTCGTTGGTCGTTTCCAGGTCGAGTCCACTCCCCTGCCAGCTGCTGCCCTCGAGGTCCACGGTGACCCCGCCGTTCGTGGTGCGCCCGCGCACCGATCCCGCGACCGCGGCCAGCGTGAGCCCCCCGTTGGTCGTGGTCAGCTCCAGGTCGCCCGCGACCCCGGCGACCGAGATCCCGCCATTGGTCGAGGCCAGGCCGAGGTCGCTGTTGCGGGGAACCTCGAGGACGAAGCTCACCGACCACCCTTCATTGTCGCGCGCGCGGGGCCCGGTCGCCCGGATCTCGCCGTCAGTGCGGATCTCGACCTCGTCGAGAATCGCCCGGGCGTCCGCCTCGCGGCGGGCGTGGGCCTGGATCCGCGCCACCATCCGGATGTCACTCCGGCTTCCGCCGGTGACGGTGATGCCCCCGTTGGGCCGGGCGTTCACCACCAGCCGGCCGCGCACGGCGGGAAGGGTCATTTCCTTCTCCGCGCAGACGGTCACCTGGTTGCGACTGCTGCGCTCCTCGCAGCGCTCGAGCCAGCCGGCGCGCTCCTGGCTGTGGCCGGCCGGGGCACCCGCCACGGCGTACGCCAGGCCGAACGCGGCGGGAAGGATCAGGCGGGACAGGTACGGCATGGTGGGGGCTCCTGCTTCGGGTCAGGGTGCGGCGATCACCACCTTGGATACGGCCCGTCCCGAAAGCGTTGCACCGAGCCTCCCCGGCAGGGGAGCCTCAGGGAGTTCCCGCTCGCCCGTGCGCCAGGTGCGCCTCCCGGGCGGCGGCCTGCAGCTTGGGCGCCGCCTCATCGGAGACCAGGTAGAGCGCCTTGGTGTTGCCCAGCGCCACCCGGGAAGGCAGCCCCACGGGCGAGAGGGTGGGATAGAAGCGCTGGAGCATGACGAGCGCGGCCAGGTAGGTGCCCTGGGCCGAGGGGTGGAATCCATCCACATCGTACAGCGGAAGGGTCGCATCGATCCGCCAGGCCGCCTGCCACGCCTCCCCTGCGGGGATCAGGGCCCCATTGGTGGCCACCGCCGCCGCATCATAGGAGGCCTGTACCCCGGGGAAATCGAAGTACCGGTCGGACGACGGCCAGACCGCGTAGAACGCTGGGATGGCGTTGACGGCGCGGATTTCCGTCGCAAGAACGCCGGCCCAGTGCACCAGGTGTTCCCGGCTGGCGAGGAGGGCCGATGGCCCCTGCTGCATCACGACGTACCTCCACCCCCCCTTGCGAATCTCCCGCACGGCGTCGCCCTGGCTGTAGTGGTCCTCCAGCGCAAAGTTCGGGAAGGCCACCATCTGCACGTAGAGGTCCTCCACCCCCGCGGAATCGGCCAGCGATTCGAGCAGGGCGGGCAGGTGGTTCTGGTAGGTGAGGCTGTTGCCGATCAGCAGGACCTTGAAGGTCCCGGTCGGGGTGTGGTCCCCACCGGGGTCGGTCACGGAGAGGCAGGCGGTGGTGGTCGTCAGGAGCAGGAGGAAGCCGGTGCAATACCGTGCGAGCCGCATGGGACCCTTCAGGAATGGGGTGACGTCGGACGCTGGAGAGGGTGATCCCCCTTCCTGCCCGACGACCCCGGATCGAAGGGGGTTTCAGACGAGGCTGCCTACCGGCCCGCCTCTCCCCGCATGGCTCCCGCCGGATCGGTCCGGGCCGCACGCCGCGCCGGCACCAGGCAGGCCAGCAGCACCGACCCCACCATCACCGGCACGATCGCGGTCATCACCAGCGGATCGAGCGCCTCCACGCCGAACACCAGGGTGCGCAGCAGTCGGCTGAGGCCGAGGGCAAGCACCACCCCGAGCACCAGGCCCAGCGCCGCCACCCGGAGCCCCTGCCCCAGGAAGAGGGCGGTCAGGTGGCGGTGTTGGGCGCCGAGTGCCGCGCGAATCGCCAGCTCCTGTTTGCGCAACGAGGCCGCATAGGCCATCACGCCGTAGACACCCAGGATGACGAGGAGGAGGGCCAGCCCGCCGAAGACCATCACCAGCAGGGTGCGGAATCGCGGCAGGGCAATCGACTCGAGGCGGATCTCGTCCAGGGTCCGCAGGTCGCGCAGCGCCAACTCCGGGTCCTCGGCGCGGAGCGCCTCCGCCACTTGCCGGGCGGTGCCGCGGGGATCCCCCTGGCCCTCCACGATCACGCTCATCGCGGAGGTCCGGAACGGATCCTGGTACATCGGGAGGTAGATGGCGAGCGGCGGCTCGCGATCGAGCCGGGTCCGGACCTCGCCGACCACGCCCACGATGGTGATCCAGGGATCGTTGTCCCAGCGCTTGAACACCCGTCCCACTGCGGACTCGCCGGGCCAGAGCCGCTCGGCCAGCGGCCGGTTGATGATCGCCACCCGCGGCGCGCCCACCGAATCCCCTCGCGCGAACTCCCGCCCCTCGAGGACCGGAACCCCCAGGGTCCGGAAGTAGGCCGGCGAGACGGTCCGGGCATCCGGCCAGTCGCTCCCGAGCACGAAACCCGCCTCGGTCTGGATCCGCTGATTGAATCCGGTGCCAGCCAGCGGCGGCGTCCGGTCGAATGCCACGGCCAGCACGCCCGGCCCCTGTCCCAGGCGCTCGGCGAACCGATCCAGGAACGCCATCGCGGCGCGGTAGTCGGGATACCGGGTGCCCTCCCGGACCGGAATCAACAGCTGCCCGGCCACCCGTCCCTCGCTGGCAAAGCCCCCCTCGACCCCCTGGAGCCGGATCAGGCTGCGGGTCATGATCGCCGCGATGACCAGGGCGGCAAACGAAAGCCCGAACTGGAAGACCAGCAGCGTGCCGCCCAGCGGACGGCGCCGCGACCCCGCGCCCGGTCCGGCGCCATCGCCCTGCATGGCCTGGCCGGGGGAGAGGCGCATGGCGCGCCACACCGGCGCCAACCCGAAGGCCACGCCCGCCACCACCCCGAGCCCGAGGGCGTAGCCGGCCACCCGCAGGTCCAGGGTGATCGCGCCGGAGTGCAGCACCTCGGCCGGCACGATGCGATTCAGGAGGCCCAGGGAGGCCGTCGTCAACAGCAACCCACCCATCCCACCGAGCAGCCCGAGCGTGGCGCTCTCCGTGAGGAGTTGCCGCGCCAGCCGGCCCGTGCCCCCCCCCACCGCCTGCCGGATGGCCATTTCCCGGCTGCGCGCCGCGGCCTGCGCCAGGAGCACGAACGCCAGGTTGGCGCAGCCGATCAGCAGCACCACCGACACGATCACCAGCAGGATCACCACGCTCTCACGGCTTCCCCGGGTCAGTTCCCCCGCGAGCGGCATCGCCACGAAGTGGAACCCGGGCGTCAACTCCTCGGGCGCCGCGATGGCGACCGCGCCCCCCACCGCACGCAACTCGGCGCTGACGGTCTCGAGGGTCGCCTCGGGGGCCATGCGGGCCACGACCCGGTAGTTGTGGGAGGTTCGGCTCGAGCCGTTCAGGACGGAGAGCGGCCGGGGAACCCAGAGCTCCGTCGTACGGGGAAACCCGAACCCGGGCGGCATCACGCCGATGACCACCATCGGCTCCCCATCGACCGTCAGCGACTGCCCCACCTGCGAGGGATCCCCACCCATCGCCCGCAGCCAGAACCCGTGGCTCACCACGGTCACGCTGGGGGCGCCGTCCTCGGTGTCCGCCGGCTGGAAGCCGCGGCCCAGGCTGGGCGGCACCGCCAGCACCCGGAGGAAATCGGGTGACACGAAGGTCGCCGTCGCCACGGTGGCCTGACCCCGCACGGCGACCTGCTGCGGCCCGGAGACATAGGCGCCCACCGCGCTGAGGGTCCGCGTGCGGGCCGCCAGGTCGAGGAAGTTCGGCCCGGCGAAACTCATCCGCGGCGAGTCCTCGTTGCGTTCATAGACCTGCACCAGCTCGGCCGGACGCGGATAGGGGAGGGCCCGGAAGAGGACGGCGTTGGCCACGCTGAACACCGCGCTGTTCATCCCCACGGCCAGCGCCAGCGAGCCGATCACCACCGCGGTGACCCCGGGGCGGCGCCGGAGCGAGCGCAGGGCGTAGTGGATGTCCTGGGCCAGGTCCCCCAGGTAGTCCCGGCGCCGGCGCCCGCGCTCGCGAGCCAGGTCGGCCTCGCTGCAGTAGCGGCGCGTCGTGTCGAGGTCGCCGAATTCCCGTTCGGCCTGGCCTCGCGCCTCGGCCCCGGACAGGCCGCCCGCCACCAGCTGGGCCACCCGCGCCTCCAGGTGGAAGGTCAGTTCCTCATCGACCTCACGGGCAATCTGGCGGGCACTGTGCCAGGGAAACTGGAAGCTCATGTCGCTGCGCTCCGGGCATCGAGCACCTTGAAGACGGCGCCCGCATAGGCGCGCCAGGTGGCGGTTTCCTCCCGCCGGCGCCGCTCGCCCTCAGGCGTCAGGCGGTAGTAGCGCGCGCGGCGGTTGTTCTCGGACAGGCCCCACTCCGACCGCAGCAGGCCCTGCCGTTCCAGGCGATGCAGCCCCTGATAGAGCGCCGCGTCCTCCAGCACCAGCACCCCGTCCGTCCGCGCATGAATCCACTGGGAGAGCGCAAAGCCGTGCATGGGCTTCCAGGAGAGGGTCTTGAGGATCAGCACATCGACGGTGCCCTGAAGCAGGCCGAGCGCGGGACGGGTCATCGGGACTCCGATCAGCTGGTGAGGGGAGCGGTCGCGCCGCTCCCCTCACATGACAAGGGGAGCGAACGAACGTCCCCCCTGCCAGGATCAGATCCTGCCCCCGGCGAAAGCGTTGGAAGGGGTGGTCAGGCCGACCGGAGGGCGATCACGATGCGGGCCGGCGGAAGACGGCCACCCGCTCCACCCCCTCGGTATCCCGGCGGACCCCGACCGCCAGGTCCGAGGTCGCCGCCCAGAGCACAAACTCTGCGGGAATGACAACGGTCTCGAGCCACCGCCCATCGGGCGCGAGCCGGTCGTAGCGGGACGGACTGGCCGCCAGCGCGAATCGCTGGACCCAACGGGCGCCGTCGGTCGCGAGGCGCACCCCCGAGGTGGCCGGGGCGCGCTCCGGGAGTTCGAGGTCGGCCAGCCACGCCTCGCGCACCGCGCGGGTGGCCTCGTTCGCCTGGTTCCCCAGGTCGCGCTGTTTCCAGGCCGCCACCTCCCCTGGCTCCAGCGGGCCCATCTCGTGTCCCCACCAGTGCCGCGCCGTCAGGCGGCCCGCCGGATCGATGGCCTGCACCATCGCCACCTCTCCCGAGGCCACCACGAAGCCACCCTCCCCCACCGCAACCGATGCTGCCGGCATGAAGGGATGATTGTCCACGACCGGCCCGCTCCCCGTCATCTGGAAGTGGACCACACCGGTGCGGAACCAGCCCTGAACCGGGAAGGGGCGCACATCCGGCGTCAGGCGCTGGAGTGTGACGGAATCGGCGTTCGCCCCGGGCGACAGCCTTAGGTGACGGCTCCCCACCAGGAGGGAGCCATCGGGCCAGGCGCCGATCACGAAGGGGTTCGGCTCGGCGACGGTGATGGCGGCGATCCGGCCCACCTGCCCATCGCGGTCAAGAACCGTGAGCTGCCTGCGGCCAAACTCCCACACCAGGAGCGAATCCCGGCGGTACGGCAGCAGTTCGATCTCGCCGGCAAACTCGCCCGGGCCCCGGCCCGACCGGCCGACCGCCCGGACGAACTGCCCAGTTGCATCGAAGAAGAGCAGTTGACGCGACCCGCCGTCGGCCACCACCAGCGAGCCGTCATTCCGGAGCACGATCCCCGCGACGGCGTCGAACGGATACTCGGGCGAATCCCCCGCGGCCCCGACCGTGAAGGCCAGCGACCAGGGGGTGGAGTCCGACGTCTCGGGGGTCGGGGCCATCGTGAGCCGAATCCCGGCACTGTCCCGTGCGCTGAAGGCGGCGGGACCGCCACCGCCTTGGGCGCAGGCTGCGAGGAGCAGGGCGGCGACGGCGAGAGTGGGGCGGCGGAGCGCCGGGGTGCGGATGGTCGGCATGATGGGTGGATGATAATTCACCCGGCATCGTTGATGGCCACCATTGACAGGCCCAATAGCAATATGTATATATCCGGATGAAAGGATGTTATGACCGCTGCTCCGACCATCCTCAGCCAGCTCTCCGCCCTGACCGACCCGGTCCGGGCTCGGCTGTTGGCGATCCTCGATGGGCATGAGCTGACGGTCACGGAACTCGTTGCCATCACGCAACTTCCCCAGTCCACCGTGAGCCGGCACCTGCGCATCCTGGCCGACCTGGGGTGGGTGGAATCGCGGGCCGAAGGCACCAGCCGCTGGTACCGGCTCGACGAGGCGGGGCTCGACCCGCACGCCCGGGCGATGTGGGCCACGGTGCGGGACCCGCTGGCGGCGTCCGCGACCTCACAGCAGGACGCCCGCCGGACCACCACGGTGCTCCGGGAGCGACGGACCCGATCGCGGGAGTTCTTTTCGGCCGCAGCCACCCGGTGGGATCGCCTGCGTGAGGAGTTGTACGGGCCACGTGCGGCGGCGCCGGCCTTGGCGGCGTTCCTGGATCCCGCTTGGACCGTGGGCGACCTGGGGTGCGGCACCGGGGAAGTGAGCTCGGCGCTGGCCCCGTTCGTCCGCCGGGTCATCGCCGTGGACGCCGAGCCGGAGATGCTCGAGGCGGCCGCGCAGCGGCTGGACGGCAACGGGCAGGTGGAGTTTCGGCAGGGCGAGCTCGAGTCCCTGCCGGTGGAGGACGCCGAGCTGGACGCCGCGGTGCTCTCCCTGGTGCTGCACCATGTCGCCCAGCCGGTGCAGGTGCTGACCGAGGCGCGGCGGGTGCTGCGTCCCGGTGCTCCGCTGGTGATCGTGGACATGGTCCCCCACCAGCGGGAGGAGTTCCGGGACGAGATGGGCCACCTCTGGCTGGGCTTCTCGGAGCGCGAGATCCGGCGGATGCTCCTGGAGGCGGGCAGCAAGGCGGAGAGCGTCAGGTATCACCCGCTCCCGGAGGATCCCCGGGCCAAGGGGCCGGCGCTTTTCGTGGCGGTGGGGCGGTAGGGGGCAGCGGGGCAGCGGGGCAGCGGGGCAGCGGGGCAGCGGGGCCGAAGATGTGCGCTGCATCGCGCTGGCACAAGGAGACTGTACGTAAGGGCATTCCTCCGGAATGCCCGTGAGCACTCACCCTGAGAGAGGACCCTGACGTGACGACCAGCACCACACTGCAGCACCCCTTTGCCCAGGCGCAGGCCGCCGGCCGTGAGCCGTTCAAGGTCCGGGATCTTTCCCTGGCCGAGTTTGGCCGCAAGGAGATCCGACTCGCCGAGCACGAGATGCCGGGCCTGATGGCGCTTCGCGAGGAGTTCGGCGGGCAGCAGCCGCTGGCCGGCGCCAAGATCATGGGCTCGCTCCACATGACGGTGCAGACCGCCGTGCTGATCGAGACGCTGACCCACCTGGGCGCCGACGTGCGCTGGGTGAGCTGCAACATCTTCTCGACCCAGGACCACGCCGCGTCCGCCGTGGCGGTGGGCCCCGAGGGCACCGTTGACGCCCCGGCAGGCGTGCCGGTCTTTGCCTGGAAGGGCGAAACCCTCGAGGAGTACTGGTGGTGCACCGAGCAGGCGTTGCTCTGGCCCGACGGCAGCGGCCCGAACCTGCTGCTCGATGACGGCGGCGACGCCACCCTGCTGATCCACAAGGGCGTCGAGTTCGAGGCGGCCAAGACGGTGCCGGCGTTCAACCCGGTCACCGACAGCGAGGAGTACGGGATCATCCTCGACACCCTGCGCGCCACGCTGGCCCGCGACGGCCAGCTGTGGACCCGGGTGGCCGCGGGCATTCGCGGCGTCTCCGAGGAGACCACCACCGGCGTGCATCGCCTGTACGAGATGATGCAGGCCGGCACCCTGCTCTTCCCGGCGATCAACGTCAACGATTCGGTCACCAAGTCGAAGTTCGACAACCTCTACGGCTGCCGGCACTCGCTCACGGATGGGATCCTCCGCGCCAGCGACGTGATGCTGGCCGGCAAGGTGGCGGTGGTCTGCGGCTATGGCGATGTGGGCAAGGGGTGCGCGCAGTCGCTGCGCGCCCAGGGCGCCCGGGTCATCGTCACCGAGATCGACCCGATCTGCGCCCTGCAGGCAGCGATGGAGGGGTACCAGGTCACCACCCTCGAGAGCGTAGTGGAGACGGCGGACATCTTCATCACCGCCACCGGCAACAAGGGGATCATCACCGCCCAGCACATGGCGCGGATGAAGGACAAGGCGATCGTCGGCAACATCGGCCATTTCGACAACGAGATCGACATGGCCGGGATCAAGACCTGGAAGGGGATCCAGCGGATCAACATCAAGCCGCAGTACGATGAGTGGGTCTTCCCCGACGGCCACAGCGTCCTGATCCTGGCCGAGGGCCGGCTGCTCAACCTGGGCTGCGCCACCGGCCACCCGAGCTTCGTGATGTCGGCGAGCTTCAGCAACCAGGTGATCGCCCAGATGGAGCTCCACCAGCGGGCCGACGCCTACGAGAAGAAGGTCTACACCCTGCCCAAGCACCTGGACGAGAAGGTGGCGCGGCTCCACCTGGACAAGCTCGGCGTCAACCTGACGGAGCTCTCGGCCGAGCAGGCGAGCTATATCGGGGTGCCGGTGGCGGGGCCGTACAAGCCGGAGCATTATCGGTACTAGAGTGGCAAGAGGTAAGAGGTAAGAGGTAAGAGGTAAGAGGAAGGGAGAGGGGAGAAGGGAGAAGGAAGGGGCAGGTGGGGGGATCGGCCTGAGGGTCGGTCCCCCTGCCGTTTCTGCGGGGGCGGTGACTGGCGCCGTGGGCGTTCGCCCGGTAATCTCGTGGCGTCGAGCGCTCCACCATCCAGCCGCGAGGCCCCCACCCGTCATGTTTCCGGAATCGTTTCGCTCGGCGGATGGGCTGCGGCTCTCATGCCTCGTCACCGCGCCCTCCATTGCTCCACCCCGCGCCCGTGTCATCGTGCTGCATGGGCTGGGAGACCACTGCCGCGGCCTGCCCTACCAGTACCTGACGGCGGCGCTGGTCGAGCGGGGATTCCTTGCCTGCTCATTCGATTGGCGCGGTCATGGCGCCTCCGCGGGCGCCCGGATGTATGCCGAGGGATGGGACACCCTCCGCGGGGACCTCCATGTCTTCCTGCAGCTGGTGGAACGCCAGGCCCCCGAGGTTCCGCTCTTCATGGTGGGGCTGAGCCTGGGCGGCCTGATGGCGCTGAACTACACCCTGCACCATCCCGGCGCGGTCCGCGGGGTCGTGGCCGCGGCGCCGGCGGTGGATGCCTCCGGGGTGCCCTTGCCTGTCAGGGTGGCGATTCCCCTCCTGGCGCGGATCCTCCCCAGGATGTTGATCAATCCCGGGTTGGACCTGACGCGGATTTCCCGGGACGCCGAGGCAGTTCGCGAATACACCGCGGACCCGCTGTTCCAGGTGCGCACCACCCCGCGCCTCGCCGCTGCGGCCCTCGCGGCCATGGCCGAGACCGGTGCCGCCGCACACCGGCTGAGGGTCCCAGTGCTCCTGCTGCATGGCGGGGAGGACACCATCGTCCGGCCCGAGGGGAGCGCCGCCCTCCTGGCACGGCTCGGCAGCACCGACCGGTCGCACCACGAATACCCCGGCGCCTGTCACAATCTCTTCCTGGAGGAGAATCGGGCCGAGGTGTTTCGGGACATCACGTCATGGATGGAGGAGCGGCTGGACTAGCAGCATTCCCGTCCTTACCTCATGTGACATGGCCCCCAGGGGGAAGGGGACCACGAAAAAGGGCGGCACCCGCATCCGGCACGCCGCCCCTTCTCGCTTCTTCCTTCTCGCTTCTCCCCTTGCTACGGCCTCGCCCCCGGCCGCCGCGCGAGGCTGCGGTAGTACTCCTCCACCAGCGCCCGGTACTCGGCCGGGACCTGGCCGGAACTGCCAAGCGCCGGTCCTCCGGTGGCCCCGCCATTGAACTTCCGCCAGAGCGTGAACTCGAAGGTCTTCATCCGATCGATCAGCGCCGCCTGCAGCTCGTCGAGCCCGGCGGGGTTGCCGGTTGGGCGCTCGAGGTTGCGCAGGTCGCTGATCAGGCGATCCAGCTCCGTCGTCTCGACCCCCTGGCGACGCAGGTCATCGCGCAGCTCCTCGGCGGCCTGCCGGCGGAGCCGGAACTCGCCCGCCAGCTGCCGGGCGTCGCCTCCGGCATTGGTGCGCGGCGCTGCGGATCCGGTGGTGACCCCGTCACGATTGCCGGCACCACCACCACCCTGTCCCTGCTGTCCCTGCTGTCCTTGTTGCCCCTGCCCCTGACCTTGACCCTGTTGTCCCTGCTGTCCCTGCTGGCCTTGCTGCCCTTGCTGCCCCGCTGCCCCGCTGCCCTGCTGCCCCTGCTGCCCCGCTGCCCCGCTGCCTTGCTGCCCCTGCTGCCCTTGCTGCCCCGCTGCCCCGCTGCCTTGCTGCCCCTGCTGCCCCTGCTGCCCTTGCTGCCCCGCTGCCCCGCTGCCTTGCTGCCCCTGCTGCCCCTCCTGCCCCTGCTGCCCCGCTGCCCCACTGCCCCGCTGCCCCGCCGCCCCGCTGTCCCTTTGCTGGGCACTCCGCTCACGCAAGGACTCGAGTCCACGCACCAGGTCGCGGGCCCGCTCCAGTGACCGCTCCTGCTGCCGTTCCGCCGACTCCCCCACCGCCCCGGCGGCCCGCTCCAGCCGTTCCGCCACCGAGTCGAGGTAGTCGCTGATCTGGTTCTCGAACTCGCGGACGTACTCCGGCGAGCCGCTCCGCGCCACACCCTTGGAGTAGGTGATCCGGTCGCGCAGCCGGCTGTCCCGGATCTCGCTCGCGGCGCCCTCGAGTCCGCTGGCGGCGGACGGCTGTTCCCGACGGGCGTCCCGCGCCAGGCGTTCGGCATCGGACTGGAGGCCGTCAACCGCCCCGGCCAGGGCGTCCTTGCGCTCGTCGAGGCGGCGCAGGCGTTCATTGCGGTCGGTGCCGCTGCTGTTCTGGAGTCCCTCGACCCCGCTCTGGATCTCGTCCTGGCGCTGGGCCAGCTCCCGCGCCCGCTGCTCCAGGTCGCGGATCTCCTGCTGGATGCCGCTGCTCCGCGCGTTGTCCATCCCCTGCGCGGCACGCTGCAGCCGGTCCAGGGCGGCCTGGCCCTGCTGGGAATTCCCGCTCGCCGCCCGGCGCATGGCATCGGCGGCCTGCTGCATCTGGCGGGCGGCGTCGGCCAGCTCCGGCGACTGCCGCTCGCGCGACAGCCGTTCCAGCCGACGGGCCTCCTCCTCGGCCTGCTGGGCGAGGTCGCGCTGGGCGCCGCCCCCGCCGCCACTGCCGGCCTCGCGACCGAGCCGGTCGCGGAGCTCATCGGCCATCCGCTGCATCCGCTCGTTCTCCTGCTGCTGGCGTGCCGCCAGCTGGCGGAGCCGCTCGCGGGCCTCGTCCACCTCCTGCTGCGCCTGGTTCGAGGCCTCGCGCTGGACCGCCTCGTACTGGTTGCGCATCCGGTCGGTTTCCAGCTCGAACAGGTCGGCCAGGTCCTCGGCGCTGGCACCTCCCCCGCCTCCCCCACCCCCGCCCCCACCACCCTGCTGGCCCATCTGCACCTGCACGTCACGATACGCCGCCTCGGCGCGCTGCAGCCGCTGGAGGGCGCGCTGCTCCGGGGGAATCGCCCCCGGCGCGCGGCCCAGCCCCAGTGACTCCTCGGCCTCCTGCATGTCACGGACGGCGGTGTCGAGCTCCGCCTTGATCAGGGCAAAGAGCGTGTCGCTGGCCGCCACGTTGCGCTCGGCGATGCGCTGGGCGAGCGTCGCCACGTCCTCCTTGATCTTGCCCTGCGCGATCGCCAGGGTCGTGAGGTTCTCGCGCTTCTCGCGCTCACTGGTCCGGGCGCTGTCGCGCACCCAGTTGAAGGTGGCCGAAACCACCTCGCGCTGCCGGGCGGAGAGGCCCTCCGGGGATTCGCCGCCGCCGCCCCCTCCGCCGCCACCCCCCCCGCCCTGCTCGGCCTGGCGATAGTTCCGGTTGAACGGCCGGACCTCGAGAAAGTAGATGTCGCTGGTGGAGCGGTTGCCGCCGCCATCGATCGCCACGGCGTGGTAGGAGACCAGGTCGCCGGGGGCCAGGCTGAACTCCTCGAGGAAGATCGTGTGCGCCGCGCGGAGGTCGGTGGTGCCGCTGGTGGTGTTCCGGGCCAGGGCGATGCTTCGCTCCTCGCCGCCGTTGACGCTGTACCGCAGCTCGAGGGCGCTGATACCGTAGTCGTCCGCGGAGCGGACCGAGATCAGGACCTCCTCGAGGGCGGTGACCTTGGTGTCGCGACCCGGCTCGTCGATCCGGATCACCGGGGGCTGGTCGACCAGCGCCTCCACGGTGTAGTGCACCGTGCCGGGCACGATGGCGCCATCGGGTGCCTGCAGGTCCACGCGATACGACCCATCCCGGGTGACGCGGAAGGAGGCGCGCACCGAGCCGTCCTCCTGCACCTCGAGCGGGACGGTGGTCCCGTCGCCGAAGTTGAGCACGCCGCCCATCACCGGCATCGTCACGGTGGCGCGCACCTGCACGGTGGTGCCCACCACGGCGGCGACGTCTCCACCGTCCTCGATCGTCTCCGGGGGCAGCGCCGTGTGGGCCGGGAACCGGAGGTCGAGCGCCACCTTGCTCACCGCCGGCATGTTGGTCACCGTCACCCGGAAGGTGGGCGAGGTGACGCCCTCGGACTCCACGAAATAGTCGGTGTCGTGCACCAGGTCGAAGAGCCGGATGGTGTATCCCGCGCCGGTCGAGTCGCGCAGCATCGGGATCCGGATCCACTCGGTCTCGCCACTGTCGGCCTTGAAGACCAGCTCCGCGGCGGGCGCGGTGAAGCCCTGGAGGTCGGCGCGCACGTCCAGCGCCGCGCCACGGGGGACGCTGACATGGCCCGGCGCAACCGACACTGCCAGCACCGGAGCGGCCGCCGCCTCTGTCCAGGGGACGAACAGCACCCGGGCCACGTCGCGCAGCACCCCGGGGCCGAAGGCGGCCAGCAGCGCTCCGGTGGCCACCACCGCGGCGAGCCCCCCGGCCGCGCGCCGGAGCCGGGGCCGCTCGAGGACGGCGCCCCGCTCGAGCCGTGCCACCGCCTCGACCGCCTGGGCCATGACCCGGGCCGCGAGCGCCGGCGATGACCGCTCCGCGGCGGGCCGGTCCAGCTCGTGCACCGCCGAGATGAGCAGCTGCCGGAGACCCGGGTCCTGCTCCTCGACGTAGAGGGCGATCTTCTCGTCGTCGGCCCGGCGCAGCGCTGGCATGACCAGGAACCGGGCGGCCGCGCCGCCGATCAGGAGGTACCCGACCACCCGGACCACGGTGGCCGACGCCGATCCGGGGCCGAGGATCGCGCTGAGGAGGGCACCCATCAGGACGGCGCCGAGCGCCGTGCCCGCCACGATCGCGGCACCCTCGAGCAGCACGCGCCGTCGCCAGTGACGGCGGATGGCGCCCACGGCGTCGCGCAACGCCTCGTCTCGTCCGGCCTGGATCAGCTCGATCGGGGTCATGGTGTGCTCCTCTCCGGCGTGACCGCCAGGCGGCCCGCGATTCCCCGCCAGCCGCGGCTGGCGAGCAGCGATTCCACGATCAACAGCGCCACCACGACGAGCAGCAGCGCGCGCCAGAGTCGCTGGCGCCCTTCGACTTCCTGCGGGGTGGCCGGCGGGCCGGCACGGCCCACCGTGGTTTCCTGCCCCACCCCGAGCAGCAGCTCACGCGGGTCCATCGGGGTCAGGTCCGACTCCCGCGTGGGCACGTTTACCGCCACCTGCGCGACCGGCTCCCCCTGGACGCGGCCCGCGTAGGTGGCGTAGAAGCCATTCTCGTGCAGGGTGATTGCCGCGCCGCTCGTGGTGCCGGTGGCGGGGCGGATCAACTCGCCCGACGGCGATTCGATCACCGGCTCGCGCAGGCCCGCCAGGAATCCGTAGGCCTCGCCCGTCGATTGCCAGAGCGGGGCCACCACCCGCCCGGAGGCGTGGACCGCCAGCCGCCTCAGGAAGGGAAGGTATGCCGCCTGGAGCGGAAAGTCGCCCGAGCGGGTGTCCAGCGGCGCCGCCACCAGGAGGACGCGGCCCTCGCCATCGGTGCGCTCCAGCACCGCGGGGAGGCCGTCGTCGAACTTGGCCAGGATCTCGGCGTCACTGGTCGGCTCCACCCGGCCGTATCGCAGGAACCTCGCGCTCCCCAGGGCGCCACTGGCATTGCCGCGGAACGGCGAGAAGATCGGGTGCTCCAGGCTCACGTCGCCGAGGACGCCGCCCCGGTCGTTGAGGCGGTCGACCGGTCCCGTGAGCGAGCCGGGCAGCAGTCCCCCCGCCTCCACCGAGCGGGGGCTGAGCCGGGCTCCGGCGGCGACCACCAGCCCACCGCCGGCCCGGACCCATTCCGCCAGGGCCGCGCCGGCGGTCCCCGGCGGGGGCGCCACATCATAGAGGACGACGACCGCCGCCCCGTCGAGCACCCCCGAGCCCAGCATCCCCGCGAGGCGGCGTTCCACCTGCATCACCGGGTCGCGGCCGATCTCCAGCGCGCGCTCCAGGAACAGGGTCTCGTCGAGTGCCGCGTCGCCGGGCGAGACCAGGATGATCCGCTCGGCATCTTCCGCGGGCACCAGCGCGTGGAAGACATCGTCGCCGGGGAGGGCATCGGGTTCCGCGGTCACCGTGACCCGGACCGCGCCCGCCGGCAGCGGCACCGGGTCGAAGGTGACGGGAATCATCCCGTCCGCCGCCAGGGTGACCTCGCGGGTGCCACTCGCGCGGCCGTTCACGGTGAGGTCCAGCCGCACTCGGCGCGGCCCCTCCAGCCCGCGGGTCATCACCCGCGCGGCGAGTGTCATCCGGCCGCGCCCCTCTCCCTGCACCCGCTGCACGTCGATGCCGGTGATCGCGGTGTTGCCGCGGTCCGCGGGAGCAACCCCGATGGCGCGGACCGCGATCCCCTCCGGCAGCTCGAGCCCCGAGAGGCCGGTGACCCCGCTGCGCTGGAGGTCGGTGATGACCACGATCTCGCCGCGCGAGGCGCCATCGGCCAGGAGCAGCTGGCGCCCGGCCCGAAGTGCCGAGGCGTACCGGGTGCCACGCGGCGTCGGGGTCGCGGTCTCGATGGCGGCCAGGGCGGTGGCATGGTCGAGGGTCAACGGCTGGGCTACGGCGGCCTCGTCGTCGAACAGCACCACCGCCACCCGGTCGTCCCCGCCGAGGTCATTGATCAGCGCGCGAGCCGAGTCCAGCGCCGCCGGCCAGACGGCGGTGTGTCCCATGCTGAGCGACTGGTCGAGCGCCAGCACCACGGTCCGCACCTCGAGGGCCGCGGCCGCCGCGGCGGACCGGTCGACCAGGGGCCGCGCGAAGGCGAGCACCAGCAGGATGATGGCCAGCGCCCGCAGCAGCAGCAGCGGCCAGTCGGTGATCCGCCGGTGCTGGGCGGTGCGAATCGGGATCCGGTGCAGGAACATCAGTGACGGGAACCGGTAGGGCCGGTCGCGATCGCGCTGCCGGAGGTGGAAGAGCACCGGAATCGCCAGGGCCGCCAGGCCGGCCAGGAACGCGGGAACGAGGAAGCCGAGTGGCATCAGCGGGCGTGGCTCCCCATCAGGCGGAAGTCGAGGTACCGGCGCAGCGACTCGTCGAGCGGGTGGTCGGTGTCCACCGCGACGTAGTCCAGGTTCCCCTGGGCTGCCCCCCGCTGCAACGCCGCTCGGTGCGCGGTGACCAGTTCCGCGTACTTCTCGCGCAGCTGCTCCGGACGCAACGGAATCCGGGCGCCGGTCTCGGCGTCCTCGAAGGTGTTTGGTGCGTCGAGCGGCAACTCGCGCTCGGCGGGGTCGAGGATGTGGAACAGGATCACGTCCTGACGCCGGGCCCGTAGGCTCCCCAGGACCTTGCGCAGTGCCGCCGGATCCTCGTAGCAGTCCGACACCAGGACGACGATGCCGGCCCGACTACGCATCTGCGTCACCCGCTCGAGGGTGGCCGAGAGGTTTCCCTCGCCGTGGGCCTTGGCGCGTCCCAGCGTGTGCAGCAGCAACTGCAGGTGACGGCCCGACGGGGGAACCACATCGCGCATCTGGTCGCCCAGCAGCACCAGGCCGACCCGATCGCCCTGGCGCTGCGAAAGCCACGCCAGCGAGGCGACCAGGAACTTGCCGTAGTCGAACTTGGTGACCGCCCCGCTGCCGAAGTCCATCGAGGCGGAGGCGTCGAGCAGGAAGACCACGTCGGCGTTGGTGTCGGCCTCGTAGGTCTTCAGGTAGTATCGATCGGTCCGGCCGTAGACCCGCCAGTCGATCCGGCGCAGGTCATCGCCGGGCTGGTAGGGACGGTGCTCGGCGAAGTCCACCGAGAGGCCCATCCGCGAGGAGCGGTGGAGCCCGTGCAGGAAACCGTCCACCACCGTCCGCGCCAGCAGGGCGAGGTCGCCGATACCGGCCAGGAGCCGGGGGTCGAGGAAGGTGGCGGGAGCGGTCATCGGCTCAGAGCCCCGACTTGGGGCGCGGGACGGTCTCGATCAGGCGGTCCACCAGGGAGTCGGTGGTGACCCGCTCCGACTGGGCCTGGAAGTTCCGGAGCAGCCGGTGACGGAACACCGGCCGGGCCAGCGCGCGGATGTCGTCATACGTCACATGGCTGCGGCCCTGCAGCAGGGCCCGCGCCTTGCCGCCCAGCACCAGCGCCTGCGCGGCGCGCACCGAGGCGCCGTACGAGAGCCACTGGTTGATGTAGTCGGGAGCACCATCCATCGGCCGGGAGGAGCGGGTCAGTGCCACGGCGTAGCGCACTACCGCGTCCGCCACCGGCACCCGGCGCACCACCTGCTGGAAGGCCAGGATCTCCTCCTTGCTCACCACCGGCACGATCGCGGCCGGCGCCACCGTCGTCGTGGCGCGGACCACCTCGACCTCGTCCTCCTCGGGGAGGTAGTCGAGGACGACCTCGAACATGAAACGATCGAGCTGCGCCTCGGGCAGCGGATAGGTGCCCTCCAGCTCGATCGGGTTCTGGGTCGCGAACACGAAGAACGGCGGTTCGAGCGGATAGGTCCGCCCCTGCACGGTGACCCGGCGCTCCTGCATCGCCTCGAGCAGCGCCGCCTGGGTCTTGGGCGGGGTCCGGTTGATTTCGTCCGCCAGCACGACATTGGCGAAGATCGGCCCGGCCATGAACGCCAGCTTGCGCTGCCCGGTGACGGGATCGTCCTGGATCACGTCGGTGCCGGTCACGTCGGACGGCATCAGGTCCGGGGTGAACTGGATCCGGGAGAACGACAGGTCCAGGGCCCGGGCCAGCGAATGGATCAGGAGGGTCTTGGCCAGGCCCGGCACGCCGACCAGCAGGCAGTTGCCCCCGGCGAAGAGCCCGATCAGCGCCTGCTCCACCACGGCATCCTGGCCCACGATGATCTTGCGCAGTTCGGTGGCGATGCGGCCCCCCGCCGAGTGCAGGCGTTCGGCCAGGGCGGCATCGTCGAGCCCGGACAGTTCAGTCGGTGCAGAAGTCGAGGTCACTCCAAGTCCTTTCGGTCAGCGGGTCAGCGCATACACCATGTAGTTGACGCCCAGCTTGTACGACTCGTTCGACAGGTCGATCGGGAAGTAGCCCATGTCCGAGAACTCCCAGTACTCGGCGATGTCGGCCTGGTAGCAGATCGCCACCAGCAGCCGCTTGGTGGGATCGTTGTCCTCGAAAATCCCCCAGAACTCGCTCTGCCGCTGCGAATACGGGTGGATATACCCGGTGAAGTCGGTGATCCGGTAGAACGAGTCGAACACCGGGTGGGCGTTCGGGATCAGCTGGAGCCGGGCCTCGGGCAGCACCCGGCGCATCTGCTCCTCCATGTTGATCCAGTCCCGGCCGTCGAAGTCGTCCAGGATCACGAATCCACCCTTGAGGATGTAGTTCCGCATTCCCTCGATCTCGGCCCCGGACGGGACCCAGTAGCCGGGCTCGGTGAGGTAGGCCACCGGGAAATTGAACAGGGCAGGATCATCGAGGGTCAGCACGACGGTGCCGTCCTCACGGGTGGCCACGGTACTGAGCTCGCCGAGGATCTTGGTGAAGTTGATCTCGGCCCGGGGGTAGTCGTGACTCCAGGTCGAGCCGCCGCGTCCCCGCCCGAACCCGAAGCCCCCGTCGCCACCACCGCCGTACCGGATCCGCACGAAGGTGAACCGGCCGTCGTAGTCCACATTGGGCAGCTGGCTCGGGCTGAACTCCTCGCCGCGGCCGCGCCCCTGGCTCTCCACCAGCAGGGGCACCCCCACCAGCAGCGCCACCACCACCCCGATCCAGGTGCGCCGTCGTGACCGCATCACGCTCCCCCCTCCGGTGGCTCGGATCGCAGCTGCAACAGCAGCCCATGCGCCTTCTCGAAACCCGGGGCCTGCTCCAGCACGCCGAGCACCTCGCGCCGCGCCTCCGCGGTCCGGCCGGCGAGCATCAGCGCGTGGGCCAGCTGGTACCGCGCCTCGAGCCGGTCGGCGGGCTGGAGCAGCAGCACGGCCCGGCGCTCCTGCACCGCCGCCTCGTGCCGGCCGCGCGCCCCCGCCAGCTCGGCGAGCTGCACATGCGCGTCGGTCTGGTAGGGCGCAATCCAGATCAGGCGCTGCAGGGCGGCCGCGGCACCGGTGGAATCCCTCGATCCCATGCGGAGGTCCGCCTCGAGGATGTTCGCCTCCAGGGCGGTCTCGTCGTGCGCCGTGATCCGGGCCAGGTGGGCCAGCGCCCCGGCGGTGTCCCCGCGCTGCGCGGCAAGGCGCGCCAGGTCCCAGGCGGGGCTCTCCTGCCCGGAGAACTCCGGGAACAGCTGCTGGGCGCGTTCCAGCTCGCGGCGCGCGCCCGCGGCATCGCCGTCGGCCAGCAGCTGGCGTCCACGGACCAGGGCCGCAATGAACCCCCCGCTGACCGGCCCCTCGCCATCCCAGGAATCGAGCCCGGCCAGCGCAGTCCGGAACCGCTCCCGCAGGTACCGGTCGAAGCGACGATCGAACTCCTCGGGCGAGAGCCTGAGCACCCGCTGGAATGCCGCCGGCGTGTCGAGCCCATCGCGGTAGGCCCGGAGCAGCGCACCCAGCGCCTCGGCGCCGAATTCCTGCTCGATCAGCTCGCACACCAGCGAGGCCTGATAGTAGCTGAACCCGATCTCGGCGGGGTGGCGCGGCCGGACGAACCCCTCGCTGATCTCGCTCACCTTCCGGATCCGGTTCGCCTTGAAGCTCGCCAGGAACTCCACCGACACGTCGGCGCCCCACCCCGGGCGGGCCCGGCGCTCCTCGAGCACCGACAGCCCCTCCGAGTACCAGCGCGGCACTCGGTGGTCCGACAGCCCCAGCGTGAAGGTGTGGGCCAGTTCGTGCCAGGCGGTGGAGCCCCAGTTGAAGTCGCCGGGATTCCGGGCCGAGGGGGCGTCCATCGCCAGGACCGTCCCGAAGCTCACCCCAAGGGCCCCGAGTCCGGCCAACCCGACGGTGCGGACGGAGAAGTCGGCATGATGCCGGTACAGCTCCAGCCGGATCGGTGTCGGCGGGCGGTAGTCATAGCGCCTCGCCAGGGAATCGTAGGCCTCTTCCAGGAGCGGGCCCAGGTACAGCGCCAGCAGGTCCACCTCGTCGTCGGGCGCCACGAACTCGAACCGGGCGGTCCTGACAGTGCGAAACGTCTGCAGGTTGTCCAGCAGGTCGAGGGTGTTCTTGTTCCAGATGTGGAACGGGTCGAGTGCAAAGGCCCGCTCCAGCATGGTGCGACCGTTGGCGATCGCCCCAGTGCGCAGGAGATTGGTGCCCAGGGTGCCAAGGGCTCGCACCGACAGCGAATCGAGCCGGACCGCCTCTTCGGCCATCGTGACGGCCGCGGCATAGCGGCGGTGACGCGCGGCCGCCTCCGCCAATTCGGAGTAGAAGTCTGCCGGGGCCGGATGAACCCGCGACGCCTCGGCCCGGGCCCGCCGCCAGGCGGTCGAGTCACCGCCGAGCCAGGCGACGGCACCGACGACCCCCCAGGCGGCGAGCGCCGTGGAGTCCACGGCCAGCGCCCTTCCTGCCACGGCCGCGGCGGAGTCGTACGATTCCGCCTCGAGGTGGAGCCGTGCCAGGAGCAGGAGGGCCGGGACCAGCGCCGGGTTGGCCTCCACGCTCTGGCGCACGGCGGCAGCGGCCCCGGGATTGTTCTCGAACGCCAGGACCCGGGCCATGCCCAGGAGGGCGCGGGCGTTGCCCGGCGCGATCGCCAGGACCTCCTCATACGAGCTCTTGGCGTCCGGTGCGTTGTAGCGGTCGATCAGGAGATCGGCCGCGCGCAGCCGGGCCTCGATGTTGGCCGGATCCGCGGCCGCCGCGGCGTCGAAGGCACCGAGCGCCAACCGTGGCGCCTGGGCCTCGGCCAGCCCAAGCACCACATAGGCGCGGCCGGCGGCGACCTGGTCCTCGACCGGCCAAGTGCTCCCAGCCAGCCGGTAGGCATCGGCGAGTACTGCGGCCCGCCGCAGGGCCTCGGCGCGATTCCCGCGCCGTGCGGACAGCTCGGCGAGCGCGGCCTGCGCCGTGCGCCGGCCCGGGCGGCTCTCGTCGACCGCCACGCTCAGCAACGACTCCGCCTCGACCAGCTTGCCACGGAGCAGCAGCACCTCGGCGAGCGGCACCGTGAGGTCCGGCAGGCCCGCGCGCGCGACGCGCTCCGCCTCGTCCAGGCGTCCCGCCTCCGCCAGGCGCGCCACGCGCTGGGCCGGCGGGCTGGCATCCTGCTGGGCCGCGCCGGCGCAGGCCAGGACCAGGGCCAACGGGAAGAGGGCGCGGCTCATGGCGGCGGCCCCGCCGGCTCGATCGCCCGGATCGCGGCGGTCTTCTCCGCGATCAGGAGCAGCAGCCGCTCGAGTTCCCGGGCGTAGGCGGTGCTGTCGGTGCTGGCGCGCCGGGCCCGCAAGGCCGCCACGTCGGCCTCCAGCGCCCGCCGCTCGGCGAGCAGCGCGATGACCCGGGGATTGGTGCTGGCCGGCGCGCCGCCAAACGCCACCTGGCGGGAGAGGGCACCATCGCCCGTCGCCGTACCGGCGGGATCGTCGGCGCCCTTGCCGTCGCCGTCGTCGTCGAGCTGGGCGTGCTCGGTCAGCAGGCGGTTGTCCGACTCATAGGCCCGGCGCACCTCGGCCCGGGCGTAGCTGTACGCCTCCAGCACGGAGACCCGGCCGTCCTTGTCGGCATCGGCGTCCCCACCCGCCAGCCCCTTGGCGAAATGGGTGTAGAACACCGACTCGTTGCGCTCGGTGGAACTCTTGGTGCTGGTGATGACGATCCGGCCTGGTCCCGCCAGGATCGGCAGGAAGTCCCCGCTGGCGCTGGAGGCGTTGACGAAGACCACCGTGGACCGCAGGAACGGCCGCAGCCACTGTTCGTACTCCCAGGCCTCGGGATCCGGACCGCTCAGGTTCACCTTCGACTCCCGGGCCACCCCGCTGCCATGCCCGATCAGCACCACCAGCACGACGTCGCCGGGCTGGGCCCGCTGGGCGAGGGTGCCGAACGCCGCCGCCACCGACTCCTTGGTGGCCCGACCGCTGATCCTGCCGGGCGCGCGGGCGGGATCCTCGCCGAGCCAGATCCGGCTCGCCGCAGGAACACCCCACCGGGTGGCGGCATCGTAGATCGCCCCGGCGGCCTCGACGAAGGAGCGCGAGTAGGCCGGCTCGCCACCGAGACCGGTGATCAGCAGGACGTGCACCGGCGCGCCCTGCGCCGCGACCGGCATCGGGGCCAGCACCAGCGCGGCGAGGAGCCGCAGCCGCCGGCTCACGCCAGCCCCCACCAGCGCCGGACGGCCCACTCGGCCCCCAGCAACCCGATCAGGACCAGGAAGACGATCGGCATGTCCCACAGGTCCCGCGATTCGCGCACGGTGATGCCGCTCTCGGTGTAGCTCACGTCATCGGCGAGGCGGGCGGCATCGGCCAGCGGGTAGTAGCGCCCTCCCGTTTCCTGGGCGATCCGGCGCAGCAGCGGGGTCCGGAGTTCGGCGCGCTCCACGTCGGCGCCCTGGGTGTCGGACAGGAGCGAGGTCGCGACCGCGCGCGTGGTATCGGCGCCGACGACGGCGTCGGCCTCGAGCCGGTACATCCCCTCCTCCGCCGCGACGAACTGTCCCTGGTAGCTGCCGTCCTCGCGCAGGGTCCACTCCAGCGGCACCTCGAAGCCCTGCCCCGAGGGGGCGGTCACCCGGGCCGTCACCCGGGCGTCGTTGACGTCGTTGTAGGTCGGGTCCACCACCCGGGCCCGCACCGTCACCGGCTCCCCGGGACCGACCCGCTCGGGCACGGCGGTGACGTCCACCCGATTGGGCACCTCATCCAGCAGCCAGCGGACCAGCTGCTGCCAGAGGGCCTCGTGGGTCTGGTCCTCCACGGAAATCGAGGCGTGCATCTGCCAGATCCAGGTGTCCTGCACCCCGAAGACCATCGCCCGGCCGCGACCGTACCGCTGGAACGCCAGGATCGGCACCTCGGGGGCCCCCGACTCGCGCAGCCCGGTGGCGAGCAGGGTGGCGCCGGGGCGGAGCTCGCCGAGCTGGTTGACGGAACTGAGCGGCGGCAGCGAGTCCCAGCGCGCGGCACTCGCCTCACGGGTGGCCGCCAACTGGGTGACCGGGTGCACCCGACCTGCGGCGCTGAGGCGCGCCTTGAGCGGGGTGAAGTACTCGCCGGGGCCGCGGGGGGCGCTCGAGATCAGGTCCACCGGCAGGACCTCGGCCATCGGCGTGCCGGCAAAGCCACCCTCGGCGAGCGCGGCGCGCCCCCCGAGCGCCAGCAGCCCCCCGCCCCGACGCGACACGAAGTCGGCGATCATCCGGAGCTGGTCGCCGGTGAAGAACGCCGCCTCGATGCTGCCGAGGATCAGGGCACGGTACTGGAACAGCTCCTCGCGCGTGGTGGGGAAGCCCGACGCGAGTTCGAGGCTGTCATCGACGCCGAGGCGGAGGTACTTCCCCGGGGCGGAACGCAGCAGTCCCACCAGCTGGACCGCGCTGTCGCCGCTCACGGCCCGCCGCGTGAAGGCGAAGTCGGGACGAGGCTCCCCCTCGAGGAGGAGCACCTTCTCGGGCCCACGCCGCACCCGGAGCAGTCCCTGGACCTCGTTGTTCTCGGTCACGATCTCGTCGCGCAGCACCGCGGCGCGGACGGTGATCCGGTGGGGGCCCGCGGCCAGCGCGGGAATGCGGAGCGGCACCTGGACGGTCTCGCCCCGGCTGGGCAGGATCACCGACTCGGTACCCACCACCCGGCCATCGGCCTCCACCGTCACCGTCGTCGTCTCCCCACCCACCCCACGGATCCGGAGCGACAGGTCGGCCACCACGCCGGCGCCATCGAGCGCGGTGGCGGGAAGGTTGAGGCTCTCGATGCCGAGGTCGCGGGCAAACCGTTCCTGGCCGACTCCCACGGTATAGACCGGAATCCGGCGGGCCTGGAGCGCCAGCATCGGGGTGGTGAGGTCGCCGGCCGCGTTGTCGGCGCCGTCGGTCACCACCACGACCCCCGCCACCGGCAGGTCGGCGAGTTCCTGCCGGGCGCCATCGAGCGCGGCCGCCAGGTCGGTCCGGGTGCCGCCGGCCTCGAGACCCCCGGTGCCCGCCACCGGGGCGGCATCGGCCGCGAACCGGTAGTACCGCAGCACGAACCGCTCGGCGAGTTGTTCCGCGAGTGCCGCCGAGTCGCCCAGGACCCGGCGGGCGGCGTCGAGACGGCGCTCGTCATTGACGTCGGCCAGCCGCATGCTGCGGGAGTCGTCGAGCAGGATGGCCAGCACGTTGCGCTGCGGAACGGAGCTGGACACGATCAGCGCCGGGCGCAGCAGGCAGGCCAGGAGGAGCGCCAGCAGGAGCCCCCGCAGGGCGCCGAGGGTCCAGCGGGCGCGCGGGCTGGGAAGGCGGAGCCGCCGGGTGGCAATGGTCACCACCACCAGGGCCGCCACGAGACCAAGGACGATCAGGACCACCGGCACGACCGGCAACCAGACCAGCTCCCCGCGCTCGAAGACGCGGAGCGGGTACTTGAACAGGAAGGTGAGGATCGTTTCGATGACAGATCCCACGGAGAGCCCCGGTGAGGAGCGCGGGGCGCTCCGGGTGCGGTTGGCGAGTGCGGATCGGGCGACGGGACGACCCCGGCCCCCTACTCCCTACGCAGGAGGACCCGGGTTTGCTGCAGATCAATGATGCGACGCCCCCGAACGGGGGATGTTAACACCCGGCAACGGCTTAGCGGCGGTCCCCCGGGCAGCGGACCCGTTCGAAGCGCACCTCCACGCTGAGCTGGCCCTCGCCTTCATTCCGGGCGATCAGGGCCCCATCCGAGGCCATTCGGTAGCTGATCTTCTGCGGGAACGGCTTGGCAAGGTTCTCGAACAGCACGTACTCGGTGCTGATGGTGGTCAGCGCATAGCGATGCTCGGGTTCCCCGTTGCCGGCCGCAATGAATGCCACCCCCATGCTGTCGAGGACGATCCGGGTGAACTCCCAGCCGGTGGCCTGCTTGTCCTTGTTCAGGTAGCGCGTGGTGGCCAGCATCATGTTGTCGGTCGGGCTGGTCCAGTTCTCCTGGACCAGGTCCTCACGGCCAAGGGCCCCTTCCCAGCACCCGGCCATGAAATCGAGTCGGGTGACCTTGGGGTGGGACTGGGCGGACAGGCTCGAAGCAGCGGCCAGCAACAGGGCGAGGGGCAACAGGCGGCGCATGGACAATCCCGTGTGAGGAGGCGGGCCGGATGGTGGCCAGGCCGGGTCGATCGGAAGGTACTACCCAGCGCTGGGGAGACGCCAATCGGTGCGGGTTGTTGCACGGGGGGGGTGGGTGAGAGGTAAGAGGTAAGAGGTAAGAGGTAAGAGGAGAGGGGCTAGGCCCACGGGGAGTCCCTCAACCTCCTCTCACTTCTCACCTCTTACCTCTCACCAGCTCTTCAGTCCTTGGCCCTATCCATATACTCGCCGGTCTGCGGGTTCACCCGGATCCGTTCCCCCACCGAGATGAACTCGGGCACGTTCACCGTGGCGCCGTTGCTGAGCTTGGCCGGCTTGGCCGAGGCGGTCTTGGTGGCGGTCTTCATGACCGGGGCGGTATCCACGACTTCCAGCGTCAGCGTATTGGGGAGCTGGATGCCGATCGGGCGGCCCTCAAAGAACTCGGCCCGGAACTTCATCCCCTCTGCCATCCACTGGGCGGCATCACCGAGGGTCTCGTCGTCCAGCTCGATCTGGTCGAAGTTCTCGGTGTTCATGAAGTGGTAGCTGCCACCGCCGGAATACAGGTACTCCAGGTCGTGGGTCTCGAGTTCGGCCTTGTCCACGGTGTCGGCGGCGCGGAAGCGGTGCTCGATGGTGGAGCCGGTCTTGAGCTTCTTGAGCTTGGCCTGCACCATGGCCCGGAGGTTCCCCGGGGTGTGGTGGTGGAATTCAATCACCCGGCAGGGCTCGCCCTGGAACATGATGGCCATGCCCCGTCGGAGGTCGGTCGCGTTTATCGCCATGTCCCACTTGCAGTTAGGGGTTTGGTGCGCGGCGGGGACCGCCCCCGGCGCCGGGGGCAAGATAGGTGGGGGAATGGGGAATGGGGAATGGGGCTGGGGACTAGGGACTAGGGTGACGGGTGACGGGTGACGGGTGACGGGTGACGGGTGACGGGTGACGGGTGACGGGACTGAATGTATGATCTCGCCATGCCCAAGGAGTGTCATCCCGAGCGAAGCGAGGGATCTTGCCCTTGGGGCTCCGACGCCGGCACCACGCCCGACACGGACATGCGGTTGATCTTCACGACGTCCTCTGCGTCCGAGGTAGGGGCGCGCCTCCGGCGCGCCCCTACAAGCACCGAAACCCCAATCAATGCCCGCGCGGAGTGCGGGCCGTGGTGACGCGCGGCTGAAGCCGCGGCTCGGCCAGGAGCGCCGCTGAAGCGACGGGGGGTTGACCGGGCGGCGACCTCGGTCGCATCGCGCCGAGCCCGGACGTGAGTCCGGGACAAGACCAGCGCGGGCCCAGCCCCGGTTCGGCCCGGCCGTGCTGCTGGGGTTCGCTTGAGGCTCGGGGTTCACTGTAGGGGCGCGCCTCCGGCGCGCCCCGACAAGCACCGAACCCCCCATGAATGCCCGCGCGCAGCGCGGGCCTCTCCACCCCGAAATCCTACCGGCCGCCCCGCTGCAACCGATACTCCACCACCGTCTCCACTCCGTCGGCGTCCCGTCGCACGCCCAGCACGAAATCGGCGCCGACTTGGTGAATCGTGAGATCGGTGGGGACTGCCATCGTGGCAACCGCCTGGCCCGCGCGGTCCACGACCAGGTACTCGCTGGTGGGGCCCGCCTCCAGCTGGAAGAGCCGGACCCACACTTCGCCGTCGTGGCCAGCAACGACCCCGTCCAGGATCGGCAGCGTCGGGGGGAGCAGTACCGGGTCGTGACTGGCCAGCGCCGCGGCGGAATCGATGCCGGTGCGGGCCGAGGCCAGGGCCCGGTCGCGACTCTGTTCGATGGCCGCGGCATCCAGTGGTCGGGGCCGGACCGGCAGGGTGGCGCTCACCACCGGCTCCCCCGTCCCATCGAAGGCCCGGAGCGCTCCCGTCGCTGCGTCGGCGATCCAGACCAGCCCGCCAGAGGCAGCCCACGCGCTTGATGGGGCGAGGGAGACGCGTGCCATCGAGAACGGGATCGGGGCGCCCTCGATCCGGTGCGCCACCATTGCGCCACGCACGAAGCGCCCCAGCGGCCGGTACACTCCGGTGGAATCGGATGCGGGCTGCCGCAACAAGCCCAGGGTCACAGAGTCGGGCATCAACACGCCGAGGGGTGGCACCTCATTGAAGGCGCGCACGCCCCGCCCTTCCTCCACCAGGAACTCGCCGCTGGCCAGCAACGCGATCGGAGTGACCGCCGGCCCACCGGCAGGGGCGCGGAGCCGGCGGCGGCTCACGAACCCGCCGGCGCCGGTGAAGGTGGACACCTCGCGGGACACCATCGGCAGCGGGATGACGACAATCGTGTCGCCACTGACCGTGATGCGGGAGAGGTCGCGGAGCTCACCGGGCCCATCACCATCGCGGCTGAGCCGCGCGGTCAAGACGCCATCCCGGAAGAGCCGGAGCTCCTTGGTACCGCGCTCGGCCACGAGCAGCTGTCGGTCGGGAAGGCGAGCGACCTGGATCCCGCTGAACATCCGGTCGGCGGTGCCGTCATCCCCAAGGGTCTCCATCGGCTCAGCCGAGAGGGTCCAGGTGGGGAGGTCGATGGTGAGGTCGCCGCTGTCCCGTGCTGGCGAGCAGCTGGCGGTCAGGACAACGGCGAGGGCCAGGCCAAGGAGACAGCATCGGGACACAGGCGGCTCCGTGACGGTATCAGGGCGGGGATGCGGGACCGGGAGAAGGTACGGTCCGGAATCCATCGAGGGGAGGGGGGAGGATGGAATCGGTGCGATCACGATCTATCGTGCCACCCGGGAACCAGTAGGCTGCGATCCGCCAACGCTTGTCGCGATGGCTCAGCGTCAAGAGCTGCGTTCCGGTCGAGGCAATCCGAACCGCGGGCTCTGGCAGGATCATCGTCTGGGTGTAGCGACCGCTCCGATCATACAGATCCACCAGGCGGCCCGCCTCGGCGGTGGCACCCGCAAAGAGGACCGCGACACCTCCATTGAAGCTGGTCGCGTCCAGCGGGCCCGGCGCCCCCGCTCGTGGTGGCCCCCAGAGCTTGCGTTGCAACCACTCCCAGCGTCGAGTCGGGGGGGCAGGTGGAACCGGTTCGTGGAACGGGGCACTCCAAGCTGCCGAATCGGGCGGAATGACCATGAAGCGGTCGGCGCGAGGAGCAATCAGGACGCAGGACTCATCGGGCGCGCCGCCGAGCTGAACGGCGGCCCAATCGGCCGGGGTGAGTTCCGCGTACTCTGTTGGAAGGGATACTGGCCGCCGATCGTCTGGGACCTCCATATCGTGCACATGCAACTTTCCAGGATCGAGGGAGTCGGCGTACACGATAGAACGTCCGTTGCTGCTGCAGGCAGCGAGAACTCGTCCCTTTGCTGGGAGTCGAGTGACGACCCGATTTCCCTTGTATCCATGGGCAATCACGGCCCCTCGTGGCAGCCCAAGCCACCAGGCATCGCCATTCGGGCCGATGTAGACAACATCTCCAAGCGGGTTGACGAAGCTGGCCGGTCGGGAGACGTCAGGGCATGGGCCGCTGGCCCCCTGCTGGCTCTTCGGATCCGTCAGGAGCACCTCACCGTGTCCGCATGGAATCGCGAAGAATACGGTACCCAACCCATGGCCGGCCCCGAGTGAAGTGCCCGGCGTGGGCAGCAGGACCTCGGGCCCAGAGGCGACCTCCCACGCTTGTTCTGCCAAGTACCCCTTTCGAGGGGAACCAGCAAGCTCTTGCAGAACAGAACCTTGCTCAATCGAGCAGGCAGCCAGCACCAGCGCGCCAAGGGTAGCGGCCGTCGACGCTCTCTGTGCAGTGCGCCCCGGACTAGTTTCCCCGGGCCAACTTGACGAGGCTCTCGGTGGAAGGGAGCCCTCGGTGCTGACGTCCCCTC
Organism: Gemmatimonadales bacterium; assembly: GCA_048499805.1. Taxonomy (GTDB): domain Bacteria; phylum Gemmatimonadota; class Gemmatimonadetes; order Gemmatimonadales; family GWC2-71-9; genus JAWXBA01. The sequence continues at coordinate 168,946 of JASNZF010000003.1, read as the reverse complement.
GAGATGAAGTATGGGGTCGAGCTGACTCCGAGCTTCGTAGCAAGCCCGACGTGAGCCTGTAGCAAGAGGCCAACTTCGGTTTCCATATCCGCAATGCAGCGGGCAACATTGGGATTCTGGGAGACCTCACCAAATTGCTTGCCAAGGGAATCAGGAGCGACCTCTATCCAGTCCGTATTCAGTAGGAGAAAATGGTGCACATCGCGAAACTCATCGAACCGTTGTGCACACAACGCTACCAAGGCCGCCCCGGTTGCTGGCGGGTGGATGGGCAGCGGTAAATGGACCACCGCAACCCGAACACCCGCCGCCACCGCGGAATCAACTGCTGGGCCACCCGCACGACAGAAGGGGCATTGGTAGTCCAGGAACTCAATCACCTCCGGCGGTCCAGCGCCTCTATCATAGAGCGGCGTCGCAATCTCGGACAGGGACTCCCAGTTATTCTGAATTAGCGCCGAAACTTCTCTACCCGACTTCCACTCGCTCCACTTGACCTCCAAAGCGGACCCCGGCTTGACGAGAAGCCAACCCGCAACACCGAGAACCGCAAGCGTCCCAAGGTCCAAGAGGGACAGCCGCTTCAAGCGGGCCGAAGGGCTAGGACGGTTTCCGCTCTCGCCTTCGCTTGCGTCGTTCATCCAGGCTCCGCCACATGAAGGGTTGCCTTCGGCGCACCGAGGGGTACCGGACTCCTATCTGTGGATCTCCGGCTTCTCCTATCCGGTGGCTGGTGCACCTACGTCTCGCACATATTCCAAGTATGCTGATAACTGGTCCCGTGGCACCAATAAGTGCAACTGGAACACTCCACTCCTCCCGAGTTGCCGCACGTCTGTGGGCCCATCCCATGACCACACTCCGGCAGGTAGATGATCCATGGACAGCCCTCATCAGCAAACGCGATCCCTGGAGTGGCCGCCATTCCTAGGCCCAGTAGGGCCAGCGCAAACCGCAGGCGTTTCCATCCCATGTGTTCCTCCCTCAGCGGTGGGTAATTGGGAAGCCCTGAATCCAGCACAAGCGAGCTGAGTCGAAGGTAGGCCTCGCAGGCAGCGCCACCATCCGGCATTTTCGACACCCCACACAATACACACCCCCCATGCGCTCCGAACGCCAAAGGCCTTCCGAACCGCCCTGTGGCGGCGAATCACTCGCTCGCCGATCAATTCGTTCGATTGGAAGCGGCATCGACCGGAGCTAACACATTGTGTCATACGGACTTGTACAAATGTGCCAAGGATTGTAGTCGCGCGAGTCTTGCCATCGTTCTACCTTGACCTGAGTGTCCTTTGGCGTCGTGAAGAATGGCGAAGGGAGGTAGGACCACATGGAGATCCTGATCGCGGACGACACACCAACGGTGACGGCAGGTGTGAAGCACTTCCTGGAGGCCGATGGCCACCATGTGCTATCGGTTGAGCACCCCGCCGAAGCCGAGGCTCTCTTCTTGGCATCAAGTTGGGACGTGCTGATCTTGGGCTTCCTCGCCGGCGCTCAGCAGGCCGTCTGCGCGGGCCATCTCCAGCGCATCCTCGAATTGGATCGCAGCGTGCCGATCCTTGTGCTTTCGCCCGTGGATGATCAGCACCTTGAAACAGGCGTCCGGAACCTGGGCGCCGATGGATTCATCAGCATTTCTGCCCAGGCTGTGGAGTTCGGCCTGGCCGTTCGGGCACTCTCGGCGGGCGCGAGTTGGTTCCAACCGCCACCGCGCCCAGGCACCCTGCTGACGCCGCGGCAGTTGGAAGTGATTCAGGCGTTGTCCAGCTTCGAATCGCATAAGGTGGCGTCGGCAAACCTTCGGATGTCGCTGACCACTTTCGAGCGGCATTTGGTCGAGGCGCGAGAGCGGCTGGGGGTTGGCTCGACCCTTCGCCTGCTGGCCGAGGCGGAGCGGCGCCGGCTTCTGACACTGCCGCCGGAATCCCTGAGGGGCCAGCCACCGCCGGGCAGCGGGGCAGCGGGGCAGCGGGGCAGCGGGGCAGCGGGGCCGAAGGTGAGGAGTAATCGGCCGATTGGCAACTTCTCGCCGCGGCTTGATGCTCCTACGCCGAGTCTTCCGCGTCTCTCTCACCCCACACCCGCCCGAAATACGCCGGCAGATCCAGCTCCAATGGCGGCAACGCAGGATCCGGCCGCCACTCCAACTGCCCATCGACGATCACCGGCCGGTCTGCATCCGGCGTCCAGACCTCCACCAGCCGAGCGTCGAGGTCCACGATCCAGTACACCGGCACCCCGACCCGCTGGTAGAGCCGCCGCTTCTTGATCCGGTCGTACTGCGCGGTCGAGGGAGAGAGGACCTCGACCACGAGAATCGGAATCCCGAACTCCTCCCACTCCACCGGCTCGCGCCCGTCCACCATCGCCCCCACGAACAGGTCGGGCTGGACCAGGTTTGGTGACCGGAGGTCCAGGTCCCCGGGCAGCGCCATCAGCGCCAGCACCTCCTCGCGGGTCCAGGTCCTCGTGGCGGCCCAGACCATACGCTACGCTCGGCGGAAGGGGAGGGGCAAGGGCAGCGGGTCAGCGGGTCGGCGGGTCGGCGGGTCGGCGGGTCGGCGGGTCCGAAGGTAATCGATCCTGTAGGGGCCGGGCCTGCGCTGCCCGGAATAGCCACTGTGCCAGTCGGCGCGACCGCGATCGGTTCCGCAGCCCTCCGTATTCCTACGAACACCCTAGCATCCTGCCAACCCGAAATCATAAAGGACCAAAAGGGTCGTGTTTAGAAAACGCACATGTGTGTTTCACCTAAGCATTGCGCGTCCAATCGGTTATCAACAGGGTCATCACAATCAAGACAGTACCGAAGAAATACGGGGTCGGCTGGAGCGATGATTGCACTGTTCCATCCTCCTGAATTGCCCGTCGTCACCCAAGGTCAGGTGTTGTGCGCAAGCTGCTGCTTCCGATCACCCTGACGGTCGGCCTCCTCGCGGCCACCGTCTACGGCCTCCCCTACTACCGCCTGGCCCTCGAAGACCGGGTGCGGCACCCACTGCATGCCTGGCTCCGGCCCTCCGGGTACGTTGGCCAGTCCCTGGGACTGCTGGCCCTGGCGATCTTCCTCTTCCTCTGGCTCTACCCCTTCCGCAAGAAGTACCGCCGGCTGGCCTGGACGGGCCGGGTCGGAAGCTGGCTCGACGTGCATGTCGGCGTGGCGCTGACCATGCCGCTCCTGGTGGCGGTACATGCAGGGTGGCGATTCGAGGGGATGATCGGGATCGGCTACGCCGCCATCGTGATCGTCTGCCTGAGCGGTGTGGTGGGCCGCTACCTGTACACCCGCATCCCCCGCAGCAAGTCGGGGGTCGAACTCACCCGCGACCAGATGGCGAGCGAGCGCCAGAGCCTGCTCGGCGAGATCACCGTGGCCACCGGCCTGACACCCGCGGAGATCGATCGCCGCCTGGGTACCCGAGGCGGGGAGGTGCCTGACTCCCTCCTCGCCGGTTTCGTGGCCCTGGTGCGGCAGGACCTGGCACGCCGCCGCGCCCTGCGCGACTTCCGTCACCAGCTGGCCCACCGCGGTCCCGGCGCGCCCGCTCTCGACCGCACCACCCTACACCGGGTCACGCGCCTGGCCTCGCGTGAAGCGGCGCTGAGCCACCACGCCCGGATGCTGGATGCCACCCATCGCGCCTTCAAGTTCTGGCACGTCGCCCACCGCCCGGTCGCCGTGACCGCGCTGATCACGGTCGTGGTGCACCTGGTGGTGGTCGTCGGCCTCGGCGCCACCTGGTTTCGCTGACCATGGAAACCGCGCTAACTGCCCTCGCGCTCCTGGCCATCACGGTGGTGGTGGCCCGCCGGCATCTTCAGCATGCTGCGGGGCCGGCCGGCGCGGATCTCCCGGTGCGCCCCTGCCCCCGTTGCCAAGCTTCGGTCCCCACCGGCTCGGCAAAGTGCCCCGGCTGTGGAGTGCCGCAGCAGTTCTATGAGTTGGTCTCGGCGCCGGCGGCCGAGGCGGCCGCCGAGGGCGGCCGGCTGCACGCAATGGTGCGAGCCGATGTCTGTGTCGGTTGCGGCACCTGCGCCGACGCCTGCCCCGAGCCCGGCGCCCTGACGCTCCGGAACAAGCTCGCCGTGGTCGAGCCGAGCCTCTGCACCGGCCAGCAGCAGTGCGTGGCCGCTTGTCCGGTCGGCGCGATCGTCCTGTCGGCCGGCGCCTCGGTCCATCGCGTGGAGGTCCCCGACCTGGGCACCGACTTCCAGACCAACCTCCCGGGGCTCTACATCGTCGGCGAACTCGGTGGGCGTGGCCTGATCAAGAACGCCATCAACGAGGGCAAGCTGGCGATCGAGCACGTTGCGGCGGCGTTGCGGCAGGAGTCGCGTCCACCCGTCCCGGGACCAGGGCAGTATGACGTGGTGATCGTCGGCGCCGGACCCGCCGGACTCAGCGCCGCCCTCGAGGCACACCGCCTCGGGCTGCGCTACCAGGTCTTGGAGCAGGGCACCCTGGCCGACACGGTGCGCAAGTACCCGCGGCACAAGCTGCTCTTCGCCGAGCCGTTGTCGATCCCGCTCTACGGCGACCTGTGGGTGGCCGACTCCTCCAAGGAGAGCCTGCTCAAGGTGTGGGAGACGATCGTGGCCAAGGTTGGCCTCCACGTCCGGACCGGGCAGCGGGTGGAGCAGATCGTCCGCAGCGGGGACCAGTATCGAATCACCGCCACCAGTCACGAGTGTCACGCTCGCTTCGTCGTGCTCGCGCTGGGCCGCCGCGGCACGCCGCGTACCCTGGGAGTCCCGGGTGAGGAGCAGGCCAAGGTGGTGTACGACATCGCCGAGATGGAGGAGTTCGCGGGGCGCAGGGTGCTGGTGGTGGGAGGTGGGGACAGCGCCATCGAGAGCGCGCTCGGGCTGGCCAACCAGGCCGGCACCACGGTGCACCTGAGCTATCGCGGCAAGGACTTCGGCAAGGCGCGCGAGCGCAACCGTGAGCGGCTCCAGGCAACGGTGGCGGAGGGCAGGGCCCAGTTGCTGCTCGAGAGTCAGGTGCGCGAGATCCGCCAGGACCGGGTGGTGCTGGATGTGGCCGGTGAGACGATGATCCTCCCCAACGACGACGTGGTCATCCGCATCGGTGGCGACGCGCCGTACGCCTTCCTGCAGCAACTTGGTGTCCGGATCGTCCAGAAGGATGTCCCGCTCCCGGCCGATCCGGCCAAGGTCGGGTGACGTGCATGCCCGGGCCCTCCTCCGGTGCGCGGCTCTCGTGCTGAGCCTGATCCTCCCGGCGGCGGGCAGCAGCGCCTCCGCGCAGATCTCGCCCGGTCCGCTGGCGCGGCCCCACCAGGCGCTGGAGGGAACCCGCAACTGCCTGGCCTGCCACGGCACCCGCAAGGACGCGATGGACGCGGCGTGCCTGGGATGCCACAAGGAGATCGCCTTCCTGCGCACCGAGCGGCGCGGCCTGCACGGGCGCCCGGCCCAGCAGAAGTGTGCATCGTGCCATCCGGACCACGCCGGCGTCGAGTTCAACCTGACGGCCTGGAACGCCGACTCGGTGTCCCGCTTCGATCACCGGCGGGCGGGGTGGACGCTGGAGGGCCAGCACCGCGACACCAGGTGCCAGGAATGCCACGCCACCAGCTTGCAGACCGGGCGGGCGGCCCAACTGGCACCGACCGGCGCCACCCGGCCGCAGTGGACGGGGCTGGAGACGACCTGTGCCAGCTGCCACGAGGACGTCCACCAGGAGAGCGTGGGCTCCACCTGCGCCGAGTGCCACACCGCCGAGGGCTGGGCCCCGGCGACACGGTTCAACCACGCCGAGACCCAGTACCCGCTCACGGGCAGGCATGAACGGGTTCCCTGCCAGCAGTGCCACGCCGCCCGGCAGGGTTCTCCCGAGCCGGGGGGCAGCCTGCTCAATCCCGTGTTCCAGCCGATCGCGTCCGGCCAGTGCTCGAGCTGCCACCGCGACACCCACGGCGGCCGCCTGGGCAGCGCCTGCTCGGACTGCCATGTCACCAGCGGATTTGCGGACCGGAAGGCGGGCGGATTCAACCACTCCCGCACCCGGTACGCCCTGGACGGAAAGCATGCGCAGGTGCCATGCGATGCCTGCCACGGGCCGGTGAGCCGACGGATCAACCCCGCGTTCGGCACCTGTGCCGACTGCCATGCCGATCGACATCGGGGCACGGCGACCATCGCGGGCACCGTACTGGATTGCGCCACCTGCCATGACACCCGGGGCTTTGGCACGGTGACGCTGGACGTGGCCCGCCACGCGGCAACGCGGTATCCCCTCGAGGGTCGCCACACCGCGGTGGCCTGCGCCAGCTGCCACCTGCCCCAGCCCGACGGCGCGCTGCTCAAGCCGGCCTTCGCAGGTTGCGTCTCCTGTCATGCCGACGGCCATGGTGACCAGCTGGCCACCGTGACCGGTGAGGCGACCTGTGAGCGCTGCCACGCGGTGTCTGGATGGGACCAGTCCCGCTATCCGGCCGCCGACCATGCCACGACCGGGTTGGCCCTCGAGGGGCGCCACGCGGCGGTGGCGTGCACCGCCTGCCACGCGGCGACCTGGGAGAACCGATCCCGCACCACGGGCGACACTGGGGCGCTTGGCCCGGCCAAGGTGCGCTTCACGCTGGGCGGCGTCGCCTGCGCCAACTGTCACGCCGATCCCCACCGGACCGACACCACGACGGCCCGCCTGCCCGAGTGCAGTTCCTGTCACACCGCCACGAGCTTCCGCCCCGCCACCGTGACCGCCGCGACCCATGCCGAGGTCGGGTATCCGCTGCTCGGCGCCCACCGCGCGGTGCCGTGCGTGACCTGCCACACGACCCTGGCGGGGCGCACGGCGACGGGCCCCGCGCTGGCCGGACAGCCCGCACCGCCGCCGCTCGACCTTCGCATTCCCGACCAGCAGTGCGCCTCCTGCCACGAGTCACCCCACGGCGACCAGTTCGCCGCGCGGGACGCGACCGGGTGTGCCGCCTGCCATTCGGAGGAGGCGTTTCGTCCCGCCGACCGGTTCGACCACCAGCGGGACGCGGCATTCAGCCTCGACGGGGCACACGCAACCGTACCCTGCGACCGCTGCCATGCGACCAGCCAACTGCCAGGCGGAGGGAGTCGGGTCCAATACCGGCTGTCCACCTTCACCTGTGAAGCGTGCCACGCCAAGAGGCCCGCATGAGGATCGTGAAGCGTATCGGGGTCGTGCTCGTGTTGGCGTCGGCCGGGGTGTCGGCCACCGCGACGGCCCAGGTGGCGGGGGCGCCCGCCAGTCCGCATGGCGCGCTCGCGGTTCCCTGCGCCGACTGCCACTCCCCGGATGGGTGGAAGCCGGCCCGGATCAGCGACCGGTTCAACCATGGCAGCACGGGCTTTGTCCTGGAGGGCGGGCACGCCGCCGCGAGCTGCCTGTCCTGCCACACCTCCCTCGACTTCCAGGGCGTCGGTGCCACCTGCGCCAGTTGCCACCAGGACGTCCACCTGGGACAGCTCGGCGCGCCCTGCGCCGACTGCCACACCCCGCGCAGCTTCAGCGACCCGGCACGGATGGCCCGGCGCCACCAGCTGGGGCGCTTTCCCCTGGAGGGGCCGCACCTGGCGCTCGCGTGCGCCCAGTGCCATCGGCCGGGCAGCCAGGGGGTGCGGCAGTACGCCAACCTGCCCACCGAGTGCAGCGAGTGCCACCAGGCGGCCTTTGCAGCGACCACCAACCCGGACCACGTGGCGGCGGCGTTCCCCAGGAACTGCCTCAACTGCCACGCGCCGGGCACCTGGGCCGGAGGGCGGTTCGACCATGCCACCACCGCCTACCCCCTGGTCGGCGCGCACGCCGCGGCCACCTGCCGGGATTGTCACGCCAACGGCACCTACAAGGGCCGGGACCAGACCTGCATGGCCTGCCATGTGGAGGCGTTCAACGCCACCACCAATCCCCCGCACCAGCAGGCCAGGTTCCCGGCCGATTGCACCATGTGCCACACCGGCCCCACCACCTGGACCGGTGCCACCTTCGACCATGACGCGGGCGGGTTCCCCCTGGTGGGAGCCCACCGTGCCGTCACGTGCGAGAGCTGCCACGTCGGCGGGGTGTGGGTTGGACAATCCGCCGCATGCGCCGCGTGTCACCAAGCCAAGTATGACGCCACGGTTTCGCCCAACCACCGGGCGGCGGCCTTTGCCCTGACCTGCACCGACTGTCACACCCAGGCCGCCTGGGCCGGCGCCGTCTTCGACCATGGCACCACCGACTTCCCGCTCACCGGCGCGCACCTCCCGGTCCGGTGCGCCGACTGCCACGCCGATGGAGTCTACGGCGGCCGCAGCATGGCCTGCTTCAGCTGCCACCAACCCGACTACGACGCGGTGAAGGCGCCCGACCACCGGGCGGCCAGCCTGCCAACCGACTGCACCCAGTGCCACACCACCGGCGGATTCTCGGGGGCGGCCTTTGATCACGGCATCACCGCGTTCCCGTTGACTGGAGCGCACCTGGCCACCGGATGCCTCGACTGCCATGCCGACGGGGTCTACACCGGTCGCAGCATGGCCTGCCTGAGTTGCCATCAACCGGACTACACCACCACGACGGCACCACCGCACCAGGCGCTGACCTTTCCCAGCGACTGCACCCTGTGCCACAGCACGAGCGAATGGGCCGGCGGGGTGTTCAACCACACCACCACGCAGTTCCCGCTGACCGGGGCACACCTGGCCAGCACCTGCGCCGATTGCCACGCCGGCGGGGTCTACCGCGGACTCAGCGCGACCTGCTTCAGCTGTCACCAGCAGGAGTATGCAGCCACCTCGGCCCCGAACCACCAGGCGACGGGGCTGCCCACCGATTGTGTCCAGTGCCATGGCACCGCCGGGTGGGCCGGCGGTGGCTTCGATCATGCCACGACCCAGTTCCCGCTGACCGGGGCACACCTGGCCACGAGCTGTCTGGATTGCCATGGGGATGGGGTGTATGCCGGCAAGGCGACCACCTGCGTCTCCTGCCACCAACCAGCATACGCGGGCACCACGGCACCACCGCACCAGGCCCTGACCTTCCCGACCGACTGCACCCAGTGCCACAGCACGAGCGGCTGGGCGGGTGGCGCCTTCAATCACACCACTACCCCGTTCCCCCTGACGGGGGCGCACCTGGCCACCAGCTGCGCCGACTGCCACGCCGGCGGGGTCTATCGCGGGCTCGGCACCACCTGTTTCACCTGTCACCAGCCGGACTACGATGCCACGGTGCAGCCTGACCATCGGGCCGCGGCGCTGCCGACCGACTGCACGCTCTGTCACTCGACCGGTGCGTGGGGCAACACCCTGTTCAACCACTCCTCCACGCAATTCCCGCTGACCGGCGCCCATGTGCAGGCCCCCTGTGCCAGTTGCCATGTCAACAACACCTATGCCGGCACGCCGACCACCTGCGCCAGCTGCCACCTGGCCGACTACACCGCCACCACCGCGCCCAACCACCAGGCCAGCGGTCTGCCCACCGACTGCGTCCAGTGCCACGGCACCGCCGCGTGGGCGGGTGCCGGGTTCAACCACGCCACGACCCAGTTTCCCCTCACGGGGGCACACCTGGCCACGACCTGCCTCGAGTGCCATGGCGACGGGGTGTACCGCGGCAAGCCGACCGCTTGTGTGTCCTGTCACCAGGCCACCTACACCGGCACCACCGCCCCGAACCACCAGGCGGCCGGGTTCCCGACCGACTGCGCAGCCTGCCACACCACGGTGCGCTGGCCCGGCGCGGTCTTTGACCACGACGCCACCCAGTTTGCCCTGACCGGCGCGCATCGCGCCGTGACCTGCCAGGACTGCCATGCCGACGGGGTCTATCGCGGCAAGCCGACGGCGTGCATGACCTGTCACCAACCGGACTATGCCGCGACCACGGCACCACCGCACCTGTCCTTGAGCTTCCCGGCAGATTGCACCCAGTGCCACACCACCACAGCGTGGCCGGGCGGGACGTACAACCATGCCACCACCAGCTTCCCGCTCACGGGAGCGCACATCCCGACGCCGTGTGCCAGTTGTCACGTCGGTGGGGTCTACCGCGGGACTCCCGCGACCTGCGTGGCCTGCCACCAGTCCGACTACAACGCCACCACCAACCCGCGGCACAGCACCGCGATGTTCCCGACCACGTGCACGTCGTGTCACAGCACGGCCACCTGGATCGGGGCCCAGTTCAACCACGACGCGCAGTACTTCCCGATTTACAGCGGGGCGCACCGGAATCGCTGGTCCACCTGCGCCGACTGCCACACCAACAACCAGAACTATGCGGTGTTCACCTGCCTGAGCTGCCACGAGCACAACAAGACGAGCATGGACAGCAAGCACCGCGGCCGGAACGGCTACAGCTACACCAGCACCGCCTGCTACTCCTGCCATCCGCGGGGGACCCATTGAGGGCGATCGCCCTCGCTCTCGCGCTCAGCGCAGTCGTGGCCGGCCCAGGCGCGGCCCAGGCCACCCCAGCGCGGGCGACCATCACCTACATCTCGGGGGGGGTGGCCTACCTCGACGCGGGCCGGGAGGAGGGGCTGGCCGTCGGGATGGAGACGTTCGTGGTGCGCAGCGGCGCCCGGACGGTCACCCTCATCGTCACCGACCTTGCGTCGCACCGCGCCGCATGCCGCATTCCGGAGGGGGCCGCCGCGCTGGTCGCGGTGGGCGACACCGTGGAGTATCTGCCGAACCGCCCGGCCGCGACCTCGACGGCACCGCGGAGCGCCGGTGCCGCCGCACGGACCTCTGCCAGCCCCCCAGGGATCCGCCTGCGTGGCCGGATCGGCGTCCGGTACCTCATGCTCGCTCCGGCGGAAGGGGAGGGCGGCTTCAGCCAGCCAGCGCTCGACCTCCGGCTCGACCTGTCCCAACCCGGAGGGACGGGCTTCGGCATGACAATGGATGTCCGGGCTCGGCAGAGCTATGTGACCAGGGCCGACGGGACGACCACTCGTGATACCCGCACCGCCGTCTACCAGGCGGCGCTGTTGTTGCGCAGCCCGAACCACCCCTGGCGCGTGGCAGTCGGTCGCCAGTATCTGGCGCCGGTCTCCTCGCTCAGCCTGTTCGACGGCCTGCTGGTGGAGGCCCAGGGTCGGCAGTTCGGGGTCGGGATCTTCGGCGGCTCCGAACCGGACCAGGGGTCGATGGGCTACTCGTCCGATATCCGTGACTATGGCGCATTCCTGGAATTGCGCAGTCCACCTGGCGGTTCGGCCCGCTGGAGCATCGCCACCGGCGGAGTCGGCTCCTACCAGGCCGGCGAGGTGAACCGGGAGTTCGTCTTTGCGCAGGCCTCCCTGAGCACCCCGGGGCTGACCATCTTCGCGGCGCAGGAGGCCGACCTCAACCGGGGCTGGAAACAGGAGGCCGGCGAGCCCGCCTTCGCCCTGACGAGCAGCTTCGTCAGCGTGAACGCCCGTCCCACCCAGGCTCTCGCGGTGAATGCCGGACTCGACACCAGGCGCCGGGTGCGGCTCTACCGCGATCGCGCCAACCCGGAGCAGTCGTTTGACGACAGCTTCCGGCAAGGGGTCTGGACCGGCGCAAGCGTCCGCGCCGGCCCCCACCTGCGCCTGGGGCTGGATGGTCGCGCCGCGCTCGGTGGTCCTGATTCGACCGCCCACAGCCACTCCACGACCGGGTCGCTCGCGCTCGAGCGACTCACCACGCAACAGTTCTCCGTCCGGAGCCGATACACCCGGTACGGCACCTCGCGCGGGAATGGCTGGCTCGGCACGGTGAGCGCCGGGGTGCGCCCGGGGCAGGCCCTGGGCATCGAGCTCAACGGCGGGCGCCGATCCGAGGTCGCCACCCTCGACCTGGCACGGCGGCAGACCACCTGGGTTGGGGCGGACCTCGATGTCGCTGTGGGCCGGGCGATGTACCTGTTGCTGTCGGGATCCAGGGAACGCGGCGACGGAGCGGCGGGGGATCAGGTGCTCGTGAGTGTGAGCGTGCGGTTCTGATCAGGCGGGCAGGCGGGCAGGCGGAAGCTATGATCCGAGCGTCACAAGGAGTGTCATCCCGAGCGAAGCGAGGGACCTTTCCCTCGGGGCTCCGACGCCGGCGCCACGCCCGACACGGACAGGCGGCTGGTCTTCACGAGGTCCTCAGCGTCCGAGGTAGGGGCGCGCCTCCGGCGCGCCCCTACGCGCATCGACCCCCCCATGAATGCCCGCGCGCAGCGCGGGCCTCTCTACCCCGGAATGCTACCGGCCGCCCCGATCCAATCGGTATTCCACCACCGTCTCCACTCCGTCGGCATCCCGCCGCACGCCCAGCACGAAATCGGCGCCAACCTGGTGAATCGTGAGATCGGTGGGGACTGCTATCGTGGCCACCGCCTGGCCCGCGCGGTCCACCACCAGGTACTCGCTGGTGGGGCCCGCCTCCAGCTGGAACAGCCGGACCCACACTTCGCCGCCATGGCCCGCCATGATCCCGTCCAGCACCGGAAGGATCGCGGGGAGCACTGCCGACTCATGGCTCGCCATGGCGGCGGCGGTGTCGATGGCGGTCCGGGCCCGAGCGAGTTCCATGCTGCGGGATCGCTGAACAGTGGCCGCATCCAGAGGCCGAGTGGTGACGGGGAGGGTAACGTTCACGACCTCCCCCCCTGCCCCGTTGAAGGCGCGCAGCGTGCCGGTGGCACCATCGGCAATCCAGGCCAGATCCCCGGACGCGGTCCAGAGACTGGTGGGGGCGAGTGACACGCGAGCCATCGAAAAGGGGATCGGCGTTCCCTCCACCCGGTGGGCCACCATGCTCCCCCGGGCCACGCGTGCCAGCGGCAGGTACACCCCGGCGGTATCGGACGCCGGCTGGCGCAGCAGGCCGACCGTCACCGAATCGGGCATCGGCACGCCGAGCGGCGGCACCTCGTTGAAGGCGCGGAAGCCGCGCCCTTCCTCAACCAGGAACTCGCCGCTGGCGAGGAGCGCGATCGGCGTGACCGCCGGGCCGCCGGCTGGAGCGCGGAGGCGGCGGCGGCTCACGAACCCGCCGACGGCAGTGAAGGTAGACACCTCGCGCGAGACCATCGGCAGCGGGATCACCACGATCGTGTCGCCGGCCACGGCGATGCGGGAGAGGTCGCGCAGTTCCCCGGGCCCATCCCCGTCTCGGCTGAGCCGCGCCGTGAGCACACCGTCTCGAAAGAGCCTGAGTTCCTTGGTGCCCCGCTCGGCCACGAGCAGCTGTCCGTCGGGAAGGCGAGCGACCTGGATCCCGCTGAACATCCGGTCGGCGGTGCCGTCGTCCCCAAGGATCTCGACCGGTTCGGCGGAGAGGGTCCAGGTGGCGAGGTCGACTGTGAGGCCAGAACGCTCGGCGCCCCCAGCGCACGCAAGAAGGAGAGCTGTGAGAGAAACGGGGCTGATTAGGCGGGAGGGAATCACAAGCGGCTCCGTGGCTGCATTCTGGCGGTGATCAGTCCTGATGCCCACCCCACACCCGCCCGAAATACGCGGGCAGATCCAGCTCCAGCGGCGGCAGCTCTGGAACCGGCTGCCACTCCAATTGTCCATCCACGATCACTGGCCGGTCGCTCTCCGGCGTCCAGACCTCCACCAGCCGAGCGTCGAGGTCTACGACCCAGTACACCGGCACCCCGACCCGCTGGTAGAGCCGCCGCTTCTTGACCCGGTCGTACTGCGCCGTCGAGGGAGAGAGGACCTCGACCACAAGAATCGGAATCCCGAACTCCTCCCACTCCACCGGCTCGCGCCCGTCCACCATCGCCCCGACAAAGAGGTCGGGCTGGACCAGGTTCGGTGACCGGAGGTCCAGGTCCCCGGGCAGCGCGAGCACCTCCTCGCGGGTCCAGGTCCTCGTGGCGGGCATGACCATACGCTACGCTCGGCGGAAGGGGGGTGGCAAGGGGAGGGGGCGGGGGGGGGGCAGGGGGGCAGGGGGGCAGGGGGGCAGGGGGGCAGGGGGAAGCTATGATCTGCGCGTCACAAGGAACGTCATCCCGAGTGAAGCGAGGGATCTTGCTCTTGGGATTCGGCACTTGCTGCGTGTGCGCATGTCCGGACATGAGCAGACAAGATCCCTCGCTCCGCTCGGGATGACACGCCGCGGCACCTCAACCTGACCTGCGTGGCCACGCTCCCGGCAGCGGCTGCAGATCCGGCTCCACGATCCCGCGCCGAGCCGCGACCGACATCAGGTGGGCCTTGGTGTAGTAGCGGTAGGGCAACTGCCGATCATCGAACTCTGCCGCCGCCAGGTCGGCCAGCTCCTCGAGCGGCCGCCCGTTCCCCTTCCTACGGATCAGGTCGTCGATCAGCACCAGGTACAGCCAGGTGATCGTGTCGTGGTAACCGTCGGTATCGGTGTTCGCTCCTCCGACCGACTCGTTGTACCGGGCAATGCGCTCCCGGAGCAGGACCATCGCCTGCCCAAGGCCGTGGTGGTAGACATGCCAGGTGCCGACCCGAAGGTGGGCGGCATGGGTCCACTCCACCTTCGGCAGGGTGCGGGCCAGGAAGCGAGAGACGAGGTCGTCGAGGGAGGGCATGCCGGAGGGGGATAGGGAACGGGGAATAGGGAATGGGGAGTCGGGAACTGGGTCAGCGGTGAGTCCTTGGGATCACCCCGCCCGCGTCCAGACCATGACCCAGGTGCCGTACACGCCACGGCGACTGTCCCAGACCGCCCGGGGGCCGTCGCACTCGGAGCCAAGCAGCATCTCGACGCCCCACGAAATATCTTCACAGTTCACCCCCCATTCCACCAGCTCCAGCTCGTCGGTCACGAGGTCGCAGAGGGACACACCGCGCAGTACCCTGGTGCCGTTCTCGATCACGATCACCCGGTTGTCCTGGAACATGCGCCACATCCTTGGCACGTCACACAGGCTGTACCCCGCATACCGGCGGAGTTCCTCGCCACCGACGATATCCGAGCGCGTCCCCCAGGCCAGCCGGGTGCCGAGGTCGCGCATGGCGGTCGAGGCGAAGGGAATGCGGGGCTGCCCGGGAACGACCGGCAGGAGTTGGATCGCAAGCTCGGTGGCGCCACGCTCGGGAACCGTCACCACCTTGTTCCGGGTGGCCTGCCCCGGGTACGCGATGGTGACGCCGTAGGAACCCGGGAGCAGGTCCGGAAACGCAAACCGGCCGGCGGAATCCGAGGCGAGGGACTGGCGGTCCCCGTGGATGGTGACGGTGGCTCCGGTGATCGGCCGCAGCGCCGAGTCGCTCACCACCCCATACAGCCCCCGGCGCACCTCGACCACGAGCAGGCTGTCGAGGAGCTGCGGCATCCGGCGCAACGTCACGTTCATGATGCGGACGCCGTCCCCCAGCTGAAACGAAACCCGCACCGGCTCGTGGCCGGGTGAGCGCGCCAGGAGGAGGTAGCTCCCCGGCGCCAGGCTGTCGAACCGGAACGCGCCGTCCTGGTTGGCGAAGGTGCTGAGCCGCGCCGGGGAGAGTCGCAGCTCGGCGCCCCGGACCACGGTCCCCTCATCATCACGCACCACGCCGCGCACCGCCCCGACCGCCTGGGCAGCCAACTGCCCCGACAGGAACTGGGCCAGCACACCGATCGTGGCGCCGCACCGGGACCAGCTCACGAGACGATTCCCGCACACCGGAAACCCTGCCCCCGCCCTGCGGCCCGCGGCTGATCGGACTTGGCCATCGGTGCCTCGCGACAAGGAGAACGACACAGGCAGCGGTCACCGTCAGTGACCCTTGCGATGCTCAGCGCAGGTTGGGCGCACGAATGCGCTCCAGGATCACCTCTGCCACCTCACGGTAGTTCATCAGGAAGGTGTGACCCACCGGCAGGGTGACCACCTCATCACCCTCCGACAAGCGTACTTCTCCCAACGACACAATCCAATCATTGGGCTCATCCGCGAAGGGGCTCCCCTTCCCTCGGCGGCCCGAGACTCCGGCGATCAGGGTGTACGGAACCGCTGGGTGGGGAATCGCGCCAATCCGCTCCGGACTGGCGAGCAGCTGGCCGGCATCGCCGGTGTACCACCGGTAGAGAGGGTTGCGGTGGAGTCGCCTGGCCAACCTGGGGGAACGATTGGGGGTGGCCAACATGAAGAGGTGGCTGGGACGCCGGACGGTGGGCCCGAGGCGATCGAGTGCGGCCCTGAGCAGCAGCCCACCGAGCGAGTGGCCAATCACCAGATAGTCGCCCTCCATGGCCAGCGCCTCCAGCCGCCGGGCGAGCCGATCGGCAATCGCCTCGAAGGAGCGGGCAGCAGGGAGGTAGCCGAAGAACCGTGACTGGACCCCAGCCCGCCCCAGCCGAGCGGCCAGGAGAGCCATCGAGGCTGGGCTTCGCCCCATTCCATGCACCATCAGCGCCTTCATGTCACCGCCAGTGCAAGCCGTAAACAGTTGGCATTACATAAGATATGGGCGCTAGGCCCGGTAGTCCATCGGCACCTTGGCCGCGTTGTTGACAAATTTGATGGATTGATATATAATTGATCTATCAATAATAGATTGGTCAGCGTAACCGCTGGCGAAAACCTTCCCCAAGGAGCAGGCAATGACCACCTGGCAGATCGACCCCGCCCACACCAGCGTCGAGTTCGGCGTCAAGCACATGATGATCTCGACGGTGCGCGGCAGCTTCAAAGACGTGAGCGGCGCCGTGACCCCGGCCGACCGGCCCACCGTCTCGGTGACCATCCCCGTCGCGACCATCGACACCGGTGTCGCCCAGCGCGACGACCACCTCCGCTCGGCCGACTTCTTCGACGTGGCCAATCACCCGGAGATGACCTTCACCGGTACCCTGGTCGAGGGCACCATCGAGAAGGGCGGCCTGCTGGCCGGCGACTTGACCATCCGCGGCACCACCAGGCCGGTCACGCTCGAGGTCGAGTCCAACGGCGAGATGAAGGATCCGTGGGGCAACACCAAGCTCGGCTTTACCGCCACGGGCACGATCAACCGGACCGAGTTCGGGCTGACCTGGAACCAGGCGCTCGAGACGGGTGGGATCCTGGTGGGCGAGAAGGTGAAGCTGTCGATCGATGTGCAGCTGGTGAAGGAAGCGGCGGTGGCGGCGTAGCCATCCGCTTCAGCATCACGATCTGCCCGGTGTGCCAGGCGTCGTGCTGGGCAATGCCGACGATCAGCTCGCCGATGCTCCAGCGCTTGCCGGACTGTACGCGGCGGGTGTACCGAGCGGGCGGAATCACGGCCACGACGGCGAGCAGGCGTTCGTGCTCCGCCTGGAGCAGGGCCCGGTCGGCGTCCCACGCGGCCTGATCGGCGGGATCGGGCAGCGCGGGAAAATTGGCGGGGCTCCGCGGAAACCGCGGGGCCCTGCCGCCTTCCAGCCGCCGGCGCACGGCGTATTTCCAGTAGGCGATGTGCAGCATCAATTCCCAGATGCACTTCCGGTCCGGGGCGGGGCGCCAGAGGGCGGTCTCGACCGACATCCCGCGCACCGCGCCGACCGGAGTCGCGCCGCCGTGCCACCCCTGGCGCCCCCTGGCGGGCTGGATGTTTTCAAGAAGGAGGGCGCGCAGGGCATCGTCGGAGCCAGTCATGGAGTGCCTCGCCTATGCGTCGTGGGAACTAGCCACGGATTGCACGGATTCATCGGATCTCGGGTCGTCCACACCGGAGTGATCCAGCAAGAATCTTCGGTGACTTAGACTTGGACCACCGAAGTTCAACAGGAGCCCGACCTCCAATCCTGACGCCTTCAGGTAGTTGATGAGTTGTGCTTCTGCAAACAGTGCCATGCGGCGAATCGCCTTAACTTCCACAATCACCGCGCCAAAGCAGACGAGGTCAGCTCGATATCGACTCTTCAGGAGGTGCCCGCGATACCGAATTGAGTACTCGCGCTCTCGATCGCAGGGTATCCCCCGATCGCGACATTCAGTTTCCAGCGCCTCCTGATACACCGCCTCCAGAAACCCACCGCCAAGTTCACGATGAACCACCATCGCAGCCCCCACGATGGCGAATGTCATTCGGTTGGAGGGATGATCGACGAGCGCCATGGCATACCGTCCGTGGAATCCGTGCAATTCGTGGCCGACTCACACGAATGCAAGTTATGCCACACGGATCCATCGGCGGCATCGATACTGTGCGGACCGTACCAGTTCAGCGCGGGGCGGTCAGGACCCGAGCACCCCGGCCAAGGTCGCAAGCACAATTCCGGCCAGCCCCGCGAACCGGGTCCGCTTCCTCCTGCTCCACGGCGGATCCTCGGCCAGGATCACCGGCATCCAGAAGAAGATCGGGTAGGCGGCCACGGCCCGGCCGAGGAACACCGCGGCCACCGACGGGAGCACCCACCGCACCGTCCACTCGACCAGCGCCCCCGCCACGCCCGCCAGGAACACCACGAGCAGGAAGAGCCCCATCCGGCGCCACCAGGTGAGGGGCCGAGCCTCCGCGGGGTCCATGCCGGACGCCGGAACCGCACTCATCGCCGCACCGGACGTGCTGGCGTGCGCCGACGGCCGCCGGGTTCCACCCCGACTCCCTCCGCGGCTCCCATCTGTCCTCCGCGCCTCCGCGTGAGCCCAGAGCTCACGGTGTTGCGGGCGCCTTGAGCACCAGGTTCTCGATGAAGAACTCCATCATCCGCTCCTGGTTCACCCCCGAGTGCCCCCGGTCAGGACCGACCTGCACCTCGAAGCTCTTGCGCGCGTCCTGCAGCGCCTTGATGAACGCCATCTGGTTGTTGGGATGGACGTTGTCGTCTGCCGAGCCGTAGTAGATCATCAACCGGCCGGTCAGGTTGGCGGCGTACTTCGACATGTCGCCCTTGTCGTACCCCTCGGGGTTCTCCTGCGGGGTGCGCATGTAGCGCTCAGTGTAGATCGTGTCGTACTGGCGCCAGTCCACCACCGCGGCGCTGCTGGCGGCGGCCTGGAAGACATCGCCATGGCGGAGCAGCGCCATCCCCGAAGTGGTGCCACCGTAGCTGGTGCCGAAGATCCCCACCCGGCTCCCGTCCACGTACGGCCGCATCCGGAGCGCCTTGATTCCCGCCGCCTGGTCGTCGGTCTCCACCTGGCTGAGCTTGAGGTAGATCTGGTCCAGGAAGCGGCGGCCGCGGCCGGCGGCGCTGCGCGAGTCCATCGTCACCACCAGGAAGCCGAACTCGGTCAGCTGGCTGGGAAGGGTGAACGTCTCGCGCGCGCCATTGGTGGCCGGACCGGCGTAGACCGACACCAGCACGGGATACCGCTTGGCAGGGTCGAAGTTGGACGGGAAGTGGAGCATCCCGTGCAGGTCGGTGGTGCCGTCGGCGGCCTTGAAGGTGAACAACTCCACTCGCTTGAGCCCCAGCGAGTCGTACCTGGCCAGGTTGGTCTCGGCCACGGTGGCCACCGCCCTCCCGCTGGCATCGAGCAGCCGGGTCACCGGCGCATCCTTGTGGGTCTGCGAGACCACCACGACATGCCGGCCGTCGGGCGCGACGCTGGCGCTGTGGTTCAGCGCCGGGTCGGTCAGGCGGCGGTCGTTCCGGCCATCAAGCCCCACTCGGTGCAGCTGCATCTTCATGTGGTTGTCGCCACTGCGCGCCAGGTACCAGAGGGTGTTGGCGCGCTCGTCGACGCGGACGATGCCACCCACCTCGAACGGGTGGTTGGTGAGCGTGGCCAGCAGCTTCCCGGAGAGGTCGTAGAGATAGTAGTTGGAGAACCCGTTCCGCTCCGACTCCCAGATGAACCGCTTGCCGTCGGCCAGGAAGCGGCGGGTCGGCGAATTCTCCACCCAGCCGGTGGGCCACTCCTCGCGTACCACGGTGCGGCAGGCGCCGGTCTGGGGGGAGCAGGCCGCCAGTTCCATGATGTTCTGGTGCCGGTTGGTGCGGTTGATGAGCAGCTCGGTGCCATCGGGGCTCCAGGTCACGCCGTAGACGTAGTGCCCCACGGTGGCATCGGCCATCGGCTGCCCGCTGCGGATGTCGAGCTGGGTGCGCTGCCCGGTGGCGACATCGTGGACGAAGATCTCGACCCCCGGGTTGGGGAAGCCGGCCTTCGGGTACGCCTCGGTGTAGATGGTGCTGTAGAGCTGGGTCTGGTCGAGCTGCAGCAGGTAGTCAGGCACCTCGGTCTCGTCCATCCGATAGTACGCCAGCTTCTTGCTGTCCGGGGACCACCACATCGCGGTGCTCTGCCCCAGCTCTTCGCCGTAGACCCAGCTCGCCGAGCCGTTCTTGATCCGCTTGTCGACTGATCCGTCGGTGGTCAGCTGGCGCTCGTTGCTGCCGTCGGCGTTGCTGAGCCAGAGGTTGCGGTCCTTGTAGGTCGCCTTGAGGGTGCTGTCGGGCGAGGTGGCGGACTCGAACTGGCGGCCGCGCCCGGGCCCGCCGCCGAAGCCCCCACCGGGCCGAGCGGCGGGGGTGGCGATTTCGGTGGCGGCGCGGCGCACCACGTCGTAGCGGAACCGCTTGCCGCCCTGGGTGTACTCGAAGCTCCGGCTGTCATCGGCCCAGGTCACGGTGAGCGCACCGGAGACGATCGATGAGTTGATGAGGGGGGAGACCCGCTTCCACTGGTCGTAGCCCGGCATCTCGGGGAGCCGGCTCTGGGCCGCGAGAGGGGTGGCGAGGAGCAGGCCGGCGAAGAGCAGGCGGCGGGGCATGAACGACTCGGGAATGGGGAATGGGGAACGGGGACTGGGGATGATAGTCTGCAATTCGGGGGTGGGGGAGAGGGCGTGGTGAGGGGGGGGAGGCGCGGTTGGTGGGGCAGTTGACAGCATAGCATTTGCGTGCTACTGTGTAGCACTACCATACTACGGAGATTTCATGGTTCGGGAAATCACCTTGCGGCAGGTTGGTGGGTCGATCGGGGCGACGATCCCCAAGGATATGGCAGACCGTCTCCACCTGGCGGTCGGTGACCGGATGACCGTCACGGAAACAGACGCCGGGCTGCTGCTGAGCCCCTACGACCCTGCCGTGGAGGCAGGATTGGCGGCGGCGTCGCGCGCGGCCAGTCAATACCGCAACGCGCTCCGCGAGCTGGCAAAGTAGCCGGTGCAGGAACCGGTCTGGGTGGCCCGGCAGGTCGTCGAGGCAGCGCATCTTGACCAGATCCGCGAGCATGGCGGGCTGCCAGGCGTTCGCGATGCCAACGTGCTTGGGGCGGCGCTCGCTCGTCCGCAGCAGAAGTTTGCCTATGATCCCGATGCCGACCTCGCGCTGTGCGCTGCCGCGTACGCCTACGGCATTGCCACCAGTCATCCGTTCAATGATGGCAACAAGCGGAGTGCGCTGATCGCCATGGTGGTCTTCCTGGACCTGAACGGCCATGCGCTGACCGCCTCGGAGATGGAGGTCGTGCCCGTCATCCTATCGCTGGCGGCGGGGGAGTTGAGTGAGGAGGCGCTTCGGGCATGGGTGAGCGAGCACATGGCGCCGCGCTCATCGGACTGAGAAGCGTCAACCCCTACCGCCGCACCAACCCGTATCGCACCACCGGTTCCACTCCAGCGATCGACCGATTGCTATCGCCGCAAGCCATGTCTCATCACCCGGTTCAACCCGTCGGCATCCCGATGCACGCCGAGCACCCAGTCGGGGCCGATGGCGGTGGGCGTGAACCCGCCCGGCATGGACACCCTGGCGCGCAGGCTGCCGTCCGCAGCCACCACGAGATAGCGGGCGGTCGACGGCGCCTCCAGCTGCCATTCCTCCAGCCAGAGTTGGTCGGCGTCGTCCGCCAGCACACTCCGGAACACGGGAAACTCGGCGGGAGCGGCCTCACTGCGCATGGCGGCGTCGATCATCAGGCGGCGGCGCTGGTCGGTGATACCGTCGAGGCTGGCGCCGCGAGCGCTGTCGAGCCAACCGCTCGCAAAGGGCCGGCGTGCCACCCCAAGCGGCACGGCTGATTGCGGCTCGCCAGTGGGACTGTACCACGCGAGCGTCCCCGCGTTGGGGTCCAGCACCGCCATGCGTCCCTCGGCGATCACAACCTGCGGCATCCCGAACAACGGCGCCAGCATGCCGACACTCGCCTCCGGCACGCCGAGGATCGGCTGGCTCGGCAAGCGCGCGAAGAAGCGCACGGCGCCACTCCCGGTGCTCGGGAGAAGGCCCAGGGCGAGGGTGTCGCGGACCAGCCCGCTGGGCATCCCGCCTCCCTGCGCGGCTGAAGCCGCCGCGTTGACCGTCACAGCCACGACCCACTCACCGGATGCGGACCTGGCCCTCGGGAA
Organism: Gemmatimonadales bacterium; assembly: GCA_048499805.1. Lineage (GTDB taxonomy): Bacteria > Gemmatimonadota > Gemmatimonadetes > Gemmatimonadales > GWC2-71-9 > JAWXBA01. Next base: position 146,762 of record JASNZF010000003.1, on the reverse strand, counting down.
TGCGAATCCACCGGTCCCTTCGGCCTGTGGCAGGATGGTGGCCAGGAGTGCGCCATCCAGGCCGAGGAGGGTGAGACGGCGCTGCGGGATGCTGTACGTGATGAGGGAGTCGCCGGCGAGTTGGACCCAGCTGATGCCGTTGAATTCCCCGGGGCCTTCGCCGCGACGCCCCAGCGTCCGCAGGTAGGCACCCGAGCCGCTGAACACCCGGATCTCCGAGGCCCCTGCATCGACCACCGCGACCTCGTCACCGGGAAGCGCGAGCGCGGTGCTGACCCGCTCGAACTCACCGGCGGTCGTCCCGTCCTCGCCGATGACCAGGGTCGGTTCGGCGGAGAGGGTCCACTCGGGCACCGTCGCGATCTCACCGCCCGCACGGCAGGCGAGCGCCAGGACAAGCGTCGGCAGCAACCTGGCCAGACGAATCCAATGCATGCGTGGCTCCGATCAGGGGGTGAACGCCGAACCGGCCCGACGCGCCACGCGTCGAGCCGGTTCAAGGTTACGGTGGAATCGACTCCAACGCGAGAGGGATCGCGCCGGCCTGGTCACGTCAGCCGGGAGAATCGGCGGTTCGAGCCGGGCACCTCCACCCCGTACGCTGCCCACGTCAGCAGGCCCGCCAGCACGATGACCGGAACAACCCCGGGCGGCGGCACCATCGGTCGCGGCACCGCGGGACCGGCAACGGTGGTCGCCGCGGCGCCCACCACCAGGAACCCCAGCGCGAGCCATTGGTAGAGGCGGAGCCCGGCCACAGTGGCGGTCTGCGGCTCACCGCGGAAGTGCTCCTCCACGAAGCGCCCGATGCCGGACAGGATGAAGTACCAGCCGACCACGAACGCCGGGCCGACCGGGGCGAGCCAGAGCCGAACCAGGATCGCGCCGACCAGCATCATCCAGAGGAAGGAGTAGAGAGGGGTGGGGTGCAGCGGCTGCCCGCCCAGCCCTGCCAGTCGCACCACCCTGGAGCGTGGGTGGTAGTACCGGATGCCGACCGCCTCCGCGGCCACCCGCCCATGGCAGCAGCCCTGCACGAGGCAGCGTGCCCGACCGATGGCCTGGGCGAAGGCGGCGCCCACCCCGAATCCCGCCAGGCTCAGCCACCCCGTGCCGCGCGTCACCTCGAGCACTGCCGCCACCCCCACCGCGCCGAACGCCCCGCCGAAGTAACCGAAGGGGCGCAGCAGTTGTGCCGATCCCTCCACCACCTGCGCCCAGACCGCAGCGCCCAGAATCGCGACCGCCATCATGAGGAGCATCTCCTCCCGATGTGCCATCCCCACGAGCGTGAGGGAGGTCCCAAGCCCCACCATGGCACAGAGACCAGCCCACGCGCCGTGGCTCAGGATCCGCACCGGACCCACTTCCCACTCCAGCCACGAGTTGGCGAGACGCTCGGTAACGCGCCGGACTCCCGCCCAAAGGATGGCGCGGTGCTCCACGAGCGCGACCAGGGCGGCGGCGGCGACAAGGTCCAGCATGGCGTGCATCCCGGTGGTGATGCAGCTGAGCCCGACTGCGGCAACGGCAATCCAGACGACGATGCGCGCTCGCGGCCAGCGACGGGCGTAGACCCTCCCGGCCAGCATCGCCCACACCAGGTGAAAGGCCGGCAGTGCGGTGGCCGGGCTGTCCCCCCGCCGCTCCCAGCGCATCAGCTCCTGCCAGAACCCCGCTCCCGGTACCGGCTTGGCGGGAGCGATGACCGGCAGGAGGAGATAGGTGGCGACGGCCGCCGCGGTGGCCAGGAGTCCGCCAATCGCAATCCGGCGCAACGCGGCGCGGGTCGGGGCGACCAGGGGAGCCAGGACGACCAGCGGGTAGGTGGCGGCGTAGATCGCCTCGGTCCAGGGAAGGACCGGCCAGTTCCGTTCGCCCGGCAGGTAGGCCAGGGGGGCCCACTGGGGGGCGCCCAGGCGCTCAACGGCGAGGTAGAGGACCAGCCATGGAACGAAGACCAGCAGGAGCACCGAGCTCCGGTCCTGCCAGGTGACTCGGTCATCGGTGTCAGGGGGGAGCCGCAGCCATGGGGTGGGGAGCGCGCCGAACCGCGCCACGGTCCGCGAACGCTCGAAGCCGTGCACCCAGGCGGCTGTCGCCAGCGCGAAGACCGGGGTGACGATCCAGAGCCCGGCCGGCACGTCAGCGAGGATGGCGATGCCTGCCGTGAGGAGCACCGCACCGACGTAGATGGGATCGCGGAGCCACCGGTAGCTGCCGCGGGCAACCAGCTGCTCCGGCGGGAAGGCACTCATGGGTAGCCCCCGGCCGTGGACCCAGAGGTCGCGCATGGACGCCAGGACCAGAACCAGCCCGCCGCCCGCCACGATACCTCCCGACAGCGGTCCGCCCACACTCGGCAACGTGACGAGGCCATCGAGGTGCAGCGCCCACGTGGCCAAGGCCAGCGGCAAGGCAACCACGAACAGGGCGCCGTACCCGATGCGGGCCAGGAGCGGGGCGCGATTCATCCCAGGACTACATGCTCGGAAAGCGTGCGACCGGGAACGGGAGCGTGCCCCGTGCGCCTCAACTCCCCACGCCCCATCCAGCGAGCCTCGCGCAGGTGAAGGATCTTGTTGGGGAGGAGCGGCGTCAGCCCTGGAATCCCGTGAACCAGGTCGGCCAGCGCCCGGGACCGAATCAGGTGGCGATCGGCCATCACCAGTTCGGCACCCCGGCCCACCACCGCGTCATCGCTCACCCGCGACGCGGGGAGGTCGGTGCCATTGAGGACGATCCAGGTCCGGGGCTCCTGGCCGAGCCAATCGATCCAGATCAGGGAGGCGCTGGCGTCCTCGGCGATCCACCTGCCCCAGCGCAATTCCCGAAGCGGGAGGCGCCAGGGCGGGATGGTGAAGTGGATGCGCTCCGCGTATCCCAGTCCCTCAAGTGGGGGAGGAGTCGTGAAGCGACAGGTCGCGTGGGCAGCCGGGACTTCGCAGTGCCACTCGACTGATCCACCGGGACCGCGAAATAGCGTGCGCGCAAAAGAACGGGCCGTTGGCTGGTATTCCAGCGTCACCCCAAGGGCGGGCGCCTGCCAGACCAGGTGTCCCGCCCGCCAGACAGGGGGATCCACCGCAGCAAGACTTGAGGATTCGTGAAGGGCCGGCGTGGACCGGGACCGCGCGACACTGTGCCACGCGACGGCCAACCCACGCCAGGCGAGCCGAGTCCAGTAGCCAATCCACGTGTCGCCGGCGGGGGTGATTCCGTCGAGGTACCACTTCGTGAATGAGAACCCGCCGGTTGGAGCCATGCCACGGGACTCCGGATCAGGGCCACGTCGATCGGTGGCCCAGAATGGACGGGCAGGGTCAAGAGGGAATCAAGTCCCCCCTGCTCAGCCCGTCCGCCCGCCACCCGATCGTCCCGACCCCCCGCGGCTGGGGCCGCCCCGCCCCGGTCCACGACGTGGCCCGCGACCACTGCTCGGCGCACCCGAATTGTGCCCGGCCCGCGGCCCCGCACCACTTGGCGCCCTTCCCGCCCCGGACCCGCTGCCCCCCTGCCCCCCTGCCCCCCCAAGCTTCCGTGCCTCCTTGGCCTTGGCGCGCGCCCGGTCCTCCGCCTTCTTGGCGCGGATCTGGGCGATCCGCTCCGCAAGGGGAATCTCGAGCTTGGCGGCGGGCCTGGCGGTGTAGTCGAAGTCGGGCAGCGTCACCCGGGGGAGGCGCTTGCCGACCGCGCGCTCGATGGCGCGCAGGTCGCCCTCCTCCTCAGGAGAGACGAAGGTGAATGCGTCGCCGACGGCGTCGGCGCGGCCGGTGCGGCCCACCCGGTGGATGTAGTCCTCGGGCACCAGCGGCACGTCGAAGTTCACGACATGGCCGAGTTCCTCGATGTCGATGCCGCGGGCGGCGATGTCGGTGGCCACCAGCACCCGATACACCCCGCTCTTGAACCCGGCCAGCGCCGCGGTGCGCTGGGGCTGCGAGCGGTTGCCGTGGATCCGCTCCGCCTTGATCCCCGCCTTGTTGAGCTGCTCCGCCAGCCGGTTGGCACGGTGCTTGGTGCGGGTAAAGACCAGCACCTCCTCCATGTGGTCGCGGTTGAGGAGTTCCAGCAGCAGCCCGGACTTGAGTTCCTGCGCCACCGGGTAGACCGCCTGGGTGATCCCGACCGGCGGGGTGGCCTGGCGCTCCTGGTTGATCAGCACCGGCGCCTTGAGCATCTCGCGGGTGAGTTGCGCGATCGGCGGCGGCATCGTGGCGCTGAAGAACATCGTCTGCCGCTTGGGGGGCAGGTGCTTGAGCACCTTGCGGATGTCGGGCAGGAAGCCCATGTCGAGCATGCGGTCGGCCTCGTCGAGCACCAGGTACTCGAGGCCGGCCAGCTTGGCGTAGGGCATCCGGAAGTGATCGAGCAGCCGCCCCGGGGTGGCGATCATCACGTCGACGCCGCTGCGGAAGGCGTGTTCCTGCGGCCCCATCCCGACCCCGCCGAAGACCGCGGCGCCGGTGATCGGAGTGTGGACCGCCAGGTCGTTGAGGTCCTCGAGGATCTGGGCGGCGAGCTCACGGGTCGGGGTCAGGACCAGGGCGCGGGTGGTGCCGCGGCTCTTGTCCATCAGGTGGTGGAGGATCGGAAGCAGGAACGCCGCGGTCTTGCCACTGCCGGTGGCGGCGCAGGCCAGCAGGTCCTTCCCCTCCAGGCCGGCGGGAATCGCCACTTCCTGGATCGGGGTGGGACGGCTGAAGCCGAGTTCCTTGATGCCCTTGAGGAGGTTCGGGTGGAGCTTGAGGGTACTGAACGGCACGGGAATCCTTGTCTGTGAATGCTTGGGATCCGGACGGTCCGGTGCCCAAGCATGAAAGATAGGGCCGTCCCGCCGTTTCAGGCGATTGGGGTGGTGGCCTCCAGGGCGGTGTCGAGGTCGGCCTGCCCGGTCAGGGTCACCTTGAGGTCCCGCAGCAGGCCATCGGCCACGGCATAGATCCAGCTGTGCACCGACAGCGGCCGGCCCGCGGCCCAGGCGTCCCGCACGAAGGTCGTGCGTGCCACGCTGAGGGCCTGGGACATGGCATTGAGCTCGCAGAGCCGGTCGTACCGGGCAGCGTCGGTGGGCAGGCGGCCGAGCTCCACGTGGTGCCGGGCGGCCACATCTTCCACGTGCCGCAGCCAATTGTCGATCAGGCCCAGCCCGGGCTGGTCCAGGGCGGCGCGGACCCCCCCGCAGCCGTAGTGGCCGCAGACGATGATGTGCTTGACCCGCAGCACCTCCACGGCATACTGGATGACCGAGAGGCAGTTGAGGTCGGAGTGGACCACCAGGTTCGCCACGTTCCGGTGCACGAACACCTCGCCGGGCGGCAGGCCCACGATCTGGTTGGCCGGCACCCGGCTGTCGGAGCAGCCGATCCAGAGGAACTGGGGGGCCTGCTGCCCGGCCAGGTTGCTGAAGAACTCCGGGTCCTGGGCGCGGGTCCGTTCGGCCCAGTCGCGGTTCTTCTGGAGCAGGTGACTCAGGGGCATGGGGGTCAGGGGGTCAGGGGGTCCGCGGGTCAGGGGCGAGATGGCGGTGTACCTGGATAAGGCGCAGCCGGGAGGCGAGCCGTTCAGAACTTCCCGGGTCGCAGCACCTCGACGTCCTGCACGAAGAGCACCATGGCGTAGTCCTCATAGTACCGCTCGCGCAGGTGGGCGACCAGCACCTCGGAGGTCGCGGCGTCGCAGAGCACCTCCACGCGGATGTTGCTGCTGGCCTCCCAACCGGCGTCGCGCACGCCGCGAGTTCCCTTCCCCCGGGCGTTGGTGATGGTATAGCCGTGGGCGCCGAGTCGTTCGAGATCCCGGGTGAGGGTGCCCTCCAGGACGGACTCGGTGACGACGGTCAGCAGGCGGACGGTGTGGCGATCCATCGGGTCAGCCTCCGAGGAGCGCGTGCATGCGCTCCGCCAGTGCATGGTACAGCGGGATCCCGGCCAGCACGTTGAACGGAAAGGTGACGCCCAGCGACGCGGCCAGCGAGAGGGTGGGGTTGGCCTCCGGTACCGAGATGCGCATCGCCGCCGGCACCGCGATGTAGGAGGCGCTCGCCGCCATGGTGGCCAGCATCATGGTCCCGCCGATCGAGAGCCCGAGCGCCCAGCCCAGGGCCGAACCCACCACCGCCGAGAGGAGTGGCATCCCGATGCCGAAGGCAACCAGGAAGAGGCCGTAGCGGCGGAGGCTCCCCGCCTGCGCGGCGGTGATCAGCCCCATCTCGAGGAGAAAGAGGGCCAGGATCCCCTTGAAGAGATCAAAGAACAGTGGCTCGATCGAGACGACCCCGGCAGGTCCGGCAATCCAGCCAATCAGCAACCCGCCCACCAGCAGGACGATTCCCTTGCCCAGGAAGACCTCATGGGCCACCGACCCCCAGCGGGTCTCCCGGCTGACGCCCCGGGCGAGGACGATCCCGACCAGGATGGCGGGGACCTCGAGCATGACGAGGAGGAGCGGCATGTGCTCCTCGAACCCGACCTCCCGGCTGGCGAGATAGGCCACCGCGACGGCATAGGTGCCGACGCTCACCGAGCCGTAGTGCGCGGCGATCGAGGCCGCATCGGCGCGCGAGAAGCGCCCGAGCAGCCGCAGGATGGGAAAGGCCACCAGCGCCAGCAGCACCCCCATCACGACTACCGCCACCATCTGGGGGAGGAGCATCGCGAACGGCTGCTTGGCCAGCTCCACCCCGCCCTTGAGCCCGATGGTGAGCAGCAGGAGGATGGTGACGAACTCGTAGAGGGCCGCGGGGAGGCGCAATTCCGATCGCAGCAGTCCCGCGATCAGGCCCAGCAGGAAGAAGAGGATGACGGGATCACTCACGCTGGAACCGGCTCTCTCCTGGAGGGGCGCCTGCCGTCCCGCGGCGATGGCGGGAGATCACGATCCAGTATACCACGAGGTTCACGGCGAGGGCGAGTCCGCCAAGCGCCAGCTGCATGCCGCGGGTGAGGCCGGCGGGGTACAGCGTCCCGGTCACGTAGTGCTCGATGAACCCCCCGGCATACCCGGCCTGGCCACCCAGCCGGCGCAGGTTGTTCTCGAGTGGCGTCAGCGGGCAGACCACCCCCGCGAACTCGGTGTAGATCCCCCAGGCCGCCGCCGGCAGGTGGAGCCAGGGCACCCGGCGCCACCGCAACGCCAGGAGTCCCCCCGCAAGGACGAACACGAGGAACGCCAGGTGGAGCACCAGGACCAGGTCGGCAAGGAGACGGGGGAGCATGGGTGGCGAATCCTGCCCCCCCGCGCTCCCCCGCGCAATCCACCCGGCCGGCCCCCGGCGACTACGGCAGCGCCGCGATCTCGCGGAGCGTCTCGGCGAGCGAGCGGAGCCGCCGGGCATCGACCCCGGCACCGGTGCCCGCCAGCTGCGTGGCGGTGGCGGCGAGTCCCTCCAGCGCGGTCCGGCGCCCGGCGCCCGGCGGCATCGCCTCGGCGCGGGCCAGCTCGGTGCGGAACGTCGTGAGCCGGGCCGCCGGCACCGCCGTGCCGCGGCCGAGCTGGTCCAGGTAGGCCCGGGCCACGACAAACGCGGCCGGCCACCGCACCCGCACCTGGGTCTGCGGGTTGAAGCGGTCGAACTGCACCAGCTTGGCGGCGTCGATCTCGTCCCGGGTCAGGTGTGCGCTGGGCTGCAACTCGAGCACATCCAGCCCCCGGGCGATCTCGGCACCATAGATGTAGCCGTTGTGCCAGTAGGTGGACCACTGGCCCGCCAGGGCCAACGCCGAGTCGCTCACCGGGCCACGGTCGAAATAGGCGATCTCGACCGCGCGGGCGGGATCGGTGAAGTCGAACACCGAGATGCCGCCCTGGTACCAGGCCTGGACCTTGATGTCGCGACCTGGCACGGGAATGAGGGAGCCATTGTGCGCCACGCAGTTCTCGGTGGCACGCTGCGCCGCCGGCAGCTTGTAATAGCTGGCAAAGGTCAGGTCACGGTCGGCCAGCCGGAAGATGGCGTTGGCGCCCCACTCCTGCTTGTCGGTGGTGCGACAGCGGGGCTGGGTGCCTCCTCCCCACTCGTCGGTGAAGATGACCGAGCGGCCGTCGTTGCTGAAGACGGCGGAATGCCAGTAGGCGAAATTCTGGTCGAGTACCTCGTCGATCCGGACCGGGTTGGCGGGATCGGAGATGTCGAGCAGGATGCCGTTGCCGGCGCAGGCACCGGCGGCAAGCCCGATCTCCGGATAGACCGTGATGTCGTGGCACTGGTCGGTGGTGGCGGTGGTCTGCGTCCCCTGCCCGTGGGCGCCCCCGGGCCAGAGGCCGGCCGCGGCGCCGGTCTGCCGATCGGCAAAGATCCGGGGTGAGCTGATGACCCGGGCGCGTTCCGGCGCCGCCAGCGGCACCTCGATCACCTCGATCCGGAACAGGGCGGTGTTCGGGTTCTCGGTGGGGCTGCCACCGGTGCACCCGGCCAGTTCGGCCTCGGGCCGCACCGGCATGGCGCCCGAGACATAGATCAGGACCCGGCCGGGGTTGGCCCGATCCGGCACGAGGGTGTGGGTGTGGGAGCCCCGACAGGTCTGGACCGCCGCCACCTGCTTCGGCGCGTCGAGGTTGCTGATGTCGAAGACCCGGATGCCGCTGAACCGCGTGGGGCTCGGTGGCCCGCCCAGGAGCCCGTCGGTGCCGCAGTCGATCTTGCCGTTCGGCATCTCGACCGACATGAAGAGGAGGTGCTGGTAGACCGACAGGTCACCTTGCCCGCCGGGACAGGTGTGACCCACCCGGAACCGCGGGTTGGCGGGGTCGCTGATGTCATAGACCTGGAAGCCGGAGAAGTTCCCGAGGAACGCCAGGTTCCCCTGAAAGGCCAGGTCGGTGTTGGCGGTGAAGAAGTCGCCGGGATCGGTGGGATGGAAGAACCCAGCCGGACGGGGCCGCTGCGCGACCATCCGAAGGTTCCAGCTGGCCGTCTCAGCATCCATCCAGCCGGCCCGGAGGGTGGGACGGGGATCGGGGGTGGGGGCCCCCTGCGCCACGGCCGTCGCCGGGACCGAGAGGGCCAGGAATCCTGCCATTGCCGTGCCTACAGGCCAGAACCGCATTACCACCTCGCAGATTGTGGGTCGACCCCCGGCCGGTACCTCGTCGCCATGCGGCAGCGGACCACGGGGGACAGGCAGGATCGCGCCAGCGCGGGGCGGAGTCAAGCGGGGACGGTCAGCTTGTCGGCAATGGCCGCCACCTCCTCCGCCTCCCGCCAGGTGCGCTCGAGGAGCCAGAGCTCGCCCTGGAGGAAAAGGCGCTCCTCCGCCTCGTGGGAGGCCATCTCTAGGGCCAGCCGGACCGCCGGGTCGAGGTCGGCCAGCAGGTAGGGGAACCGGAGCGCCGCCGAGTTCGGGTCCTGCCGATGCGGCGCGAGGGGAATCCGCTCCTCCGGGTGAGCCGGGTCGGCATCGAAGGGATTGCCGAACTGGTCCAGCCACTCGAGGGCGGTCCGGACTCGTTCGGGGGTGCCGCTACCCCGGTTGAGCTCGGTCAGCGCCAGCGCGCCCAGCCTCAACCCACCGGCACCCACGAACCGCTGGCCGGCCGGGATCTCGGCGTGCAACGAGGTGCCGCCGGCCGGCAGGTCGGGTTCCACCTCGACCAGCTGGCGCTCCAGGCTCCAGCCGCGGGCCGGGCTGGCGGGGCGCCAGAGAATCTGGTGGACGTCGTGCTGGCGCACGAGCTGGAGGGCGCGGGGAGCGCCGGGAACCTGGTGAATGACGCGCGAGGTGCCGAAGACCGGCCGGGTCAGCTCGCGATGGAGCCAGGCGGCGAACCGCCCCACCCGTCCCGGCAGGCGGCCGGCAAAGCGCCAGGCCGCCAGTTCCGGGCGGAGCGGCTTCCCCACCCGGACCAGTTCGAGGCCGGCGGGAAGGTGGGCCAGGGAGATCTCGTCGGTGCCCACGCGCAGCCGGGTGGAGCGGTAGAGCCGTTCACAGTCCTCGACCGCCTCCCAGCGATCCTCGAGGGGAGTCAGGCACCAGCGCTGGCAGTGGGGACAGACGACCCAGAGGCGGCCCCGCCAGGCGTCGAAGGCCACCCGGCCGCCGACCGGCAGGGTCTCGAGCACGGTGTTGGTGCCGAGGTCGCGCTTGCAGAAGAGACAGGAGCGATACATCGCCGGTCTCCGGGCCACCCCCGACATGGGGGGGAAACTCTACAGTACGGCGCGGAGATTACACCAGCATGACAGGGGGATGAGGAGTGAGTGACGGCAGGCGGGCAGGCGGGCAGGCGGGCCACGACGCTATCCTTTCTGCCATGTCCGCGATCTACGAGGCGTGCGTCACCAGTGTGGCCCAGGCCCGCGCCGCCCAGCGAGTCGGGGCCGACCGCCTGGAGCTCTGCACCAGGATCAGCACCGGGGGGCTCACCCCGCCCCTGCCCCGGCTGGTGGCGGTGCGTGCGGCGGTGGCAATCCCGATCCATGTGATGGTCCGGCCGCGAGCCGGGGATTTCGTCGCCTCGCGCGCGGAGGTCGAGACCATGATCCGCGCGGTTGCGGCGGCCAGGGAGGCAGAGGCGGATGGCGTGGTCCTGGGTCTCCTGACCGCCGATCGACGAATCGACACCCGAGGACTCCGGGCGCTCGCCCCGGTGATCCGGGGGCTGTCCGTCACCTTCCACCGCGCCTTCGACGAGGTTGCCGCACCGGTGGCCGCGATGGAAGAACTGGTCGCGCTGGGAGTCCACCGTATCCTGACCTCCGGCGGCGCCCCGACGGCGCGGAAAGGCGTGGCAGTGCTGGCGGAACTGGTCGCGGGCGCGCGGGGCCGGATCGGCATCATTGCCTGCGGCAAGGTGCGGGCTCGACATGCGGCCGCACTCATGGCCGCCACCGGGGTGTCCGAGGTGCATGCCCACCTGACATCGGCGGTGTCGATGCGGGCGCTGGCGAACGCGGTGCACGCGGCTAGGCGGTAGGGGCACACGGGTAGGGGCGCACAGGTAGGGGCGCACGGGTAGGGGCGCACAGGGGTGCGCCCCTACCCGTGCGCCGCTACCGCTGGATCGTCACCCCGAGCACCGTGGTCCGTCCCAGCGGCGGCGAGAGATTGTCGCGGATGAAGCGGGTCGTCTGGGCCGGGTTGTCGGCCCGGAGGAAGGCAGTCACCCCCCCACCCAGGTCGGTGCTGAAGGCCAGCCAGGGCCGGAGGACGCCGGGATAGGCGATCCAGAAATCCCGCGGGGTGTCGCGCACGGATCCGACGCCCTGCTCCGCGGCCACCGCCGCCGCGCGGTCGAATCCCACCCAGGAACCGAGCCACGATCCGCCGACCTCCGCGGTCACCCTCCCCGCACCATACCGCACGGCCAGGGAGCCGACCGACTTCGGCACATCGGGCAACGGATCGCCGGCCCGGAGGTACCCGGTGTAGCGCGGCGCCACCCCCAGCACGGTGCTCTCGGTGAAGTAGGCCAGGGCCACCACGCTCAGCGCGCCGATCCGGGCCCCGGCCTCCAGTTCCGCGCCCCGGTTGCTGATCGCCCCGACATTCTGGAACTGGAACGCGCGGACGGTCCCATCGTTGCGGAGGCGCACCTGCTGGATCAGGTTGTCGGCGCGCTGGTCGAAGAGGGTCGCCCGCAGCCAGCTGCCCTGGGCCAGGTAGAGATCGGCCCCCACCTCGATCCCCGACTGTCGCTCGGGAACCAGCTCCGCATTCGCCACCTGCTGCACCGTGGTGGTGGCCATCGAGCGCCCCATCCCCGGCTCGGGCAGCCGCAACCCGCGCCCCCATGCCGAGCGAAGTCGCACCGTGCTGGAACCAACCGGTTGGGCCCAGGAGGCCCCGATGGTCGATGCCCAGACGGCGCCCTGGTCGGGGTTGACGGTGGAGCTCCACTCGGCGCGGGCTCCTCCGCTCAGGACCAGGTGCGATCCCAACCGCACCCGCACCTGCCCGTAGGTCCCGGTGGAGTTCAGGTCATCCTCGAACAGCTTCACCAGCTCCCGGCTGGAGGCGGAAAGCCGCACCGAGCGGGTCAGGACCCGGCGGGAGTGCTCCACCCCCGCCGAGAGGGTGGCAGTCGCCGGGCCCTCTCCCAGATCCACCGCGGTGGCATACCGGATCGAGGTGCGCGAGGCATCCTCGTGGTTGGCGCCCAGCGGCAGGCGCAGGTCGAGCAGGAACGATCGATTCGGGTCGCGCGGGCCGTTGACGTGACTCACGCCCACGGTGAGAGTCTGCTGCCACGACGGGGCAAGGGAGTGGAGGAGGGTGACTCCCGCGGCCTGCTCGTCGAGCTGCTGGCCGATACTGACCGGGTTCGCATTCCCCACCCGATAGAGCCCGTACTCGAACCGGCCGACGCGGGCCGAGCTCTGCAGGGTCACCGAGCCAAGCCGGACGGTTCCGCCGACCTGGCCCGTCAGGATCTGTTGCCAGGGGACGTCGCCCACGCGTCCGGTCCGGGCGTAGCTCACCCCGGCCTCACCGCCGCCCCGGGCCCCGTTCATCGCGAGGGAGGCGGCGTGGTCCTGCCAGAGTGCCGAGGTGGCGATGTCCCCCGGCTCATGCGGACCCGCCGTGGCCGAGATGCGGGTCTCCCTGGGCGCTCCAGCCGGTTCGCCGCGGCGAGTTTCGATCTGCATGATGCCGTTGAGGGCATCGGGCCCGTAGAGCGCCGCGCCCTGCGGGCCGCGCATCACCTCGAGTTGCCGCATCGAGCGGCCGTCGACCAGCGGGAAGAACTCCGGCGAGGCGGTCTCGACTCCGTCCACATAGGTCTTGAGGCCCCGGCTGGTGAACGAGCTCACGCCGCGGACCGAGGTCACCTGCGGCGGCCCGCCGCTGGGTCCGGCGTCCCAGAGCACCACCCCGGGGATCAGGGTGCGGATCAGGTCGCCGATCCGGGTGTGCGCCGCCGAGGCCAGCGCCGTCGCCCCCACCACCGCGACCGCAGACGGCTGCTCCCGCTCGGGGGCCGCCGCCACCGCGGTGCCCATCACGATCACCTCATCAAGCTGCCGCACCCCGGTGGCCATGAGCGCCCGGGCAATGGCGGTCTCTCGCTCCGCGGCAGTCATCCCCGCGCTCCCGGTGGTGCCACGCACGACTACCAGGGTTCCGTCGCGAGTGGTCACCACTTCGAGTCCGGTGCCGTCGAGAAGCTGGGCCAGGAGGTCGCCGACCGCCATCGTCCGGGGGGCCACCGTGACCCGCCGCCTGGCGGGGAGCAGGTCCCCGCTGTAGGCCAGCGGGACCGCGAGACCGTGACGCAGGTGGGTGAGGGCATCGAGCAGGGTGATGTTCTGGAAGCCCACGGTGACCGGGCGGGAGAGGACGGAATCGGAGACGCTGGCCGGTCCCTGGGCGTGGATCGACGCCACCAGCAGCAGCGGGAGGGTCCCGGCGACGAGGCACCGACGCGGCCAGGCAGCCATGGACTGCGCTACCGGACGACGAGGGTGTCGGCCTGCCGCGTCACCTGCACGCCGAGGGAAAGCCGCAGCACCTCCAGCGCATCGTCCAGGGCGTCGAGGCGCAGGGTCCCGGTGAACCGGCGTGAGGCCAGGGCGGAATCGGCCAGGACAACCGGCACCCCATACCAGCGAGCCAATGCCGCGGCCACGTCGCCCAGCGGGATGTCCTCGAACTCCAGCCGGCCTGCAGCCCAGGCCACCAGCGCATCGAGGCGGGCCCCGCGCTCCACCAGGACGGCTGGCGCGCCCGCGGCGAGGGTACCGATGTCGTTGGGGAGCAGCGTCACCGCCGCGGCAGGACCGCTTTCGGAGCGGAGGGAGGCGCTGCCCGATACCAGCGCGACCCGGACCCCCGCGCCGCCCGGCAGTTCCTGTACCAGGAACTCGGTCCCGAGGTCCTCGGTGATCGTCCCGGCGGCATGCACCAGGAACGGGCGGTCGGCGTCATGGATCACGGTGAACCACGCCTCGCCCCGCAGGTCGACCCGGCGCGTGGCATCTCCGTACCCCACGGGAATCGTCAGCTGCGATCCAGGGGCGAGGATGACCTGGGAGCCGTCCGCGAGATCCACGGTCCGGCGCTCGCCCACGGTGGTGGCGACGACCACGGTCGCGGGTGGCGCGGTGACGCGCATGGCGCGCCAGACGGCACCGGCACCGAGCGCCAGCACGACGGCGGCCGCGAGGGCAACATCCCAGCCCAGCCCGCGACGCGGAAACACCGCCGCCACTTCGGCGGGCGCGTCGAGTCGCGCGGAGACCCGCTGCCAGGCATCTTCCACGTTCCACTGCGGATCGGGGGCCGGGTGCCAGATCGCCTTGAGCCGTTCCAGTTCCCGGCCATTGGCCTCGACCCGGGCCCACGCCTCGACCTCGGCGCGTTCCGCGTCGGTCGCCTCGCCACTGAGGTAGCGGGCCAGCAGGTGGGTGGAAACAGGGTCAGCCATGGTCTTCCCGGTCAAATGCACGGTTCATTCCAACAGACACGCCACCCCGGCGGGCACCCCTACAGGAGGGCCATGGTCCACAAAATGCGACGTTTCGCCATGATTGCCTATGCCCACGACCCCTGACGCCCTGACCGCCGAGGTCCTGGCCCGCGCCCGCGCCGGCGAGCGGGCGGCGTTCGAGCAGCTCTTTCGCTGCTGGTACGGCCGCCTGGCGTCCCATGCGGCCGGCCTGACCCGGACCCGGGACGAGGCGGAGGACGTGGTCCAGGACCTGTTCGTGGCGCTCTGGCACAAGCACGACAGCCTGCCGGAGCTCGACAAGCTGCCCGCCTACCTGCACCGCGCCACCCGCAACCGGGCCCTGAACCAGCTGCGTCAGCAACGCACGGCCGGGAAGTGGCTTTCCCGACAGGACAGCGAGCCGGCGACCCCGGCGGTGGCGGAATCGGAGCTGGTGGGACAGGAAGTGGCGGCGCGCGTCAATGCGGCCCTGGAAGCGCTGGGGCCGCGGTCGCGGGAGGTCTTCCTCCTGAGCCGCGATCAGGGCCTCACGTATGCCGCCATCGCGGAGACCCTGGGGATCTCGGTCAAGACGGTGGAAACCCTCATGAGTCGGTCGCTCAAGGCCTTGCGGGAGGCCCTGGCCGACCTCGCCGGGGCCGGCGGGGCGTAGCCAGGCCGGGGGGCTGTAGGGGTACCGAGCCGGTCAGGGTGTCTCTCCCATGAACGCGCCGGAGGCGACCCTCGAGGGAGGCACCCGTCACCGGCCCGAACCAAGGAAGAGATCATGGCCAACCTGTCGCTTCGCCTCCTGGGTGTCGTCGCGCTGCTCGGCGTGAGCGCCGGCTGCTCCGACACCCCGACCATCCCCACCGAGGAATCCACCGAGCTCGCCCTGGCCTTCGAAACCATGGCGGCCGACGCCAATCGCGAGGGGGATGCCGAGGGCGCCGCCTCGCTGAGCGCCGGCTCGATCGCCCTGCGCATGGGCGTCCGTCCGACGGAGATCGAGGTCGTGATCGACGGCGAGTCGATCCGGCATCACGCCCTCGTGGCCGCCGTCACGCGCACGGTGGATGGCCAGACCCGACTGTTGCAGACCCTCTTTGCCTGGACGGGGGCACGGCGTCCGACGACGATCCTCGAGGTCGGCATCCTGGGGGAGGAGGGCACCTTCAATCCCGGCGCGAGCGCCGAGCCGGCGGGACGCGCCCGCGGGGTGTACCGGAACCTGGTGGACCGCTTCCGGTGGATCGCCGTGACCGGGAGCGCAGCCATCGACCTCAGCGACACCGGCGAGGCCTGCGGCCGCCCGCTGGGCGACAACCCCAACATCACCTGCGTCAAGGGGCGGTTCAGCCTTGCCGTGGACGGGTTGTTCCATGAGCGTCACCCCGGTTCGGCCAGCCCACTGAGCGACGTCGCCCACCGGATCGCCACTGAAGCCAATGGGGTGAACGGGGTGGTGATCGGGCCGGCGGGGAATTAGAGCGAGAAGGGAGAAGCGAGAAGCATGAAGTAGGACGTGAGTGTGAAGGAGGAGGGTCGCCCCGGAGCGGAGTGCGCGCCGGGGCGATTCGCCATGCGCGAACCTGACGTTGGGATCGTAGGGGCCGAGTGTACGCGGCCCGCTGTACGCGATGCCGAATCATCGCCCTTCGATTCCGTAGAGGCCGGGCTTGCCCGGCCCGGCAACCAGAATCACGCGGAATCGGGCCAAATCATCGCGTTCCCCACCCCGACATCGAGTCCCAACCCTCCATCCCCCGACCCTGCCCCGCATTGCACTGCGGGACACGCCGTCACCGGCGCCAACGGAACCGCCGGGTCCACCCGCTGCACGTTCAGGTACTGCACCTTCGGTGGCATGGTCGGGGCCAGGGTGGTGCTGATCTCCACCGCGCCGTAGCTCGCTGAGACACCCTACCATCGATACTTGACGACCTCAGATACACCATCGGCGTCCAGTTCATTCACGAAGCAGACTCGGCCCTCGACGGCGAGGACTCTCGCCGACCGCGGAAGGAGCACCTGCCCCACCACCGTTCCCCTCCCATTCACGACAGTCCAGACGACCTGCGGCTGACCCGTGTCCTCGCGACGGAGCCAGACACTGCCATCAGGAAGGGCGATCGCCTCCGTGACCGACGGTCGGTGGGCGGGAACTACCATGGCACCCCGTACCGCAGTGGCAAGCTCCGATCGACTGGTCCCCCGGACATGTGGTAGCAACGCCGCAACCGTGGAATCAACGGCCGCCGCGATCGCCCCGCGGTCCAGGGGCACCGGCCGGTATGTGGTGCGCAGCCGGTACACGATTTCCCCCGAGCCCCGACGCAAGGTAACTGCGATATCGGGACTCGCCCCCCGGCGTGTGGTACGATCGATGAGGGCGATCGCGCTTCCGTCCTGGGCCAGCCGAACCAGGGGGTGGTCGCTGAAGGGCTGCGGACCCACGAACCAGCCCTTGCCAATCGGGACGGTGAAGGTGGGGTCAGAGATCGTAGTATCCAGCAGCACGGCGCCTGACGGGCCACCAGGCCGATCCACCGTCACCCGCACCGTCCGGTTGGTTGTGTTCGGATTCAGCACCGGGAGAGATGCCACGAGGACATCCCCTCGCGCGGTCAGGCTTGGCACCCCGATCGAGGCGATGGACATCGTCCGCACGAGGAGCCCGCGTGAATCAAAGATCGTCACTCGGCTCGTGCGGGAATCACCCACCCAGAGGGAATCACCGATGCGGCCGATGGTGGCGGGCGCCTGAAACTCCCCGGGCCCCGACCCCTTCGCTCCCACCGTCTGCCTGGGTCTACCTGTTGAGTCGATCAGCACGACCCGGCATTCTCGAGCATCCAAGACCGCCAACGAGCCATTGGCCATCACGGTCCCGCCGATCACTCGGCTGAACTCGAATCCGGAACGATCCCCCTGTGCGCGCCAGATCTCCTGGGGCCTCAACTCCTGCGTGGATTGCCCGCGCCCTCCTGGCGCGTTCCACACCACGAGCACACTCGCGAGGAATACTGCCCGGGTGGCCGTGCCAGTGCGGCGGCGGCGCACTGTCATCAGAAGCCGGAGCACATCAATGACATTGGGCACTCTCCCCAGTCTGGGACGGCTGGTCGCTTCAGCGACCCTCCTGGCCGAGCCGCGGCTTCAGCCGCGAGACATCCCAAATCCCATTCATTGCCTTCGGCCCCGCTGCTCCTACATCTCCCGGAACAACTCCCCAAGCTGGACCGCCAACGGCTCCGTCGCCCCTTTCGGATGCCACCGGATCACCTCGCGCTCAGTCGTGGGAAAGACCGACTGAGGCGTCCACGCCTCTACGACCTGCGCGTCAGCGTCCACCATCCAGTAGAGCGGGACCTCCATTTCCTGGTAGAGCCGCCGTTTGACGAAGCGATCCTGCCGGGTGCTGGAGGGGCTGAGGACCTCGACGACAAGAAGCGGGGTGGCCATCTGCTTCCAATCGCCGGAGCGGGCGCTCTCCCGGTCCACGACCAGCAAGTCCGGAATGACCAGACTGTCGGGTCCCCAGTGGACGTCGCCGCCCGGAAAGGCCTCGCCCACCGGCTCGCCGCGGAGGTAGCCGGCCAGCACGTGGCCAAGCCGCATCACGATCCGCTGGTGACCCATGCGGGGCGACGGGCTCACGAGCAGCTCCCCGTGCACCACCTCGTACTTGTTGCCGTCCTCCGGGAAGTCGAGGAGATCGGCAGCGGTGTAATAGTGCTGGACGGCCATGACCATAGTATCGGCTCGGCGGGAGGGGGTTGGCAAGACATCCCGCCAAGGTGGGGAAGACAGCGATCGGGTGGTAACCGGAATCACGCGGCATGCAGGCAAATCACCGCGTCCCCACCCCGACATCGAGTCCCAACCCTCCATCCGCCGACCCTGCCCCGCATCACACTGCGGGACACGCTGTCACCGGCGCCAACAGCACCGACGGGTCCACCTGCTGCACGTTGAGGTACTGCACCTTCGGTGGCATGGTCGGGGCCAGGGTGATGCTGACCTCCACCGTGCCGCGCTCGCAGGCCATCCGCCACCGACCGCGCAGCGCGTTCTCGACCAGGAAGGGTCCCTCGTTCCGGCAGACGCCCGTCTCGGCCATGACCGCCTCAATCTGCGCCCGCCGCCGCAGCTTCGATTCGTCGCGGAAGAGGTTCATCGCCGCCACTGAGTCGGCCAGCGCGTCGTTCCATGCCACCACGAGACGCGACACCTGCTCCCTGGCCTCCACCAGGGCGGGTGACGGCTGCGGCATCCGCGGCTGGAGTCCCCCGGTGGCAGCAAGGAGATCGAGCGCCTGGGTGATGACCCCACCCCACCCGGTGTAGGTGAGGTTGCCGAGCGCAATGATGCCCACCCCGTACTCGGGGAGCCAGCGCATCTGCGACCCGAACCCCGGCAGCCCGCCGCTGTGTGCCACCACGTGGCCAAAGGCGCACGACTGCGAGATCCCCAGCCCGAACCCGTAGCCGCCGGCGTTGAGCTGGACGCTGCCATCCGCCGCGGACCGCGTCACCCGGGCGGGGCGCGAGCGATGGATCTGCTGCATCTCCCGCAGCGACGCCCGGCGCACCGGCCCGGTGTCGGGCGCATCGCTCGGCGGCCAGGCGCTCATCAGGAAGCCGACGTACCGACCCAGGTCGGTGATCGAGGTCAGCATCCCGCCCATGGGACCGAAGGCTCCGTCCGGCAGCGGCGGCTCCTCCAACCATTCACCATCCTGGAGCCGGTACCCATGGGCCAGCACGCCGGGGGGAACATCCCGCGCCTGGAGCGTCGTCGCTGGCATGCCCAGCGGTTCCAGGATCTCGGTCCGGACATACTCCGGGTAGGAGACCCCCGAGACATTGGCCACGATCCGCCCGAGGATGGCGAAGCCGTAGTTGGAGTACTCATACGCCACGCCCGGCGGATTGGAGAAGGGGATCCCGTCGAGCAGCATCGCGGTCATCTGTGCATCGGTGGCGTCGAGCTGCTGGTCGCCCCAGGGGTTGTCCTCGGGAAAGCCGGTCGCATGGGAGAGGAGGTGCCGGATCGTGATCTTCGGCGAGTCCCCGCTCGGATAGGCCAGTCCCCGCAGCTCCGGCACGTAGCGCTCGGCGGGATCGTCCAACGCCAGCATGCCGGCATCCCGCAACTGCAGGATCGCCAGCGCCGTGAAGCTCTTGGTCATCGACGCAATGCGGAAGACGGAGTTGGTATCCACCGGGGCATTGCTGGCGACTTCCCGGATGCCGGTGGTCGCCACGTGCACCAGCGCACCATCGATGAGCAGACCCCAGGCGATTCCGGGAACCCGGGTCCGGCTGGCGAAGCCGGTGAAGAGGCTGTCCATCGCGGGGACGGCGCTCAGCAGCTTCGCAGCCCGGTCAGGATCCTGGAAGCCAGAGGTGACCGGAGCTGAAGCGGCGCGCTCGATGGGGTCGCCGGCAGGCGCAGCACAGGCGGCGACCAACATCAGGACGGTGACGGCGCTGGCGGAAACGGGGACGCGACGGGCAGCCTGGTTCATGCGAGGTCCTCCCGAGAGACACCTTCAATCGACAGCACACAGTCCGGACCGTAGGCGCGCGAGGGAGTCTGGAATCCCGGTGGCGCATCGCCCTCGAGCACCCGCCGGACGATCGCCAGCGCGGTCCGCGCCGTGAGAAGATATCCATCAGGCCCGTGCAGGAGGGCGCTGGCAGAGCGCCCGGCGGCATCCTCCACTCTCCCCCAGATCGTGCTGCGGCCATGCTCCAGTTGCCGTGCCGATGGACCCGCGGGGCCCCGACGGACCCGCCTGAGCTGGAGATTCCGCACCCAGCGCCGTCCCAGCAGCCATCCCAGGTGGCGGCTGGCGACCATGGCGGCACGCAGTGCAGCGGGTACGGCGACGTAGACCTCGATATCCGGAATGCCGGTGCTGTACCACGCCGTGGAGACATCCCCCCAGGGAATGGTCACGGCGGTGCGGGGGCCGCGCCCGAAGTCGATCGTCCGCGTCCGCCAGGCGGCCGGCACGCCTACCAGCCGTCCGCTTCGGCGCACCATTCCACCGCGATGCTGGTTCTCGATCATCGTCGTCAACGTCCCCCGGGAGAGCCGACCGCCCCCACCCAATGCAAGCATCAGGCGGGTCGCTCCCGGAAGTCGCCGGGCCAGGTGGGCGGCCAGGCAATCGGAGGGCACCACGTCGAAACCCACCCCGGGCAGGAGCATGATGCCGGCGGCCCGTGCCTCGGCATCGCGGGCTGCCAACTGCTCAAAGACGTCGATCTCTCCCGTGATGTCGAGATAGTGCACCCCGGCGGCCAGGCAGGCCGCGGCCATCGGGGCGCTGGTCACGGCGAAGGGTCCGGCACAATGCAGCACAACCTCGACACTGACGAGCCCCTGCCGGATGGCGCCAGGATGCTCCAGGGGAAAGACCCGCGAGGGGAGCGCGAGGCGCGCTGCGAGCGCGCCCACTCCATCCGGGTCGCGCCCGGCCACGATCGGCCGCAGCCCGGAGGCCACGGCCATCTCGACGATGAGGCGGCCGGTGTAGCCGGTGGCGCCATAGACCAGGACAGAGGAAGTCAGCCGATTCCCCGGCGGTTGCCGTGGCGGTGCGGCGCCCGTCCCGGTGGGAGGGCGATCAGCCGGTCACCGCGGGGAAGGCGGGCTCCTGCTGCCGGGTGCGGAAGGCGTTCCAGAGCCACACGGCCAGGAGAACCGCCGCCAGCGCCCGAACGACGGCGGCTCCCGAGGTCCCGATGCCGTAGGCGGTGGCCAGCCCCGGCGCCGCGTACCAGTAGTAGAGTCCGGCGGAGAGGCCGCCCAGCAGCGGAAGCGCCACCGCGACCTGCGGGCGCACCAGGTGCATGAGCAGCGTCACCAGCAGCAGGCTGCCCAGCGCCCAGGTGCCGACGTGCAGGTACACGCTCCCGGCGGTTGCAATGGTGCCGTTCTCGCGCGTGAAGTACCCGATGATGAATCCCGGAAATGCCGCCGCGAAGATGCCGAACGGGCTGAGCAGCCATTGCTGGCCACGCCGGCGCAGGCTCTGGCGAGCGCCCTTTCCACCCACCAGATCGATGCACCCCGCCCGGGTGCAGAGGTCACAGGTGCGGCAGCGTGCGCTGGCCACCTTCACGAGGGGCGCCTGGCCATAGAGCTTCTCCACTGGCAGGACGGGACAGAGCGAGTTGCAGAACCCGGCCCGGCGCGGGCTCCGGAAGCCGACGACCAGTGCCAGCACCCCGACGACGACGATCGTCACGGCGAGGGCCAGCCCGTCCTGGTTGAAGAGGAACCGCCGGGCGGGAACCAGCGTGCCCAGGAGCACGACCCCCACGATCCACGCCCCGACCAGGAGTCCCAGCGACAGGGGAGCCTGGCCCCGGCGGCCGGTCCAGTCGTTCAGCGTCCCCAGCGGGCAGACATTGCGCCAGAGCATGGGATTGACCAGAAACACCGCCGGCAAGACCGGGATGACCATGTCCCAGAGGAGGTGCAGCGTGGGAATGGGCCAGCGCACCAGGCCGAGAATGAGGACGACCGTCAGCCCGACGCCCAGCAGTTGGGCCACGGTCCAGAGTCGATGCGGAGGGGATTGGGACAGGACGACCGTGGGCATGGAATCCTCCAACCCTGACGACGTGAGGAGTGGGCGGACTCCCCCAAGCTACGGCGTCGATTCGGGACTCGGGAGGGGTGCAGCGACATCGTGAGGAACGGTTCACGACCGAGGGGCGGCCGGGCGCTCGATCAGAGCTCCTGCCGGGCGTCCACCTCGACCCGATTGCGGCCGCCGCGCTTGGCGGCATAGAGCAACTGGTCCGCACGCTCCAGCAGGAGGGCGCGCTCGCCCGGGTCCCGCAGCGATCGCACGCAGGCCGCCCCGATACTGGCCGTCACCCGGATGACCTGCCCATCGGGCAGCGCCGTTTCCGCGGCGGAAATCGCGAGGCGGATCCGCTCGCAGGCCACGCGCAGCTCGGCGGGGTCCGCGGCCGGCGCGATCAGGGCGAACTCCTCGCCCCCGTAGCGCGCGGCGAGTTCGTTGGTGCGCGTGGCGCGGGCGATGACGGCGCCCACCTCGCGGAGCACGGCATCGCCCGCGGGGTGGCCCCAGGTGTCATTGACCTGCTTGAAGAAATCGATGTCGATGATCGCCACGCCCAGCGCCTTGGCCAGCCCGCCCCGCACCCGGGCGTGCGCCTGCTGGGAGAGGAAGTCGTCGAAGGCGGCGCGATTGGCCAGGCCGGTCAGCACATCGGTGCTGGCACGGGCCCGGAACTCCTCGGCCCGCTCCTGCTCCACCCGCAGGCTCACCGCCGCGTCGAGACCGACGGTGGCCATCTGGAGCCGGGCCGCCTCCAGGATCGTCTGGTACGACACCCCGGGCGGGAGCGTCAGGTCGAGCACGGCGGCGGTCTCGGCGACCCCCGACTCCACCTGTTCCATCAGGGCGGTCACATGGGCGGCATCAAAGCCGTAGTGGGTCAGCGCATCGTCGCTGAGCCGCTGCATGGCGATGCGCTTGTCGGGGTCAAAGAGCACGCTGGCCGTTCGCAGGGCCAGGCGGACGATCCCCGTCAATTCCCGCGACTCCCCCTTGACCTCGGGCGGAAGGTCCTCGAATCGCGTGGCATGGCGCAGGCTCTCGCTGAAGAGGGCGGGCAGCCCCCAGGAGGCGAGGAGGGCGACGGTCACGTCGCTGCTGTCGAATCCGAGCGCCTCCCGTTCCTGCCCGGTCTCCGGCCACCCGCCGGAGGCGGCAACCAGCGGCGCGTAGGCCTCGGAGGCGCTCTGGGCCAGCACCAGCTTGCCCAGGTCCGCCAGCAGGCCCGCCAGGAATGCCTCCTCGACCAGGCGCGAGCCGATGTTCCGGGCCAGCATCCGGGCGATGACCGCGTTGACCAGGCTGCGGTGCCAGAACTCGGAGAGGTCCAAGCCGGCGCACTCCCCCTTCGTGGGCAGCTCGCTCTGCAGCGAGAAGCCAAGGGCGATCACCTTGACGGCGCGAAACCCCAACATCGCGGCCGCACGCTCGAGGGAGGTGATGGCCCCGCCGCCCCGGCTGAAGAGCGGCGAGTTGGACATCTGGAGGATCTTGGCGGCCAGCGCGGGATCCCGGCCGAGCACCTCGGTCAGGTCCCCGATCGTCGCGTCCGGGTCCTGCACGAGCCGCAACACCTGGAGTGCCACCGCCGGAAGCGTGGGCAGGTTCCTGCCCAGCGCGAGGTCCTCCAAGCGCAGCACAGCGGTCATCGACGCGGCTCCGAAGTGGGATGTGCAGCCGTCCACATGGCAGATCTTCTGGTCTTGGGGTGCAGCAAGCTAAGGCCCCCAGTCCTCAAAACTCAACGCCGCCCCTGTGGCGGCGACGCCTCACCGGGTGCGCCAGAGATCCCTCCCCGACGCCGTGGGCAGCCAGACCAGCGCAGCCAGTCGCAGGGAGATTGCATTGAGGTTGGCGCGGACCTGGATCTCCTCCAGCGGCTCCTCGCTCCCCCCGCCCGCTTGCACCTGCCGCAGCTCCTCCTGGAACTCCCGCTCCAGGTCTGCCAGTTGCGCCTGCACCGCCTCGACCGTCTCGCCGGCGTGGGCGATGTCCTGCCGGGTCTGCGCAACCCGGCCGGCACTCCGTGCGGCGCTGCTGGCCCGGCCGAGCTGGCTGCGCTTGCCGCCGCCGAGGAAGGCGCCCAGCAGGCCGCCGAGGGCAGCGACCCCGGTGCTGAGCAGGGCCTGCTGCGACTGTCCCTTCTTCTTTTCCACCGCCTGCTCGGCTCGCCGGAGCCGGTCCTGCAGCCGGTCGAGCTTCGGCTCGTACTTCTTGCGCAGCTTGTCCGCCTGCTCGTCCCGGGCCTCGCGGCCCAGGTCGGCGAGCCGCATCCGGAAGTCGCGCTCCGACTCCCCCGGCCGGGACACTTCCTTGAATCGCGACGACTTGAACAGGGTGATGGGGTGGTCTCCCTTGATCCAGCGCGCCACATCCTTGCCCCACCCATCGTAGGGCTTCGGCTGGCTCCCTTCCGCCGGCAGCACTTCAAAACCGAGGCCAGGCCGCGGTTCGGCCTCGAGGTAGTCGACCGGAAGGTCCACCACTTCGGCCCGGTCCAGGCTGAAGGGAATCGGGCCATCCTCGAGCGGGACGATCACCTGCAGGCTGCGCGCCTCGTCGACATTGTGGGTGGACGACGCGTACCGCACCTCCGCCGCCGCCAGGAATGCCGGCCGGTAGGCCATCCCCTCCGCCGAGTGGATGGGTGGCACGAAGAACTGGCTCACCTCGGGCGGGAGGATCGGTCTCGATACCGGTGTTGCCGCCCTGGAAACCGGCGCGGTCGGCCGGGGGGCGGCTGGCGTGGCCACCGCGCCCGCCGTCGCACCGGGCGAGAGGGCCCGGATCTGGTTCAGGGTCAGCGGGCCCGCCAGGTAGGACAGGACCCACCGGGTGGTCATCAGGGTGGGGGCACCCTGGTGCACGTTGTGCACCAGGAACACCCGCTTGTCGAGCCCCGAGAGCATCCGGTCGAGGTCGGCGCGCGGGATCGGGGTGGAGCCGGCCATCGCGCCGTCGAGGGCTTCGAGCACCCGGGCCTTGTCCCGATCGGTCTGGAGCCGGCCGATGAACCAGGTGCCGGTGTTGCCGAGCCCCTTGTAGTCGAGGTCCACCGGGTTCTGGGTGGCCAGCACGACCCCCACGCCGAAGGCGCGGGCCTGCTTGAGCAGCGTCAGCATCGGTCCCTTGGATGGCGGGTTGGCCACCGGTGGGAAGAAGCCGAACACCTCGTCCATGTAGAGCAACGCCCGCAGGCTGGTCGTGCCCGGCTGGGCCCGCATCCACGCCACCACCGCCGACAGCAGCATGGTGACGAAGAACATCCGCTCGGCGTCGCTCAGGTGGGCGATGGAGAGCACCGAGACGCGGGGCTTGCCCGTCGGGGTGTAGAGCATCGCCCCGATGTCGAGCGGGTCGCCCTCCATCCAGGCCTGGAACCCCGGGGAGGCCAGCAGGCCGTTGAGCTGCATCGCGAGGGCGAACCGTTCCTTGGCGGGGTAGACGCTCTCCAGTTCCATGACGCCAAGCTTGGTGAACGGCGGCTGCTGGATCGCCGCAATCAGCCCTCCGAGATCCAGGCTGATGCCCTTCTGCCAGGCGTCAGCCAGGATGGAGCTGAGCAGGATGTGCTCGCGGCTCTGGACCGGGTCGGCCTCGATGCCGAGGAGACCCAGCAGCCCGGTGACGGTGCTGCTGATCCGGTCGCGGAAGGCGTCGGTGTCGGCCACCTGGTCCGGGGGCGGGGCGGTGAACGACCCGAGCACCGAGACCGGCTTGCCGGCCGAACTGCCGGGGGTGTAGATCGTCAGGTCGGCCCGATCGCGCAGGCTCCGAATCCGCTCCCCATCCTGGCCCCAGTCGGCCAGGCCCTTCCGCCAGAGCTCCGCCTGCTGGGCGGCGAAGCTGTCGGGGTCCATTCCCTTCTGCCGGGCGGTGTCCTCGTTGATCCAGGGACGGAAATCCCCGGGGGCCAGGTCGGGAAAGGTGAGGAGCAGGTTGGCCATGTCGCCCTTCGGGTCGATCGCGAGGACCGGAATGCGGTCGATGGCCGCCTCCTCGAGCAGGCCGATCCCGAGCCCCGTCTTGCCGCTACCGGTCATGCCGATGATGACGCCGTGGGTGGTCAGGTCCTTGGAGTCATAGAGGACCAGGTTCTCGGTCCGCTCGCCAGTGGCGGGGTCCACTTCCCGGCCAAGGTAGAAGGCGCCGAGCTTGTCGTAATCGTGTTCCACGGGTCACTCCGGGGTGTCGGCCCGAGGCGGCCCACGGGGGGCCAGCCCGGCGCGTCGAGGGATGAGGGCAACCTAGGCATTCCGGAACCGGGGGCGCAACGACCGCCAGACGACCTCCGGGTCAGGGTGGCGGTTCCGCCAGCAGGCGGCGCACGGCCGGTTCGAACGATACCATCGCCAGGGGACCAAGCGCCTGATGGCGGATCCGCCCCGTCCGGTCGAGGAGAAACGAGGTCGGGTACCCCGCCAGGCCACCAAACTGCCGCTCGATGCTGCCGGGCACGATGGCCACCGGGTAGGTGATCTGTCGCTCGGCGAGGAACGCCCGCACCCCCTCGATCGGACCCTGGTCCCGGGAGAGCCCGAGCACGACCAGACCGGCCGCGGCGTGACGGTCTGCCATCGCCTGGAGGAGTGGCATCTCCACCCGACAGGGCAGGCACCAGGTCGCCCAGAAGTTGACCAGCACCACCTGACCGCGGAGGGAGTCGCTGGTGATCGCACGGCCGTCGAGGGTCTCGACGGCCAGGGCGGGAATCTCGCCGGGACCGGTCTCGATGCCGAATACGGCGGCGAGGTGCGGGGCGAGCCGGACCAGGAGGAAGATCCAGATCCCGGCCAGGAGCAGGCGCCCGGCCAGCCGGGTTGCGCGCTGGATGGGGGTGCGCGGTGCGGGCCTGGAGGCATCGGTCATGAGGGAAAGCTGCCACCGCCCCGGTCGGGTCGCCACTCAGGAGCCACATGTGCCGAGGGCCGGCCATGCTGGCCGGCCCCCGGGGTTGGTGTGATCAGGATCGACTCAGTTGGGTTCCTGCGACGGTGGCGTCGCCGTGTCGGGCGGCAGCATGCGACCGCGCATCCGCTCCCGCACCGCATCCATTCGCTCCCGGACTTCGGGCGCCGCGCCCCGCGCCCCGGGCGTCATCCGTTGCTGCGGAGGCCGGACGGCACCACGGACGCCGGGGCGATTGCCGCCGCGCGCGCCGCGCTGGCCACCGATCCCGCCGCGCTGCATGCCCCGACCGGCCTGGCCACGCGGACCCTGACGAGCCTCGAGCTGCCGGCGCAACTGGGCCACCTGCTGCTCCGCGAGCCGAATCCGCTGCTGGTCGGTGAGGACGGCGCGGACCCGCTCGCCAAGCGCCTGCTGTCCAGCCGCGGGGGCCTGACCCTGCCGGGCCTGCCTCTGCTCACGGAGCTGTTCGGGGGTTATGGCGCCGGCCCGGATCTTGGATTGCAGCTCGAGCCTCTCGGCCATGCGGTTCCGCTGAGCGGTCACCCCTTCCTGCCGGAGCGCCTCGAGGCGGGTGACCTGGGCCTCGGTGAGGCCCAGCTGCTCCTTCATCCGCAGGAGCACCTCGGGCGAAAGCCCTTGCTCGGCACGGCGTTGCATCGGGGGAGCGTCGGGTCGTTGGGCCTGCGGGGCCGGTGCGGCCGCCCGCGGTTGGGCTGGGGCCCGGCGGACCGGGGGTTGCTGGGCGACTAGGGGAATGGCAATCGCCATCAGTAGCCCAAGGGTCCCGGCATATCGTGCACGCATATCGGTATCCTCACGCTGGGGGCGGTGGTCCGCCCGGGGTTGATTCGTTCCAGCGATATGGACGAAAGCCACCACGGTATGTTAGGCTCACCACGGGAATATCTGGTCGCTTCCCCCACCATGCTTGGTTCACCCCGGCGCCGGGGCTGATTCCGGCCCGAGGACCAAGCGAGCAGGCTCGTCTCGGGAAATGGCTCGCTTTGCCCCCGGGGTGGTGCAATCCTTGCGCCCAAGGGGCGAGCGGCTCGTGGGGGACACCAGGCCTCGATTCGAGGGCGCTCCAACTCGCACTCCAGGGACAGCCTGACCATGAAATCGCCGTCATCCGCCACCATCACTTCCCCGGTTGCCCGGGATCAACCGTTGGCTGGCCGGCTCGGTCGGGCGATTGTGGTGGTCCTGGCTGCCGCAACCATCGCCACTTGGCTCCAGACCGCGGCAGCCACATTCCTGCGCGAGGTTCTTGGAGCTGAGTATTGGAAGTGGTGGCTGCGAGACCAGATCCTGCTCTCGACGGCAGGGTACCTCATGCTGTTCACCGTCCTCGGGGCGCTGCCGGTCCTGGTTCACCTGCTGTGGCCCCGCCGATATCCGATGGCCGCGCTGACCGGAACGCTGGCAGGCCTGGCCGCTTTCTGCGGGCTTCTGGTGTTCGAGCGCATCGCCTGGTGGGCCTGGCTGATCGTGGCAACCGGGGCAGGACTCCGGGTCCACCATGCCCTGGACTCCCGACCCCAGTCCGGCTGGCGCTGGATCCGGGGGATCGCGGTGTTGGGGCACGCGGCGGCGATCGTGGTGTTTGCGGTCGGGACCAGCCGGCGCATGGCGGCTGAGGCAGCCAGCCTGGCTGCCCTTCCGGCCGCGGCCCCGGGAGCCCCCAATGTGCTGCTGCTCGTGATGGACACGGAGCGGGCCGAGAGCATGAGCCTCTACGGCGCCCCGGATGCAACCACGCCACGGCAGGCGGCATGGGGAGCCCGGGGGGTCGTCTTCGATGCGGCGCACAGCACCGCACCCTGGACCCTGCCTTCCCACGCCTCGATGTTCACCGGCCGTTATCCCAGCCAGACCGGCGCCGATTGGACAACCCCGCTCGACCCATCGCATCCGACGATGACGGAGGCCTTCCAGGCGCACGGCTACTCCACGGGGGGCTTCGTCGCCAACATCAACTACACCGGATACCGCAGCGGGCTGGCCCGCGGCTTTGCGCATTATGAGGATGCGCGGTGGTCGCTGCGACAGGTCCTTCTGAGCACCACGCTGACGCAGTCCCTTTCCATCGTGCGAGCGTTCGAGGCCTGGGACCTGAACGATCACTGGGTCGGGGGCACGGTGCGCGCACTCTGGCCACCGGTCGTTCGACATGGCGGCATCCTGACCATGCACGATATCAAGCTCGGGGAGGAGGTGAGCGCGGACTTCCTGGAGTGGCTGCCCTCCGTGTCGGGACGCCCCTTCTTCGCCTTCCTGAATTTCATGGATGCGCACGAGCCCTACGTGCCACCGATGGCCTACCGCACCATGTTCGGGGGCACGGGACTGGTTTGGGATCGCTACCGAGGGGCGATCCGGTACCTGGATGACACCGTGGACCAGCTCCTTGCGGAGCTGGACCGGCGGGGCCTGCTGGAGTCCACCATTGTCGTGATCACCTCTGACCACGGCGACCTGTTCGGCGAGCATGGCCGAAGGGGACATGGGAACGGGCTCTATCCACAATTGCTGCACGTGCCGCTGGTGGTGCTCAACGCCCCGGGCGCGGTGGCAGGCACCCGAGTCCGGCAACCGGTTTCGCTGCGGGACCTACCGGCGACGCTCCTGGACCTGGCGGCGGTTCCAAGGCCAGGCGGACTCGGTGGGACGTCGCTTCGTCCGCTCCTGTCCGGCGCGTCGGAGTTCGCCGACGCGAGCCCGGTCCTGGCGGAGCTCAGCGCCCGCTCCAATTACGAGACCCTCGAAACCACCAAGCCCGCCCTCGCAGCCCTGATCCAGGATTCGCTGCATGTCGTCGAGAGCGCCCTCGGTGAAGTCGAGTTCTTCGCGCCACCGGGTGCCCCCCCCGGTGGGTACGCTGCGCCAAGCTCAAGCGCCCGGCAACGGACGGCCGTGGCCCTGCTGCACCAGCAACTGGCCACCCAGGGCATCGCCTGGAAGCCGGGACCGGGGGGCTTGCTGTGATGCAACCGACGGCGCGCAGGCCAGGGGCCGACCCGCAATGGCTCGGTACGGCTGGCGCTGGCTCTGGATCGCGACACCGCAGCTTCGGCGGTCCTGGGCCCGGCGCCATCGCTCCGCCCGGCCCAATGTCCCGGAGCCTGTGGATCCTGGACTCGACGATGGCGGCGCCCCCTTGGATACCACGCGGGCCTGCCGACCGGTGGCAGGAAGGCGAGGTCGGGGGCATGCGGCCTAACGCAGGCTGTCCGCCACCGCCTCGAAGAAGGCCCAGTCGCTCAACCAGTCGTCGCCCGCCGGCTCGGCCCGGGCGCTGAGCACCACCACCACCACTCCCGCCGCCGGGTTGATGTAGAGGAACTGGCCGTACAACCCCTCCGCCACGTAGGCGCCATCGCGAAGGGACGCGGCGCTGGTCGGGGTCCACCAGAGATAGCCGTAGTCCACCAGGGTGCCATCGCGAAGCCGCGTGGGCCTGGTGGCCTCGGCCAGCCAGCCGTCGGGAAGCATCGGCTCCCCGTCGATGACCGCCCCACCCAACAGGAAGAGGCCGAACCGCCCGTAGTCGCGCAGGGTCATGCTCAGGCCGCTGCCGCCGATCTCGGTCCCGCCCGGCGCGTCGAGCCACCAATACGCATCCGATTCCATCCCGACGGGGCTCCAGATCCGCTCCGAGAGATAGTCGGCCAGCGGGCGGCTGATGGCACGCTTCACGAGCTCCGCCACCACCTGGGTCTCGCCGGTGTTGTAAGTATAGGTCGTGCCAGGTTCCGCCACCCGAGGCAGGCTGGCCATGACGCCCATGACCGCGCCCGGAGCCTGGTCCAGCTGGGCCCGCAGGAGGCGGCGGCGGTCGGAGGTGGAGTCGGTATAGGTCTCATCCCAGCCCACCCCCGAGGTCATCGTGAGCAGGTGGCGGAGCGTCACCCCGTCATACCCGGTGCCAGCCAGCTCGGGCAGGTAGTGCGTCACCGGGTCGGTCAGGCTCCGGATCGCTCCTTCCTGGAGCGCCATGCCCACCAGGGTGGAGGTAAACGACTTGGCAATCGACATCGACATCCAGCGAGTGGCCGGGGTGTTGCCGAACCGGTACTCCTCGGCCACCACCAGGCCGTCCTTGAGGACCAGGAGCCCGGCCACGCGGTTCTGGTCCAGGTACTCGGCCAGCGGCACGACGCGGCCCCGATCCAAGAAATGGACATCCGGCATCAGGCGTGCGGACGGCGGCAGCGGGCGTACCGCTTCGCCACGCGCCACGCGACGGGTGGCGAAGAGCCGGTCGGTGTTGCGGAAGGTGTTCACGGCGAGGTCGGGGGGGAGCGTCCCGTCGTACACCTCGGCGGCGGTGCCGATCGGCTCGGCGGCGTGGGGGTAGGGCAGGGCCTCCGTGGCCCCCCGAGCATCCGGTGTGGGCCGTCCACAGGCCACCAGCATGGCCACCAAGCCATGGAGCGCCACCCACCGTGGCATTGCGAGCATGGAGCCTCCCCGTGTGGACGCAATTCCATCCCCTCCTGTCAGGGGACACCTGCCAAGGATAGTATGAATTGACAATGACCATTGCCCCCCACCAACCGCTGCACGACGACGTCCGGCTGCTCGGCACCCTGCTGGGTGACACCCTCCGCAGCGCGGGCGGAGTCTCGCTCTTCGAGACAGTGGAGCAGGTCCGGGCCCTGTCCAAGCGCGCCCGCCGCGGCGAGGCGGCGCTCCAGGACGTCCACCAGATCCTGGACGCGCTCTCCGTCCCCGATGCCCTGGAGGTGGCCCGCGCCTTTGCCCACTTCCTGGCACTGGCGAACATCGCCGAGCAGCACCACCGCACCCGCCGCCGGCGCGACTACCAGCGCGACCCCGACACACCACCGCAGCGCGCCTCGTACCAGGAAACCATCGCCCGGCTCCTCGCCGCCGGGGTGGACGCACCGACCCTCGCCGGTGCCGTGCGCGACCTTCGCGTCGAGCTGGTCCTCACCGCGCACCCGACCGAGGTGGTGCGGCGGACGCTGCGCCAGAAGCAGCGGCGGGTCGCCGAGCTGCTGGCCTTCGGCGACCGTCCGGATCTCACCATCCCCGAACGCACCGAGCTGCAGCGGGGGCTGGCGGCGGAGGTGGCCGCCATCTGGATGACCGACGAGGTGCGCCGGGAGCGACCCACCCCGCTCGATGAGGCCCGCGGGGGCCTGGTGGTCTTCGAGCAGACGCTGTGGAACGCCGTTCCCCGTCACCTGCGGGAGTTGGATCGATCACTGCACGGGTTGATCGGTGAGGGAATCGATCCGGGCGTCGCGCCAATCCGGTTCGGTTCCTGGATGGGGGGCGACCGTGACGGGAACCCCACTGTCACGGCGGAGGTCACGGCCCGGGCGTGCCTCCTGGCGCGGTGGATGGCGGCGGACCTCTACGCCCGGGAGATCGAGGCCCTGCGTGCCGAGCTGTCGATGGACCGGGGCAGTGCGGAGTTGCGCGCCAGGGTCGGGGCGGTGCCCGAACCGTACCGGGCCCTGCTCAAGACGCTGATCGACCGGCTGGCCGACACCCGGGAGGAGGTCGAGCGCTGCCTCGCCGAGGAGCCCCCCGGGGCGCTGGGCCCACACGCGCTGACCGACCCCGCCGACCTCGCGGAACCACTGCAGCTGTGTCATCGCTCCCTGGTGGAGACCGGTGGTGCGGTGATCGCACAGGGGCGGTTGCTCGACCTCCTCAGGCGGATTCCCTGCTTCGGGGTGACGCTGGTTCGGCTGGACCTCCGGCAGGAGGCCGATCGCCACACCGACGCACTGGATGCCATCACCACGCGAGCGGGACTCGGCGGCTACGCCGGCATGGACGAGGCACAGCGCCAGGCTTTCCTGGTCCGGGAGCTGGAGGGCGGCACACCGGTCACCCGCCAAGCCCTGCAGGACACCGGCGCGTTCGGCCCCGAGGTGCGCGAGGTGCTCGACACTTTCCGGATGGCGGCCACGATTCCGGCCGGCTCGCTCGGGGCCTATGTGATCTCGATGGCGGGCCAGCCTTCGGATGTCCTGGCGGTGGAGCTGCTGCAGGCGGCTGCCGGGATCCGGCCACCGCTCCGGGTGGTGCCGCTCTTCGAGACGGTCGCCGATCTGCGGGGGGCGCGCGCCTCGCTGGCCGCCCTGCTGGACCTGCCGTGGTACCGGCGGCGCATCGGCGGGCACCAGGAGGTGATGATCGGCTATTCCGATTCCGCCAAGGATGGGGGACGCCTGGCCGCGGCCTGGGAGCTGTACCTCGCGCAGGAGGAGCTCGTCCGGGTGGCCGCCGACCGGGACATCGGACTCACCCTCTTCCACGGGCGCGGCGGCTCGGTCGGCCGCGGGGGCGGGCCGACCCACCTCGCCATCCAGTCCCAGCCGCCCGGGTCGGTGCACGGTACCCTGCGGGTGACCGAACAGGGCGAGATGATCGACTCCAAGTTTGGCCTGCCGGAGATCGCCGAACGCACCCTGGAGCTCTACACCACCGCGGCGCTCGAGGCGACGCTCGTGCCCGGGGAGTCCGCCCGCCCCGAATGGCGCACGCTGATGCAGGAACTGGCCGATCGGTCGCGGGCCGCCTATCGCAGCATCGTGTACGACACGCCGGCGTTCGTGGAGTACTTCCGGCTGGCGACCCCCGAGGTGGAGCTGGGCCGGCTGCGCATTGGGAGCCGGCCGGCGCGACGCGGTGGCGGAGGGGGCGTCACCTCCCTGCGGGCGATCCCCTGGGTCTTCGCCTGGACCCAGACCCGGCTCATGCTGCCGGCCTGGCTGGGCGCGGGGGACGCCCTGGCGGATGCGGTCGAGGATGGGCGACTGGACGCGCTGCAGGAGATGTACCGCGAGTGGCCGTTCTTCCGGTCCACGATGGACCTGATCGCGATGGTCCTGGCCAAGGCCTCACCCGAGGTCTCGGCGCATTACGATGCCAAGCTGGTGCCGGCGCCGCTGCAGGCGCTCGGCAGCGAGCTGCGCGCCCGCCTCGGCCGGACGGTGACGGCGCTGCTGCAGGTGACCGGGCATCCCCACCTGCTGGCGGACAATCCAGTGCTCCGGCGGTCGATCGACGTCCGCAATCCGTACGTGGATCCCATCAACCTGGTGCAGGTGGAGCTGCTGTCGCGGATGCGGCGGCACCCCGAGGACCCGGCCCTGCTCGACGCCTTCCTGGTCACGGTGAACGGGGTGGCCGCCGGCATGCGCAACACCGGCTAGCCCCCCCTCAGCTGGAGGCCTGCCGAGCCGCCTGGATGACCGCTGCAGCCAGGACGTCGCTGGTGGCACCAAAGGCGATCAGCCCCATCCCCAGCCCCTTGAGCTTGTTGTGCCAGAGCACCTCGCCGGTGGCGGTGGAGAGGCAGTACAGTTCGCCGTTCGCCCCGGCATAGGCCCGGTCGCCGGTATCCCACAGGGTGATGTGCGGCGCGGTGGACTTGAGCTTGGTGCGCCACCGTTCCACGCCGGTCGCGGTATCCAGGGCGACGACGTGTCCGCCAACGCCGATGATGATGGTGTTCTTGCCGCGGGACATGGCGACTCCTGCGAGAGGGGGTGGTGTCGCGAACGCGCCGGGAATCCATGGCGCACGGTGCTCCCGGCTCCGGCACAAACTCCATTCTACGTGCCGGTGGCGGCTCCTACCGGCACGGGCCGGGCAGCCCTCCGGCGCTGAAGCCCTCGAGCATCTCGGTGAGGCGGGCACTCAGGGCGGCCGGCTCCGCGCGGTCGAGGCCACCAGGCAGGGTGACGACCGAGCTCCGGGCGCCGGGAATCTCCGTGGCTCCGCGTTGGAGGCCGAGGTCGACACGAATCCCCTCGCGATCGCTGATCGAGCTCAGGGTGATCGTGAGCACCGCGACCGAATCGGCCAGGGTGGCGCTGGCCAGGGCCGCGATCCGACCCGCCTGTCGCAGGGAAGTGAGCACAGTGAACTCCGCGGCCTGCACGTACGGGCGCGCCGCGGCCTCGGGAAGGCGCGATGCGATCCGAACGTGGACACGGCGGGGATCGCATTCCGCGACCGTGGCATCGGGGGACGCCGGCCAGGGACTCGAGCCCGGCATGGCCTGCACGCTGATCAGGGTCCCGCTGCTGGCAGCGGCACTGCGCAGGGTCGGGCTGACCACGTCACTCGGGCTGAACAGGCCGGTGGCATAGCCCAGCCTCCAGCCCTCGGCGCGCCGGTTGAGTGGTGCCACGGAAACCCCACCTGGCGCGGTGGCGAGCTGGGCCGGCGCATTCGGAAAGACCTGGCGCAGGAGCGCCCAGCTCGTGCTGTCGTTCTCCTCGATGGTGCCGAGCAGTCGGACCTCCCGCCCCTGCTGGGCGGTATAGCGCAACGCCAGGGCCTCTTCCAGGAGCGCGTCCGGGCCAAGCCGCGCCAGTTCGCCGAGAGTGAACGGGCGTCGGAGCCCAACCACCGGAATCGTGTCGAGGAGAGCCAGACGCGTCGCGAGCGGCGCGGGGCGGCCACTGGGCTGCGGCGGTGCCACTTGCCCTCCGGCCTGCCGGACATTCGCCTCTGCCGACTGGACCAGGACCATGATGGCCATGTCGCGAAACGCGCGCTGGGTCTCCGTCGTGACCAGCCCGACCGCGCCACGCCAATCACCGGCCTGGGTCCGGAGCAAGAATTGACGTACGGCGTCTGCAGGGGTGTTCTGGGCTGGCAGCGGAGGGGCCACAGCCGTCACCAGCAGGCTGAGCATGGCCAAGCAGGCCTGCACCTTTCGCATCACTCGGCTCCGTCTGGGGACTCAGGAAAGATGGTGCCGATTCCCGACACCCGCCATGGCGGCGTGGGAGTCAGGGCACCCGCTCGAACCGGACATTCCGTGCCCGGTCCACGGAGAAGAGCATTCGGTCCACGGTCCCGGCGGTACTACGGACAAATTCCACCTGGCTGCCGCCCGCGCTGAATCGATCCGTGCCGGCTGTCGTGAGCACCAGGCGCCGGTTGGGCCGCGAGGTCAGGACCAGCCGCCCATCGTCAACGACGGCCACAAACTCGGCATCGGCTTCAGCCGACACGTAGCGCCCAGCGTAGCCCTCCAACGAATTGGAGGACCCGGGGGCGATGCTCAGGGTGGCGGATGGCGCCGATGCCGGCGCCGGGCCGGGTCGCCGACCGAGGATCGCGTCGATGACCGCATGACCGAGCGGGGCGGGAGCGGCGTTACCGGCATTGCAGAGGATCGCCACCGCCCAGCCACTCTCCGGGTAGCGTCCCAGGAACGCCCGGTATCCGGCGGTCGCGCCGGTGTGCGAGACCTCCGGTTGCCCGGCGTAGCGCTGCACCTGGATTCCCGCGGCGTACGTGATCGTGTCGCCGCTGGTCAGGACCCCGCGCCGCCGCTGCTCGGCCTGGAATGCCGCACCGCCCACGCGCCGATGGGTCGCGTTGGCGCTCCACTTGAGCAGGTCGCCCACGGTGGTGAGCAGGCTGCTGTTGCCGTAGACATTCTCGTTGGGCATCTGCAACCGCCAGCCGTCGGCGCTGCGGGCATAGGCTTGCGCCCGCCCCGGGACGATCCGGGTGAAGTCATCACGCCAGCTGGTGTCGGTCATGCCAAGCGGCTCGAAGATCAACCGGCGGGTGAGCGCCGGCAGCGACTCGCCACTGACCCGCTCAGCGATGATGGCCAGCAGGTTGTAGTTGCTGTTGCTGTAGAGGTACTCGGCGCCCGGCGTGTAGTTGAGCGACCCCTGGCGGCCGATGATCTCGAGGACATGAGCATGCGTGTAGATGCGGCTGCCCCGCGGCCAGCCCCCGATCGCGGCGATCGCGCCCCAGTCCTTGAGGCCGCTGGTGTGGTGCAGGAGGTGGCGGATGGTGATCGGGATGCCATAGTCCGGCACCTCGGGCACCCAGCGCCGGACGTTGTCGTCCAGGGAGAGCTTGCCGTCCTGCGCCAGCAACAGCACCGCGGCGGCGGTGAACTGCTTGGAAACCGAGCCGCCCTCGAAGATCGTGGCCGGGGAGATGGGGATGGCGTACTCGAGCTCGGCGTGGCCCCACGCGCGCTCCAGGACGACCTGGTCATTGTGGCTCACGCCGAGCGCACAGCCGGGACTTCCGGCCCGCGCGTACTGCACGAAGGCGCTGTCGATCCGGGCGATCTGGGCCGGGGACAGCGAAGGGGTCTGGGCGGCGAGCGGTCCGGCAGCGAGGACCAGCAGCATCAGCACGGCTGCAGAATCGCGAGTGGCGGGGCGAGTCATGGTTGTGCTCCGTGCATCGAGGGTCGAGCATCATGGTTAAAGCTGGTCACGCACCCCAATCCGAAGCCTGCGCAAATGCGCGCGGATTGGTCAAGCGCCGGAACGGATCGATCGCGTTCAACCATCGGAACTGCATCCACAGATTTCACAGATGTCAGTGATTGTTCTGCGCTCGGCGGAGTCGCCCGCTTCGCGTGGGGCGACGCAATCGTTGGTGGTGAACAACCCTCGTCATCGGTCTGCGGGGCGCGAGCCCGGCATCGAGAGTCGCAGGTGATGGTGAGAGCAGTTCACCAACACCTCGTTGGACTGGACCAGTGGGGCGAGGCGTCCATGGACCCGGACCAATCTGTGGCATCCGTGAAATCGGTGGATGCTCTTTTCCGCGCTCTTCTGGAGGCCGGCCTCCCACTCCATCCGAATCAATCTGCGTGCAACGGCGTAATCAGGCGATACCCTCCGTATCGGCCTACTGGTGGGTCTCACCCCGGCTCACCCGCCACCGCTGCCGGCGCCCGCCGCCCCACCCCCTGCAAGACCCAGACGGCCACGCCGATCATCGCGCCGCCGAGCGCCGTGGTGGGAGAGAGCCCCTGGGAAAGAATCACCACGCCGAGGACAGCCGTCAGGAAGGGCTCCACCGTGCTCACGATCGCGGTGCGCACCGGCCCGATCTGGTTGATCGCCTTGAGGAAGAAGAGCGACGGGATCACCGTGCTGAACAGCGCCAGGGCCCCGATCAGCAGCCAGGCCCGTCCCGAGAGCGCCATCGTCACCCCGCCCTGCCAGCCCCAGACCACCAGGTGCATGGCGGCGGCGCCGATCTTGGTCCAGGTGGTGGTGAGGGTGATCGAATTCTCCGCCTGGAGCCAGCGCAGCACCGGGATGAACATCCCGTAGAGGAACGCGGCGCCGAGGGCCAGCGCCACCCCGCGGCTGTCGAGGTCCGCCGCGCTGGGCGCCCCGACGATGACCACGACGCCGGCCAGCGCGAGCGCGAGCGCCAGGGCGCGCCGCCCGTCGAGCCGCTCGGCGCCGCGTGCCACCTGCACGACGGCCACCCACGCCGGGAAGGTGAAGAACAGGAAGCCCAGCGTGGCGGGGTTGATGTACTTGAGGCTGGACAGCGCCAGGTAGACGATGATGCCCTGCCCCACCCCACCGATGATGAGGAGGCGTGGCAGGTCCCGCCGGCTCGGCACCTCCCAGCCCACCACCGCGAGCCAGGCCAGGAGCATCGCCGAGGACAGGAGGTACCGCCAGCTCAGCACCCCGGCCAGGGGCAGGTTCTCGGTCAGCGCCAGCGACGTGATGATGCTGACCGAGGCAAAGCCCAGCGCCGCGCCCAGCGCCGAGGCGGTGCCCGCGGCAATGCGGGATGGGGGGGTCGGCTGGGCATTCATGGGCCTCCCAAGCTACCCGGGCGACTCCCCTTGGCGCGAGGCCGCACCCGAGCGACGTTACAGGGACCACCCACCCTGGCCACCCCCTGCTGTCGGAGTCGCTGATGCTCGCCTCCTCGCGCCCTGCCCGCCTGCTCTCCCTGACCCTGGTCGGCGCCGTCCTCGCCACCCCGATCACCGCCCAGTCGGGGCGCACGCCGGCCCCCGCGAAGAACGGCATGGTGGTGAGCAACCACTATCTCGCCTCGGAGGCGGGCCGCGACGTCCTCAAGGAGGGGGGCAACGCCATCGATGCCGCCGTGGCCACCGCCTTCGCCCTGGCCGTCACCCTGCCTTCCGCCGGCAACATCGGCGGCGGGGGGTTCCTGATCTACCAGACTGCCACCGGCACCGCGACGACCTTCAACTTCCGTGAAGTCGCCCCGGCGGCGGCCACGGAGCGGATGTACCTCGGTCCCGATGGAGAGGTGAAGGACGACGCGAACCACGAGGGACTGCTCTCGGTGGGGGTGCCGGGCACGGTGGCCGGTCTCTGGCAGGCCCACCAGAAGTACGGCAAGCTGCCCTGGGCGCGGCTGGTGCAGCCGGCCATCGACCTGGCCGAGAAGGGGTTCCCCTCGAGCTGGGACATGCAGGGCATCCAGCGGACCTTCCAGCAGCGCGCCGCCCGCTGGCCGGGGACGGCCCGGGCGTTCCTCAAGAACGGGACCGACATCTACGAGCCCGGGGAGACCTGGCGCCAGCCCGACCTGGGCCGGACCCTGCGGCGGATCCAGCGCGACGGCCGCGACGGCTTCTACAAGGGCGAGACGGCCCGCCTGATCGCCGACTTCATGCGGAAGAACGGGGGGATCATCACCGAGGCCGACCTGGCGAACTACGAGGCCCGGGAGCAGGCCCCGATTCGGGGCACCTATCGCGGCTACGAAGTCATCGGGATGGCGCCCCCCAGTTCGGGCGGGATCGCGACGGTCCAGATGCTCAACATCCTCGAGGGGTACGACCTCGCGTCACTCGGCCACAACTCGGCCACCACCCTGCACCTGATGACCGAGGCGATGCGCCGCGCCTTCCTGGACCGTGCCCGCCACATCGGCGACCCGCGGTTCAATCCCGACATGCCGATCGAGCGGCTCACCTCGAAGGCGTACGCCGCCGAGCTGCGCGCCGGGATCGACCCCTACCGTGCCAGCGTCAGCACGCCGGCGCAGGTGGACCAGGTGGCCGAGAGCGAGGAGACCACCCACCTCAGCGTGGTGGACGCCGCCGGCAATGCGGTGTCGCTGACCTACACCCTGGAGTACAGCTACGGCGCGCGGATCGTGGTGGACGGCGCCGGGTTCCTGCTCAACAACGAGATGGGCGACTTCAACGCCATTCCCGGCCGAACCGACACGACGGGCACCATCGGCACCAGGCCCAACCTGATCCAGCCCGGCAAGGTGATGATCTCGAGCATGACCCCGACAATCCTCGCCCGGGATGGCAAGCCGGTCCTGGTGATCGGGAGCCCGGGCGGGCGCACCATCATCAACACGGTGCTGCAGGTGATCCTGAACGTGGTGGACCACGGGATGAACATCGCCCAGGCGATCGAGGCGCCGCGGATGCACCACCAGTGGCTGCCCGACATCACCCGGATGGAGCGGATCGGATTCAGCCCCGACACCCGGCAGCTCTACGAGGCGATGGGGCACCGGACGAGCTTCGTCGGGAGCCAGGGCCATGCGATGGGGATCTTCATCGACCGGGAGCGGGGGCTGCTCTACGGCGGGGCGGACAGCCGGGCGTTTGATGCCCGGGCGGTGGGTTGGTAGGGAGAAGGGAGAAGCGAGAAGCAGGGGGCATGAGGGGCGAGGGAGAGAGACGGTGAAGAATCGGAAAAGAGCCGGTGTGGACTGGGTATCATCCCAGCGCACCGGCTCTGTTTCTTCCAGGCCCCCACTTCTCCCTTCTCGCTTCTGGCTTCTCGCTTCGGTCAGGTCGACCGAATGAACCCGCACCCCGCCTGCTGCGCCCGACCCACCGCAAAGATGCCGTTCGGCATCACCGTCACGCCGGGCACCAGGCTGGCGCGCAGCTCGGCGTAGACCTCATCCACTGGGCGGCCGTCGCGGCGGGCAAAGCCGCCGGCGCGGTTGCGCAGCGCCAGGTGGCAGGCCAGCACGATCACCCCGCGGCCGATCAGGGTGTCGAGGCCGGCATCGGGCCAGGTGGTGACGAAGCGGTCCCCGCTCTTGTAGTTGATGTAGGGGTTCCGCCGCGCCTCCTCGCCGGTGGTCGGATCCTTGAGGGTATACGCCTTGCCGAGTTCGTACTTGTCCCACCAGGCGTCGCCCATCACCATGGGCACGCCGGCATGGCGGATGACGAGGACGGCCGTCATCTGGTCGTCGCGCGCTCCGTAGACCTCCGCCGTCCCCGCCATCCAACTGCGCACCTGGGACATCCCCAGGCCCTCGGAGATCTCGGGGGAATCGAAGACCATGCGATGGTCTCCCTTGATCCGGTCGACCCAGGACATGTCCCAGGTGGCCTGCG
This sequence comes from Gemmatimonadales bacterium, assembly GCA_048499805.1. Classification (GTDB taxonomy): domain Bacteria; phylum Gemmatimonadota; class Gemmatimonadetes; order Gemmatimonadales; family GWC2-71-9; genus JAWXBA01. The sequence continues at coordinate 105,729 of JASNZF010000003.1, read as the reverse complement.
GCCGGGCATCCGGGGCGGCCGGGGCCTGCGCTTCGGCGGCGGCATCGGCGAGGGAGAGCATCGGGGCTGCGGCCATCGCGGCCGCGCCGCCAAGCACTCGGCCCACGAACTGCCGGCGGGGGGTGGCATCGGGCATGAAGAAATCCTGGGTCAGTGGTGTCGAGGGTACAACATCCTGCACATCCCAAATCCTACGTCAACCCCGCCGCGATTGTTACCCCCGGTGGCCCGCCGGCCGGGGACGCCTACCACTCGACCCGCAGGCCCATCCCGGGACGGCGCACCCAGGCCGGGGCCAGTCCCACCCGGAGGGGAGACTGGCGTGCCGCGGTGATCGACCGGACGCGGGCAACGTCGTAGACGGCATGCCCGACCAGGGCCAGGACCCCCACCGCGGCGGTGGAGGCGGCAGCGATGTCATCCGAGTCCGCCACGGTGGCAAAGGCGGCGGCGGTGATCCCGGCCCGGATGCCGGTCCCCAGCCAGCCACGCGCCCCGGCACCACCACGCCAGTACCCCACCGCCGGGCCAAGGATGGTGCCCGCAAAGAAGAGGACCGCCCCCGTTCCGACCTGACCGTCGCTGGCGTTCTCGGGAAGGATCAGGCCGATCCCCACCGCGGTCGGCACGAGGAACCCCACCAGCGAACTCCGCTGGGCGGAGGCGGGAGAGGCCGGGCCCCGGGGCGCACCCTGCGCCTCAACAACCGAGGCACCGAGCACGAGCATGGCGAGGATTAGGCGGTGCAACTGACTCCAGGGAGCGAGGTCTGGTCAATGTACCGGAGCCGGCGGCATCTGCCCATCCCCCCTGATCGGTGATATCCTCATTCCCCATGAGCACACTCCTGGAACGCGCCCGTCTGGCGCTGGCCGGCCAATTCGAGGTCAAGCGCGAGCTGGGCCGCGGTGGCATGGGCGCCGTCATGCTGGCACGGGACGTCGAACTCGACCGCCTGGTGGCCATCAAGGTGCTTCCCCCCGACCTGGCGGCCCACTCCGAGCTGCGCGAGCGGTTCCTGCGGGAGACCCGCACCGCGGCGAGCTTCAGCCATCCCAACATCGTCTCCATTTACGACGTGGAGCAGGTGGACGGCCTGTTCTGCCTGATCATGCAGTACGTCGAGGGCGAGACGCTGACCCAGCGGATCCGGCGCGCGGGGCCGCTCACCGCCGCGGAGGCGGTCCGCCTGCTGGAGGAGACGGGCTGGGCCCTGGCCTACGCCCATGGCCGCGGCGTCGTGCACCGCGACGTGAAGCCGGACAACATCCTGATCGACCGTGCCACCGGGCGCGCCCTGGTCACCGACTTCGGGGTCGCCCGCACCGAGAGCGCCCCCGACGGGCTGACCCGGGTGGGCGAGGTGGTGGGAACCCCGCAGTTCATGAGCCCGGAGCAGGCGGCGGGTGAGGTGCTGGACGGACGGAGCGATCTCTACGCCCTGGGCGTGGTCGGATTCTTCGCCCTGACGGGCCGGCTCCCGTTCGAGGCGCCCACGACGCAGGCCCTCCTGGCCATGCACCTGACCCATCCCCCGCCCCCCGTCGGAACCCTGCGCACCGATCTCCCCCAGGAGCTCTGCGCCGTGGTCGACCGTTGCCTGGCCAAGGCTCCCGAGGCCCGATTCCCCGGTGGTGAGGCCCTGGTCTCTGCCGTGGAGGCGCTGCGGATTGCCCAGCCGGCGGTGGCGCCGGCCGTGCGACAGTTCCACCAGCAGGCCAACCAGGCGGTCCGCATGGGCCTGGTGCTGGCCGCGACGTCGGTGGCCGTGCTCCCGCGGTTTGGCAGTTCCGACCAGATCATCGCCGAGGCATTCCTGCTGGCTGCGGTCTGGGGGCTGCTCCAGTCGCTGTACCACCGCGCCCGATTCCTGCTCCGACAGGGCTTCAGCTACGAGGATGTGCGCGAGGGCTTCCGGGTGATCGGCGAGGAGGGCGCCGCGGCCCGGACCCAGCTCCGCAATTCGCCGAACGACATGCAGCGCCACCGCCAGCGGATGCGGGTCGCAGTCGGGAGCGGGTTGCTGGGAGTGGTCATGGCGGCCCTGGCATCGGTCTTCCTCCGCACCCAGAACCCGGAGACGGGGCTCTATTCCTCGTCAACGGTGGGATTGCTGACGGTGGTGGCGGCGGTGATCATGATCAGCCTGGCGCTGGTCTCGTTCCTGACCGACCCGGTCCGCGAGCCCCGGCTGGAGCGACTCTCGGACGCGGTCTGGCGGAGCCGGTTCGGACGGGCGCTGTTCCGGTTCGCAGGTCGGGGACTCCCCAACCTCGCCACGTCGGGGGCCCGGTCCGCCGGCCCGGATACGGACACCCTACCGACCATCGCCAGCTCGCTGATCAGTGGCCTCCCCACGCCACTGCGAAGGCGGATGGAACGCACCCGGCAGCGGATTGCGGAACTCGAGCACGAGCTCGCCGAGTTGCGCCGGCGGGAGCGGGCCCTCGACGGCGCGCTTTCCGAGGCTGGCACGACGATCTCGGGGGACCCGGCCCTGCTGGCCGAGCGCCGGGCGGGAATCTTGGCCGAGATGGAGGAGGCCCGCCGGGCAGTCGCCGCAGAGCGGTCGGCAGTCCTGCACCGTCTGGAGGGCGTCCGGCTCCAGCTGGTGCGGCTGCGCAGCGGGCTGGGCACACCCGAGGAGGTGGAGGCCGAGCTGGGGTAGGGCGGCGCCGATGGGCAGCCCCCTGTCGCCTTGACTCCCCCCTAACTGCGTGGTATTAGTCAACTTCCCCCCATTCGCCGAGCCGTCTCGAACGTGTCTTCCCGGACCTGTCCCTCCTGCAGCACGCCGCTCCCTCCGGAGGCCGAATTCTGCATGATCTGCGGATCGGCCACCCCGACGGGGGTCAATCCGCATACAGGGGCGATCACCGTCGCTACGTCGAGTCACGAGACCTCGCTCAACCGGCTGCGGAAGGCCCTTGGGAAGGACTATACGATCGGTCGGCTGGTCGGGCGCGGGGGCTTCGCCGAGGTCTTCCAGGTCCGCGACCTCCGCCTCAAGCGCGACCTCGCCCTCAAGGCGCTCCGCCCCGACCTGATGCTCTCCGACGTGATGGTGGCCCGGTTCCGTCGCGAGGCGGAGTCGGCCGCCCAACTGCGCCACCCGAACATTGTCCCCATCTACGATGTCGGCGAGGCCGAGGGCATTGCCTACATCCTGATGCCGCTGGTGGAGGGCGAGAGCCTCAAGGCGACCATCGAGCGCGACGGGGCGATGCCGCCGCCAGAGGTCCGCCGGATCCTGCTCGAGGCCGCCGGCGCCCTTTCCACAGCCCATGAGGCGGGGGTGGTGCACCGGGACATCAAGCCCGAGAACATCATGCTCGAGGGCCGGAAGCGCCGGGTCCTGCTGATGGACTTCGGCATTGCCAAGGCGGTGGACCCCGCCGCGGCCGAGCACGAGGGCGACCTCAAGCCCCAGCCCGGGACCCTGACCGGCACCGGGATGACGGTCGGGACCCCGCAGTACATGAGTCCGGAGCAGGCCAGCGGCGATTTCAGCCTGGACCACCGGGCCGACCAGTACTCGCTCGCCGTGGTCGGCTACCAGATGCTCACGGGACAGCTCCCCTTCGATGGCGAGAACACCCGCAACATCCTCTACAAGCAGATGGTGGAGCGGCCCAAGCCGATCCGCGAGCTGGCGCCGGATGTCCCGGCGGACCTCGCCCAGGCGCTGGAACGGGCCCTGATGAAGGAGCCCAAGGACCGCTTCGCGACGACCGACGAGTTTGCCCACGCCCTTTCCGGCCCCGCCGCGGGGTTGCAGACGCCGATCACCGTCACGGTCACGGCGCAGCACCCCGTCCGCAAGATCAGTCCGCGGCGGCGGCGCTCCGGCGCCTACCTGCTGGTGGGCAGCCTGGCGGTGCTGGGAGCCGTCGCGCTGAGCCAGAGTGGTCTCCTGGGGGGCGTTGGCAGCGCAGCGATCCAGGACTCCCTGGCCCTGGCACGCGCGGCCGATTCGATCCGGCTGGCCGACTCGCTCCTGGCCCTGGGCGACTCGAGTGGGGTGCCCGCCGTCCCGGCGGGCGGCCAGCCACTCGCCGTCCAGCCGCCCGCCCCCGGCGCGCCGCCCCGCACCTCGACCCGGCCTGCCCCCACCAGCGCCGCCAACAATGGCCGCGCCCCTGCGGCGACGAGCACCTCGGCCGCCGCCACGGCCACCTGCGCCTCCGCGACCCGCGAGGCGAAGTGGACCGAGGCCCTGACGCTCTGCGCCACCGAGGCGGACAGCGGCAGTGCCACCGCCGCCCGGATCACCGGGACCCTGTACGAGTTCGGGCGCGGCACCCCTGCCAGCTTCCCCGACGCGGCGAGCTGGTACACGCGCGCCGCGGCCGGTGGCGATGCCGAGGCCAAGTTCCGCATGGCGGAGCTGTTCCGCGCCGGTCGCGGAGTCCCCCAGAACATGGCGCAAGCCCAGACGCTCTACCGGGAGGCTGCGGAGCGCGGGTTCCGGGACGCCTGGTTGCCGCTGGCCACGATGTACGAGGAAGGCGGACGCGGGGCCAGGAAGGATGAGGTCGAGGCGGTGGTCTGGTACCGCCGCGCGGCCGAGGTCGGCAACGATCCCCGCGCGCAGGGTCGCCTCGGCGACATGTACGCCCGCGGCCGCGGGGTGCGCCGCGACGACGCCGAGGCGTTCCGGTGGTACGAGAAGGGGGCCCAGGGCGGCGACGGCTGGTCGCAGTTCCAGGTGGGGATGGCGTACTTGCGAGGCCGCGGCGTGACCCGCGCCGACTCACTCGGCTGGAGCTGGATCGAGAAGGCCGCCAACCAGGGCGTGGCGGATGCCCGGAAGGAGCTGGAGAAGAAGCCGTAGGTCGGGGGCTAGGTGTGAAAGCTAAAGACGTTGTTCACTGAAGTTGATCCCGCCGCGCTGCTGGTGTCTGGTACCCGAGCGCGGTATGGCGCCGGGTGTGGTTGTAGTACTGGAGATAGCCCAGGAGGGCGCGCTGCCGCCAGCCTGAGGTCGCGTAGCTGCGGCGGTACGCCCACTCCCGCAGCAGGGTTTGGATCACCCGCTCCGCCTTCCCGTTGGTCTGGGGCCGATAGGGCCGGGTCCGTCGGTGCTGGACCTGCCATGCCGCCCAGAGCTGCCGGACCTTGCGACTCAGGTACGCCGGCCCATTGTCGGTCATCCAGGCCGTCACCACGATCCCCTGAGTGCCAAACCAGGCGCGGGCTCGGGTCAGAAAGCCGACCACCGTGTCCGCCGTCTCGTCGGTCAGGACCTCGGCATAGAGCAGCCGGGTGGCGTCATCGATCGCCACGTGCAGGATCTCCCACCCACTCCCCCGGGAGCGCCGCTGGGGATCCCCGTGGATCCGGTGGCCCGGGCGCCGAAAGCGGCCCAGCTTCTTGGTGTCCACGTGCACCAGCTCGCCGGGGCGCCCGCATTCATAGCGCCGGACCGGGCTGGGTGGCGTCACCGGGGGCAAGCGCCCCAGCCCCGCCCGCCGCAGGGTCACCCCCACCGTGGCGCAGGGGAGCCCCAACTGGGTGGCGATCTCGACGGCGCTCCGGCGCTGCCCTCGGAGCCGCAGGATCTGCCGCCGTCGGGGACGGGGCAAGCGCCGGGGCGAGTGGTGCGGCCGGGACGAGCGGTCGCGCAGGCCGGCGGGGCCCTCCTCCCGAAAGCGCCGGACCCATTTCCAGACGGTCCGGGTGCTGACGCCGCACTGGGCCGCCACCTGGGGGCCCGACAGGCCCTCATCCACCAGGGCGACGAGCCGCACTCGCCCTTGGAGCCCTAAACGTGCATTTTCATGACTGTTCACTAAGTCCTCTGGCGAAGCCGGTTGGGTGGGTCGCACCTCCAGCTTGGCGAGTCATGGCTTAGTGAACAACCTCCTTAGTAATCACAGCTAGGGACCAGGGACTGGGGACTGGGAAAGAAGGACAGCGGTTGGGGGCCCAAGGCGGGGCATGGACGACGGTCGAACCTTCAGATGAATGGCGTGAGGTCCTAAGCGGATCTCACGCCTCCTGTTTTTCCGAGTCCCTAGCCCCAAGCCCCAAGCCCCTAGCCCCTAGTCCCCAGTCCCCAGTCCCTACCCCACCTCACTCCCCCAACACCACCTCCCGATCCTCCGGCGGCCGCGGGACCACGTGCGGCGATTCGTTCAGCATCCGGGCGCAGGTGTTCCAGCGCAGGATCGCGTCGCCGTTGCCGGCGGGGCGCACCGCCTCCGCGGCCTCGTAGTGCCCCATCGCCTCCTGCAGCAGTTCATGCGCCATGAACCCGGCGCCCGGGACCTCCTGCTCCAGGCGGGCGCGGCCCAGCCGCTCGGCGATCACTCCCGCGTAGTAGGCCCGCTCGTATGGGCTGGTCAGCTGGCCCAGCGCCTCGCGGGCGCGCTCGACCGGGTGGCTCCCGGCGCCCGGGCGGCGGAACTGGTCGGTGCAGGCCAGCAGCAGGAGGCGCCGGGCATCCTGGCGCGACGGGTCGGCGGCCAGGATGTCGAGGCAGATGCTCTCGGCGTTCCAGGGCTGGCCGATGAGGCGATACCGTTCCGCCTTCTCCAGCGCGCGGGGGATGGCCTCCGGGGACAGCGGCTTGAGTGGGATCATCGGGTCACTCTCCTGAGGGCCGGGGACCCGTCACCAGGCGCACCAGCGACCGGAGCGGGTCGTAATGTTCGTCCGCGACCCGCTCCTTGAGCGGGATGATGGCGTTGTCGGTGATGTGGATCCCCTCGGGACAGACGGTCGTGCAGCACTTGGTGATGTTGCAGTACCCGATGCCGTGGGCCTTCCGGAGTTCCCCGGTACGGTCGAGGGTGTCCAGCGGGTGCATCTCGAGCGCGGCGGCGTAGACCAGGAACCGCGGCCCGATGAACTCGTCGTGCTTGTGGTGATCCCGCAGCACGTGGCAGACGTCCTGGCACAGGAAGCACTCGATGCACTTCCGGAACTCCTGGACCCGGTCCACGTCGTACTGGTCCATCCGCCAACTGCCATCGGGCGCGTCCGGTGGCCGCGGGGTGAACGGGCGGATCCGGCGCTTGACGGTGTAGTTCCAGGAGACATCGGTCACCAGGTCGCGCAGGTGGGGGAAGGCGCGCATCGGCTCGATGGTGACCGGCCTGGTGAGGTCGAGCTCGTTGAGCCGGGTCATGCACATCAGCCGGGGCCGGCCGTTCACCTCCGCCGAGCAGGATCCGCACTTGCCCGCCTTGCAGTTCCAGCGGCAGGCCAGGTCGGGGGCCGACTCGGCCTGGACCTGGTGCACCGCGTCGAGCACCACCATCCCTTCGGAGACGGTGGTGGTGTAGTCCTCGGGGGCGCCGCTGCCGCCCTCGCCGCGGAAGATCCGGAAGGTGGCCGTGGTCATGACTTCTGCTCCTCGATGATCGCGGCCAGCTCCGCGGGAAGGGGGGGGATTGGTTCGCGCGCCACCTCCATCGCCCCACCGGCCCCGCGGCGGACCACCAGGTTGTACTTCGCCGCCTCAGGGTCCTTGTCGGGAAAGTCGTCGCGGAAATGGCCACCGCGGCTCTCGCGCCGCTCGATCGCGGCGCGGGTGATCGCCTCGGAGATGTCGAGCAGGTTCCGGAGGTCGAGGGCGGTGTGCCAACCGGGATTGTACTCCCGGTTCCCGACGGCGCCGGCCCGCGCCGCCCGCTCGCGCAGGGCAGCGATCGCCCCCAGGGCACGCTGCATCTCCTCCTCCCGCCGCACGATCCCGACCAGGTCCTGCATCATGACCTGGAGGTCGTGCTGCACCGCGTAGGGCGACTCGCCGTCGGCACCGCGCTCGAACGGCGCCAGCGCCACCGCCGCGAGCGCGTCCACTTCGGCCGCATCGATCGTCCCAGGGGCGTGCGACGCGGCATAGGCCGCGGCATGGTCGCCGGCGCGCTTGCCGAAGACCAGCAGGTCGGACAGCGAGTTGCCACCGAGCCGGTTGGCACCGTGGAGGCCGGCGGCACACTCGCCGGCGGCGAAGAGGCCGGGCACGGTGCTCATCTGGGTGTCGCCGTCGACCCGGATGCCACCCATGATGTAGTGGGTGGTGGGGCCCACCTCCATCGGCTCCTTGGTGATGTCGATGTCCGCCAGCTGCTTGAACTGGTGGTACATGCTGGGCAGCTTGCGCTTGATGTGTTCGGCGGCCCTGGGGAGCCGTTCCTTGATCCAGGCGATGTCCAGGTAGACTCCCCCGTGGGGGCTCCCTCGCCCGGCGCGCACCTCGCGCATGATGCACCGGGCCACGTGGTCGCGGGTGAGCAGCTCGGGGGGCCGGCGCGCCTCCTTGTCTCCCTGCGTGTAGCGCCAGCCCTCCTCCTCGTTGTCGGCGGTCTGCGGGCGGTAATTCTCGGGGATGTCATCGAACATGAAGCGGCGGCCCTCGCTGTTGCGGAGGACCCCGCCCTCGCCACGCACCCCTTCGGTGACCAGGATTCCGCGCACGCTGGGCGGCCAGACCATCCCGGTCGGGTGGAACTGCACGCACTCCATGTCCTGCAGCGCCGCCCCGGCGCGCAGCGCCAGGGTATGGCCATCGGCGGTGTATTCCCAGCTGTTGCTCGTGATGCTGTAGGCGCGGCCCACCCCCCCGGTGGCCAGGACCACGGCCCTGGCCCCGAAGAGGCGAAACCGGCCACGCTCACGATCGTACCCGAAGGCACCGACCACCCGCTCGCCATCCTTCAGCAGTGCGATGATCGTCACCTCCATGTGGACATCCACCCCGGCATGCACGGTGTGGTCCTGGAGGGTGCGGATCATCTCGAGGCCGGTCCGGTCGCCGACATGGGCCAGCCGCGGGTAGCGGTGACCGCCGAAGTTCCGCTGGAGGATCCGGCCATCCGGCGTGCGGTCGAACACCGCCCCCCAGGCCTCGAGCTCCCGGATCCGGTCGGGTGCCTCCCTGGCGTGCAGCTCAGCCATCCGCCAGTTGTTCAGGTACTGTCCCCCGCGCATGGTGTCGGCGAAGTGGACCCGCCAGTTGTCCCGGTCGTCCACGTTGCCGAGCGCCGCGGCGGCGCCCCCCTCGGCCATGACGGTGTGCGCCTTGCCCAGCAGGGACTTGCAGACCACCCCGACGGAGGCGCCCGCCGCGCGCGCGGCGATGGCGGCGCGCAGCCCCGCCCCGCCGGCGCCGATGATCAGCACGTCATGGGTGACGGTCTCGACCTCCGTCATCAGAGCAGCCTCCAGTCGGTCCAGATGCCCATCGAACAGAGGCGGACATAGAGGTCCGCGAACATCACCATGATGAGGCTGGCCCAGGCCCAGCGCATGTGCCACTTGTTGAGGCAGGTGACGCAGTTGTACCCCATCCGGCGCAATGGGCGGCGGGCCAGCCGGTCGAAGTGCCCACCGATCCGGTGGCGCAGCGAATGGCACCCCAGCGTGTACGCGGCCAGCAGGGTGGTGTTCAGCGCCAGCACGAGGGTGCCGATCCCGATGCCGAACTCGGTCCCGCCCGCGCCGTTGTCGAACCACATCGCCTTCCAGACATCGTGCGCCAGCACCAGGAGGAAGGGCAGCGCCACGTACATGAAGTAGCGGTGGATGTTCTGGAGGATCAGCGGCAGCTTCTGCTCGCCCCGGTACCCCGTCCGCGGCTCCCCGACCGCGCACGACGGCGGGTCGGCCCAGAACGCCTTGTAGTAGGCGCCGCGATAGTAGTAGCAGGTGAGCCGGAACCCGCCCGGTGCCCAGAGGATCAGCAGCGCCGGCGAGAACGGCAGCCACCCGGGCCACCAGCCGGGCTTGGGACCGAACAGCGCGTGGGGGGAGTCCCCGAACAGCTCCGGAGAATAGAACGGCGAGAGGTACGGTCCCGAGGTGTAGTGCACCCCCTGGAACGCAGCCCAGGTGGCATACACCACGAAGGTCCCGAGCATCAGGGCGGTGAGCACGGGGGGCAGCCACCAGGCATCGGTCCGGCGGGTCTGCCCGAAGCCACGGGGCGCCATCGGGAGGGGACGTGAAGCCATGCGGTTCACTCCGTGCTCGGGAGGGGACATTGCCAGCGAGAAGGGAGAAGGGAGAAGGGAGAAGGAAGCTGGGGGAGACCCTTCTCGCTTCTCGCTTCTTGCTTCTCCCTTCTCACTTCACGCGCTGCTCGCTTCTCGCTCCTACCTTCTCACTTCCCCGGTCGGCCGGAACATCGCCATGAAGACGATGGCCGAGCCCAGGCCGATCATCGCCACGACCCGCCAGAGGGCCCCGAAGTCGACCACGCCGGCTGTGGTGTAGAGCGCCTGCAGGTAGCCGGAGAGCATCCCACCGAGCACCGGCCCGCCGCCCAGGATCAAGATGCCGAAGACCGTCTGGGCCGAGTGGCGGATGTCGGCGGACGCCACCCGATCCACATAGATGAACGCCGCCGCGAAGAAGCAGGCATAGCAGATGCCGTGCAGGAACTGGCTGCCCACCAGGACCGAGACCGGCAGCTCCGGCATGCTCCAGATCATGTAGCGGACGAAGTAGGCGGCCGCACCGATCGTGATGACGGTGCGGAAGCCGTACTTGGCGAGCATCCACCCCAGCCCGGCCATGACCAGGATCTCGCTGAACTGGCCGATGGTCATCGCCGGCCCGATCTGGCTGTCCAGCACGCCCAGGGAGGAGAGGAACGGGCCGGTCTGGAGGAAGTAGATCTGGTGGATGATCGAGATCGGCAGCGAGACCAGCACCAGGACGGCAAACGACCGCTCCCGGAACAGACCGAACGCCTTGGCGAACGCCAGCGGCTCGGCGGCATCGCGCTTGGGCGGGGTGTGGGGCAGGGTGAAGCAGAAGGCGGCGTAGGCAAACGAGATGAGGGCCGAGAACTTGAGGGAGTCCGCCAGGCGGGCGGTGGCATCCGCCACCTCGGGGCCCGTGAGGAACGGCGGCATCCAACTGAAGGTCAGGCCGGTCTGGAGATAGATCATCGGGAAGATCCAGCTCACCGCAATCCATCCGATGGTGCCCCAGACCCGCACCTTCGGGAACTGCCGGTCGCGGTCGGTCAGGTTGGCGAAGGCCATCGAGTTGGAGAGCGCCAGGGTCGGCATGTACACCACGCTGTAGGCGATCGACAGCCAGAGCCAGGCCGAGTACTCGGTCTGGGTGGCGGTGATCCACTTGATCACGCCGCCCACCGTGAGGAGGAGCGCCAGAAAGCGCTCCGTGGCGAAGTACCGGTCGGCCACCTGCCCGGCGATGAATGGCGAGGCCAGCGCCCCGATCGATCCTGCCAGCCCGAGGATCAGCCCGATCTGCCCCCCCGTGAACCCGAGCCCGCCATCGGTGACCGGGGCGGACAGGTAGCGGGCCGCGACGGGCAGCCAGGCCCCCCATACGGCGTACTGCAGGAACATCATCATCGAGAGGCGGCGCATGATTGCTCGGCGGCGATTGGTGAGAGGCAGAATGGGTCTGGGGGCTAGGGGCTAGGGACTAGGGACCACGGACTCGGGGCTCGGGCGGGCACACCCGGCGAAGCAGGTCGGGAGAGGCCCCCCTGGCCCCCAGTCCCAAGTCCCCAGCCCCACCAAACGAATCAGGAATCCCGAACGAAAGCTGAATCAAACATCCCGCCGGCGCGCGGGAACTGCAGCCGACGCACGAACCCGACCGCCTCCGCGGCACCGTGCTCGCGATCCATGTGGGGGTCCTCCCACTCCACCGACAGCGGACCCTGGTAGCCGGCCAGCAGCAGCCCGCGGAACACCGCATCGAAATCGATCCGGCCGTGGCCCGGAGAGCGGAAATCCCAGTACCGGGCGGGGTCGCCGAACTCGGCGTGCCCGCCGAAGACCCCCGCGTCGGTGGGCGTGGGGCTCCACCAGACATCCTTCACGTGGACGTGAAAGACCCGCCGCCCCATTTCGCGCAGGAAGCGCAGGTAGTCGGCGCCTTGATAGCCGAAATGGCTCGGGTCGAAGTTGAAGCCGAAGTGCGGATGCTCGTGCACCGCGTGCAGCGCGCGCCCGGCCGAGGTCAGGTCGAAAGCGATCTCGGCGGGGTGCACCTCGAGGGCGAAGTGCACCTGCTCCTGCGCGAATGTTTCCAGGATCGGGAGCCAGCGCGCCGCGAAGTCGTCGTATCCCGCCTGGACCCGGCCGGCGGGAAGCGGCGGAAAGGGATAGTGGAAGGCCCAGATGCTGCTGCCGGTGAAGCCGTTGACCACCGTCCGGCCCATGGCGGCCAGTTGCGCCCTGATCGCCTTCGGCGCCGCATCAAAGAACCGGCGCGCCGCGCGGGCAGTGTCCTTCATCTCCTCGGCGGCACGGCGGCGCACCCCCTCGGGATCGCCGTCGCCCCAGATCCGGTCGGGCAGGATGCCGCGGTGGCGGTCGTCGACCGGGTCGCAGACGGCCTGGCCCACCAGATGGTTGCTCACCGCCCAGCACCCGAGCCCGTGGTCCTGGAGCAGTTGCCAGTGCTGCCGGACGTACTCGGGTTCCGCCAAGGTGCGCTGGACGTCGAAGTGATCGCCCCAGCAGGCGAGCTCGAGCCCGTCATAACCGTAGCTCCGCACCTTGGCGCACAGCGCCTCGAGGGGCAGGTCGGCCCACTGGCCGGTGAACAGGGTAACCGGATGGGTCATGGCAACAGGGTCCCCGGCGGTCGATAACCTATGTAGGCGTGCGATTCAATGGATCATGCGCTGAAACGGCGCTTCCCGCTACCCCCCACTGGTCAGGTCACCTCGGCCACCTTCACCGCGCACCGCTCCCGGGCGGCCCAGAGCGCCGCCTCGAGCACCCGCTGGGTCTCCCAGGCATCGGCGAAATCGGGCAGCGGCACCACCGGCTTGCGGCCGCCGAGGACGCGGCAGATATCGGCGGCCATGCTGACGAAGGTGTGCTCGTACCCCAGGAGGTGGGCGTCGGGCCAGTAGCCGGCAAAGGGGTGCGCCTCGCCGGCGGTGGCCATGATCCGCCGCCAGCCTGCCGTCCGGCGCGCCTCGGTGGCATCGTAGAAGTGCAGGAGGTTCATTTCCTCGAAGTCCCAGCGCAGGCTGCCGAGTTCACCGTTGATCTCGATCCGGTTGGCGTTCTGGTTGCCGGTGGCCAGCCGGGTGGCCTCGAAGCTGGCCACCGCCCCGCTCCGAAAGCTGGCGGTGAAGAGGACAGCGTCGTCCACGTCGCTGCGGCCCCGGGTTCGCGACCCCGGCACTTCCCGCTCCCGGATGAAGGTCCGTGCGACCGCGCCATGCACCTCCACCACCTCCTCGCCCAGGAGAAAGCGCGCCAGGTCCACGGCGTGCGCGTTGAGGTCCCCGTGCGCACCCGATCCCGCCGACTTCTTCCGGAACCGCCAGGACATCGGGGTCGCGGCCCCGCCCCAGTCCTGCAGGTAGCTCGCCCGCACATGGTAGATCCGGCCCAGCCGACCCTCGCGCAGCAGCTGCCAGGCGAGTGCCACTGCCGGGCAGCGGCGATAGTTGAACCAGACGAAGGTCTTGCCACGCGATCGCCTCGCGGCGTCGCGCATGGCCCGGGCATCGTCCAGCGTGCCGGCCAACGGCTTCTCGCAGGCCACATGCTTCCCCGCCTCCAGCATCGCAATCGCCGGCTCGGCGTGGAGGTGGTTCGGCGTGCCGACATCCACCAGCGCCACCGTGGTGTCATCCGCCAGGTCCCGCCAGTCGGTGGTATGGCGTGCCCAGCCCCAGCGCGCCGCGAAGGCCTTGAGCTCCGCCGCGTCGCGCCCGCACGCCACCGCGAGCGATGGAACCACCGGCAAGTCATGGAACCGTGGCGCCTGGCCCCAGGCATTGCTGTGGGCGCGGCCCATGAACTTCTGGCCGATGAGTGCGATGGGGAGGGGCTTGGGCATGGCGGCGGTGAGTAGGGGCTAGGGGCTGGGGGCTAGGGGCTAGGGGCTAGGGGCTAGGGGCTAGGGGCTAGGGGCTCAGCAGAAGATACCTGGCGGTGCCACAGCATGTGAGGACGAGATCCACGCACGACGTTCAAGAGAAGTTCTCCTGGAGGGGGAGCGGACAGCACTGGCACTCCCTAGTCCCTGGTCCCCAGCCCCCAGTCCCTGGCGCCAGGGCCCCACGCCTACCCCTCCAACCCCACCCGACGTATCAGTGTCTGGTACTCCCGCTCGTGCCGGGCCGCCGTCCAGAGATATTCGGCATGCAGCGCGAGGGAGAACGGGTCGCGCTCCTCCAGCCCGCGTTCCAGCCAGCGATAGAACGCAGGGTGGTCGCCGAGGTGGAGATGCAGCGTGGCCACGGCCGGCGCGCAGATGGTGGGGTCGGTGAGGGCCCGCTGCTCCAGCTCCGCGAGCACCGCGCGGGCCTCATCCTTCCGTCCCAACCCTACCAGGGAACAGCCCCACTTGGCCATCGGCCAGGCGGCCCGGTGGCTCAACTCCACCGCGCGCCGCAGGACGGCCTCCGCCTCGGCATACTCATGGCGACCGAGGCGCATGTACCCGGCAATGTGATAGCCCTCCGGAAACTGCGGGTCGAGCTCGATCGGCTTGAGCGCCAGCGGCAGCGCGGCGTCGAAGTCGTCGGCATAGCCGAGCATCACGCTTTCGGTCAGGAAGGAGAGGATGCTGAGCGGGTCGAGACGCCGTCCCTCCCGGGCAATGCGGATCGCCTCGGTGTGCTGGCGCTGGAACGCCAGGAAGAAGGCGTAGAGCACGTGATCGAAGCCGGCGCCGGGCTCCAGCTCCCGGGCCCGCTCGTAGAGCCGGGCGGCTCCGGCCCAGTCCCAGTCGCGGAACAGCGTCACCGCCGCCTGCAGCTCGTGGGCCGCGCCCGACCGGGGACTGACGGCCAGCGCCCGGTCGGCCAGCTCCTGGATCCTGACCCAGGCTGCCTTGGGTGCGATGTAGCCGAAGAACGTGCAGACCACCAGTGGCGTGCCGAGGGCCACGTAGGCGGGGCCAAAGGAGGGATCCCGCCGCATCACCTCCTCCAGCAGCGGGGTCGCCTCGGGCATCCGCATCAGGGACTGGCCGAGCATGTGCTTCGCGCGCAGGTACAGTTCGTAGGTCTCGGCATCGGTAACCGGCGCCGCGCGATTCGCCTCCTCCTCCGGCGTGAGCCGGGCGCGCAACTCCCCCACGATGCTCCGGGAGATGCGCTCCTGCATCCCGAACACATCGTCCATCGTGCCGCCGTATTTGTCGGCCCAGAGGTGCGCGTCGGTGGTGCCGTCGATCAGCTGGGCCGTGATCCGGAGCTGTGGCCCCGCGCGGCGGACACTGCCCTCGAGCAGGTAGCGCACGTCGAGGATCCGGGCGATCTCCTTCAGGTCTCCCGTCCGGGCGCGCGCCGCGGCCGCCGAATTGCGCGCGATGACCCGGATGGCGTTGACGCGTGAGAGGTCGGCGGTCAGTTCTTCGGTGAGCCCGTCGGCCAGGTAGGCGTCGCCCGGGTCCGGGCTCAGGTTGTCAAACGGCAGGACCGCGATGGACCGGTCGCCGACCCGGTCGGGCACCACCAGGGGATTCGATCCGGTCGAGTCAATCAGGGCATCGGCAAAGGCGCGGGCAGTCGCGAACCGTCGGGTGGGCTCGCGGTTGAGCGACTGCGCGATCGCGTCATCCAGCGCGGCCGGCACCTCCGCCCGGAGCGAACGCACCCGCGGCGCGTCGGTGGTGAGCCGCTGGGCCAGGAGCGCGCCGTAGCTCTGGCCCGTGAAGGGCGGCCTCCCGGTGAGCAGCTCGAAGAGCATCGAGCCCAGGGCGTAGATGTCGGAGGTCGGACCCACGTCACGCTCGCCGGCGGCCAGCTCGGGGCTCATGTAGGCCGGGGTGCCCAGGGATGTCCCCACCTGCGTCAGGGCCGGCTGGTCGGGAGCGGCACCGGCCACCCGGGCGATGCCAAAGTCGGCCAGCAGCGCGTGGCCGCGACTCATCAGGATGTTCTCGGGCTTGAGATCGCGATGCACCACACCCTGCTCGTGGGCGTACTCGAGCGCGTCGGCTACTTCCCGCACGATGCGGACCGCCTCCGCCACATCCAGCCGTCCCTCCCGGTCCAGCAGGCTGCGGAGTGACTCCCCCTCGATCAGCGGCATGACGAAGAAGAGCTGGCCATCGGCCGAGCCGGAGTCGAACACTGGCACGATATGCGGATGCTGCAGCCGGGCGGCGGTTTCGACCTCCCGCAGGAACCGCTCGGATCCCAGCGACTCGGCCACCGTGGGCAGGATCACCTTCACGGCCACATCGCGACCATGGCGCAGGTCGCGGCCGCGGTGCACCACGGCCATGCCCCCGCGCCCGAGCTCGCCGGTGAGGGCATAGCGTTCGCTGAATGGGTCCATCAGGGAAGTATAGCCCCGGAACGCAGGGGTGGCGGGCGCCCCTGGCGCGACACCCGGCACCCGGAACCCGAAACCCTGTCTCCGGCACCTGCTCCCTGGTTGGGCGTGTGAGAAGTCACAACCAGGGGGAAGCTGTGTCGGAAGCGTGCCGATGCGCGCCCGCCCCGACGGCATGGATGATCTCCACCGGTGCAGATCCAGTCCCCAGCCCCCCCACCCCTTGCGCCCCCGCCCCCGCAGAAATAACATACAACCATATGGTTGCACGTCGTCCCTTGACCAGCGCCGAAACGGACCGGCTCTTTCGCGCCCTCGCGGACGCGACGCGGCGCGACATCGTCGCCCGCCTCCTCACGGGCGAGGAGGCCTCCGTCTCGGCGCTCGCCGCGCGGTACGACATGTCCTTCGCGGCTGTCCAGAAGCATGTCGCGGTGCTCGAAGGTGCCGGGCTCGTCACCAAGCACCGGCAGGGCCGCGAGCGGATCGTCCACGGCAGCCCGGAACCGATCGCGCGCGCCCGCGCGCTGCTCACCCGCCTCGAGGGCCTTTGGATGGCCCGATTCAGCCAGCTCGACGCGGTGCTCGCCGAGCCCACCTCCAAGGAGTAACCGATGCCCATCACCTCCGTCGCGTCCGACCCTGAGGCCCTCACCCTCACCCTCATCGGTGATTATCCCGTCCCGGTCGAACGCCTCTGGGAGGCCTGGGCCGATCCGCGCCAACTGGAGAAGTTCTGGGGACCGGAAACCTGGCCCGCCACCTTCACCCGGCACGACATGAGCGTCGGGGGAAGCACGCAGTACTACATGACCGGCCCGGACGGCACCAAGGCGCACGGCTGGTGGCGGTTCCTGGCGGTGGAGCCCGGTCGCCGGCTCGAGGTGGAGGACGGGTTTGCCCACGAGGATGGCCGACCCAATGAGGAGATGCCGACCATGCGGATGGTCATCACCTTCGAGGCGACCCCGACGGGCTCGCGGTTCGCGCTGGTCACCCGATTCCCAAGCCTTGAAGCGATGGAAACGCTGGCGGGGATGGGAATGGTGGAGGGGATCCAGTCCGCCGTGGGTCAGCTCGACCGCGTGCTGGCGGACCTTGCCTCCTTCGCGGCCAACCTTGCCACCGAGGCGCAGATTCTCAACGACACCCAGGTCCGCTTCAGTCGTGTCATTCGCGGGCCGGTCGAACAGGTCTGGCGCGCGCACCACGAACCCGGGCTGCTCCAGCGCTGGCTCCTCGGTCCCGACGGGTGGACCATGCCGGTCTGCCAGGTGGCCACCACCGTGGGAGAATCGTACCGCTACGAGTGGGAGGCGGTGGATGGCTCCGGTCGCTTTGGGTTCGAGGGTGAACTGCTCGAGTCCTCCCCTCCGCACCGGACGGTGACCACCGAGCGGATGACAGGCACGGAGGGCCCCACCACCGTCAACGTCATGACCCTCACTGCGGTCGGTGCCGGTACCCTGTTGACCATCGTGACGACTTACCCCAGCGCCGAGGTCCGCGACATGGTGTTCGGCACGGGGATGGTCGGTGGGATGGAACAGAGCTATGCCCGGCTGGAGGCGGAGGTGCTGGTTGGCGCCGCATAGGGCGGATTACTTCAGTTGCCCGGCCTCGATTTCCAGCAGCCGCGTCACCGCCACGGCGTCGGCCATCGTGGCACGGAACGGCTCCGTGGCCGTGCCGAGGCACTGCTCCACGAAGTGTCGGGCCTGGATGTCGTAGGCGGTGCCTGGGGGAAGCGCGACGGGCGTCGTCTCGTTTCCGAGGGTCAGCAGCACCGGCTCGCTCCGGGCATGGTGGAAATCGGCCACACCCGCCTCGAACTCCGCCCGGTACCGCATGTGGAACCCGAATCCCGGTTCCGACAGGTGTCCCCCCTCGGCAGACACCAGCACGGGACCGTCGGGGTAGCGGTAGGTGGTCGTGACATGGGACAGGGTGCCGGTACTGGCCACGCCGGAGGGTTCGCCCAGGCACCACCGGACGAAGTCGGCATCGTGGATGTGCAGGTCGAAGAGCGCGCCACCCGATCGCGTCGGGTCGCCGTAGAACTCCGGGGCCCAGCCCGGCGCCTCGCCTACCCGGCTCAACTCCAGCCGTTGGAGCTTGCCGAGGGACTGGTCCCGGATGCGATCGCGGAGCCACGGCCAGCCGGGCCAGAACCGCATGCAGAAGGCCGGCATGCACACCAGGCCGGCCGGAACCGCTGCGGCCAGGCGCTCCACCTCGGCAGTCGTGAGCGCGACTGGCTTCTCGACCAGGACGTGCTTCCCGGCCGCCAGGGCCGCCAACGCCAGCGGCACGTGGGACTCGGTCCAGGTGGTGATGCTCACGGCGTCGATGGTGGAGTCCAGGAAGAGCTGGTCTGCGTCGGCGTAGGTCCGGACCCCCTCAAGGGAGAGCGGGGGATCGCCGCCCGCCATCGCCGCCAGATTGCCCCGGGTCCTGCCGTCCATCGCGGGCTCCAGTTGGCGACTGCAGATGGCGCGCAGTTCCACCGGGAGCCCGGCCAGCCCGGCCGACTTGAAGGCCGCGGCATGGGTCCGGCCCATCACGCCGAAGCCGACCACCGCCACGCCGAGCGTCATCGGCATCCCCCCAGGAAATGGGACGCCAGTCCGGCCGCCTGCCGGATGTCCTCGACCCGGGAATCGCCCGATTCGCGCTCGATCATCACCCCCACCCCCGGCAACCGGCGCTGCAGGACGTCAAAGAAGGCGGGCCAGTCGACCGCGCCCTCGCCGGCAGGGACCTCGCAGCCCCACTCGCCCTCGCGCATGGCGGGAAGCGCATCCTTGAGGTGGATCTGCAGGACGTGTGGTGTCAGGGCCTCCAGCGCGGCGACCGGATCGCCCATGCCATAGAGGATCATGTTGGCGGGGTCGAAGTTGACCCCGATGCGCGGCTCGGCCAGCGCATCCAGCGCCTCGAGGAGGGTCGCGGCGCTCTCCTGGCCGGTTTCCAGGCCGACCCGCATCCCCCGATCCAGGAATGGCTCCGCCACGGCCCGGACCCGCTCGAGCACCACGCGGCGGTGCGGGTCGTCGGCGCCATGGGGGATGAATCCAGCATGGAAGGTGACGATGGACATGCCCAGCTCCCGGGCGATGCCGGCGGCCTCCTGGGCCGCCGCCAGGTTGCGGGGCCAGGCGGCATCGGGCACGACGCCGCCGGTGCGGCGGATCGATTCCAGGGTGCCGTAGTCCTCGCCGGGAAAGGCCAGCATGCCGCTGGCGATCCCGATCCCGGCACGGGCCAGGGCCCCGGCGGTGGCCGCCGGGTCCATGGCGCCGGAGCGGAGCGGTTCCAGCGCCAGCTGGACCGCGGCGAGGCCCGAAGCGGCCACGCTCGCCACGAGGTCGGCCGGGGTTGCGGGACGCAGCGACCAGGAGCAGACCCCGACGGGACCGCGCCCGGACCCTCCCGGTGGGGCGAAAGCGGGGGTATTCTCAACGGATCCCACAGGAGCCATCCATGTCCGAAGGAATTGATCGCCGCGCCTTCCTGGGCCGGGTCGCCGTGACCGGGGTCGCGCTGGCCGGTGCCCCCACGTTGGCCCAGGCACTGGTCGCACCGCGCGCGCCCTGGTTCACCATCTCGCTGGCCCAGTGGTCGCTGCACCGTTCGATCCGCAGCGGGGCGGTTTCCCACCTCGACTTTGCCCAGGTGGCCAAGGAGGACTTCGGCATCTCCGCCATCGAATATGTCAACAGCTTCTTCAAGGACAAGGCGCGGGACGCGGCGTACCTGGCGGAGATGAACCGCCGGGCGGCCGATCACGGAGTCTACCAGCACCTGATCATGTGCGACGGCGAGGGCAACCTGGGCGACCCGGACGACGCGCGGCGCACCACGGCGGTGGAGAACCACTATCGCTGGGTGGAGGCGGCGAGGACCCTGGGATGCGCCACGATCCGGGTCAATGCCGCCAGCCAGGGCAGTCGCGAGGAGCAGGCCCGCCTGGCCGCCGACGGCCTGCGCCGCCTGACGGAGTTTGCCGCCACCCACGAGATCAATGTCATCGTCGAGAACCACGGTGGCCTCTCGAGCGACGGGGCCTGGCTCTCCCAGGTGATGCGCATGGTGGGGCACCCCCGCTGCGGCACCCTCCCCGACTTCGGCAACTTCTACGAGTACGACCGCTACCAGGGCACCGCCGACCTGATGCCCTTCGCCAAGGCCGTCAGCGCCAAGACCCACGACTTCACCGACGACGGCAACGAATCCACCAAGGACTACGTCCGGCTGATGCGGATCGTGCGCGACTTCGGCTACCGGTCCTGGGTGGGAATCGAGTACGAGGGCAATCGCCTGCCCGAGCGCGAGGGCATCGCCCGTACCAAGACCCTGCTGGAGCGGGTCCACGACCAGCTGGCCACGTAACCACACACCCTGGTCCAGTGGTCGCTCCTCCGCGCGCTGCGGTGCGCCCACCAGGGCCAGATCACCAGAGCAGCAGCCGCTCACACGACGCGCGCTGCGCAGCGCCCACTGAACCAGGGTGCCCGATGCCACAAGGAGTTCAACCATGACCGACCGCACCACCCGTCGCGACTTCCTCCGGACCACCGCCGGCGCCGCCGCCGTGGCCGGCACCCTGGACCTCATGGGGGCCTCGCCTCTCTCGGCCCAGCCGCTCGTGCTCGAGGGGCGCGAGCCGACCCCGCCGCGCGCCCGGGAGGCCGTCAACGTGGCCATCATCGGCACCGGCGGCATGGGCAGCGGCCACATGAACGCCTACCTCAAGTTTGCCAAGGATGGCACCGAGGATGTCCGGGTGGTCGGGCTCTGCGACGTCTGCCAGCCGCGCCTGAAGGTCGCCAAGGAGCGGACCGACAGCCAGCAGGGCGGTTCGGTCGACACCTACGCCGACTACCGCGAACTGCTCAAGCGTCCCGACCTCCACGGCGTGGTGATCGCCTCCCCCGAGCACTGGCACGGCCCCATGGCCGAGGACGCCATCCGCGCCGGCAAGGACGTCTACGTCGAAAAGCCGATGACCCTGCGGCTCGACGCCGCCCTCCGGCTCAAGGAGGTCGCCGACGCCAACCCCGCCGTGCGGGTCCAGGTCGGCACCCAGTACGTGATGTACTCCAGCTACCGCGAGGCCAGCCGGATGATCGCGGCCGGCAAGATCGGCAAGCCGGTCTTCAGCCAGACCAGCTACTGCCGCAACTCCAAGGATGGCGAGTGGCTCTACTACGCCATCGACCCCGAGTGGCAGCCAGGCGTCAACCTCGACTGGGAGACCTGGTGCGGCCCGCTCGGCAAGGCCGAGTGGGACCCGGCGGTCTACGCCCGGTGGCGGCGCTACCGCAAGTACTCCACCGGGATCATCGGCGACCTCCTCGTCCACCGGATCACTCCGCTCGTCATGGGCGCCAACCTCGGCTGGCCCACCCGCGTGGTCGCCTCCGGGGGACACTACATCGACAAGGCGATGGAGAACCACGACCAGGTCAACATCAACGTCGAGTTCGAGGACGAGCACACCATGATCGTTGCCGGCTCGACCGCCAACGAGGTCGGCCTCGAGACCCTGATCCGTGGCCACAAGGGAAACATCTACCTCGGCGGCCGCACCGCCACGGTCCGTCCCGAGCGGATCTTCGCCGAGGAGTTCGACGAGGAGACGATCGAGGGCCCCAACGAGGGCGACACCCAGGACATGCTCCGGCGCAACTGGCTCCACTGCATCCGGACCCGCGAGGCGGTGGCCAGCCCGGTCGAGCTGGGGACCAAGGTGATGGTGATCGTGGACCTCGCCACCCGCTCGATGTGGGATGGCGCGGCCTATCGCTTCGATCCCGCCACCAAGACCGTCCGGAAGGTCTGACGCCGCGCCACCTCGCACTGGCCGTCGCGGCGATGGGCACCCGGTTCGAGGTGGTGCTCCCCGCGGACGATCCCGGGGCCGTGCGCCCCGCGGGCGAGGCGGCGCTCGCCGAGATCGAGGACTGGCACCGCCGGCTCTCGCGCTTTGCCCCTGACAGCCTGCTGGGGCACATCCACCGCGCCGCCGTCGATGCACCGGTGACGGTGGACCGGGAGATGATGGCGCTCCTCGAGGACTGCCGCGCGGTGTGGCAGGACTCCGGGGGAAGCTTCGATCCCACGCTGGGCACCGGCATGGAGGCGGTGCAGTTGGACCCCGGCGCCTGCACCATCCGCCTGACGCGACCGGGAGTGCGGCTCGATTTCGGCGGCATCGGCAAGGGCCACGCCATCGATTGCGCCGTCCGGGTGCTCCGTGAGGCCGGCATCACGAGCGCCCTCGTCCACGGCGGGACGAGCAGCGTGATCGGCCTCGGGTGTCCGCCCGATGACACCGCCTGGAAGGTGGCGCTGGCGGGGAGCGGGAACCCGCCCAGGGTCGTGGCCCTCGTCGACCGGGCGCTGGGGGCGTCCAGCAACGCGGCCCGTCCCCACATCATCGATCCACGCCGCGCCCACAGCGCCCGCCAGACCGGGCTGGTCGCCGTCACCGGGCCCTCGGCACGGCGGTGCGACGCCTGGGCCACCGCCACCCTGGTGCTGGGGCGCACCCCGGAGGCGCTGCCTGCCGGGTATGAGGCCATCATTCTGGCATAGCAGGGCAGGCGCAGGAATCCACGACAGGACACCACCCTCCCACAAGGCGGCAGACGTGCGCTCCACTCGGAACGGCCATCGGGTCCTTCTGGCACTCGGTGCGTGCGCCACCCTCATGATGAGTTGCGGTCCCCGCGACACGGCGACCCCGGCCGATACGGTCGAGGGCCTCTACCGCGTCCTCATCGACTCCCTGGTCTCCGGCGCCCCGACCGAGAGCCAACTCGCCGCCATGGCCCCGTTCCTGGGGAGCGAGTTGCACGAACTGCTCCAGGGCGCCTCGGCCCGCCGGAACCGGGACCTGGAGGAGTTCCCGGATGAGGAACCCTCCTACGCCGACGGCAACCTCTTCACGAGCCTGTTCGAGGGGCCAACCTCCCTGGCGATCCTGGCCGACACCGGTGGCACCGCGGCCCGCCGCCTCGCGGTGCGGTTCACCTACGACCGGGTGCCACCCACGATCACCTGGGTCGACACCGTGATCGTCGCCGAGGAGGAGGGTCGCCTGGTCGTCACCGATGTCGCCTATGGCGGGACCTGGGCCTTCGCGAACCGCGGCTCCCTGCTGGGCAGCCTCCGCGCCGCCCTGCGGCCGTCACCGCTGGCCGGCG
Source organism: Gemmatimonadales bacterium (assembly GCA_048499805.1). GTDB lineage: Bacteria > Gemmatimonadota > Gemmatimonadetes > Gemmatimonadales > GWC2-71-9 > JAWXBA01. The sequence goes on along the minus strand of JASNZF010000003.1, from coordinate 82,268 downwards.
ACCCACCCAGGATTCCCTGGACCCTGCGACTCGACGGCTTCGGGCCGGTCCGGGTGGGCATGACCCTCGCCGAACTCGAGCCGCTCCTGGGCGGGACGGTCCGCATCGAGCGGATCGAGCCTGACGATGCCTGCGGCTACGCCTATCTCTCCGCGATGCCCACCGGCACCTCGGTGATGCTCGATGGCACCACCATCGTTCGTATTCACGTGGATACCACCGGCATTGTCACCGAATCCGGGATTGCCGTCGGCGACACCGAACTGGACGTCCTGGCCCGCCATGCCGGACGCATCCGGGTCGAGGAGCACCCGTACACCGGCCCGGACGGCCACTACCTGATCGTGGAGGATCCGGCCCGCCCGGGATACCGCCTGATCCTCGAGTCCGATGGCACCCGGGTGATCAACTTCCGGGCGGGACGCCTCCCCGAGGTCGACCTGATTGAGGGGTGTGCCTGATGTCGTGGCCCGCCTCGATCGGGGTCGGGGTCCTCACCGGCCTCGTGGCAGGGTTCCTGGCCGGATGGATCGCCAACCTCGCCGCCGGGTGGTACCGGATGTCCAGCTTCGAGGGCGCGTCCGGCTATTTCGTGGTGGCGATGGCCCTCTTGGGCGCCCTCGGCGGGCTTGTGCTCGGGATTGCCGTGAGCAGGATGCTCTCGGGCGGGACCGAGCCGGGCGCGCTCAAGGCCCTGGGCCTCTCGCACCTGGTGGTTCTGGTGGTTCTCGGCACCGTCGGTGCCGTGAGCCGACTGCGGGCGGATGTCCCGCCGCGCCTCGACGGCGAGGACCTGCTGGTGGCGGTGGAGATCCGTTGGCCCGAGGGGCAGGGTCCCAGGGACAGCGTGGGGGACGGGGAGTGGTCGCTCCGGCTCGGGTCATCGGTTCGCAACACCATGCGGGCCCGCATGACGGGGCCGTTCTGGCGGGAGGACGCGCGCCAGGAGGATGGTCGGTGGGTCGTACCCGGGGCGGTCTCCCTCTTTACCAGCCGCGGCAGGCGAACTCTCGACGTCCTGCCAGATGGCATCGTGGACAACGGATGGCTGATTCCGCTGCCTGGTCGACCGGGGAAGGCATTTCTGGAATGGAGTGCCTGGCTTCCCAAGGCGCGCGACGGTGAACCGCCACTGCCGGACGGCTTTCGATACCGTTTCCGCATCGTCCCGGTCAGCAGGCCGATCCGGACCCAGGTAATCGGTCCGTTCGAGGTCGTGACGATTGCCAAGGGCTTCAACGACGTGAAGTACGGCGACGCCCCGGCCATCTGGATCGCCGATGCCCAGTTCGTCGTGCGGTTCAGGGGCGTCCCAGTGCCCCTCACCGAGCGGTTTGACGCGGTAGCCGCCCTCGGCGATACGGTTCCGGCGCTGCTGGTGCAGGCGACCACCTCCGGTGGCGAAGGCCCCTGCCACCTGCTGGTCGCCGAGGGAGACAGCCTGCGACAGCAGGAGATCGGGATCTGCGGCAGTCCGATCCGGGGCTTCCCCCTCACCACCGACGATGGCCGGTACGCGCAGGCCCTCGCCACCCCGTACGCGGACGGTCGCCTCGACCGCACCACCTTCGCCATGCCAGGACAGTACCTGCTTCGCGAGGTCGTGCTCGATACCCGAACCCTGACGGCACGGCGGCTTGCGACCAACGATCAGGGTCGCCTGATCGAGCGGATCCCGCCGCTTGGCATCTCACCGGACGGCGACAGCTTCGTCCGCCTGGAGTGGGCGGAAGCCTCCAGCGACGAGTATGCCCTTGCCGTCACCCACCTTGGCACCGGCGAGCAGTATCGCGTCCCCATTGATCGTGCGGCGACCAGGTTCGTCGACCTCGATGCGGTGACGCCCCAATGGGTGGCGCACTACTATGCCTGGACCCGCGATCCGAGCGGCGCCGACCGGCTGGAGCCGCGCTCCGGGGTGGTGCCGCTGCCGTATCGGGGTCGGCTCACGCGCGAGGGCAGCTACCGGGAGTATCGCGTGGCGCCGGCACGCGAGGGGCTGCGGGATGCGATGGTCGAGTTTCTGGTGGCAGAGTTCGGGGGCCGGGTGGTATCCGCCGAGCCCGGGGCGTTCGCCCACCAGGTAGAGGTGGCGGGCGCTGTCGTCCATCTCAGCTGGCGTGGCGAGGACGGGCATGTGGGGGTCTGGATGGACCGCGGGGGCGATACCAGTCTCGTGGCGCGCATCGCCGAGCGGTTCGATGCAGCCCTGGGCACCGGCCGGTACGATCACCTCTTCGGGCACTGAGTCACCATGAAGCCCCTGGCGCTGCTGGTCGGGTTGCTGCTGGTGGTGCTGGTCGGGCGCGCCGTCGTGTCCGCCCGGGGCAATCGCCTGGTGGAGCGAACCATGGGAACCCTCGCCACCATGCAGCTCCCGGCCCGGCTGGAACCGTGGGAGCCCACCACCAACTGGCTCGGGACGCATTTCCGGCTCACCCGCCTGATCCGCACCTTCCTCCCCGGCAGCAACCCGGCCTACCACGAGGAACTCGAGATCACCCAGTTGGTGCCCGCCCAGTGGCATCGGTTGGGCGACCGCGCACTGGCTTTCCTGCACGGACCCTTTCGAAGCCTCGAGGAGGTCACCTGGGAGGAGCCCGTCCCCGTCGGCCCCACCACTATGCAGCACGGCCGTGCCCGGTACCGGGTGGGATCGCTCGACCAGCCGGCGCGGCTGCTGCGGGTGATCGACACCGCCCGCGCCGTCGCAGTGAGCTACCGGATGCTGGAGCGCCAGGGGACTCGGCAGGATGCGATGGAACTGGTCGAGCGCATTCTCGGGTCGTACCGGCTGACGACCCCCGTCGCGGAGCACTTCGCTGCCATTCCGCGGGACCTGGGGGGCGGGATGCACCTGGCCCTGCCCGTGGAATTCTTCGATCCGTTCATGCTGGAAATCGACAGCAGCGGGGTGCGGTGGATGCGCTACCGGCATCACCCCGATGCGGCGGCGGACCCGGCCGTGCTGGAACGCATCCTCCTGGTCGCGGCGTTCTTCGCGCCCGGCGACCCGGGGCAGGCCGCCGCCGCCCGCGAGATCGTGGCCCGCGAGGCGAGCGCCGAGACCACCCTCCGGGTCCAGGGCGAGCCCGAGGCCAACGGCGTCGAGGTCTCGCTGGTGCACCACGAGCTCCCGGACCGATCGGAGTCCGCCTGGCTGGTGCTGCAGGTGGATGCCGGCCGGGGCATCGCGATCGCGGGGCGCCTCTGGCAGCAGGACGCCGCCCGCGCCGAGGCGGTGGCTCTCGTGGCGCGGGCAATGGCCTCGTACCGGCTTGACGGGGCGACCCAATGACCCAGATCGCAGGCCTCCTCAAGGCCAATCCGGCGCTCCTGGTCATCGTGGTCTTCCTTGGGATCTCGGCCGTGGTGTTCGCCGTCCTGGCCATCCTGATGCTCCGCGCCGGGGTCTCCCTCCGGCCGCCCGTCTTTCTCGGGGTCTTTCTCGGCATCATCGTCGGCCCGCAGGCACTCTTCCACCTGGCCCGGGCGCTGGCATGGATTCCCGCGGTCGACCTCTCCTGGACTCCGCGATCCACCAGGGGCGGGGTGCACGGGTATGTGGAGGTGGCGACCGCCCTTGGAGCATCGGAGGGACGATTCAATCGGCCAGAGGCGGTCCTGGGGCCCGATGTCGACCCGGACCTGGTCTCGGACCTCCGCGCCATGCCTCCCTTTGCCGGGGCGGAGGTGGCCCAGATGGGGATCCTGCGATCGGGAGGGTCCACCATTGCGGCGCGCTTCAGCACGCCGGAGGCCGCCAACCGCGTCCTGATGGAGTTCCTCGGCGCCTCGATCGGCGCGGTGCCGGCCCGCAGCCCGGATGGGAGCTACACCGCCACGCGTCCCGCCGGCGACTGGCTCAAGGTCGTGCAAGCTGGACGCACCATCCTGGCCTTCGCGGGTCCCACCGAGGCGAACGTGGCCCGGCGCCTCCAGGATGCACAAGCAGTGGCGGTGGCGGCACCGACCGGGGAGGTGGCCCCTCCATGGTACCTCCGCGGACCGGCGCTCGCGGCATCCCTCGTGATCCTGATCGCGGCCGCCACCCTCTGGTTCTTCAAGGGATCCGCGTGGGCCGCGGCTGTTCCCGCCGTGAACGGGGTCGTGCGCGCCCCGGAGGCCGACCTTCGGGCTCGCCTCCTGGCCATCAATGCCCTCGAGGTGCCGTTTCGCGTCGAGGAGCAGCCCGGCGGTGGGCGCCTGACCGTGACCTGGCGCTTCGCCGACGCCCGGTGGGTGGACCTGGCGCGGGCGCAGGGCATCCGGGCGACCCATCGGATCGTGTTGACCCTGGATCCGGCCGCCCACGCAGTCCGGGTCACCGATCAGGCCAGCGCCATCGACTGGTCGGCTGGGCCGGGCGGCGCCGACATCACCTGGAAGACCTCGACCGGCATCGTGTTCTTCCAGGTGCAGCACCGGCGGGTGCTGGGGCTGGTCGTGGATGCGAACGGGCGCCTGACCCCGAACCTCACCTACGCCTACCGCTTCGACCTGCAGGAGATGAAGGCCCCGCTCATCGCGGCCGTGACGCAGGCCGGTTGGCAATGGAGACCGACGGTCTGGTCTGGGCCCGTGTGGCTGCGGTGGCTGACCGGATGAGGCGGCCGGTTCCCGGTCCCCCCGAACCAGAATGGGCGCGGCGGGCGGGCGAGCTCGAGGCCGCCAACCGCCTGGAGGAGGCCGAGCGCACCATCCTTGAGGCGGTGCCGCACCTGGGTGCCATCGCCTCGGTGGCAGAGCTGTACGCCACCCGCATGCGCCGGTTGGCCCGCTCGGGGGACCCGGCCGGCGCGGCGGAGGCCCGGATCAGGGCCCGCGAATGGATCATCCACTACGCCAGTCAGGCCACCAGTGGCGGGGAAGGCGCGGCGCTCTCCCTCGAGCGCGACCAGTTTTTGGCCCGCCTCGAGGCCCGTGCAGAGGGAGGCGCCTGACATGACCATTCCCGAGGAAGCTTCCCCGCTGGGCCGCTTCCGCCGCAGCATGGCCCGGGGCCTCGAGGAATGGCGCGAGGGGATCGGATACGACCTCGCTGCCCTTGCCGAGGCCTCACCCGAGGAGCGGCTCACGATCGAGCAGCTCCTCCTCCATCGGTCCCCCCTGACCTGGTGCGACATCGAGGCACTGGCCACGCTCGACACCCCCGGTGCACGTGATGCCCTGCGGCGGGCAGCGCTCGACCCGGACCCCATGATCCAGGTGGCAGTCAGCCGCTTCGCACCGCGCCTGATCGGGGAGGAAGCACGCACCGCGGCACTGATCCAGGGCATCGCTCACGGCACGATCTATGGTGGTTTGACCGCCACGCTGCTCGAGGTCGAGGCATTCCACCCATCCGCAGTCCTGGAGGCCCTGTGGCGTGGGACGTCGGAGCGGGAGGGAGAGGTCGCAATGCACCTGGCGGCCATGCTCCTGTTCCTGCATGGCCTGGCGCCGGAGCCGTTCGACTGGGAGCAGCGACCGTTCCTGCTGCGATTCCACACCGAGCACCGCACCGAGCGAGCGGCAGCGGTCGCCGAACTGCAAGCCCGGATCGCCCAGCGAGTGGGAGGGCTCGAGCACCCGCCGGCCAGCCCCTCGACCCCCGCGGAGTAGGGATCCGCCGCCCCTCTCTATACTAGCTAAGCAATTACAGGACAACATGTTAGCACTGAGGCCCCTCCCCTACCCCTGGGGGCTTGACCGCCCATTTCAACCTCATAATTTCTCTGCCGTTCTCGTGCCGATCCGCGGGGGATCGGCCTGTCCCTCATCCCAGATCGGGAAGGAGATCCTTGGTTATGCAGTACATTCGGCGCGTGGCTTCGGTCTTCGGTCTGATGGCGCTGGCCGCCACCGGGCACCTCTCGGCACAGGATCCGGGATCCATTGCGGTTCACGCCTATGGTGGGGGCGTGCACAACCTCGGCACCATGCATCCAACCGGCGTCTACGACACGAAGTTCGGGACCGGGTTTGGTGGCGGCCTGGCGTACCAGGTGAGTGATGTCTTCTCGGTGCGGGCCGACGGATACTTCACCAAGTCGACGATCACCTACTTCGGCGATGACCAGGCCGACAAGCTGGACCGGCTGTACGCCTCACTGATCGCCAAGCTTCAGCTCCGCGAAGGGACCCTGCGCCCCTACTTCCTGCTCGGCGCGGGCGGCACCTTCATCAAGCAGCCCACGACCGTCGAGTCCAAGCCGAAGTTCGCGCACTTCCTCGGTGGCGCCGGCGTGGAGTATCCCATCGGGTCGGCCGGGCTCAGCTTCTTCGCCGAGAGCCGGGTGGCGATGTACAACTCCAAGGCACTGATCGGGAACCAGGTCAGTGTCACGCGCTTCATGGCCGACGCCGCGCTGACCGGCGGGTTCGCGTACCGCATCCGCTGAGGGCCGGTGGCAGGACCTGGGGCCCTTCCGGCAAGCGCCGGGGGGCCCCTTTGCCTGCCCCTGGATGAGCAAGCCTTCACGGAAACTTCCCGGTCCCTGCAGGCTCGTGGAGGCAGAATTGGTGGGACTGGCGCCGCTCAGTTCACCTAAAATATCATATTCACAGGGGAATATCCGATGCATCGCATCCTGACCGCTGGACTCCTGACGGCCCTCGTGGGCGGGGTGCCTGCCTGTCAACCTGCCGGCGAGGACCCCGCACCGGCAGCCACCACGTCGGGCGGCACTGCTGCCCCGGGCGGCCAGGCCGCAGTCGTGGACGAGAGCTCCCAGCCCAACGTGGTGCGCGTGGCGGTCGGCTCGGCCGACCACACGACCCTGGTCGCGGCGCTGCAGGCCGCCGGCCTGGTCGATGCCCTGGCCAACGTCGGGCCGTTCACCGTCTTTGCACCGACCAACGCCGCCTTTGACAAGCTGCCCGCTGGCACCGTCGAGACGCTGGTCAAGCCCGAGAACAAGTCCACCCTGACCAACATCCTCTACCACCACGTCACCACCTCGGCACTGGAGCTGGGGCAGTTCGCCGACGGCCAGATGCTCAACATGGTGGGCGGGCCCTCGGTCAAGATCACCCGGAGCGGCGGGGACACCTTCATCGATGGCGCCAAGGTCCTGGGCTCGGTCCGGGCCTCGAACGGATGGGTGCATGTGATCGACGCCGTACTGGTACCACCGTCCGAGTGACGCGCCAACTCGGATGACCACCCGGCCCCTGCCCTCCGGGCAGGGGCCGGCTGCGTCTGGGGAAGGGGAAGGGTATCGTTGGGGGTCTCGCGCGCAGCCAACCGATTCCCCCCACTGGCCAGGTCCCCGATGCTTTCACTGGCAGCTGTCCTCCTGCTCCAAGCGGCCTCCCCCTATGTCGTGGCCCGTGAGCCGGTCATCGCCCTCACCAATGTCCGGGTGATCGACGGCACCGGCGCCCCCGCTCGCGAGGCGCAGACCATCGTGCTGCGCGATGGGAAGATCGCGGCGATGGGTCCCGCGATTTCCACGGCGGTGCCCGCCGGAGCGGCGGTCCGCGACCTCGCGGGCAAGACCGTCCTTCCCGGCCTGGTGATGCTGCATGAGCACCTCTTCTACGTGGCTGGCGGCGGCGCCTACCCCACCCACTCCGAGAGCTTTCCGCGGCTCTACCTGGCCGGCGGCGTCACCACCATGCGCACCGCCGGCAACATGGGCGGCTACACCGACTTCAACGTCAAGCGCGTCATCGACGCCGGGCAGGCGCCCGGCCCCGACATCCATGTCACCGCCCCCTATTTCAACGGCCCCGGGCTCGGCATCCCCGGGGTCAAGGGGCTGCGTGACAGCGCCGACGCCGCCCGCATGGCCACCTACTGGGCGGACGAGGGCGCCACCAGCTTCAAGACCTACATGCAGATCTCCCGCGCAGAATTGGCTGCCGTCGTCTCCGTGGCCCATGCTCGCGGCATCAGGGTCACCGGCCACCTCTGCTCGGTGACCTACCGCGAGGCCGCCGACCTCGGGATCGACAACCTCGAGCACGGCTTCTTTGCCTCGACCGACCTTGCCCCGAACAAGGCCGTCGATCGGTGCCCCGGCGGCAATGCCGGGAAGCGGGCCCTTGCCGCCCGGGCGGTGTCGGACCCCGAGGTGCAGGCGTTGCTGCGCCACCTGGTGGCGCGCGGGGTCGCCATCACCTCGACGCCCACCGTCTTCGAGATCTCGGTGCCCGGCCAGCCCAAGGCCCCCCAGGGTGCCCTCGAGGCGATGCTCCCCCAGGCCCGTGAGCAGTACGAACGCAGCTGGGAGCGGATCAGCCGGGACACCTCCGGCACCGCCCGCCGCGAGTACCAGCGGATGCGGGAGCTCGAGCGGGAATTCGTCCGCCTGGGCGGGTTGCTCGTGGTGGGCACCGATCCGACCGGGTACGGTGGCGTGGTGCCGGGCTATGCCAACCAGCGCGCCGTCCAGCTGCTGGTGGACGGGGGCTTCTCCCCACTGGACGCAATTCGCGTTGCCACCCTGAACGGCGCCACCTACCTCGGCATCGCCGACCGCACCGGCTCCATTGCCGTGGGAAAGGACGCGGATCTCGTCGTGCTCGACGGCAATCCGCTGACCGACATGGCCGCGATCACCCGGATGGAACTGGTGTTCAAGAAGGGCGTGGGGTACGACAGCCCGGCGCTCTTCGCGTCAGTGAAGGGACTGGTGGGCTGGAAGTAGGGGGTCCGCAGATGTACACAGATTACCTGGTGCCCGGGCCTGGCCACACCTGAGCCACGGATTGAACGGATGACGCGGACAGGTTCAGGTGCATGGACGGAATGGGTACTGGGCCCATGGTGGTGTAGCGATCGTCAACTTCCACTCCCAAGGCACTCCGTCACGCCGGACAGGCCCCGGGAGCAGATCTCAAGGAGAATTGCGGTTTCACCAACAGCGCGGTGCCGCGGGGGTTCCGGGTCGCTGCACGACGAGCAATCCATCCGTGTGATCCGTGCAATCCGTGGCTGCTACACTTCCATTCGGTCAGGGTTCCATGCCAACTGAAGCCCCGAGCAATCTGCGGGAATCTGCGGACCCCCTTCAGGTCGTGGTCAGGCCACCGCCGCCGGCGCACCCGCCGCCTTCCGCCGGAACTCTCGCCGCAACAACCACAGGCTCGTCACCGCCTGCAGCGCCACCGTGATCACCGACCAGATCCAGACCTGTCGCAGCGTGAAGTCCGGCCAGGTCGAGATCCAGATCGCCGGCACCACGAACGTTACCAGGCGGGATGCCCCGCTGACCAGCGATGGTACGGTGTTCCCCAGCGCCTGGAACATCCCCGAGGCGGTGAAGATCAGCCCCGAGGCGACGAAGTTGAGCGAGATCAGCTGCAGGAAGAGGGCTCCGACCTCGACGACCTCCGGTTCCCGGGTAAACTGCCGGATGAACCAGTCGGGATGCCACTGGCACACGAGCGTCACCGCCAGCATGACGCCGCTCCCGAGCAGCGCCGCCTTCCGGAAGGCCTCCCAGGCACGGTCCGACCTCCCCGCGCCCACGTTCTGGCCAGCCAGCGGTGCCACGGCAAAGGCAATCGCCATGGCCGGCAGGAAGATCGACTGCATCACCCGCGAGCCGACCCCGTACCCCGCCTGCGCCGACGCCCCGAAGTCCCGGATGATCCAGTAGTTCACCCCCATCAGGATGAACATGATCGCAAACTCGGCGCCCGGCGGCACGCCGATCCGGAGGATCCGGGCCCAGATCACGCGGCGGGCGCGGAACAGCGTCCGGTCGAAGCCCACGTACTTCTCGAGCCGGAGGAAGTACACCAGCAGCATCAGGACGCCGAACAGGATCGCGATCGTGGTGGAGAGGCCTGCGCCGGCCACGCCCAGCGGCCGCCCGGTCAGCCACCCGGCGGTCAGGATCGGGGTGAGTGCGGCGTTGATCAGCACCGTCACGATCTGGACCACCATCGTCGGCTTGACAATGCCGGTCCCCCGCAGCCCGGAGCCCATCGCCACCAGCGCGAACTGCAGTGCGAGCCCCGGTAGAAACCAGTGGAGGTAGGTGACCCCCGCCAGCCGGGTGGCGGCATCGGCCGCGAGGACGCCGAGATACCACGGCGCCAGCAGGTAGCCCCCCACCAGGGTGACTCCGGCGAACAGCCCGGCCAGGAGCAGGCTCTGGTTGAAGACCAGGTTGGCGTCATCCCGGTCCTTCCGGCCAACCGCGTGGGCGATCAGCACCATCGCCCCGACCCCCAGGACCTGGGTCAGCGCCATGACGAGGAACTGGACGTTGCCCGCCGCCCCCACCCCGGCAATGGCGGCGTCGCCCAGCTGGGCCACAAAGTAGAGGTCGACCAGGTAGTAGAGGGTCTGGAACACCATCCCGGCGGCGATCGGTGCCGCCAGGCGCACCAGGTGGCCGGTGATGGAGCCCTCGGTGAGGTCGCGCACGGCAAGTCCGGTGGGAGACGGCGGGAATCTAATCCGGGCCTGTCAGGGCGGGAGGAACCTGCGGATCGCCCGGCGACAGGGCAGCGATCGGCACCCGGCCGAAATGCGAGGGGAATCCACAGATGACGCAGATGACACAGATTGCCCTGCGTGCATGGCCTCCTTCCGATTGCAGTCCAGCGCCTTGGGCTTTGGGTGAACCACACTCATCGCCAGTCCTTCACTTCCTCGGCCGCCGAAGCGCAATGCCGGCCTGGCATGCTGTCCAATCCCAAAGCCTCGGAACACAGTCCGGAGACGGTTGAGTCCTGGCACCACGAACAAGCTGTGTCATCTGCGTCATCTGTGGATTCTCTTCGTCCGACCCACGCAACAATTCCGGCGGGCCCTGGAGATACCCGCGGATGCACCGGACCCCCGGCATCTGGCGCCCCCGGTGCGATTCACGTATCGTCCCAGCACCATTCCCCATTCCCTGTTCCCCATTCCCCGTCCTCCATGCCCTCTCGCCGCGACTTCCTGCTAGGCACTTCCGGCTCGCTCGCCGCCATGGCCATCCTGCCCGATCCCGCCTGGTTCAAGCCCTATCGCGCTGCGGTGCCGGTCAAGGTTGGCATTGTGGGGATGGGGCGGCATGGCCGGGCCATCGCGGCGGAGCTGCAGAAGATCGAGGGGGTGGAGATCGCGGCGATCTGCGAGATCGTCCCCGAGCGGCTCCGGGTCAACGTGGAGCGGATTGCGGGCGCGGAAGGGTTCGCCGACTTGGCCACGATGCTCACCCGGCGGCCCGAGGTACGCGCCATCATCGTCGCCACCCCGACCCACTTGCACCGCGAGCCGGTGGAGATGGCGCTCGAGGCCGGCCGCCATGTGTACGTGGAGGCGCCGATCGCCCATACCCCGGCCGAGTGCCGCGCCATCGTGGCGGCCGGAGCGGGGGTGGCCGATCAGGTCGTCATGGCCGGCTTCCCGGCCCGTTCGAACCCGCTCTACCAGCGTGCCCGGACCCTCTTCCGGACCGATTCGGTTCGGGATCCCGTCGCCCTGACGGGCCAGTACCACCGCAAGACCAGCTGGCGCTTCCCGGTCACCGCCGGAACCACGGAGCGGAGCACCAATTGGCGGCTCGATCCCGAGCTCTCCCCAGGACTCGCCGGCGAGATCGGCGCCCTCCAGTTCGACGTGGCCCACTGGTACCGGGGCCGGACCCCGGTGTCGGTCTCGGGCCGGGGCGGGGTCCGCCTCCACAAGGACGGCCGCACCGTCCCCGACACCGTGCTGGCCACCCTGGCGTGGGACGACGACCTGATCATGACCTGGGACGCGACCCTGGCCAGCTCGTTCGGCGGACAGTTCGAGGTGTTCGCCGGGGTCAACGCCGCCCTCAAGCTGGCCTGGACCCACGGCTGGATGTTCAAGGAGACCGACGCGCCGACCCAGGGCTGGGAGGTCTACGCCAACCGGCAACAGTTCCATACCGAGGAGGGGATCACCCTCGTGGCCAACGCCACCCAGCTCGCCGCCCAGGGCCTCCTGAAGGACGGGGCGGGACTGCCGTATCCGGCGCTGTACTACCCGCTGGCCGATTTCATCCGCGCCGTGACCGAGGGGAACCCGCCCACGACCACCCTCGCGGACGGTGCGCGCTCCACCATCGTCGGTCTCCTCGCCAATCGTGCCATCACCACCGGACAGACGATCCCGATCCCGGAAGACCCCCTCACCGCCGACTGAGGCGCCATGCCGCTCTCGAACCTCGACTGGACGATTGTGGTTGTCGTCCTGGCGCTGACCTTCGTCCCGGCCCTCCTGCTCGCCCGCCGGGCGGGCAGCAGCACCGCCGAGTTCTTCACCTCCGGCCGCGCGGCGCCCTGGTGGCTGCTCGGCATCTCGATGGTGGCCACCACCTTCAGCACCGACACCCCCAACCTGGTCACCAACCTGGTGCGCGAGGGCGGGGTGGCCAACAACTGGCAGTGGTGGGCGTTCCTGCTCACCGGCATGGCCACCGTCTTCTTCTATGCCCGGCTCTGGCGTCGCTCGGGGGTGCTGACCGACCTCGAGTTCTACGAGATCCGGTACAGCGGCAAGCCCGCCTCGCTGGTGCGCGGCTTCCGCGCGGTGTACCTGGGGCTCTTCTTCAATTGCGTCATTATGGCCTCGGTCAACCTGGCTGCCGCCAAGATCGCCAATGTCCTCCTTGGCTGGCCGATGGAGCGCACCCTGCTGATCTGCGGGGTGCTGTGCATCCTCTTCGCCGCGACCTCCGGCCTCTGGGGAGTCATGTTCACCGACATGCTGCAGTTCGGGGTGGCGATGACCGGGGCGATCGCCGCGGCGGTCTACGCCCTGCGCCAGCCCGAGGTCGGCGGCCTCGCGGGGCTCTTCAGCCAGCTCGACCCGGGCACCCTCTCCCTGCTGCCCGATTTCGGGGACTGGGGGATGACGCTCACCGTGCTGATCATCCCCATCACCGTGCAGTGGTGGTCGGTCTGGTACCCGGGCGCCGAGCCGGGGGGCGGGAGCTACGTCGCCCAGCGGATGCTCGCCGCCAAGAGCGAGCGCGATGCGGTGTACGGCTCCCTGCTCTTCAACGTGGCCCACTATGCGCTGCGCTCGTGGCCCTGGATCATCGTGGCGCTGGCATCCATGCTGGTCTTCCCGAACCTGAGCGACATCGGAGTGATGTTCCCCTGGGTGGACCCGAGGCTGATCGGGCACGACATGGCCTACCCCGCCATGCTGCGGTTCCTCCCCGCCGGCCTGCTCGGCCTCATGGTCGCGGGACTCCTGTGCGCCTACATCTCGACCATCTCCACCCACCTCAACTGGGGCACCTCCTACCTGGTGCATGACGTCTATCGCCGGTTCATCCGCGGCGACGCCGAGGAGCGCCACTACGTGCTGATCGGCCGGGTGGTGACCGGGCTGCTGATGGTGCTGGCAGGTGCCCTTACCTTCGTGCTCGAGTCGGCCCGGCAGAACTTCGAGCTGATGCTCTCGGTGGGCGCCGGCACCGGCCTCCTCTACCTGCTGCGCTGGTTCTGGTGGCGGGTCAACGCCTGGAGCGAGATCGCCGCGATGGTCAGCTCCTTCGTGGTGGCGGTGGCCTTCTTCCTGATCGGCAAGTCGGGGACCCCGGTGGCCGGGCATATCGTGCTGCTGAGCACGGTGGCCATCACCTCGGTGGTCTGGATCGGGACGACGCTGCTCACTGCCCCCGCCAATCGCGAAACACTGCTGGCCTTCTACAAACTGGTCCGCCCTGCGGGCCCGGGGTGGGAGTCGGTGCGCGCGGAGGCCGGACTCGGGCCATCGCCCGACAGCCCCGCCCACCAGCTGCTCGGCTGGTCCGCCGGAGTCGCGTTCGTCTATAGCGCCCTGTTTGGTTCCGGCGCCGTGATCCATGGTGCCTGGCCGCAAGCGGCGGCATGGGCGGTGACGTTCGCAATCAGTGGCGTGGTGCTCCGCCGGGTGCTGGTCGGGATGTTCCCGGGCGCCGCCGCGTAGAGGACCCGGGGTGATGGGAAGCGACGTCGGCTCCCAGAAGCACCTCTTGACGATATTCGTTGCAACAAGTAATATGAGGGCATGGCCCCGTCCATCCAGCGCACCCTGCGCCAGCGCAAGCCCTTCCCCTCCCTCCAGGAGCAGGTGGTGGTCAACCTGATCCGGACCACCCATGCCGTGACGCAGGAGTGGAATATCTATCTCAAGCAGTCGGCCGGGCTGTCCCCGGCCCAGTACAACCTGCTCCGCATTCTCCGCGGCGCCCAGCCCGGGGTGCTCTGCCTCAGCGAGGTGGCCGACCGGCTGATCACCCGCGATCCCGATGTCACCCGCCTGGTGGACGGCCTGGCCCGGCGCGGGCTGGTGAGCCGGAATCGCGACACCACCGATCGCCGGGTGGTGCTGGTCGAAATCACCGAGGCGGGACTGGATTTGCTCCGCCCCCTCGACAGCGCCTCCACCCGGCAGGCCCTGTCGACCATGGCCGGGCTCTCCACCGGCCAGTTGCAGGCACTCGATCAGCTGCTCGACACCCTCCGCTCCGGCATCGAGGCCACTCCATGACCCGCCTCGTTGCCTGCCCCATCAGTCGTTGGCACGACCAATCACGCATCAGGGATGGCCGACCTGATGGCCTCCATCCGTCATCTCACCCCGTTGCACAGGAGACCGACCTCTCATGAACACCAAGCCCATCATCACCGTCTTTGGCGCCACGGGCGCCCAGGGTGGCAGTCTCATCCAGGCCATGCTGGCCGACCCCGACCGGCCCTTCACCCCGCGTGCCATCACCCGCAATCCCGACAGCGAGAAGGGCCGCGCCCTCGCTGCCCAGGGAGTGGAGGTTGTCGGGGCCGATGCCGACGATCCGGCCTCCCTGGGCGCCGCCCTCGCGGGGGCCCACGGCGCCTACATCGTCACCAACTTCTGGGAGCACTTCTCCCCGGAGCGCGAGCAGACCCAGGTCCGGAACATGGCCGAGGCCGCCAAGGCTGCCGGGATCCAGCACGCCATCTGGTCCACCCTCGAGGATACCCGGAACTGGGTCCCCCTCGAGGATGACCGGATGCCGACCCTGCAGGGCAAGTACAAGGTCCCCCACTTCGACGCCAAGGGCGAGTCCAATGCCGTCTTCACCGAGCTCGGCGTGCCCACGACCTTCCTGCAGACCTCGTTCTACTGGGACAACCTGATCCACTTCGGGGCCGGTCCTGCCCCGGCACCGGATGGCACCCTGGCCCTGACCCTGCCCATCGGCACCGCGAAGATGTCGGGGATCGCGGTCGAGGACATCGGCAAGGTGGCCTACGCCATCTTCAAGCGCGGCAAGGAGTACATCGGCAAGACCGTTTCCATTGCTGGCGAGCACCTGACCGGCGCGGAAATGGCGGCGGCCCTGACGACCGCGCTGGGGCAGCAGGTGCACTACAACGCCGTCGAGCCGGCGGTCTATCGGGAGTTCGGATTCCCCGGCGCCGATGACATGGGCAACATGTACCAGTTCTACCGGGACTTCAGCGACTACTTCGTCGGTGTGCGCGACCTGGCCGCGACCCGGGCGCTGAACCCGGAGCTGCAGACCTTCGCCCAGTGGCTGGACCGGCACGCGAGCGAGATTCCCATCGCCGAGGCGCCCGCCGCCTCGTAATCGCCGGCTCACGCGTCGCGGGGCCCCGGGGATCGCTGAAACCCGGGGCCCCCGCTCGCGTAGGGCCCGGCCATGACACCGCTCGGCGCCATCCATTTCACCTTCAGCCTGCTGGCGATCGGGTTCGGGGCAGTGGTCCTGCTCCTCGCCAAGGGCACGCGATGGCACCGGACCCTGGGGCACGGGTACTTCTGGTGCATGATCGGCGTGATTGTCACTTCCTTCGCCATGTACAACCTGACCGGCCGGGTGACTCCCTTCCACCTGGCCGCGCTCGTCGCGGCGGTGACCCTGGTCGGGGGGGCCTGGACCGCGCTGCGCCGCGGGCCTCGCGGCGGGTGGATCGAGGCGCACGCCACCTGGATGGCCTGGTCCTATGCCGGGCTGATGGCGGCACTAGTGGCCGAGTCGGCCACTCGGTTCCTCCAGCCGCTCCTGGCCAAACCCCTGGGTGACCTGGGTCTCTGGCCGCTCTTCTGGGGACTCGTGATCGGAGGCAGCGGCGGTTCCCTGCTGGCCGGGGCGTGGCTCATTCGTCGCCGCCTGCCTGCCGCCATTGCCACGACGCCGGCAGCGATGCGCGCCGAGCGACGCGCCCTCGTGGAGGAGTAGGACGACGGGGTAAGGTGGGCCGGCTAGGTCACCGCGGCCGCGTTCGGTTCGTCACGGGCGATCCTGCCATCCACCAGTTCCACGATCCGGTCGCAGCGGTGCGCCAGCCGTTCGTCGTGGGTGACGATCAGGAAGGTGATGCCCTTGCTGGCATTGATCCGTCGCATCAGGTCGAACACCAGGCGACCGGTGCGGGTGTCGAGGTTGCCGGTCGGCTCGTCGGCCAGGACCACGCGCGGCTGCAGGGCCAGCGCCCGGGCGATCGCCACCCGCTGCTGCTGGCCGCCGGACATCTCGTTGACGCGCTTCCCGGCCTGATCCTCGAGCCCCACCTCCCGGAGGAGTTCCATCGCGCCCTCCCGCATCGCCTCGGTGGGACGGCCCTGGCGTGCCATGCCCGGGAGCATCACGTTCTCGACCGCAGTGAAGGCGGGCAGCAGGTAATGGAACTGGAAGATGAACCCGAGGGTGCCGCCCCGAAACTGGGTCCGCACGGCATCGGTCATCCCTGACGTCTCGGTGCCCGCGATCTCGATGCGGCCGGACGAGGGTTGGTCGAGCAGGCCGAGCAGGTTGAGCAGCGTGCTCTTGCCGGACCCCGAGGGCCCGATCAGCGCCGCGAACTCGCCGGCCTGGATCTCGAGGTCAATGCCATGCAGCACGGGGGTGATGACCTGCTCCCCGTAGTGCTTCCGCACCCCAGTGAGCCGGACAATCGGCTCAGCCATAGCGGATCACGTCGGCCGGGGCGAGGCTGGCCGCGCGACGCGCCGGGAGCGCCGCGGCCCCCAGCCCGACCAGCACGGCAATCACGCTGGTGCGCACGAAGAGTGGCCCGCTCAGGGCGAAGCTGAGGTTGGTCGTGCCGTCGGCGTTCCGGGTCAGGAACTCGAAGAGCGTGACCAGGCCGAATCCCCCGATCGCCCCCCCGAGCGACCCGGCCAGTCCCACGACCAGCCCCTGGATCAGGAAGATCCGCAGGACCTGGGAGGCGCGCGTGCCGACGGCACGCATGATCCCGATCTCGCGGGATTTCTGGACCACCGACACGGCGAGGACACTGGCGATGCCGAGCGCCACGGCCAGGATCACGAAGGTCTGGATGACCACGCTGGAGCTGCCCTGGGTGCGCAGCCCGGACATGAGCTGGCTGTTGATCGTCATCCAGCTCTCGGCCCGGAGCCCGGTCCGGTTGGCGAGCCGGTTGGCGAGCTCCGTGGCGGCGAACAGGTCGGTCACGGTGAGTTCGACCGTGGAGACGCCGCCCTCGAGCCCGAGCAGCGTCTGGCCAAGCCGCAGGGACACGAAGACAAACCGCTCATTGAGGTCGCGCACGCCGGCATCGATGATGCCGCTGACCTGCAGGATCGTGGCGCGCTCACCGGCCGACTGCAGCCGGATCTTGTCGCCCACCCGGATGCCCAGGTCGCGCGCCAGCTCGGTGCCGATCACCGCGTTGAACCCGTTCAGGTCAAAGCGGCCGTCCACCAGGAACCGGCCGAAGTCCACGATCGGGAAGTAGTCCTCGGGATCGATGCCCCGGAGCACGATCGCCTTGGAGCCGCGGCTGCGCAGCGCCAGCCCGGGACCGGAGATCGAGGGGGCCGCGGCGGTGACACCCGGCAGGCCGGCCGCCACCTCGAGCACCTGCGACCACCCGACGATCGACCGGATCCGCTGCGCCGGACGCTCGACCCGGGCATCGGCCAGGGTGTCGAGCACCTGGGGGACCTCGTCCGGCATCCGGACAACGACATGCGCCTGGGTGCCCAGCGTCCGGTCGATGATGCTGTTCTGGAGCCCGGTGATCAGCGAGGACAGGAAGATGATGACGGTGGTGCCGACCCCGACCCCCGTCAGGATGAACCAGGTCTGGACCTTCCCTTCCCGGAGGAAACGCAGCGCCACCAGCCACTCGAACGGCACGTCGCTACCGCCGCACCCTGGCCCGCATCCCGTCGGTCACGTCCCGCTGGGTCACGGGAACCACCTGGTCGCCCTCGACCAGCCCCTCGAGCACCTCGCCGAGCTGGGGACCCTGGGCCCCAAGCCGGACGGCCTGCCGCATGACCCGGCCTTTGCGCACGACATACACCCACGGGGCCGGCGACAGCGGGTCATGCACCGCCTCCAGGGGAACCACCAGGGCCTCCGCCCGCCGGGCCACCTCGATGTTGACCGAGACGGTCATGTCCGGCCGGAGATAGGCGGGTGCGCTGTCGACCGTGAGCCGCACCTCCACCGTCCCCTGGGCGGGATCCACCACCGGTGACACGTACCGTACCGTGGCCGTGAAGCGATCGGAGGAAAAGGCGTCCGCGGAGGCCAGGGCGCGCTGCCCCACCGCCAGGCGGGAAAGATTGCGCTCGTCGGGCACGACACTCAGCATGGCCGGGGCATCCAGTGCCAGCTCCATGAGCACGCGCCCCGGCTGGACGGCATCGCCCGGCTCGACCACGCGGGTCAGGACCACGGCGCGCCCCGGGGCGGTGACCACCGTGTAGGCGAGCCGTGCCTCCGCCGAGCGGACCGCCGCCTCAGCCGCCGCGACGGCGGCCTCGGCCACGCGAAGATCCGCCCCGCCCGTGTCCGTGGCCAGTGCCTGCGCCGCGGCGATTTCCCGCTGGGCATGCGCCACCTCGAACGCCTGGCGGCGGGCCTCGAGCTCCTGCTCGCTGACCGAGCCGCTGGCCCGCAGCGTCGTGGCACGACGATAGTCGGCCTCGGCCGTCTCCAACGCCACGGTCGCCTGGCGCAGCGTGGCGGCAGTAGCCGGACGCCGCACCTGGCGGACCTGCAGGAGGTTTGCTTCGGCCTGGAGCAGGCCCGCCCGCGCCTGGGCCAGCGCCCCGGCCAGCTCCCGGTCGTCGAGGCGCAGGAGCAGCGACCCGGGGCGAACGGTGTCACCCTCACGGGCAAGGACCGCACGCACCGTTCCCGCTACCTGCACGCCCAGGCGAGCGCGGGCGTCGGCCCGAACGCGGCCGGCGGCAACCACCGTCTGGAGGAGCGGCTGCCGGCTGACCGTCAGACCTGGAACGGATGGCGGGACAACCAGGCGCCACAGGGCCACACCAAGGAGCGCACCCACAATGATCGTGGCGGCCACCACGCCCCGGCGCCTTGGGGACCTGGCGAGCAAGAGGTCTGGCACAATCAACGTTTCGTGAAGGTAGTGTTATCCGATGTTGGAGCCGCAGGTGAGCGAATACTAGCAGCGGGACGATGGGGGAGCCAGCAGCCTGCCTGCGACCCGGCAACTCATCCACGCCCCATGGCGACCACGACAGACCCAGGCCGCACCCACACCTGCCCCCGGGAGAACCGTCACGTCGGCGCCCGTTTCGGGGTCGCCGGTCAGCCCTCTTGCCCGGGGCGGAGGATTCGGCCCTCGAGAGCCACGGGTGAACCCTTCCAGGGGATCGGTCGTCTACTCGCGAAACCTGCCCTCCTCTTCCTGGATAGACGATGTCATTCCGCCTGACCGCCCACGTCGTGCTCACGGTTTCTCTCACTTCCGCCTGCGCCCCGGCTGGCCCCGGCCACACCCAGCTCCAGACCACGCGCGACTCGACCGGCGGGATCCTCCGGATCCATCACACCGGGGAGGCCCCGGCCTGGACCCCGACCGAGACCGCATCGATCGGGACCGCCGAGGAAGGGCCCGCCTCGCTGGCCCGGATCAGGTCCCTCCTCCTGGGACTCGACGGTGGCGTCCTGATCGCCGATGCCGGCCAGAAGAGCGTCCGGGAGTTTGGACCCGATGGCGCCTTCCGGCGTGCCATCGGGCGCGACGGCGCGGGACCGGGCGAGTACGACATCCCCTACAGCCTGGGCTGGATCGGCGATACCCTCGCGGTGCTCGACCCGATGAACGCGCGGGTGGGGTTGTTCGGTCCGACCGGCGAATGGCGGGGGCAGTGGCCCTCGCCGCCCCTGACGGGCGGGCCGAGTGTGCGGCTCTTTCCCTCGGGCGACGGGACCCTCTACCTCATGGCGCTGGAACGGCGGGGGGACCAGCTCTCCCGGCTCTTTGTGGGCCACCGGCCGGCGGGCCCGGTGGACACCATCCCCGACCTGCCACGTCCCACCGTGGCGACCGGCGTGACCTGTGAGCGCCCCAGCGATGGCGCCCTGGTCTTCTTCGACATTCCCTTTGCGGCCCGGCAGGACCATGTGCCGGGCCCCGGCGGGAACTTCGTGGTCGTCGACGGCCGCGACTACCGGATCGTCACCCTGACCCCGGCAGGCGATACGGTGCGCATCGTGACCCGCGAGGTCCCCCCGGTGCCGATCAGCGATGCCGAATGGGCCCGGGCGACCGTGGAGTTCACCGAGGAGAAGCGCAAGCACGCCGACATGCGATGCGACCTCCCCGCGCTCCCGCGAGCCGACACCAAGCCCGCCGTCCAGAGCTTCTTCCTGGCCGATGACGGCTCCCTCTGGGTCGACCGCTGGATGCCGGAGGGCAAGCTGACCGAGGTGTTCGGCCCCGACGGCAGCCTCCTGGGCGCCTTCCCGACCCCGCCGCGCAGCGACGACGTCATCCCCAGCGCCCGCGGCCGTCGCCTCGCCGTGGCCACGACCGACCTGGACGGGATTCCGCTGGTGAAGCTGTACACCCTGCGCTGAGCCGGACACCTCGGGAGCGCCACCTAGCGCCGCCACGGGGGCCCCCACGGCCCCGGGAATTCCCTGACGTTTTTCCGGTCGCGGAATCCCCGCCCCCGCTCCAGATTGATGTCATGACCACCACCGCCCTCCCCACCCCAGATACCATGTACCGGGCCCTGGCCCGCCGGGACAGCTCCTACGAGGGGGTGTTCTGGGTCGGGGTCCGCACCACCGGGATCTTCTGTCGCCCCGGGTGCACCGCCCGCACCCCCCTCCGCCGGAACGTGGAGTTCTTCCCGCGGGTCACTGATGCCCTGACCTCGGGGTACCGCCCCTGCAAGCGCTGCACGCCCATGCACCCCAAGGGCGATCCCCCCGCCTGGGCCGCGACCCTGCTTGCCGAGGTCGACCGGGATCCGTTTGCCAGAATTCGCGATATCGACCTGCGACGGCGCAAGCTGGACCCATCCCGGGTCCGCCGGTGGTTCCAGCAGCACCACGGCATGACCTTCCAGGCCTACCAGCGCCATCGCCGGCTCGGTTCGGCCCTGGCCCATCTCAATCAGGGAGCCCGTGTGACCTCCACTGCCTTCACCACCGGTTACGAGTCGCTCAGCGGCTTCCGTGACGCCGTCACCACACTCCTCGGCGAGACCCCGACCGCCGCCCGCGGCAAGGCGGTGCTCCGCGCCCGGCAGTTCACCACGCCCCTCGGCCCGATGCTGGCGGTGGCCAGCGACACCGCGCTCCACCTGCTCGAGTTCACCGACCGGCGGATGCTGGCCACCCAGCTGGAACGGCTGCGCAAGCTGGCCGACTGCGTCATCACCCCCGGCCCGTCGAAGATCATCGCCCAGACCGAGGCCGAGCTGGCGGAGTACTTCGAGGGGCGACGGCGGGAATTCTCCATTCCACTCGCCTACCCCGGGACACCGTTCCAGGAGTCGGTCTGGCGGCAGCTGCTCAGGATTCCCTACGGCCAGACCCTGTCCTACGACGGCCTCGCCACCCGCATCGGACGACCCGGTGCCCAGCGGGCGGTCGGAACGGCCAACGGCTGCAACCGGATCGCCATCCTCATCCCCTGTCACCGGGTGATCCGGTCGGATGGCACGCTGAGCGGATATGGTGGTGGCGTGTGGCGGAAGCAGCGGCTGCTCGACCTGGAGCGCGGGCGGTAGGGGCCGGGCCTGCCTGGTCCGTCCAGGCCGGGGCAAGTGAAGACATCCACAGATTACACAGATGGCACAGATGGACTCCGCGCACTGCGGCCTTCGGCTTCAGTACCTGGAACGAGAAGCCACGGATTGCACGGATGACGCGGATTGCTCCGGGGACAACGCGACGTCCCTCTGGATGCGGGCATTGGGAGTGTTGGTGAACTGCTCTCGCCGCCTGGCCGCGGTGAGCCGGGGTGGGTGCACGCACCGCTGCCCGTCCTGCATGCAGTTCACCCAAGAAGACGATGAGCCCGACCTGAGCAGGAATGGGCGCTGGGAGACCAGACTCTTCGTGAAATCCGTGAAATCCGTGGCCCTCCAATCCTTCCACGGATGCCAAAGCCCGCGGTGAGCGGAATCAATCTGTGAAATCTGCGTAATCTGTGGATTGCAGTTTCCCGACCTGCTTCGAATCCCAGGCTGGGAGGCATCGCCACCGACACCGGGCACATTAGATTCTGGCCATGCCTCCATTCACCGGCCTGAAGGACTTCGTCACCACCCTGGAGCATCAGGGCGAGCTGGTCCGCGTCACCGCCCCGGTCGACCCCAACCTCGAGATCTCCGAGCTGGTGCAGCGCGTCGTCCGGCAGGACGGGCCGGCGCTGCTCTTCGAGAACGTCCAGGGCGCCGGTTTTCCGCTGCTCATGAACACCTTCGGCTCGATGAAGCGGATCGAGATCGCGCTGGGTCGGCACCCGCAGGAGATCGGGCAGGAACTGGTGACCACGATCCAGGGACTGACCCCGCCCTCCCCGAAGAAGCTCTGGCAGCACCGGGAGTTCCTGGCCCGTGCCCGACACATGCGGCCCGCCACCACCCGGTTGGCGCCGGTGCAGCAGGTCGTGGCCCAGCCGCGGCTCGACCTGCTCCCGGCCATCACCAGCTGGCCCCGGGACGGCGGGCCGTTCATCACTTTCGGGCCCACCCTGACGGAGGACCCGCGTACCGCCAAGCGGAACTACGGGCTCTACCGGCTCCAGGTCTACGATGCCCGTACCACCGGCATGCACTGGCAGTCGATGAAAGGCGGCCGGGCCCACCACTGGGAGGCGGAGCGACTGGGCCGGGATCTCCCCACGGCGGTGGTGCTGGGTGGCGACCCGCTGCTGATGCTGGCCGCCATCATGCCGCTCCCGGAGGACATGGACGAGTTGACCTTTGTCGGCCTGATCCGCGGCGCCCCGACCCGGTTCACGCGGGGGCGTGACATACCGCTGATGGTCCCCGCCGACGCCGAGTTCATTCTCGAGGGCTATGTGGCGGCGGGGGAGCGGCGCACCGAGGGACCGTTCGGCGATCACTTTGGCCACTACTCCGAAGCCGAGCAGTTCCCGGTCTTCCATGTCCGGACGATGACCCACCGGATCGGCGCCATCTACCCCGCCAGCGTGGTCGGCAAGCCGCCGCAGGAGGACAAGTGGATGGGGCTGGCGGTGGGCGAGATGATCGGCCCGCTGATCAAGGTGGTCAACCCGAACATCGTGGACCTCTCCGCCAATGATGCCGCCGGCTTCCACAACCTCCTGGTCGGCGCCTGCAAGGAGCGCCACCCCAAGGAGGTCCTCAAGACCGCGCTCTCGCTCCTCGGCACGGGACAGCTGGCGCTGACCAAGATGGTGGTGCTCCTCCGGGAAGATGCCAACGTCCGCGACTTCTCCGCCATGCTCCGCGAGCTCTGGTACCGATGGGAACCCCGCGAGCGATTCATCCTCCTCCCGATCGGTGCCCTCGACACCCTGGACTACACCTCGTTCAAGTTCCACGTCGGCGCCAAGGCGATCTTCGACGCCGCCGGCGAACTCGTTACGACCGATGCCCCGCCAACGGACGTGCACGACCCGGCCCGATTCGATGCCCGGGTGACGAGGCACAAGCTCCTCGACGGCGGTTTCCTGGTCGTGCAGGTGAAGGACCAGCCGCGCGACGTGCTCGAGGGATTGGTCCGCTGGGAAGGCCTCGGCCCGATCAAGTTCATCGTGGCTGTCAGCGACGACGTGGACCTGGACGACGAGGAAAACCTGATCTGGGGCATCTGGACCCGGTTCGACCCGGCGCTCGACTTCGTCTTCTCCGAACAGCGGTTTGAGGGGGCCCGGCCGGTGTACGGCGGCCGGCTCGGCATCAACGCCACCTGGAAGGAGGGGTATCCCCTGCCCCTCACCATGCCGGACGAGGTGGTGCGGCTGGTGGACCGCCGGTGGGGGGAGTACTTCCCGGGCGGATCGTTCCGCTGACCCCCGCCCTGCATCCACGACAGTAGATTCCGGGACGCCACGCCCGGCACCTCGCCGGGCATCCTCCTTTCGCGAGTGGCCCCATGATCCGCCGCCTGCTCCCCCTCCTCCTGCTGTTCGGCCTGGCCAGCACTCCCGCGACCCTCGGCGCCCAGGACACCCGCGCCGACTCCGCCGCCACCCTGCTCCGTGCCGCTCGCGTGCTCGAGGCCCGGGGCGAGTTCCGCCTGGCCCGCGACCTCCTCCGGGTCCTCTCGGAGCGCTTCCCGGAAACCGTCGTCGCGGCAGAGGGACAACGCATCCGCCGCGCCATGGGCGAGGACGAGTCGCTCACCGGGTTCAACCGCGGCGGGTTCATCGCCTACCACACCGCCTTCGGCGCCTGGCTCGGCGTGGTCATCCCCGCTGCCCTGGACGCCGATGCCAGCGAGGCCTACGGCGCCGGGCTCCTGGTCGGTGCCCCACTGGGGTTCTTTGGCTCCCGGGCCCTGGCGGAGCGACGGGACCTGCGCAGCGGGCCGGCCGCCCTGCTCCAGTTCGGCAGCACCTGGGGCACCTGGCAGGGGTTCGGCTGGCAGGCCGCGCTCGATTTCGGGGTCGAGGAGATCTGCGAGGCCGACTTCTGCTACGAGACCTCCTCGGACACGGCCCCGTGGGTTGCCGCGCTGGTTGGCGGTGTCGCCGGGTTCGGGGCCGGACTCCTCGCCTCGCGGAGCGACGTGACCCAGGGCCAGGCGGCGGTCATCACCCAGGCAGCGCTCTGGGGTACCTGGTATGGAGCGGCGATCGCGGAACTGGCGGGGGTGCAGGACAATGACCAGCTGGCCGCGGCATTGATCATCGGCAACGTCGCGATGCTCGCCGCGATCCCCGCGGCCCGCGCCTGGCGCCCAACGGCCGCCAAGGTCCGTACCATCACCGCCGCCGGGCTGGGAGGCGGCCTCGCCGGACTCGGGGTGGCGCTGCTCACCTCCACCGAGAGCACCGACGGGGTCATCGCCATCCTCGCCTCCGGAACCACCCTCGGCCTGATCGGAGGGGCCGCGCTCGTCCGCGACCGCGACCCCGGTCCCATCCCCGAGGGCGGCAGCGCCCTGCTCACCATCCGCGACGGGTGGTCGCTGGGGGTGCCGGTGCCGACCCCGGCCGCGATCCTCGCCCCGGACACCTCCCGACGCCACACCGTGCCGGGCATCCGGGTGCCCCTGCTCGATGTCCGCTGGTAACGCCTGATGTCGACCAAGCGCCCCCCCCAGGAGGCCACGGGATACGTCAGCATCATCAACATCGCCAACGGCGTCACCATTCTGCGCTTCCCGTTGCTGGTGCTGGTGATCTGGCTCATGTACCAGCCGGGCACCGTGGGACGGATGTCCGCCGTGGTGCTCCTGGGCCTGCTGATGCTGATGGACACCGTGGACGGGGCGGTGGCCCGGTGGCGCGGCGAGACGACCCTGCTGGGCAGCGCGCTGGACATTGCCACCGACCGGGCGGTGGAGTTCGTCCTCTGGGTCGTCTTTGCCCACCTCGGCCTGGTGTCGATCGTGGTGCCGCTGGTGGTGATGATCCGTGGCGCCCTGGTGGACTCGATCCGCGATGTCGGGGCCCAGCGCGGGATCAGTGCCCACGCCATGATGCGGACCCGACTGGGCCGCTGGCTGGTGGTGTCACCGGTCATGCGGACCGGTTACGCCCTGGTGAAGATTGCCGCCTTCCTGGCGCTGGCCCTGACCCTGGCCCTGCAATCGGCGGGGCGCCCGTGGACGGGAGTGGCGGAGTTCGGCACCTGGGCAAGCTGGCTGGCGGTGGTGTTGTGTCTGGCGCGGGGAATCCCGGTGGTGGTGGAGGCGCCGGCGTTCATTCGGTCGATGGAGCGGGGGGGGAGGGGCTAGGGGCTAGGGGCTAGGGACTAGGGTATCGGGTGTCGGGGAGGAGGCGTGAAGGGAGAAGCGGGCAGGCGGGCAGGCGGGCCGGCGGGCCGGCGGGCCGGCGGGCCGGCGGGCCGGCGGGCCGGCGGGCCGGCGGGCCGTGGAATATCGGTTGCAGTGGTGGTTGCGCTAGCCCAGGACGCTGAGGCCCTCGTACACGGCATACTGGGCCCGGGCCCGGTCGAGGTTCTGGTTGGGGCGGGTGGTCTGGTAGTAGTGGTCGCCTTCGAGGAAGTCGGTCAGGAACCGGGCCGCCTGTTCCAGGGCGATGACGCGGCCGGCCAGGCCCAGGTGCTGCTTTTCCACCGGGGTCAGGAAGCTGCCGGCCTCCTGCAGATACCCCTCCATCGCGGCCTCGATGTAGTGACTCCGCACTGCCACGCGCCGGACATCTGGTTCGTCCTCGGCGGCATTGGTCGCGATTGACCGCACCAGGTCACCGAAATCGTGCAGCACCAGCCCCGGCATCACCGTATCCAGGTCCACCATGCACAGCGGGGCGCCGGTCCGCTTGTCGAACAGGACGTTCGCAATCTTGGCGTCGTTGTGGACGACGCGCGTCTCGAGGCGACCCGCCTCCCGCAGCACCTCCAGTCGCTCGGCCTCCTCGCGGCGCGAGAGGATCGCCCCGACTTCGCGGCTCACCAGGGCCAGGCGGTTGAACGGATCCTCGGCGACGGCCTGCTGCAGCGCATCCATCCTGGCCCGGGTGTCGTGGAAGCCCGGGATGGTCTCGGCCAGGGGGGTCGAGAGGTCGGCCAGCAAGGCCTGGAACTGCCCCACCGCCCGCCCCGCACCCCGGGCATCCTCGATGGATTCCGCGCGGCGGGTGGACCGGGTCCCCTCGATGAACTGCAGCAGCCGCCACACCCCACCCTGGGCATCGCGCATCACCACGCCACCGCCGCGGGTCGGCACGAGCTGCGGTACCCGCCGCTCCGGCTGGGACAGCCCCCGGCGACGCACCGCCCCGGCGAGATGCGCCGTGACGATCTGGAAGTTGGACATCACCGCCTCGGGGTCGGGGAAGACCTCGAGGTTCAGGCGCTGCAGCAGGTAGGTGCGCTCCGCGAGGCCCGCGCCCGACACGACCCGAAAGGAGTCGTTGATGTGGCCACCCTCGTGGCGCTCCACGGAATGGACCTCTCCGGGAAGCGCGAACTCGGACAGGATGGAGGGAATCAACGACATCGATACCCCGGTCTCAGGAACTCGGTGCCAGCTTCAGGAGGACGCCCAGCCAGGAGATCGGGCACACCACCGCCTACCCCCCCAGCGCCGCATAGTCTCCCGCCGCCACCATCTGCGCAAGCCGGGAGGCCGCCCGCGGCAGGTCGGCCGGCCAGGTGACCCCGATCCAGGGCCCCGGCGCCGTCAGCAACCGTACCCGGGCCGCCCCTGCCGCCACCAGCTGGTTGACCGCCGCCGGCAGCATGAACTCGTCGCCTGGGCCGGCAACCGTGCGAAATGATGCAAATCCCGCGCTCAACTGGGCAAAGATCTCAGGGGTGAACCCCCACGCGTTGAGGGAAACCGGCGTCTCGGGGAGCCAGTCCGTGCCTTCGGGCAGAATCCCCGAGACCTCGCGAATCCCGGTCAGGACCCCCCCGGGTCCGACCTCGCAAATGCCCCGATTGACCGGCCCTTCCGGGGAGAGGGTCTCGCCAAGGGGAAAGGCCGCCAGGGCATAGGTCGGGGGGTGCCCGCCGCGGCTCCCGGCAAGGAACTCCGCCATGACCCGGTAGGTGCCGGCGCCGTAGAAGTCGTCGGCATTGACCACCATGAACGGCCGGTCCACCTCCCCGGCAGCCGAGAGGACGGCGTGGCCGGTGCCCCATGGGCGCTCCCGTCCCCCCGACTGCTCCACGTAGCGTACCGGAAGCGGGGGTACCCCGAGCCGCTCGCGGAGCACGGGCTCGAGCCCTTCCCGCACCACCACTACTGCCCGGCTGAACCCGGCCCGGCGCGCGTCGTGCAGGGCGTACGCCACCAGGGGGTGCCCGCCTGGGCCAACCCCCACCACCTGCTTGTCCCCGCCGAATCGCCGCCCGAGCCCCGCGGCCAGCACCACCAGTTCCGGTTGCATTCCCCTCCACGATCCGGGTGAGTTGCCCTAATATTATCGGGTTCCCCTCTCCCCATCGCTGGAGCACCCCATGTCGGACCTCCTCGGCCCCACCTCCCGTCCCTCCCGGCGCGACGTCCTCAAGGCGGGTGCCGCCGCTGGCCTGGGCCTGGCCGTCGCCCGGCCTGGCGCGGAACTGCTCGCCCAGCCCACCCCCGCCGAGTACCCATGGCAGCTGCCGCCGATGGAGAAGGTGCGGATCGGGTTCGTGGGGGTGGGTGGCATGGGGAGCGTCCACGTCAACAACCTGCTCGCCATCCCGGGTGCCGAACTGGTCGCGATCTGCGACGTCGTCCCCGAGAAGGTGGCCCGGATCCAGGATCTCGTGGTCAGCAAGGGGTTCCGGCGACCGACCGGGTACAGCAATGGCCCGCGCGACTTCGAGCGGATGTGCCAGCAGCCGGACATCGACCTGGTCTACACCGCCACCCCGTGGGAATGGCACGCCCCGGTGATGCTCGCAGCGATGAACGCCGGCAAGCACACCGTGACCGAGGTCCCGATGTGCACCACGATGGAGGAGTGCTGGCAGCTCCTCGAAACATCGGAGCGCACCGGCAAGCTCTGCCTGATGATGGAGAACTGCGTCTACGATCGCCCCGAGATGCTCTGCCTCAACCTGGTGCGGCTCGGGATGCTGGGCGAGATCCTCCATGGCGAATGCGGCTACCTCCACGATCTTCGCGAGATCAAGTTCTCGACCACCGGTGAGGGGCTCTGGCGGCGGGCCCACGCGGTGCGGCGCAACGCCAATCTCTACCCCACCCACGGGCTGGGACCGATCGCCCAGTGCATGGACATCCACCGCGGCGACCGGTTCGACTACCTGGTCTCGATGAGCAGCAACAGCCGCGGCCTCCGCGCCTATGCCGCCGAGCACTACCCCGAGGGCCATCCCAAGCGGGACGAATGGTTCGCGCTCGGCGACGTCAACACCACCCTGATCAAGACGGTGAAGGGCAAGACGATCATCCTGGGCCACAACTGCGACAACCCGCGGCCCTACAGCCGGGTCAACATTGTCCAGGGGACCAAGGGCATCTTCGAGGGGTACCCCAACCGGGTGATGATCGAGGGCCGCAGCCCGAACCACCGCTGGGAGGAGCTGACCGAGTACTACCAGGAATTCGAGCACCCGCTCTGGAAGGATGCCGCGGTGCAGCGCGCCACCACCGGCCACGGCGGGATGGACTTCCTGGAGGACCAGCGGCTGATCCAGTCACTGCTGGCCGGGGAACCCACCGACTACACCATCTGGGACGGACTGGCGTGGAGCGCCATCACCCCGCTCACGGAGCAGTCCGTCGCCAATCGGAGCCAGCCGGTCCAGATCCCCGACTTCACCCGGGGACGCTGGGAGTTCCTGCCGCCGATGCCGATCTTCGAGCCCCGGAAAGTGTGAAGCGAGAAGCAAGAAGCGAGAAGTCCTTCCCCACCCCACTTCTCGCTTCTCCCTTCTTCCATCTTGCTGCTTACTTCACCACTCGCATCGCCGGCTTCTCCCCGTAACTCAACCACCGCCACAGCCACTCCAGCGGCCCGAACCGGTAGCGGGCCAGCCAGAGCGGGCTGATGACCAACTGGAAGAGCCAGATCGACCCCACGACGTAGTAGAGCTGGTACCGCTCCAGGTGGCCGTACCACCCGAACCCGAAGCCGTAGAAGAAGATCGCGCAGATGATCGAGGTCATCACGTAGTTGGTGAACGCCATCCGCCCGACCGCGGCCAGGGACTGCTTGAGCCACCCCGCGCCCCCCGACTGCGCAAAGAGCAGGAGCAGCCCCAGGTGTCCCATCGTCAACGGGATCCGCCCGATGTCGTAGGTGATGAACGATTGCAGGAACGAGAGGACGCTGAAGTTCGCCGCCAGGATCGTCGAGGTCTCGAAGTAGTTCACGGCGAGCCCGATCCCGTAGCCCGCCACCACCATCTGCCAGAGCACCCGGCGGGATTGGCTGGCGCCGAACAGCCCCGCCCTGAAGAGCACCATGCCGAGCAGCACCATGGAGAAATAGTCGAAGAACCAGCGGTAGATCCCCCAGGACTCGTAGCGGGCCGCCAGCGGGGCCTGGTACTTCAGGATCTCCCAGTACGAGCCGCGATAGGTCGCGATGGTCTTGGCGAGCTTGGTCGAGTCGGGCTTCCACTCCTTGACCATCCCCTCCCACGCCTCGATTGCCTCCGTCTGCTCGGCGGTGAGGGAGTCGCCCTGCACCTTGGCCGAGTCGGCCGCCACGAAGGCCCGGTGCTTTTCCAGCCCGTTGTAGGTGTCGAGTCCGTTCCAGGCCGCCGAGAGGAGCACCCCGCCGACCGCGAGTGAGATCAGGGTGCGGGACTTGGCGTGGCGCACCCCGTAGGCGAAGAGCGCCGTCACGCCATAGTAGAAGAGGATCTCGCCAAGCCAGAGGAGGAGGTAGGCGTGGATGATCCCGAAGACCACCAGCCAGAGGTTGCGGCGGAAGTAGAGGTCCTGCGAGTGGGGACGGCCGGACGCCTCCAGCGAGCGGGTCATCAGGATGATCCCCGCCCCGAAGAGGATGGTGAACAACCCCCGCTGGGTCCCCTCGAACAGCATGTTGGTGGTGATCCAGGCCCAGAGATTGGCTCCCTCGGCACCGCCGAAGACGGTCGGATCACTGTAGGCGTACGGCAGCCCGAACCCGGTGATGTTCATCAGCAGGATGCCGAAGAGGGCGACGCCGCGCACGATGTCGAGTGCGGCGATCCGGTCGGCAACGCGGGTGGGACCCGGCAGGAAGTCCGTCTCGGGCATGCGATGGTCCTCGGGAGCGAGGAAATGGTGATGGAGAGGGGGAGAACGTACGGCCCGGGACCGCCCTCCGCCAGACTCCCCAGCCGCCCCAGGACCCGCCCCATGGGCATGTCTCTTGCGGCCCAGGCGATGGTCCAGCCGCCCCCGGAGGCCCACCTCGCCTCCCTGCGGATCGCTGTTCCCCCCTCGCAGAGGACCTGGTCATGCCCCAGCGCCGTGCGGTTGCCAGCCTGTTCGCCCTGATCGCCACCGCGGCCTGCAGCGTGGGGACGGCCGCCCCCCCGTCGGAGCGGCTCGAGTTCCCGGTCCTCGTCTCCAAGGTGCGCGACAACTTCTGCATCCGGGACAACGCCCAGATCGGGCAGACCCTCTCGGGCAGCATTACCGAGGCGGATTGCAATGACAGCGCGGGATACTACGAGACCTACGTCGTGAAGGTGCCCACCCCCCGCACCGTGACCTTCGCGGTCACCTCGGGGTTCGACAGCTTCCTGGCCCTGGTCGAGGTGGCGTCGTTCTCGGACACCGATTACTCCGGCAGCCTGCTGGCCTACGACGATGACTCGAATGGCGGGAAGGACGCCCGGCTCAGCATCGAGCTGGATGCCGGAGTGGACTACGCCATCATGGTGTCGGGACTCGATCGGAAGCAGCTTGGCAGCTATGCGCTGAAGATCCAGTAGGCACGGTCAGGAAGCCGCGTGCGGGGATGGATCACTCCACCCCCGCTCACCCGTTCCTTCACCAGGTCTTGCCCTGCACACCTCGCCCTTCTCACTTCTCACTTCTCACTTCTCACTTCTCCCTTCTCCCTTCTTGCTTCTCCCTTCTCGCTCTTCCCTTACATCGCCGGTGTGATCCGCACGTTCCGGAACCGGATCGGCCCGTGGTCGCCCTGCAGCATGATCGGGCCGGGCTCGCCGGAATTGGCATCCATCGCGCCACCGGTCACCCCGGGAATCTCCTGGTCGTGGATCATGTGGACACCATTGAGCGAGACCGTCACGCGCCGGCCCACCAGCGTGATCTCGAAGGTCTGCCACTCGCCGGCGGGCTTGGCGGGGTTCTCGGTCGGGGTCACCTGGCCGTAAATGCCGCCCATCTCGCGGCTGCCGGCCGGCTTGCCGTACGAATCGAGGACCTGCACTTCGTGCCGGCCCCGCAGGTAGATGCCGCTATTCCCGCCCGGCGGGACGTTCACCTCGAGTTCGAGCTTGAAGTCCATCCAGGTGCCGTTGCTGACCAGGTTGCCACCCGGCTCGGTGTTCTCGAGGATTCCGTCCACCACCCGCCAGCCCTGCTTCGCCTCGGGGTCCTGCAGGTGCCAGCCGTCGATGCCCTTGGCCAGGAGGTCAATCGGTTCGCCCCAGACCGGGGGGGCCGTGCGCACCAGCGCCGGCGTCCGGACGGCGGTGAAGGGCGTCACGGTACCGTCCAGCTCCGTCATCGTGCCGGTCACCTGCTCATTGGCCACCTGGCCGCTGAACCGGATTCCCGGTGCGGCGAGGTCGCTCTCGGGGGGGCGCTCGAAGGAGAAGCTGTCGGCGGTGGCCGCGATCCGGACGATCGGCGTGGCGTGACCGCCGCCTGGCTGCCACCGCCCGCTGAGCGAATCGCCCTCCCGCACCACCTCGAACCACGAGGCGTAGGGTCGGCCGCCGGCGGGCTGCATGGTCACGTCCCAGCGGCCCACCACGGCGGGGGGAGGTACCTCGGCGGGTGGGGAGCAGGCGGCGAGGAGGGCAAGGGCAAGCGCGATCGGAACGGCACGTTCCATGGTGGGGAGCTCCCGGTTGGCAGGGGTGGACCAGGCGGTCAAGGCATGTAGAGTAGCGCCCCCCGATGGGGGGACGCTACCGCAACCACCCAGCCAAGCCGCCAAAGCCGCGCGGTCAGCCCGCCGTGGCTGCCAGCTGCGCGGCCACTGCCGTCGTGAGGGCCTGGTTCAGGTCTTCCCAGAGATCCTCGGCATCTTCCAGCCCGACCGACAGCCGTAGCAGGTCGGGGCCGATTCCCGTCGCCTCGCGCGCCTCGGGATCCATGATGTGGTGGGTGAGTCCAGCGGGCTGCTGGATGAGCGAATCGACCGAGCCGAGACTGACGGCCGGGGTGATCAGCTTGACCCGGCGCAGGACCTCGCGTGCCGCCTCGTGGCCGCCGTGGATGCGGAAGGCCATCAGGCTGCCCGGGCCCTCCATCTGCCGGCCCACGAGTCCCAGCGGGTCCTGGCCCGGCAGGCCGGGATAGGCCACCTCGCGGACCGCCTCGTGATCCACCAGGCGACCGGCCAGGATCCGGGCGTTCTCCTGTTGCGCCAGCACGCGCACCGGCAGGGTCGGCAGGCCGCGGTGCAGCAGGTATCCCGCCAGCGGGTGCAGGACGCCTCCCGTCACGATCCGCACCCGCCGCAGCGCCGCGGCATGCTCGGCGGAGGTCGCCACCACCCCGCCCAGGACGTCGCCGTGGCCGCCGAGGAACTTGGTGGCGCTGTGCAGGGCGAACGCCGCGCCATGGCGGAGCGGCTGCTGGAGGATCGGGGTTGCGAAGGTGGAGTCGACGAGCACGGGCACGGCACCGGCGGCATCCACCACCGCGGTGATGTCCGCCATGGTCATCGTCGGGTTGGCAGGAGTCTCCATCAGCACCAGCGCAGTCTCGCGGGTGATCGCCGCAGCCACGGTCTCCGGTGTGGCCCAGGTCACCCGCATGCCCAAGAGCCCGCCGGTCAGCAAATGGTCGGTCCCGCCATAGATCGGACGCAGCGCCACCACGTGACTGCCGCGTTCGCGCGCCGCCAGGAGCACCGCGGTCACGGCGGCCATTCCCGACCCGAACGCTACCGCCTCCTCGGCGCCTTCCAGCTCGGCCAGGGCCCGTTCGAAGCGCGCCACCGTGGGGTTGTGGAGCCGCGAGTAGATCGGGGTGCCGGCGGTGGCGGCACCCTCAGCCAGCGCCTCGAGACTGGCGGTGGCCTCATCCAGGTCGGGAAAGGGGTAGGTGCTGGAGAGGTCGATCGGTGGGGCGTGCACACCCAACTCGTGGAAATCTTCCCGACCGCCGTGCACGGCGCGGGTGGAGCGTCGTTGGGTCATGGGGCCCCCTGGGAGTGTGGTGGTACCCCATAAAGATCGGACCTTCTTGCGTGTGGCTCAATAAAAGCGCATAATATTCGGAATCATGGCCAAGAAATACGACCTGGACCGAATCGACCACGGCATTCTGGCCGAATTGGCGAAGAATGCTCGAATCACCAACAAGGACCTCGCCCTCCTGGTGGGGCTGTCGCCGTCCCGGACCCTGGAGCGGGTCCGGGCCCTGCGCCAGCGGGGGGTGATTCGCGGCTATCACGCCGAAATCGACCCCGCGGCCCTGGGGGTCGGGATCCAGGCGATGGTCGCGATCCGGTTGCGCCGGCACTCGCGCGAGGCGGTGGCGGCGTTCCGGGCGCATGCCCTGGGACTGACGGAGACGATGGCGGTCTACCACGTGGCGGGGATCAACGACTTCCTGATCCATGTCGCGACCCGCGATGCGGACCACCTGCGGGACTTCGCCCTCGATGCGTTCACGACCCGCCCGGAGGTGGGCCACGTCGAGACGATCCTGATCTTCGAGGCGGTGCGGCGCGGCGAGATGCCGGACTGGGATCGGCAAGGCTAGGAATACCGGTTCCGCCCACCTGCCTGCGCACCAGTCCGCCAGTTCGCTAAGTTCCGGAATGCAGCTCCCCATCTTCACCCTTCCCACCCATCTCTGGGAAAAGCTGGTTGACCGGTTCCACGCCCTGGACCTGAGCGAGAATGCGGTCCTCCTGGGCTTTGCGGTGGCGGTCGGGGTGGCGGGTGCCCTGGGGGTGGTGCTGTTCTACAACCTGATCGACCTCTCGGCGACCCTCCTTTTCCGCTGGCCGGCCCGGGTCCTGCCGAGCTGGCTTGAGTGGCTCTACCGGCCGCTGGTCACCGGCTCGGGGCTGGCGCTGGCCTGGTACGTGATGCGCCGGTTCGGCCAGGACAACGACGGCCTCAACGTTCCGGACATCCAGCGCGCCGTGGTCCGCGAGGCCGGAGAGATTCCCACCCAGCCGGCCCTGGCCCGGACCGCGGCCAGTGCGATCACCATCGGCGGCGGCGGGTCCGCCGGCGCCGAGGGACCGGTCGCAGTCTTCGGCGCGGCGATCGGGTCCCTGCTGGGCCGGCTGTTCCGGTTCCCGGCCTCACGCACCACCGTCCTGGTGGGTGCGGGCGCGGCCGCCGGGATCTCCGCGGCATTCAACGCGCCCCTGGCCGGTGCGTTCTTCGCCCTGGAGGAGATCCTCGGCTCGTTCAGTGTCAGCGCCTTCCCCCCGGTCGTGGTGGCGAGCGTGGTGGCGGCGGTCGTCTCCCGTGCGGCGTTCGGGAACCACCCCGCCTTCCCGATCCCGGAGGAGTACGGCTACAACCACGCCATCGAGATCCTGCTCTTCTACCCGGTCCTGGGCGTCCTGGCCGGGCTGGTCGCAGCCTACTTCGTCCGCAGCCACTTCCGCGTCGAGGACATGGTCAAGGCGGTGAAGCTTCCCCCGGCCCTCGTCCCCTGGCTGGGGGGCGCGATCGTCGGGGGGGCGGTCACCCTCTCCGGTGGCCTCCTGATCGGCGATGGCCACCTCTCCATCTCCCTCGACCTCTTCGGCCGGATCGCCTGGTGGGGATTGATCCTCCTCGCGGTCGGCAAGATCCTGCTCACCTCCCTGACGCTGAGCGCCGGAGGCAGCGGTGGCCTGTTCACCCCCTCGCTCTATGTCGGGGCGACGATCGGCGGCGGGTTCGGGGTGGTGCTGGCGGACGTCCTGCCCAGTCTCAGCATCACCCCGGAGGCCTACGCCCTGGTGGGGATGGGCGCCGTCGTGGCCGCCGCCACCGGGGCACCCCTCACCGGCATCCTGATCGTCTTCGAGATGACCGATGACTCGGCCATCATGCTGCCGCTGATGCTCACCGTGGTCATTGCCTACCTGGTGGCCCGGCGGCTTTCGCCCGACGACCTCTACAGCGGCTGGCTGCGGCGGCGCGGCCAGAACCTCAAGTACGGCACCGACCGCGCCATCATGGCCGACATCACCGTACGCGAGGCCTGCGAACTGGTGCCGGTCACCATCCCGGAATCGCAGACCGTCGTCAGCGCCCGGAATGTTCCCGACCAGGATGGCTTCCCCGTGACCAGCCCCGACGGGCGGCTCGTGGGGATGCTGACGATGGCCGAGATCCACCGGTTCGCCAAGGACGACCAGCAGAAGGGCGTCGCGCGCACCGCCGGTGAAGTGGCGGAGCGGGTCCGCCCCCTCGCGCCCAGCGACACCCTCCTCTCCGGGCTGCGCCGAATGGCCGCGCGCGGCGCCAGCTCCCTCCCGGTGGTGGATCCCGCCACGGGCAAGCTGTTCGGGCTGCTCAGCCGGGACCACGCGCTCTGGCTCTATGAGCGGGTGATGGCAGAGACGGGGATGCATGCGGTGGTCAAGAGCGAGAAGGGAAGGAATGGGACTAGGGACTAGGGACTGGGGACTGGGGAATGGAGAATGGGGAACTGGGAAGGGGGTGGCAGGGACAGCACCTGCCTCGCAGTGCATCGCCCTCTTCGCCCACCTCTGACCGTGTTCCTCTTACCTCTTACCTCTTACCTCTTACCTCTTACCTCTTACCTCTTACTTCTTACTTCTTGCTGCTTACTGCTCACTTCCCGCCCACCCGCTGCCCCGGCACGAGTACGAGCTGCAGTTCCGCGGACCCACCGACGACGACGTCCACCAGGAGCGCGTGGGGTCGCGCCCGGATCCGCACCACGCGCCCCTCATCGACGGCCGTGATCATCCGCACGCCGGGGGCGAGTTCCCGGGACAGCTCGCGCTCCAGGAGGCTGCGGCCGTCGGCGAGCACCCCGGCCAGCGACACCCGCAGGTCGCGGCGCAGGTCTGCTTCCACTTGTCCGCCGGCCAGCCAGGCCAGGCCGCGCACCATCAGGCTCCGGCTGCTCACGTCAAACTCCAGGTCGGGCATGGTGAGGACGGCGGCCACCGGGTCGAAGACCGGGTTGCCCACGAGGTACACCGTGCCGCGCACCCCGCCGCCGAGCGTCAGGCCCACTGCCACGCGACCGTCCGCGAGCCCCGATACCGAGATGTCGAGGATCACCAACTGGCGTCCGCCGACCTGCAGGGTATCGCCCCGCAACTGCTCCCCAAGGATCCCGCTCAGCACCTCCCAGCTGATCGCCGCCTCACTGAGCAGCGAGAGTCCTGGCGGTGACCCGATCCGTTCCATCGGCGGGACGGGGCGGGGCGCGACCTCTGGCCGCGACCCGCTCACCACCCGGGGGTAGGCGGTGATTCCCAGTGAGGAGTGCAGCACCGTCCCCTCACTCCGCACCTTGTCGAACCGGATGGCCGTGGGATCGACCACCAGCCAGAGGCTGTCCTGCAGCGCGATGGGGGTCCCCAGGAACCCCCACACGTCGGTCACGATGTCGCGGAGCCCGAAGTCCGCCAGGCTGCGATCGACCTGGCGCAGCTCCCGGCTGAGGACCTCGCGCACCGCCTCGAGCACCCGGTCGGTGACATTCACCTCCGCCAGGGTCACGGTGCAGCGGTCGCGCTGCTCGGTGGTGAGCGGGCGCAACGCCACGACCCGGGTGCGTCCCTGCAGGCGCCAGTCGGGTGTGGGGGTCACCGTGGTGCGCACCGCGAGGTAGGCGCGGGGGGCCTGTTCTCCGATGCCGCACGAGCCGCTGATGGTGGGGAGGACCGGTGGATTGTACCAGCCGCGGCCGCGGTAGGTGACGACCGCGCTCAGCGTGGCGGTGGTGCCGTCGAGGGTCAGGCGAAAGGGGCTGCGTTCCGCCGCATAGGCAAAGCTCAACCGGCTGTTGCTCGGCACCTCGATCCGCTCGTCCACATCGCCAATCCGGCGGGGCACCACCGAATCGAGCCACGCGAGAGCCGGGCCCAGGTCGTATTCCACTGGCAGGTCGAGCACCGACGGCAGGAGGGTGAGCGCGGAGTCGCCGACGGCCGTGCCCCGCGCCACCGGCAAGGGCGCATCGATCCGGTCGCCGCCGCCACAGCTGGCAAGCAGGAACAGGGTGAGGATCACGGTCTTCGGCGAGGGCATCACCTGAAGCCTAGGGGCTCATGGGGACAATGCGGAAGCCCCGTCTCCTGGCGTCACGAGCAGGCGGACCGGAATGCCACCGTTGGTGGTGGTCCATTGGATGGACATCGAAAGATCGAGTTGTCGTTCCAGCGTCGGGTTCGCCGACAGCACGCCGAGTCGCCAGCCAGGGGGGCAGCGCCGGAGCAGGTGCCCGAGTTGGGCAAAGAGGTCGCGGAGGCGGTTGGCCTCGCCGATGCGCAGGCCGTAGGGTGGGTTGGTGAGCACCAGTCCCGCATCCCCGGGCACTGCGAGGCTGCTCACCGGAGCCTGTGCGATCGACAGGTCGCCCAGCACGCCTGCCCGCTCGGCGTTGGCCCGTGTCGCGGTCACGGCGCCCGCATCGCGATCCGAGGCCAGGATCGGGGCCGGCGCGGCGGGAAGGATCCGCGCCCCGGCCTCGTCCCGGATCGCCTCCCAGAGCCCCGCGTCCAATCCGGGCCAGGCCGCGAACGCGAAGCTCCGCCGCCACCCCGGCGGGATCCGCCGGGCCAGCAGCGCCGCTTCGATCGCAATCGTCCCCGACCCGCACATCGGATCGACCAGCGCGGTGGCGGGATCCCACCCGGCCCCGAGCAGCATCGCCGCCGCCAGCGTCTCGCGGAGCGGCGCCTTGGCCACCGCCTGCCGGTATCCGCGCTGGTGCAGGAGCGCACCGGAGCTGTCGGCAGAAATGGTGCACTGGTCGTAGGCCAGGCGGACCACAAACTGCTGCACCCCATCGTGCGCCTCCGCCTCGGCGGCCCCGCGCACCGTCGAGGCGCCCGGCACCGCGCGCCGGACCGCGGCCTCCAGGCGGTCGGCAATCGCCTTCTGGTGGTAGAGCCGCGACTTCTTGCTGGTGATCCGGAACTGCGCCACGCCCCCCTGGGGGAGCCAGGTGGGCCACGGCACCGCGGCGGCGTGGCGCTCCAGCTCGGTAAAGTGCGCCGCCTTGAAGGCCGCGATCCGGACCAGTACCCGGCTGGCCACCCGGAGATGCAGGTTGGCGCGATAGAGGCCGGCCAGGTCGGTCTCGAATTCGATGCCGCCCGGCTCGGCCTGGTGCGCCATCATGCCCAGGGCGTCGAGCTCCGCCGCGACCAGCGGTTCCAGGCCTGGCGCGGTCACTGCAAACGCCGCGAGGGATCCCGACACTA
Organism: Gemmatimonadales bacterium; assembly: GCA_048499805.1. GTDB lineage: Bacteria > Gemmatimonadota > Gemmatimonadetes > Gemmatimonadales > GWC2-71-9 > JAWXBA01. The sequence continues at coordinate 42,917 of JASNZF010000003.1, read as the reverse complement.
CTTCTCCCCTCTCACGGCGTGCTTCTCACTCCACGACCGGCGGGGCGGCAATCCGCGACCAGTCCCAGCCCACGAGCCCGCGTGCGTTGGTCGCCCGGACCGAGACGATCGTCCCCTCCGGCAGCACCCCGATCGTGGCGGTCGTCCCGCGAACGGTGGCAGTACCGCGCGCCACCTCGTTCGGCGGCCCCCACGTCACCGTGTACGAAGCAATGTCCTTCTCCGGACCCGGCTCCCAGGTCACCACGCCGCCCCCGGCCTGCCGGCGGATTGCCAGCCCGCGCACCGGCGACGGGCTGGAGGCGAGGTAGGTCAGCGCCGCCACGTTCGCCTTCGCAGTCTCCGCCACCAGGTTCTGGTTGATGGTATTGAGCCGGTCGGTGCGCTGGTGGTAGTGCGGGTTCCCCAGGACCGGGTACGAGCCGGTCCCGCCGATCACGTTGCCCCACGCCTGGAACATCGGGTCGGCATCGGTGCTCTGGTAGTAGCGGCTGTCATAGGTGATCAGCTTCGAGAAGCCCAGCGCCGCCGCGTGCTGCACGTCGCGGATGCCGGGATTGGAGTAGCGAACCGTGTTGTCGAGCCGGTGGTCGTTGCTCCACCCCAGCATGTCGTTGTTGAGCGCGCCGCGGACATCGATGCTGTCGGCGATCGAGCGGCGGGTGAACTCGCGGGCGCCGAGCAGGCCGCCCTCCTCGCCCGTGAAGGCGACAAAGATGACCGTGGCCGGCAGGGGATGCCCGGCCAGGATGCGCGCGGTCTCGAGCAGGACGGCGGTGCCGGAGGCGTTGTCATCGGCGCCGGGCCCCTGCTGCACCGAGTCGTAGTGGCTGCCCAGCACGTACACGACATCGGGATGGCTGGTGCCCAGGAGCGTGGCGAAGACGTTGGCGGTCTGCCCCCCGGCGGCCCGGAGCGCCGGCGGCTGGAACCACTGGTATTCCGGCGCATACCCGAACGAGAGGAAGGTCTCGGCCAACCAGACGCCGGCGGGGTTGTTCCCCGGCTGGGTGATGTGCCGGCTGTCGAACTGGGACAGCCCCAGCTGGTAGCCGTACAGGCGTGTCGTAGAGACGCTGTCCACCAGCCGCTGGACGGTGGCGGCGATCGGCTTGAAGATCGACTCCGCCATGGTACGAAGGGCACGCTCGCCGGCGAGGTTGCCCTCCACCCGGGCCAGCAGCTCGTCCTGCGACACCGGCTGGTTCAGGTCCATGAGGTAGACCCCGCGCTCCGGGCTCACGGTGTCACCGTCCCGGTCGGCGACGACCAGCAAGGTGGCGCCGTCCGCGGTGGCGGCCCACTCGTACTCCGGGGCGATGGTGCGCACGGTGTTGTTGTGGAACAGCCGGGTCCGTTCGCCGGTGCTGACATCGTAGAGGTGGCTGCGCCGGTGGCGTCCCTCGCCCATGACCGACAGGATCCGGTTGGCGGTGAGGAACCGCGGCGCCCGGTCGTGCTGGATCTCCCGCGTCAGGCGCCGCACCGTGCCGCTCCCGACCTCGGCCACTGCCAGCTCCCAATCGTCCTCGTACATCATCGCGAACACCACCCGTCTGCCATCCGGCGAGATGGCGGGGTTCTCCACCCGCAGCGGGGTGTCGAGGATCGTGATCGGCTCGGCATCCTCGCGGTCCAGCGGCAGCACCCAGACCCGGTTGTGCCCCGGTTCCGTGCTCAGCGCCACCAGCGCCGATCCGTCCGCCGCCAGCTGGAGGGCGCGGCCCGGAAAGCGGCGGTTGGAGCCGGTCACGACGCCGCGCACCGCGATGGTGTTGTTGCCGACGGCGTGCACCAGCCAGAGCCCCCCTGGCACGGCCACCGGATCGGTGGCGGACTCGCCCGGGGTGTGGAAGGTGCGCGAGCGACCATCGAGCCCAAGCTGCAGGACGGCGGTGTCAGTGCCGCCCTCCGGAGCGACCACCAGCCAGAGCGACCGGCTGTCGGCACCCCAGGCGATCGAAGGCTGTGCCAGCGGCGGGGCCGGGAGGGGCGAGATGCTGCCCGTGGCCAGGTCCAGGAGCCGAGCCGAGTTGCCCCCTTCGCCCCCCGGCTCGACGAACGCCGCGGCATGCCCATCCGGCGCGAAGACCAGGTTTCGCCCGGGCACCTCGGCCACCCGGCTGCCATCGGCCAGCCGGACCACGGTCAGGATCGCCCGGGCACCGGTCCCGACCTCCCACGCGCCGAACTGGCCATCCGGGCTGACACGCACATTCCGGCCGTCCTCGGCCAGGGGGCGCGTGGTGTACCACTCCCCGGTGAGCAGTGCGAGGGGCCGGAGCACCGATTCAGGCTGGGGGGTCCGCAGCAGCTGGGCCATCCCCTCGAGTGCTGCGGGGTACTCCCCGGCATCCCAGAGCAGTGCGGCGCGCTCGACCTGCTGTCCCGGCGAGAGGGAGACCGCAGGGGGGCGTGGCGCCTGGGCCATCGCTGGGCCGGCCAGAGCGAGCATCAGGGTGATCGGGGCGCGGCGGAGCATCGGGCATCCTTGGGCGGGGAAGGGTCCAAATCTACGCCCGGGCAGCGGCGGAGGGAGACCCCTCCGGAAACGTCCGCCCGGCTCGTGCGTACTATTCAGGATACCCCGCATCGTCCACACACCCCTGAGGAGTCCCTCCATGCGACTGCTCCTGCCCACCCTGGTCCTCGGACTCGTCGTGCTGCCGGCCACCATGCTGACCCCCGACGTCCCCCGCGCCCAGCAAGCCCAGGACACCCTGCAACCGAAGCGCGACTCCGCCGTTGCCGCCATCCGCCGGCAGATCGCCGGCAAGGAGGAGCTGCCGGCCAAGGAGGTGTTCACCAACCTGAAGCTGCTCGGTGACATGCCCGCCGGCCGACTGCTCAACGTCATGAACGGCGGCTACAGCCGGAACCTCGGCGTCACCTGCGACTACTGCCACAACACCGAGGACTACGGCTCCGACGAGAAGAAGGAAAAGGAGACCGCCCGCGCCATGGTGACCATGGTCGGCACGATCGCGGCGGAGCTCGGCAAGATCACCACCATCAAGAGCGAGCGGCCGGTGGTGAACTGCGGCACCTGCCACCGCGGGGTGCCGCGGCCCGGGGTGAGGCCGGGAGCGTAGCAGGAAGCAAGAAGGGAGAAGCGAGCAGTAGGAAGTGAGAGGTAAGAGGTAAGAGGTAAGAGGTAAGAGGTAAGAGGTAAGAGGTAGGAGGTGAGAGGTGAGCACCGGAAAGGGGAATGCTGTCGGACCCCTTGTCCCGGGAGCCAGGCCCGAAAGATGATCCCCCACCCCCTCCCGGCATGGAGGGGGTGGGGGATCGTCTTACCAGGGGGCGAGCAGCCCGACGCTCAGGGGTTCCGTTCGCGGGCGGCCGGGAATGGCGGCGCCGGCCAGGACCCCACCTTGTCATTGGTGTACTCGCTCGCCCAGAAGTCCGGCGGGCCCTCGCTGTCGGCCACCAGGTTGCGGACCGGCTTGAGGCCATACTTGAGGTATGCCGCAACGGCGCGGAGGTCCGCGTCGGACATGTGGCGCCAGGCCGGCCACGGCATCGGGATCGCCATGTACTTCGGGCTCATCGGATGGTTGCCCTGCCCGGGCACCGTGGAGGTGATCTCCACGTCCGCCGTCTCGCCCGGCCGGAGCCCGAAGCGAAGGGCATTGAAGATCTGCCGCTCGCTGAAGCGGCCCAGTCCCGTGATGTTGTCCGGCGTCAGGTTGCGGGGCCGGGTCTTGAACGGCCCGATCTGGAATTCCAGGTCGGGACGTTCCGGCGTATGTCCGATCAGCCACCCCGGCTGGCCAGGGTGGATCACCCCGCCATGACAGAGGCCGCAGGCGGCGCTGGCCACCACCTGCCGGCCCCGCAGCACCTCGGCGCGCCGCTCCGGCGCCCGCAGCTCCTCGGCTGAGGTGGGGAACGGCGGCAGCGTCGGGCCGCCGGCCTGGATCGTGTTGTAGAACTCCACCCAGTGGTCGGGCGGCGCCTCGCTGGCCTGGACCATCCGTTGCACCGGCCGGACACCCCGCCGCAGGTAGGCGATGATGTCCCACAGCTCCTGGTCGGACAGGTACCGCCAGGATACCCACGGCATGACCGGGCCGAGGTAGTCCGGGCTGCTGGGGTGGTTGCCCTGGCCAGGGATGGCCGAGGTGACCTCCACATCGGGCGACGTCTTGGGCCGGAGCCCGTAGCGCAGCGCGTTGAAGAGCTGGCGATCGGTATAGCGACCGATTCCGGTCTCCCGGTCCGGCGTCAGGTTCGGCGCGTACTGGTCAAATCCTCCGATGGTATCGGTTGGCCCGGGGCCGGGATACCCGGCGAGATAGCCGTCTGCGGTCGGGTTCGGGAAGCCGCCGTGGCAGTCGGGGCAGCCCCGGCTCAGCACCAACTGCCGGCCGCGGAGGACCTGGTCGTCGTTCACCGCGCCCCAGGGGAGCCCGGCCCCTGGATCATGGGCACCTGCACCAAGAGGCATCGCCACCAGCACAACGGCCAGGAGCGTGAGCGCCAGCAACGCCGGCGAGAGCACCCTGCGAATCCCTCGTGTCATGCCTGCCTCCACGGGTCAGCGAATCTCGAGGATCCCCATCATGCCGTGATCCTCGTGATCCAGGATGTGGCAGTGAAACATCCACTTGCCGGGGTAGTTGAGGTACCGCACCACGAACCGCACCATCGAGCGCTTCGGGACATTCACCAGGTCCTTCCAGGCGGGAAACAGCTCGGGCACCCCGTTGCGCTCGATCACCTGGAACTGCACGCCATGGAGGTGAAACGGGTGGTCCATCCCCACGATGTTCTCCACCTGCCAGATCTCGGTGGCGCCGACCACGCTACTCACGTCCACCCGGTTCATGTCCATCTGCTTGCCGTTGATGAAGCCCTGGCTCAGGACGATCTCGTGGGTCGCCGTGGCGGTGGCCGGGTCGATCCTGGGCACGTGCCGCAGCGTGGCGGGGATCGCCACGGGCGGGGCCGGGGCCCCGCCGCTGCGCAGGGTCAGGATGTTGCGCGGCGTGTCCCAGCCGGGCGGGCGGGTCTGGGGGATGTAGCGATCGTAGGGCAGGTCCTGCACGACCACCGCCGTCCCCGCGGGGCCGCCGGTGACCAGCAGTTCCACCCGTTCCGCCACCGCCAGCAGCAGCTCGTCCAGCTCCACGGGCCGCTCGAAAAGCCCGCCATCCGTGCCAACCTGCACCAGCTTCTGGCCCGGAATCGCCAGGCGGTAGTAGCGGCCGGCCGAGGCGTTGATGATCCGCCAGCGCTGTACCTCGCCCGGCCGGATGTCGTAGGTGGGCATCTCCGTGCCGCTCACGAAGAGGTGGCTCCCCTCGCGGCCGTTCTCGAAGTCGATCCGGCCCGGCGGCGTGTGCAGCTCGGGGAGGTCGAACGACCCGTCGGGCAGGAAGCGGTTGTCGGAGAGGATCAGCAGGCGCTCGGTGAGCCCGCGCGGCAACGGGTCATCGGCGGCGCGCACGATGATCCCGCCATAGAGGCCGCGGGCCACCTGCACCCCGGTGGCGTGATTGGGGTGCGGATGGTACCAGTAGGTGCCGGCCGCACCCGGGCGCACCGTGAAGCGGTACTCGTAGGTGCCCCCGGGGGCCACCGGGTGGAACGGGCTTCCGTCCGACGTGAACGGCAGGTGCAGGCCGTGCCAGTGCACGGTGGTCTCCACCGGCAGGTCATTGCGGAAGTGGACGATCACCTCGTCCCCCTCCATGAACTCCAGGGTCGGGCCCGGGACGCTGCCGTTGTAGGCGTAAACTTCCGTCGTCCGGCCCGGAACCAGTTCCATCCGTGCCACCGACGCGGTGAGGGTGACCTCCACCTTCCGTGACGGACGGGTTGTTGACGAATCAGGGATACTTGCGGTGGTCGGGGGGCCTGCAGGAAGGCCGGAAAGCAGGAGGAGCGAAAGGAGCGGAAGCAGGGAGAACGACTTCATGGCACCTCGGGGAAAGGTGGCGTTCAATGAACCAGGTACCCAGAAGCGGTGCTGCCAAGATGCGCGCCGCTCGGGAGCGCGTCAAGACGCAACGGAGGGTCCGCGCTGGCAGGTCACCCGGGGCTCGCGTTCCCGTCCCGTCCAGGCCTGCATACCCGCCTTGCCACCCCGTCCCCGCCTCCGTACCATTGAGGCAGGCGCCCCCCCGCGCCTGACCTCCTGAGCCCGCCCCTGCGCGGCGGGCCAACGGCGGAGGTAAAGGGGATCATGTCCTCGGGGTTGGAGTGACCCATCCGGCCCCCGCAGCGGGGGGATTGGACGCGCAGGGTCTGGTCCCCCCGTGCCTGCGAGGACAGCCAATGACCCGCCAGAAACACCTCAAGCAGCTGGTGCGCGACCGGATGCAGAAGACCGGTGAGCGCTACGCCACCGCCCGGCGCCAGGTACTCGGTGCAACACCTCCCTCCACCAGCCCAGCCTTCGGACCCCACTTTCCCGGCAGCGTGCCGTTGCCAACGGCGCTCCGGGTGCTCCTGACGCATGCCGGCGTCGCCGGGCCGGGTGGCCAGCCGCTGAGCGAGGCGCTGGCCTACGGCCTCTCGGGCGGCATCGGCGCCGGCGTCTTTGCCTTCCACTACGCCAAGGAGGATTTCTCCTCCTTCTACGTGGCGGGCTCCCACCTCTGGCAGGACACCCAGGCCTGCCTCGTCGCGGCGGTGCGACGGCTCGGCATCACCCCGGTCGTCCGGGAGTTCGGTGGTGCCGGCCCGGCCGAACGGGGACTCCTCGCCCAGTTGGCCGACGGCCCGGTCATCGCCTGGGTGGACATGGGACACCTGCCCCACCGCGGCATGCCGCCCTCCATGAGCGGGGGTGGCTATCACCTGGTCACGGTGTATCGGGCCGAGCCCGGCGGGGAGGCACTGATTGGCGACCTCGCCGACGCACCGGTGTCGCTTCCCACCAGCGACCTCACGATTGCGCGCGGCCGGATCAAGAAGGACAAGTACCGGATCCTCGCGGCCCCGGCCCCGAAGCAGCGCCCCGACCTGGCTTCGGCCCTGCGCGATGGACTCGTCACCGGCGCTGCCGCGCTCACCCGGGGGCGGATCAAGAACTTCACGGTCGCCGCCTTCAGCGCCTGGGCCGACCAGCTGCACGGCTCGAAGGCGAAGGACAGCTGGGACGCGGTGTTCCCGCGTGGCAGGCACCTCTGGACCGGCCTTACCTCCATCCATGATTTCGTGGAGCACTACGGGACCGGCGGTGGATTGAGTCGGCCACTGTTTGCGGAAACCCTGGCCGAAGCGGCGCCGCTGCTCAAGCGCCCCGACCTGCGGCGCCTGTCGGAGGCCTACGCCCAACTGGGCGCCGCCTGGACGGAACTCGCCACAGCCGCCTTGCCACCGGAGGTGTCGCTCTTTGCCCAGGCCTCGCAGCTCATGGCCCGGCGGGCCGAGTTGCTGCACTCCGGGCCGGAAGGAAAGGACGATGCCGCCTCGGTCTGGCGTGACCTGGCCACACTCGGGGCGACCGCGGCCAAGGCGTTCCCGTTGACGGAGGCGGAGTCGATCGCACTGCGCCAGGACCTGCAGCGCCGATTGCGTGCCATCCATGAACAGGAGGAGCGCCTGGCCAGGGAGCTGCAGCAGGTCCTGGCCTGACGGGCTCGCGCGGAGGCGTCGGAGCGAGGCCTCCCAACGGGATCACCTCCCATTTCGCGGTCGACTCCATGTAGGTTGGGGAACGCGGAGGACCACTCCGCGTTCTCCACGCCGCCGCGTGAGACCCTGTTCCAGGCGGACTGCTCCGCAACCAGCCGGCGCCACTCTCGACATCCAGGATACCATGACCGTCATCGACACCATCCGCGCCCGCCGATCGATCAAGAAGTTCTCCCCCACCCCGGTGGGCCGGGCGCAGGTGGAGACCCTCCTGGAACTGGCGGCGCTGGCACCCAACAACCGGATGACTCAGCCGTGGCGCTTCCTGGTGCTCGGCCCCGACGCCCGGGCCGCCTATGGTACCGCGCTGGGCATCCGCAAGTCACGCAAGATCGAGGACCCCGCCGTGGCACAGGCCACCCGGGACCGGACCCTGGCCGACGCGGTGCACGCTCCCCTCATGATCGCCCTCGTCCAGTCGCTGCACGAGAACCCGGAGATCCGCGAGGAGGACTTCGCCGCCTGCTGGATGGGGGCGCAGAACATCCTGCTCGGCGCCGTCGAGCTGGGGCTGGGCACACACCTGAGGAGCGGCGCCGTGTTCAACGATGCCCCCGTGAAGGAGGCCTGGGGCGTGGCCGAGGGCGAACGGGTGCTCGGCGTGATCCTGCTCGGCGTCCCGGAGGCCGTGCCCGATCCCAAGCCCCGGCCCACGGCGGCCGAGCGGACGACCTGGTTGGACTAGCGTCAACGGCTGGCCCCTGACCCGCATCTCCCTGGAGCCCGGAATGTCCCGCACCCTGATCCTGCTGGCCACCCTGGCGCTTGGTCCGGCCGCTGCCGCCCAAACCCCGCCGCGCGCGGTCTTCATCGGCAACAGCTTCCTCTATGCGGCGGGCTCTCCAGTCCGATACTACCGGGCCGGCACCGTCACCGACCTCAACCATGAGGGCATCGGCGGCGTGCCGGCGCTGTTCAAGTCCTTTGCCGACCAGGCGGGGGTGCGGTACGATGTGTACCTCGAGACGCGCGGGGGGAGCAACCTCGACTTCCACCTGGCCAACAAGCAGGAGCAGTTGGGGAGCCAGCCCTGGGACGTGGTCGTCATGCATGGCCACAGCACCCTGGACAACCAGGCACCGGGAAACCCCGCGCGGCTGGTGGCCACCAGCACCGCCATGGCCGAGTTCCTCCGGCGGCGCAATCCCGGGGTGGCGATCTACCTGATGGCCACCTGGTCCCGCGCCGACCAGACCTACCTGCCAGAAGGCGCCTGGGCCGGCCGGCCGATCGAGGCGATGGCCCGGGACATCCGCGCCGCCTACGACCAGGCCGCTCGGGCCGCCGGGGCCACGGCAGTGATCCCCGTCGGGGAGTCCTGGATTCGCGCCATGCACGCCGGCGTGGCCGACCCGAATCCGTACGACGGCATCGACTTTGGCAAGGTGAGCCTCTGGACCACCGATCACTATCACGGCAGCACCTACGGCTACTACCTCGAGGCACTGGTGATCTTCGGGACCGTGACCGGACGCGACCCCCGCTCGCTCGGTGACCTCGAATGCTCAGGGTTCGAACTGGGATTGTCGCGGATGCAGGTCAAGGCGCTGCAACAGGTGGCGTTCGACCAGCTGGCCTCGATGGTGGCGCCGGCCCCGATGGACACCGACCCGGCGGTGAACCCGGGTCGGTGCAGCGGGGGTCAGTAGCTCAGGACCACCCCGAACCCGCCAAAGAACTTGCCGGCGTTGGGATTGTTCTGGGCAAAGCGGGTGGCGAGGCCCAGGTTGGACCCCACCTGGTAGCCCCCCTCCCCCGCCAGATGCAGTGGCCCCAGGTGGAAGCCCAGGTTGAGCGCCGTCACGATCCGCATGCCGGAGAGCGAGGGCTCCAGCACGGCGCCGACGGTGCCAGACTCCGGGTCGCGATAGGCCACCTCCCCCGTGCCGGAAAGCAGGTCGGCGCCAGCCCCGGCCGCGAACTCGAACCACCGCATCCGCTTGCCGACGAAGAGACGGGCGTTGATCGACGACGCGTTGAAGGTCCACGCGGTGGTCCGCCCATCGGTCGTGCCGCCGACTCGCACCGTGGGCGACGATCGTTTCATCACCGAGAGTGACACCGTCGGCAGGGTCGGACTCTCCATCCCGGCCCGGATCCCCCAATCGAGCGAGAAGGCGGCGTTGCCGATGGTCCGGTTGCCGGGAACCGGGACCAGTGCCGCCGTCCGATTGGGCGGAATCAGCAGCAGGCCCAGGAGGACGTCCACGCCGACGACCCCCATCGGCATCTCCTTCTGGAACAGGCCCATCGCCAGGTCCACCTTCGGAGCGTAGAGCTGCACCCGCCAACTGGCAGGCACGGTGTCGGTCTGGCCCGCCCACGAGAGGTCGGGCATGACGGCCATGGCGGTGGTGGTGCGCATGGCGAGGGCGAAGTGGCCAAACCTCCCGATCACCCGGGCGCTCCCGAGCCGGGGGTTGCCGCCGTTCATGAGCAGCGCCGCGATCGGATGCATGACCAGGATGCCGTCCAGCGCGGCGGTACAGACCTTGAGACCGGACGGCGACAGGTCGGTGGGGCAGGTCACGGTGGTCGTGTCCGGCTCCGCGGTGCCCTGGGCGGCGAGATCGCGGGGCGCCGTAACCAGGGCCAGGACGACCAACCAAGGGCTGACAGATCGCACTCCGGCAACTCCAGGCGAGGGGCTGCCGGCCCTTGGGCAAGAACCGCACCGCTGGTGCACCATCTCCAACTGCTTGTGTGCCAGTAACTTGGCGTCACCGGCGACCGGCCGGTTCCGGCCGGAATTGCTGTCCCGGCAGGGATTGCCGGGCACCACCGGCAGGGTATGTTCCGGGCATCATGGACCAGCGCATCATCGGCTTCCACCAGGATGCCGAACAGCACTGGGTCGCCGAACTCGAGTGCGGCCACGCGCAGCATGTCCGACACGACCCACCCTGGCAGACCCGCACCTGGGTCGTGACCGTCGAGGGCCGGCAGTCGCGGATCGGCGACGACATGAACTGCCTCCTCTGCGAGGCAGATGCAGCCCGGGAGGATGCGCTGATCCGGGGATTGTGCGAGGACGGTGCCGACGAGGCTACCCGTCGTCCCGGCCCCGGCGACCCGTAGACCGGTGACGAGGATCTCTCCTGCCGGTATACTTGGATTCCCTTGCCACCCCTGCTCCGAGTTCCGCATGCCATTGCCCCCCACGTCCGCCCGGCGCCCCGTGCACCTCACGGCCCTTGCCGCGCTGCTGCTCCTGGCGCCGACTCTCGCGGCCGCCCAGCGCCCCGGCGCGGCGCCGGACACCACGTCGGTCCTGACCAGCTCCACCCTGCCCACCGGGCGCGCCACCTACCGCACCCTGGTGGAGACCAACCTGGAGATGGAGCAGCTCGCGGCGCGGCATCCCGATCGGGTCCTCCGGGTGGCCCTGCCGCACAAGTCGGTGCTCGGCCAGACCATCTACGCGCTGGAGATTTCGCGCGACGTGGCCAACCCCGAGGGCAAGCCGGTCTTCCTGATGACCGGCCTGCACCACTCCCGGGAATGGCCCACCGTCGACCTGACGATGGAGTTCGTGCACGACATCCTCGTGAACGATGGCAGGGACCCGCGCATCACGGCGCTCCTGGACCGGGTGCGCTTTGTGGTCGTGCCGGTCGTGAACCCCGATGGCTACGAGATGTCGCGCACCATGGTCAACGAGCAGAAACGGAAGAGCTGCCGGGTGGTGGATGGGGAGGTGCCGACCTTCGCGGAATGCGCCAATCCGCTCAACCGCAACGCCGGGGTGGACCTTAACCGCAACTACGGCGCGTTCTGGGGCGGCAGCGGGGCCAGTGTGGGGGCTGGTGGGAGCAGCTACCGTGGACCGGCGCCATTCTCGGAACCCGAGATCCAGAACATCCGCGACCTGATGAACCGCCACCAGGTGGTGGTGGCGCTCAGCAACCACACCCCGGACGCCAAGGTCCTGCGCGCGCCCAGCGCCCCCGAGGAGCCGATCCCCGCGGACGTGGAGGCCTACGACGCGCTGGCCCAGGCCGTGGGCAGGGACCTCAACTGGGAAGCCGGCCCCTGGCCCGAGATCTACTACGCCGCCAGCGGCACCATGGAGGAGTACGGCTACTACTCGGCGGGGACCTTCGCCTTCACCTTCGAGAACACCCCGGGCCAGCGCGGTTTCCACCCTGCCTACAACTTCGTGGTCGACCAGTACCACGGCACCGGCGCCTATCCCGCCTCCAGCGCCCGCAACGGCTTCCTGCGCCTCTATGAAGCCGCCGCCAACCCCGCGCTGCACTCGGTGCTGGAGATTCGCGCGCCGGCCGGGGCCACCCTGACCCTCGAAAAGCACTTTGAGCTCGAGACCTCGCGGATCCTCCAGGCCGACACGTCACGCATCGACCCGATCCGGATCCCCACCACCATCCGCTCCACCTTGACCGTGCCGACCGGCCGCAGCCAGGTCACCTGGCACGTCAACCCGTCGCTCCGGCCGAGCCAGCACGCCCAGGAACACCTGGACGAGTCATGGACGCTGACCTGTTCGTTGAATGGACAGTCGCGGAGCACCCAGGTGCGGGTGGCGCGCGGCGCAACCGCTGCGGTGGACCTGGCGACCTGCCGCTAGTCGAGGAACCGACTCCGCTGGCCCGGCGCGGGCAGCTCGCAGGCCTCCACGCCCCGGATGATCCGGTGCCGGTGGCGGGCCACAAGGCGGTAGACGGCGTCACGAAGGAATCGGGGCACGATGCGGGCGGCGGCAAGCAGCCGCCACCGCCCTCCGAGGTACTCGGCGACCCGAAGCGCGGCATCGGACCGCAGCAGCAACCGCTCCTGCGCGCCGCCCGGATCATCCACCCAGACCACGCTGTCCACCCCGTCCAGCAAGGGATGCCGCGCCCGCAGGGCGGTGCCCAGCGCCCCCTGCAGCGGGGCGAATCGCAGCGTGTCGCGCCGCTCGTGCCGCAGCACGAACTGCACGCTGGCCTGGCAGAACCCGCAGGTGCCGTCGTAGAGCAGCACCGGGCCGCGCGAATCGCTCATGGGCGGTGGGTGCGGTACCCGCCAGCCAGCTGCACCCAGCCCACCAGCACCATCACCATCGCCACGCCCCCCACCCCGACCAGGGGCAGCACCCAGCGGGTCGGCACCAGGCTGCGGAGCGCCAGCAGCACCAGCATCGCGGCGGCGCCCCCCACCACGTACCCCGCCCGCTCCAGCGGCGGCATCGGCACCACCGGCACCGGCGGACGGTCGGTGGGGGCCACGATGATGCCGCGGAGCCGGTCCCAGTCCCAGCAGAGGAGGAAGGTCGCGGCCAAGAGCATCAGGGCGGTGATGTAGATGGTGCCCTTGAACCCGACCGACCAGGTGACGACGGTGATGTTGAGGATGATCGGAAAGAACGCCACCGCACCAAGGGTGCTGGTGGCCGGGATCAGGAGCAGGATCCCCGCCACCACCTGCCCGAGCCCCAGGAAGTTCCAGTAGAAGCCCGATTGGTACATCGCCTCGAAGAAGTACCCCACCGGGTTGGACACCGGCAGCTGGGTAAAGCGATGCCCAAGCAGCTTGACCATGCCGGTGGGGATGAAGGCCAGCGCCAGCAGGATCCGGCTGATGATGGCCAGCCGCTGGAACGGCGGCCACCGGCGGGCGCGGGCATGGAGGGCATCGAGTTGGGCAAGCATGGGAACGTCCTCGTGGTGGGTGCCGGGTGCCAACTGCCGGAAACCTACGCGACGAGCTTCCAGACCGTTTCAGCGGCTTGCCTGGCCCGGGCCCCCACTACCCCTCGCGGCGCACCAGCCGGTAGTGCCCCACCCCCCACTCCGTTCCGCCGGCATATCCGAACAGCTCCTCGCACGCCAGGAAGAAGATCCGCCAGCGATGGTACCAGGTCTCGGCCGCGTGGCCATAGTGCCCGCGCAGCACCTCCATCACCTGGCCACGCCGGGTCTCGAGGTGCTCCCGCCACGCCGCCGCAGTGCGCTGGTAGTGGGTCCCGTCCAGCCACCATTGCTCCTCCAGGGCGAGCCCTGGCGGGGCCAGCCGCGGCACCAGGTCGAAGCTGGGCATGATCCCCCCGCTGAAGAAGTGGCGCCCCATCCAGTTGTCCGCGCCCTCGGTCTCGAACGGATAGGCCAGGGTGGCGTGGCAGAAGACGTGAAGGAAGAGCGAGCCTCCCGGCCGCAGCCACCCCGCCACCCGGCCCAGCAGCGTGGGCCAATCCCGCATGTGCTCGAACATCTCCACGCTCACGATCCGGTCGAATTGCCCACCGGGATCGAAGTGGTTCATGTCCGCCGTGCGAATTTCGAGGTTGGCGGGCCGCCGCTGATCCAGGAAGGCCCGCTGGGTGGCGGAGTTGGACACCGCCACGATCCGGGAGTTCGGGTACCGCCCGGCCATGTACAGCGACAGCGACCCCCAGCCGCATCCCAGCTCCAGCACGTCCTGGCCATCGGCCAGCCCCGCCCGCTCGCAGGTCAGGGCCAGCATCGCGGCTTCTGCCGAGTCCAGGTCGTCGGTGCCTGCTGGCCAGATGGCCGACGAGTACTTGCGATGATGGCCCAGCACCAGCTCGTAGAAGCGGCTGGGCACCTCGTAGTGCTGCGCGTTGGCCAGCTCCGGTACCGCCGCCACGGGGGCACCGTCGAGCGCCGTCAGGAAGGCGTCCACACCGCCCGCGGCCCGGGCCTCGGCAAGGCGCTGGCGGCAGAGCCGCCGGATGCCATGCCGCAGCAGCGGCGTGGGCACCAGTCCCCGCTCGGCCAGCCCGAGTGCCACCGACATCAGGCCGCCCGCACCGGGAGCACCGCCACCCGGGCCTCGGGCTTGGCATAGACCAGTTGGGCCGTGCCGATCGCCCGCTCCAGGAACCCGCCCTCGCAATAGCAGAAGTAGAACTCCCAGCGGCGCAGGAACGCCGCGTCGAACCCGAGGGCCAGGACCGCTTCCCGGTTGGCCAGCAGGCGGTCCCGCCACTGGCGCAGGGTCTCGGCGTAGTGCAGGCCGATCTCATCGGCCTGCACCAGGCGCAGGTCGGTCGCGGAGGCGGCCCGGGCCAGGACCGCCCGGGAGGGGATGCAGCTCCCGGGAAAGATGTGGCGCTTGATGAAGTCCACTTCGCGCCGGGCGGCGTCGTAGCGCTCGTCGGCGATGGTGATGGCCTGGATGACGGCCCGGCCGTGCGGCGCCAGGAGGCCAGCGCAGGCGCGGAAGTAGGTGTCGTAGTGCTCGTGCCCCACCGCCTCGATCATCTCGATCGATGCCAGCTTGTCATAGCGGCCGCGCAGGTCGCGATAGTCCTGCCTGAGCACCGTGACCCGGTCGGCCAGGCCAGCCGCGGCGATCCGCTCCACCGCCAGCCGGTGTTGCTGCTCGGAGATCGTGGTGGTCGTGACCCGGCAGCCGTGGTGCCGGGCGGCATGGATCGCGAATCCGCCCCACCCGGTGCCGATCTCCACCAGGTGATCGGAGGGTTGCAGGTCGAGCAGCGCCGCGATCCGGGCATACTTGGCCTCGGACGCCTGGGCCATGCTGGCGCCCGGCCGCTCGAAGAGCCCGCAGGAGTAGGTCATGGTGGGGTCCAGGAACAGCGCGAAGAACTCGTTGCTCAGGTCGTAGTGCGCCTCGATGTTCCGGCGCGCGCCGGAGCGGGTGTTGGCCCGGAGCCAGTGCCCCAGCCGCCGCAGCGGCTGTACCAGCGACGACCACCCCGTCTCCAGCCCGTCCAGCGCCTGGCGGTTGCGGAGCATCAGGCGCACCACCCCGGTCAGGTCGGGGCTCGACCACCACCCTTCGCCATACGCCTCGCCGGCACCCACGGCACCGCCGAAGGCGACCGCCTGGTAGAACCTGGGATCCTGCACCACCAGCTCCACCGGCGACGCGGCGGGGTCGCCCCAGCTGGTGGTGCGGCCATCCTCGTGCAGCAGCAGCCGACCATGGCGCAATTGCACCAGCCGGGAGGTCACGGCCCGTCGGGCCAGGGCAGGCATCGGCATCATCCGAGCTCCGGGTGGGGATGGAAGGGGGTGCGCTTGAGCCAGAGCCGGAACGCCTGCCAGTAGATGCCGGCCACGACCGTGGCGGTCATCCACGGGAAGCGGGCCAGCGCCGAGGCGAGCACCGGACCGGACAGCGGTTGCCGGCGGAGCACCAGGGTCGCGTCAAACACCTTGCCGCCGATGGAGTGGTTCTCCATGTGGACGGTGAGGCGTCGGCCCGGCGCCGAGAAGCGCCAGTCATAGCGGTGATCCATTGGCAGGAACGGCGAGACGTGGAACGCCTTGTCCAGGTGCACCCGATGGCGGGGGGCACCGGGCTGCGCCGGCAGGACATAGGCGTGCCGCTCCCCCCAGGGCGTATTGGTGATTTCCGCCACGATGGCCTCGACCACCTCGCCGGTGGAGTCGAAGCAGTAGTAGAAGCTGACCGGATTCTGGAGGTAGCCGAAGTAGCGCAGGTGGGTGAGCACCCGGATGGGACCGGCGGGACGCGCGCCGGTCCGATCCGCGACCAGGGCGCGTACCGATTCCGCCAGCGGCGTCGCGGCGTCGCCCAGGTAGTCGGCCCGCCGGAACCACGCCGGCGCCGGCCGCCGTGCCGACCAGAGCCAGTGTCCGTCCAATACCGCCGGGAGCTCGTCGAGGTCCAGGTACAGCATGAACAGCTTGTACTGGAACGCGTGGGGGGTCGGCGCCATGCGGCGGTGGCGGATGGTGCCCCGATAGACGCAGCTGTTCACGGTGCGGTGCCGATCTCGTCCACGACCGCGAGGCCGCTTGCCACTCCAGCCTCGTGGAATCCATTCCCCCAGTACGCCCCGGCGTAATGGGTGCGGTGCCGGCCACTGAGCTCGGCCCGCCTGGCCCGGGCGGCCTGGCCCGCCAGAGTGGCCACGGGATGGTGATAGCGCACCCGGCCCAGCACCCGCGACGGATCGACGAAGTGCTCCCCGTTCAAGGTGACGCAGAAGGTCTCCGGCGCCGACAGCGATTGCAGCAGGTTCATGTTGTACGTCACCACTGCCGGCGCCGATTGGTCTGTCACCCGGTGGTTCCACGCGCCCCAGGCGCGCCGCCGCCGCGGCAGGATCGCGGTGTCGGTATGCACCAGGGCGTCATTGACCTGGTACGGCAGCGCGCCGAGTACCTCGCGCTCCGCGGGCGACGGGTCCGCCAGCATGGCCAGCGACTGGTCGGCGTGGCAGGCCAGCACCACCCGGTCGAAGCGCTCGCCGTCCACCTCGACCCGGTCCTCGTACCGACGGACCTCCTGCACCGGGTGCCCCAGCCGCACCTGGCTCCGGAACGGAGCACACACCGCCTCGACGTAGCGTGCCGAGCCGCCCTGGATGACCCGCCACTGGGGCCGGTTGTGCACCTCGAGCATGCCATGGTTGTCGAGGAACTCCACCACGTAGGCGGCCGGCAGGTCCAGGGCGCTCGACGCGGGCAGCGACCAGAGCGCCGAGCAGATGGGCACCAGGTACCATTCGGCCAGCTCGGCCGGGTAGCCGCCCGCCTCGAGCAGCTCCCCGAGCGTGAGGGTCGGTGGCCCGGCGCGCACGGTGGACACCGCCGCACGGTGGAACCGCAGGATGGCCGCCAGCATGCGGAGGAAGCGGGGGCGCGCCAGGTTGCGGCGCTGGGCAAAGAGGGTGGCGAGGGTGGTGCCGTTGTACTCCAGGTCGTCGCGGTCATGACGGACGCTGAAGCTCATTGTCGTGGGCTGGGACGCCACCCCGCACTCGGCCAGGAGCCGGGTGAACTGCGGATAGTTGCGCTCGTTGTAGACGATGAAGCCGGAGTCCACCGCCCAGCGCCGCCCAGCCAGGGAAAACTCCCAGGTGTGGACGTGCCCGCCCAGGCGGCCCCCCGCCTCGAAGACCGTCACCTCGTGGGCCGCATGCAGCCCGCGGGCCGCCACCAGGCCGGAGACCCCCGCGCCGACCACCGCGATCCGCATCAGCCGGCCCGGAGCACCCGCGCCGGCACGGGACGCAGGTCCCGGATCACGCGCAACCAGCTCAGCACGACCAGGCCGTAGTAGGTCAGGTCGATTTCCCACCAGAAGAACCCCTGGCGCGCCGCGCCGGGATACCGATGGTGGTTGTTGTGCCATCCCTCGCCCAGGGTCACCAGCGCCAGCAGCAGGCTGTTGCGGCTGTCGTCGTCGGTGTCGTAGCGCCGCGATCCCACCTGGTGGGCCAGGGAGTTGATCAGGCAGGTGCCGTGGAACAGCACCACGGTGCTCACGAAGTACCCCCAGATCAGGTAGGGCAGGCCACCCAGCGCGAAGAGCGTGGCGGCCAGCGCCACCGGCACCAGGATGTCGAAGCGGTCCAGCCAGCGCAGCTCGGGATAGCGCGCCAGGTCGCGCACTTCCTTCAGGTCGGTGGGAAAGTTCTCGGCCGAGGTGATCCAGCCCATGTGGCTCCACCAGAACCCGTGCTGCCGCGGGGAGTGCACGTCGAGTTCGGTATCGGAGTGCCGGTGGTGCTTGCGGTGGTGCGCCGCCCACCAGAGCGGTCCCCGCTGGGTCGCGCTGGCGCCCACCAGCGCGAAGAGGAACTGCATCGGCCTCGAGGTCCGGAAGGTCCGGTGCGAGAAGTACCGGTGGTAGAACCCGGTGATCGCAAACATCCGCACGGCATAGAGCCCCACCGCCGTCGCCACTGCCCCCGGGTGCCAGCCGACGACGAAGACCCCGAGGCACATCACGTGCATGCCGATGAACGGCAGCACCCGGAGCCACTCCACCCGCTTTTCGCCCGGGGCCCGGGGGGTGGCTCCCGCGGTCGTCGCGCCCGCATCGAACCAGAGCGCCAGCGCCCGGAGCCGTCGCCGCAGGGCGGTGGAAGGCGCGTCGGCGCTCATGCCGACACCAGGTGCGCCGGCAGGTGGGTACGGAGCAGGGCATGCCAGTGCGGAAGGTCCCGGACCGGGACCACGCCATCGAGGGGAGGGAGCGAGGCAGCCCCCCGCCCACCCACCAGCAACGGCACCTCGGCCGGGAGCCGCTGGCGAACGGCGGCCACTTCGTCCGCCAGCCCGTTGAAGTTTTCCCGTGGGGCAAGGCTCAGGCCCACAAGGTCCGTGGCATCACGGCGAGCCCCGGCGGAGATCTCCCCGGCGGGCAGGTCGGTCCCCAGCCAGGTGACGTGCCACCCGTCCGCGGCCGCCGCCGCCGCCGCCATCAACGCCCCAACCCCGTGGCGCTCCCCGGCCGGCGTGGCCATCAGCAGCCTCGGAGCCCGTTCCCCAGGCGGCAGCTCGCGCAGCAGCCAACCCAGCACCCGTTCGATCGCCGTGGTCGCCGCATGCTCGTGTCCCACCGACAGCTCCCCCGTGTGCCACCGGTCGCCGATCTGCTCGAGCAGCGGCGCCAGGACGGCCGTCAGGAACTCGGGGGCCCCGAGGGTCAACAGGGCACGCTGCAGGACCGCCTCGAGGCGTGCCGGGGCGAAGTCCTCCACTGCCTCCCGGGCCTCGCCCAGATGGCTCACGGCCGGCACCGGTCGGGCCACGCGGCGTTGTCCGTCTTCCGCCACAAGCGCCGAAAGCGCCGCCGGGGACAGGCCCGCCACCGACGCCACCGACCGACCGGCACCGGTGGCCCGCACCAGCAGGGTCAGGCGGTCGATGTCCCGGTCGGAGTAGAGCCGGTGCCCTCCGGGCCCCCGGGCCGGGACGACCGCCCCGTAGCGACGCTCCCAGGCCCGGAGCAGCTCCGGGGAGAGTCCGGTCCGCTCCGTAACCACTCGGATAGGGTGGCGCGCTAGAGTGGGATCAGTGATCTTGTCCATCTCGCAAAGGTACGATCACTGTATAGGCAATGTCAAGATAATAATCTATACAATACCAATACCGTCTAGCTTGTGATCTCGACCTCGCGGCTCCAGTTGCGGCTGGACGTTCCCCCAGCACCGGCGCTCCCTCCTGCCACCCGACGGCGGAGGCCCTCTCCCTTGACTTCCCTCGCCGGCGGGTGATCCTCCTATCAGGAGGATTACCCGTGCCCCGTTCACGAAGCATCGCATTCTGGCTGGTCGCCCTCGTCATCCTGGGCCTTCTGGCCCTCCCCGCCCTGACCCGCCTGCTGGCCGAGTGGTGGTGGTTCCAGGAGGTGGGCTACCAGGTCGTGTTCCGCCGTGAGCTGCTGACCAAGGTGGGGCTTTTCGCGGGGGTGGGGACCGTCACCACCCTCGTCGTCTACCTGAACCTCCGGTTCGCCCAGCGCGGCCTGGTGCCCCACCCCCGGGTCTTCACGCTTGGCGAGGCGATGCCCCGGGTGAACCTCCCCGCCGAGCTGCGGAAGCGGACCCTGCCGATCGCCATGATCCTGGGCCTGTTGAGCGGCTTGGCCGTCACCCCGCTCTGGACCACCGTGCTCCAGGCAATGCACGCGACGCCGTTCGGCGTCGCCGACCCGGCCTTCGGGCGGGACGTGGGCTGGTACGTCTTCACCCTGCCCGCCCTGACGGTCTTCGTGGGCTACCTCGCGGGGATCACCCTGCTGACCCTGGTCCTGGTCGGGGTCATCTACCTGCTGCGCGGCGACATCATCCCAGCCCCCCGCGCCATCCGGGTGGAACCGACCGCCGGCATGCACCTGGCCATCCTCCTGGCGACAAGCTTCCTGCTCACCGCCATCCGGCTCTGGCTGGTGGACATCCCCGCGCTGCTCTACAGCACCACCGGCCCGCTGGTCGGCGCCAGCTACTCCGACATGCACTCCACCCTGCCGGCCCTCAAGACCACCGCCATCCTCGCCGTGCTGGCGGCGGGGCTGGTCCTGCTCGGGGGGATCCGGCGGCAGCTCCCCCGCTACGGCGTCCTGGCCATCGCGGGATACTTCGCGGCGGTGCTCCTGGGCCGCGGGCTCTTCCCGTCGTTCATGCAGAAGTTCGTGGTCGCGCCGACCGAGCTGACCCGGGAGACGCCGTACCTCGTCCACCACATCGCCGCCACGCGCCAGGCCTGGGGGATCGACAGCGTCGACACCCGGGAGCTGGATGGCGAGGCCAACCTGACCCTGGCCGACATCCAGGCCAATGCCCCCACCATCGAGAACGTGCGACTCTGGGACCGCGCCCCCCTGCTCCAGACCTTCGGCCAGCTCCAGGAGATCCGCACCTACTACGACTTCGTCTCGGTGGACGATGATCGCTACATGATCGACGGGAAGTACCGCCAGGTCCTGCTCTCGCCGCGCGAGCTGAACGTCGGCTCGCTGCCGACCCGGACCTTCATCAACGAGCACCTCACCTTCACCCACGGCATGGGACTGACCCTGAGTCCGGTCAACCAGGTGACGGTCGAGGGGCTGCCCGTCCTCTTCATCCGCGACCTGCCCCCGGTCTCCGACATCTCGCTCACCGTGACCCGTCCCCAGATCTACTTCGGCGAGATGGTGAACGAGTACGTCTTCGTGGGAACGAAGCAGCGGGAATTCGACCATCCCAGCGGCGAGGCCAACGTCTACGCCGCCTACGAGGGCACCGGCGGCGTGCCGGTCCACAGCTTCCTCCGCCGGCTGGTGCTGGCGGCCCGCTTCCGGTCCACCAAGATCCTCCTCTCCGGGGACATCACCAACGAGAGCAGGATCCTGTACTACCGCGAGATCGTGCAGCGCGCCGCCAAGGCGCTGCCGTTCCTGAGCTGGGACCGCGATCCGTACATCGTCATCGCCGAGGATGGCACCCTGCAGTGGATCCTCGACGCCTACACCACCACCGACCGCTATCCCTACTCGGCCCGCCTCGGCGACGGCACCAGCTACATGCGCAACGCCGTCAAGGTCGTGCTCGATGCCTACCATGGCTCGCTCACCGCCTACATCAGCGAGCCGAACGACCCGCTGGTCCAGACCTGGGCCAAGGCGTTCCCGGGGGTCTTCCAGCCGCTCGACGCCATGCCGGCCGACCTGCGCGCCCACATCCGGTACCCCGACGACCTCTACCGGATGCAGTCGAACCTGTACACGACCTATCACATGGAGGCGCCGGAGGACTTCTACCACCGCGAGGACCAGTGGCAGATCCCGGCGGTGACCCGTGCCGATGGGTCGGTCCCCTTCATGCGGCACCTGGTGATGCGACTCCCCGACGAGGCCGAGGCCGAGTTCATCTACATGGTGCCGTTCACCCCCCGCGGCAAGGACAACCTGGCGGCGTGGATGGTGGCCCGGAACGATGGCGATGCCTACGGCAAGCTGCGGGTCTACCGCCTGAGCCGGCAGAGCCTGGTCTTCGGGCCGACCCAGATCACCAACCGGATCAACCAGGACACCGAGGTGTCCCGGCAGGTGACGCTCTGGGACCAGGCCGGCAGTCGGGTCATCCGGGGCGACCTGCTGGTCATCCCGATCGAGCAGAGCCTCCTCTACGTGCAGCCGCTCTACCTGCAGGCCGAGGGCGGCAAGATCCCCGAGCTCAAGCGGGTGATCGTGGCGTTCCAGAACCAGGTCATCATGCGGGAAACGCTCGACGGAGCCCTGGCCGAGCTCTTCGGCGGCAGCGCCACGGTGCGGTCACAGGTGCCGGCGGCGGCGGTGCCCGGTGTGCCCGGTGTGCCCGAGGTGGCGGGGGTGGTCAGTGCCGAGGTCCGCTCGCTCCTGGCCGAGGCGCGGCAGCGCTACGACTCGGCGCTGGAGGCGCAGCGGGCCGGCGACTGGTCGCGCTACGGCGAGGAGATCAAGGCGCTGGGCGACCTGCTCGAGCGGTTGGCGAGGATTCGGTAGGGGGCCGGGACTGGGGGCAGCAGGTCAGCGGGTGAGTGGGACAGTGGTTCAGGCCTGGATGGGCTCGACGGCGCGGGCGAGGTCGTGCAGGTGGGCGGCGAGCGCCCGCAGATCCTCGCTGGCCATGGCGGCGAGGGCCCCCGCCAGCCGCTGGTCGGCACTGTCGGGCGCCTTGGCCAGCCGCGTGGCGCCCCTGGCGGTCACCTCCAACCGCCATCGACGCTGATCCACCGGGTCATGCTCGCGGCGAACGTACTTCTTGTCCAGCAAGCGGGTGACAATCACCGAGGTCGAGCTGGCGTCGGTTGCCGTCAGTGCGGCCAATTGACCAACCGTCGCCCCCGGATGCGCCGCGAGCTGACGCAGGGCGAACAGTTGCGCCCCGGTCAGCCCGACTTCGCGCTCGGCGCGCCGCTCACTGCGGCGCACCGCCTGCAGCAGGCGACGCCAGGCGGTCAGGACCGCCCCGGCGTCGACTGCCGCCGGATCAAGCTCAGAGCGAACTGCGGCCATGCTTGAGATTGCTGAAGGTGTCATGGACCGCGAAGACCTGGCGGGCCTGCGCCTCGATCACCGGCTTGATGGCCGGGGGCAGCGGTTTCCGCATCGCCTCCTGGTAGGCCTCCTTCATTTCATCCTCAGCCCGCTCGACCTCCATGATCAACGCCTTGTCGCCATCCGGGCTCAGCGTTTCGCGGATCTTCATCCAGGTGCGACGCAAGCTGCCGGAGACGCTGAGATCCTTGTCCGGCTTCCCGCCAGCGGCACGCACCAGCGGCTCGAGGGCCTGGACGGCCGACATCCGCTCCGTGCGGGCGCCATCGAAGAGGGTCTTCAGCTTGGCAGAGGTGGCGAGCTCCTTCGCCTTGGCGAGGCCCTCGGCCGAGTCGTGATTGAGCTGGAGCAGGTCATTCAACAGGCCCGCATGGGCGCTGGAAATTCCGGTCGGGGCGGTGTTTGGGGTGCTGGTGCCTGGCGTATTGGTGGTTGTGGTCATGGTACCTCCGGTTCAGGTCAATGCTCAGGGGCGCGCACACCCCGCAAGTCTTGAAGCCAGCGATAATTTGTTTGGCTCCCACAGGTAATATATGGGAGTCCATACATTAACGCAACCCCTTGGGGAATCATCACTTGGCGTCGTGGCACAGGCTGACGCGTCGCCGAGTTGCCGAAGCGGCGGGAGCGAATGACGAAGGCGAGGGCATCATGCGCCTCGGCGATCTCCTGGAACGGTTGGCCGGGATCCGGTGGGCGGAGCGAGGTCGGGCCCCCTCGGGGAACGGCCTCGCGCATTCCAACCCTAGAGCACCGCTAGGAAGCCCGGAGCGCCTCGGTCGGGTCGAGGCGTGCCGCCTGCTGGGCCGGGATCAGGCACGCCAGCACGGCCACGACCAGGAAGACCCCCACCATCGCGCTGAAGGTCAGGGGATCGGTGGCCCCCACCCCGACCAGCATCGAGTTCATGACCCGGGTCAGCGCCAACGCCGCTCCCACCCCGATCAGCAACCCGATGACACAGAGCCGGAGTCCCTGCCCGACCACCAGCCGGAGGATCGCGCCCTGCTCCGCGCCGAACGCCAGCCGGACCCCGATTTCCGAGGTGCGCTGGCGCACCATCGTTGCCAGCACCCCGTAGAGCCCCACGGCCGCCAGCACTACCGCGATGACCGCGAAGATCCCGATCAGGGTCAGCGCAAAGCGCGTGGGCGCGCGGGCCCGCGACAGGAACTCCTCCATCGGCTGCACCTCGGTCACCGCCACCGAGCGGTCCAACTCCCGCACCACGGCCCGGGCCGGCTCAGCCAGGGCGGCGGGATCGCCCGAGGTACGCACGATCCAGCGCGAGGCGGCACCGAACTGGAAGAAGCCGTCCGGCAGGAACATCGCCTCGCGGCCGTCGCCCGCGAGGGTCTCGTGGCGCTGGTGGGCCACCACCCCGACCACCTCGAACCACTCCGGCTCCGGGGTGTTGACCCGTGCCAGGAAGCGCTTGCCCACCGGGGACCCCTCGGGAAACGCCTTGGCCGCCAGCACGTTGTCGATCACCGTCAGGTGCTGGCCCGGGACATTGTCCGCCTCGGTGAAGGTGCGCCCGTCGATCAGCCGGGTGCGCAGCGCCTCGAAGTACCCCGGCTGCACCACGTGCAGGTTGGTCTGCCGGAAGAGGCTGGGATCGGACAGCGCCGCCTCGGTCCCCCAGCGGGCGTTGACCAGCCCGCCATCCAGCGGCAGCGGACTCACCGCCGAGACCGCCGTCACGCCGGGCAGGCCCGAGAGCCGTTCGTGCAGTTCCTGGATGAACGCCGCGCGCGCCCCCGCCTCGGCGCGATTCAGGTTGGGCAGGGAAAAGGTGAGCACCCCGGAGGGGTCATAACCGGGATCGGCCTGGCTCAGCGCCACGAAGCTGCGCACCATCAACCCCGATCCCACCAGGAGCACGAACGCCAGCGCCACTTCCGCAACCACCACCCCGTCGCGCAGCCAGTGGCCGCCGGCCAGCCCGGCGCTCCGGGTGCCCGCGCGCAGGCTGTCCGCCAACTGCACCCGCGAGGCGCGCAGCGCAGGCACCATCCCGAAGAGCATCGCGGCCACCAGCGCCGCGAGCACGGCAAAGCCCAGGACCATCGGATCGAGGGAGACGGTGGAGAGCCGTGGCAGGTCCTCGGGGCCCATCGCGAGCAGGAGCCGCACTCCGGCCCAGGCCAGACCCAACCCCACCACCGTGCCCACGCCCGCCAGCACCATGCTCTCCACCATCAATTGCCGCAGCAGGGTGGTCCGACTCCCGCCGAGCGCCGAGCGCACCGCCAGCTCCCGCTCGCGGGCGGCGCCGCGCACCAGCAGCAGGTTGGCCACGTTGGCACAGGCGATCAGGAGCACGAAGGTCACCGCGCCCATCAGCGCCAGGATGACCGGCCGGGTGGCCGCCACCAGGTCCTGGTGCATCGGCTCCACCCGCCAGCGCACCCCGGCGGTCTCCTTGATCGGGAAGCGCTGCCGCAGGTCCACCACCAGGGCGTCCACCTGGCCCTGCGCCTGCTCCCGCGTCACCCCGGGCTTGAGACGCCCGAGGACGCGGAGGAAGACGTTGATCCGGGAGCCCGCGGCGAAGTCCACTCGCATCGCACTGTAGATCTCGGAGTCCCGCGCCACGCCGTCGGTGGCCGGCAGCAACACCTCGAAGCCCGGTTCCAGCACCCCGACGATCGTGGTGGTCTGGCCGGTGAAGCGCACCGTCCGGCCGATCACGTTGGGGTCGCCCCCGAAATGGCGCTGCCAGAACTCGTGGCTGATGATGGAAGAGGTCGGGAGCTGCGGCGGAGGGGGGGCGTCGGGGGGCGCGTCCGCGGGTGGCGGCGGCTGGGGGGTGCCATCCTCCTCCACGAAGTTGCGGCCCAGGGCAACCCTGGCCCCCAGGGTCGTGAAGAAGCGGGTCGTCACCGCGGCGGACCGGACCATGGTCGGCTCGCCGTCGTCGCCGATCAGGGCCTGCTGAAAGGTGGTGATCGCCGCCAGCTCCTCGAACAGCGTCCCCACCTCGCGCAGGTCGGCATAGTCGGCCGGCGCCATGGGGAAGTTGAAGACACTGCGCGCCGTGAGGTCACCCTTGACGAGCACCAGGCGCTCGGGATCCTGGTAGGGGAGCGGCCGCAACAGCACCGCGCTCACCACGCTGAAGATCGCGGTGCTGGCGCCGATCCCCAGGGCGATCGTCAGGATCGCCGTCAGGGCAAACGCCGGGGACTTCCGCAGGGAACGGAAGGCAACCACCAGGTCCTGGAACAGGCCGGACATTGGGATCTCGCAGGTTGGAGCGCTGGAAAGCGGAGTATATCAGGTCTGACGCGTAGTTGGCGGATTTCGTTGCAGGTCGGCGGGGCAGCGGGGCAGCGGGGCAGCGGGGCAGCGGGGCAGCGGGGCAGCGGGGCAGCGGGGCCGAAGGTGGGCAATCTTGCGACCAAGTCAATACCGCCCACCCCACTAAATCACCGACACCCGACACCCGACACCCGACACCCGACACCCGACACCCCTAGCCCCTAGTCCCCAGCCCCTATTCCCCGTCTCACGGACTCACCACCCGCATCAGCTGCGCCGACACCCAGGCGCCGTACGTCCCGACCGCATAGCCCAGCACCGCCAGCAGCACCCCCACCGGCGCCAGCGAGGGGTGGAACGCCGAGGCGACCACCGGCGCGCTCGCCGCCCCGCCCACGTTGGCCTGGCTCCCGACCGCGATGAAGAAGAACGGCGCCTTGATCAGCCGGCCGACGACGATCATCAGCCCGGCGTGAACCAGCATCCACACCAGCCCCAGCGCAAACAGCGCCGGGCGCTGCACCACCGCCGAGATGTCCATCGTCATCCCGATCGTCGCGATCAGGATGTAGAGCATCGCGGAGCCCACCGTCGAGGCACCGGCCCCTTCCAGTTCCCGGGCCCGGGTGAACGACAGCGCCAGGCCAGCGGTGGTGGCGAAGACCACCAGCCAGAAGAAGCTGCTGGTCAGGCTCAGCCGGTCGAGCTCAGGGGCGGTGGCGGCGATCCACGCGGCGATCGGGTCGGCCAGGAAGTGCGACAGCCCCATCGCACCGAAGCCCACCGCCAGGATGAGCAT
The DNA here is from genome assembly GCA_048499805.1 of Gemmatimonadales bacterium. Taxonomy (GTDB): domain Bacteria; phylum Gemmatimonadota; class Gemmatimonadetes; order Gemmatimonadales; family GWC2-71-9; genus JAWXBA01. The sequence goes on along the minus strand of JASNZF010000003.1, from coordinate 15,940 downwards.
CAGGTCGGCGAGGGAGGGGATGCGTGCGTGCCGCTCGCGAAAGGCGGTGACCCGCTCCTGCAGCGTGTCGATGGCCGAGGTGTCGGCGCCTAGGCGGGCGTCGATCCCGCGCGCCCGCGGGGCGAAGAAGAGCAGCACCGCCATCCAGACGTTGGCCACCAGCACGTCCACCGCGATCATCGTGCTGAAGAGGGCGTCACTCGCGCCGAAGACCTCCTTCATCGCCGCCTGGTTGGCGCTGCCGCCGATCCATGAGCCGGCAATCGTGGCCAGGCCGCGCCACACCTCCTCGGGGCCCTGGCCGCCCACGGTCTCGGGGCTGATCACGCTGAAGAGCAGCACCGCAATCGGCCCGCCGATCACGATCCCCACGGTCCCGGTCGCAAACATGACCAGCGCCTTGGGGCCGAGCCGCATGATCGCCTTGAAGTCGATGCTCAACGTCAGCAGGACCAGGGTGGCCGGCAGCAGGAACCGCGACGCCACATAGTAGAGCCGCGACGCCTCCCCGTCGATGATCCCCAGCGTGTTGTACACCGAGGGGATGAAGTAGCAGAGCAGCAGCGCCGGAACCACCCGGTAGAAGCGCTGCAACGTGGGGTGGGGATGGTTGCTGGTCCAGAAGACCAGTCCCAGCGTCAGGGCCAGGAGCCCCAGGACGGCGGCATCGCCGCTGATGAGCGGAGTCGATTCGGGCATCTGGCCAAGATGCGCCCGAACCCGCGGATGCGATAGGGGTGGGCAGCGGGGCAGCGGGGCAGCGGGGCAGCGGGGCAGCGGGGCCGAAGGTAACTTCTGGGTTCCATCGCGCACGCATCCAGGACCTGATCCCAAGGACCGGACCACCATGCCCCGACTCGCCCGCTGGCTGCCGTCCCTGCTGCTCGTTCTCGCCACCCCGGTGGCGGCCCAGCAGAAACCGCTCCTCACCCCCGCCGACTACGGCCAGTTCGAGTCCCTCGGCTTCGGCACCTCCCTCTCACCCGACGGCCGCTGGCTCGCCTACCTGGTCAACCGGGTCAACGAACAGAACGAGCTCCGGATCCGGCCGCTCGACCGCGACACCACAATTGTCGGTGCCTTTGGAACCGCACCCCGGTTCGCCGCCAACAGCCGCTGGCTTGCCTGGACCGTTGGCGTCTCGCCGGAGGAGCGCGCTCGGCTGGAGAAGGACCGCAAGCCGGTCCGCACCGGCGTGGCCGTCCTGAACCTGGTCACCGGTGGGCGCGTCACCCACGAACAGGTCCGGGCCCATGCCTTCGATGCCACCGGGCAGTACCTCGCACTCCACGGCTACGCCCCCGAGGCCCCCTCCGGCAAGGGAGCGGACCTGCGGGTCGTGCACCTGGCCAGCGGCACCGTCATGAACTTCGGCAACGTCGGGGAGTTCAGCTGGAGCGATCGCGGATCCCTGCTCGCGATGGCCATCGCCACCGGCACCACCATCGGCAACGGGATCCAGGTGCACAACGCCGCGACCGGGCAGCTGCGCTCGCTCGATGCCTCCAGCTCCACCTATCGCGCCCTCGCCTGGCGCAAGGATGCCTTGGACCTCGTGGCACTCCGCACCGAGGCCGCGGCCGGTGCCGCGGGAACCCGCCATCACCTGCTCGTCTGGCGCGGCGTGGATGGCACCCCCACCCGACTGGACCTCAACCTGGCCGCGGCCGGCGTGGCGGACACCCTGGAACTGATCGAGCACTCCGCCCCGCGCTGGTCGGACGACGGCACCCAGGTGGTCTTCGGGTTGCGGCCGGTGGTGCCCAAGCCGGCCGCCGACACCGCCGCTCGCGCGGCGCCGGCGGAGGAGGCCTCCACGGTGCAGATCTGGCACAGCGCCGATGTGGCGGTGATCCCGACCCAGAAGTCGCGGACCACCTTTGACGCTCGGCGCACCCTGCTCAGCGTGTGGACCCCGGCCACCAACCGGGTCGTGCAGGTGGGCACCGAACTGTCGGAGAACGCGTCGATCACCCGCAACGGCCGCTTCGGCATTGAGCGCAGCGCCACCAACTTTGCCTGGGGCACCATGTTCGGTCGCCCCTACACCGAGGTCCGGGTCACCGACCTGGCCACCGGCCAGCGGCGGGTGGCGCGCGACAAGGTCCGCCAGGTCTGGGAAAGCGCCGCCGGCCGCTACCTGCTCTGGTTTGACGGCACGGACTTCTGGACCCAGGAGCTGGCCACCGGCGTCGAGCGAAACATCACCGCCACCCTCGGCGCCACCTTCACCAACACCAGCTACGACACCCCGACCGACCAGCTGCCGCCATGGGGCCAGGGCGGCTGGATGAAGGACGATGCCGCGGTGCTGCTCTACGACCGCTACGATGTCTGGCGGGTCGCCGCCGACGGGTCGCGCGGCGAGCGCCTCACCCGTGGCGCCGAGGAACGGATCATCCATCGCCCGGTGCAGCTCGACCGCCAGGCCACCGCCTACGACCCCGTCGCGCCGATGTACTTCTCGCTGCGGGGCGAGCGGACCCAGGAGAGCGGGTATGCCCGGATGCGGCCGGGCCGCCCGGTCGAGCGGCTGCTCTACGAGCCCCGCAGCATCGGCAGCCTGGCGCGGGCGGACAGCGCCGCGGTCCTGGTCTATGTCGCCCAGGCGCGCGACGACGCCCCGGACCTCTTCGTGACCAACCCCGACCTCGCCGCCCCGCGGCAGGTGAGCCGGCTCAACCCGTTCCAGGCCGACTACGCCTGGACCCGCGCCGAGCTGGTGGACTTCACCAGCGAGGCGGGGATCCCCCTGCAGGGGGTGCTGCTCTACCCGGCCAACCACGACCCCTCGCGCCGCTACCCGATGATCGTCTACACCTACGAGATCCTCACCAGCGGCATGCACAGCTACCAGGTGCCGAGCGAACGGTCGTACTACAACTACACGGTGTGGACCCAGAACGAGTACTTCGTGCTGATGCCCGACATCGTCTTCCGGGCCCGGGAGCCGGGCGTCAGCACCATCGAGGCGGTGCGGCCGGCGATCGCGGCGGTGGCGGCAAAGGGGCTGATCGACCCGGCCCGGGTGGGGCACATCGGCCACTCGTGGGGCGGGTACGAGGCCGCCTACATGCCGACCCGCACCAGGATGTTCGCGGCCTCGGTGGCGGGGGCGGCGCTGACCGACTTCGTCTCGGTCATGGGCCAGTTCCACTGGAACGGCGGGGCACCGGAGACGTCGCACTGGGAGACCGGCCAGGCGCGGATGGAGGTGCCGTTCTGGGAGGACCGCGAGGCCCACCTGCGCAACTCGCCGATCGACCGCGTCAACGAGATGGAGACGCCGCTCCTGATGGCGCATGGCGACAAGGACGGCACGGTGGAGTATTTCCAGGCCACCACGTTCTACAACTATGCCCGTCGCGCCGGGAAGAACATGGTGCTGCTGGTGTACGAGGGGGAGGACCACGGGTTCCAGAAGAAGGCCAACCAGATCGACTACCACCGCAGGATTCTCGAGTGGTTCGGCCACTACCTCAAGGGCGACCCGGCGCCGGCATGGATCACCCAGGGGACGCTGCTGTCAGATCACGAGGCGGAGCGGAAGCGGGTCGCAACGAAGCCGTAGTCGGTGGGGCAGGGGGGCAGGGGGGCAGGGGGGCAGGGGGAAGGTACGATCTCGACACGCCCAGGGAGTGTCATCCCGAGCGGAGCGAGGGATCTTGCCTGCCGGGATCGATCCGCGCCCGCGGAGTTCGGTACCCGCTGAGAAGATCCCTCGCTCCGCTCGGGATGACACCTTGCGTTTGCACCGACGCTACGCCTCGCGCCGTCCTTCCCGACATTCTAGCCCCTAGCCCCTAGCCCCTAGCCCCTAGCCCCTAGCCCCTAGCCCCTAGCCCCTAGCCCCTAGCCCCTAGCCCCCATTCCCGGCCCCGCTGCCCCCCTGCCCCGCTGTCAGGGCACCTTCCCGATCGACAGCCGGTACGGCGCCGCATCCCCTGAATCGGACAGGCTCTTGACCTTGATGTACACCGTTTCGCCGGCCTTGACGTCGATCGTCAGCGACTCGTTCCCGGTGTGGCCCTGCAGGTCCTGGTCGGACTGGGTCGTCGGCTCGGAGTAGTCGGTCCCCAGGTAGGCCTCGAGTATCAGGTCCCCCTCGACGCCTTCCTCCATCCGGGTGACCACCACCACCGTCATCGCCTCGGTGGCCTTCACCGCGTACCAGTCCCAGAGGTCGCCGGCACCCGGATTGAGCTCGTCCTGGTGCGCCGCCCCGACCGCCAGCACCCGCGCCTGGCTCGGCCGCCGATCCGGGTCGGGCGCCCGGGCAAAGGCCGGCATCGCCACGAACCCACCACCGATCGCGAACCGGGCCGCCGTCTCCAGACCGTTGCCCCGGACTTCCACGAAGTACGTCCCGCCATAGTAGAGCACCACCGAGATCAGCTCAGCGCCCATGTTGCCGTTGAGGTCTCGATCGGCATTCCCCTCCGGCACCGGCTGGCCGTCCTCGTCCAGCACCGCCAGCATCAGGTCCTCGGTCCCGCCGACCGCCACCGTCAGCACCCCGGGCCCCGAGGCGGTGAACCGGTACCGCGTCGGCGTGCCGCCATCCCCGAGGGTCCCCGCCGCGGGATTGCCCATCGGGAGCGCCCCCTGGGCCGGCAGCAGGGAGGGAACGAGCAGCAGGGCCAGGACAGCCAGCGCACGACGAGACATGGGAGCTCCGGGGGAGGGGTGGAGGGGACGCTGGAATGTAATGAAGCGGGGAGTGGGGACTGGGCATTGGGGACTAGGGGCCAGGGGCTGGGGACTAGGGGCTGGGGACTAGGGGCTGGGGGCTGGGGGTGTCGGGTGGCGGGTGACGGTGCGCACGGCGCGGGGCGTGGCGTCGGTACGAGCACAAGCTGTCATCCCGAGCGGAGCGAGGGATCTTGGGTGGCAAGGAGCGGAGCCATGCGAGACACTCGTGGCTCCGTTCCCCCGGGACAAGATCCCTCGCTTCACACGGGGCATGACGGATCCCAGCGCAATATTGCGCAAGGCAGGGAGGACGCATCCTCCGGCGAGGATGGGCTCCCCCTCCCCTGTCACCGGAGTGTTCCCATGGACGATCGTGGCATCATCTCGTCGCTGTTCGACCTCTCCTTCACCCACTTCATCGCGCCCAAGCTCTGGCGCATCCTGTATGCCCTCTTCCTCGCCGTGGCCGGTCTCTGCGGCATCGGCGTGCTCTTCACCATCGTCGGCTTTGCCGACGGCTTCTTCGGCAAGATCGGTGGGCTCCTGATCGGCGTCCCCCTCGCCGCCCTCGCCTTCCTGCTGGTCGCGATGTACGTCCGGGTGATCATGGAGGTGCTGATCGTGGTCTTTCGAGGGGTGGACTACCTCAAGGAGATCAACGAGAAGACCCCTCCGCGCGGGGGGATGTGAGAAGGGAGAAGGAGGAAGCAAGAAGGGAGGAGGGAGAAGGAGTGGGCCCATCGAAGTGGGCGCTCGAAGAGGGGGAGGGCGGCGGGACCACCCAACCGTGCGGCTCTCTCCTCTCCCCTTCTCGCTTCGCGCTCGCACCTTGCGCTTCCCCCGATTCAATCCCAAAATGGAGATGGCGCCTGATCCGCGCCCAACCTCTTCGGCCCCACCCCAGCGGCGGCCCTGGCGAGGCAAAGGGGGGCAGACTCCCGGATCGGTACCAGACTCCTTGGCCACCGTCACGGTGCCAGGCCGCTGGGGGGCGTGGCCCGTGGCCTGACCAGGGGACCCCTCCGATGGTTGCCAACAAGGACCTCAAGCGCGTCGTCCGCGCCCGCATGCAAAAGACCGGCGAGTCCTACACCGCCGCGCGCGCCAACCTCCTCAGGAAGCCCAAGGCCACTGCCGCCACCAAGTCGGCGACTCCGCTGGCCGCTCCCGACTACGCCACCTTGACCGGCATCAGCGATGCCGCCCTCAGGGCAAGAACCGGTTGTGCCTGGGACAAGTGGGTGTACGTCCTCGACAAGGCGAAGGCCCATGAGTGGGCACACCGGGAGATTGCCCAGCACGTCCACACCCAGTACAAGATCAGCGGGTGGTGGAGCCAGACGGTGACGGTGGGCTACGAACGGATCAAGGGGCTGCGCGACATCGGCCAGCGCCGTGGCGGGAGCTACGAGGCAAGCAAGAGCAAGACCGTGGCGGTGCCGGTGTCACGCCTCTACCAGGCATGGCACGACGGCCGCAGGCGCAAGCAGTGGCTTCCCGAACCGAAGCTGGTCCTCCGCACCGCCCAGCCGGACAAGTCGATGCGGATCACCTGGCCCGATGGCACCTCCGTGGAATGCTGGTTCACCGCCAAGGGAGACGCCAAGTCCTCGGTGCAGGTGACCCACACCAGGTTGCCCGACAAGGACGCGGTCGCCGAGCGGAAGGTGTACTGGGCCGGGCGGCTGGAGACGATGGCGGCGAGACTGGAAGGGAGAAGCGAGAAGTAGAAGGTGAGAGGTAAGAGGTAAGAGGTGAGAGGTAAGAGGAAGGGGCGTGATGGGCGAGCCGTGCTGCCTCGGGCCGGCCCAGCGCGAGAGGGCTGCGCCGGGCAAGCTTCTTCCTCTCACCTCTCACCTCTCACCTCTCACCTCTCACCTCTTACCTCTCACCCCCATCCCCACCTTCTCCCTTCTCCCTCCCCTCACGCCCTCCACCCCTGCAACACCCGCAAATAGCTGGCCCGCTCGAACGCCCGGGGATCCGGGCATCGCTTCAGGTTCATGCTCCCCCGGAGCTGCGCCAGCGCGGCGTACTCGTGTTCTTCCACCCAGGTTTCGAATTCCCGCCGGATCTCCGCCAGCCGCTTGGGACCGTGCCGCAGCACCGCTGAGACAACCTGGACCACGTCCGCCCCCGCCATGACCGCCTTGACAGCGTCGTGCCCGCTGTGGATGCCGCCACTCACTGCGAGGCTGGCGGGGGTCTGTCCCGAGAGGATGGCCAGCCACCGCAGCCGCAGCAACAGCTCGTCGGGACGGCTCAGTGCCAGCGCCGGACGCACGTCCAGCGCCTCGGTGTCGATGTCGGCCTGGTAGAAGCGGTTGAACAGGACCATCCCCTGGGCCCCCGCCGCCTCGAGGCGGGTGGCGAGGTGGGCCAGCGCCGAATAGAACGGCGAGAGCTTGACGGCCACCGGAATCGCGACGGAGCTGGTCACCAGGCGGACCACCTCGACCGCCTGCTCCTCGATGTCCCACCCCATGGTCAGCGGGTCCGTCGGGACGCCATACAGGTTCACCTCCAGCGCGCTGGCCCCCGCCTGCTCGATCAGCCGGGCGTACTCCAGCCATCCGCCCGGCGTCACCCCGTTGAGCGACCCGATGACCGGGATGGCCACCGCCGCGCGGATCTTGAAGATCTGCTCGAGGTACTCGTCGGGACCCAGCGCGAAGTCCGGCAGTTCCGGCAGGTAGCTGGTCGCCTCGGCGAACGACTCGGCCGGCTGGTCCAGCTGCCGGTGCGCCGCCATCGACTCCCCGGTCAGCTGCTCCTCGTACAGGGAATGCATCACGATGGCGGCGCTGCCGACATCCTCCAGCTCCCGCACCAGGCCGAGGTCGTCCACCAGCGGCGACGCTCCCACCATGAACGGGTGCGGCAGGGTCAGGCCAAGGTAGCGTGTCTCCATCATGGGACCACCTCCCCGCCGCTCGCGGCATCGGGTGCGGGAGCCGTCTCGGCCGGGGCCCCGAGACCTGCCAGGTACTGGTAGACCTCCCAGCGACGGCCGGCGTCCGCCTCGGCGGCCGCGGCGAGCCGCCGGAACCGCTCCGGGTCGGCCTTGCCGGCGAACCGGAAGCGGGACTCGTTGCGGTGATACTCCTCCACCCGGATGCTCGGGGGCTTCGAGTCGAGTTGCAGTGGCGGCTGCTGGGCGTCCCACCGGCGGGGATCGAACCGATAGAGCGGCCACACGCCGGAGGCAACCGCGAGCTTCTGCTGCTCCACCCCCTGCCGCAGGTCATAGCCGTGCGCGATGCACGGGCTGTAGGCGATGATCAGCGACGGTCCCGGGTACGCCTCCGCCTCCTGGAACGCCCGGACGACCTGGTTCATGTCGGCGCCGAACGCCACCCGGGCCACGTAGACGTGACCGTACGTCATCGCGATCATCCCCAGGTCCTTCTTGCCAATCCCCTTCCCCGCCATCGCGAACTTGGCAATGGCGCCGAGGGGTGTCGCCTTGGACTGCTGGCCGCCGGTGTTGGAGTACACCTCGGTGTCGAGCACCAGCACGTTCACGTCACGGTCCTGCGCCAGGACATGGTCGAGGCCGCCGAACCCGATATCGTAGGCCCACCCGTCACCGCCCACCAGCCAGACGCTCCGGGGCACCAGTGCATCCGCGAGGTCCAGGAGCCGCAGCGAGGCGCCGGTCTCGATCGACCGGCAGCGCTCCTTGAGCTGCTGCACCGCGGCGCGCGCCCGGCCGATCCCGGCGGCGGAGCGATCCTCCTCGCCCAGCAGCCGGGCCACGAGTTCGGTCTCGAGCGCGTCGCCGAGTGCCTGCACCAGCCCGCGGGCCTCCTCGCGCTGGGCGTCCACCGAGAGGCGCATCCCGAACCCGAACTCCGCGTTGTCCTCGAAGAGCGAGTTGGCCCAGGCCGGCCCCCGGCCCGTCCGGTCCACGGTGTAGGGGGTGGTCGGGAGGTTCCCGCCGTAGATCGAGCTGCAGCCGGTGGCGTTGGCGATCAGCGCCCGGTCGCCGAAGAGCTGGGTCAACAGCTTGAGGTAGGGCGTCTCGCCGCACCCGGCGCAGGCCCCGGAGTACTCGAGCAGCGGCAGGAAGAGCTGCGAGGTCTTGGCGTTGAGCCGGTGCACCGCTTCGCGGTCCACTTCGGGCAGGCTGAGGAAGAACGCGTAGTTGGCCCGCTCGCGGTCGCGGATCGGTCGCTGCGGGACCATGTCGATCGCCTTGTGCCGTGGATTGCCCTTGTCCTTGGCGGGGCAGACCGTGACACAGAGGTGGCAGCCGGTGCAGTCCTCCGGCGCCACCTGCACCGTGTAGGCGGCGCCCTTGAGGTCGGGGCCCTTCCACGGCACCTGCTGGAACCCCTCCGGGGGCAGCACCAGCTTCGCCGGGTCGTACGCCTTGACCCGGATGGCGGCGTGCGGACAGACCAGGGCGCACCAGTTGCACTGGATGCAGATGGCGGGATCCCACTGCGGGATCTCGACCGCCAGGTTGCGCTTCTCCCATTGTGAGGTGGCGGTCGGCCAGGTCCCGTCGGGAGGAAACGCACTCACCGGCAGGCGGTCGCCGTGACCGGCCAGCATCACTCCCGTGACCCGCTGCACGAAGTCCGGGGCCTCCTCCGGCACCGGGGGAGGGCGGTGGCGCGTCGAGGTGGCGGTTTCGGGCACCGGGACGGCGTGCAGCGCTGCCAGCGCCAGGTCCACCGCGGCGTGGTTGCGTTGCACCACCGCAGGGCCCCGCTTGCCGTACGTGGCGGTGATCGCCTCCTTGATCCGGGCGCTGGCCTCTTCCGCCGGCAACAGGCCGCTCAACTGGAAGAAGCAGGTCTGCATGATCGTGTTGATCCGCCCGCCCAGCCCGGCCGCGCGCGCCACCGCCACCGCGTCGATCGCGTGGACCGTGAGGCCCAGCGCCGTGATCCGCTCCTGCACCTCCCGGTTCAGGTGCGCCCACACCTGGTCGGCCGGATAGGGCGCATTGAGCAGCAGGGTGGCGCCAGGAGCGGCCGTTTCCAGCACGTCGTAGCGATCGAGGAACTCGAACTGGTGGCAGGCCACGAACGCCGCCTGCTCGACCAGCCAGGGCGCCCGGATCGGGCGGGGCCCGAAGCGGAGGTGGGAGACCGTCACCGCACCGGCCTTCTTCGAGTCGTACACGAAGTAGCCCTGGGCATGCAGGTCGGTGCTCTCGCCCAGAATCTTCACGGTGTTCTTGGTGGCGCCCACCGTGCCGTCGGAACCCAGCCCCCAGAATACCGCCTGCACCACCTCGGCCGGCTCGACCGTCACGTCCCGGTCCCAGGGCACCGACAGCCCGGTCACGTCGTCCTCGATCCCGATCGTGAACTGCGGCCGGGGGCGCTCGAGGTCGAGTTCATCGAGGATCGCCAGCACCATCGCCGGCGTGAACTCCTTCGAGGCCAGGCCATACCGACCCGCGATGACCCGCGGCAACTCCGACGGGCTCACCGCCTTCGCCCACTCCTGCTGCAGGGCCGCCACCACGTCGAGGTAGAGCGGGTCCCCGACGGCGCCCGGCTCCTTGGTGCGGTCGAGCGCGGCGATGGCGCGGGTGCTCGGCGGCAGCGCCGCGATGAACCGGCGCACATCGAAGGGACGGTACAGACGGACCTTCACCACGCCGACCTTCTCCCCGCGCGCCACCGCCCAGCGCACCGCCTCCTCCACGGTCTCCGCGCCGGAGCCCATGATGACGATCACCCGCTCCGCGTCGGGATGCCCGGCATAGTCGAACAGGCGATAACCGCGGCCGGTGCGCTCGGCGAGGGTGTCCATCGCCTCCTGCACCAGGTCGGGAACGGCATCGTGGTAGCGGTTGGCGGCCTCACGCGCCTGGAAGAAGACATCCGGGTTCTGGGCCGAGCCACGCAATACCGGGCGGTCCGGGGTCAGCCCGCGCTGGCGGTGGGCGGCGATGGCGACGGGGTCCATCAGGACCCGGAGGTCGTCGTCGCTGAGCAGATCGATGCCGGTCAACTCGTGGGAGGTGCGGAAGCCATCGAAGAAGTGAATGAACGGGATCCGCGAACGAAGGGTCGCCGCCTGCCCAACCAGGGCGAGGTCGTGCGCCTCCTGGACCGAAGCCGAGCTCAGCAGGGCCACGCCGGTCTGGCGGACCGCCATGACATCGGAGTGGTCGCCGAAGATCGACAGCGCATGGGTGGCGATGGTCCGGGCCGCCACGTGCAGGCAGGTGGGCGTGAGCTCGCCGGCCAGCTTGTACAGCGTCGGGATCATCAAGAGCAGGCCCTGCGAGGCGGTGAACGTCGTCGCCAGCGAGCCGGCCTGGAGCGCTCCGTGCAGCGCGCCGGCCGCACCGCCCTCCGACTGCATCTCCACCACCTGCGGCACCCCGCCCCAGATGTTGGTCCGCCCCTCTGCCGACCAGGCGTCGGCCAGCTCCCCCATGCCAGAAGAGGGGGTGATCGGGTAGATCGCGATCACTTCGTTGGTGCGGTGGGCAACCGATGCCACGGCCTCGTTGCCATCCATCGTGAGTCGGGCTGTCATGAAGCAATGCTACGGGACGCTCCATGAAGCCGTGGTGAAGCCGCGGGCAGGATTCTCTCACGAACAGGCGGGGCAGCGGGGCAGCGGGGCAGCGGGGCAGCGGGGCCGAAGGTAATGGAAATGGCGGGGGCCGGACATGTCCGGCCCCCGAGCTCACCCCTCCCTTCCTACTTCTCCCTTCTCGCTTCTCGCTTCTCGCTTCACACTTCGCAGGTCATGTCGCTGCCACAGCACATCGGCGACTTGATCTTGCCGTGCCCGTCGGGGCACTTGGCGATCATCACGCTGGAGCCATCGGGCTTGCCGAGGCTGTCATTGACCAGCTCCTTGCCGCAATGTCCGCAGGTCATCGTGCCGACGCTCATGCCGCACTTGGCACAGGTATAGAGAGCCATCAGGGATCCTTGGTTGAGTGGTGCCCGAAAGATAAGCGGGCTGCCGCGCGCACCGGGCCTTACCGCTCCATACCTGGAGGAGCGCGCCGGGTGGGATCGATGGTCGCGGTCGTCCAGGCCGGCCCGCACCCCTCCCGCCGGAAGGTGTCGGCCACCGTGAGGACCCGCCAGGCGCTGCCTCGGCGTACCAGGTGAAAGGCATCATGGCCGCAGTGGGACACGGCGCCGTCGATGCGCACCTGGTACTCTGCCCACACCGTCGCGAGGTCACCATCCAGGGTGAGCGACTTGATCCGGATCGGCTCGTCCAGCGCTGGGCCCGTCGGCGACATCGCGGCCTGGATGAACTCGTCAGCGGTCAGGACCACCACCCGGACGCCGCCCCCAGGAGCCGGGCGGAGCAGTGTCATCCGGGCCGCCGAGTCCATCTCGGCGCGCAGTGCCGCGGCATCTTTGGAGTACAGCGCGCCCAACATGCGACCCAGGGTCCCGACGACCTGGGCGGAGTCCGACTGCGCGGCAGCGCCCAGGGGCACGGCGAGGAGCAGGAGGGCCGTGATACCCAGCGGTCGCAGGCTCATGGGGTGATTCTCCGCATCTCGTAGTAGGTGTCGGCCCCGGCCCCGGCCATCGGGATCAGCGCCCGCCAGAGGTTCTCGTCCACCCGCACGTAGCGCACCCCGTTGCCGTTCCACTGGATCGTGTCCCCCGCGATGCGCGCGACGGTCCGGGTGGACCCCCGCGAGGGCACAGCCAGTATCGCGCCGTTGCGGAACTCAAACCGGGTGGAATCCGTGGCCGTGGCGAATGGCGCGCGCTCGTACGAGCGCATCAGCACCGTCGAGTCGTTGACGAGGGTGTACTCCTCGTGGAACTCGCCGACCGAGGCCAGCCGGCCGAATCCCGTGCCCCGCCATCGGCCCAGGATCCAGGCGCCGCCCTGGAAATCATCCAGCGTAAACGACCCCGCAGTGCCACGGGGGGCCGCCTGCGCCTCGAGCGCGCCGGCGGAGAGGGAGAGCACCGCAAGCAGCGGAACCACGCGACGCATCGTCATGCGACAACCTCGCCGAATGAAGGGGAGACTCCGCGGACTCCATCCCCTACGCGCCGGGCCAGGCGACTGTTTCCAGGCCCCGTCCTGCTTCACCCTCCTCCCGTCTCACTCCGCTGGCGGTGTCTGCCAGAGCACCTGGGTGATCATCCACCGCCCGTCGTACTTGGCCAGCAGGAGGTAGTCGGTTCCCCAGTAGGCGGTCACCTTCACTGCGGCGGTCTGGTCCAGCACGTCCAGGAGCTGGACCTCACGGGGATCGGTGACCGGCCGGGTACGGCCGCTCGCCTTCACGTTTCGGGCAAACGCCAGGAATTCCGCCCACGGCATCCGCGACATCTGGTAACCCGCAGCATTCCGGCCCCGCGAGAATCCCATCTTGTGCACATCCGGGTGGACGCTCCGCACCAGCTTGGTCGAGTCGCCCTCGTAGAATCCCTCGATATAGTCCAGCGCCGCGCGCCGAACCCCCTCGCGATCGCCACCCGGACCCTGCGCCATCGCGGCCGCCGCGGGCGCCAACAGCAGTGCCACAACCAGGAATCCCCGCTTCATGTTCCTTCCTCCTGGGTTACGGACTCAGTCCCCCGAACAATCTCGTGGGATTCCTGGACTCCTGCTTGCATCATCCTGCTCTCCTCCAAACCAACCACGCGTACCTACCGAACGCCGAATGAATTCGTGGGCCGAACAGATTCTGCCCCTGCGCTGTCCCCTCACCACCGATACCTGATACCTGATACCTGACACCCGACACCCGGCACCCGGCATCCCAAGCCCCTAGCCCCCAACCCCCAATCCCCACCCCACCACCCCGAGCACCGCCCCTCCCCCCAGCACCGCAACCATCCCCACCCGGTACCGGAACACCGCAATCGCGGCGGCGATGGCGATCAGCAGCGCGGCAACGTTCAGCGTGGCCAGCTCCGGCACCCAGAACCGCGCCGGCCCCACCTCGCGCGTGCCGACCGTGCCAAACACCACGTGCAGTGCGAACCACACGGCCAGGTTGAGCACCACCCCCGCCACCGCCGCCATGATCCCGCTCATCGCCGCACTCAGGGCCCGGTGGCCGCGCAGCCACTCCACGTACGGCGCGCCGGCAAAGATGAACAGGAAGCACGGCGCGAAGGTCACCCAGGTCGTCACCACCGACCCGGCGATCCCGCCCAGGATCGGGGCGATCCCCATCTCCCGGCTCGCGGCGAGGTATCCGACGAACTGCACCACCATGATCAGCGGGCCCGGCGTCGTCTCTGCCAGGCCCAGCCCGTCGAGCATTTCGCCGGGCGTCAGCCAGCCGAACACCTCCACCGCCTGCTGCGCCAGGTAGGCGAGCACGGCGTAGGCGCCGCCAAAGGTCACCACCGCCGTCTTGCTGAAGAACGCCGCCTCCCGCACCAGCACGTGCTCGGGACCGAGTGCGGCCAGGAGCCCGGCCACCGGCGCCAGCCAGATCAGCAGCCAGACCCCGACCGTGCGGGCCAACCGCCCGAACGAAGGCACCGTCCCGCGCGACTCGACGGTGGGCTCCGCCGTGGTGGGCAAGCGGTGCAGCAGGTACCCGAGGAGCCCGGCGGCGAGGATGATCCATGGGAACGGCACCCGAAACACGAAGATCGCCACGAAGGCTGCCGCAGCGATCCACTTCGACGCCGACGTGGGGAGCGCCCGTGACTTGAGGCGTGCCAGCGCCTCGAGCACGATGGCCAGCACCGCCGGCTTGAGCCCGAAGAAGACCGCCGCGACGAGCCCCAGGTGCCCGAAGGTGGCGTAGAGGATGCTCAGCGCGAGGATCGACAGGAATCCCGGCAGGATGAACAGCAGTCCCGCCACCAGCCCACCCCGCGTGCCATGCAGGAGCCAGCCGACATAGGTGGCCAGCTGCTGCGCCTCGGGACCCGGCAGCAGCATGCAGTAGCCCAGCGCATGCAGGAACTGCTCCTCGTCCAGCCACTTCTTCTCGTCCACCACCACGCGGTGGATCACCGCGATCTGGCCGGCAGGACCGCCAAAGCTGTGGGCCGCCACCCGCGCCCAGGCGCGGGTGGCTTCGCGGAATGGTACGGTTCCCGTCTGTGGGTGGCTCGGCAGGTCCATCGGCGACCGGCGAAAGAGTGGCAAGGCAGAAGGCGAGCGGAGGATAGGATCACAACATACCCTGGGATGTCGCCCCGGGCGAAGCGAGGGAGCCTACCCTTGGGCAGCAGGCCAAGTCGTCGGACGCCTGGCCCCGCTCATCGCCGCGCCAGATCCCTCGTCACCCCTGCGGGGCTCCTCGGGATGACACCTTGCACCTGCGCAAGCGCACCACCCCACCACATGCCTCCGCCACCCGCCACCCGCCACCCGCCACCCATTCCCCATTCCCTAGTCCCTAGTCCCTAGTCCCTAGCCCCTAGCCCCTAGCCCCCAGCCCCTACCCCCTGACCCTCAACAGCTTCTCGCTTCTCCCTTCTCGCTTCTCGCTCCCCCAACACCCCAGCCAGCAGGTCATACCCCGCATGCACCGTCATCGCCACCACCAGGGTGCCGGTCAGGAAGACCAGGGCATGCATGGTGAGCGCCATGAGGAAGATCACGATCGCGCTCTTCCATCCCTGCAGCGCGTGCGCCACGGCAAAGGCCACCGCGCTCACCAGCACCGCCAGCCACGGCAGCCCGGTCATGCCGATCAGGACGCTCATGAGCGCGCCGCGATACGCGGCCTCCTCCGCCACCCCGGCCGAGAGCGCGGTGACCACGTACAGCGCCCACTCTCCCCGGGTCTGCGGCAGCAGCTTGCGCACCACCATGGCCTGCCGTTCGGCGGGCGAGCGAACCAGGTAGCTGATCTGGCGCAAGCCGAGCATGACCAGGAGGGCGCCCAGCCCGGCGGTGAACTCGCGCGGGCCCAGCCGCGGAAGGCTGAACAGCTCCCAGCCGTAGTCGCCAGCCACCATCCACGCCTGGACGAAGGTGATCGCCAGGACGAACATCGTCCCCAGGAACAGTTTGCTCCGGCTGGGAAGTGTGGCATCGGAGCCCGAGGCCGCGGCGCGCCGGTACACCTGCGCGCTGCGGAGCGCGCCGCGCGGCAGGACGAAGAGCAGCCAGGCCAGCAGGATCCAGCCGAAGAGGGAGGGCATGGTGGGGGGGGGGGGCAGGGGGGCAGCGGGGCGGCGGGGCAGCGGGTGGCGGGTCAGGGGGTCAGCGGGTCCGCGGGTCCGCGGGGGGGGGGGGCGGGGGGGCCCGGCACCCGACACCCGACACCCCCAGCCCCCAGCCCCCAGCCCCTAGCCCCCCAACC